>CBDFFH010000036.1:0-174814 GCA_965246715.1 Chamaesiphon sp. | reverse complement strand
CGGCAAGTGTTGCCATACAATCGGCAATAGCACTGGTGTGGATAAAATTAACGACCAACAGATGACCTGCCACGAGCCAAATGTGCGCGATAAAACCGCACCCTCTGCATAACCTAAACCTGCCGCTGCTATCGCTCCCACCAATGCTAGATCCGCTAATTTAATCGAACCACCACCTGTTAATAACGCGAAGCCAACCACCAATGAGCTGCCCAAGCCTGCGAAGATCCAGAACCGCAGCGAAGGACGCTCGCCTGCCCGCCACACCCCGCCCAGCGCGGTGGAGAGTGGCACTAACCCCGTAATTACAGCTCCATGAGAAGCTGCCGCATCGTGCATCGCGATCGCCGATAATAATGGAAACCCAATCACAACGCCAGCAACAACGATCGCAAAGTTGGGGAGAAATCGCAGTGGTGGTATTTTTTGGCGGGTGATGACCAGTAATACTAATGATAATCCTGCTGCGACGATCGCTCTACCCAAACCGACAAAAACTGGATCGAATCCTGTCAAAGCTATTCGCGTTGCTGGCAAGGTGAGGCTGAAAATCAGTACACCCAAAAATCCATAACCAAAACTCGTTAAATCTTGCGGAGACTGTGAATCTGCTTTCATCTACCCGTTCTTAGATTGCTGTGCCTATTAGTCTAATTAATCCGCGCCCAATTACCCATCCGATCGAGAAAGGGCGAAAATTGTGGATGCGACCATTGTAGTGGCAGACTATCTTCGACCCGATCTCCGCGATCGAGATGAAAACGTAGCAATCGTTCCGCCCCCGCATACAAATCGATCTCTGCCCCTGCCCAAATCACTTCGACGGTGCCTGTTTTGTCATTTTTTGTACCGTAGAGTGATTTTGCCGGAAACCGATTAATTGCGCCCTGCTGTCACGCCGCCATCTACAGGTAACACTACCCCTGTAATCCAACTGGAAAAATCATCATCAGCTAGAAATAAAATTGCGGCTGTGATGTCTTTAGCCTGCCCATTTCGCCCTAGTGGATGAAAAGTATTGAAGGAGGCCAGTTGCTCTGGGGTGAGTAGGGAATCGAATAGAGGTGTTTCGACCACAGCAGGGGCGATCGCATTGACGCGAATCTTGTGAGGTGCAAATTCGATTGCCAGATTGCGAGTGAGTGCATGTACGCCACCTTTAGCGGTTGAAGAGCCACTACATGGAGTCGCAGCGATCGCGTGTGACGACCACATCGAGCCAATATTGACGATCGCGCCACTACCTCTGTTGAGCATTTGGGCGATCGCTGCTTGAGACATCATAAAGTAGCCTCGGAGCAAACTCAAATAACTGTCCAGGTCTTTGATGCTGTGTTCGAGAAAGGGTTTCGGTTGAAAGACACCTGCATTGTTGAGCAGCACGTCAACACCCCCAAAGCGTTCTACTGCGAGCTTCACAATGGCATGACTCGTTTCGGGTTGCCCGATATCACCTGCGACATAGATGACATTTTTACCTGTTGGATCGATCCGAGTGGCCGTTTGAGCCAACATCTCCTGCCGCCGTCCATTCAGGACGATTTTAGCTCCCGCCTGGTAGAAAGCCTGAGCAGCATCGGCACCAATACCACTACCGCCTCCCGTGACTAATACAACTTTATCTTTGAGGCTCATGGTTATCTCCTTAATTGCTATGCTTGGTCATGCCTTAGAATATGAGACAGCACCAATCCCCGCAAGCAGGCACAATGTTGATAGTTAGGGTACTTTTATGAAAGAATTGCAGCCTGTCCCAGCTAAAAAAGTTTCAGCAAAAATGCCAGACGTTGCTGAAGTTGTGGAGGCTGTGTTTGGTTGTAAATGGTCGCTGCGAATTTTGGCACTCATCCGCAATGGTACCTGTCACCCTGGTGCGATCGAGAGAGAATTGGTAGGACTCACACCGAAGGTGCAAAATTACTATTTTCGGCGGATGGTGACGTTGGGTATTCTCGAACGCATCGTCTATCCGGCTGTGCCACCACATGTAGAATATCGATTAACAGATTTTGGGTTGCGATTTATGCCGATTCTTGATGCGATCGAGCAGTTACAATCCGAATTAGAGGTATCTAGTCGCCAGGAAAATTTCTGAATCGATGGATTTAGGATCGGTTGCGAATGCGGCAGTGTTGACAATAGAGGAACCTACTCCGATCGCCGCTGCACCCGAATCAGCACGGATAACCCGATAGCGATCGCCATATTATTGTCGTAAGTCTGGCGCCACGGCTTGCAGCACATCGGCATCGTCATCAACTTGATGCTCTAAGCAAGTAGCTGTTGAATATCAATTGAAAGTTCTGGAAAAGCTAAAGGGAAAATCGTGCCACTTGTAAAACTGGTTGTCGATTCATAGCCAGTTGTCGTTAGGTCTCGAAAAACAACTAATACTGATGCTTGTAAATTTATGACCCAGTATTCTACAATTCCCGCATCTGCGTAGAGATCTTTCTTCATTCCAAGATCTTTCGCTAGAGTAGAATTCGCAATTTCAATCAACCAAAATATATCCTCTGGATAGGGGTGTCGGTCGCGATACAATGTAGAACTATTTCTGACGATTCTCTTTCAGAGAGGCTTCGCCAACGCCAGAGCTGGTTCGGGTTCTGAGTTATTGGGTAATGTAATCGGATGAGCTTCACGGACTTTAGCTCGATCTCTCAAGATTCTGCGTAAATACTCACCAATTTCGCTGCAATAGGATAAGTGAGGGGCACCTTCTGGCGACATTTCAATAATTTCCCCTCTGACTAATTCTACTTTTCGCTCGTCGAGTATCCCCGTCTCAATCATCTGATGATAATCTTGGAGACTCCATTTCGCAGTAACGATCGTCATTGAATTTTACCTCACAGGTTGAGATATACAGCTATTGTATCATTAACTTACTATCGAATCTGCTAGATCGATGTTACCTGATAATACTCGATCGAATAACAAAGCTCCGAATCTTCAACCCGATCGATTTGGACAGATTATCAAACTGTATTCTTTCAATTCCTGCGGACACCACTCATCACTAGTTGAATCGCAGCTTGCGTATATTGCTCGATCGCCTCATCGCTGAGAAAATCTCGATCGGGATCTAAGTGTTTGACGTTCTCATAGGCATTGGCATAAAACGTACAAATTCCAATAATATTTAGCGTCGTCATTTGCACATCAATCACGCCAAATACCCCTGATTCCACCCCACGATGCAGAATTTTTGCCAACATCTCGATCGGTTCGTGCCACTTGGCGATCGTGAAATACTTGCCTTGATTTTGAATCGCTTCTTGAAACAGCAGCATTCCTTTAGCGCGATTAGCGGTTTCATACCCAATTGCGGCTCGAATCAACGCGCTCAAGGCTCGATCTGATGGCAGTTGCTCTAATTCAAGTTCCTGAAAAATCCTGTGTAGCAACGTTGCCGGACGCAGTAAAACAGCTTGATACAAACCCTCTTTGTTCTCGAAATAATAGTAAATCATCCGAGGGGATACCCCTGCTCGTTTGGCGATCGGATCTACTCGCGTGCCGTGTAACCCATGCTGGGCAAACTCAATTTCCGCCGCATCCAGAATTTGCAGCTTGGTAGCTTCTGGATCGCGGGGGCTGCGAGTTAGTGGCGATAAGTTCTTAACACTTTCCATGAATTTGACTAAGGAACGAACAGACTTCTCTATCCTAACCAACAATGGAATAAACGTTTAAATCACACTTGACAGATCGAACTAGTTTTTTGATAATTATGGAATAAACGTTTAATTCATAAAATCATGACACGATTCCTGATTGGCACGATCGCGGTAGCCGGACATGTTAACCCCGCTTTACCGATCGCACGGCAGTTAGTCGAGCGGGGGCATGAAGTCTGGTGGTATACCGGAGCAGGGCTGAAGGAGAAGGTCGAAGCAATGGGAGCGCATCATGTGCCGATTAGTCGCGGGAGCGATTTTACCCGTCCAGAGACAATTCCGGCTGATTGGGTTGCTCAAAAGGATTCACTCAAGGGGGTCGAGCAGTTTAAGTTCTATCTCAAACATGGTTTTATTGATGGGGCAGTAGCACAGTTAGAGGATTTGACGGACATTCTGCAACAATATCCTGCCGATGCGTTGCTGTGCGATGTGTTTTTCTTGGGGATGTCATGGCTGCACGAACGAACTGGATTGCCTTGGGCGGCGTTTGGGATGTCAGCTTTGCCTTTTTACAGTCGAGATACTGCGCCCTTTGGTTTGGGGTTGCCGCCAGATCCTTCACTATTAGGACGGCTGAAGATTCAGGGTTTGAATTGGCTAGCTAAGAATGTTTTATTGAAAGATGTGACCGTTCATCTCGATTCTGTACGATCGAGTGTGGGACTACCTGCCAAAAAACAAGATTTTTTCAGTGCTGCGTTGTCACCGTTCCTGTATCTTCAGGGCACAATTCCAGCATTTGAATATCCCCGTAGCGATCTGCCATCCCAAGTTCATTTTATCGGTACGGTGCTGCCACCTGCCCCTGTAGACTTTGCGTATCCTACTTGGTGGGCAGATCTCGACAGTGGTAAGCCGATCGTTCATGTGACTCAAGGCACGATCGCGATCGAAGCCAGCGATCTGCTAGTACCAACCCTTCAGGCGCTAGCCGATGAAGAGCTGTTAGTAGTTGCTACAACTGGCGGACAACCGATCGAAACGGTCAAACTCCATCCGATCCCAACGAATGTGCGGCTCGAATCTTTTATTCCCCATGCTCATCTACTGCCACATGTTGATGTGATGGTGACAAACGGTGGTTTTAATGGAGTACAAATTGCCTTAGCAAATGGCGTACCAATGGTGAGTGCGGGACAAACTGAAGAGAAGCCAGAAATTTGTGCCAGAGTGGCGTGGTCGGGTACGGGCATCGATCTTAAAACCAGTACGCCAACTACGGCACAAATTCGAGCTGCGGTTAAAAGTGTTTTAGCTTCACCAAGTTACAAACAAAAAGCACAGCAGATGCAAAGGGAAATTAGCAAGTTTAATTCTCCATCGATCGCGTTAGACTTACTAGAAAAGCTGGCAGCGACTAAGCAACCCGTATCGAGTAAGTAGTCGAGCGACATCTAATATCCGCGCCACCGCATCAGAATCGGCACGAATGACCTGAAAGCGATCGCCATATTATTGTTGTAACCCACATTCCGCACTTCAATTTTCACGACAGACACTTAGACTTATTTATTACTCATTCGCCAAGTAAATACGCAATTAAAAGACGAAATCAGAACAATCTCAACACTACAATTGAAGCATTGATTTAGTGATAAAATTATGGTTAAAACTCCCATTAACTTTATCAACAAATGAATTATAAATTAGAAGAGATTGAGATTAAAAATCTAGATCATTTAGGGATAGTAGCTGGAATTATAGATGAAATAGGAATTGTAGAAAAAGTAAATGAATTATTAGGGACAGATTCTAGAGAAAAGATTAATTGTGGAGAAGTTGTTAAAGCAATTATTTTAAATGGGCTGGGATTTGTTGCACAACCATTATACTTATTTTCAAATTTCTTCAAAGATAAAGCTGTAGAACATTTATTAGGAGCAGGAGTCAAAGCAGAGGAATTGAATGATGACAAACTCGGAAGAGTGATGGATAAATTATATAAATATGGGCTGAATAATATTTTTTTAATTATTGGTTTATCAGTAATTAAGAAATACAAAATATCAAAGAAAATACTCGATCGCCTAGAAAAAGAAGCAGAGAAAGCTCGCAAGGAAATCAACAAAATAATCAAGCTAGAATTTGAGCAGGTATCATTAGCACTGACAGCAATCGAACAGATTCAAGCTAAGTTAAAGTATCATCAAATAGTTCAGATTGAAACTTTCAGTAAAGTCAACAAAAAAGGACAAGAAATTCATACCGTTACCTGTAGATCGATCGAAAACAAAGAACTAGTTGATGACATCAAAAATCAAGCTGGAAAATTTATACTGGCAACTAACATACTAAGCGAAACTGAATTAGAAACTTCGGAAATATTAACTGTATATAAGCAGCAGCAGTCCTGCGAAAGCGGATTTAGATTTCTCAAAGATCCATTGTTTTTTGCAGACAGCCTATTTGTCAAAAATCCCGAAAGAGTAGAAACAATGATGATGCTGATGGGATTAAGTCTTTTAGTGTATACAATTGGACAAAGACAAATCAGGAATAGTCTGAAAGCTAGAGAATCCTCAGTAAAAAATCAATTGAATAAAGCAACAGATCGACCAACTCTAAGATGGATATTCCAGTGTTTTCAAGGAATTCATTACTTTCAGCTTGACGAGATTGAAAGAATTAGTAATTTGACTGAAGAGCGGTGCCGAATTTTAGAGTTTTTACCTGAAGCTTGTCAAAAATACTATTTAGCTAACTGAATTTTATCATGATGTATTAAAGAGATTCATTGTTGCAACCATTATTAAATATTTCCGACCAATTAGTTTTTAAAGATCGGCAAAGACTAGAAAATTGTCATGCTCATTCGAGCGAGTTTTTGATATTGCAAATGTCACAAATATACTTCTAGGTTGATTTTAGCTATGGATTGCTTTTCGTAAAAATTGAAGTGCGGAATGTGGGTTGTAAATCTTGCGCCACGGTTTGGAGCACGTCAACAACGGTCGAAATTACAGATTTAGCCGCTATGCAGCGATGATTTTCAGTGCCACTGCTGTCAAAAAGAACGCAAATGTCATGACTGCCGCCCAGAACCGAATAATATCGAGCCGCTCCCATTTACTGACGATCGATCTCCAATCTTTAGGAGGAGCGTCTGGTCGCCAGGTGAGCATGTCTGTATTGAGCGGGACGGTACCAAGGAACGTTGTCAAAGTCCAGACAAGCACTGCAAGCAACCCCGCGCACCGCCAGCCAAAGCCCTCTCCAGTAGCATCCACGATCGCTACGCCAATCGCGGACAAGGCCGTAGGGACATACAGAGCGGGTACTGCCACCCGCAGTCGCCGGATGAGTGCCTGACGAAGCTGAATTTGCGGCTGTTCGTCCAGAACGGTAATGGTTCCGCGCACCCCAAAGCAGACAAGAAACTCCGCGCCAGCCAGCAGACCAGCGCAGAACAAATTTACGAACTCCAGAAGGACACCCTCATTCATGTGGTTCACTTTGTGGCTGCGGAACTCTTATTTAAAATAATGCTCTCAGTCCGATCCGCCCATTTAGTGTAATTAAATGAACAAATTTCCAAACTCGGAAAAATGAGCGAGCGGATGGATATTTATCCACCTAATATTACCATTCATTTTAAGCGTTCGGGCTGAGTAAATTTAATTTAAACACCCTAGAGATTAAATTTTTAGGTTCGATATTATTTGTAATAATCTTCAATCTATTGTCATCTGGTTTTCAATAGTCAAACTTCATCTGTTTCCGCTGGATCGGTTAGATTGCGACTGACGACAGGCAATGGTAAGCGAATCAAAAAGCAAGTTGACCCAGGCTTGGATTCGAGCGAGATCGTCCCGTGATGGCGATTTTCGACAATTCGCCTGACGATATCTAAACCCAGTCCCGTACCCTGTCCCACGGGTTTAGTAGTAAAGAAAGATTCAAAAATCCGCGATTGAATTCCTGGTGGAATGCCTGTGCCCGAATCTGAGATCGCGACGCAAACGTAGTTACCATCGCGCGTAGTCGTAATTTTGAGCCGACCTTTGCCAGCCATTGCATCGATCGCATTATCAATTAAATTCGTCCATACCTGGTTGAGTTCGCTGCCATAAGCTTCAATCTGGGGCAGGGAGCGATCGTAACACCGTTCGACCTCAATTCCGGTCTTGAGCCGATGCGAAAAGATTTGCAGCGTGTCCTCGATGCCCTGATGGACATCGACTAATTGCCGTACCCCACGATCGAGATAGGAATATGACTTCATCGATCGTACTAGTGCCGCAATCCGTTCGGCTCCCCGCAACCCGCTATCGATCATCGACATCACATCAAATGAGAGTGCCAGCCACCGCAAGCCCATGTCTCGAAGTTCGGTCGGATCGTTCCGCCAGCGATCGGTGAGAGTGGTTAAAGTTTCTACAGTCACACCACCGATCGCTAATGGTGCGGCTAGGTTCCAGGCATCATCCACCCCGTAGTCTTCCAGCCATTCTAATAACTGTTCTTCGCGATCGCTTACCAGCGTCGAGTCTAGGCGATCGTGCAAGATCCGATCGTAACCCTCATCGCGAACTCCCTCCCACTGCTGAGTATGCGCTGCTTCGATCTGGCGTTGTCCGTAAACCATATTCATCCGCTGTAGCTCCCTCAAGGCGGGAATGACATCCTTTAAGGCATGGACGACAGCGGCGGCGGGATTGTTTAATTCATGGGCTAACCCAGCGGAGAGGGTGCCCAAAGCTGCCATCTTCTCGCGACCGCGAATGAATGATTCGACCCCGCGCAGTCGCCGCGCCATCACGCGAAATACAGCCCGTTCAAAATCCCGACATTCGTGGAGCAGGGTGCGAAAATCATCGCCTGCAATTTCGTAAGTCAGGCAGGGTGTGAGCGCATGTAGGGTAACGGGTACGGGTTCGTCAGTGAGGATCGGTGCTTCGCCAAAGAATTCAGGTGCGCTGTGTTGACCGATCGGAATGTCGATACCTTCACTGATGCGGGTAATCCCGATCTGACCGGAGATTAAAACAAATACGCTCCGTGCGATGGTACCTTCTTGGACGAGGATTTCGCCCGCAGCAAGCTCGACTTTGCGGGCGCGATCGCACGCCCAATGTAGTCGTTCTGGCGGTAGGTGTTGAAATAATTCCAGCTTGGCAAGGTCTTCGATACAGAGCATTAGCACTAATCCTCAGCTTGTATAGGGTGCGTGATTGACGGACAAATCTTTCGATCGTAGGTTGGGTTGAAGCCCGCTCAACCCAACATTTCCAATGTATTGGAGTGTTTGTTGGGTTTCGCTATAGCTCAACCCAACTACGGATTTTCAACTTTCGTATTATTAGACCCTGCCCGCACTTCAATCATGGTGATGAGTAATCATAAGCTATCTACTTCTATGCCTAACCATAACCACAAATTCGTCTGCACTATTAGTTTTCACAAACTTCTCAACCTGCTCAAATCCTAACTGCTCCCACACTCGTTGTGCCCGCTTGTTAAAGCCCGCTATAGTTACGCGCAACTGCTGCATTTCATATTGATACGCCCCATATTCCGCAACAGCCTGAGCATAATACTTTCCACGCCCTTGACCTCTTAAATCTGGTCGTATGCCCATACCAATGTCAAGGGATTTATCACTGTAGTCTCCACCTAGTACTCGACCGTCTGAGCCGAAAGAGCAATATCCTTCGAGTTCTTCTTGCAAGTTCAAAATCGCCCAAAAGGCGTTTTTTGAATCAAGCACGTAGCACAAGTCCTCTTGAAGAGTATTGGCATCAAAATTGTAGTAATAATACGGAAAAGTGTAACGCCAGTTCAAGATTGCTAGCGCATGTTCCTTCTCAAGTAGTCGAAATGTAAGTCTCACCTTAACTTTCCTTCAATATTGGGGTTTAACTATTCCCTGAATCAGGGTGTGATATCCACCAAAAATATCGACCCAAAGCCTGATGTCTCATTAAAATTTTCCAGATATTATTGTAAATTAGCATAATATTCAGAAAGTTATTGCGATCGAATTATTTGAGTCGATCGAGCAGAAGATCGCCCACCCGCAACGCATTAGCAATCATCGTCAGCTTGTGTAGGGTGCGTTACACTTCGTTAACGCACCATCAAATGCTTTCGTGAAGTTAATCTCGATCGAGAATGGTATAGATATGCTTAACTATGCCTGATAATTTGGTGCTTTATTTAATACGAATTTCAGCCTTTGTTATTAACTCCGTCTACATCAGAGACTATGTTAACGTCAGTTCGGGTTAAGCCGAAGGCGGTAACACCCACTCAAATCCAAGAGAGGGCTTCTTCGGCTGATGGCAATAGGCAATTAAACCACACAAAACATTCACACAAAAGTTGACGGGGCTACGATGACGAGAATGTTCGACTTGGGAAATATTTTTGAGCTGGTCAATAATCGTTTCAATAATTGAACGTTTTCTGCTCAAAAATTTGTCATTTAAACGCATTAATTTGTTCTTCATATTTCGCTTCGGTTTAGCGAAAAATTCTATTCCCTCATCTTCAAATAACTGTGTTGCTAATGATTGAGACACATAGCCCTTGTCAGCAAAAATCTTACCAAACAGAGATGAAACTAAGTTTAGGACTGGCTTGCGATCGTCAATATTACCAGGGGTCAGCATGATATTTAGAAGTTCACCGTTTTCATTAGCTACTAGATGTAACTTAAAGCCAAAGAACCAATCCACAGAGGTTTTGCCGCGAGCCGCCAGATTTTTAAAAACTTTATGTCCAGATATCCGTCGATTATGGCAGACTTTTAAACAAGTGGAATCAATAAAACTAATCCCTGTGCAAGCACCAAAGCACTGCTTGAGATAAACACATAAGGGCATCAGTGTCTGAGGTATCCATTCTACAAACCGTTGATAGCTGGGCAATAGGGGAAAAGCATCTGCCCAATAAACACTTACATGGTCGATGTAATAATGCTTGAAATTTCGGTAATGGTGCTGATGAAATGTTATCAAAATCGTCATGATTTCACTCAAACAGAGGCTTTTGGCTCGGCGACGGGTTTTGCTCCCATCGGAAATGAGCTGTAAGTGCCAGCTCGGTTCAAACTTTTGGCAGAAATTGTCGATATCACAGAATAATGCATCTAAACTATTCATAGGAGGGTGTGCTAAATCGTTGATAGTAATACCTTTTAGCTTAACGCCCCCTCCTTTTCTTAACCCGAACTGACGTTATGTTAGCTTGCTGTTGATGGACTTTAATATGAGTCACTGACAGGCAAATTCCACTTCGGATAAAGCCGATTGAACGTTTCACGCTGCTGCTTGAGATCGACTTGCGGCAAGTGCTTCTCTACAAGGTCAAACGTTTCACACAAGGCCGTTTTGCGACACATCGTAATGCTCGATAACATCAATCACGATGTTGTCCATCGTATCTCGCGCCCAATGACCAGCTTCGACTTTCATGCCGTATAGATAGAACTGCTCCAACCATGCCTGTTTCGCTTCCCCATACGGCTCAATGTCCCACCCTTTGACACCAACACTCTGCGCTGTGGCTTGTAGTTCTTCAGTGGATGGCAGTTGTGACCAGATAAAGGCTAACTCAAGGTCAGAATACTGGTCTGAAAGCCCTAATGCTGCCGAGCCAAATACGAAACACGCTTCGATTTTTGGGTTAGCAGTGAAAGCAGGAGTGATTTTGTGAGCCAACGAAATCCGCCATACACTATGTTCAGTCATATTGCAAATAATTAGCACGATATTCAGAGAGTTATCGAGATCGAATTACTTCAGTCGATATATTAAAATTTCCACCCGCAGGGCATTAGCAATAATCGTCAATTCCATAAGGTTTTAAGTTTAGGCGATCGCGGCTAGTTTACCAATCTCGATTTCGACATCTTTAAATATCATCACAGCGATGACACGATTAACTTCGTTGTTCATTTTCAAACTTATGACTCGTATCCCAATGTTAGCAAAACTACGTCTTCCAATTGTGCAATTATTTCGGGACTTAGTTGTCCCAATGTGCGAATCAAACGAGTTTTATCTAGCACTCTTATCTGAAAACATAGGGCGACAGAATCTTGAGTGAGTCCACCATTACCTTGTTCGATTAATAAGCAGATTGGCAAGGCAGCGCGACGTTGGTTGGTAGTTAGAGGAATGGCAATAGTCGTAGTTGAGAATTGGGAAACAAGGTTATTTTGGAAAATGATGACGGGACGAATGCCAGCTTGTTCGGAACCTTGAGTAGGATTGAGATCGGCTAGCCATATTTCACCCCGTTTCAAGGGATTAGTCATCGTTGGTCTTCTCGATCGAGCATTTCTGCATAGTCGTTCATGCCTACTTCGGCAAACACACGATCTTCATCAGCAAACTCCGCAAACACTTCAGCCAATTGGATCGGATCGAGGATAACCCGATGGCGATGCTCATTGCGAAACTTCAAGAAAGCAATAAATTCAGCTACTTGTTGGAGTTGACTGTGAGTGAGTCGATCCAAGTCTTGCTTAATGGCTTCAGTGCTTAATGGCATAGGAAGAAAAAACGTTCAGATTTCCCTATTATAAAAGATCGCGATCGAATTATTTGAGTCGATCGATTAAACTATCCTCCACCCCCAAAGCATTAGCAATTATTGTCAGCTTGTGTAGAGTGCGTTGATGAAGTGTAAAGCACAATCAAATTTTCGTATTATTAGACTCTGCCCGCACATCAACCATGGTACTGAGTAATTATAAGCTATCTACTTCTATGCCTAACCATAACCACAAATTCGTCTGCACTATTAGTTTTCACAAACTTCTGAACCTGCTCAAATCCTAACCGATCCCATACTCGTTGTGCCCGCTTGTTAAAGCCCGCTATCGTTACGCGCAACTGCTGCATTCCATATTGATACGCCCCATATTCCGCAACAGCCTGAGCATAATACTTTCCACGCCCTTGACCTATTAAATCTGGTCGTATGCCCATACCAATGTCAAGGGATTTATCACTGTAGCCTCCACCTAGTACTCGACCGTCTGGGCCGAAAGAGCAATATCCTTCGAGTTCTTCTTGCAAGTTCAAAATCGCCCAAAAGGCGTTTTTTGAATCAAGCACATAGCACAATTCCTCTTTTAGAATATCTCCAACTCTTAAAGCATTAGCAATAATCGTCAGAGTCGGATTGATAGCCGAACTAGAGGGGAAGAAGCTCCCATCCACCACATAGAGATTATCCACATCGTGGGTGCGACAATTTAAATCTAGGACTGAAGTGGTGGGATCTGTCCCAAAGCTACAGGTACCGCATTGATGCCCTACCGATGATAGTGTCATCGTGTTGCGCGGATAGATACTAAAGGGAATTATCTGCTCCGCTCGTTCGCGAAGCGTCTCTGCAAGAGAATCGACTCGTTTGAGTGGGCGTTGCTGGATTGAGGTATGATTGGTATCGATCGCCAATAATTAATTTGGGTTAAAAGTAATGGAATGTCCTGAATGTAAGTCAGTCCGCATCAATAAGAACGGTTGCAAAAGAGGGAAGCAGAACTATATTTGTGTGGAGTGTGGTAGGCAATTTATAGAGAATTATGAATCTCCCAGAGGATCTGCCCAAGAAATTAAACAAGAATGTTTAACCATGTATGTAAATGGCATGGGATTTAGAGCAATTGAGAGAGTCAAAGGAATTC
Source organism: Chamaesiphon sp. (assembly GCA_965246715.1). Lineage (GTDB taxonomy): Bacteria > Cyanobacteriota > Cyanobacteriia > Cyanobacteriales > Chamaesiphonaceae > Chamaesiphon. The sequence goes on along the minus strand of CBDFFH010000036.1, from coordinate 161,488 downwards.
ATAATACAACGATAATGGATTGGGTGAAGCAAGTAGGTGAACTCCTACCAGATTATTACGACCCAGAGCTAACGCCGGAAGTAGGTGAGTTAGATGAATTAGAAACGTTTGTGGGGTTTAAAAAAACAAAATCTGGCTGTGGACAGCAGTAGATCACTTCCGCCCAGGAATTTTAGGATGGGTATTAGGAGACCACAGTGCTCAAACATTTAAACCTTTATGGGATGAGGTAGTAAATAAGTGGAAATGCTACTTCTATGTCACAGATGGGTGGCCAGTTTACCCAATGTTTATTCCTGATGGAGACCAAATCGTTAGCAAGACTTACATGACCAGAGTAGAAGGAGAAAATACTAGACTGAGACATTATCTAGCTCGACTAAAACGCAAAACACTTTGCTATTCTAAATCTACACAAATGCTCAAGCATTCAATTCGCTTACTTATTGCGTTACGGGTGACCCGCGACGCTCACTATCTAAAATTCGATCGAGTGCCAATTCCCACATCAATTAATAGTCACGATCTTAGAGCGCGAGTACCACTCGATCGCCAAATCATACCTTAATCCAGCAACGCCCCAGATTTGGGGAAAACTTCAGGCGACGATGTTTGCGCTGGCGTGTCTCGGCGTGTTCTGGTTGGTTTTTGCTGGGCATTTGTTATCTTTCAACTCAAATTATTAACTCAGGGTCAACGTCATCGAATTTAGCGGTGGCTAGTAAAGTAAGCAAGACAGCCCGTGTGTTTCGTCCATCCGCTGCAATGAGTAGTTAGACACGAGGAATAAAGCAAATTGGGCTGAAAACATTATACCGTCTGTGCTGGAATATTTTTGCTACTTTTTGTTGCTATTGACCAGTCACTTTATCAAAAACACATGAAAGTTACAGAGCAAGAAACCTGCAACTTTAACCCAGCAAACTGAGCAGAAATGGACTGGATGAAACAATTAGAAATCGCTAGCGGGGTCTAACGGCTCTGCCAACAAGGGTTGAGCGAAAATTTTAGTATCACTGAACCACTTGAGATGATCGTCCTTTGCATGGCGTTGCTAGACAGTAGTTGAAAATCATGAGCAACTTTACTTATTTTTACAAAAAGTCTCTCTTAGCTCATTATGCTGTTATCAAGGCAAAATATATTACCTTCAGAGTCATAAATATGAGCTTTAAAGTATGCAGAAACTGCAAGCAATTTTTGAGCTGTCTCAAGATCCATATAAACATAGTCGTAGACAACCATCCCATTCCACCACCAAAGAAACTGACTTGGAGAACCAGATAAAGCGTGACCGCTCCACTTCGCTAGCCTATTCTCCGAATACGTATAGCCTTTATAGCAATCAAAAAAATCAAGTCATGAGTCATTTTGGCATAAATTATCCCACTCACCTAGTTCAATTTGAATTGCTGGAAAATCTTGCTCATAGGGAGCATGAGAACTACGTGAAATGTAAAGCCAATCTGAAGACATAGAGGTAGTCTAACTATTATTAGGCGGAAACTTTCCGCCTATCCACCTAAATTCGGGTAGATAGACTGAAAAATTCAGCATATTCCGTACGCAAAGCATAAAATTTCCACCTATCATCCTATTTAAGGTGGATCTGCTGAATTTTTTAACATATTGTAACATTATGAAAAATCCGCCCAAGAAGCTCCTTACTGTAACTAGCGATTACCTCCGGTAGGCTACGCCAACGATAAAAAAACTACAAATACAGAATAGTTCTGATGCCATCATCTACCTCCAATTGCAATTCATCTGGCAGTGAACCAATTCTCTCTACTAAGAATTTTTTGTCTAACGTGAGAATCTGAGATACATTCGCAACAGAATCTTTCGGTAATCCCGATGCAGATCTTGGCAACAACACATTGCCTGGGGCTGCTGCCAAATTAAGATTGGATGTGATAACTACCACAATGACGGTATTGATGTTGCTTTGAGTAAATGTGTCATCTTGAATAACCAAAACAGGGCGATTGTATCCAGGCTCAGATCCAACTGGTTCTGGTAGATTTGCCCACCAAATTTCGCCTCGATACATTACCATTCCTCACGCGGTAGAGACATAAATTGCATAGTGGCGATCGTTGGATCTAGATCGGAAGATTCTTCACTGTAGATATTGTTTAATTTGCTCGATATCTGTTGGCGATTGTATTTTGATAGATAAGCTTGTAATGCTGTCGAGTAAAGTTCGCTGCGGGAAAGTCCTAACTGTTGCGCGAGGGCTTCAGCTTCGGCAAAAACTGAGTCTGGCAAAGAAATAGCAGTTTTCATATTTAGATTAGCTAGAATCACTATAATTTAGTTATACCCTGGTTATACCAAGATTGCAATACTAGGGACTGGGATCTTATCGCCCTTTGCAACTTAGCGAAGAAAGTTGATAAGTAGCTGGACACAACTGCTGGAGTTTTCCGATGAATTGGTAGACGAGGCACGGAAATGGAGTTTAGACGAAGCACAATCTAAACTTAGAGAATTAGTTAATAATTGGTAGCATCAGACAGCTCACAAGAAGGATGAAATACTGTCATTATTGGTAAACGATCGGGTTGAAGAATCGATCTTTTTATCTAGTTTAGATCGAAATATTAAAACTAAAGATTAACTACTGGTTCTTGAGATCTGTAGGTTGGGTAGCGGATGCGCTCCGGACGGGTTTCCCGTCCATGGAGGCGCACCAAGCAGAGCAAGACAAAACCCAACAGTGCCAGCCAGAGTTTCTTTCACCCATTAGATGACATTTGTGTCGTCTCAGTTACTCCTGTGGAGAATCGACCAAAATTTTTAAGTTTCTTTTCAGATAAAATCCCATCAACCTGCTAGGTCTAAAGTGGTATAATTAATTATGGTAGATACTAATACAAAGCTTCAAAGTTTTAATTCCGCCAGCTTAAAATTTCCGTCAGTTCATATCTTGACTGAGATTCAATCTCATGGCGTATTGCTAGTTTTACAAGAGCCAAGTTTAACGGTCTTACAAGTTAGCAATAATACGATCGGCATATTTGAAGTTGCCCCAAGTCTGATCGTCGGACAGCCACTAGAGAAGTTTCTAGATGTTTTCCAGGTCGAGCAATTTCGAGCAAGATTGGCAGATCGGAGTTTCGACGGCAGCAATTACACGAAAGTATGGGTACTAAAATCTAGGGATAATTACCGGATCTTTGATGCTGTTTTTCATCGGAGTCTCGATGGCTATCTAATTCTAGAATTGGAACCAACCCACAAAGACGAGCATATTCCCTTTCAAAGTTTTTATCATTTAGCTAAAGCTTCGATTCTGCAAGGGAGAGGCTTTGCCGATTTACCTGCTTTCGGTCGAATTATGGTCGCAGAAGTGCGGAAGTTAACTGGATTCGACCGAGTGCTGCTCTACAAGTTCGACGCGGATGGACATGGTGCAGTCATCGCTGAGGATAAAGTAGTAGCAATGGATTCCTATTTGGGCTTGCATTTCCCCGAATCGGATATTCCCCAACCAGCGCGGGAGATGTTTCTCTCCAACCGGATTCGGGCGATCTCCGACATTCGGGCTGAGTCCGTGCAACTGATTCCCGCACTCAATCCGCTGACGGAGCAGCTTACGGATCTAAGCCGCTCCATGCTTCGCAGTCCCGATCCCTGTCACACTGAGTACCTCCAAAATATGGGTGTCAGTGCATCCTTGACGATTTCCCTCGTCAAAGATGGACGCTTGTGGGGAATTATTACCTGTCATCATCAGACAGCCAAAGTCGTATCTTATGAGTTGCGGAACGCTTGCGAACTGCTCGGACAGATAATTTTCGACCGGATCTCGATGATTGAAGATATGCCTGAGTATAGCTATCGATCGAAATTAGCTCATATCCGCTCGATGGGAATCGAGCGGATGTCGCAATCCGCCACGGGATCGCCTGAGTCAACGGCGAGTTTTGTTGATGCTTTAATGGGTGAATCGCCCAATCTCTTGGATCTGTTCGATGCTGGGGGTGCTGCAATTTGTGTTGGCGGTCGATGGACAACCATCGGGCAAACTCCCCCGCCAGCAGCACTCGATAGCTTGGTGCAATGGTTGACCAAAAATGTTCGCGATGATGTATTTACCACCGACTCACTCCCGCTCCTAGCTGCCGATTTATTTGGTGGAGACGGATGTCCAGATCTTGCTAGTGGGTTATTGGCAATTTCCTTGTCGCCAGACAGCTATGTGTTGTGTTTCCGTCCTGAAGTAATTCAAACGGTGAATTGGGGTGGGAATCCAGAACACGCTTACCAAGAAGAAGTTGCAGCCGATGGCAATGTGCGATTGATTCCGCGCAAATCTTTCCAATTGTGGCAAGAAAGCGTCCGGCTGCATTCGCTCCCTTGGCAAGCAGTAGACATCGCCGCCGCTGTTGAATTACGCAAATCAATCGTCAATATTATCCTCCGTCAATCTGAAGCTGCTTTGCAGCAAAGCGAAGCCCGCTATCGCACTCTAGTCGCCAGTGCCCCTGTCGGCATTTTTCAAACCGGCATTGCTGGAGACTGTCTGTTTATCAATCAGCAAGGTCTGGAATTAATGGGCGCGTCACAATCGGAAGTTTTGGGTCGAGGTTGGGCAAACTCCATCCATCCCGACGATCTCGCGCGCGTATCTGCCGCGTGGGAGAGTACTGTCGTCGCGAACCACCGATTTGGGTTAGAGTATCGGATGATGACCCCCCAGGGGCAAGTAAACTGGGTCTACGGCAGCGCGATCTCGATCGAGGATGAAGCTGGAAATATTACTGGCTATCTAGGCACTCTTACCGATATTACCGAGCAAAAGCGATTAGAGCAGCAGTTTCTCCGCGCCCAACGCTTGGAAAGTTTGGGCACTCTCGCCAGCGGCATCGCTCACGATCTGAATAATGTGCTGACACCGATTGTCGGTGCTGCCCAGCTTTTAGAAGTTACCCTCCCGACATTAGACAACCGCAGTCGGAGACTGCTAACAATGTTGGTCGAAAGTTCGCTACGCGGGAGTAGTTTAGTCAAGCAAATTCTCACATTTGCGCGGGGAGTAGACGGTCAACGCACGGTATTAAAACTACAGCACATTCTCGCCGAAACGATCGATATTGCCCGTCAAACCTTCCCCAAATCGATCAAAATTAGTTTGGATCTGCCCGCTGAAGATCTCTGGATGGTGTGTGTCGATGCAACGCAAATTCATCAAGTCTTCATGAATTTGTTTGTGAATGCGCGGGATGCCCTGCCGGATGGTGGGTCGATTACGGCAACTGCTACAAATCTAGTAATTGATGACACCAATGCTAAAATGCACGCCAATGTTCGCACTGGATCTTATGTCGCGATCTCGATCGCTGATACTGGCATTGGCATCGATCTTCAGGCGATCGATCTAATTTTTGATGCGTTCTTTACTACCAAAGAAATGGGAACGGGTCTAGGATTATCGACAGTCCTGAGCATTATCAAAGCTCACGATGGCGATCTTCATGTCGATAGTGAAGTCGGGCACGGTACTTGTTTCACCATCTATCTACCTGCGGTAACTGATAGTGAGGAAAAACAGCAAGTAGAGCAACCTGAATTATTTGACGGGAAGGGGCAATTAGCTTTAGTTGTAGATGATGAATTTTCGATCCGCGAGATTATTAAAGATTCATTAGAAACTTACAACTACCGAGTGATGTTAGCTAGCGATGGTGTCGAAGCGATCGCCATATACGATCGAGATTGGGAAAACATTGCCGTGGTATTGTTGGATATGATGATGCCAAATCTTCATACACCTTATATCATTCGGGCTTTGCAGCGGATTAATCCCGCCGTCAAAGTTATCGCGATGAGTGGTACGTCGGCGAATGAATCGATCGTCGAACGGTATGCGATCGGAGCATTCTTGACTAAACCATTTACGACAACAGCCATGCTGCATACATTAGTAAATCTAGAACTCAATTAGTTTCAGACCTACGGCACTCCCGTCTATAATTGGATTAGTTTTTGCGATCATAACGATCGGGTTGATGAAATGGGCTTTCGTTGGCGTTGGCGTAGCCTGCCAGAAGCACAGCACAGCCTCTCCCATAGGAGAATCGCACCCACACAGTCGGTTATCCTGGCGATCCCGATACCTTGAAAACAATCGTTTTTATCACCCTTAGTAATCACATATCAATAATTTAGAATCATTAATTGTCGTTTTAATGGTGATTGTTAAATGCTGATAAAATGAATGATGATTCGGGAAAAAACTTCCCGAAGCTTTGCATTTTTTAAAAAAAGGTTTTTCGCAATTAAAAGATTGAAAAATAATATTTTCTAAATTCTCTCTTAAACTATTTTCATTATGCAAATTTTCAGATACCAAAAATTCGCCATTAAACCTAAATTTAAAGTTCAAGTTATCTCTAGCACCATGTTCTTTTATGAGGTCAATATTTATATTAAAATCGCCTTTTGAGAAACTGACCTGTGGGAGATATGATATCCCATTAATCACAAGTGGAATTTCTCTATTAATTCGATCTACTACAAAATTTATTCTTGTTTTTGCAATTCTTGCATAAAAAAGTCTATTTATTGGTCTTATAAATACCGGATAAAACGTCAAGCGATTTAAATCTTTTTCTAATTTACAATCTGATGTGATTTCAATAATTTTACGAAACTTGGAGCCAGATTCTACTAATTTACCTTCTATTTCTTCATTTATTGATGTTTCATTATCGATAATCTTTATTTGATTGCTTTTATTAGAATTCTTGTAAAAATTATCAAATATTTTACTTACATTATTTCTGTGTTTTTTTAAGAAATCAGGTGAATTTTCGAGATCTTCCAGCTCTTCTAAAAGTTCTCTTAATAACTCTGCTTTGACAGGCGTTGCCTCTTCCCACCAAAGATCGATAGATGCCAGAAAATTATCATAATTTCTATTTTCTAACATATACCAAGCTGATACAGATGCCTCTCTTGCCTGTCGTCCATTATTCGTAAAGTTTTGAGAACCAAGAACTAACTCAGTTTTATCTACAATTAGTAGCTTTGCGTGAATATTATTGAGTTGCCTCAATTCGACTCCCATCTCAATTAACTCTATACCTATTGATAACTGCGCCTTCTCCCCCCATGCAAGCTCAGATGAAAATCTAGTCAATATTTTTATGTTTTTACGTTCAAAATTAGAGGATTTTAGTTTTGACTCTATTAACTCCTTCAATACATTATTAAAATATGGAGTGACAACTAAAATTTCATCCGTTGCCCGATTTATTGACGATTGCCATATTTCATATACGTCGCCAGCAATATAAGAATCTATTTTAGTACTATCTATCACTTAAATATCCTCATTTACTTATAAGATCGCACTTTGTTTTTCACTAATCTCTCGAAAAGAGGGTTTGTACAAAACCCCCTATTAGTTATAGTGCCCAAAATATTTGAAGCTTTCACACTCGGAAAACTTCAAATATTCGCCAAGACTTTGCAGGATTAACCTCCAAGCTAGGTATATATGCGATTTTCCAAAGGAAAGACTCCGCCAACAGCAACATAATCTCACCTAGCATGAATACCGTGCTATCATGTTGTTATGATTGATTCCTTCAAAAACCAAGGCACAGCAGATATTTTTGACGGGATCGACTCTAAGGCAGCACGCAAAATTTGTCCAGAGTCGATCTGGCGTGTTGCCGTTCGGAAGCTAGACCAAATCGACTCTGTTACTACCATTGACGAACTAGCTGTTCCACCAGGTAATCACCTAGAGAAGCTTTCTGGAGACAGAGAAGGTCAACATAGTATTCGCATCAATGACCAGTATCGGATTTGCTTTGAATGGTCGGAGTCCGATGCACAAGCAGTAGAAATAGTCGATTATCACTAATTTGGAGAACGTCATCATGGTTCGTATTCCCACAAATCGTCCGCCGACTCATCCTGGCGAAATGTTACTTACCGAATTTTTAGAACCTTTGGGCTTAACCCAAAAACATTTGGCTGAAAGTATCCATGTCCCATACCAACGGATTAACGAAATTATTAACGGCAAACGTGGTGTAACCCCTAGTACCGCCCTGCGACTAGCAAAGTTTTTTGGTGTGTCAAATGACTTCTGGCTGAATTTGCAGTTGCGATGGGATCTGTATCATGTCCAAAAACAAGAAGGGGAATCGATCGAAAAAATCCAAGTCTTTAGCACAGCGTCCTGATTTTGGATACTAATGAGAAACGATTTTAAATGTTGCAGATACATCATTCTAGTAGCTTAATTGTAACGCTACCACCTTCCACCGCTTGAATGTGCAAATCATACCCTCGAAGTAGCTGCATTCCAATCAATGGAACTGTTTCTGATTCATTGATGTAAATCTCACGGTATTGCCCGTCCCAAATCACAAGCCCAATATAAACTTCAAACGTGCAAAAAGTCCCATCACCTAATGTGGCAGTATCCCGACCTTCCCACCTAAACCCCAGCGTTGAAATCATGTCAGATGGCAAGGTGAGAAATCCCGAAAAACCTGTATCAATTACAGTGTCTACCATCTGAGTTATCTCATTGTTTTTGACCGCGATCGCCAACGCCGCCTCACACCTTTGATTCACACGACCTTGCATCATGGCTTTGTTCTCAAACTCCGTGCTCCAAAGTGATCGACGGCTAGATAGCCAATACGAACGAACCAAGTCTGAGCATCGGGCACTCTTACCAATAGATGTTTCGATGCCATCAACAAGTCATCTGCTACTTCAAAGGCTCCGGTTTCAATGTCGATCGCGACAATCTTACCGTGATTACCTTCTTCAACTTGAGATCGAATCTGTGAATCGTAAAGTGCATCACCGCGCTGGGCAAATTCTTCCTTGCTATATCGGGGCTGTCGAATTGTCATGGGTTTGACCTTATTTCCATGCTGCTCCTATATTTTAGCTTGATTGTGCGGTGGTTTATTGCTAAAAGTTGACAGTATTGATCGATGCTACTTGCAATTTATCAGAGCTTCAATATCTGCCGCTACAATCTGCTACAGATTGCGCGTGATTTTCTCGATGTCCCAATTCCACCAACCAACTTCAAGCAATGCTTGGATCGTCTTGTGATTTGCCCCATTCATAATGAAATTTATGCCTCTTGCCAAGGCACAAAACTTCCCGATGATTAACTTATCGCCAATAAACGGAAAATGGTAGAGAACATTCCGCTCGAAATTTTCTGATCGACCAATCAACTTGGCACATTCCGGTGCAGCGACTGGTTAGACTTACGGCGCATTCCACGGCTGTGAATAAATTGACTTATACCCTCAACTAGCTCAGGCACAACTGGCAGCATTGGCTCAGAATAGGAAGCATTTTGCTGTTCAGGGTCTAATGGAACCGCTTTTAAGACATGATTCATCCCCTCAATGATTCTAATCTCCGCATCCGGTTTAGCCATCTTCAGGGCTTGCGCCTCACTAACAGGCACTTGGATATCAGTTGTTCCTTGAACAATTAGAACAGGTACAGTGAGATGCTTAATCTCTTGAGCAGGGGTATAGCGAAACCAGGAAATGAGGTAGGGTTGGACGCTCGATCTGTAGAGCGTGTTTAATTCTGGTGGAACAGAGGCCACTGTGTTGCCTTGCTCTAGAGCAGCAAGAATCCGATCGCTCTGTTGCCATAACGCGTCTGGCAATCTAGGTTGCAGTTGCTCTCGTAAAACTTGTGATGCAGTTCGGGCAGTTCCAGCTATTGATACAAAAGCATCTGCTCCAGTTTTTTGGGTCGCCAGCATTCCAATCAGAGAGCCTTCACTATGACCAATCGCGGTGACGTTTGAGAAGCGAGAATCTGCCTGCAATTGCTGAATCCAAAGTGCCGCATCTTCAACATAGGTATCGAAACGCAAATCAACTTCTTGAAGTCCTGCGGCTAAACTTTCCCCAATACCGCGCTTGTCGTATCGTATCGAGGCAATGCCGCGATCGGCTAACCCTTCAGCTAGTAGTTTGAGGCTGTTATTCTGCCCAGCTAGAGGATTGTTTCCATCGCGATCGGTCGGACCTGAACCCGCAACGATCAGCACCACTGGCTCTGGCACATTAGACGTTGAAATAATCTGTGTGCCATAGAGAGTGCCTGTTGATGTTGTAATGTGAACCTCGACTGACTTTGATGATTGTGTCGTATAGCCCATTTTAAATGATGCGAAAATATTACTCTAGTCGCTTAATTGTGACGCTACCACCTTCCACCGCTTGAATATGCAAATCGTAACTGTAAAGCAGACTCATTCCAATTAGAGGATCGGTTTCGGCTTCATTAATGGGGCTGTCGCGATATTCTCCATCCCAGATGACCTTAGCGGCATAGACCTCGAAGGTTACTTCACTACCATCGCCAAGTGTGCCTCGATCGATCCCTGTCCAAGACAAATTCAACTCGGTAATAATTTCACTTGGTAGGCTTAGAAAGCCAGTATACCCAGTGTCTATGACAGCAGTAATCAGTTTTGTCTGACGAGTTTCATTAACAATAACCAGCGAAATTGTTGCCTCACGGTTTTTACTTACAACGCCGTGAATCATACTGTTTTTTTGAGACTGCGCGAACCAAAGCGATCTACTGCTCGATGTCCGATCCGGACGATCCAGGGTTGAGCATCTGGGAAACGCTCAAATAGGCGATTGGTAGCTGGTAGTATATCATCGGCTACTTCAAAGGCTCCGGTTTCGATGTCGATCGCGACAATCTTACCGTGATTACCTTCTTCGACTTGCGATCGAATCTGTGACTCATAAAGTGTATCACCCCGTTGGGCAAACTCTTCCTTGCTATATCGGGGCTGTCGTACTGTCATTGATTTGACCTTATTGCCACTAAACTATCTTATTTTAGCTCGAAATACTTGCCAATCGATTGGACTTGTTACTACCATTGATAAATTAGCTGTTCCACCAGGTAATCATCTAGAAAAGCTTCCTGATTATTTATGCCGTCCTACTTACTAGATTTTACTCAATGACAGAGATTGAGAGCCAAGCTCGTGAAATTTTGAACTTCTTGGTGCAACTACCCTTTTCTGACTGCGTTCCAATTAGCCGAGACTTTGCAGGCTTAGTGGTGCAGAAAACTATTTTTTCTAATAAGCAAATGACATAACCTTGGCGAATTCACTCCGCTTTTCTAACTTAGCTCTTTTTTTAAGAGAAGCACATGCTGGAAATATATTGCACCAAGGTATTGGAGTAAGAAACGGGAGTGGTAGAGCTTGATGACATAAACTCTTCACTGTTCTGATTCCAATTTGCAAAAGGCTTAAGCCTCTTTCTCCATGCCAATCTACCTTACTTCTTTTCCGTGTCTCTATCATTGTCAATCCTAATCTAATTGCTAATATTTCAGCTAGTTCTATCATTATTAATAAATTACTCAAAGCTTGAGCATCTCTGATTTTTGACCGTAAAATATCAAAAGTACCAGATTTGTAATCTTTGAATCGAGGTTCAATCCCGCCAAATCTTTTGCCATAAAGCTGAAATGTTTGTAACGATAATGGTGTATTTGTCAGCACCGCCCACGGTTCTTTCACTCCCCGACAGTTAGCTGTGCCTAAATTGCACTCTAGATCACCGAGTACTTTAACGCTGGGAAATAAGTACACTCGATCTTTGGGTGGAAACAGTTCTTTCAAAGATTGTGTTTTGCCGTTAGCAAAGGTGATCTGGAGATTCGATTTGACTCTAATGCCCCAGTTCCATTCCTGTGTGGTAAGCCACCGCATCAGCTCTCCATGTTCAAAGCCGCTATCAGCTAATAAAGTTGGCTGTGAATCTATTGGTAGTCGAGATGCGGCTGCTTCTAGCACTGGTAGATATTGGTCAAACCCAACTGTCGAACTACCATGTTTAATCACCGTTTGAGCTAATGTAATCGAACGACCACCCCATGCCACACATACTTCAATCAGGCAATAGGTATCCCACAACATACTGGTATCCATCACCAGGATTAGTTCTTTCCCTGTCCATTCTTTGAGAAATTGTTTAATTACTGGCACATACAATACTTCATCGCTAATTGCTGGATTGTTCATGAAGTAGCTGATTCGCTCCATCTGGCTCCGTGCTTGACAGTTCCGGTGGCTCAGGTACGGAAGCCAGTGGGCAGCACAAGCACTTTCTGATTCTAAAATCGCTGCCACTATTTCTGCACAGTTCTTCAGGTGACGCAAATCTTTGGGGATAATCCATTGACCAAGTTGTTCAAATAGTTGACGATAGAGTTGGGGTGTAGCCATTATTTTACGTGGATTTGTTTTTCGCTTAAACAATCGAACCACGCCGCAAGCCCCTTTTCTATTAATTATTGTTCTCTAGACACCACAAGCCTTTCAGGACTTTTCTGCACCACTAAGCTTTGCAGGATTAACTTCAAAACCAGGTATTTACGCAATTCGCCATCGAACGGCAGGATTACTGTATGTTGGCAAAGCACAGGATGTCAAAGAACGCTTTCGAGGCGGACACAAAGCCATTACTTGGTCTTGGCTAGCAGATTATAACCATCGCGACGTGGCGATTGCTATTTGTGAAATCGACTATCGGCAGTGGCGAACGTTATCATCAGATTTAGAGGGAATTATTCTTGTTTGGAGTAAGCCCCCATTTAATATTCGGATACCAATGAGGGATGAATCATGACGAACACTAGTGTTAAATCGGCTAGTTCCGAACCAGAGAGCATCGAGCATTTGAATCCAGTCGCCGCACGGATGATGTTAGCCGCATTCCCGACTCACGTTAGAGAGGCGTTTGAACGCCGAGCCAAGGAAATCGATTATCCAGTCGAAGCAGTTTTAGAAATGGCGATCTCAGGTTTTCTCGATCGAGAGGCTCTGAGTTTTGTAGATTGCCAACCACGCTATTAAGTTTAGGAGCGAGTTCGGTTGAATACGTTTCACCAGATAGGTTTCAGACATTTCGGCAAAATTGCCTCGCAACTCTTATTTACCACGCCATGTATCATACGGATTTTTCAGACTCCGCGCCCCAAAATGATAGACTGCCTGATGTCCAATAACGATCGTTTTTTGGGAACCATCCTTTGATCTTATTTGAACTGGGGGGTCTGTTTTGGTTGCAGTTTATTGATATTTATCTGGATTGAAGGAGAAAAGTTATTTGTGCGGTGGTTTCGTTCTGAAAATTGAGATCTGAATAGATTTTAACTGAGGTTCAATAAAGTTTGGATTGTCACTAAGCCACCCTCAATTGTATCTACTTGCAATCGATATCCTTTAAGTAAACCCATGCCTAATAACGGTTCTGTCTCTGCTGCATCGACTTCGATTTCTCGCAACTGTCCGTTCCACAAGATTTCTGCATTGTAGACATCAAATACTGTTTCGCTGCCATCGCCTAACGTCGCACGGTCTCGATAACTCCATTGTAGTTCGAGTTCCATAATAATAGCGGTTTACAGGCTCAAGAAGCCTGTAAACCCTGTATCGATTACAGCATCAATAGCTTTAAAACTGCTACTATTTTTCACGGCAACAGAAATTATCGCCTCATAATTTTCATTGACGTATCCTTGCATCATAGAGCGTCTTTCAAGCTGCGTGCGCCAAATCGACGCACGGCACGATAGCCAATCCGAATGACCCAAGGTTGGGCATCTGGCAACCGCTCATAGAGTTGTCGAGTTGCGATCGTTGGATCGTCGGCTAGTTCAAAATCTCCAGTTTCGATGTCGTTGGCGAAGCCTACCGGAGGTAATCGCGACAATTCTACCACGATCGCTCTGTTCATCGATTTGCGTTGGCGAAGCCTACCGGAGGTAATCGAATTTGTGACTCATAGAGTGCATCGCCACGCTGGGCAAACTCTTCCTTGCTATATCGGGGCTGTCGTTGGTGAAACCTCTCCTCTGGAGATACTGCCATGGGTTTGACCTCACTACGACTCTATCCTTCTATTTTAACTTGAAGCGGCGATTCTCCAAGGAGAGACTATCGCCAACGAACCCACTCAGTCGGTTATCCTGGCGATCCCGATACCTGGAAAACGATTGTCTTTACCACCCTCTGTATCGCCTAAATGGGTCATGCTTTAGCTGTACGCTCTGTGAATAAACTCGTTATCGGAATTAATCCCTTTAGCAATCCACTGTTGTTGCGGGCGATTTTGGGCACGATTCTATTACAGTTGGTGGTGGTTTATATCGCTCCATTGCGTTGGCGTTGGCGTAAGCCTGCCTTTGGCACAGCCTACCGGAGGTAATCGTTTTTTGGCACCCATCCTTTGAGCTTATTTGAATTGGGAGTCTGTTTTGGTTGTAGTTTACTGATATTTATTTGGATTGAAGGAGAAAAGTTATTTGTACGGTGGTTTCGATCTAAAAGTCGAGATTAGTAATTGCGAACATATCTTGGAGATCGGCCACTTCCCTGATTGACCAGAGGAACAATACTGACACATAACGTTCATACCCACCAGATATAAACTTTGCAACTCATCCGAGCATTTTAAGGCATTCTAGTGCCGTGTGATTGTTAGGCGTTTTGGATGTAGTCATAAAACCTCCGTCACGTCAGCATGGTCTTCGGGTGACTCGTGGAGATCGCGGACAATGTAATCGTAGGCAAGCCAGTCATAATGCTCTAAGCCGAGTGCCTGCGCCAAGAGCTTGGAAGGCTCGACCTCGAAAAGCTCGTCAAAGTCTTTCGGATGCAACCATCGCTCGAAATCGTCGAGCAAGTCTGGCTGAGCCGACGAAACGAACTGCTGGAGTGCGGCGCGTGAATACATAGAGTCGTCCACTCTGATATCATCTTCCCAATCGCAGTGATAGCCGCTGACTACTTTGGTGCGGTCGTAAGTCGATCGTCGGCACATTACACCGACGACAAAAAAATCATACCTAGCATGAATACCGTGTTATCATGTTGATATGATTGATTCCTTCAAAAACCAAGGCACCGCAGATATTTTTGATGGGGTCAACTCTAAGGCAGCACGCAAAATTTGTCCAGAATCGATCTGGCGTGTTGCTGTTCGGAAGCTAGACCAAATAGACTCTGTTACTACCATTGATGAATTGGCTGTGCCGCCAGGTAATCACCTAGAAAAGCTCTCTGACGACAGGGAAGGTCAATATAGTATTCGCATCAATGACCAGTATCGGATCTGCTTTGAATGGTCGGAGTCCGATGCACAAGTAGTAGAAATAGTTGATTATCACTAATTTGGAGAACGTCATTATGGTTCGTATTCCCACAAATCGTCCGCCGACTCATCCAGGCGAAATGCTACTTACCGAATTTTTGGAACCTTTGGGCTTAACCCAAAAACACTTAGCGGACAGTCTCCATGTCCCATACCAACGGATTAACGAAATTATCAATGGCAAACGTGGTGTGACCCCTAGTACCGCACTGCGACTAGCGAAGTTTTTTGGTGTGTCTAATGACTTCTGGTTGAATTTGCAGTTGCGATGGGATCTGTATCATGTCCAAAAACAAGAAGGGGAATCGATCGATCGAATTCAAGTTTTTAGCAAGGCTTCCTGATTTTAGATACTAATAAGGTGCGGGTGTTTCTTCCGTTGATGAGACAAGTTCTTTAGACAATAGCTATCTTACTGAGTTCAACACGACCGCCCTCAAATACTTGCACCATGAGCTGATAGCCTTCCATCAATGACATGCCCACAAGTGGTTCTGAATCAGCCTCATCGATTGGGATTGTGAACAGATTTCCATCCCAATCTAAAACTGCTTCATAGACATTAAAAACACATTCACTGCCATCACCAAGAATAGCTCTACCTCTTCTCTTCCATTTCAGATTCAGTTGAGAAACTAAATCTGGGGGCAGCGATAGCCAGCCATTAAAACCAGTATCTACGATTTTCCCTTGGAAACACTACGTGAACGCATCTTGGGTATAAACATTACCCTCAGAATCACAAAGTGAAATTGAAATAATCGGCTCAAACTCCTCATTAACAATCCCCGTTATCATGTCGATCTCTTCGTGCGTCCGCCGAATCGACGAACATGGCGGGAACCAATCCGAACCATCCAGATTTGAGCATCAGGGTGACTGACTTCCAAACGATCGCAAGCAGCAATTTCACTCGCATCGACTTCAAAGGCTCCGGTTTCAATATCGATCGCGACAATCTTACCGTGATTCCCTTCTTCAACTTGCGATCGAATCTGTGACTCATAAAGTGCATCGCCGCGTTGAGCAAATTCTTCCTTGCTATATCGGGGTTGTCGGATTGTCATAGACTTGACCTTATTTCCACGCTGCTCCTACATTTTAACTTGCTCAGTAGTGATGTTAAGGTGGTATCTTCATCACCGCCAGAAACCTAGAGTTCAAAAACGGCATTAAACCCCAGAACGATGCAAACAGCTTTCTCGATCTCACTCCAGTACTTGTCTTCTAATGTTCCTAGTTTACAATCGATCCTCCGATTGTCCACAACCCTCATTTGTTCGAGATGAATTCCTCTAGTTTCATCTAGCCCATTCTCTGCTGTCACCTCAACACTCACTACAAATGGATAGGTTTTTGAGCCTTTCAATAGAGGAGCAACCATCGTTGTGTCAGAGCGAGCATTGCCCACGTCATTCTGAAGAATTACACACGGTCGTTTTTTTGCCGTTTCACTGCCTACTGTCGGATCTAAGTTCACCCACCAGATTTCTCCTCTGCGGTACCGGAGATCCCCATTAGGCATCGATGCCATCCCCCACTGTCACATCCCATAACTTAGTCTCAGCTTGATACTCAGGATTGTTTGCTAGTTCTGTATAAGCATTCGCCAACTCTTTCAATAATTGGTTCTTCTTGGCCTGAGCCAATATTTCGTTGATGAACTGGCTGCGATTTTTGCTCGATCGATCGACGAACTCTAGAACTTCTTCATCTAGTGTGATGCTTACTTTGGCACTCATAATTAAATCTTACTCGCTAGTAGGATAATAATATCCTAACATATTAGGAAATCGATCCCGATCCCAGTCATTATTGATATTTATGCCGCCCTACTCACTAGATTTTATTCGGTCGGCAATCCGCTTGATAAACCCCGCAGTCGGCACAGCTAAAAGTAGTCCGAGCAGTCCTCCCACTTGAGATCCCGTCAGCACGGAGATGAAGACAACAGCGGGATTTAGTCCAGTCATACCGCTCATCAATCGAGGGGCGATCGCATTTTCAATGATTTGACCGACGATAATTGCTACCGCCAAAACTTTGAGTCCCAACCAAATATTTTGGAGCGCAAGTAGTGAGCTAATTACAATAATCGAGAGGGTGCCACCAAAGGGAATCAAACTGGCAAATCCGATCGTCAATCCAAATAGCAACCCAAACGGAATTTGCAGCAGTAGAAACACAGTCATTAGTGAAACGCCTTGAATTGTCGAGACGATCGCTTGACCTGCAAAATAACTCTGAAAACTTTGTCTGAGCGAGTCTTGCAGGCGCTCGTTCCAGGGTGCTGGAAACCAGCTCCACAATCCTTTCCATAATGATTCGCCACTAAACACTAATAAGATGGTTAGCACCAGAATTAAGAGCAAATTTAAGGCACTGTTGATAGTATCCAATGCCAAGAAAATCGCTTTGCGTGATGCTAATTGTAGAGTTTGTGTGACTCGATCGGTCAATCCTGCTGTTAGATTAGTAACTTCGATCGGAATATCTTGAAAGATGGGGAGCGTACTGAGGTCGGTAACTTGTTGCTGTGCGGCTGCTAGCCAAGCTGGTAGGCGGTTGACAAATTCCTCCAACTGTCGAAAGACGATCGGTAATAGTCCAAACCCGATCGCCCCTACTAGAAGAATTGCAATAACTAGAACTAACCCAATTGCTAAAGTTCTTTGCAATCCGCGTCGTTCTAGGAAGGCGATCGGATAATCTAGTAAAAACGTCACCAAACAAGCAGCAATGACGATGCTCGAAATCGGTTGTAAGGAATGATAAAGTAGCAAAATTAGCCACCCGTTCAGAAAAACTAACGGGAACGTCAAGCTAAATTTGAGCCATTGAGGTAGTTTTTGGTATGAGAGCATTCGATCTTCAGCGGTTACTACTTCAAAAGGTCTAGGCTTACTTTTATTAGCATAACTTGAATGCTATGTTTGATGCATGGGACAGCACAGTAACATCGATCGAGCCTCGGCTCCTCAGTAGAGATTATACCAATGGTTATTCCAGATAAGATGAGAACAACATTGACAGCGCAAAGCTCCCGATAAATGTCAAGCTAGACAAGTTTGTATCTTGAGTTTGATGTGCTTCAGGGAGAATTTCTTCGACGATCGCGACCATTAAAGTGCCCGTAGTAAATGCGAGTACAATTAGCTTGAGCAAATCGCCTTGTCCGCGCAATCCCCAATAGCCCAGCGTCGCCCCCAGCCACACCGGAATCAGAAATGCAGCCAGTAACCAAAATCTCTGGGTGCGCGGCATATTCTGGCTCTTAAACTCAGCATTAGTCACAAAACCTTCGGGAATATGTGCCACAACTCTCGCCGATGCTAGCATCACCCCCAGATGCGGCGAGATCGTCAAACTAGTGCCAATTAATAAGCCATCACCGAATAGATCGATCGACATACTCAGAAAGATGACCCAACTAACTGTATTCCCCCCAACCCCGCGCAGTCGATTTTTATCTAAGTTGAGCAGTTGATTCACCCAGACAAAGAAAGCTCCACCTAAAAACAATGCTAGAATCGCTGTCCAGGCAGGTTTGGCAATCAAAACTCTCGGAATTAGTTCGGTAGATGCGATCGCCAAAAGTACTCCAGCAGCAGCATGTAAAGCTAGTCCTAATGTTTGTTTTGATAGTGGCAATGCTTCCGCGATCGTCGCACCAATAAAGTTACTAATAACTGGTAAAGCTGAGAGCAAGAGCACGAATAAAAATTCTGACATAATCGTTAGGCTCCATGATGTTTAGCCTACTCATTTTCAATTTTCGATCCAGATAGCATTGCTTCAATCTGCGGATTTGCCCATGCTGCAGCGATGCTGAAAAATTCAGGATCGTCATTGACACATTCGAGCCGCGTGTAAGTGACAGTGGGATATTGATGTTGCAAAGATTCGTTGGCGTAGCCTCTCAGTTTGAGAATCGCATCCTCCACATCAAGGATAGTTTCATAGTTTTCTGTTACCCATCCCAGCGGTTTAAATACAATAGTTTGGGCACCAGATCCGATTAGACTTTTCGCTGCTTGTTCGAGATTGGGTTGTGACCATTTAATGAACGGCATATCATGATTTATCCACCCGATCGAGATTAGTGGATATTGATGCTGTAATTGGGCTTGCACGCGATCGAATACAGCTTGTCCATCGATTACCCCAGTTAACAACCCATTAGCTTTTTCGGGGCCACCATGAACCGTTAAGACGATGCCAATTTGAGATTTAGAGTAGCAATTTAGGTCGGGCTGATTTAGGGATTCCTTAATCTGGCGCACTAGCAAATTGATGTAAGCAGGTTCAGTTGCAAAAGCGGGAATATATCGAATTGCTTTGAATGCAGGCTTCTCAACATTTGCTGTGATAACTTCATTAACTTGCTCTACAGCTATTGTCCCGGCAAATGCAGAATCAACTACTAGTAATGGAAAAATTAGTAAGTTTTGAAATCCTTGTTCGATAATCTCGGCTACAACTTCTTGCACAAAAGGTTTGCAGAAATAAAAGCCTTTGAATACTTCTACCTCACTTCCCCAGCGTTTTTGCAACTGCTGCTCAATGCCAATTCGTTGTTTTTCAAATATCTCATTTTCAGGAGACATAAAATGATGGTGTTTGACCCCGAAATCGTACCGATCTAGTAGTCCCAAGAACCAACCAGCCGCCGGATATAGCCACTTTGGAATCGATACAAACTGAGATGCAATATATTTAGTTGCGGCTTGGTTGTAGCTGCTAAGATCGCGGTAAGATTCTACTTCGCCATATCCTGTCAGTAATACTGCAACTCGCGTCGGCTCTGCTGAATCATCTTGGTGAGACGCGACGGGATGTGTTGTTTGAGATTGAGGAATAATCATGATTTTTTGCGTAAATAGATTACTAAGAAATTCAGGAAAATTATCGACCGATTCGCATCCCGATTAATAAGTTGTAAAAAAAGCCAATTAGAGCTAAAACTAATAGAAAGTGGATTAAAGTACCACCAACATGAATTGAGATGCCTAATAACCACAGTCCAAAAAGTATGACAATACCAGTCCAGATAAGATTCAACATATTTTCCTCTTCTATTTAGCTGAAACGGTAATTATTGTATTTTGGTGACGCGATTGCAGCTTGAATAAATGTAATTGCATACTTACTTGTCAACAATTTACGATCCAAAATAAATCTGAAAAGTGAAACAGAAACATCTCGTGGGTACCCATTAAGGGCACCCCTACACAATTAACCAGGAAGCTAGAACATCCAATCTACTTCGAGGCGATTGTCTACAGAGGAGACACCTGGCTCAGACCAAGCAACTCGTTCGGCTTCGTCATACTCGCTGTAGTTGCGAACTTGACCGTGGAGGATGACGTTATTACCAGAAGTTTCCACGCGGATGTGTTCGGCATCCAACATCGCACTGCGTTTGAATGCAGATTTAATGTCCGTTTCGACGGCCTTTTTCGTCACTTTGGGCGATATGGAAATTGAATTAGTTACTCCTTTAACACCTGCCATTTGCTTGACTAGACCGCCTGCGGCGTTCTTCTGGTACCACCATTCCACTTCCCCTTCCAAGGTAATCCAGCCATTACGGACTGTTGCCTGAACGGTGCCGTTGGGAATTGTCGTAGACCATTCGATTTGGTTGATGGCTGCTGCGGCAATATCGGTGTCGGTGCGGTGATATGAAGCTGGGAGCTGGATTTCGATGTCATCCGCAATTGCTTTGACCCCTGCAACCCGCTTGGTGGCGTGTACGGCTTCCCATTTCTCGCTGTAGCTGGTGGCATAGCCATTGAGTGTCACTGTCCCATTTTTGGCTAATACGCCGATGTCTGAGACTTTAACGCTGGGATCGTATTTGAGTTCGGACATCACATCTTTTTGTAATTCCGTGTCGGTTTTTTCAATGGTACGTTGCATATTATTTGGGTTTTGTTTGTTGTTATTATTGAAAAGAAACAAACTAGAAAATTAGCTATTAGTTTTTAGGGTAGCTGAGGGTTGACCTCTGCACCCCTTAGCAGATAGAAAATTGCTCATGTTTTTATCCTTATTTACAAGTCGAATTTAGTCATCTATAACTGAAAGGTTTAGGTACAATCTCTAGATTGAATAGAATCAAAAAGATTGCAGTTATCGTCGCAGTTACCGTAATTAAAGGTGTATCTAAATGGCGAATACAGATCGCAATTAATGCCCAGACAGTTACCAACATGTAAGCAGTATCGTGGTGTTTAATTATTATTTGAGTTGTGATTGCACCACTAACGAGCATCATGATGACTGCCCAGATTGCGGGTGCAATCCCCCAACCATCCCAGTTGATGCTGTAGAGGGCGAGTGAGGCATTGACAACGATCGCGACGGTAATCCAGCCGAGGTAAATGCTAATCGGGATCTGGATAAACCATTGTTCGGCTGGCGAAACGTGGTGTTGACCGATTTCTAGGCGTTGATATAGGACAATCAGCGGTAGCAAGATGCCGAACATCGCGACGACCGATAAGGGAAAGAGACGGGCGAGAAAGAGATAAATCCAGGCACATTGAGCGATACAGGCAAATACCAGTAGATAGCCGCTGCGCTGTAAGCTAGGATTGTGACGCTGGGCGGGTTGGACTTGATAAATCCCCAAGGCGACCAGACCCAGATAAATCGGTGCCCAAATCGCGAAAGCGTAGTTGGCGGGCAGGATTTGAACTCCAGTAAACAGGCGATCTGATAAAGTCGCCATATCGACACCATCAGGCGGAAAGAAGTTGGAGATAGTATTGATGACAATGCTGCCGATAATCGCGGCGAGAATCGTTACTTGTCTGGACTAGATCTGGATCTGCACGTTGAATGGTTAGTTTCATTAGTGCTAACCCCCACTTGGATGCCACTTAACGGCAAGATGATCTTCAACTGAAAATACGCCTTGAGCAGCCCAGGCAATGCGCTCGGCTTCCTCGCGTTGGGCAAGCGTCCGCACGGTGCCGTGAAGGATGACCTTGCTCCCAACAATCTCAACGCGGATTTTGCTGGCATCTAATATAGCATTGCGATCGATTGCGGCTTCAATATCCATGCCGACTGCGGGGATTTTATCTGTGGGTTTAATTGAAATCGAGCTAGACACCCCATGAACGCCCGCGATCGATCGCATGACGGTTTCCGCTGCATTCTTCTGATACCACCACTCCACCTCGCCCTCTAGGATAATCCAACCGTTCCGCACCGTTATTTGAACGGTTCCCGTGGGAATTGTGGTAGCCCAGGCCATTTTGTGGGCAGCAGCGGCGGCAATTTCACCATCGGTGCGGTGGTTGGCATCAGGGATGTGTAGTTCGATATCGTCGGCGATCGCAACTACCCCAGCCACTCGTTTTACAGCATGAACGGCTGCCAATTTCTCATCAAAGCTGGTGGTATAACCAGTGAGGGTGACGGTGCCATCTGTGACTAATACACCGATTTCGGTAACATTGAGACTAGGATCGTATTTGAGTTCCGATAGCACATCAGTTTTGATTTCGATATCGGTTTTATCTAAGACATTAATCATTTGTTTTTCCTAATAACTTATAAACATTTTCAGCTTGTCATACCTCACCAAAACTCTGATGGAGATATATGTCAGTTAACGTCCCCAACTATTAAAGCCTGGGTAATGAGGTAATTCCTTGGTATTGTCTGTCGAAGATAGGAAGTGAATACCGTTGGCAGTCCCCACACGGATGGAATCGCCAGGATCGACAAACTCATCGGTGCCCACTGTATCCGTAGGCAGATCCATACTGGTCGCAGGTGTCCCCATTGCCATCAAATGCCGATCTAGTCCAACCGCGTGTTCGCCCACCGCCTGAACCAAGATTAAGGCTCGGACTTGTGGGGAACGGATATAAAAAGCGTGTGCTTTGCCTTGAGGAAGGAAGACCATTTCCCCCGCATTTACCACCATGACTTCGCTATCTCCGCAGTAGAATTCCATCACCCCCTCAAGCACGTAATACGTCTCATGCTCCCACTGATTCAGATATGGGGGTGGCTCGTTACCAGGTTTCGCTTGGTACTCAATCATTGCGTCGCGACCCCCCGAATCCTCCCCCTTAACTAGGAAGGAAAATAAACCGCCCTTGTAGAGTGTGGTCGATTCGAGTGTAGATCCGCGCTGATAGGCGACTGGTGATGCTGATTTAGTTTGTGTCATGGTTCTCCTGTTGTTTGTATTTAACGCGCATCGCACCGCCAACGATTTGAGTCTTTAGACTCTCCTTATCCTGAATCGCTCGTTATTCCACGATCGAAGACCAATTAACGCCGAGATGATTGTCCACCGAATACACGCCTGGTTCCGACCAGGCAATGCGTTCGGCTTCGTCCCGTGCGGCAAAGCTGCGAACATCACCACGCAGCACCACTTTGTTATGCTCACTCTCCACTTGAATCCGATCGACATCCACGATCGCACTGCGTTTAAGTGCCGAGTTAATGTCTTTTTCAATTGCCATTTTTGTCGCTTTGGGTTTGATGGAGATCTGATTAGATACTCCTGTGACACCCATCATTTGTTGCACGAGATTTACAGCAGCATTCTGTTGGTACCACCACTCCACTTCCCCCGCTAGTGATACCCAGCCGTCAATAACTATTACATCAAGGGTTCCTGGCGGAATTGTGGTAGACCAGTCAATTCCGTCGGCTGCGGCTGCGGCAATGTCTTCATCTGTGCGGTAATAAGCATCGGGGATGTTGACTTCAATCTCGTCGATAATTGCCTTGACTCCATTTATCCGTTTAACTGCATTTACGGCTGCCCATTTCTCGATATAACTGGTGGCATAACCATTGAGTGTCACTGTGCCATCTTTCACCAACACACCGATATCTATGACGTTTATGCTTGGCTCGTAGCTGAGTTCGGATAGGACATCATCTTGTAATTCTGTATCGGTTTTGTCTAAGGTATCAATCATTTGTTTTTCCTAAGTTTTAAGTGATTTGTTGAATCGGCGATTACCTCCGGTAGGTTACGCCAACGCAGTGAATTCTTTAAATAATCGATCTCACTACTCCACCCTCCACTCGTAGAGCAGCACCGTTAATCGCAGAAGCTAAAGGACTGGCAACAAACGCAACCAATACAGCAACTTCAGACGTTGCAGCAAATCGCTGAATCAGCGAAGATGGACGCATCTTGGTAAAAAACTCTTTCTCAACTTGTGCTGGTGAAATATTTTGTTCCTTCGATGCTCCCTGAATGAACTCTTCCATGCCTTCGGAACGAGTTGGCCCTGGCAACACTGCATTGACAGTAACCTTGCTACTCACAGTTGTTTCCGCCAAACCCCGACTCAACGCCAATTGTGCCATTTTGGTCACGCCGTAGTGAATCATGTCGGCGGGAATATTTAAGGCAGATTCACTAGAGATGAAAATAATTCGTCCCCAATCTTGCTTCAGCATCGGCGGCAAATAATGGCGAGAGAGCCGAATACCGCTCATCACATTCACGTCTAGAATATGCAGCCATGTTTCATCAGAGATATCTGCAAAAGCTTGAGAACTAGAAATTCCCAAATTATTCACTAAAATATCGACTTTTGGCACCTGTTGAATCATTGATTCAACTCCGGCTAGTGTGCCCAGATCGGCAGCAATGCCCTGAAGATTGACATTTGGGACACTTTGCTTGATTTGGTCGAGCGCGGCGTTTACGCGCTCTTGTGTTCTCCCGTTGACAATCGTTGTTGCTCCTTCTTGAGCTAATGTGGTGGCGATCGCCAGTCCAATTCCGCCTGTTGAACCACTAACCAATGCCACCTTGCCTGATAGTTTGAGATCCATACTTTCTCGAACCAAATAATGTATGAGTGTTCTAAAGTTCTAACTCGATTGGCTGCGCTCTACTCTAATTTCACGACCATCTTGCCGATGTTTTCTCCTTTGAATAGACCGAGAAATGCGCTCACGGCTTTGTCGATTCCCACCACAACTGTTTGCTTATTTTTCAACTTGCCAGCCCGAAAATAACTGCCGACTTCCCCTTCAAATTCGGCCTGATGACCCAGCCAATCGCTAACAATTAGCCCTTTCATCGTCAATCGTTTAGTAGTGATATTAAATAAATTGCTCGGCCCAGGCTGGGGTTTTTCAGCGTTGTAACCAGAGATGCCGCCACAGGCGATAATCCGTCCATGTACCCGCAATGTTGAGAGTGCAGCTTCGAGCATTTCACCACCGACATTATCGAAATAGACATCAATCCCGTTGAGGGCGGCTAGGTGCAATCGTTCGGCGAGCGAGATCGTCGGAATGAGCGGGTCATGTTTATAATCGAAGGCGACATCAAATCCGCAATCTTTCACCAAAAATTCGACTTTCTCAGGCGAACCCGCCGAGCCAATCACCTCGCAACCGCGCAGTTTCGCCAGTTGCCCAGCCATATTTCCCACCGCGCCAGCAGCTCCCGAAATAAAAATAATATCCCCAGCTTTGACCTCGACTAAATTCAATCCCGCCCAAGCCGTCAAACCTGTGATGCCGAGGGCACCAAGGTAAATCGACGGTTCGATCTCACGGCTGACTGGGTGCAGTTGTTGCGGTGTAGCCATAAAGTATTCTCGCCAGCCAAAGTTGGAGGTGACGGCATCACCTGGCTTGAATTCCTCGACGCGGGATTCAATTACCTCGCCGACTGCACCGCCAGTCATCGGTTTACCCAACTCAAATGGTGGCACGTAGGATTTCCCGCCGTTCATTCGCCCGCGCATGTAGGGATCTACTGATATGTAGAGATTGCGAACTAGCACCTGTCCGTCTTGGAGCGGCTCTAGTTTGGCCTGTACGAGACTAAAATTAGCTGGGGTGGGCATTCCGGTGGGGTGAGAGATTAGGTGAATTTCGCGGCTGATGATATCTGTCATAATTTTGCTCCTGATTAATAGCTGGATCTAAATATTTAGGCTCTACCGAACTTGCTATGCTAAGTAGTGGATAAGAATCAAGTTTAATTGACAAAATTGATAATTTTGAGTTATGGAAGCTTGGTGCAGCATAAATGACAGATTTTATTATAGAATAGTAAGATCTTGATTTCTGGCAACAAATAAGCTTGAATTGCATTATGTCATCCAAATCGCAACTAAAAACCATTAATGAAATTCTTAATATCGACGGAATGACCGTCACTGCTTATAAGATCTTAGATGAAATCGGTTATTTTATTTATCTAGAAAATCAGCAATTAAAAGCAGTGTGTCCTCATTGTGGAACTGAAAGTAATAAACTTCATGAGAATCACCAATTAACAGTGAGAGATCTACCATTCGGTGAACATGATGTTTACCTTAAAATTAATCGTCGTCAATTCAAGTGTATGAGTTGTGGTCGAAAATTCAGTGAGGAATTAAATTTTATCAAAAAGAGAAGTCATTTCACCGAGCGAATGAAGCAGAAGATTGTCGAAGAGAGTCTAGCTAGTGATATTAAAAGTGTTGCCAAAAGAAATGGATTAAGTGAGCAAGAAGTGGAGACAATAATCAAAAAAGCTGGGGTAAATCTAGTGCAAAAAAAGCCAGAGAATTTAACCAGACTAGGAATTGATGAAATTGCCTTTGTTAAAGGGCAAAAAAACTATTGTGCGGTGTTAGTAGATCTAGAAAAAAGAGAGTTAATAGCCATCTTACCAAAAAGGACTCAAGAATGTATTGGTGAGTGCTTGAAGTCTTGGGGTTCGGAGGTTTTGAACCAAATTACAGAAGTAAGTATCGATCTATTTTCATCATACAAAAGTCTGGTAAATGAATTGATACCAAATGCTGAAGTGGTTGGAGACAGATTTCATGTAATGAAACAGATAAATGAAGAGTTAGATCGAGAGAGAATTAAAATCAAAAGAGAGGCTGAGAGGGTGAAGAACAAAGATGAAAAGAACAAGAAATTAGCAGCATTAACTCACAGTAAATATGCAATACTCAAAAACGAAGCGGATTTGAATGAATTGCAAAAAGAGAAGTTGAAAGAGATTGGAGACGTTTTTCCAGAATTAGCAGCAATGCACAAAACAAAAGAGTTATTTAGAGATATATTTGAATCAAAAACAGATTGGGGAAATGGGCTAATAAGCTTGTGTGACTGGCTCAAGAATGCTTGTGGGAAATTCCCCAAGAGTTGTGGAACTATTAAAAGATGGATTGGTGAAATAATTGCCTATTTTGATAATAGAACAACTCAAGGAGTCGTCGAAGGAATTAACAATAAACTCAAGCTAATAAAAAGAATGGGATATGGGTTTAGAAATTTTGAGAATTTTCAGATCAGAAGTTTGCTAGCATGGCATTTCAATCCTTGATTTAGCATAGTAAGTTCGGTAGAACCAGATATCTTCTGATAATTGATAAGGATTATTCGTGACAATATCGATCGATTTATCCCCATACTGCTTGAAGATTTTCACCGCATAAGTCGTCGAAACCCCATGAGTCTGAAGGAACAGCATCACCTCCTTAATCGCCTTCTGTTCCACCCAAGCACGTTGAATCATTTTGACGCGCTTCTTACCGATCCCTGGAACTTCAATTAGTCGCTCGCTATCTTGTTCGATAATTTCTAAAGTACCCAGGGCAAAATGAGCGACAATCCGTTTAGCGGTAACGGGGCCGACTCCCTTAATCAAACCGCTGCCCAAATACTTTTCAATCCCCGTCAGCGTGGCGGGTTTAGTTTCACTGTATTTGATAACCTGAAATTGTTGCCCGTATTGAAGATGCTCTTTCCAAGTCCCCTGGAGTTGCAGGGTTTGTCCAGCTTGGATATTAGCGAAGTTACCGACGATCGTAGTTAACTCCCTGGCGCGGGGTGCTTGGAGGCGTGCGACGGTGTAGCCGCTTTCTTCTGAATGAAAGGTAATCCGCTCTACTACCCCAGTAAGAGAAACCTGGGGTGCAACTGATGAATCGCCTGGGGTGTTTGTCTGATAAGTGGACACTACAAGGTTGGGTAAATAACAGACTATCGATCGCTCTTAACAATCTGAATTATACATTTGCTAATCCAGGTAAGAATGCTGGAAAATCAGCTAAAGTCATTCAAAAACTTGGCATCGTGGAATTAACGGAAATCATCCCTGAATTAGAGAACTATACTGGCACATTCCCTCGCCTAGCTCTAGAGCGAGCGATCGCAGAGCAGATAGCCATTACGCCCATATTATTAGCGACGGTAGAGGAATGGAAATCTAAGCTTGAGGAGTTGTCAGAACGCCCGAACTATTTTCTGCATATTTACGCCATGTATTTACTGGCACAATTTAGGGAATCTCAAGCTTATCAGCCGATCGTCGAGTTTTTCTCGGTGCCTGGAGAGATATCAATGGATGTTACGGGAGATCTAGTCACGGAGGATTTAGGCAGAATTCTTGCTAGTGTTTGTGATGGCAAGATCGAACCGATCCAGCAACTCATCGAAAATCGACACGCGAATGAATATGTGAGAAGTTCTGCGCTCAGTTCGTTAATTATTTTGGTACTTCGAGGCGCGATCGATCGAGAAGTCGTTATTAAGTATTTTGAGGAACTTTTTTCAACCCGACTCGAACGAGAATATTCCTCGATTTGGACTAATTTAGTGATGGAGAGTGCCGTCCTAGCTCCGCTCGAACTCAAACAACAAATCGATCGAACTTTCGATGCGGATTTGGTGGATGAGTTCTTTTTCAGTCGAGAGGATGTCGATTACTATATCAACCTCGGACAAGAGGCATCGTTGAATGAACTGCGCGATCGCAAGCATTATTCGTCGATCGACGATACAATTTCGGAGATAGAATGGTGGAACTGTTTTCAAGATAAAAAACCAAAAGATTCAACCAGAAGCCCTTTTAGCACGAGTGATTTAAGTCTATCCCCTCAGAAAATAGCAATGTCAACCAAAAAGAAATCTCAGGGGAAGATGCAAAAACAAGCACGTCGAAAAAATCGCTCTAAGAAAAAATAATGTGATTCTCTTTCAGAGAGGCTTCGCCAACGACAACTTAACTGACATATTTATATGGGCGAACCCAATAAAGGTACTATTGCGTCGATTTAGCCGCTTCCGCACCGAGATTACCCAATTTCGGACTCCACCACGCCCCCTCCTTCCCGCGAAAATAGGCGACATCCTTGTGTTTAGGCTTGGTTCTAGCGATCGCATCCGAACACCGCAACATCGATTTAGCTTGTCCATCCTTACTGTAACTATATTTCTCCAGCGGTTTTTGACAAACCGGACAAGGATATTCGGTTAGCTTGGCCGGAGATAACGGCTCTATTTTAGATTGTGGAATTTGCCATTCATTCGAGCGATCCGACCAAAACATTACCAACCCTTTACCCTCTGGATCTTTGCAACCATCTTCACACTTGAGAAAATACCCCTTCTTTACCTTCTTCGTCGGTACTTTGGACATAGGTTTGCTACAACTCGGACATTTCGTTGGCGAAGCCTCTCTGGAAGAGAATCGTGATTTCTCCAACTCCTTACCCTTGAACGCTCCATAGTCTCGCTCTGGTAAATTCTTAGTAGCTTTATTCAACGCTGGCGCGAAATAGCTCCGGTTCCATTCAATCAGGTAACTTTGCCATTCTTGCTGACCCTTAGAGATTGCATCGAGTTGGGTTTCCATCCCCGCCGTAAATTCCGATTGAATCAACTCCGGTAAAGCTTGCATCAGAAAATCATCCACTTGCAAACCTACAGTCGTCGGTTGCACTTTACTCTTCACCAATTCCACATAACTACGTTGCTTGAGCGTGGCAATTGTCGGCGCATAAGTCGAAGGACGACCGATGCCACGACGTTCCATCAATTGAACGAGTTTAGGCTCGCTGTAACGTGGCGGTGGTTGGGTTTGCTTTTGTTCGTGACTGACATTAGTAGCGGTGAGCGATTGCTGGGGCTGTAAGCTGGGGAGGACGGCATCGCCGCTAATATCCTTCCAATACTTGGCATAGCCAGCGAATTCCAGCATTTGCCCTCTAGCTTGCCATTGAATCTCTCCAGACTGGGTAACGATCGTGGTTTTACGAATCTGCGCGGGTTTGCATTGGGAGGCGATTACCTACGGTAGGCTTCGCCAACGCTCTCATCCAAATTATCAAGTACAGGGCGAATTCATCCTCTGAAAGCTGCTGCTTGAGTTCGCTTGATGCTTTAGTTATATCCGTCGGTCTAACCGCTTCGTGGGCTTCCTGAGCGTCTTTGGAACTCCTTTGTTTGGAGACTTTAGTGGGCACATTATCTCGATCGTGAGCGAGTAGCCATTCTCGTGCAGCTTTACAAAAATCCTGACTGAGTTCGACCGAATCAGTCCGCATATAGGTAATCAACCCTGCTTCATAAAGCTTCTGAGCGACCGACATTGTATATTCGGGACTGAACTTCAATCGCGCTCCAGCAGCTTGTTGGATTGAGGTTTGAAGACTTGAATTTCTCGCTCTCATTGGCAAACTAAGTGGAGGGTAGCGGACTGTACCCGTCCGACACTTTTTGCGCCGTTGTTGAGTCGCCAGATCAGGGGCGAGCCTTTGTAGCCCACGAGCTTATCCAAACAATCGCGACACCTACCTGCTTCGACTAAAGCCATATCGAGCGATCGCGGGCTGGCGATCGCTTTTTTGACTGCGGATTCGGTAATCTCTTGATAGACCACTCGCTGGGGCTGTTTGAGTTTCAATACTTGAGCGATATGCCAGCCGATGACTTCGCCTTCGCGATCTGGATCGGAGGCAATGAATACTCGATCTGCTTGTTTGGCTGCGGCGATTAGTCCCGCGATCGTTTGTTTGGCGCGATCGTCGCGAGGGATATAGCGACAGTCGATCGTGTCTGCACTCATATCGAAACCCAATGCACCGTCTCCATCGTTAGCAAGTTGGCGAATATGCCCGATCGAAGCCTTTACATCCCAGTCGGAGCCGAGGATACTCCTAAGCTTTTTGATTTTGCCAGCAGATTCAACAATCAACAGATTTCGCATAAATTTAGGTAAACTGAGGATTCAACTAAACGATCGATCTTCACTCGATCGTTCGATCCAAAACGATCTAATTATTGCTGATAAAAAAGGGCAAGTGCTTACCACTTACCGAACCAAAAAATAACGAACCTCAATTATAAATGTTTTTCCGTTGGCGTAGCCTACCGAAGGTAATCGAATCGAAATCATCAAATCTAAAAGTAGAGGGGATTGAATACGACTGACGATTCGGTAAAGCCGACGCAGCGCGAACGCAGTTAAAAATGGATCTCTCCATCAGTTACTTAAAAAGTCACAAATAAACCCCTTCGTGCGAAAGACACTTTACAGCATCGGGACTGCGTTACATCTCCGTTATGACGTTCCTATGTTGGCTGATTTACATCGTATAATCGAAATAGCCCCCACCATTGAAGGCGAGGGCTATTTCATTCGATAGACTGTTTGCAGCAGCGCGTTCGCGTTGGCGAAGCCTACCGTAGGTAAAGCGTCTCCGTGGTCGGTTCGTTGGCTCAGTTGCTCGGAACGAGAATCGACCCGATCGGGAGAATCGAATCAAACAAGAACTATTATGAGGCTAAGATGACTCAAGCAACAGATACAGATATTCGAGGAATCAAGAGTGCGATTCTCCTGGGGGAGAGGCTACGCCAACGAGGGCAGCGGTTAGACACAGAAGGAATTGGCACAACGAAATATCTTTACGGGTTTGACTGTTACGATCGTGGGTGCAATATTACTGACTTTGGATAAGTACCTATTTTTTGGCAAGATTTCAGGGTAAAAAAGGATTTGAAACCCCCCGTTAGACCCCCCGTATTTTTAGAAACACCCTGAAAAGCTTACAGAGTAAGCTATTTATCAACTACTGATACTTCATTGGTAATGAAGAGGTCATGGGTTCAAATCCCATTGAGGGCTTGGGTTACAACATATGGCTGGTAAGGCTTTTAGGAAACAAACACATCCTAACAGCCGATTTTTCGTATCTATATACCTAAAATAGTGGTCTGTTTTGGTGGGTTTGGCTGGTCGATCGCCCACTGTTTCACCCACTGTTTTTTATGCACATCGAAAAGCGCGGAAATAGCCTCATGATTAGGTTTTCGCATGAATGGTAAATAAACTTGAATGCAAGTCGGGTTCTCGATATTTTCACGAATCGATGGGATTGCTTCTGCTACATAGACCACAGCATCGACTAAATTTTTACCAAGGTTTGGAGGCTGTAAATAGCTGGGTTTCTTGGTAACAGCGGTGCTGTCACCCTCCAAGCTCCCGCACCTAATGCCACAAATAAAGGTAGTAAATGTTCGTCAGTTGGATGATTCTTTTCTGCATGGGGAGCGATTTTTCGATAGTTCAATACAGCTTCCCAATTGCTTTCGGCAATTCTTTCTGCCAACCATTCATCAAAAACTCGCACCCAGTCAGGTGGTGGCGCGTCATAGCGACTATCAGGGTGAACGCATCAAAACAGGATTTATTTCGATCGAGAGCCACTAAAATAGGCGATTAATGATATTCGATTGCTTAACTACAATTACGACAATATCAATAAAATCGAAACCAAAGACGAGGTTAAATTAACTCAATTTAGTCCGGCAAAAGTGCGGCTAAAGATATTTAGCCAAATTCATACTCTGGGGTTAGTTAAATTTAGGCTAAAATAGCCTCTAGAAGTTCGCGCGAATATTCTTCATCAAGGCTCGCAAGAAATCGCTTCTTCCTAACACTTAGTTTTCGACTCTTGTTCTGACTCATTATATTAACTGCTATATGTCTTAAAACAGCAAAATTAGCTGGAGCATTATCTTTTCTAATTCGACTAATGTCTTCTTTGAAAATAACATCAAGTACCCAATGGAGTGAATTTTCTATCGACCAATGACCTCTGATTGCTTCTGCTAGTTTTTCAACATTATCTTCTAAGCTACTGATGAAATAACGAGCTTCTACGCTGGTTTTTTCATTGACAACTCGAACTGATTCTACCATGCAAATACTAGTCAGATTTTGCCATTTTAGCAATGGATCTATTGATGTTGCAATGTCTGATATCATTAGGTAATTACGAGTTTCCTCTCTACCTCTATTCATCTCTCTACTGCTGAAGCTATGCGTTTTCAGACTTTCACCACGAGTTTTAATCGCCTGTTTGAATAGCTGTTCTACCCTTTCATATAAACTTGGTTGATTCTTTTTGACAGCAATTACATAATCTGCTTCTTTTTTGACAATTTTCTTGACTATTTCTCGCTGACATCCCATTGCATCAATTGTCACTATACATCCAGCTAGATCTAAGGCATTAATCAACTCAGGCAATGCAGTAATTTCATTTGATTTACTCTCGACTTTTGTTTGTCCTAATACTAATCTACAGGGTGAACGCACTTAAATTTCCTACTATTTAAAATCCTCGCAAATCAGTTGCAGATTTGAATTACGAAAAGTATGAAAGCTTTAATGGTAAACAAGTATAGCCAGTTAATTAGGGAGCATCCCACTTTTTAAAATTCTCAAAGATAAAATAAGTACGATCGCTGAATAGCCTGATGACTGGTTCTTGATACTTTATTCTACAAACAACTAATAAAAAGTGGGATGCTCCCGTTAATTATGTTATATTTATTGGAAATTCAGATCGCGTCAAATGAAGCTAAAGCCAAGGCATAGTATAGCAGAACACTTTGGTGACATAAAAGACATTAGAATTGAACGGGGGAAAAAACACAAACTAATCGATATTATCACGATCTCGATTTGTGCAGTAGTATGTGGAGCAGATGGATGGGAAGACATAGAGCTGTATGGCATCACCAGAAAAAAATGGCTGGAGGAATTTCTAGAATTACCGAATGGGATACCATCTCACGATACATTTGCACGGGTATTTTCACAAATTAATCCTGAAGAATTCAATAAATCTTTCCTGCATTGGATTAAAGGAATAAGTAAAATAACAGCAGGAGAGATAATCGCATTTGATGGAGAACAATCTCGAAATTCAAGAGACGAAAAAAATGGTAAAGGAGTAATTAATACGGTCAGTGCTTGGGCAGCAAGTAATAGATTAGTATCAGGTTAAACGCACTTAAATTTGTTATTACTAAAAACTTTGACGATCGAATGAATAAATAGCATCTAGAAATCTTGTAATTACTGCTAGGTAATAGTTAGAGCTAATTAACTATGTTAGAATTTAACAAATTTAATTTAACTAAAATGAAGCTGAAGCCAAAATATAGTATTATAGAACACTTCGAGAGTGTAGAAGACTACAGGACAGAGCGCGGGAAAAAGCATAAATTAATTGATATCATCACCATTACCATTTGTGCTGTAGTATCTGGAGCTGATACATGGATAGATATAGAAATTTATGGTTTGGCGAAGAAGGAATGGCTAGGTAAATTTTTAGAGTTGCCGCATGGTATTCCATCACATGATACATTTGGAAGGGTATTTTCACGAATTAATCCTGAAGAATTTCAAAAAAGTTTCCTGAGTTGGGTTAAAGGAATATCTAAAATAACAGCAGGAGAAATAATTGCACTTGACGGCAAACAATCTCGAAATTCAGGAGATAATACTAATGGACAAGGTGTACTAAATACTGTTAGTGCATGGGCTGTAACTAATAGATTAGTATTAGGACAGAAAATGGTTGAGGGCAAATCTAATGAAATCACAGCACTTCCTGAATTAATTAAAGTTCTAGATTTAGCCGGATGTATAGTTACCATTGATGCAATGGGATGTCAAAGAGAAATAGTAAAAAAAATTGTTGAAAAAGATGCAGATTATGTAATTGCTGTGAAAAAGAATCAACCAAGTTTATACGACCAAGTAGAAAGGCTATTTAAACAGGCTATTGCAACTGGTGGCGCAGGTTTCAATCTGAGTGATTTCAGGACTAAGGAGATTAATGGGGGTAGGGAAGAAATCCGTAATTATTTAATGATATCAGATGTTGCCGATCGAATAGATTCATCCCATAACTGGATGAAATTGACTAGTATTGCGATGGTTGAATCAGTAAGAACTATTGGGGATAAAACCACCGTAGAGACTCGTTATTTTATTAGTAGTTTAGCTAATAATGCCAAGAGAGTCGCCGGAGCAATTAGAGGTCATTGGGGGATAGAAAATTCACTTCATTGGGTACTTGATGTTTCTTTAAGAGAAGATTATAGTCGAATTAGGAAAGATAATGCGCCAGCTAATTTTGCAGTATTACGGCACATAGCTATTAACTTAATTAGTCAAAATAAAAGTCGGAAATTAAGTGTGAAAAGCAAGAGATTTCTAGCAGGTATAGATGACAAATACTTGGCTGAAATTTTAGAAGGTATTTTATAATTTACGAACTATTGGTTGAAATCAAATTACTTCTATAATATATCGACGATTTAAGTTATTCCTTCGATCGACTACTTTATATTGCATTAAATTAAATAAATATTGCCTTATACTATACATCAGTTCTAATTGAATTCGTCGTAAATGTATTTAGTTCATAAATACTGCTTAAGTTGTATGTATTATTGAATTCGATCGCCTCATATCAAGTTTTGATGCGTTTAACCTGCCCTGGGAACGAGTTTCCATCTCCGCTGCAACATTTTCAAACACGAGTCCTAGCGCGAACAAAATGAGTTCTTCT
The DNA here is from genome assembly GCA_965246715.1 of Chamaesiphon sp. Classification (GTDB taxonomy): domain Bacteria; phylum Cyanobacteriota; class Cyanobacteriia; order Cyanobacteriales; family Chamaesiphonaceae; genus Chamaesiphon. The sequence continues at coordinate 125,607 of CBDFFH010000036.1, read as the reverse complement.
TTGTCTCGAAAGTAGTGAGTGACAACCCCTGTCGAGGAGCCAAGTTCCTGCGCGATCGCCCGCATACTGGTGCGATCCAATCCTTCGCGGATAATCACCTGCCATGCTGCTTTTGCGACTTCAATCCGGCGTTCGCGTCGCGTCCTCGAAGAGGAATCGTCATAACTCATAACTCTTTTTGGTTTGCAGCAAGATAAAACAACTAGCTTGACGTTCTATCATAACAGTTGTTCTGATACTTGAAAACATAACAACTGTTATGATGTGAGAAGAATTTGCGATGATTAGATTAACCACGCCTGATGACACGACTGCATTAATAGCCCTGGCAGCAGCCAGTGGTCTATTCGATCCAAGCCAAACAGACGATCTTGCTCAAATGCTCGATCGACATTTTAGCGATAAAGATGAAACCCAAGACATCTGGTTGACTGATTACGACAATGAGCCAGTCGGGATTGCATACATCGCCCCAGAACGGATGACCGAGGGGACGTGGAATTTGTATCTAATTGCGGTACATCCCGATCGGCAGAAGCAAGGGCGCGGCAAGGCTTTACTGAGTTATGTAGAGCAGATGCTCATGGAACGAGGGGAACGTATATTGCTGGTAGAAACGGCGGGAACGGATGACTTTGAATACGTGCGGGAATTCTATCGCCAGAATGGTTACGAGGAGGAGGCGCGGATTCGAGAATTTTATGCGGCTGGAGTTGACAAGATCGTTTTCCGTAAGGCACTGAAATAGCCTAGTTCACGATTCTGCAAAGCAGAGGCTATTGCTGGGGCAAACGCTCTGCTACCGCCAACGATACATACAGCCTAATATTAGGTGGTGATTGCATTCCTAATCATTAGCCCCCAGAGAATAACCATGTTAACTTATATTTGCCTTGGCACAAACGACATTGCCCGTGCAAGTGTCTTCTACGACGCTGTGCTTGGAACACTTGGGCTGTCGCGTTGCGATGTCTCAGGCGAATCGAACTGGGAAGATTGGGTCGGTTGGGGCACCTACGAAGACAACGGCATCAAAGAAGTTGCACTTTGGCTTGGCAAACCCCTCAATGGAGAGGCTGCTACCCCTGGTAACGGCACAATGGTCGCACTGCAAGCAAAATCCTGGGAAGCGGTTGAAGCATTCTACTCTGCCGCCATGTCTAATGGCGGTATATCAGAAGGATCGCCAGGACTTCGCTTGCAATATAACCCTGACTTCTAGGCTGCCTACGTCCGCGATCTAGATGGAAACAAATTGGCAGTTGTGTGTCGCGGGTTCACAAAACAGGCAGAGCAATAATGAGTCCAAGAGATAGTAAATCATGACACCAGAAATTAAAATAGCTTCAATCGAAGATCTGGAAATTATTTTGCCACTCGTGCGGGCGTTTCACGAATTCGAGGATTTCCACATCACAGAAGAGCAAAGGAAAAACTCGCTTACGGCATTGTTATCTAATGTAGAACTTGGTGGAATTTGGCTAATTTATGCCAACCGCCAACCTGTTGGATATATAGCACTGTGCCTTGGCTATAGTATTGAGTTTGCTGGAAAAGATGCTTTTATTGATGAATTTTATATTAGACCTGAATTTCGAGGAAAAGGATTAGGGAAGCAAACCTTAGAATTTATTAAAATCGCGGCAAAAGATCTCGATGTTCGATCGATTCATTTGGAAGTTGCCAGAACAAATATTAAAGCTAATCAGCTTTATGCTCGCGCCAACTTTGCAACTCGCGAAAAATATGTACTGATGTCGATCGATTTATAATTCCACTAAATCCTTTCAGCTCCATTACCGCAAGGAATTTCGATCGCAGCGCAGTTTTGTCAGTTGTCGCATCATCATAGGATCGTGATTAGTCCGCACGATCGCTCACAAAATTCCTGATAGACTTACATAGTTCGCCAATTAAATCCCCCAAAATCATTATGCCCTACGTCAATATCCAGATTACTCAAGGCGCGACGAGAGCGCAAAAAACTCAATTAGTCCGAGAAGTAACCGATTCTCTGGTGCGTATTCTTGGCAAAAAGCCAGAACATACCCACATTGTTATTCAAGAAATCGCCGAAGAAAATTGGGGTTTTGCTGGGATACTGACAGATGAATGGAAGAAACAACAGTAATTAGATGTAACAAATAGTTGTGTAGTGCATTAGATCATTCGGCTATCGCCGTTTTCCAGTTCTGCCAATGCTTCTTTAGCTAGAAAATCTAGCTTTCCTGCCATAGCATCTCGTTCGATTTGTTTATCCCAATTCTGTTCGTCTAAATCTAAGACCCATTCGGCAAGTTGACCTAATTCTTGTGGTGAGAGTTTGAGAATCGCAGATTCAATTTCTTCTACTGCTGTAAACATTTTTCCACGATGTGTGTTTTGTCTATTTTACAAGAAATCATCTACTAAATCGCGATTTTTACTCCGATCGATCGCTTGCCGTAAGCGATCGATCGGAGTAAATAATAAGCAAGATGCTTACTCTGCAAAGGTTTTAGCTAATGGGCATTGCCCACTCTACTAGCTGTTCTCATCGAAACTTTCTTGCGGACTCCTCGTTGGCGTAGCCTCTCCCCTGGAGAATCGAAACATCATTGATGCTGGCTTCGCGCCGCCTCATCAAGCCACTCTCTACAAACTCCCATTGCTCGTTTCCGTAAGAACGATACCAGTGTTCATCATCATGCCACTCATACTCAAACCGCACCGAAATCCTATTGTCCGTAAAACTCCAAAGTTCCTTTTTCAAGCGATAATCTAGTTCCTTTGCCCACTTCCGTTTCAAGAACGCTCTAATCTCGTCACGTCCGCTCAAAAATTCAGACCGATTGCGCCATTGCGAATCTTCTGTATAAGCTAGAGCAACTCTCTCAGGATCGCGTGTGTTCCAGGCATCTTCGGCGGCTTGAACTTTAGCTTTAGCCGTTTCAAGCGTAAAGGGTGGTAAGGGTGGTTTTGTTTCCATAATTGCGATCGCCTGTAATTTATTAAAGCCACAATCTATGAGTTTCCTCACATTGGATTGTGGGGAGAATAGTCGAAAAAATCCCATCGAAGTGAGTGAGTTAAGTCAGTCCGTAACCACTGCTCGATCTCGAAATCCCAATATCGGTAAGTTCCTCCCGTTGAATCGGCGAAGTCATCTAGATGCCATTGGATTGTCGCTCGACCTGTTAGTTGCAGTGTTCGACTATGCTCAAAGTCTAGAAAAACAAGCCCAGCATGAGGATTGATGACCAAGTTTCCTAGAGTGTTAAACATACTGTTTCCAGCGTAATCGGGAATCCGAAGCGATCGATCGTCTAGAATCTGGACAAAGCCTGGATTCCCCCCGCGATGAGAGGCATCAACCCCGCGCTGCGGATGTGTACTAGCAACAAACAGAGTGTCTGCTGCTCCAATCCAATTCTGCTGTTCGGATGTCAGAAGTTGTCCAAATTGTGGCTGAGTATATTGCTTTACATTTGTTGAGTTAAGCAGAAGCTGCCGTCGCTGAATGTACTTAGGGCAGTTAGGATAAGACTCTAACACGTTCAGCCGTAACCGATCGCTTGTAATTCGCTCGATCGTGCCATTAATCCGCAGCCGACGGCGACTGGCAAATTCGATCGCTAGCATTCCGACCCGATCCTCGGTCTGGATGTTCGTCCAGAAAGGATCGAGAGGATTTAGGGTGGCTTGCGTTAAGTCAAACTCGATCGCCCGTGCATCGATATATTTAATAAAACCAGGCGACCCAAATAACAACGATGCCCAAACATGCTGTTGTGAATCCACACTGCCCAGCACAACCATTTTTTGCTGTTCGATGAATTCGATCGCACCTTTGAGAATCGTATCGGCAATAATTTGTCCATTTCGCTGGGCGGGGATTGTTTCGCCAACCCGTTGCTGTACCAGTAGTTCGCCTTCGTGGAAAGGACTTTTAAGCTGCATAGAAACCTACCTCCAAATATTACTAGAACAGTGAGTGCCGAACCACAACCAACTCACTGCCAAATTCAGTTAAAAGGTCAGTACGGTATAACCATCTTTGATGAGCTTTTGCAAGCTGGGCATTCCCGAACAGGCAGCACGACAACGGGCTGAAGATGCGGTGATTCAGGTGCAAGGTGCATTAGTTTTAACGCGAGGACTCAACAGCACCGAGCCTTTTGAACGAGTCTTGCAACAACTTCCAGTCAAACTGTTGGAACCAATGACCAGATCGGCACAATTTTGAGCAACCATCTTACCGATATTTTTACCAAACAAATAAAATATCAATATCAAGTTTGTCGAAAACTTTAGCGATTTCCGCTGCCAAGTGCTTTTGTGCGCCGACTTGACCCGCATCACACTTGATGACGATTACCTCTTTGCCCAGTTCTTGCTGTGCTTGAGCTAGTGTGTCTGGGCTACGTCCAGTGACTGCCACACGCGCACCCTCTGCAAGAAATTGTTTAGCTGTCTCAAGCCTACCCCTGTTAAGGTGAGCTGTTGTACTAGTGCAGCCTCAAAGGGCATAAAAGCGGAGTATAATCCGACTTGAAAGCCAAAAACCGAACCAGAGAGGGAATTGAAGATGATTAGTAACATCTTTGAGAGATTTGTAGAGCAGACACCCTTGACAGTGATGGTCAGAGCAATCATGGAAAAAATCTTTGCCACAGAGCAACTAGAACAGTTGTTTGAGGACACAGCAGAGCGGCAGTACACCAGAGAACTCCTATTCTCAAGTGTAGTCGGAATCATGAGCTTAGTCGTCTGCGGAATTTATCCATCAGTTGGCGCAGCCTACAAAGCATTCGAGAAAGTGGTGGGGGTATCAAAAGTATCATTGTACGCAAAAATCAATGGACTGGAACCAAAGCTATCACAGGCATTGGTGCGGTACAGCAGCGAACAACTCTCATCAGTGGTGGCAGAATTTACTCAAGCAAGCAAGATTATCTTGCCGGGATATGAAGTCAGAATCATTGATGGGAATCACATCGGGGGGACAGAACATCGAATCAAGGTGTTACGACTGCAAGCAGCAGGGGCACTACCAGGACAAGCAATCGCAGTGCTAGACCCGCAGCGAGAAATGGTTGTGGATGTATTTCCCGAAGAAGATGCTCACGCACAAGAACGGTCATTGTTGCCATCCGTGCTGGAAACGGTTACAGCAGGGCAAGTCTGGATTGCTGACCGAAATTTTTGTACCAAAGACTTTTTGACTGGCATTAGTACCCGGGAAGCCAGTTTCGTGATTCGAGAACACCTCGGTTTGAAATGGACAGAAATCACCCCCAGAGTAGAAATAGGTCAAAACGATAGTGGCACTATCTTCGAGCAACAGGTGCAGCTTGATAGTGGCATTTGTGTCCGCCGAATTACGATTCAACTCAAACAACCAACTCGTCATGGCGATGCTCAAGTGACAGTGTTAACTAATTTGCCTGACACCGATGTGACAGCCTTGATTGTGGCAGATCTCTACCTCAAGCGGTGGCAAATCGAACAGATGTTCCAAGTGATTACGGATATATTTAATTGCGAACTCCAGACCTTGGGTTATCCCAAAGCGGCATTATTCGTGTTTTGGATGGCACTGATGGCTTTCAACATTCTATCTACGGTCAAAGCTGCGCTCAAAGATGTTCATGGTGCCGGAAAAATTGAGTCGGGCTTGTCCAATTATTATGTGGTTGAAGAAGTCCAGTCAACTTTTAGAGGGATGGAGATTGCAATTGTTGCTGAGGGATTGGAAACCTTTTGCACTGATGAGCGTGGCGTTATTGGCGGAATTTTTACGAGACTGTGCTAGTCATGTCAATCTCAACCGCTTCTTGTCTTCTCCACGAGGAGCGAAAAAGCCGACTAACAAGAAGAAGTATGACCCCAAACGTCCGCATGTTGCTACTTTTCGGCTTCTCACTACTTAGTAGTTTAACTGTCACCTTAACAGGGGTACTGTCTCAAGCCCTATACCCGTTGTGCCACCAGTGATGAGGGTACATTTTCCTTGTAACCGATTCATGCAAAATCTCCTGAATTTTTTGATAAATGTATTGCTGCACAAGCCAATAATTGCGATCTAAATTAGACAATTGCCAAAGTTGTTAGTGCAATTAGACAACCGAACTGAATAGCTAAACAGAATATTTTAAACATTGGATTCAAGCCAGCAATATGAACGAGCGAGTGAATCAGTCGAAATATAATATACATAATAACTAAAGCATCGATCGCCGTTCCCGCAACTCCCCGCACGGTTAGCAGGAACACCACGCCTAGATATAACGGTAGATTTTCCACCAAGTTAGCTTGAACTCGGTAAAGTCGCCACAGTAAACTTGCCTCATTTTGAGTGCCAAAATCTTTCACCGCGCCACCAGTTGCTAAATGTCGAATCCTGACAGTAAGTAGGAGACAAACGCTTGCGATCGTCCATCCCATAAAAATCACTAATCCCCAGAGTGGGACACTCATCGCTTGAATATGTGGCATCTTTGGTAAGGCGAAACGACTATCGATAGTTTAGAAAAATCGCGAGTCAGGATGCTAGAAAAAAGTTGCTGAGTTTTGGGATATTCTTGCGGTCATAGTTGTCGCCATTGGCTGGGTGTCCTGCCCAGGGTGCTTTTGAAACATCGAGTTAGGTGACTAGAATCGCAAAAGCCCACCCTGAGCGCAATCTCTGAAATATTCAGATTGCTGGATTTCAACAGGTATTTCGCTTGCTCGATCCGCTGCTGCAAAATATATTGATGCGGCGTAATGTCCAGACTTCTCTTAAACAATCGTAAGAAATGATATGGGCTAATTTGGACGATCTCGCTTAACTCTGTCAGCTTCAAATCTAGGTCGAGATGTGCGTTGATATAGTCCTTTACTAACATCAACTTGGCAGCAGGTAGCCCATCAGCATAGCTAGAAAGCCGTGGTGATGTCGTGCAATAGTTGCGAAGCAAATGAATTGCTAAGGTCGTTTTTAGGCTATCTACAAGTAAGTTGCTGCCGATTCCACCCGTTGCTAATTCCGCACTCAAAGTGGCAAAAATACTTTGAATTAGATCGTCTCATTTACTCATAAACTGGGGCATCAGTTCGATTCGATCGGGATTTATCCAATCTTGTCCGATTTGTTGAAGTAGTGTGGGTTCTATGGCTAAAATGCCGAACTGAGCGGTAGTATTCCAATTGCAGCGATGGGCGATTCCGGCAGGAATGATGGCGATATCTCCCAATTGTGGGCTGAAATGAGCAATCGTGCAGAAACTTATGTTAAGGATTGGAAGATCTGTTTTCAAGCCCCCGATCGCTATGAAGAAATCTGTACCAATTGAAGGGTCTGAGTTTTAGGAGTCTGAAACCTTTGCTATGCCGTATTCATTTATAGTACCAAATAGCCTAAAGGTTAATAGGTACGGCTAGAATTTTGACTCCCCCAGCTTCAACAGAACAAAAAAACTACTAATTAAAATCTTTACCCAGTAACGTTCTCAGCCTTAACGTAAGTTTCTGTATGGATACTCATTTGACCCCTATACCTACGATAAACTCGATCGGCTCACAGGCATTACCGATCCTCTCACCCATACCACTACCTTCGGTTACGATAACGTCGGCAATCGCACCTCTGTTACCGATGCACTGGGTCACACCACTAACTACTATTACGATAAGCTCGATCGTCAAATCAAAGTCGTCGATGCCAAGAGTAATCCCACCATCACCGCTTACGATGCTGTTGGGAATATACTCTCGATTACCGATTCGGTAGGGAATACGACTAGTTATACTTACGACGCTTTAGATCGCCAAATTACCGATACCAACCAACTCGGTAAAACCCGCACCTTTGGCTATGATGCGGTTGGGGATTTGATTCAAACGATCGATCGCAACGGACGCAAACGCACCTACGATTATGATGTCTTAAACCGCGAGACTGCCGAACACTGGCTGGACAATCTGGGTACCGACATCCGCACCTTTAACTACAGTTACGATGCTGTCGGTCATTTATTAACTACCAATGACCCAGATTCTAAATATACCTATACTTACGATTTAGTCGATCGCGTTACATCAGTCGATAATCTCGGTACGACTGGAGTGCCGAATGTGCTGATGAATTACGGCTATGATGCAGCGGGAAATCTGTTGAGTGTGACCGATTCGATTAATGGCACTCTCAAAGGGACTAATGGCTATACCTACGACATCTTAAACCGTCTCACTAAGCTGACTCAATCGGGGGCTGGAGTGGCTGGCAAACGGGTGGATCTGAGCTACGATGCCATCAATCGCTTGACTGGTTTGAGTCGTTATGGGGATCTGGCTGGCACATTATCGGTGGCTGATCTAGCTACAGTTACGATCCGGCGGGACGGTTGAAAAATCTCACGCACAAGCACGGTGTTAATACCATTGCGAGTTATGGGTTTACTTACGATGATGCCAATCGGATTACTCAAAGTTCTGGAACGGATGGGATTCAGGATTATACCTACGATGATACCAATCAGTTAACGGGTGCCAACCATACCACTCAGGCGAATGAGGCTTATAGTTACGATGCCAATGGCAATCGGACGAATAGTGGTTATGGAACTGGAACGGATAATCGGTTGTTAACTGATGGGGTGTATAACTATTCCTATGATGATGATGAGGGGAATCGGACTAAGCGCACTGAGATCGCGACTGGTAAGGTCACAGAATACAACTGGGATTATCGGAATCGGTTGACTTCAGTTGTGTTTAAGGATGCTGGCGGGAATGTCCGTTAAGACGATCGCTTATTCCTATGATGTGAATGACAGGCGGATTAGTAAGAAGATCGATGGTGTCGTTGCCGAGCGGTATGTTTACGATGGTGCCAATATCGCACTGGTATTCGATGGTGCTGGAGTCCAGACGCATCGGTATTTGTATGGTACAGGGGTAGACCAGATTTTGGCTGATGAGCGCGGTGGTTCGGTTGTTTGGGCTTTGGCGGATAATCTGGGGACGGTGCGGGATGTTGTCGATGGTGGTGGGGTTGTTCTCAACCATGTGACTTATGACAGTTTTGGCAAGGTTGTCAGTCAGAGTAATGCTAGTGTTGAGTTCCGGTATGGTTATACCGGACGGGAGGCTGATAGTGAGACTGGGTTAGATTATTATCGGGCGCGGTATTATGATGCGAGTACTGGTCGGTTTATCTCTGAAGATCCGATCGGGTTTAATGCTGGGGATACCAATCTTTATCGATATGTTGGTAATAGTCCGACAAATGCGATCGATCCAAGTGGGTTACTAGAACTACCACTTCCGATTAAAAATGATAATCCACTAAACACACCTCTAGGAGAACTCAAAAAACATCGCAATACCACTAAGAAAAATACATCTCAATGCCCGATTCCAGATCCAGAAGACCCATGTAATAGGAAGCCATTAGATCCCAACTCAGAATTGACAAAAGAGTTTCTCCAGCAACTCATTCAAGAGGCTGCAAATATAAAAGGTGATGAAATTGAGAGAGAACAGCGAACACTAGATCGCAAGACACAAGAGTATCAACGAAACAATCCGGGGGGAAAAGTTCCAGAGAAATATCAAAAAAACCGTGCATTGCAAAGAAATGTAGCTGTAGGATTGCATGAGTTTCCCAATGGAACTCAAAAAATTGTAGTTACTGTTTCTAATGGACGATTAAGCGGAGAACAGACAGCTTATCTTCGGGGGAAAGGTTACATAGTCTCAACACCAAGTGATGTTGCAACTGGTGCTAAACTAATAGATGAGAATGGTAATCCAACTTTAGATAGAAATGGTAAGCAAAAAATAGATGATGGAACAGGAGGCTGGCATGCAGAAGGAAGACAAAAACAGTATTCTATTAACAACAATACAAAGCTCAAATCCATAGGTGTGAGCAAAAATTTCTGTCCATCTTGTGCCAAAGATGTTAAAGGAGTTAAGACTCTTAATACTATATTAAAAGATTATAAAAATACGCCTAAAAACCGTCCTTCTACCGATCTTATTCCTAAGATTAAAAGAAGAAAAGTTCCTGGGGACAAAAAATGTTAGTGAGAAATTAACGTGTTAATATGGAAATTAAATATGGAATATTCAGTGATAGTAATGTTATCTTCCCAGAACTACCTCAGCGTCGTCAGGTGTCGTTCTGTGCTTCTTTAAGTGAGAGAACGATACCAAATTTCAAGCTGTATGATTACTACTATGGCAGAAATAGCTTTGAATTATTGAGAAATGCACTGGATGAAGTTTGGATATCTCTTCTCAACAATCGATTCGAGCCTGATAGGATAGAGTTATTAATTGATAGTTTAGCATTTGAAGAATATGAGGAAGATTTAGCTAGTCTGCCAGTATCTGAAAATGCTTTAAAATGTCTTAATGATACTTTACTTATGTGTTTATATCCATCTGGAGCAGCGGTGGCATCAGCAATCGATCAAGTTCATGATTCCTTCTCCTACTATTTTGATACAAGCATTGCTGCTATTATAAATGGCGACCTAAGTGATGAAGAAATACAAGAAAGTTATGATATATTTACTATCGATGATATCTTACCTTTTAGAAAAATAGCTGAAGTGTATTCTTGTGTTGACAAAGATTACGATCCTTTCAATGAAAAATATAATGAAGATTTCTACAAGCAATTAGATATATTACTCTTCAACCATCCTTTACTTCTAAAAGAAATTAAAAAAGAAAATGAAGACTTACGTAGATTGCAAAGCTCTCCTGTTGTTACTCCAGAAATGATAGAATGGTTGAAGAAATCTTCCGAGAATAATGGTAAAAGCTTTTTAGGTATTTGTTAACTTGAGTGCTTCAAGCAAACTATCAAAGTAATTTACAATATATCTAATGAAACCAATTATAAAATATCAAGAGTTAGACATCTATTTGTATTCAGACGAAATAATAGCAACATTTTTAACTCCCAAATTTTTAAAAGAGAGCCGCATCATTCCTAGGGACTGGGAATTTTCAAGTCCTCCAGAGATCACTTCTCAACAAGGGCAAGTAACATTCAACAATGAAGTTTCACTCTATGCCAGAGACGGAGAAATTATTTTTACAGAACCTATAGCTTATCGCTATTGCAAGCCTAGTAATATTAATATATCTTTGTTATCGAAAAAATGGGTTAACACTTTCAATAAATTTAATTATTCATTAGCCAGAATTGGATTTAGAAGCTTTATCTGGTTTGAGCGTGACAAAAAATCTAATTTTTCTCAATATATTCCTACAACTGTATTAGCCCCTAACGATTTACAGTCTGCTAGTGTCGAGCCAATTCGTGGAAGTATAGAGTTACTTTTTAATAATCCTAAAGATGATTTTGTACTAAGGATTGAAGATGCTACTATAGTGGAAGAAACTGATAATTCTCTAATTGCTGGTGCCCTTTTTTCTACTAATTTTAGCTTCGATCTTGAAGGAATTAGCGAGCGAGATAAATTAAATCGAATAAATCAATTTATTGATGAATGGGAAGAATATTGGGAATTGTATGAAGATATCGTCAATAGAAAAATTTTAAAGATCTATTAAGCAAATCACAACTTGCAATAATACCGATCGGTTAATCATTGATACCAATCAGTTGAGTACAATGCGTACTAACAGCTACGATAACGTCGGCAATCTCACCTAAACCTTAGACCGCAACGGTCGATCGATTATCTCACATCTTGCACTAGTACATTAGAGCTGCTTTTCAAGAGATTGAAAATGTGAGAAAAAGGGCGTGAAAACACATTGATGAGAACAGTGAATACCATTCTCCCTTACGCCCAATTAATACTGTACACGTTGTTAGAGCTGATGCCCAGTCAGCACCAGAGACTTAGCCTGAATGCCAGTTTTGCTTTATTTATGGAGCCAGCCAGTAGGGTGGGCAGTGCCCACGACTCAACTTCATACGGAGCAAGCTTTCTGGCGATTCGATCGCTCCCGAACAACTTTAACTCGATCGCACCCATGCTCGATCGCCATAGAATATAGAGCGATTGCGATCTCTATCGATCGTTAATTATGATTCAACCAAGCCTCTAAATCGGAAATAGAAGTGAAATCTAATAAAGCTTCACCTAAAGATTCGACTCGATCTATTGATAGCTCATTAATCCGACTTTGATTTTTTGGAGTAAGATTTCCTAGTTTTTTAGTCAAAAGTCTAACGACTAAAGCTCTTTCCTGTTGCCAACCCTGCTCTAATCCTTCAGCCTTCGCCTCTTGATAAACTCTAGTCTGTTCCAACTCAATCCCTAACATCGCATCCACCTCATCCCTACTTAAATTACTAAACTTGTAAACAATAATTGTGGAGATTAAATCGATTATACCTCGATTGCCCTGTGCCCGCTCGATTAACCCGATCGCCGACTGAGTAGCCTTCTCCCCCTCCAGCGTTGTCAACACCATCAAACCTAAACCAGTAGGTAACTCCTCCACCTCCCCCAACTCATCCAAATACACTCGCCTAATCCGGCCACTATCCAACATCTCCCGGACCATTCCAGTCCGCGATTGTTCCATACTTCGACTCGGATAAATTATCACCGCTTGCCAATCGGCAAATCGTTCGCGATTGCGATAAGTGTAAATGGAAATCTCACTCAGCATTCGTTCATAAAGCAACTCATCCAGTTGAAATTGCACCTCACACAGATAAACTATTCCCGATCGATCTGGTGGGAGAAATACCCCATCCATTCTAAAAGCAGTTTCCTTGACCTCAACCGCTTCAAAAATGTATTCAGACGCTCGATCTGGAGGTTGAGATAATAGCTCGAATAACAGAGCTGGATATTGACGAAACAACTGATAAAATATCGAATCGCGACGCATGAATTACAGATACATATTTACTAATATTTTAACATTTAATCCGCATCATCATTGTTAGGGATGCTGGCGTAGCTGGGTAGTAAGACGACTTATACCTACGACAAGATGGGTCATCAAACCAGCGTCACCGACGCACTGGGTCATGTGACGAAAATGACCTATGACAAGCGCGGCAGACTGGAAACTATCCTCGATGCGGGCAATGGCTTAACCACCAATGCCTACGACAATAACGGCAACCTCATCACCGTCACCGACGCACTCACACATGCGACTCAGTATCGCTACGATGCGCGCAATCGTCTCATCGGTACCATCGCCGCCGATGCCGATCCCCTCAACCCCAAAGCCACCACCTATGGCTACGATGGCAACGACAACCTGACCGCGACTACCGACACGCTCGGACACAAAACTCAGCAATTATATGACGTTCGCAATCGATTGATACGGGAAATCGATGCGATGGGAAATCAGACTCAATACAGTTACGATGCCGCCAACGAACTAATTGCCACGATCGATGCCAAAGGGCATACTACCACTTATAAATACGATGATTTAGGTCGGCAGATTGCAGTTAAGGATGCCCTGGGGCATGTTACTAGTAATGAGTACGATAAGTTAGGCAATGTCACGGCGACGATCGATGCTAATGGGAATCGGACTGAGTATACTTATGACGCACTGAATCGTCGGATTCAGGTTAAGGATGCTCGAAACTCACTGACTAAAACTACCTATGATAAAGTCGGGAATATTCTGAGCGTTACCGATCCGCTCAGCCATACTACCAGCTTCGATTACGACGTACTCGATCGTCTAATCAAGACCACAGACGCACTCGGTCAGAAGGCCACTATCACCTATGATGCAGTCGGTAATATCAAATCCACAACTGACGAACTCAACCACACGACTAAATACGTCTACGATAATCTCGATCGCTTAGTCAAGACTATCGATGCACTCAACCAAGATGCAACCATCGTCTACGATAAAGTCGGTAACATCAAATCCACCACCGACGCACTCAATCGCACGACTTATTTCACCTACGATCGAGTCGATCGCTTAATCTCCACCCTCGATCCGCTCAATCATACTACCAGCACCGTCTACGATACCGAAGGTAACGTCACCTCCACCACCGATGAACTGGGTCATACCACCACCTACGGTTACGATCGCAATAACCGGATCGTCTCCACTAAAGATGCCCTCAACCAGGAGCAGACGATCAGTTACGATGCAGTAGGCAATGTCATCGCCCGCACTAACGAGCTAGTCCAGACCACCACCTATACTTACGACTCGTTAGACCGTCTGACAGGCATTACCGATCCCCTCACCCATACAACTACCTTCGGTTACGATAACGTCGGCAATCGCACCTCTGTTACCGATGCACTGGGTCATACAACTCAATACTTCTTTGACAAACTCGATCGTCAAATCAAAGTCGTCGATGCCAAGAGTAATCCCACCATCACCGCTTACGATGCTGTTGGGAATATACTCTCGATTACCGATTCGGTAGGGAATACGACTAGTTATACTTACGACGCTTTAGATCGCCAAATTACCGATACCAACCAACTCGGTAAAACCCGCACCTTTGGCTATGATGCCGTTGGGGATTTGATAAGTTCGATCGATCGTAACGGACGCAAACGCACCTACGATTATGATGTCTTAAACCGCGAGACTGCCGAACACTGGCTGGACAATCTGGGTACCGACATCCGCACCTTTAACTACAGTTACGATGCTGTCGGTCATTTATTAACTACCAATGACCCAGATTCTAAATATACCTATACTTACGATTTAGTCGATCGCGTTACATCAGTCGATAATCTCGGTACGACTGGAGTGCCGAATGTGCTGATGAATTACGGCTATGATGCAGCGGGAAATCTGTTGAGTGTTACCGATTCGATTAATGGCACGCTCAAAGGAATTAATGCTTATAGCTATGACATCTTAAACCGCGTCACTAAGCTGACTCAATCGGGGACTGGGGTGACTGGCAAACGGATGGATCTGAGCTACGATGCTGTCAATCGATTAACTGGCATCAATCGCTATGGGGATGTGGCTGGCACATTATCGGTGGCTGATTCTACCTATGCCTTCGATCCAGCGGGACGATTGCAGGATCTCACGCACAAACGTGGTGTTAATACCATTGCTAGTTATGGCTTTACTTACGATAATGCCAACCGAATTACTCAGAGTTCGGGTACCGATGGGACTGAGGATTATAGCTATGACAGCACCAATCAGTTAACGGGTGCTAACCATACAACTCAGGCGAATGAGGCTTATAGTTATGATGCTAATGGCAATCGGACGACTGCGGGTTATGGGACTGGAACGGATAATCGGTTGTTGACTGATGGGGTTTATAACTACACCTACGATGGTGCGAATATCGCACTGGTGTTCGATGGTGCTGGAGTCCAGACACATCGGTATCTGTATGGGACTGGTGTTGACCAAATCCTAGCTGACGAGCGTGGGGGTTCGGTGGTTTGGGCGTTGGCGGATAATCTGGGGACGGTGCGGGATGTTGTCGATGGTAGTGGGGTGGTGCTGAACCACGTTACTTACGACAGTTATGGGAAGGTTGTGAGCCAGACTAATCCGGCTGTTGAGTTCCGTTATGGTTATACTGGGCGGGAGCAGGATAATGAGACTGGACTGGATTATTATCGGGCGCGGTATTATGATAGTGCTGTTGGACGGTTTATTTCTGAAGATCCGATCGGCTTTAATGCTGGGGATGCCAATCTTTATCGGTATGTTGGAAATAGTCCAACTAATTTTATCGATCCTAGTGGATTGGGACCTGTTCTGAGAGACAGTGGCGGGGCGGCGACAGGTCCAGACATGAGAGGTATTCCCGCTCCACCTCCGGTACTTTATCCTACAGGCAGTGATAGTGGTTCGATCGGACGACCCACAGGTAATGGTTGGGGTACCAACACCTTGGGTGGTGGCGGTAGTAGTGGGAGCGGTGGTGGCTTCAGACCTACCGTTGTGAACCCTCCCTCCTATGGACAAACTCGTGGTTTGATTCAGAATACTCCTGGAGTGCCTATAAACACAGTTCCATCGCCTACAACAAATTCTTCTACGCCAAGGAGGACATCTACTCCTGAGACAGTTAATCCGTTATTCACAGAGGAACAACGAGCAGCAGTATATGATAATCGCCAAGCGGAAATTTATAAGTTTAGAGATCGACTGAGAGTCGATAATGACTCAGTTCCCAATCCTAACAAATGCAAGAGAAAATGCTTTACTTATGAGATGTCTTACCATCAAGGAGGTGGCGATAGAGTGCAAAAAGGCAATAGATATACAACTTTGATCACTGGGTCGCCAGGAGACTTTATAATTCTTACTCCAAGTGGCGAATCTGCTTTCTTTGACGGACTGGTTAAACCAGGAAGTACAGTAAGTAGAGCTTCAGGTATTTCACAAAGACATGTTGTGGAAGTAAAGTTATGGGATTGGGACAACGCAATCAGAAGGAAGAATAATAAGCCAGATTATTATACGACTTCTGTAAAAAGACAAAAGCTAATTGAGTTTAGTGCTCAAGTTAATAAATCTCAACGTATTGCCAAAGAATGCAAGTATAACTTCAGTGTTGTTGTATCTAATTGGAATCTTAAGAAGGATTTCACCAAGGTCAACAATGCAAGGACATATTACATTCCTTCTCCTATTTAACATACAATTAGCTAGATATTACTAATTAGCTAGATATCACTAACTGAGTTGAAGAGTTGAAATTGTCAAAATAAACGATATCGATTGAGAGAAATAAAATTATGAGACTAGACGAATTTTATTGCCAAATAGATAATGGCTTGTGTGACTTTCAACAAATTAATGTATCAGATAGCGATTTTGATGGAATGCACTTTTGCGATCTAAATTTTACTAATGCAAAATTCAGCAATGTCAATATTTATCGTACAGAATTTGAAAATTGTATTTTCAATGAATCTGATTTCAGCAATACAATTATTACTGAAACCGAGTTCAAAAGTTGTATTTTCAATAATTCAAATTTTATTAAATGTGAAATTGAGGAGAGTAGTTTTACAAATTCATTATTTGTAAATGCTAATTTTATTGATTTCAGGGCAAACGATTTAGCCTTCAATCGATGCAATTTAGAACGAGTAAAATTTACTGAAATCTGTATGATTTCTACTGGTTTTTACTCAAGCAATTTAAGTAAATCTCAATGGAATGAAGCTGATTGGTCTGGCAGTCTCACTGAATGTACTCTCTTCCAAGCACACCTAAACGATCTGAATGTAGGTGAAGTAATTATTATTAATACTATTTATCCAAATGGTACCGTTGGTGACTTAGATTGGTACGATATTGTAGTAAAGGGAGAACCCCCTACACCAGAACCACCAATCACTATACACTCTAAGGATAAAGTAGAACTAAAATCTGAAACTGCTACTGACTACTCGATATTAAGAGATTTATTGTCAGAGTGTAGATGGAAGGCTGCTCAACACAAAACGCATGAGCTAATAGCTAATCTACAGGGAGAAGGTGTTTACTATCTCACCCCCGAAACACTCGCCAACATACCTTGTACGGATCTAGTCACCATAGATGGCTTGTGGGTTGAGTATAGTTGGGGTCAATTTGGATTTAGCATTCAAAAAGAGATATGGATGTCTATTTATGAAAGATATGAACGTAATTCTAAAAAATATGATGCCTTTTTAAAGCAAATTTGGACTAACAAGCTCAAAAACATAGACAAATCAAACGATGAAGAATCTATCAAGTTATTTCCAGCGGGGTATTACCCAAATTTTGTTGACTTTTTTATCCCACCAGACAATGAACTAGGATTAGCTACCTTGTATCATCACTTATCTGAGTGTAAGATTTGATATGAAGCAAGATGTATGTGAGCAATGCCCACAGCTCAAATTCTTGCTAGTAAGAAGGGGATTGAGCGATTAGTATCGCTTGGACGTAATCGAGGGTGGCAGGTTTAAGATCGTCGATTTAATGAGTGTTTGAGAGTTAACATCGATCGAACGAGCCGCTGATTTACTCGATTTAGTTTTGTAGTTTTGTAGGGTGGGCACTGCCCACAGCTTAAATGCTTACGGAGCAAGCCTTTCAACAATCTGCTCTTTCCTCGATCGAATCTGACTAGATCTTAGCTCTAGAAATCAAATCTCCTGAGTCCAATCTTCGATCTTTAATCCTGGAACTTTGACAAAATCTCGATGATTGCGAGTTAATAATATTAACCGGCGTTGCTGGATTAGGATATGATCTAAGGCGATCGAGAGAAGTAACAAGAGCAAATATCTAAATGGAATGTCCTGAATGTAGATCGTCCAATATCAATAAAAATGGGCGAATAAAGGGAAAGCAGAACCATATTTGTAAAGACTGCGGACGGCAATTTATAGATTGTTATGAAGCACACAGAGGATATTCACCACAAATCAAGCAGAAATGTTTGTCAATGTATGTTAATGGGATGGGATTTCGAGCAATAGAAAGAGTAATGGGTGTGCATAATACAACTGTCATGGATTGGGTGAAGCAAGTAGGGGCAAATCTCCCAGATTACTATAATTCAGACCAAATACCAGAAGTTGGTGAGTTGGATGAGTTAGAGACGTTTGTTGGCTCAAAAAAAACAAGATCTGGCTCTGGACGGCAGTAAATCACTTTCAGATGGGTATTTTAGGATGGGTATTAGGCGACCACAGTGCTAAGACATTTAGACCGCTATGGGAGAATTTGGTAAGTACATGGAAATGTTATTTTTATGTGACGGATGGGTGGAGGGTCTATCCAATATTTATTCCAGATGGTGACCAAATCGTGAGTAAAACTTATATGACAAGAGTTGAGGGTGAAAACACTAGGCTCAGACATTACTTAGCTCGATTAAAAAGAAAAACATTATGTTATTCTAAGTGCGAACAAATGCTAAAGCATTCTATTAGATTGTTAATTCATTATCTTAAATTTGGTGAAGTACCAACTCCTAATTCAGTTAGTTCTGGCGATCGACGGCACAGATTACCTCTCGATCGCCAAATCATATCTTAATCCAGCAACGCCTATTAACCTTCTCGAACTGGCAATTGCCGCAATTCGTAAATCCATCGTGGCTACCTTAACGCCTTGGGATTGGAAGTTCTCAAACAACATTGAAGCTGAATCATCAAAAGGAGCAACAGGGATCGTTTTGATATTCCCTACTAGCAGTAACTTCAGTTTTGTAGGGTGGGCACTGCCCACAGCTTAAATGCTTACGGAGCAAGCCTTTCAACAATGGGGTGAAATGAGCAATCGTGCAGAAACTTATGTTAAGGATTGGAAGATCTGTTTTCAAGCCCCCGATCGCTATGAAGAAATCTGTACCAATTGAAGGATCTGAGTTTTAGGAGTCTGAAACCTTTGCTATGCCGTATTCATTTATAGTACCAAATAGCCTAAAGGTTAATAGGTACGGCTAGAATTTTGACTCCCCCAGCTTCAACAGAACAAAAAAACTACTAATTAAAATCTTTACCCAGTAACGTTCTCAGCCTTAACGTAAGTTTCTGTATGGATACTCGTTTGACCCCTAAAACGGCTGGCATTGTTCTTATACATTTAGAAATTACGAGCAATTAATGCTAATTGCTTGCCGGGTTCTCTACTGAGTATATCATCAACCCATTGTCCCTCAAAAGGAAGGCAACGAACTGTTGCTTTACAGCTTTCCTTAATGTCAATTTCAAACTGAGGATTAAGATCCCAGTTGTACAATACAAATTTTCCAGCCTCAATAGCTTTAACAATATCATCTAGAGAGTTACAGGCGACGGTATTCTCGCGTAGACGATCTTCGGATCTCTTTAGAAGATCTCTTTGCCCATCTGCAAGCATCCGATGCAGTACAAGCTTCAATTCTGGTAATGGGACTGTCAGTTTTTCACTTGTAATACGGGAGGCGATAACGACGGTATTACCAGCGACATCTCGCTCACCATATTCGATGCGAACGGGATAGCCTGAAAGTTCCCAGTCCTTGATCTTTTCTCCAAGACGGGCTTCCCGCTCATCAATTAGTGTTGCTAAATCTGATTCAATCACGGCAACGAAAGATGCCCCTGACACGGGTACTCGTTCATCAGCAGTATGTCCCAGAGCTTCTAAAACCTTGCCAGTGTAATCTTTAACCAACTGAGAGTCTTTTCCAAAGAGTGGAAGCAGAACAGACTGATATTCACTTAAAAGAGGTGGAATCACAAGTCCATTATCATCAGAATGACAGGAGATCATACCCCCAATAGTTCGAGTAGAAAGACCCCAAGATGTGTAAGCAGGAAATGTATCCACACCATCTCTACCACTAAATTTGACATCGAAAGACTTCATAAAACCTCGCCCCAGGATATGGGAAGTACACATCTGAAGTGCCCAGCCATTGGACATCATTGGTTCATATGTCATCGTCACATCTGCACCAGGAAACTTCTCACTTTCTGATTTACGACCAGACACGCCAGCAATTGCCATGAGATCGCGGATTGTCGGGATGTACACTTCGTGTAGAATTTTTTCTGCAAATATTGTAGCTTCATCAGTTGTTTCGTGAATCGTGTGTCCTTCCTGCCAATGAAACTCCGCAGTACGTAAGAATGGACGGGTACGTTTTTCCCAGCGAAGTACATTACACCACTGATTAGAAAGGATGGGGAGATCTCGATAGCTTTGAAGACGACCACGGAAGAAATCACAGAACATTACCTCCGATGTTGGACGGAATGCTAATTTTTCTTCGAGTTCTTTCCCTCCTCCATGTGTGACCACTGCCAGTTCAGGGGAGAATCCCTCAACGAGATTTTTCTCTTTCTCGAAAAATGACATAGGAATCAACGTTGGTAACAAAATATTTTGGACACCCAATCGTTTTAATTTACTATCAATTTGGAATTTGAAACGCTCCCAAATAGCAACTGATTTGGGCAAAAATGTTATACAGCCTGGCGTGGGACTGTATTCAAAGAGATCGCCATTCTTTGCTACATCAAGATACCATGCTGCATAATCTTGAGAGCGGGAAGTTAGTTTTGCTTTGTTGAATGAAGCCATAGGTTCTATCCTTGATAAAGAGTGAGTAGCAAATACAACGTTCTAAGAATTTTGTCGATCGCTTATTTTAGTATTCCCATATTACGTAGATTTTGAAATGATTGACAATACTAGCGACCGCTAAAACAAATTATAGCTACTACTCTGTATATATTTTACCTGTAATCGATCGTTTTTGTGGGTGGTACTGACAATCTCACTACGGATCTAATACCTTGGTGTAAAATTCTTTACTTTTGTCAAAATTACTAACATTTATGCCAGTATGGTCGAGCATAACTTTCACTGCCTATTATAGTTAAATGCTTGTGTTAATACATTTTAATCAATCGTTAATTAGCTCACTCCAAACGAAACGAAAACATTACATTGTCGGTAGGTTCTGCTGCATTATCTAACGCCGCATACAGATTCATCGCGGCTGTATTATCGCGCTCGGTCAATACCCAAGCTTCAGTACAGCCTAGCTCCCGCCCCGCATCAAATATAGCATTCATCAACTGCTTGCCTACTCCTTGCCGACGATGAGTTTCGGCTACGCCAATCTCGTTAATCCATAATTCTGGATGCGACTTGTCGGGATGAACGTAATGAACTGCCGATCCAAAACCGATAACGAGATTATCATCGATCGCAACTACTAAATGATGGCGCGGATCTGATAGAAACTCTGCGGCTCGGTGGAAGTCAATTGCATTATCAAACACATCGGGATCGACATTTTTGAGCAGATCTAGATCCTCATAAGTAAGGATTTTAAGTGCGATCGTCATTATGTTTTCTCCCTCGTTAGTGACTTAATAAAGAACACAGTTCGTTCTACTTCTTGGAAGCCAATCTTCTCATGAAAATCATGACTTGTAGTATTCTCGATTAAAGCATCGGAGGATAATTCGGTACACCCTCGATCTAATGCCCATCGCTCGGCATACTCAATTAGTGCTTTACCTACCCCTTGTTTGCGATATTCGGGCTTAACATAGATACCTTCAAGATAAGCAACGGGATGATGGTTTGCACCAGGCACATAATCAGAGCGTAGCGACAGATTCATAAATGCAATTGCCTTGCCATTATCATCTCTAACTAAAATGCCTGATTCTCGATCGGAATGCAGAAGATCGAGCAGACTAACTTCCATTTCGGCATCAGAATAATCCGGCCATAGCTCTAGTGCTAAATCGAGCCACTCTTGAAACTCGGCTTGGGTAACTTGGCAAATTTCCATTTTAGGATTATTTCTCTACTTTGTTTATCGCTCGACTAACTCATCCAATGGTTGAATATTACCAATTTAAAAAACACTAGTTAAGCCACGATCGAACTCAAAAATTTGGTTGACTATTCGATCTATTAACAAATTTCTCTCTAAGTCTCTCACGAATTGCTTGACAGTAACGATACTGCGCTCGCGCTCGTCTGTCTCAAATTTTAATAGTCAGGCGTGCGGGGGGATACTCCTTCGATGAGCGATCGCACCAGTTCCAGCACGAATCGAGCGTCCTCTTCAGGGGTGGGAGTTTCACCGAAAAAGCACTTTCTGAGCGCATAATTGGCACAGGTACCAAATAGAACCTCAGCAGCGATCTCTGGGTTTGCTCGATCGCAAATCCGACCTAGCCGTTGCTCCGCCCGTAAGTAAGCAGCCAGAAGATTGACAGGATGTTCCTGCTTGCGGCTGTGAGCTTGCGATCTCAGTGCGTCCCGATAGCGTTTGAGTAGCTCCGGCTCCGCAAACAGAGCCGCTCTCAATGGGCCAGCTTTGTAATAAAAGGCCAGGGCAATCTGTGCTAACTCCTCCAGGTGAATTTGTACCGTGCCCTCACCAATCCGGTAGGGCAATTTTGAGAGCGCGTCCCAATAGTCCGGTATCAGTTTATCTAAGAAGATCGTCACAAATAAATCGGCACGATCGGCGAAGTGATTGTAGAGCGTACCATCTGCACAGCGCGCCTCACGGGCAATTTCACGAGTCGAGGCTGCTGCCAATCCTTTGGTGCGAATCACCCGCTCTGCTGCATCTAACAGCCGCTGTCTTGTTGTTGCCATTAATTACTCTGCTCTCAACCCTGCCATTGATAGGATAACTTTTCCATGTCATAGGGTTCTAAGTTTACTTCGCCTGTAAAATCTCTGGCGCACAATTCTAGATGGTTGCCAGACGGATCGTGGAAATAGATCGAACCATGTCCTGGCGGGCCAAACTGGATCGGGCCAACGACTGGAATTTGATGGGCAATCAGCCGCTGCTTGAGATCTAGTAAGTCTTCCCCCCGGACGGCAAAAGCTAGATGGGGATGGGGTTGATTTGCCGGAGGCTGCCCCCAAGGTTGCAGAAATAGATCGATCGACGGACTGTCGCCGATCGTAATGGCAATAAAGGGCATCCGGCGCGATTCTCGTTCCGAGAGGCTATGCCAACGATCGGTGCGATAGACCACCTTGGCACCCAAAACTTGGGTGTAGAATCGCTCGGCAAGTTCGAGATCGCGCACGGGTAGGGTGAGATGGTCGATGCCGGAGATTTTTGCTGGAGTTTTAGTCTGGATGTCTTGTAATTCGTTCATGATATGCTCCGTTTAGGTGGTGATTTTTTGAAGATAAGTTTTAACTTGGTTCGATGAGATCTCTGTTGAAATGAAAGCAATATAGTTATCCGGTCTGAGCAGCAGGTTGAAAGACTCGATCGAGCCGAAGACTTTTGCGACCGCTGGGTCGAGTGGGAAGATGTGACAGTCAACTTCGGGATCTTGGTAAGCGAGTTCCGTTTTCAACGCTGGAACATCGGCTCGTGCATCCACAAACACCAGCCAATGAAATTTCGGTTGGTGTAATTTGTTATGGATACTCCGACCATCTACTACAAAGTAGGGCATTCGATCGCCAGCTTTGACTTTGAACCGATCGTCGCCTGGATGTTGACTGAGCGCACTGTGTCGATAGTTAATACCGATTTGCGAGATGAGCGGAAACAGGAGTTTTCTCACTGGCTCAATGCCGATGAGATGGGGTGCGATCGAGGGTAAAACCTGGGTGCGAAAGAAAGCAAACAGCCAGTTCGATCCGGCGGCAAACTGAAACATCCGATCGGTTGTTTCTATCAGTCGTTTGGCGTTTTCCAGCCGTTCTTGGTTATAAGTTGCCAGCAAAGTTTTGTCCGCCTTGCCTTGCAATACCATCGCCAGTTTCCAAGCCAGATTATAGCCGTCTTGAATCCCCGTGTTCATCCCTTGCGCGCCGACGGGTGTATGAATGTGTGCGGCATCCCCCGCCAGAAAACATCTTCCCACCGAGAAGTTACTGACGTAGCGGGAATGGACTCTGTAAGTCGAGAACCATTCGACATCGCGAACGTTGAGTTCAAATCCTGCTTCTTCCTGAATTTGCCGTTCGATTTGGGCATACAAAACTTCGCCTTCGTCCTTGGAAAATTCTTCAGGAAACGTGCCGACAATCCGGTAACGGCGATCGCCTTTGAGCGGAAAGAACACCAGTAACGAATTCTGTAATAGACAAACATGGAAGGCATCGTGATGTAGATTCCAATCGATCTTTACGTCAGCGACATAAAACAATCGATCGAAGGTGCTACCTGCAAATTCAATTCCTAGTGCGTGTCTGACCGGACTTTTCGGGCCATCGCAACCAACCAGATATCGAGCTTCAATTGTTTGAGATTTGCCGTCAGCAGTTTTTACTTGCACCGTGACTTTTTCCTCAGTTTGCAAAAAACTTGCGAGTTCGGTTTGCCAACTCACGGTTTTATTATGCTGTTGCAGATATTCATACAGCAGTTGCTCGTTCTTGCTTTGCTCGCAAAACAGCACGTATGGATACGCCGTCAAACCCGCTCCGAGGTTGGATAAATCGAGTTCGGCTCGCACTTTGCCGCCTACTATCAGCCGCGCTGCCCCGGCGATCGTGCCTCGATCGACTGCCTGTTGCGCCAAACCCATTTGCTCGTAGATCTCTAACGTGCGAGCGTGAACGCCAAGGGCTTTGGAATAGGCGGTAACTCCTGCACTCCGATCGATAATTACAAAATCGATTCCAGATCTGACTAACTGACAAGCTAGCGCGAGTCCAGTCGGCCCCGCCCCGATAATTATTACGTCTGTTTGGATGGTTTCACCCATAAATTCACCTTCTCGATCGTTCATAACTTCCTCCTAATTGGAGCGATAGTTTAGCGATGAACACATGCTCATATTATATGAGCGATCGCTCAGAAAGTCAAAATGGAGACATCGACAATTCGGACTAGCTACGGTTGGAGTGATGGGTGAGGGTGCTAGGTGTCTCAACCAGGATCGAGCATATGAGTGAGCCGAACGCAACTAATTTAATGATGGCGTTGACTGCATGTGTATACTCCCATCGATCGCGATATTGCATCCAGTCCGACGGGAACGAGGTCGATGTCCATTTCACCAATTGGGCATTAACTGGTGCGATCGATCCGCACCAGAGCGCGAGTGCAAGTGCTAAGAGGATTGCGCCGCCTAGTGTTAGAGCAAAAACTAAACCTCGCCCACGCAAGAGGAACGCCAACACGATCGCCGTCAGAATCGAGCCAACTTCGATGACTGCGCCAACCGAACCAAACAAGTAATATAAACCCTTAGTAGTTATCGTCACCCACAATTGCCCATCAAATAGCATTTTGGGTGGCAGTTCGAGTAAATGAGCAAAAGATAATCCCATGCTGAGTGCAGTCAACACGATCGCGATAAAACGCCATAATCTGAGCATAGTCATACTCTCCTGGTTAAGACGATCGAGAGTTTGTCAGAATTTGCCGATCGCACAGCCGGATGATGTAGCGTAAAAACTGTACGGCATCAACCGCTCGACAAATTCGGGATTTGTAGTACTTGCGATCGGGATTTTCTCGCAGATCGATGGCTGCTTGAATGAGTGGCTGCCATCGCGCAGGTAGACGGTTCAGCGCATATCTGCCAGCATCTGTCTTGGAGACAATATCGCCCTCGCAAAATGTATACCATAGCCGCGAGATCCCAAGTACAGACCACTGGATACCGTAATCGGTCAATAGTTGTGGCAATCGGGTTGGCGATCTCGTCCAACTGAGCCAATAACTGTTGAGGTTGTCGTGCATTCGCGATACTAGTTCATCCCAGCTTACAGTAAAGGCAGGCGATCGAGGAGACAATCCTAGTAGTACAATACCTTTGTGCTTCAATATCCACCACGTTACCAAGTTGACATCTCTGTAGCCCTGCGGGTGAAAGATGCCTTCGGCAACATAAGGTGAGGGGGCAATAGTATCGGGTAAACGTCCCAAATCTTGCCATTGTAAGTAACTCCCATCTAATTTCCAGCGGGGATACTTGGTGGTAATAGTCTGATGAATGGCGTTGCTGAATATGGGTATGATTTTTTGTAGGGGTGCCCCTTGTGAGTACCCTGAATCGATGCGGGGTAAGCACGAGGCATTACCCCTACAAAAATTGTTTGTGCGTTTCATACATTAATTCAGCAACGCCTGATGAATTACTTGTGTAGCTGTGTCAGATGCTCAGAGGTTGGACGCTGCCGGAGTACAGTAACGAAATCGATATCGCTCAACCGTTCGTTAAAAGCATCGAGTGCAATCGAGCCATGCAAATAACAGACAGCGATGAGATCGGGCACGCGATCGCTCAGCAGCTCCAGATAGTCTTGTAATAAGGGGCAAATTGGTTCGGGAATTCGTGCGTCGTTCATTGCCCCTCCATGACTTAACTCCATAGCGAAGCAAAATGCTGACATGTTTGTTAGCATTTTGCTGGACGATCGCCCAATTAATTCTAGAGTTTCTGAGTCTCAGCTCGGATGCGTTCTTCCTGCTCCTGGAGTTCGGGGGTGAAGGCTGCGCCAAAGTCCTCCGCTGCAAAGAGCGGACGAATTTCTAGTTCGGATTCTTGCATAGGACAGCGTTTGACCCATGAGATCGCTTCTGCCATCGATGGCACCTGCCAGAGCCAGAAGCCAGCAATCAGCTCTTTTGTTTCTGCGAATGGCCCGTCGGTTACAGTCCGATTTGTGCCTGAGAACTTGACCCGCACGCCTTTTGAACTGGGATGCAGTCCTTCGCCAGCGAGCATAATTCCAGCTTTGACTAATTCTTCATTGTAGTTGCCCATGTCAGTCAGAATCTGTTCGCTGGGCATTATCCCTGCTTCTGAGTCGGTGTTGGCTTTGACAATTACCATAACTTTCATCGTGAAATCTCCGATTATTTACTTGGTTTCTAGATTGGGAAATTTTAGATCTGTGAATCGAATGGTTAGGTAGCTACGAAACAATTAATCATCCACGGGGTACCAAATTTATCAACCAGCATTCCCCAACGGGTAGCCCAAAAAGTTTCCTGGAAAGGCATCTTGACTGTGCCATTTTCTGCCAATGCGTTAAATATCCGCTCTCCTTCCTCCACATTGCCAAATTGGAGGTGTACATTAAAACCTTGGGGTTTTTCAAAGTACTCAGGCGGACAGTCAGCACCCATCAATACCATATCGCCCACAGTTAAGTGGAGGTGCATGATTCGTTGGCGTAGCCTCTCCAGACAAAAATTGATAAGGAGGCGATCGCAGTATGAGTGATGATTTGACTCGATCGATCCTTTTGATGAATAGATTGTCTCCGCAGTGCAGAGACAATTGAGAGATTATGCATCCAGTCTGTGCAGAATTAGATTAAGTTACCTTCGCTCGTCAAAACCCATGCCCCACAATAATCGATCGTGAACTACCCTTGCCAACTAAAGTGAAGATTGCACAAACCCAAGCGACAGGTTATACTCGAAGGTAGGGGAGTAAATATGCCAACAATTATCAAACAAGATGGGTTCAGGATTGTAATTTGGCCTAACGACCATCTTCCTCCACACGTACATGTTTTCAAAAGTGACGCAGAAGTAAAGATAGAGTTGGTCGAACCCAGAGTATTTAACGTTGAAGGGAAAATCAGCAACAAGGATCTAGCTAAAGCGTTGAGTCTAGTAATCGAGCATCAAGTAGAGCTGTTAGAAAAATGGAAAGAAATTCATGAGTAATATTAGTCCCGAATTAATAGCACAGTTCGACCAAGCTAGAACTGCTGGCAAAGCTCTAGCCGAAACCGAACCCAGAGCCGTCAAAGCTTGGTATGCAGCCGATAGCGAACGAGTATTCATCGAGCTAACTAACGGAGTGATGATGGGTTTTCCCTATCAACTGTTACAAGGATTAGCAAATGGCACTCCAGAACAACTAGCCGAAGTGGAGATTATGCCAACTGGATCTGCTTTGCACTGGGAAAGTTTAGACGCAGATCTAGGAGTAGCGCAATTAGTATCGGGGTTATTTGGTTCTAAAGCCTGGATGACTGAATTAGGTCGTCACGGTGGTAAGTCGAAATCTGAAGCTAAAGCCCAAGCCTCAAGAGATAACGGCAAACGCGGCGGTAGACCTCGTAAAACCGTAGCTTCAGAATCTAAAGTAGATGAGCTATCAGATCTTCGTAAACTAATAGGTACAGAGAGGGTAACTCAAACACGCCAGAAAAAACAATCGACTCAAGAAGTTAAATGATAGACTTAATACGAATACTTCTCGATCCTGATAGTCTGCTGGAATTTTTACTCAATCGTAGTAATTCCATTGGTAAAGTTGAATATTTATGGACAATATTTAGGCGTAGTTCAATTAGTCGATAGCTCATCGATCAAACCGAAGATATTTGCTCGAGCGACCGCACAACTTGAAGCGGCGAGATTCAGTGGTTTAGCTACCGATCGTTTAACATGTACAAGCTCTCTCGACACTTTGAAAGAAAGAATCGATCGCTCCAATCAAATTAATCCTCTCCTAAAAGTGGAGCGTTTATTCTCCGATCGATCTGGGTTATTACATCAAATTAAATCGATCGAATCAATGCAGAAGGCTAACATACTAGATTCATACTTGTCCCGAAAAAATTGAAACCTGGACGATATTCGATTCTTTTCTAACACATCAGTTGACAATGCTTGACGATACGTTAAGGTTATATCGATACTTATCCTACCCCTGATGAACTCTGGGACGCGACTTTTAGCCAATCTAACCAGTGGCGCGATCTTTTCGCCGCCATCCCCTTTGAAGATCGCAGCGGCACCTGGGAAGCTCGTTATTACCAGCACAACGCCATCAAACACGTCCTAGAGTCAATTTGCCAAGGTAAGAACCGGATCTTGCTGACAATGGCAACAGGCACGGGTAAAACCTTCATCGCCTTCCAACTCGCTTGGAAACTGTTCCAAAGTCGCTGGAACCTCAGCCACCAGCCCACTCGCCGACCTCGGATCTTGTTTTTAGCCGATCGTAATATTCTCGCCAATCAAGCCTACAACTCATTCTCAGCCTTCCCGGACGATGCTCTAGTTAGGATCGACCCAGCGGAGATCCGCAAGCAGAAACGAGTCCCCAAAAATGGGAGTATTTTCTTCACCATTTTCCAAACCTTCATGACGGGCAAAGATGCAGAAGGCAATCCCACCCCCAAGTTTACCGACTACCCCGCCGACTTTTTCGACTTCATCATCATCGATGAATGCCATCGCGGTGGAGCCAGCGACGAGAGCAACTGGCGCGGCATCCTCGACTACTTCGCCCCCGCCGTTCAACTCGGACTC
The DNA here is from genome assembly GCA_965246715.1 of Chamaesiphon sp. GTDB lineage: Bacteria > Cyanobacteriota > Cyanobacteriia > Cyanobacteriales > Chamaesiphonaceae > Chamaesiphon. The sequence continues at coordinate 95,930 of CBDFFH010000036.1, read as the reverse complement.
ACCGCCACCCCTAAACGCACCAATAACGCCGATACCTACGCCTATTTTGGCGATCCGGTTTACACCTACGCCCTCAAAGACGGTATCAACGACGGCTATCTGACCCCCTTCAAAGTCAAACAAATCGAAACCAGTCTAGACGAATATATCTACGATGTTGATGACGAAATCATTGAGGGTGCGGTAGATGAAGAACGGGTTTACACCGAATCCAACTTCAACCGCGTCATCGAAATGGAAGATCGCGAACGCTATCGAGTGCAGCTATTCATGGCAGAAATCGATCAGAATCAAAAGACGATCGTTTTCTGTGCTAACCAAGACCACGCCCTCGCCGTGCGGAATATTATCAACCAGATCAAAATTAGTACCAATCCTAACTATTGTGTCCGCGTCACCGCAAATGATGGCAAACTCGGCGAACAATTCCTGAGTACCTTCCAAGACAACGAGAAAAATATCCCCACCATTCTCACCACTTCCCAAAAACTCTCAACTGGGGTAGATGCCAGGAATGTGCGGAACATCGTATTGATGCGCCCAATTGGTTCGATGATTGAATTCAAACAGATTATCGGTCGCGGTACCCGTCTATTCGATGGTAAAGACTACTTCACTATCTACGATTTTGTTAAAGCCTACGAGCATTTCAACGATCCCGAATGGGATGGCGACCCCCAAGAGCCAGTAGTAGTCACAACTCGCGCCGAACGGGAACCTAGAGCTATTTCTAGCGAGAATGATGATGAAGCCGAACTCGAAATCGAACCGCTTCGCCCTCAGAAAATCAAAATCAAACTCGCTGATGGAAAGGAACGATCGATCGAACATCGGATCGCCACTAGCTTTTGGATTCCAGATGGTAAACCGATGACCGCCGCCGAATTCGTCGAACGCCTGTTCGGTGAGATTCCCCAACTATTTAAGGACGAAGATGAGTTACGATCGATTTGGAGCCGTCCAGACACCCGTAAAGCCTTACTAGCAGGACTATCCGAAAAAGGTTATGGTGAGGAGCAATTGACTGAAATCAGCCGCCTGATTGATGCGGAGAGTAGCGATCTGTACGATGTGCTGGCTTATATTGCCTATGCCGCTGCACCCATCAGTCGGATCGATCGAGTTATCGCTCATAAGTCCCTAATTTTCTCGCGGTATGTCGGTAAACAACAGGAGTTTCTCGACTTTGTACTGGAGCAATATATTAAAGCTGGAGTGGGGGAACTCGATCGATCCAAGCTCCCGCAACTGTTGGAGTTAAAGTATCACGATCTACGCGATGCTGTCGCCGAACTGGGTAGCGTTGGTACGATCGGCGATGTATTTGTTGGATTCCAGCAATATTTATATGCTCGCGATCGAGTGGCTTAATCTGGGAATCCGAGATGATAACACTCAATAACTTAGCTGCGATCGAAGCTCAATTTCGAGGCTTGAAAATTAGTAAGTGCTTTTTTAGTACTAAATGAATACTTTATTGAGACTTAAAATATACTTTTTAGGTATTACCAAAATATATGTGTAAGGAATATTATTCAGGCTACCTATCGATCGGATATTCTATCGATAGACAATTCGGCAATGCCTCTTAGCATCGAACTATTGACGAGCAAGAAGCACGATCGAAGCTTATTTACCTGCGGGGAACAGAGTCTAGCTGAATACATTAAGCTCAGAGCGTCCCAAGAGTTGAAGAAAGCTGTATCTACCCCATTCGTGCTGCTCGAACCACCAGAGAAGACGGTACTAGGCTACTACTGTTTATCTTCATACTCGATCGATGTATCTGACTTGGACGAGCCAATAGCCAAAGGTTTACCACGGTATCCATTGCTACCCTCGACATTACTTGGTAGATTGGCTGTCGATGTTAGTTGTCAGGGGAAAGGATACCGTGGTTACTTGCTATTGGATGCTATGAAGAGAGCATTAGAGGCAACCCGAACGGTAGCATCAGTCGCGATGGTGGTTGATGCGATCGATGATAGTGCCACCAAATTTTATTTAAAGCATGGGTTTAAAGCTTTCCCTAGAATGCCAATGAAGCTATATATCTCGATGGAGTCGATCTCCGAATTGGAACTCATATAAAAACAGCTCCCGCTATGTCCAGTCAGTAATCTGTTAGCATTACTTTCAGTAATGAAAAGGCTCAAATGAAGGGTTAGCCCCACATTTCGCCCCACGTTCGTTTTCAGTAGAAGCTCGAAGCTTTACTGTGTTTGCCGTTCAAGAAACGAGCTGCATCGTTGACATTGATGAGGTCCGCCGTTCGAGTCGGCGTACGTCCATAGGGTTAGATCTCAAGCTAGGCAAGGCTTTTAGGAAACAAATCAGTTCCTAAGAGTCGATTTTTGCTGTCTGGTTACAGGAAAATATGGGCTGTTATGACTGGTTTGTGGGCTGTACCGACCCATAAAATAGACCTCTTGCGAAAGTCCGATCGCGGTTATGTAGAATATAGATAATAGAGCAAGCTAAAAAGAAGAGATTGTGAGATACGAAGCAGCTAAAAATTTAGAACCAGAAGAGTTTAACCGCTTATGTGGAGTCAGTTTGACAACATTTGAGCAAATGGTAAAAGTAGTGGCAGCAGAAAAGGTGCTAGCAAAAAAGAGCGGCAGACCAAGCAAGCTGAATATAGAAGACCAAATATTAATGACATTACAGTATTGGCGAGAGTATCGAACCTATTTTCATATGGAAGGAGATTGGGAGTTAGACGAAACAAATGTACTAAGGAACGTCAGAAAAGTAGAAAATATACTCATTAAGTCAGGAATGTTTAATGTAATCGGAAAAAAGCAAGTAGAATTACTAGATTTAGAAACAGAAACACTAGTAATAGATGTGGCAGAACATGAGATAGAAAGACCTAAAAAAAACAAAAGAGATATTACAGCGGTAAGCAAAAGCAGCACACATTAAAAGGACAAATACTAGTCGATAAAAAGACAAAAGAGATTCTCTATGTGGTAGTAGGGAAAGGAAAAGTACCCGATTTTAGAATATACAAGGAAAATCCAATCCAGCTAGGAGAGAAGATAGAGTTGCTAGCAGATCACGGGTATCAAGGAATCAAGAAGATTCATACAAACAGTAAAACTCCAATCAAAAAAACGAGAAAAACACCTTTAAATAAAGACCAGAAGAAATTCACCAAGAAACTAGCAAGAGAAAGAATTATAGGAGAACACGTTCACAGAAAATTAAATATCTTCAGAATCTTATCATCAAAATATAGGAATTGTCGGCGCAGATTTGGTCTGAGGATTAATTTAATTGCTGGTATCTACAATTATGAGCTTTCTTTGCTACCTCAAAAAGCGATCGATTAATACTTTCGCAGGAGGTCTATTGTCGTTTAACACCCTATCTAGATCGATCGGATATGGTTTGTCGCGATCTGATAAACCGCTTTTGATAGGACAACTTTCATTACCGTCGGGGTTGAATGACTTATCGAGTTCTTCAGTTATTTCATTAAAGAACACTGATGAATTCTGCTGATTTCTTTTATCTCTAACCTGCGATAATGCAGAGTCTATTGATTCTTGAGATGGAAGATATTTGCCGAAAATATATACTTGTTTAAAATCAATACACTGGACTGATATTGTGCGATGGTTCATACTATTAATTAACAATTGAATTTTGTCCCATGAGTTGTTAGTCGCAACTCATGGGTATTTTATTATTTTTCCCAACTTCAATAAACAAACACTTCGACTCGATCTCGTGGGCATAGACTTCAAGTAGCACTCTGACGGAATGACCAGTCTGTTCTGCGAGATCTACTGGATTGGCACCATTTAATAAAGCGTGAGATATCGCACTGTGACGAACTTGGTAGGGAGATTGGTAAGCAATCTGGCAAGATTCTACTAATATCTCAGTCCACGCCCTAACCCTAAACCGTCGATCGTTTATTGGGATGCCGTTTGGCAAAGGGAAAACTAAATCGGTGGGCTGTGGCTTCATTTTGTCAAACCTGGCTGATAACATCGCCTGTAAGGTCGGTGATAGCCTCAATAAGCGGCTTTTCCCAGTCTTGTTACCTTTCTTATTAGAAACGCCCCTACTGATGCTAGAGCCAATCCATGCAGTGGAATAGTTAACGCCTAAATTTTCAAAACGTAGAGCCACAGCCTCACCAAATCGGCAAGCAGTACCCGCCAAAAATGAGACAAAATCTGTGTAATGGCAGTAGTGGGGATGACGATCGAACGCCCCAATAATTGAGCTTAGCTCGGAGATAGCGAACGGAATATCTGTCTTCTGTGGTGGTGAAATCTTGCGACTGCGCGATCGATCCAATGAGGATTTCCAAGGGTTGATATGTGGGACGTGATATTTACCCTCAGCCCAATCCCAGCAAGCTTTGAGATAGTAGAGATAGGATTTAATCGTCTGGGTGTTAGCCGATTCCGACCATTGAGCGATCGTATTTTTAGCGATCGTCTTGGTGAGTTTCTGCGCTGGGATATCACCTATGAACTTCTCCAGCTTCGACGCGATCGCATTGAGTCGATTAATAGACCCCTGCTGAACCGATCCATCCTTCTGCTGATACTCTATATATTGCTGGAATAGTTCGATCGCAGTAATGGCTGTGGGATTCTTACCCAACTTCTGAGGCTTGTACTTGAGAGTTGTTTTATCGAAGTTGCCAGAAGCAACGTCTAACTTAATCCGGTTGGCTACTCCCTCGACCATTATTTGACCGATAGGATTATTGCATCCGGCAAAGCTGAGACTATAGGGCTTACCATCAAACTTCCAGCGGATAACTAACCGCTTACCTCGTGCGTCGATCTGCATGACAAAAATGGGTGATAAAAAGGGTGATAGATAGAACCACCACAACCACCAAAACGAACCATTATTTTAGGTATACTCAGATCTTGCACCAGTCGAAAAATACTAGTGCTAACCATAGATCCAGGGTACCCACAAGGGGCACCCCTACAGGTTAATTGTGTAGGGGTGCCCCTTGTGGGTACCCTAAAATCTCTGCTTTTATTAGTCTTTATGTATTGGTGCAAGATGTGAGTATATAGACGATACCTGTCTAAATGTTATTTAGCTGCCAGATAAAAGCTTGGCAGTAGAAACATGAGGATGCTTGGGATCTTTAACCAAAGGCGGCTGATTTTTCTTCTCCTTGCGGGGCTGTTTGAGAAAACGAGTTAAATGAACTTTCGAGGCTAAATCCTGGAGCAGCAGCACAAAATCAGTTAAAGCAAAATCGCCAAAACACAGCCAAGCTGTTGGTGGCAGCGAAATCATCATGCCACGGTAAGTCCCCTGAATTTCATCAACAAGATAAAAATCAGACAAGGATGCCTCAATTTTACCCACACCATGAACGCTAGCTAAAGCCGCTCTTAAGGTGGCCAGTAGATTATAGGCAACTAACGCCAAGCTAAAACTGAACAGCGCAGCTTTGGGGTAAGCCAAAGTGTTAATTTCGCCGTCAAAGTTTTGGGTCACGGTTAAAAATAACCGCTCCACCTGCCAACGTTCTCGGTACAATTGCATTACTATTTGAGCACTGGCAGCCGTGATGGGCAAATTGGTCAACACCACAATTTCTGCATCCCCATGTCGAGATGGTGTCTTCAATCGGAGCACAATCCGGCGGAATTTCAGCGTTTCATCTCCACGAGCAATCTCAATCGGTTGTGACCATAATTGACCACCCTCAACATGACCGCAGAAGGTCAATTCCGCATTGGCTATCCACGGTAAGTTCAGATGCTCTCGAATGACAAAGCTGGCTTGTCTGTGGGAAATCCCCATCATCCAATCGAGCGTACACATATTCCGGTCAGCAATCCATAATTGGTTGGCTTTGACTGTCAGAAAACATCAGTTCTCTGTGATCCTGCAATTTTCCATGCCGAGCAAAGATCTCATCTAGTTTTTCCGGCTGTAAGATTCGCTCCATCAACCCTGGCATCATCACGCTAATCGGGCTATGTTGAACAAAGGTATCGAATATCGTCTCTAGCATCTTCTGCTACCGTGTGAATGTATCTTCCCACGGTAGCTTCTGCCAATTTTATTTCTCCCAAATTTAACATTTAGACAGGTATCGTATATAGACACAAAAATTCGGCTGTTAGGAGTGAAGTGATTCCTAAAAGCCTTACTGAGTATTGACCCTAACCAATGGAGCTATGCGGTCTCGAACCGCAGACCCCTACCATGCCATGGTAGTATCGGCAATACCTGAAAACTATGCAGTATAAAGCTTTTAGCCCTCCCATTGATAATACAGTGGGTTAAACAGTGGGCTTAGGACTACCCCATTATAATGACAATGCTCGTTTGTCGCTACAATCTTCGATCCCACAATGAAAATGTCCCCACCAGTAAAAACTAGCAGGGACATCGTAAGCGTAGCTTGTTGTCTAAATCTTTCTTCTTGTAAGCGACGGCTTATTCTGCTTACGAAATTCATAACGCTCTTGAGGTGTCATCTCTGGGTATGTGCATAGAGTCATGACATCATCAGAGCCTTCAGTGTAAGCTCGATCGTCCAATCTCTCAAACTGGATAGGGGATTCCGTATTGTTGCTCGATTCTTGCACAGAACTCGATGGCTTGTTCTTTAGAAAACCTGAAAGCATAACCTTCCTCCGTTGGGCTGATAGTTACCCATCCCTTTCCTTCCATCTTAACCTTATTACGGTAGTAGTCAATGGCAGTTTCTGGAGCATCAAGCTCAACGATGGAACCCTCATCATTCCCACTACACCCAAAATCTAGACTAATCTTAGTCGCATACCAGAGCAGAAACAAACCGACTGGCTTGAGCCGAATTGGTGACTGAATGGCTTCTATATGGATTACTTCCAAGTATTCGGGTCTACCATCTTTTTGGGGATAAGGATAGAGTGCGAAATGAATCAATCCTTGGATTCCGCTATCACACTCTAGCTTGACGATCGCTTCATAGTCAGGGTATAAATGATTCCAAATATTCAACCAGTCACACTTGAGAATCGATCTGGCACTCTCAATGTCGTCTCGCGTCGCTTCCGACAAATAGATTGTCTGATTACTGCTACTAAGCCTGATTTGGTAGGTATCCATTCATAATCGATCGATGTCTGCGGGGTATGTACTATTTCTCTCTTGCTGGAGTATAGCAGTATCTTGGAATCTACAGGTTTTTGAGCCGATCGCGTCCAGATTAATGAAATCCTCCGAAATCTCATCGATAATTCCGCGATATTGCTCAGGGCCATACAAAATTGAGAAAACCGTTCGAGCGACTAATCTCGTAACACGACTTCTCTGTCGATCGCTCTCTGGCCACGCTGGTCAGCTCGAACTCACACAAGTTTTACATTCCGGTTTGGAAAAATCTTTTGATTCTAAACTGTTTGTAAATAATCTCTAAAACCTTTGTAGCTCAAGGGTAAGCAATAGATTCTGAGTTAAATCTATTTTTCCTAATTACAATAACAACTCAAATATCAGCTTGTAATATACAAGCCTATCGTACTACTGCTTGAGCTTTATCGAGATGACCATCCAGGTACTTATACAACGTCGTCTTACCAATCCCCATCATTTGGCAGATCTCACCAATAGAATGCTGATTAGCTCGATATAAATCGATTGTGACCTGTCTCTTCTTCTCGTCTAGAGCCTTTGGTCTACCACCAACTTTACCCCTAGCTCTAGCGGCAACTAGCCCCGCGTTAACCCGCTCTCGAATAAGATTGCGCTCAAATTCAGCCAGTGCACCAAACATGTGAAAAATTAATTGTCATCCAGAGGTGGTAGTGTCGATCGATTCCTGGATGCTTTTAAGTCCAACTCCTCGTTCTTTCAGGGTTTCAGCCAATGAGATCGAGTCTTTTAGCGATCTCCCTAGTCGATCCAGTCTCCACACTACGAGGGTATCATCCTTCCTACAAATCTCTAACGCTTTGGTGAGTCCTGGACGTTCGGCTTTGGCTCCACTCATTCGATCGTCAAAAATTTTCTCACAGCCAATTGTAAGTAAAGCATCTTTTTGAAGATCGAGGTTCTGATCTTCTGTTGAAACACGAGCGTAGCCAATTAGCATATAAGCGTAGTTCAGAAAATATCTACACTCATTGTAACCGAACTTTGATTAGTGAACCGAGTTAACGGACTATAGAATGACAGTCTTAGGCTTTAAGGTTCGATAGTTGCCATCATTCGTTAAAGACCCGTTTTCTTTACTCCATCAGCCCCAATTTATAGTCTCACATCTTGCACCAGAATATAAGTACTAGATTTAGATCGAGACTAATTCCAAGGCAAGACCCTGCGAGAGCAGAAAGTCTCGCTTCCGATCGATTTCTACTAAAAGTAAACTCACTGCGATCTGTGGCATTAACTGTTGAAGTGCCAGCTCAGATTCCTGTCTCCACTCAGGCGGAAGGCTTACGTTTGAGGATAAATAGACCCAGTGGGTGAGTACAAAACTAATAAAGCTCAGAAGCAGCCAACGGTATACACCTAAAAGTGTTTGTTGACCGAAGCTAGCCAGCCCAAATCGATATTTAGCAGTCTTGAAAAATCCTTCAATTGCCCATCGACGACTGCCCCACCAAGCAATCGTACTGCCTTTAAGAGCGCGGGTCGAAATCACAAATCTTTTCTCCAACTTACCATCCCGTTTTAAGTAGAACCAGGAAGCCGTAACCACGCCCTCTAAACCTGATAGCTTAACTTGTTGACCCTTCTTGCCTAGCATCTTCATCTGTCTCCCATCTGCCAGTTTCCGGTTATTCGGTATACCAACAATTGCTTGATGACGAAGTTTTTTGACCCCGTTGAGGAATTCGACACTACTAAATCCAGTATCGGCCAATACTTGGACTCGAAAGCGGTAAGTGAGTTTCTTGGGCAAGGTGCGGAGCAATTTTAGCCCCAATTGAGCAGGAGTAGTTGTGCCTTTACCACGCCAGGAACGGAACGCCCAAGGTATTCTCCACTGTCCAACGACTAAGTACAGTACAACCAAATGCAGTCCTCGCTTACCGTTGAGAATATGTATCAACGTTGCAAATGCTTTGAATTTCCCCCTTTTCTCCAATGTAGTCAGATCGATAATTACCTGCAAGTAAGGTCTTTGTCCTTTGGCTGTGTAATTACTCAACTGTTTCAAAATATGTTGGCGAGTCGTACGAATCACGGCTCTGGTTGGCCACCCATATTCATTGAAAAATCTGCTCAAAGCCGCAGGTGATTTAATCACCCCATGTTCTGGTAACATTTGACCATTCTTAGGTTCCATAAATAGAGCGAAACTAGCTTGGAGACTAAGTTTCTGATAGGGACTGGGCATCAGCTCTAACAACGTGTAGAGTATTAATTGGGCGTACGGGAGAATGGTATTCACTGTTCTCATCAATGTTTTTACACGCCCTTTTTCTCATATTTTGACTCCTGCGAAAATCAGTTGTTATGTACTGGTGCAAGATGTGAGTAGTTGCATTTAATGTGGTCTCAAAATTAGTATTGTGGGCTGGTTGCAAATAATGTGGTCTCAGTTGCACTTAATTCGGTCTCAAGTGACCGGATAGTTGCAGCTAATGTGGTCTCAAAATTGCGATGATTGTGGTCTGGAGTGATTAGTATTGTGGGTCGCTACAGATAGGGACGGCTAGAAATTATTTGGAGTAAGTTTTATGAGTAAATCCTGTACTCATCTCGACCAAATTCGTCAAGTGACACCTAGCAGCATCAATGGCTGTGAAGAATGTCTAGCAATGGGTGATACTTGGGTGCATCTGCGCGAGTGCCTGACCTGTGGACACGTCGGTTGTTGTGATGATTCTCAGAATAAGCACGCGACACAACACTTTCACACTACCAAACATCCCATCATTCGATCGGTTGAGCCAGGAGAAGACTGGAAGTGGTGCTACGTTGACCATATATTCCTCTACTAACATCATCCAACAGTCTTTCAAACCATTCAACAGCTAAACAAAGTCACCCACGCCAACTCATCCGCGAGGAATTATTGATATGGTCATTTCAGTTAGCAATCGCCCAGATACAATCCTATTGCCTAGTTTGCCACTAGCATCATGGCAAGATACCGATACTGTTGGCGAATTCAAAAAGCGATTACCTACGGTAGGCTACGCCAACGGTTCTGGCGATGGCGAAACGCTGGCTTAGCAGGTCGCCAGCTTCCGATGTGCCATTTTTTCAAAATGAGAACGGCGAGTTTGAGCTAGAGTAATCTCTTCGAGCCAAGCATAAATCCGCTCTAGATTCATCGCTGCTGCGGTCAAAGTATGTTGAAGACGAGTTTTTTCTAATCCAATATAACGACACTTGCGTAAATTAAAACCACGAATGCCTTGAGAGATAGTCCCTTCAATTCCCGATCGCAAAGAATATTCTTGCTTGAATTCTGCCGTTTTTTGTCTGGCACGAGCATTAGCTAAAGCCTCATAATCTGCTTGAATCATCAAAGTTAAACCACGCGGATTGACAGGAGCACGAGTGCATTGACTACGCACCGGACAAGCCGAACAGTCACTTTTACTAAATTCAACATGGATTGTTGGTTTGCCATAAGCATCATGACTATTTTTCCAGAGCCGACTACGTTTACCTTGTGGGCAATAAACCACTTTTCGTTTCCAATTAACTTGAAAGCTAAACAAATCGAATCCTGCTTCTTCTTTAGCCTGCCATTGAGCATTTAGAGCAACTGGGCCAACCAAATCGATGTCATATTCTTGTTGGCTACTGACAATTAACTGTGTCGAAGTATAGCCCATATCGACTAAATGATGTTCTGGTAAAATTTCTCGTTCGGCTAGAGCTTGATGAATAGATGACAAGACTGTAGAATCTTGCGTTGTCGCCACAGTAGTTTCGACGTGAGTAATTAAATGTGGTAAATCTTCCTCACAAGTTTCGGTTAGATGGACTTTGTAACCAGTCCATTTGGTAGAGCGATCGTCTGCCCACCCGCTCGATCGCTTTTTGAATTCGCCAACAGTATCAGATACCTGCACCACCGTGCAATTGTGGACTCAAATTGCTTATACACAATCATGTTTGCAAGGAAATAAATACCGTTCTACTGCTACTTCTAAATATATTGGTAGAGATAAAAAGCTTCGAGGTGATACCTCGGATACTAGCCGATTTTGGTTAGGTAACTATGCCTCTGATTGGTTAATGATGATCGATCTAATGTCCCATTCTGTGGGATTGCTTATGCTACATAGATCACAGCATCGACTAAATTTTTACCAAGGTTTGGAGGCTGTAAATAGCTGGGTTTCTTGGTAACAGCGGTGCTGTCACCCTCCAAGCGATTGGGCATTTGAGATCGAAGATATGGAAGCTGACGCATACCAGGAGGCGATCTCTTTAGTCCAGTCTTCACTACTCGATTTCATCGAACTAGAGATTCCCCAAAGGAGACGCTGCGCGAACGAGCGACCTAATTAAATCGTCCATTTAATTAATTTCTTATCTATTTCCCCCCGCATATCCCGATCGCGAAGCGTCCCCTTGGAGAATCGTTACTTAACGACACTACACTTATGAACAAATTCATCGCCCTATCGACTCTCCTTGCTTCAATCTCCATCTGCACCCCTGCCCTGGCTTGGAACAAAGCCGGACACATGGTTTCTGGGGCGATCGCCTATACCGAATTGCAAGCAAAATCCCCCCAATCCGTACCTAGAGTTATCGCCCTTCTCAAAAAACATCCTGACTACGTTAGTAAGTGGCAAAGCCAAATTAGTACCGTTCCCCAAGGCGATCGCGATCTCTATCTATTCATGCTGGCGACGCGGTGGGCTGACGATGCTCGCCAAACCACCGAAGATCGCCCCACTTGGCATTATGTGAACTTCCCCTTCAAACTCGGTTCTACCGCCACTACCATCCCCGCTAGTCCCACTGGTGAGGAAAATATTCTCACCGCCTTACAGCAGAACCGCACTCTATTAGCTGCTCCTGGCACTACACCCACAAAAGCGATCGCGCTGACGTGGATCTTTCACCTCGTGGGCGATATCCACCAACCCCTCCACACCACCAAATCCGTCTCGAATCAATTCCCCCTCCCCGAAGGCGATCGAGGCGGTACTCGCTTCTACATCCGCGCCAAGGAGGGCAGCAGCACGATTAGCCTACATAAATACTGGGACGATCTGATTTTGGGTTCCGTTGGCGTAGCCTACCGGAGGTAATCGCTTTCAGTCGGTACGCAATCAGGCGATCTTACTGCGTCAGAATGCTGAATATCAGCGTGGGAATTTACCCGAACTTATTGAAACATCTTTTGAGAAGTGGGGCAAGGTAGAGAGCTATAAACTCGCCCCACAGGTATATGAAAATCTCCAAAGTGGTAAGTAGCTACTGGGAAAAAAGTATCTATACAGGTAGCAATCACGTCAGAGTTAATAGTTTGAGTTGAGATATAGGCTTCAAGATGATTCTTTCGGCTGATAATTCCTAAAACGTTTAATCGCTTACTCCGACTACTATCTATTGATAAATATTCACCAATATTTTGCCAGCCATAAGGTACCACAGGAATCAAGCAAAAACCAGTTTCATCTAAATAATACAAATTAATTTCTCCAGCATCTTCTAATTGTTTTAATTTGGCTAGCTCTGCTTGCTTTTGGATGTATTCCGCTGGATCTGGCTCTCCCCTAACACCTCGGCGCATCCGATGCCAACTCATTGACAATGATTTAAGTATTCTCTTGATGGTTTTAGTACTAATGTCAATATCCCATTCCGCTTTGACTTTTTGTACCACTTGTTTCAACTGTCTTGGCTCCTGCTTTGCCCAGTCTTTAATTTTTTTTGATTGCTCAGAATTAAATGTCTTTTTCCTGCCTCTGCCTGGTTGATTATATAGCCCGACCATTCCTTCCGACTCCCATCGATTTATCCAGTTATAAACCGTTTTATAACTAATATCAAATATGTCCATCAACTGATTGACTTTAGTTTGCTGCGAAGCTAAAATTAAAAAGTGTGCTCTTTGCCGTACCTGATGATGTCTACTCTGGCGATAAATTCGCTCCAAGAGATTAAAAGAGAGTGGGTTGATTTCTCGAAGAAAAAGCATTGAGACTATCAGTGAGTATCTAATTTCAAAAATTGATTATATTCTATCACTTATTTGTGTAATTATTTTCGTCTAGGTACTTACTAAGACCGACGGGAAGGTTTTACCAGATGGATATGCAGATACAGCCAAGACGATCGCTCAAAGACGGCTCGTGTTAGCTGGCTATCGGCTGGCAGATTATTTGAAGGCAGCTTTTTAGTTAATAGTTAATAATTAACAACTATTAATTATTAACTATTAACTATTAATTACAGTAGTCCATCGCGCTCGATCTCGGTCAAAAATTTCTCGATTAATACTCGTGCTAAGTTGCTCATATTAGTATTGAGCTTCTTGGACACGATCGCGAACTGCTGATGTTGAGATTGGGGCAAATCGACGGTAAAGCGAGTTGTCGCTTCTTTCTGGTTTCTCTTGAACGCCTCAATTACATCAACGCTCAGACTCGATTCTTCAGCTTTAGTCGCTGTCGATCCTCCTTTTTGCTTTGTTTTCTCTGGCTTGTGATTGTTACTTTTAGCTTTTGTTTGCTGCTGTGGGCACGGATTGTCGCTCTGTTTAGTCCGATCTGCTTCAGTGCTGACATCAGTAGTTATTTTAGTACTCATATCAGTAAGTAAATCATTACTTGTTTCAGTGCTTGTTTCTGCGACTATATTTTTGTTATCTACATCAGCCAGTATATCAGCAAGCAAATCATCATTCACTTCAGTAGTGTGCGGCGGTGGAGCTTTTACCGCTACCGCCCTTCTGGTTACAAATTCCAATTACGGGCATAAGTTGTAGATGCCAGCAGCACCGAATAGATGAAGTTGAGCTTATTCTAGTGCGGAATGCGATCGAAATCTCAGTAAATACTTACTTTCAATGTATTTATCAGTAATTAGGTCAGTACTTACATCAGTATTTGCTTGCTGATGTAAGTCAGCAAGCAAATACTGATGTAAATTAGAAATGAAACGCGATCGCAAGATCGATCTTCCCACATACCCCGACCTCTAATGCCAGACAAATTCGGTAGAAGTTCAGGGGGTAGCAAAAAGCCGAGAAATCTGATAGGGTAAGGCACATGGAAAAGACAGTGCCAGAACTAATAGCGGCAATCAGCCCAGAAGAGTGGGCACAAGTACCAGTAAGCGTTCTTAAACTAATCGAAGAATTAGTGCGGCGGATGGATCGGATTGAGCAAGAAGTGGCAGCACTGCGAACAGAAAATGAGTTGCTCAAGGAACAACTAGCAAGAACATCAGCTAATTCATCACAACCACCATCAAAGAATCCCCAAGGGTTTAAACCAAATCGAAAGGAACCCACGGGTAAAAAACGCGGTGGGCAAATCGGGCATATTGGGCACGAGCGAAAACTGTATCCACTCGAAATGTGTCTTGAGGTAATCGACTACTACCCACAGCAATGTGGGAAATGTGGAGCGTCCGTTAATGACAGTTTGCGGACTCAAATATATCGACATCAAGTAGTAGAAGTCCCGCCAGTACAACCAATTGTTATCGAGCATCGATTTCATCAGATGACGTGCACTTGTTGTGGCACGGCAAATCAAGCACCAGAAATGACCCAAATTATTGCCACAGGCGGATATGGCGCAGGGGTAGCAGCTTACGTGGGCTTGTTTAGTAGTCAGTACCGACAATCCTATCACCAGATCCAGAAAATCATGCAGGCGGTGTTTGGGATTGAGATGTCATTAGGGACAATAAATAACCTACGCACAGAAGTAAGTGAAGCTGTTAGTGCAGCGGTGACAGAAACACAAGGTTACGTTCAACAGCAACCGACAGTAGGAGTAGATGAGACTGGTTTTAAGCAGCGGAATGGAGATGGTCAAAATGCCGCGAAGACCAGTGGCTGGTTGTGGGTGGCGGTAACGCCATTAATAATTTGCTTTCAGATGATTTTAAGTCGAGGGAGTACTGCGGCTCAAACTGTCTTAGGAGCCGCCTTTGCTGGATTTATCACCAGCGACCGTTGCCCTGCTTATAACTGGGTGGACGTAGCCAACAGACAAATCTGCTGGGCACATCTTAAACGGGACTTTATCCAAATCTCGGAACGAGTTGGCGCAAGTGCCGAGATTGGTGAATCGCTACTAGCTCAAGAACAGCTACTTTTCAATCTTTGGCATCAATTCAGAAATGAACAACTCACTCGAATAGAGTTAGCTCAAGCGGTCGAACCGATTCAAGCTCAACTTTCCAGCATTCTGATGGAAGCAGCCGCACTCCAAATTGGTGAACGTGAAAAGACCCCATTAGCTAAAACTGTGCGGACGTGCCGTAATCTATTGAAGCTGTTCGATTCTTTATGGTTATTTGTGCGTGAAGAGGGCGTAGAGCCGACTAATAATGCGGCTGAAAGAGCAATTCGTCCTGCTGTAATTTGGCGGCGGACTAGCTTTTGCTCAGATTCTTTGGCTGGCAGTGAGTTTGTATCTCGTTTGCTCACTGTTGTGTCTTCCCTTCCGTTGCAAGAGCGGAATATTCTTGATTTTTTGATTGAATCTATCTCTGCTGCTCGTTCTGGTGCAGTTCCACCTTCTCTTCTGCCTTAGCCCTGTGAACTTCTACCAAATTCGTTGGCGTAGCCGCGCTTCGTCGCAGGTAATCGCCGTCTTCCCACCATTAGCCCAGATTGCTACATCGCCATCGGCAATCGTTATTCAGACGATCGAGATAAAGATATAAGCTTAGAGGATGTTTGAAAAGTCAAATTTTGCGTTTCTCCCCTCAACAAAGGATTTTATAATTAGGAGTCCCACTCATTGCCTATATCTTAAAAGAATGATAGGATTTGCTTGAAGTATGTAATGGTTTCCTTGTTTAATATAAGCGGCTAACAAAAAATAGGAATTTTAAATATGGCTTTAGATCGACTTGAGGCGTTTTTAAAGAAAATGCAGTCTGAACCTGCACTTAAAAACGAAGTGCTCACAGCATCAACCGCAGATGAGGTTGCACAGATAGCACTAAAGCTTGGCTTTGAATTTTCAGGTGATGAATTACTGAGAATGTCAGGAAAGAAATTTGGCGGAGTTACTGTTACAAAAACCGTTCTTCCTGGAGAGTATAATTAAATGCTTTTTAAATATCTGGTTGTACAAGCATAGGAAGAATAAACACCATATTTTTTTCAAATCAAGAGTATCTTTACCCGAATTAAACGTCAAAGAGACGATTGTGGAAGAAGCGATCGCTCAATGGTTGGAGCAGAGTGAGAAGTCGCCCGATTCCCCAAAGGGGACGCTACGCGAACGAGCGATTAAGTCTTTAGCCAAGCGGCAACAACAGCGATGAGCTTTGGCAGCGTCTTTGCGCTCGGTCGGTCGATCGAGATAGCGAGATTGGGTTAAGCTCAACAATTGAGAATGACCTCGTACCTCTAAATTCTCCCTCAATCTTTCATGCCGGATAAATTCGTTGGTGTAGCCTACCGGAGGTAATCGATTCCCTCCCACCGTCAGCCCAGATTGCTACATCGCCATCGGCAATCGTCAATCCCAACTGGAAAATTATCCCAGTGCCCTAGCTGCTTGCGATTTCCCAAAGGGAACGCTACGCGAACGGGCGATATCGATTCTCCAGGGGAGAGGCTTCGCCAACGATCCGAGAATTGTGTGACCAACAGGGGTGGTTCGAGTGAGGTCAAACAGGCGATCGATCGGATTCAACATCTACTTATCTCGAACGAGTTTAGCGATCGTCGTTAGACGACACACAAGCTTCGAGTCTTCGATCTCCGCGACGGTGATACCAAGACTGTGCGGAATCTACTGGCTTACCGCAGGGTTGACATCGATCTACTCCCGCAACTCCTTACCCCTACCCCGACGCAGCCGCACACAGACTAAAACGCAACCGCCAGCAACTAACGTACCGACGAAACCACTCGGTTCCGGTACCGCCGTCGAGCTAGCCAACACCACCAACCGATTGGCACTACCATCAGTCAGATAAACACTATTATTCCGAACCGCTACCCCATTAAAGAAAGCACTGCTATCGAAATAAGCATCTTCCAACCCACCCACAGCACTAAACTTCTTCACCCCGTACACCGAATTTGCATTGCTACCAGTTAGATAGATACTTCCACTACCATCCAATGCCAATCCGCCACTCGGACTAAAATCCGGTGTTAAAAACGCACCGAGCGAACTACCATTAGCCGCAAATTTTTGAACGCCATAACCGAACAGATTATTATCGTAGCCAGCTAGATAAATACTCCCATCAGCCGCGATCGCGATTCCCTCAGTAGCACTAAAATCTGGCGTTAAAAAAGCAGTTGCCAACATCCCAGTATCCGTAAACTTCTTCACCAGATAGTCATTATTCGAGTTATGGCCATTGAGGTAAAAATTATCCCCACCATCGAGAGCGATTCCCCTCGATAAGGTGAAATTAGCCAGCGGAAAAGTATAGACAAACGTACCAGAACTAGTAAACTTCTCCACCGCATCGCTATTCAAATCGTAGCCAGTGACCTGAAGGGGTGACAAGCACCCCTGTAACGTTTTCCCACACTGGATTTTGCACAGTTAGATGAACATTGAAGGGATGTCAAGGCGAGTTACTCTTGAAGTATAAAGAGTATGAGATAATAATAAAAATATGCTCAAAAAGTGAGAGCATAAAACAAATTAATGTATCCCGAATTATATCAAAAGTGGTTCAAATTAACAGCGTGGCGGGTGACCCGCCACGCATTGAATCCAGCGGAGCTGGTGCTGATAGAAATCCTGATGAGAATAGTAGGATTATTAGCTAAAGCCACATTAGGACATCTAGCAAATAATTTACCGCTACCAATTTTAGCAGCGAGTAGACTCAAAACATTACAGAGATTCTTGAACAGTCCCAGATTGTGCAAAGAGAAGATATGGTGGGGAATTTGGATAGAATTAATGACAGGATATTGGAAGAGAAAGGAAGCAATAGTTTTAGCAATCGATAGGACAAGCTGGCGAAAGTATAATTTATTAGTAGTAAGCTGGATAATTCAGGGTAGAGCAATTCCAATTAATTGGCAGGTATTAGATAAATTAGGGTCTAGTAATTTAGATGACCAACAATCAGTAATTTATCCAATTACCTGCTTGTTACCAGACTATTCATTTGTGCTGTTAGGCGACAGAGAATTCTGTAGTAAACACTTGGCGACTTGGCTGTTAGAGATAGGTTGGGGTTACTGCCTTCGACTTAAAAAGACTACATATGTTCAGCTAGATAATGATGAATTAATGACACTTAACCAGCTAGCTTCAGTGCCAGGTATCAGTATCTTTTTGCGAGGAGTTAACATTTCAAAGACTCTCCACAAGTTTCCATTTAATGTCGCTGTTCACTATCCAAAAGAACATCAGGGGATGCCAGTAGACGAAGGTT
Organism: Chamaesiphon sp.; assembly: GCA_965246715.1. Classification (GTDB taxonomy): domain Bacteria; phylum Cyanobacteriota; class Cyanobacteriia; order Cyanobacteriales; family Chamaesiphonaceae; genus Chamaesiphon. Next base: position 77,408 of record CBDFFH010000036.1, on the reverse strand, counting down.
GGTTTCTGTTAACAACATTTTCAGACTTAAATACCGCTGTTCAGATTTATGCAACTAGATTTCAGCTAGAGGAGATGTTTCGTGATTTTAAATTATCTGGATTTAATCTTGAGCTGACTCAACTTAATGGTTCCAGATTTGATGCTTGGTTCTTGCTATTAACCTTAGTTTATAGTGTGATGGCATTTGATGCAGGTTAAACGCATCAAAACTTGATATGAGGCGATCGAATTCAATAATACATACAACTTAAGCAGTATTTATGAACTAAATACATTTACGACGAATTCAATTAGAACTGATGTATAGTATAAGGCAATATTTATTTAATTTAATGCAATATAAAGTAGTCGATCGAAGGAATAACTTAAATCGTCGATATATTATAGAAGTAATTTGATTTCAACCAATAGTTCGTAAATTATAAAATACCTTCTAAAATTTCAGCCAAGTATTTGTCATCTATACCTGCTAGAAATCTCTTGCTTTTCACACTTAATTTCCGACTTTTATTTTGACTAATTAAGTTAATAGCTATGTGCCGTAATACTGCAAAATTAGCTGGCGCATTATCTTTCCTAATTCGACTATAATCTTCTCTTAAAGAAACATCAAGTACCCAATGAAGTGAATTTTCTATCCCCCAATGACCTCTAATTGCTCCGGCGACTCTCTTGGCATTATTAGCTAAACTACTAATAAAATAACGAGTCTCTACGGTGGTTTTATCCCCAATAGTTCTTACTGATTCAACCATCGCAATACTAGTCAATTTCATCCAGTTATGGGATGAATCTATTCGATCGGCAACATCTGATATCATTAAATAATTACGGATTTCTTCCCTACCCCCATTAATCTCCTTAGTCCTGAAATCACTCAGATTGAAACCTGCGCCACCAGTTGCAATAGCCTGTTTAAATAGCCTTTCTACTTGGTCGTATAAACTTGGTTGATTCTTTTTCACAGCAATTACATAATCTGCATCTTTTTCAACAATTTTTTTTACTATTTCTCTTTGACATCCCATTGCATCAATGGTAACTATACATCCGGCTAAATCTAGAACTTTAATTAATTCAGGAAGTGCTGTGATTTCATTAGATTTGCCCTCAACCATTTTCTGTCCTAATACTAATCTATTAGTTACAGCCCATGCACTAACAGTATTTAGTACACCTTGTCCATTAGTATTATCTCCTGAATTTCGAGATTGTTTGCCGTCAAGTGCAATTATTTCTCCTGCTGTTATTTTAGATATTCCTTTAACCCAACTCAGGAAACTTTTTTGAAATTCTTCAGGATTAATTCGTGAAAATACCCTTCCAAATGTATCATGTGATGGAATACCATGCGGCAACTCTAAAAATTTACCTAGCCATTCCTTCTTCGCCAAACCATAAATTTCTATATCTATCCATGTATCAGCTCCAGATACTACAGCACAAATGGTAATGGTGATGATATCAATTAATTTATGCTTTTTCCCGCGCTCTGTCCTGTAGTCTTCTACACTCTCGAAGTGTTCTATAATACTATATTTTGGCTTCAGCTTCATTTTAGTTAAATTAAATTTGTTAAATTCTAACATAGTTAATTAGCTCTAACTATTACCTAGCAGTAATTACAAGATTTCTAGATGCTATTTATTCATTCGATCGTCAAAGTTTTTAGTAATAACAAATTTAAGTGCGTTTAACCTGCATTTGATGGCATTTGCACTACTGAAACAGACCGAAAGTATTTAGTCAGAATTGATAATATCAAACGTCCCGCTGCTAGACATTCAATTATCACTGTTTCTAAAGTCTTGCTCTTTTATAAATTTGATTGGGGCTTTCTCACTACATTAGTTTCTCAATATGTCATGATCGATCGCCATAAAATTGACTGTTATGTTCGTGGTCTAGATTTCCAAAATCGATATATAGCAAGAAGTTAAGGGGTGCTTGTCACCCCTTCAGGGATTAACCTCAGCAATTACATCATCATTGTCGAGAATGGCAATATTAACGTTGCGGGGAATAACGACCTTACTAATGTCAATCTGATTGCAAATAATGGCAATATTACCCTGGCTAGAGTTCGTGCTAATAGTATCGGTGCGATCGCCTTTGGTAATATCTCTCAAGATGCTAATTCCTACTTTAGCGGCAATAATATCATTGCCAATGGTAGCGGCGATATCGTCTTTAATAGTGCCACCGGACAGACGAGTGCGGATAATTTAGCGATTGTTAGTGCCCGTAATTTAGTCTTCAATACCAAAGGTACGGTACGGGGTAATTTCTATAGTGGTGGGAGTTTTAGCACCAATGGTAATAGCGATATCTATGGGACCGTGACGAGTCTAAAGGATATCACCTTTAATGGTAACTCGACCTTTACTTATGCCAATGTCCTCGATCTGACCGATACTACTCCACCAGCGATTACCGTCCGGTTGAATAGCGATACGGGGGTGAGTAATAGCGACAAGATTATTAACATTAATACGCCAACGATTAGCGGTACGGGAGAGATTGGAGCGAAAATTAAAGTAACTGAAGGGACGGTAATAGTCGGACAAACTACCGTCGGTAGCGATGGTAATTGGCAGCTCGTTACTAGCACGCTGACGAATGGTGCCCATAGTTTAATTGCCACGGCAACGGATCTGGCGGGAAATATCGGCACTGCGGCACCGCTAAGTTTGGTCGTCGATACTCTCGTCCCACTGTTAACGCTGACGAATGCGATCGATACCACTCCCTTAAAGAATGATACTAAATTAATCGGCAAGATCGATCCGACAGGCAGCGGTTTAGTCGGGATCGTTTACAACTGGGATAACAGCAGTAATTTACTCCAAATCTCCCCTGATGCTAGCGGTAATTTTAATCGGTCGATCGACTTTACAGGGATTACTAATGGAGCGCATACGTTAACGATTACCGCTAGCGATGTGGCGGGGAATGTTTTAACTAAAACTTATAATGTTAACGTCGCTTTAGATAAAGACGCACCTCTAGTCGAACTGAAATTAGCTAGTGATACGGGGACGAGTAATAGCGATCTGCTGACTAACGATCCAACGATATTGGGCAAAGTAACGGATGCGAGCAATATTATCGAATTTAGAGCTAGTTTCGATGGGGCTAACTATACCGATATCCGACCCCAATTAGCTGCCGATGGTAGTTTTACCCTCTCTAGAGCGCAATTAGCAACGATTGTCCAGGGGACAGGCTTCGCCAACGCCAAACGGAGCTTGAGCGATGGGAACTATACCCTGAGTTTGAGTGCTAAAGATGAATTTGGCAATATCACCCCCACGACTACCCTCGCATTTACCCTCGATACTACCGCACCAACTACTCCTAACTTCAAAAATACTGTGAGTTCGCTGAGCAGCGGTAAGATCGACCTCACAGGTCAGGCAGAAGTAGACTCGATCGTCACCCTGAATAATGGCAACACCAACACGACAGTCGATCGCAGCGGTAACTTCTATTTCGATGCTGTAGGATTGACTGTTGGTAACAATAACTTTGCTATTTCCACCTCAGATTTAGCTGGTAATAAAAGTACCAGTCAAGCCATTAATATCGAACGAATTGCTAGCAATCCCGATCTCGTTTTGAAATGGAATAAAATTCTGCTGGCGGCGATTACCGCCGATCGCACCCCACCACCTGCTGCCGCACGTCGGCTGGCGATGTTACACGCTGCCATCTTCGATGCCGTTAACGCTGTCACTCACACCTACAATGCCTATCGTGTCGATCTAAACGCATCCAGCGGCACTAGTGCCGAAGCTGCTGTTGCTGCTGCCGCTCACCGCATCCTTAGCGAACTTTATCCCCAACAACGGGCTACCTTTGATGCCGCCTATAATGTCGATTTAGCCAACATCCCCGATACTCCAGGGGAACTAGATGGAGTGCGACTGGGACGAGAAGTTGCCGATGCAATGTTAACGTGGCGACGCAATGATGGAGCCGAAACGATCGAAGATGAATATATTGCCGATCCTACTGCTGGTAAATGGCAACCTACCGCTGCTGGTGGGTTGGCGGTATTGCCCGAATGGGGAGAAGTGGCACCTTTCGCCCTTGATACTGGCAGTCAGTTTCGTCCGGTAGCACCACCAGATTTAACGAGTGAAACCTACACGAATGACTTTAATCAGGTCAAAGCATTAGGAAAAATTGATAGCACGACTCGAACTGCCGAGCAAACTCAAATCGCTCGATTTTGGGCGGATGGATTGGGTACTTATACTCCGAGCGGACATTGGAACCAAATTGCCGAAGAAGCGGCGTTGAGCGAGGGTAATACTCTCATCGAAAATGCACGGTTATTTGCTGCATTAAATGTTAGCTTGGCCGATGCCGGAATTGCTGCTTGGGATTCCAAATATACCTACGAATTTTGGCGACCAGTAACCGCCATTCAACAAGCCAATACCGATAACAATCCAAATACGCTTGCCGATACTACTTGGCAGCCGCTAATTCCTACGCCGCTATTTCCCGAATATGTATCCGGGCACAGTACTTTTAGTGGGGCGGCGGCGACAATTTTAACCGATGCTTTCGGTAGTAGCTATCAATTCAATGCCAGTACCGTTAACCCCGTTCTAACTGGTATAACCCGTCACTTCAATAGTTTCCAAGCAGCGGCTGGAGAAGCTAGCGATAGCCGTATTTATGGCGGGATTCACTTCAAAACTGCCGGAAAAGAAGGATTGAAACTCGGTGATAACATTGCTAATTACGTATTAGCAAATAACTTCCGTAAATCTCCTCAATCGGCGCGAATTTCTCTAGCTCTAGCTAATGATACTGGCGATACGCGCGATCGGATTACCAGTATCCCCGCAATCGCAGTTAGTCTCACTAGTTTGCCTGCCAATAGCTTCCAAGTTTTAGGTGGTTTTGTCGATAACTTCCTCGCCTATGCCGATCTGACTGCCGATGTGAGTAATGACGGAAAATTATTACTCGATACCGCTCGGTTGAGTGCGGTTAATGGCGGTAGCTTAGACGACGGACGGTACACCTTCAATCTGCAAATTGTCGATAGTAACAAAAATATCTTACAAACTGGTAGCCTCAGCTTTACCCTCGATCGCACTGCGCCCATTCTCAATCTGAGTAATCTCGCCGATGGTGCTAATCTCATCGTTGGCAGTGCTTTAAGTGGGACGCTCGATGGCACCAGCAGCGATATGGCATCTCTGTCTTACCAGATCGATAATGGCGCGATCGAAACTATTCCGTTGGAACGAGAATTTACGCAGATCGATCGTCGTCTCCCGATTGAAGACCTCACCGCTGGCGCACATACCCTCACTGTCACCGGACGCGACACTGCGGGAAATGTCACGACTCAAACCTATCGAGTCAATACCGATCCCGCTTTGCCCTTCCAACTCGCTGGTTACAATCCAGCTAACGGCGCATTAGATGTCGGTAGTACCTTCCGCCCACAAATATTCTTCAGCCACAGCGTCGATGCTAGTACTTTAACTGCTGACAGCCTCTATGCTACGTTCGATGGTGCAAAACTCGCTGCGCGGATCGTGCCGAGTACCGATGGTAAATGGGCGTGGTTGTATTTCCAAAATCCCTTACCCTCCAGTTCGCGCATTCAAGTGACCGTTGATGGCAATCTCATTCGTGCCGCCAATGGTAGCAGTCTCCTCGATGCCGATGTCGATGGCACTCCTGGGGGCAAAACTACCTTTAGCTTCGATACCGTCAGTCTTACTCCAGTACCAGGGACTCGCTTGACTGGCATCGTCGCCTGGTGCCGATCGACAAGCCAATACCCTCGACGATCGACTACCAGGTGCTGATGGGCAATTACACACCGACGATGATGTGTACAAGAATCCGTTGGCGGGAGTGAAAGTAACGATCTTGGGGATGGAAGACTCGCCCGTGTATACCGATGCTAACGGGCGGTTTACCTTTGAATCCGCACCGATTGGGGATGTGAAATTAGCGGTTGACGGACGCACTGCTACTGGCATCTCGCCGACATTATACTTTCCCGAAATGGTCTTAGATGTCAGCGTCGAACCAGGTGTTACCAATTATGCCATGACAAATATGCCAGAAATCTATCTGCCGCGTCTGGCGCGGGATATTTTTGCTGATGTCTCGTCAACTGGTACGACGATCGTTAATGCTACTGCGGCTGGCACTCCCGAACTTACTCCCGAACAGCGACAGTATTTGCGATTGGAAGTTGACGGCGGCAGCGCGATCGGTGAAAATGGCTTGCCAGTGAATAACGTTCGAGTGGGAGTAGCTACAGTCCCCCCCGACTTGGTGCGGGATATGTTACCGCCTGGGGTCTTGCAACACACCTTCGATATCACCATTCAAGCTAATGGGGTTGCCAATTTTGCTACTCCAGCCAAGATTACCATCCCTAACGTATTTGACGCACCGCCAGGAACGCAATTAAATATCCTCAGTTTCGACCATACGACGGGCAAACTTGTCATCGACGGTACCGCTACAGTTTCTGCCGATGGTCTTTACGTCACTAGCGATCCAGGTAGTGGCATTACCCGTCCTGGTTGGCACGGTGTTACCCCTCCAGGCGGTTGTGGCTACGGCTCGCCACCACCATTGGCATTGACTTTAAATGGTACCAGCAACGTAACAACTCTCCCTACCGAAGCCTTACCTCTAGTTACGACTGAAGGTGCTGAAATCAATCTAGGCAGTTGGGCTGCACCACTCGGAAGTACGCCAACATCACCAGCACCCAAAGGATCTGCACCATCACAAAGCAATGCACCAAAACGAATAATAACGATCGATATCGATGGTCCATTGGGCAATTTTATGGAATCAACGGGAACTGTAGATAATTCGCTAACTCATCAAGAAATTACCCTTCAACAAGGTTCTACATTATCTGCAACTTTTAAGCTAAAATCTAAAAAATATCAAGACATGTTTGGGGGAGTTCAAAACCTAGATCGGGATAAACTTTATGGCTCTAAAATCGAAATTACTAACACTGAAGTTGAAGCTGATGGTTCGCAAACAACAACAGTCAAAAAATACTATTTATATCGCTGGGTAGACGCTTTAGATGCACAAGCTGCACTTAGTAAAACTGGTAACACTGCTATATTTGCCAGAACTATTGTTGATGGTGTGGGTGGATTTAAACGCACCAAATATATCGATGTCTGGCAAGGATTCGATATGAAAACTAACTTCACGGGTACTAGTAATGAGTTTCTTTATCCCCTATTATCCCCAGGGGTCGGTAGCACTCAATGGGTATTCGATCCAATTTCTGCTGACAGTAAAACCGATACGATTACTATCCAAGCTGATGACACTATTAATGTCGGACAATTAATAGCTAAAGCTACTGCTACCGCGCCGACAACTATCAATCTCAATCTTGATGATTTTAATGGCTATAAGGCAGAATTACGTAGAGTTCTGCAATCAATAATATCAATCGGTGGTGTCTATTTTCTATATCCATCAACTACTAGTAGTAATCAAAGCACCCAGGTTTCATCAAAATTTGCCAGTCAATTTGCTAAGTTTTTACCTGGTGGAAATGGCACGACCATTGAATTAGATATGAAACTACAGCAGGAGGCCGATGACTTATCAGCAGCCGTGGCTGCTGATTTTAAACCAATTAATGAGTCATCATTCAGCCTTGTGCCAGCATATAAATTTGTCCCTGTTGGTGGGGATGTCACTGTGAATTGGCACGATATTTTCAGTACAGTAAGCCTGGGTGACATACCGGGTCGTACTGTAGGGGATTTGGATAAGACTACATTGCAAGCTTTACTACCAACAAATGTGCTCATCAGTCAATCTGCTAAGCAAATTGTATTGGGTGAAGCGATCAATCAGAAGGTTGTTGGCTCCGTAGAGGTGGCAGTTGGTATTCGTACAGGTTGGAATTCTAATGCAAAATTTGCTGAAGTTGTTGCAAATACAGTCAGCCATGAAATTGGTCACACATTTGGATTGCGTGATTCGTATATCTATGATTCAGCCGGAAATGCTGTGAACACTCCGCCCGATGACATCATGAGAGGTACCGATCTAGTAGACGATCCCTATTTGAAATTTGATGTATCTCATCAGGAGTTATTAGCCGCAGCAATGGGAATACAAAAAAATGGCGATCTACCAATTACGGCAGGATTGAATATTTTTCGTCAAAATTTCAACCATGCTTTCAGTGGTATTCCTATACAGCAAGACTTAATTTCCTTAACCATCCCTAATATTATTCTTAGAGATCTCGATACCAAGTTTATTATTAATGGCAATCGCCTAGATTTCGAGCCGATCGCTGCTGATGGCAGTGGAGGCTTGCGTGAAATTAAGACCATATCAATCTCTAACGCTGGTCGCGGCTCCCTAAACCTAACCTCCATCAATCTAGCTGATGGCAATAGCGGCTTTAGCCTCCTCGATCGCGCCAACATTCCCACCTCTCTAGTTGGTGGAGAAAGCACCCAAATCCAAATTGTTTTCGATCCGACGGCAATCGGTACTGGCAGCGATCGACTCACTATCAAAAGCAACGCAGCCCAAAATGCTACCCTGACTATCGATCTCAACGGTGAAGGAATATCTCTCAATCCAGCAGCAGAATTCCAACTAGATAACAATAATCTCGGCGGCGTTTTGAGCAATAGTACCAAGAGTGTCAGCAAAGTTATCGGCACTCTCACCAATCCCTTAGAAATTACCAATATTCGCGTCATCGATGGCGGTGATGTCTTCAGCCTGACTGGTATTCCTCAAGATCTAAACACCAACCCCATTCGGATCGCTCTTGGTGACAGCTTCGAGATTCCCGCTGTTAAATTTGCTGCCAACCGACTCGGTTTGATTCGTGGAGCGATCGAAGTGACCACCAACGATCCCAAAGCTAGTAAGATTCGGATCGGCGTAGTCGGTACTGGTGTAGCCTCTACCATTTATCCAGAATGGGGACAAGACTATATTGCCGTTGAAACTCCCGACTTGAAGAATTCTCCCGTCCTGCGTACTAAGAGCGATAACCGAGGAAACTTCCAACTCTTTCTACCCCCAGAACAATTCTATCGATTCAGTGCCTTCGATCCCGTCACTGGCTTAATCGGTACATCCAGCGGACTTACCCCTCAATCTGGTCGTAATATCAACCTCTCTGGCAGTGCTGTATTTGCTGCGAGTACGGCAGCCGATCGCGACTATGACGGACTACCAGATGATATCGAACTCACTGTCGGCAGCAACCCCAATCGCCCCGATACCAACCGCGACGGCATCGACGACTTCACTGCACTTCAACAAGGGATCGAAGTACTTGGCAAGAATGCCCTACCATTTGGGATCGTCAGTAGTATCGCACCACTCAATGGCGGCTACGTTCGGGATGTCGTCGCCAAAGAAGATACTGCCTATCTAGCGGCGGGAGCTGGTGGCTTTCAAATCGTCGATTTTACCCGTCTCAAACAGCCCACGATTGTCAGTAGTATCCCATCTAGTATTCTAGGCGGCGAGGCGATTGCCCTAGCTAATAGCTCGATCGATGCTAATACTGAATTGAGTGCGATCGTAACTAACAATGGCAAACTGGCGATCGTCAATGTCACCCATCGCGATCGTCCCGTTCTCAAAGCCAGTCTGGATTTAGGTGGCATCGGCACTAGCATCGATATTGTCGATCGCACTGCCTATGTCGGACTCAGTAATGGGCAAGTGGCGATCGTCGATCTCAAAGGCGAGCGACTCATCGCTCGATTCAATGCTGGTAGTTCAATCAGACAGGTCATCGGGCGTGGAGACACTCTCTATATCCTTACTAGTGGCAGTTTTGCCGCCTACGACATCAAAACAAATTTCGGCATTGCTGAATATGGGTATGATTTTTTGTAGGGGTGCCCCTTGTGAGTACCCTGAATCGATGCGGGGTAAGCACGAGGCATTACCCCTACAAAAATTGTTTGTGCGTTTCATACATTAATTCAGCAACGCCCAAATTTCATATCGCCACCGTTGCAATCGCAAGTAAATCTCTCAGGAGCGGCAGTTTCTGTCGGAAACGATCGCGCCTACATCACCACGGATGGTTTTATTCCTGGCAGGGAGAGCTTTATTACGCTCGATCTCAGTAATCCACGAAGCATCGGAGTATTACCGACAAACAATAACGTCAATCTTTTTGGTAAGGGAGCGATCGTCGATACTGGTTCTGGCAACGTTTTAGTTGCTGGTAAAGCCCTCACCACTATTGATGACTTAAAACTGGATCTGCATAACAACAGTAATGGTAATTTTGCCTTTATCGGTGAATTCGATACTCCTGGCACCGTGTCGGATCTCTGGATTCAAGATGGCTTGGCACTAATTGCCGATGGCAATGGCGGGTTGAGTATCTTCAACTATCTCGAACCAGATACTGCTAATGTTGCACCAACTCTATCGATTCTGCCGCAGGGAGCTGTTAATAATAACATTGCCGAAAGTCGAAGAATGCGGGTGGAAATACGTGCTGTTGATGATGTCCAAGTTCGTAACGTCCGCTTGAATGTCAACGGGCAAAGCTTGACACCTGACGGTTCTGCACCATTTTCATTCTATATCGATGTTCCGCCCCTCAGTAGCGGGATCGACAGTTTGCAACTCGAAGCAATTGCTACGGATATGGGTGGCAATAGTACTACTAGCAAGCTCAAACTTAACATTGTTGCCGCCGATGCCATCCCACCGCAAATTATTGGAGCAACGCCCAGCGGCAGTAGCATTTCTCAACTGCGCGATCTTAGCCTGATCTTTGATAAATCCGTAACCTTGGATAATAGCGATGGTCGCGCGATTCGCCTCATCGAAGCAGGAATAGATCGCGTATTTAATACCACCGACGATCGCCTCATTCCAATCGAGAATATTAGTAATATCGCTAACTCTAATACGATCGATATTCGATCGAGTCTTGCTGGGATCGGGCAATATCAATTACAAATAGATCGAACCCGCGTTCGTAATGCGTCCGGTATTCCGTTGGGAACTGGGATCGAAACGCTCGATCTTACCGCAACAGGTTTATACCCATTAACTGCGGGAAATTTAACAACTCTAGCCAGCGGAGATCTCAATAATGATTCTTATATCGACTTACTAGTTAATAACACTGCTGGAACTGGAATAACTACATTAACCACCAATCCATACGGTGCAATCGTCGGGCAACAAAACTCCTTAAACGGTGTATCAGTCAATTCTGCCGCACTCGCAGACATCAATAAAGATGGTAAACTAGATGCAATTCTTGTCTTATCAGGTGTAGGTTATGGTAGCAATGATTCGATCGGTATTTCCCTCGGTAATGGTGATGGGACTTTTGCTAACACCCCAACAAAAATTACCATTCCCAATCTCGAACCCAATGCTTTTAAGCTTGGCGATTTCAACAGCGATACCTATACCGATCTAGTTGCCTATCGCAAAGGTAGCAGTCAAATTAGTTTGTTATCTGGTAGCAATACTGGCTTTACTTTCCAGTCCACCTTCGATACTAGTACTCCGATTGAGAGTTTGACGGTTGGTGACGTTAATAACGATGGCAAATTAGATTTAATCGTTGCTAACAGCAACTCTAGTCTGAAAATCTGGCTGAATCAAGGTAATAATACCTTTACTTCTGGTACTAGTTTGATAACTGGTAACTCTCCCAGTAAAGTTGTCATTGCTGACTTCGATCGAGATGGATTTACGGATATTGCTGCTGTGAGTAATGTTTTCGGGGGTGGTTATGCGACGGGTGTTTCCCTGTGGTATGGCAGTAATAATGGGACATTCAGCAGCAGAACTGACTACACGACTAATTATGCCACTACAGATCTAGTCGTTGGCGATCTTAACAATGATGGCTATTTAGATTTAGCCACAGCAAATGGTTAAACTAATACTTTCTCGGTGCTTAACAACCAGAAAAGCCGGAATTTTGCCCCCAGTGTTAACTACTATACGCAAGGGAGCATCCGAAAATTACAACTCATCGACTGGAACCGCGATGGTAGAGTCGATCTTGTGACTGTCAATGAATCTGACAATCTTTTCACTCCTTATCTAGGTAATGGAAATGGTACGATCGATGCAACGGTCGCTCCTCCTTTTGTTGATGATGGCGGATTTGGTAGCACCTAGATTGTGGAGCTTCGTCAGTTTATTTTCTAAAGAAATAGTTGTTACACTCGATCGATCTGAGGGAGTTAAATTAAAACATGATGAGAGTTTTTACACTTCTCCTAATTTCAGTTGTAATGTCACAGATGACATCTGTGAGTATAGCTTCTGCACAGCAGCCATTAACTAAAACTTTCGCCCAATGGTGTCAGCAGAAAAACGATCTTCCTGACAATACCAAGCATACAATTGATGTAATGTTGGAGAGATCGGGTACTAAAGACTGTCAACAAGCCGATCGTTTTCTCAACAATTTGACTATTCTCAATCTCAATCGTAGCAAAATCAGTGACATTAGACCGCTGGCAAATTTGAATAACTTAACTCAACTCGAACTTAGTCGTAATCAAGTTAGCGATCTTAGACCACTAGCAAGTTTGAATAACTTAACTCGGCTCTATATTTATCAAAATAAAATCAGTGACATTAGACCGCTAGCTAAGTTGAGTAATTTAACTGCACTCAACCTTTCCTCCAATCAGATCGCCGATATCAGTCCTATAACTAAGTTAAATAATTTAACTGCACTCAACTTTTCCTACAATCAGATCGCCGATATCAGCACTCTAACTAATTTGCATAAATTATTTTTTATTAACCTTAGCTTCAATAGAATTACAGACATTAAACCACTAGCTAAGTTGAATAATTTAACCATACTCAATCTTGCTTATAATCAAGTTAACAATCTCAAACCCCTAGCTACTTTGAACAAATTAACTAACTTGTACATTGATTATAGCTCTATAAAAGACTGCCCAGTCAAATCAGAAATTTGCATTGATATTAGTAACTTGATGGAAGATTAAAATATAATTTAGCCATAACAAGAAAATAGTAGAAATTTTCTCACTGGGTGCGATCGTTTTATTGATTCGCTTCTTCTGTTGCTAATGGATTTAAATGTGGCAATGATGGTGGATTTGGTGTAAATTTAATATGGTAATCAGATCGTCAATCTCAGACCTCTAGCTAGTTTGAATAATTTAACCGAACTCAATATTAGTACCAATCAGATTGTTGACATCAAACCGCTAACTAGTTTGAATAACTTAACAGAACTCGCTCTAAATGGTAATCAGATCGTCAATCTCAGACCGCTAGCTGGTTTAAATAATTTAGCTCAACTCAGCCTTCAAGACAATCAGATTGTCGATCTTAGACCTCTAGCTAGTTTGAATAATTTAAACGATCTCGATCTGAGTTCTAATGAGATTGCAGATATCAGACCTCTTTCTAGATTGAATCAGTTAACCAAGATTTTAATTTCTAAAAATAAAGTTATCGATCTCACACCTTTAGCTGGTTTAAATAAATTGAAGAAGCTCTATCTTCGTGACAATAAAATCACCAGTATCAGGCACCTAGCTAGTTTGAAAAACTTAACAGAACTTGACCTTGGTTCAAATCAGATTAATGATATCAGATCTCTAGCTGGTTTGAATAAGTTAACTCAGCTCAATCTTGTTAACAATCAAATCATTGATATCAGCTCACTAGCTAGTTTGAGTAGATTAACTCAGCTATATCTTGATGATAAATTTGCTGGAAGCTGCCCACTCAAGCTAGAGACTTGTACTATTAGGAAAATTCCACGCTGATTTTTTGTCACTTAATAATTACAGACATCCTAAATTTATCGTTAAAAATTTTATTTTTTCTCATGGTACGATCGATGCGTCGGGCGTGGCAGCTAGGACCAATGCCTACGATAATAACGGTAATTTAATCTCTAGCACCGATGCCTTGGGACGAGTAACCAGCAACCAATACGATGCTCGCAATCGGTTGATTGCCACTGTCAATCCCGATGGCAGTATTACTAAAAATCAATACGATGCTAACAACCAGATTACTAGCGATACCGATGCTTTGGGTCGTAAAACCCAGAAGTTCTACGACACTCGCAATCGCCTCAGTCGGGAAATCGATGCGCTGGGCAACCAAACACAATACTTCTACGATGCTGCTAACCAATTAATTGCCACTACCGATGCCAAGGGTAATACCACCACTTACCAATTTGACGCTCTCGGTCGTCAGGTTGCGGTTATCGATGCTTTGGGTCATACTACCAACACTGAGTACAATAAGTTGGGGAATGTCACGGCTACTGTCGATGCGAATGGTAATCGGACTGAATACAAGTACGATGCACAGAATCGACGAATTGAGGTTAAGGATGCTAAGGGTGGGGGAACTAAAACCAGCTACGACAAGGTTGGTAATATTATCTCCATCATCGACCCAGTAAATAATGCCAACACTTACAGTTACGATGAACTCAATCGTTTGATTACCGATACCAACCAATTCGGTAAAACTCGCACCATTAGTTACGATGCAGTTGGTAATAAAATCTCTACTACCGACAGAGATGGACGCATCATTACCAACGCTTACGACAATCTCAATCGGTTAATTGGTGAGAAATGGTTGGCTAGTAACAGTACGGTTCTCAACGAAATTGTTTCAAATTATGATGCGATCGGTCAACTCACCAGTACTTACGATGTCAATTCTAAATACACCTATACCTACGATCTCAACAGTCGTCTAACCAGTATCGATAATACTGGCACTGTTGGTATCCCTAGCGTTTTATTAAATTACTCTTACGATCTCAATGGCAATACGCTTGCTGTCAATGACAAGATTAATGGGGTGAACGCTGGAAACCTAGCCTATAGTTACGATAATCTCGATCGAGTTACTCAGATTACCCAAAGTGGTGCGGGAGTCCAATCCAAACGGGTGAATATGACTTACGATTCGATCGGTAGTCTCTCCAGCCTCAATCGTTATAACGATCTGACTGGGACTCAACAAGCGATCGGTACTAATTATAGTTATGACAGTTTGCATCGATTGAGTGGTATTAGCCATAAAAATGCGGCGAATGTAGCAGTTAATAGTTATAACTACCAGTACGATACGGGTTCGCGCATCAGTCAGATTAGTTCTGTCGATGGGGTGGTTAACTATAACTACGATTCGATTAATCAGTTAACTGGTGCGAATTATAGTACTCAAACTGATGAGGCTTATAGTTACGATGCTAATGGCAATCGGACTAATAGCGGTTATCAAACTGGGGTTAATAATCAGTTACTCTCTGATGGTATCTATAACTATACTTATGATGATGAGGGTAACAGAATCAAGCGGACTGAGATTGCTACTGGTAAGGTGACTGAGTATAGTTGGGATTATCACAATCGGTTGAGTATAGTGGCATTTAAGGATACTGCTGGTATTGTGGTTAAGTCGATCGAGTATCTTTATGATGTGAACGATCGTCGGATTGGTAAGAAGATTGATGGGTTGGTAACTGAGCGATATGTACTCGATCGCGACCAGATTAGTTTAGTCTTTGATGGTAGTGGAGTCCAGACACATCGCTATTTGTACGGAGATGAAGTTGACCAAGTTTTAGCTGATGAGGTGGCTAGTAGTACTCACTGGTTGTTAGCCGACCATCAGGGAACGATTAAGGATGTGGTCGATGGTGCTGGGACGATCTTAGACCATATTAGTTATGATAGCTTTGGCAATGTTGTCAGTCAGACTAACCCGATCGAGCTTCGGTATGGTTACACTGGTCGGGAGCAAGATAGTGAGACTGAATTAGATTATTATCGCGCTCGGTATTACGATCCGAGTGTGGGTCGGTTTATTAGCGAAGATCCGATCGGCTTTGCTGGTGGGGATGGGAATTTAACTCGGTATGTTAAGAATAATGCGATTAATGCAATCGATCCTAGTGGTGAAATTACTTTCATTTTGCCAGGAGGAGGAGGAGAGTTTGGAATCTTACCTCTTTCTCTTCTCATTGGAGCCAGGTTTCCTGTGATCCCAATCGGCAATCCGCCAGGAGTATCACCTGCTAACGACCCATTTGGTGCTATCAGAGCAGCACATGCTTTTTTCATAATACAAGGTTTTTTATCATTAGGTGGTGGCTTAAAGTGTGACGAGCCGATTAATATAGTTGCTCATTCCGATGGTAGCGGCTTTACACTCAATGCATTAGTCGATTCACTTAAATTACTTAATTTGAATGCAGACATTTATGCGGTAAGACTCGATCCAACAGGTGTCCCTTTTGAGCCAAACCTCCTTGCCGCTGAGACCTATACGGTAGCAAGTAATAAATTTCCATCTCGCGATCTTAGAGATGTCGCTGCTTACTTCTGGTTTAGAAATCCACTATATAGACCTGATTATCGAGCTAATAAAGGCGTAAGCCATATGGATCTACTAAGTGATTTTGGTGTCAGAAGTTTTATTAAATCTAGAATAAAAATATAGCATTGTTAATTATGGATGATAGTATTATTTGGATAATAAAGATTTTAACTGTAACAAGTTTAATGTTTGTATCGTCACTCTTAAAAACTAGATTTTTCAGCTATCAGTATAATTGTATATATCCAGTCAGCCTAATTTTAGTAGCAAGTATAGTCAACTACTTTAGCAGCAATATTAATATAGCTTCCAGTAATACAGGAAGCTATATAGTGGACTTCCTTCTAATCATTGGAACTCTACCCATAGTTTTTATTCTTACTGTTTTTAATATCATTTTTGGAGTTATGGATGGTGCAATTTTCAAGTTTATATTAAACTTTAATTTGAATCAGAGTGTTCTTACAATTTGCTTGCTCAGTGTGGCATTGTACATGGCCGAAGCTTTTCAAGCAGCTCTATGTTGTGAATCATGGAATTTTTATACATTGCTAGCGAAGTTCAAGGGTGGTTTATTATGTGCTTCTGAGCGGCTGGCTACTCATGTTGTCGGCACATCAATTTTGTATTACTTGTTGGCTTAACTGGCATCAAAGTAACCGTAACGCCTGTCACTGTTTTAGGAATACAAGGCAGCATTCCCATTTTTGTCCCTGGAGTAACATCTCCAACAGCAATAGAACAGAGAGGAATTCCTTTGACTTTTCCTACTTTCCCTAATCCAGAAACTTGACTTATCTGTAAAAATTATTTCACAAGTTATTAGAGTATTCTTCTAGCAAATTTTACAAGCAGATGAAAATAGATGATTGTTACATTGAAAAATGGAAATGTTTCAGCTTGCAACTAACGATAGTATATGAATCTAAGTCTAATATATTAACGCCTGAAAAATTTAAAAAAGTTTATGAAGCGAGAAGAAATTTCCCCAGAGGATATTTAGAATTTCTTCAGATCTTTGGGAGTGGTGAACTAGAAGTAGGTAACGAAAGAGAAATGCCGAATAGCCTAAGATTTCATCTAGCAAATCTGAAATGGTCTGATACAAATATTGGATACTTTAAAGATGGCGTTTTAGGTATGGAAGATACTTTTCAAGGTCGATCTCGCAGAGAAGAGAAAAACAAACAGCTAGAGTTGTTGAATAATTCTTTTGCTTTCGCTGACTCTGATAGGTCTGAAATATTTCTATGGGATCTTAAAAGCTACAGTATTAAGGATAATAGCTATGACATATACAAAACTTATATAAATTCTTTTCATTCAGATTTAGTAGGCAGAGATTTTTATGATTTTATAGAATCTTATTGTTTTAATAGCAATAATATCAAAGAAACATTTTATGACAATATCAATCCAGTATTTTTTTGTCGTAATTACAGAACCTAGCCGATGCCTCCGGCCAAACCGATGTAGCGGTCAGAGCTGTAAGGTGGGAATCGCCCACCACTCAAATGTATACGGAGCAATTCTTTCAACAACCTACTCTTTCCCGATCAAATACAACCCGCTCGCACCCCCACTCGATCGACGATTTAACAGCCCACACTCGATCGCACCCACGCTCGCTTAACAAGAGAATCGCTGTCAACCACCAACTAAATAAAAGATGCCCATCCCTGTCTCATTAGTGATGACCGTCTACAACCGCCAACACTACCTCTCACAAGCGATTGACAGCATCCTCCTGCAAACCTATCCCCACTGGCACCTCACCATCTGGGACGACGGCTCTACCGACTCCTCCCCCACCATCGCCCAAGATCGCGCCAATCTCGACCCGCGCATTAAATTCATCCCCGCACCCCACACCGGAAGAGCAGCAGCCCTCCGTGCCGCCATTGCCACCACAACTGGTGAATATTTAGCTTTTGTCGATAGCGACGATTTCCTCGCTCCCGATGCCCTTGCCGCCACCGTCAGCATCCTCGACACCAACCCAGAGATCGGCATGGTCTATACCGACCATTCGATCGTTACATCGGATGGTAAGGTGCTGGGACTCGGAGCCAGATGTCAGATTCCCTATTCAAAAGAACGAATACTCATCGACTTCATGACCTTCCACTTCCGATTACTGCGACGGGAGATCTACGACTTAGTGGGTGGCATCGACGTAGACTTTCCCCAAGCCCAAGACTACGATCTGTGCTTGAAAATCTCCGAAGTCACCCAGATCCATCATCACCCACAACCGCTCTATTACTACCGCACTCATCCAGAAACCATTTCCATAAGTCCAACCGCCAAGCAATCCGAACGCGCGGCTGCGGGGGTGAGAAATGCACTGGTAAGACGCGGATTGAGTGGCAGGTATCGCTTGGTTGTGACTGAGGGGGGACGGTTTAAGATCGTTGCAGTATGACCGAGCTATCCTCGATAATTCGTAGCACTATTTTACAGCTATCCCGATCGCACCCCTAAATGCTACTATTTAATAGTGACTAAATTTAGTCATTCAGCTTTATCGCTATTCAACCTTGACTGAATAAATCATGGAAACTATCACCTGTACCTCGCTCTCAGGTGGACAGGGCAAAACCACTACAGCTATCTGCCTGGGTAAACTCCTCAGTCGGAGCGGTTATCGAGTCCTGATGGTCGATGCCGATCCACAGGCCAGCTTGACCTTGAACTTCAACAAGTCGATGCCTTCGGCGGTACGCTACTGGGAGTTTTACCCTTCCGAGATCGCTGGACGGGTCGCACTCAAGCCAAGCAAAGTCAAAAAAGTATCGAGACCATGCGGGAAATCGCTGGAGATATTCCCATCCTCCCCTCAATCCTCAAATCCGAACAATTCAAACGCGCGATCGACCAAAACCAGCTCCCTTCAGATCTCGAACATCCTCAACTAGAATACCCCTTTACAGAAATCATCCGCATATTATGTGCCCACGCATGACAGATAACGATGCCTTTGCTCGGCTCAAAACTCGTCCGAGAGCCACAGTACCAGTCCGAAATAGTTCATTAACTGAATTCAGTAATGACAAAAAGACTGAATTTAGTCATTCATCTAGTGAAGATCTCATCGAGCGTTCCCATGACTTCAGCTCTAGCGAAGGAGCGGTAAATATTGCCGCGCCTACAGAGCAACTATACAACCAGCCTACAGGTGAAGTGAATCGACGAACGCTCCGAATCGATCGCGATCTCGATGCGGAGTTAGAAAATCTGTGTAGTAAAACCAAGATTACCAGAGAGACATTTTTAGAAGCTGCTTATCTGGCTTGTCAGCATGACCCCAATTTAATGGAGTCAGTGTTGGCTCAAGCGAGACAACGTTATCTTCACCGAAAGCAAACCGGAGAACGCCGAAAATTTACGACGATGCAGGGGAAATTCGCAGATTGATAAGCAATATTTATTTATTGACGAAAGAATACGCTGTTGAGACTTGAAGATCGATCGGTTTAGCTTATATCGACTGTTTTCGGAGGCGATCGCGATTATCACACTCATCTTCTAGGAGCTGAAACTATTGTCTGGAGCTAAATCTTTACAACAAGGGTGTGATAATGCTCGTTTTCTCACCACTCGTTCGCGCTAGCGTCGGCTTTGCCGAATCGCGCCTCGATCGATTCAAAATTGACGAGCGGCATTACGATCTCGCCAGCCAAGCTTCTAGATCGCTCAAGCTTGTAAAATCAAGCAACGCCTCACCCAATTCATCCAACTGCTCGATCGTTAATTGAGAAATGCGATCGGATACTCCAGCAGGTAAAGTACCAAAGCGACGATTCAATTGGCGCAGGATCAGTCCAGCCTCGCCTTCAGCTTTGCCTTCAGATCTACCTCTAGTTGTAGCGACCTGCAATAGTAATCACTCAGGACTGCAATCATCGCAATTTTGAGACCACATTAACTGCAACTATCCGGTCACTTGAGACCGAATTAAGTGCAACCAGCCCGCAATACTAATTTTGAGACCGAATTAACTGCAACTATAAATTGGGGCAGGTAGAGTAAAGAAAACGTCCGGTTGTTGTCGTACAGCGGGAGACGATCGATAGATTCACCCAAACAGTCGTGATTGTACCTCTCACTTCTAATCTTCGCCGCTCGAACATTCCTGGCACCATTACCATTCTCGCGGAGGAAGGTGGACTCACTCAAGAATCGGTGGCACTCTGCTATCAAATTGCAGTCATAGATTTGCCAGTGGGCAACGCTACGCGAACGACAGCAACTAATCCGGCAACTTGGCAAACTCTCGTCTGTGTAAGTTCAACAGTTAAATGAGGCTCTAATTTATACCTTGAAATTAGATGAATCTACCAGTGAAATAGAGTGAAATTGATGTATCTCGATTGACACAATTACTGACACTCGATTACCTCTCGGCGCGGCTACGCCAACGACGATTCTCCTTCAGGATAGGCTACGTCATGGCAACAACATTTGATGACGACACCGCTCATTCAGAAAACCGATTGCACTGAGATTAACCCCAATCGCTGCGATAACCGAGTATACCTCTTCCCAACTTGGTTTTGTCTGACCCCTGATTCAATCTCTGACTGGTTCTTCGCTAGAATGCCATTAATTTCTTCGGCTTTTTTTTACCCGATCTTCATCAGATTTTGGGTTGGCTTTTTGAGTTCTTTTCCAACTGATTTTTGCTAAATTGAACAAGTCATAATAACTTTGCTTGGATTTGTACCCAACTCCATATTCGTTGTCCAAATAGTTGATTAGTTCTTCCACCTGCCAATACTCTCTACTTCTTAGCCATTCCACTATTTCTGTCGATTGTTCGTCTGTTAAATATTTTTTTGACCCTTTATATCCCAGTCTAATTCCTTCTATCCCCTTCGCTTTAAAGTTCTTTTTCCAATCACTTATCCAAAAATTACTTACTCCTAGTAATTGTGTTGTCTTTTGATAAGGCTCCTCTTGGATTGCCATCTTAACCGCTAGCCCTCTTTTTAGTTCCCTTACATCTGGATTACTCTTAATAAAGGCTGCTAGTGCCGCTATTTTTTCATTTTTTATTTTTCGCTCTAGTAGAAAATTGTGCATTGCCTATATTCCTGCGATCGACCATTGAATATGATTGTACTATGAAGTTGCTTCTGATTTAGGATTGCGGCGTTGCTGAATTAATGTATGAAACGCACAAACAATTTTTGTAGGGGTAATGCCTCGTGGGTACCCCGCATCGATTCAGGGTACCCACAAGCGGCGTTTTTATTCGGGGGGAACCCCCGAATAAAAAAACGACAAGACAGGAGCACCCCTACAAAAAATCATACCCATATTCAGCAACGCCAGGATTGCTATAGCCCTCTTTTATCACTCCAGGAAAGGTAAAATCGCTCTCGATCGATAGAGATGTCTTCACGCAAGCGATCGAGAGCTTAATTACTAACAGTTTCAATTTTCACCGCCCCCAATTCTAAAATGTTAGAAATTAGCTCTCAAACCTTAGACAGTAAACGATATTCGATCGAAAGCAAATTTAATCTTCTGGCGAGAGTAATAGGGGAGCATCCCACTTTTTAAAATCCTTAAATAGAAAATAATCTCGCTCGCCACAATCCCTTATAGCCGTCAATGCGTAAGTCATATCTGCTTGGATCGATCGATCGCCATACTCGGCTTGAGGTAGTCTTCAATATTGTTGGAGATAGGTTTCATGCGATCGCTAGCAAAGATCTCATCATGTCATTATCTTGCCATTTAACAAAATCGCTCGCCAGATCGCGCAACTAAGTCACCAGATTCGGCAATAATAGCGATCGCCCATCATTTAGACTTTGAGTTCCATGTTATTAACGACACCCACCTGGAATAGCCTTGCCGATCGATCGTTAGCGGGAGAGATATTGACGAGGGATGAAGCTAGATCCGTCCTAAGCGCTGAGGATGCGGTGTTGTTGGATCAAGTCGCCGCCGCATATCGGGTGCGTCGTCACTATTGGAGCAATCGAGTGCGACTGCACTATCTCTTAAATGCTCAGAGTGGCATGTGTCCAGAAGACTGTCACTACTGCTCGCAATCAAAAATCTCTACCGCAGAAATCGAGAAATATCCGCTGATGGCGAAGGATAAGATTCTCGATGCGGCCAAACGAGCAGCGGAACTTAAGGCGGGGACATTTTGCATGGTGATTTCCGGTCGATCGCCAAATGAAGCGACTTTTGGTAAAGTATTGGATGCCGTCCGCGAAGTTAAGGCAAATTACGATCTGAAGGTCTGTGCCTGTTTGGGATTGCTCAGTGAAGAACAGACGCACAGACTAGCAGAGGCGGGGGTCGATCGAGTTAATCATAATCTAAATACATCCGAAGCCAACACCGATCGGATCGTTAGCACGCATACTTATACCGATCGAGTCGAGACAATCAAAAATGTCCATGCTGCTGGGATTACGACCTGTTCCGGCGGTATTTTGGGGATGGGCGAGTCAAATGATGATGTTATCGATTTAGCCCTGTCCCTGCGCGAATTAGGCGTGACTAGCGTACCGATTAATTTTTTGATTCCCATTCCTGGGACTAAGTTTGCTGATATCCAGCAGCTAACACCGCAGCAGTGCTTGCGAATACTGTGTTTGTTCCGGTTCCTACTCCCATCTCAGGAAATTCGGATTGCTGGGGGGCGTGAAGTTCACTTGCGATCGCTCCAACCGTTAGGCTTGTATGTGGCAAATTCAATTTTTGTCGGCGATTATCTAACTACACCAGGACAAGCGGCGCATCAAGACTGGGATACGATCGCGGATCTGGGATTCGTGTTAGAAGCTGCGGATGGTTCGGCGATCGATCTTTAAAATAACCGAACCTTTACCAACCCCGCCCGATGGCGCACCTTCGTGGTTACTAAATCACCCGATTCAGACATCATCAAACTCATAATTCACCGATCGCATCTTCCTAAGTTGTTAATTCATGGGGAGCGATCGGGTAGCCTTAACATAGGCTGTTTCTAGGTGGCGACGGTATTGACTATCCTGCTGGGACAGACTAATGTAGGATAAATATTAATGTTTGTTAACAAAACTGTACCTAGTCTGGCTACAAATTAATAATTGCCACTTATCTGCCGATAGAGCGGTGCGTAATGGGCGGTAGCAACGACTGTACCCTAGTAACCCGTGGAGATCTAAACCGCTACATGACATTATCGATCGAGTCGAATACAGCCACTTCGCTGTCCCAAACATCTAATTCCGAACTAAAGCTTAAGGACATCCTCAAAACTTTACCCAAAGAAGTTTTTGCTAAAGATAGCCGCAAGGCTTGGCAGTCAGTAGTCACTACCATCATCACAGTTGCGCTGGGAATGACTGCGATCGCATTTTCCCCTTGGTACCTCTTACCATTCGCGTGGATCTTCACAGGTACAGCGATGACTGGCTGTTTCGTCATCGGTCATGATTGCGCTCACCGCTCCTTCTCCAATAGCCGCAAGGTCAACGATATTGTCGGTCATCTATTCATGTTGACCTTGATTTATCCCTTTCATGGCTGGCGCTACGGACACGCAAAGCATCACAAACACACCAATAAAATGGATGTGGACAATGCTTGGCAGCCTTGGCGACCAGAAGCTTATCAGACAGCTCCAACTTGGTTACAAGTAGTCTATCAAGCCATGCGCGGTAAGTTATGGTGGGTAGCTTCATTACCTCACTGGGCAGCAGTTCACTTTAACTGGCACAATTTCAAAGCAGGTAAAACCAGAGATGATGTGAAATTCTCGGCTTTATTTGTGATTATCGGTGCGGCGGTTATCTTCCCGATTATGTTTGCAACTCTGGGTGTCTGGGGATTTGTGAAATTTTGGTTGCTGCCATGGTTGGTTTATCACTTCTGGATGAGCACATTTACGATCGTGCATCACACCGCGTCGGATATTCCATTCAAGCCTACCAACGAATGGCAAGAGGCGATCGCCCAATTAACTGGTACCGTTCACTGTGACTATCCGCGCTGGGTCGAGTTTCTCTGTCACGATATCAACGTTCACGTTCCCCATCACATTTCTACAGCAATTCCTTCGTATCGCTTGCGTGAAGCTCACGCAATTATCAAGGCTAATTGGGGTGAATACATCAAAGAACGCAAGTTCAACTGGGAACTGATGAAGGACATCACTGATAACTGCCACATCTATGAAGAGAATGAGTTTTATCAGAGTTTCGCTGAGTTTAACGCTCGTAACTAGTGAATAGTCAATAGTGAATAGTTAAGAAGAAGGTTGGGCATTGCTCGACCTTCTTCTTTTTTAACGTCAGTTCGGGATCGGAATCGATCGTTCAGAATTGCAAAGGGTAGAGATCTGTCAGGTTACCTCTTTAAATCGGTATGAGAAGCAAAAACCCGGATCTGGGGGAGGCTTCCCCCAGACCCCCCGTTGAAAGGCGGAACGCCGCCTCTCAAACTCTCCTGTCTTGTCTCGCATAATCCGGGAGGGAACCTCCCAGCTGCGAGCCGCTGCGGAAGGTTTTGTTGGTGTGTTGCATGGCGCGCTTCGCTTTAGCTCCGCATTGTGGGTCGATCTGTGGGTTGAGTTTTTCGACCGGAAATCCTTATCCCAAATTCACGGTTTTTTAGTTTTGTAGGGTGTGCTAGCCCAACAGGTAATACCATTTTGGATTTTGGATTGAGGGAACATTGCTGTCTCTGGAGTCGATCGAAGTAATAGCAAATCATACTTGTATCGAGCAACGCTTAATATCGATCGGCGGAAGTTTTGGTTGCGGGTTTCGAGCGGCTGCAAACAAAACCTGCCCTCCTCGCTATAATGGTATAACCTTGCTCGTATCTCATCTCCCCAGCCATGCAATTCATCGATCTCGCAGAAGTAGAAGTAGAATCCGGAAGTGGTGGAGATGGGATGGTCACATTTCGCCGCGAGAAATATGTTCCCGCTGGGGGGCCTTCGGGCGGTAATGGCGGACGCGGTGGCTCGATTTACTTTACCGCCGTCGAAAACCTCCAAACCCTATTAGATTTTCGTTACAACCGGCGATTTAAAGCGAAAAACGGGACCAAAGGCGGCTCGAATAGTTGTACGGGTGCATCTGGTGAAGACCTCACCGTCGAAGTGCCCTGCGGTACGATGATTTATGATACTGAGACAGAAGAACTCATCGTCGATTTGGTCGAACCCGGACAGACTTATCGAGTCGTATCTGGTGGTAAAGGTGGTTTAGGAAATCAACACTTTTTGACCAATAGCAATCGCGCGCCTGACTATGCACTCCCAGGACAACCGCCGCAACAAAAACGGATTCGCCTGGAATTAAAATTATTAGCCGAAGTCGGAATTATCGGTTTGCCCAATGCGGGTAAATCAACGCTGATCTCCGCACTCTCCGCCGCTCGTCCGAAAGTAGCCGACTATCCATTTACCACGCTCGTCCCCAATCTCGGTGTCGTCAAGAAGCCTAGCGGTGATGGTACTTTATTTGCTGATATTCCTGGGCTGATTGAGGGCGCGTCTCAAGGTGCGGGTTTGGGGCATGACTTCCTGCGACATATCGAACGCACGCGAGTATTATTGCACCTCGTCGAGGCAACAGGGGAAGACCCGATCGGTGCCTATCGGACGATTCAGCAGGAGTTGAGTGCTTACAATGACTCTTTGGCTATTCGTCCGCAAATTCTCGCTTTGAGCAAGATCGATGCGGTAGATGATGAAGAGATTGCGGAGATTGCTGCCGAACTTAGTAAAGTAGCCAAGCAACCAGTATTTCTGATTTCGTCGGCGACTCGGACGGGATTGGAACCAATGCTCAAAGAAGTTTGGAACGAACTCGATCGATTGGAAGCAATTAGAATTGCTGATAAATTAGCATTACAAAAAGCTGCTGCTGCGATCGGGTAAGGTTGAATCGAAGGAGATTGGGCTTAGGTTACAATTCATAGTAATCTAGCTTTCTTAAAGTTTTACCTACTTAACGTGAGTTCGGGATAAGGAAAATCGATCTGCTCCGTTCAAGCACCGCCCTGAACTATAAGTGTTTCGTTCCGAAAGGCTACGCCAACGGGCTAATAGCAAAAGTTCGTTGAAACGAACTAATCAATTGGGCAATTCTCTGAAGAGAACTTTTGCTATTAGCAACTAATTCATTTGAGGGCGGTTCAGAAACGAAGCTAGAAGTCATTAAATGGACATCTTTAACCCGAACTCACGTTACTTAACCTCAGTTCGGGATAAAACTTGTCCAAAGCGAAGCGGCAAGCGGTATATATTTGTGGGCTGCAAGTTTTACTGGTGGGGGCAAAACCCAGATCTGGGGGGTCTGGGGTAGGGGCAATTCATGAATTGCCCCTACCCCAGATTTCGAGGGTAATTCATACCTCAAATGAGCAACGCCGCCTAGAGACTTCAGTCTCTGCTCATGATGCAAAGTCCGCCTACGCGGACTAGCTGATCAGTCCGCGTAGGCAGGCTTTTGCCGCTCGCGGCAACAACCGGACTTTGCACTAGTAGCACCGATTTCAATCGAGTGCGCTACTCAAACGAAGCGAATACCGTCAACCCGAACTCACGTTACTTACTTGACGTTCTCGATCCCTCAGAATTTTTAGAATGTCTTTGGGTCGATCGACGATCGCATCTGTACCGCACTCACGCAACTCTAATTTAGAGCCGTAACCATAAGTAACGCCGATCGAATAAAGACCATTTTGCTTAGCACCGATCGAATCGTAAGATCGATCTCCAACCATTAGGGTTCGTGTTGGCATGAGGTCTTCTAATCGTAAAATTTTTTCGATTAGTTCGCCTTTAATACTATACGAACCATCCAGTTCGCTACCATAAACCCGATCGAATAATCCAGCTAAATCGAAATGCTCGATGATTTTATGCGCATAGATTTGGGGTTTGGATGTGGCAACATAAGTTCGATAACCAGCAGCTCGAATTTCTTTTAAAACTTCAGGGATCTCTGGATAGAGTAAATTTTCAAACAATCCCACTGTGGCAAATCGATCGCGATAAAGCTGAATCACTCGCTCTATGTGGGTTCGATCGGTAGTATCGAGGAGACGAGTAAAACTATCGCTTAATGGTGGGCCGATACACCATAACAGCTCGTCAAGATCCCGTGGGATCTGGCCGAGCTGTGTTAGAGCATATTGAATCGATTTAACAATACCTAGCTTGGGATCGGTGAGTGTACCATCGAGGTCGAACAATACGGCATTAGTAATCATTTTGATAAGATCGATCGAGACTCTTTACTAACTTTGCTTAGCTAATTCCTCTTTAACTAACTGCTGATAAATTCTTGCTAGTCTGGGTGTCATCGTATTTGTTTCGATGCCATAACCCAAACTCGTCCACGTACTCGACAATCGCCGTCGTACCTGCTCTAATTCGCCAGCTTTTAATAACTGGGGAATATTCATATTCCAGGCTTTCTCGTCACTGAGCCAAGCATGAACTACTGCATCTTGATATTGTGGTTCAAAACTATAAGTACACTGAAAAACAAATAATAAACAATCGGGTTGGGGATGATATTTTTTTGCAGTCGCTGCCCAGGTAGTATTTATCATCTGATATCGTCCTGCTGCAGTCGAGCAATTATTCATATTCGGCCCATTGACGATCCGAATACACTTTTGGGGATGGTAGCTCAGATCCTCAACATGACTCCCACCATATAGTACCGAATAGGGTCGGCGATCGTTTGATTCACTCGATGATATCGTCCGCATCAGCGCTCGAAGATAGGGGTCGCCGCCTGTCATCATCAATGGTGGTGTTTTGGCGGTCTCAAAGGTCGGAATTGGCGCACGCCGCCGCGATGGGTGTCCGAAGATTAGGATCGAGCTGAGTAAGGCGATTCCGCCGATGGCGATCGCGATCGGCTTAAAATGTTGATGCAAATGTTTATGCATTTGAGAGGCTAGGGATAAGGGAGTGGGGTTGAGGGATAAGTATCGATCGAATAACTCAGTAATCCAAATTTACACTATCCTCTCTTCCCGATCGGCTATTCCCCAGATAACTACACTGCCGCAAATAGCTCTTCCCAACTTTTTGCGACTGCTGTTGGCGAGCTGACGACTTCGAGTACTTTATTTCGAGATTGGGGACTAGTTAGTGACTCGACGCACACCTGAGCCACCTTTTGTCTGGGTATACTACCATCAAAGAGGGTATCTGCCGCAGACATAATCACTGGATTGGGATTGTCATCATTTTTCAATCCTCCAGGACGCACGATCGTGTAATTAAGACCGCTAGTTTTTAAATAAGATTCGGCTTGTTGTTTCCAGTACAAGATCAACCAAAACAGGTTGAGCGGGTGGAAAAACTTCGATACGCATAAAGAGGAAACAAACACAAACTGCTCGATGTCCTTAGCTTTAGCAGCATCAACCAGATTTTTTGTGCCTTGGTAATCCACTTGATAAGGGCCAGTGGGGTCTAGACTGGGTTTAGCGCCCGTAGCGCATAAAATTACCGTACTATCCCCAATCGCAGTCGGTAGACTACTCGGATCGAGGACATCGCCGAGAACGAGTTCTACCGCTGCTGGTAAAATGGCTCGTGCGGTGGCGATATCGCGGACTAGCGCCCGGACTGGAATTTGACGTTGGACTAATTCCTGGACGATGCGCCGCCCAGTCTCGCCTGTCGCTCCTGCTACAAATGCTTTCATTAAGTTTTAGTTACAATACAGTTTAAGGATTAGCTCTCTAATTACTTATGTTAAAGACAGAAACTAGCGATCGGGTGTTTGTCGGCAAAAATTTGCCGCCTAAATCGGATGTGTACTATACCATTTTGACGGCAATCCGGTTACTTTAGTTAATGTTTCCGGTTTTTAACGCTAGCACCTTGTATTTAGAAAGAGTTCGCGTACAATCAGCACAATAACGGGATCGACAGGAGATGACATTACAAACATTAGAGAAAAGTAGCATAACAACGAGTTCTGTTGTGATGGAGTCAGAAGTACAACCCCAAGACTTGAAATCGCTAGATACCAGTCAGACTCAGCCATTCGTGTTTAGTTATCGCTTTACCGATGCCATGCCAATGGGTGCAGATCTCCAGACTGTCGGCAAATATTTGGACGCGCATCAAGGTTGGTTTACCCGCTGTGCCCATCCGATGCAAGTAAATGCGATCGGACAGAATGGTTATGCAATTACGATCGGTAAGTTTAATTCGTGTGGTTATATTGTCGAGCCAAAGGTCGGCTTAGAATTATTGCCCCAACAAAGCGGCATCTATCGCATCCGCACGATCGATATCCCCGACTATACCCCCCCTGGCTATGAAGTGAGCTTCAATGCCCAAATGCGCTTAGTAGAAACCGTAAATGGGGCGATATTGGGGACAAAGGTAGAGTGGGATCTCGATTTGAGCGTTCAGATTCAATTTCCTAAGTTTATTCACAAGCTACCCAAGAAATTTATCCAAGGCACGGGCGACAATGTACTTAAGCAAATCGTCACTCAAGTCTCACGCCGTTTGACTCACAAAGTTCAACAGGATTTTCATGGGAATCTCGGATTGAAAATTCCTAAGTGTTAAAACCAATCATCCCGTTAGTGTGTTCGTCCCCTCCACAAGAGGGGATTTTTTTGGAGGGTAGTTGGTTGTACTAACACTCGGTTAAGGGTAAGCTGAGAGTCATTTAGATTTAGTAGCTAACCTAAGCGACGTTTTGGGGGGAAGCTTCCCCCCAACAGCTCGCGCCCCAGCAGCACTTTTCGCTTCGCGGACTGGGAAATTCAGTCCGCGAAGGCGGACTTTGTAACGTTAGCCCCGATTTCAATCGCGGGTGGTGCTAGAACGAAGCCAATATCTTAACCTGAACTGACGTTAGCTAAAACTAGGATGCGTTATCTGTTGGGATAGCACACCATCCAAAACTCGTAATTCATAATTTCCCCGATGGTCATTTATTTTGTCTTCCTGACGATCTCTGCTGCTACATATGCGCTGTTTAGCTTGGGGTTAAATCTCCAGTGGGGAGTGACAGGACTGATTAATTTCGGTCATGTGGCTTTCATGGCGATCGGGGCTTATAGTACCGTGTTACTGTCGATGCAAGGTGTGCCGATTCCAGTTGCCGTTTTAGTTGGTGGTATTTTAGCCGCGTTCCTCGGACTACTAATTGGTATTTCTACCCTCAGATTGCGAGAGGATTATTTAGGGATCGTGACTATCGGCGTATCTGAATTAGTCAGGTTAGCGGCAAAAAATGAAGCTTGGCTGACCAAGGGGACTTTCGGCGTACAAGGCTATCCAGTTCCATTTAATTTCCAACCGGACTATCCTGTCAGACTACTGTTAATCGGCTGGTTGACGGTAATTTGTGGGTTGGCACTCTGGCGATTGTGGTTGTGGATGCGGGTCGAAAAAATGTTGGGGATTGTGGGTGGTGTGGTAGCGAGTATTTTCGTGCTAACTGTCTATGTTTGTGGCGCGCTATCGCTCTATACTTACGACCCGCGCGCGGGATTGATGCTACTGACTTTAACTACTTTAACAGTTGTATATGTCGGCTTAGACCAATTGGTAAATTCACCCTGGGGACGGGTATTAAAAGCGATCCGAGAGGATGAAGAAGTGCCCAGAGCGTTGGGTAAAAATGTCTTTTGGTACAAGTTACAAGCTTTTATGTTGGGTGGTGCGATCGCGGGAATATCTGGGGCGTTTTATGCTTGGCAATTTAGTGTTTTCCCCGACAATTTTGAACCATTAATTACTTTCAATGCTTGGATTATCGTAATGTTAGGCGGTTCTGGTAATAATCTCGGGACGATTATCGGGGCAATTATTTTCTGGGGCTATTACGAACTAACCCGCACCGAAATATTCAAAGCATTCTTTCGCGCTCTTCATCTCGACGATACTCAGCAAGGAGCCTTTCGGATTATGATTATCGGGCTAATTTTGATGCTGCTAATGGTCTTGCGTCCGCAGGGTATTTTAGGTAAAAAAGAAGAATTAACTTTGGGCAGATAGCCGCGATACCGCAGAGTAACCTTACAGTAAATATTAAATATTCGAGCGAATAATTTATGTCTAATTATATTCCGATGTCTGTTCGACCTTTACTCTCAGCGCAGGGATTGTGTAAAACTTTTGGTGGTGTTAATGCAGTACAACATGCTGGCATCGAAGTTGCTGCTGGAAGTATTACGGGTTTAATCGGCCCGAATGGAGCGGGGAAAACGACTTTTTTCAATCTTTTATCTAATTTTATTAGACCAGATTCTGGGCAAATTCAACTAAACGGCCAAAATATCGATCGACTCCAGCCGCATCAAATCGCCAGATTGGGTATGGTGCGGACATTTCAAGTGGCAAAAGCACTATCGCGGATGTCGGTCTTGGAGAATATGTTATTGGGAGCCAAGGATCAAACAGGGGAGAAGTTTTGGCAGGTATGGACGCATTCCAAACAAACGCAGATCCAACAGCGAGTGTTGAAAGAAAAGGCGATGTCGATCCTGACTGCTGTTGGTTTGAGCACCAAGGCAAATGATTATGCTGGCGGGTTGTCGGGTGGACAACGCAAGCTACTCGAAATCGGTCGGGCGCTCATGGCAGATCCGCAGTTAATCTTATTGGACGAACCCGCTGCGGGGGTAAATCCACGGCTGATCGAGGATATTTGCGGGCACATTCTCAACTGGCGCAAGGAGGGGATGACATTCCTGATTATCGAGCATAATATGGATGTGATTATGACTTTATGCGATCGAGTGTGGGTATTGGCAGAAGGTACCAACCTCGTCGATGGTACGCCAACTAAAGTTCAAAACGACCAGCGGGTAATTGAAGCCTATTTAGGAATAGATTGAGCCGTTTATGTCCAAAATTTCTGTTACGTTGATTGTCTTTTTTGGGATATCTTTACTGGCTGAATTTTTATTGATTGGAGTAGGTACATTTTATCCTCAAGCCAATACCGCTTTGATTAAGGATATCTGGCTCTACCGAACTTGCTATGCTAAGTAGTGGATAAGAATCAAGTTTAATTGACAAAATTGATAATTTTGAGTTATGGAAGCTTGGTGCAGCATAAATGACAGATTTTATTATAGAATAGTAAGATCTTGATTTCTGGCAACAAATAAGCTTGAATTGCATTATGTCATCCAAATCGCAACTAAAAACCATTAATGAAATTCTTAATATCGACGGAATGACCGTCACTGCTTATAAGATCTTAGATGAAATCGGTTATTTTATTTATCTAGAAAATCAGCAATTAAAAGCAGTGTGTCCTCATTGTGGAACTGAAAGTAATAAACTTCATGAGAATCACCAATTAACAGTGAGAGATCTACCATTCGGTGAACATGATGTTTACCTTAAAATTAATCGTCGTCAATTCAAGTGTATGAGTTGTGGTCGAAAATTCAGTGAGGAATTAAATTTCATCAAAAAGAGAAGTCATTTCACCGAGCGAATGAAGCAGAAGATTGTCGAAGAGAGTCTAGCTAGTGATATTAAAAGTGTTGCCAAAAGAAATGGATTAAGTGAGCAAGAAGTGGAGACAATAATCAAAAAAGCTGGGGTAAATCTAGTGCAAAAAAAGCCAGAGAATTTAACCAGACTAGGAATTGATGAAATTGCCTTTGTTAAAGGGCAAAAAAACTATTGTGCGGTGTTAGTAGATCTAGAAAAAAGAGAGTTAATAGCCATCTTACCAAAAAGGACTCAAGAATGTATTGGTGAGTGCTTGAAGTCTTGGGGTTCGGAGGTTTTGAACCAAATTACAGAAGTAAGTATCGATCTATTTTCATCATACAAAAGTCTGGTAAATGAATTGATACCAAATGCTGAAGTGGTTGGAGACAGATTTCATGTAATGAAACAGATAAATGAAGAGTTAGATCGAGAGAGAATTAAAATCAAAAGAGAGGCTGAGAGGGTGAAGAACAAAGATGAAAAGAACAAGAAATTAGCAGCATTAACTCACAGTAAATATGCAATACTCAAAAACGAAGCGGATTTGAATGAATTGCAAAAAGAGAAGTTGAAAGAGATTGGAGACGTTTTTCCAGAATTAGCAGCAATGCACAAAACAAAAGAGTTATTTAGAGATATATTTGAATCAAAAACAGATTGGGGAAATGGGCTAATAAGCTTGTGTGACTGGCTCAAGAATGCTTGTGGGAAATTCCCCAAGAGTTGTGGAACTATTAAAAGATGGATTGGTGAAATAATTGCCTATTTTGATAATAGAACAACTCAAGGAGTCGTCGAAGGAATTAACAATAAACTCAAGCTAATAAAAAGAATGGGATATGGGTTTAGAAATTTTGAGAATTTTCAGATCAGAAGTTTGCTAGCATGGCATTTCAATCCTTGATTTAGCATAGTAAGTTCGGTAGAACCGGATATCTTACCGCTAATGATTACCTCTTCAAATTCACTTGTTTGTTTAGCTTTAGCATTTTACTTTAAAGAAAAGTGAATTCGATCGCGTGGCGGTTGAAACCGCTGCTAGCGAACCAAAACCCGCCTACGCGGGTTAAAATCTAATCTTCAGTCTGCGAAGGCGGACTTTGTTTGTATCGGCGCGGTTTCAACCGCCAGCCCACCCATGCAGATTGTCGCTTATATCTACACAGATCCGTTAATTGAAGAACCACCAGCTGTTGAGATTTGGGGGTGGGAGATCGATCGAGTGTATCAAGATTTGGGGCAGCGGGAAGAACTAACGAGATTATTCGCAAGTTGTCTAGAAGATCGCATCAATTATTTATTAGTTAGACGATTGGATGAATTGGGTGATTCTGTTGGTGAAGTTCGGCAAGTTTTGGTTAAATTGCAGGAGCTAGGTGTTGAGTTAATTACAACCGAAACCGAAATCGAACCACAATTAAATCTCTTACAACTAATCGATAAAATTCAATCCAACCAACTCAGTCGGCGAATGCGCCAAGGACACGCACGCAATCGACTGAAATCGTTACCGCCGCCTGGAAAAGCACCTTATGGATATCGACGGAGTAAGGATAAATATACGATCGATAAGTCTTCTGTGCCAGTAGTTAAAGATTTCTTCGATCGCTTTATTATTTATGGTTCGCTCCGAGGTGCGGTGAGATATTTAGAGAAGAAATACAATAAAAAAATCTCGGCTTCTACGGGGCTGAGATGGCTATCTAATGCCGTCTATCGGGGCGATACGGCTTATTTAAACGGTGAGGTGATTTCGGACACTCATGCGGCGATTATCTCGCAGGATGAGGCAGCACAGATCGATCGATTATTGCGGCGAAATCGGCGGTTACCACCGCGCACGGCGAGCGCGCCACGATCTCTAGCAGGGTTAGTTACTTGTCAACAGTGTGGGCAAAATCTGACTGTTACCACTGTTTCGGCACCGCGTCGTACCGAGAAATATGTATACTTACGGCCTACTCATTGCGATCGCCAACCGAAGTGTAAATCGATCGTTTACGATCGCGTATTGAATGCCACGATCGATCGGATTTGTACGGATTTACCAACCGCAGTAAGTCAAGTTGAGATGCCAAATATGGATGGATTCAAACAAAAAATATCACAGGAGATAGTCGATAAACAACAGGCGATCGCGCAGTTACCCAAACTAATTAAACCCGGCATTCTCGACTTAGAAACTGTCGAACTGCGAACATATAAACTCAAAACAGAAATTAGTAAGCTGCAAGATCGGTTAGCGGCATTCCCACCTGTAAATCTACAATCTCTGGCTCAAGCTGTCTCGATTCGTCAATTTTGGCTGGATTTATCCGAATCGGAACGCCGTTTCTATTTTCGGGAATTTATTCGGACGATCGAAATCGATCCTCAAGCAGCAGATCTCGATCTTCAATTGCGGTTTATTTTTTAAATTGGATATTTTCTAAATCGATCGATATCTATTCTAAAAAGTTTGATTTTTATTTGTTTCCTCAGGAAAACTAGAGACGAAAAGAGTTCAATTTGTAGAATGGCCACTACCCGCAAACATCATTATTGATTTATCAATATAAGTATTTGAGGTGGTTAATATTGATTGCCTACGATATGATTTGCGATCGATTATTGTAGAGATTATTTCGTTCGCGTAGTAGATTGGTAGGGTGGGCACTGCCCACCAGCCATTATTGCCTTAGCAATATGGATATTTATAGTGGTTAAGATCGATCGATTGTTGAAGAGATTGCTCTTTCGCTATGCGAATCATAGGTAATCGAATCAAACAGTTTAAATTATTTTAGCTACGGCTCTAAATGTTCTGTTGGCATTGCTCGCCCTACTTTTCTAAATGATTGCCGACATTACTCAGCTTACATTTCTAATGTAGAATAAATGTATAACTTAGTTTCAAACTTATTAGTCATAGTTAGTTATTCCAATTTTAGCTGTGCCAGAATACCGCCGCGCTCATATCCCTGGAAGTAGTGTTTTTCTGACTCTCATCACTTACCAGCGGCATAAGTTATTTTTAGCACCAGAAAATATTGAGATATTGCGACAATCTTGTGCATTAATGATGGCAGAAAAGCCATTCAATATCGATGCTGCGGTTATTCTTCCCGAACACATTCATTTTTTGTGGACGTTACCACCTGACGATCCCGATTATTCTTATCGAGTCGGACGGATGAAGGTGTTATTTACTCGTGCATTACGTGGGGTGAATAATTTACCGGAGGATGTATGTGAGTCGCGGCGGAAGCATCGGGAGAGTGATGTTTGGCAAAGAAGATTTTATGAGCATACGATCCGGGATGAAGTAGATTTACGCAAGCATTTGGATTATTTGCATTTCAATCCAGTTAAGCATGGGTTGGTAAAATGCGTTCACGATTGGCAATATTCCAGTTTTCGTCGTGGGGTGAGGCGGGGCGAGTACGATCGCCAGTGGGGATGTCAATGTAATGGAAATATTCTCACTCCAGCAGTAATGAGTTTGATGAATTTAGAAATGGGAGAATAACAATAAATATCCCTTCAGGCGCTCGCTACCAAAGCTGTTAACTTTGTTGGTTTTAAGATTTCAATTTTGTAGGGTGGGCAGTGCCCATAAACACCATTATCGATTTAGTAATATAAATATTTGAGGTGATTAATATCGATTGTCTACGCCACACTTTGCGATCGATTATTGTAGAGATTATTTCGTTCGCGTAGCGTACCGGAGGTAATCGAATCAAACAGTTTAAACTCTTATTTCTTCGGCTCTAAATGGTCTGTGGGCAGTGCCCACCCTACGTTTCTAAGCGATTCAACTGGTCTGACTCAAGATTATGACCGACTAGCTAGAGATCCTAATGCTAACTCATCACAGCCTCCTAATGGACAATTCACTCATCCATCTTATCTAAAAACAATTGGTTACAATCCTAGTAATCCAAACTACGCTATAGAGCTTCAAGGTGGTGATACTTTAATTCACAATGCTTTTGTCATCCCTGAAAATGGTAGGCTCAGATTTAATGTTCATATTGACGATCCGGCTCAAAGTAATGATCAGAGCAATTTCATTCAAATGTTTCTCATTGATGAAAGTGGAAATGAGGTTGAATTATCTGGTTTACCTTTAGCTACTCCTTCTTTCATTATCCCTAATGATGCTATCAAATCTCCAACTGATGGCACAACTGTTGTTGCTATCGACCTACGAGAAGTAAAACCAGGGATAAATGCAGTACAACCGATGCAAGGGCAGATAAATCGACTTGCTTTTGGCAGCTATGGTTTTGAGACTTTCTCGGCTGACATACCTGCGGAAATGAGAGGTAAAGTAGCTAAGTTAAAAATAGTTGTTAATGGTAGTAAAAAAGTTTATTTGGATGATATCTTCTTTGGCAGCGAACATTTATTGCCAGGGAATTTGACCAATGCTAAGGGCGATCTAGAAGCTAATCTAAATCTTACTAACTTCCTGTTGGAGAAGCCAGGATATGCGTTGTCTTACAATAACGATCTAAAAACAGCTAATTGGGTAAGCTACAAACTCGATCGGAGTTGGATGAACTCTGATGCTGTCGATGTTCGTCCAAATAAATTTAATCGCGATTTTCAACTCAATTCTCTCCAATCAAATAACTCATATCCGAAGTTTACTGTAGTAGATTTTAATGCTATAGATGGTGAGAATTCCGGCTATCAACGGGGTCATGTTGCAGATGCCCGTCAGAGAGAAAGAATCGCTACTTCTCAAACAAATGGTAATGATAATATTTTCAAGGATTATTATTCAACTTTTGTGATGTCAAATGTATTCCCAGAATACGATCTAGGCAAAATTTCTAAGCCAGATCCTTGGGTGGATCTAGCTATATTTTTATCTAGCACCTTAGTTGGAACTTACAATCAAACGACTCAGCAATTTACTGGAAAAGACAAGGATTTATATATTATTGCTGGGCGTGATGGGGATACGACCGCTACTGGTGTTAATGTTAGCGTACCTGAATTCCTATGGCGCGTAGTCCTAGTTCTCAATCATGGACAGAAGTTAGCCGATGCGACTAAAGACAATATGGCTTTTGCTGTATATATGCCTAACGATGCCAGTCGAGGAAATATAATAAATTGGAGAGACAATCAATATTTTACATCTTTGATGTCTGTTGCAGATTTAGAACAGAAGCTAAAACAAAGTGGGAATAATTTTGATTTCTTTAGCAATCTTCCCACTCAAACTCGTTCTCAAATTAAAACCCGTAACTACACAGAGATTTATAACTGGATTGTGGGAGGGGTATATCCATTACTAGCCGAGGAAGAGCAATCCACTAGTTCGCCCTACTCCATCACCACCAGAAAAGATACACTTCCAATATCCGAATCCTCCGGATCTCTCAAAGAGGCGATCGATACCAGTTGCACCAGAAAAATCACACTTAATCCAGATGGAACCGTTCGCTTCACCACACCCTTGGAAATTGGAATTTCTCAAATCGGCATTAGTAAAAACAACATCTTCCAAGCGACATCGAGTAAAGTTGACGTTGCTACAGTCAATGTTACCGCTAAAACGGGCATTAGTGAGATCGGCTCCAGTCAGATTAGATCCATAGATACCAACACAATTAAAAGTAGCTCCGAAGAGACAAGCACCACTGAGATTGGTATTACTTATAAAACCTCCATAAAAGGAAGCACCAGTCAGGTTGATGTCGCTCAAGTCTCTCCCATCCAGATGTCCTACGGAAATTTCAGTGAAGGAGAAATCTCTTCTCCCAGCAGCATAGAGACTCAAGATGTTCTCTTCTTCCAAGCGTTCGGTGTACAACATAATGTTGGCTATCAGGTACAAAAAATCGAATTAGCCGCCATTAGTCTATGGCAGCAGCAACTTCATTCTACTACCCCCATCGACCTCAACTTTGAAATCACCAATCTCCCAACTGGACATCTAGCCGAAGGCACCATCACCAGCTACAACACCAACGGCACCCCCAAAACCGCCACTATCACCATCGACGACGATGCCAACGGAGTCGGCTGGTTCGTTGATAGTACACCAGGGGATTCTAGTGAGTTTCAGGGAGTTGGGGAGTTGGGGAGTGAGGGAGTTGGGGAGTATTTCCAAGCCGCCCCTAACAGCTCAGCCTCTGGTAAATATGACCTCCTCACTGCCATCCTGCATGAGATGGGACACACTCTGGGTATCATCAATGGCTACAGCGAATTCGACAAACACATCAAAAACGGCATCTTCACCACCGATACATTCACCACCAAACTAACCCCCGACGGCTCACACCTCGACAGCACCCTCTACCCCTACGACCTCATGAACACCAGCCTCAAACCTGGCGTTCGCAAACTACCATCCAAAATGGACTGGGCGATTATTAACGCCCTCAATTCGGGTATTGGCAGTGGGGTATCGGGTGTCGGTACAGTCAACCCCGCCTACCTCACCGCAGGTGCATTAATCGGCATCACCAACGGCGACTTCACCACAGCAACAACCTGGAACACCGCAGGTGCCACCAACATCATCAACGGCACTGCCACACTAACCGAGCAGTCCCAAAAACTCTCCGAACTCACCCAAGCCTTCATCATCCCCACCGGAGCCAAAACCCTCCAATTCACAATCATTGACAACCACCTAGTTGCTGGCGACACATCCAAAACCGCCAACGATGCCTTTGAAGTAGCCCTCCTCGACACCAACACCTTCAACCCCCTCGCCGGAACATCACAGGGATTAACCAACACCGACTCCCTCCTCAACATCCAAGCCAACGGTAACATCCATAAGAGCGATAAAGTCACCATCACCGCTCTGGGTAACAACAGTAGCATCGTCACCATAGACTTAACCCAAGTCACCCCAAGCACCCAAGCCACCTTATATTTCAACCTCTTAGGATTCGGAGCCAAAACCAGCACCGTCACCATTGATGATGTCAAACTCTTCACCGACACCCAACCCATCCCCGTTACTAAAAACGACACCCTAACCACCAACCAAAACACCCCCCTCACCCTCACCACCACCCAACTCACCACCAACGACACCAACGTCACCCAGATCCAAATCATCAACCAACCCACCCACGGCACTCTCACCCAAACCACCGACGGCAAACTCACATACCAACCCATCCCCACCTACGTCGGTAACGACAGCTTCACCTACCTTGGATTTGGTAGCGACGGACAGATCTCCAATCTCGCCACCGTCAACCTCACCGTCAATAACCTCCCCCCCACCATCCAAACCCTAACCATCCCCACCAAGATTAACGAAGGACAAACCATCCAACTATCAGCCACAGCCACAGACGGCGGTAACAGCAACAATCTCACCTACAGCTGGAACCTCGGCGACGGCACCAACCCCATCGTTGGAAGCAACATCGCCCACACCTACACCGACAACGGTAACTACGATATCACCATCACCGTCACCGATAAGGACGGCGGTAGCACCCAGCAAACCACCACAGTCAAAGTCGATAACCTCGCCCCGATTGTCAATCTCACCGCTCCAACTACCAGCCTCAACCAAGGCGAATCCCTCAACCTCGGCGTAACTTACAGCGACCCTGGCATCAAAGACACCCACACCATCACCTGGAACTTTGGGGATGGTTATATCCCCGTCACCGGAGTCACCAATCCCAACCATACCTTCCTCAAAGCTGGTACCAATAACCTCACCGTCACCGTGACTGACAACGACGGAGCCAGCACCACTAAATCCCTCAAAATCGCCGTCGCCAACGTCGCACTAACGATCGTCTCAATTATCCAACCACTGCAAATTAAGAAAAGTCAAGCAGCAACATTTACCGCCACTGCCAGCGATCCCGGTATCGCCGATACCCTCACTTACAGTTGGAACTTTGGAGACATTACCCCGCCAGTTCTCGGCCAAAATGTCAACCACATATTTGCCAATCGCGATCCATGTAACGTCACTCTAACAGTCGATCGGCATGAGTGCTGAAAATTTAGATTTACAGCTATGGCGTTTTTTTTACATCGAGTAGGCTGGCACTGCCCGACCTATAGTATTAGCTTGAATCCTTGCGGTGGGCAGTGCCCACCCTACGATATTAGGGATGTTACCTAATACTGAAACTCTGCAAATCGATCGTCAATAACCAAACTAAAATTCATTATTATTTGTTAAAGCGATCGGCTGGATTATCGACATCAATTTGGATATTTTGATGTGTTTTTACTGGTGGTAAATTGACTCCGATCGGGCTATTATTGCTACCATTAATTTGTTGATTACTTTCCCGTCGCTGTGTCGCGCGCTGAGTACCGCCAGTTTGAAGTTGGACATTGGTGGTATTTACAGTATTGCCCACACAACCACCATTAGAATTTTGACTGACATTATTAGTGCGATCGCTAGGTTTGCGCGAACCATTAATCGACACTTGAATATTCGTATCATTCATGACGCATTGGGCGCTAGCCTGTGGTGCAGACAATCCAACCAAAGTGGAGAAGGTCGCAATCGAGAGGAGTCCGATGGGTAAAAATGAGTATTTCATGCTGTTTTGCTTATGTTAGTCTCAACCATTACTACAATACGTCGCTGGATCGTTCCGCAAATTTAGCTCAAAATCCCCAGCTCGGTGCGGAACGTTACTGACAGTCTACAGATCGCAGCTAGTACCCAGAGATTTCGATCGGCACTAGCTAGCCAGATTCGCACCATTATCGATTGACAGGAGTATATACATCGATGCCAACATTAGTGCGAGTTTTTACTGGAGACGAATTGACACCGATCGGGCTGCTATTGCTACCATTGATGGTCTGGTTGACATTCCGACTCTGACTAACAGGTTTGTTGCCACCAGTTTGAACTTGAACGCCAGTGGTATTGACGGTATTACCTACACATCCACCATTGGAATTCTGACTGACATTATTCCGTCGTTCGGTAGGGATCCGTGAAGAATTAATCGAGACTTGAATACTAGTATCATTCATCACACATTGGGCGCTAGCTTGATTTACAGGTAGCGAGCCGAATATCGATAGAGTGCCAATCGTGATGATACCGAGCGATAAATACGTGAATTTCATAGTGTTTTGCCAGCTATAGTTTCAGCGATTACTACAATCTGGCGATCGACGATTCCGCTAGTTTGCAAAAATCTGGGGATCGGGAGCACAAAAATCGATCGCTACAACCGCAAAATTAACCGCTCATCATTAATTTCGGAGCGACGTTTCACCAGCACTTCGCTACAATCGATCGCTAGCAAAGCGCGATTCAGGCGATAATGTGGTGGTATCTATAAAAAATCGAGAACTTCTGCCGACTCAACTATGCTGAAATCTTCGCACCGTCTGGCTGTGTTGTTGCATGAAGGGATTACTGGACTCCAGGGCAAGACCGGATTGACGCTGTTACGCTACAGTCCCGCACAGGTAGTCTGCGCGATCGATCGCACGGTTGCAGGTAAATCGTTGGTTGAGTTGACTGGCATCGATCGAGCTGTACCGATTGTCGATTCGATCGCGTCAGCTTTGAGTTATCAGCCAGATGTATTGGCGATTGGGATCGCACCCTCGGGGGGGATGATTCCGGAGAGTTGGTTTGTAGAATTGCGAGAAGCGGTAGCAGGGAGATTATCGATCGTCAATGGGTTACATACACCTCTAGCCCAGCATCCTGAATTAGTCAGATTATTGCAGCCGCAGCAATGGATTTGGGATGTCCGCCAGGAACCACAAGGTTTGAAAATCGGTAGTGGTGCCGCCAAATCTCTGCCATGTCAGCGGGTGCTGATGGTCGGTACGGATATGGCGATCGGGAAGATGTCCGCCGCGCTAGAATTACAACGCACCTGCGAACGTCGCGGGGTTAAATCTAAGTTTATTGCGACCGGACAAGCCGGGATGATGATAAGCGGTGAGGGTATCGCACTCGATGCGGTACGGGTCGATTATGCCGCAGGGGCGATCGAACAAGCCGTGATGCGACATGGCAATGATTATGATTTATTAATAGTCGAAGGACAGGGTTCGCTATTACACCCAGGTTCGACTGCAACGTTACCTCTAATTCGTGGGTCGCAACCGACCCACTTGATTCTGCTCCACAAAATCGGCCAGGAAACCATTCGCAATTGTCCCGATGTCAAAATTCCATCTTTACCAGAAGTAGTGCGGTTATATGAGGCGATCGCTAGCTGTGCTGGGGCATTTGGGAACGTGAAGGTAGTGGCGATCGCCTTGAATGGTGGAACTTTGAGCGATGATGTGGTACGCCAAGAGATCGATCGAGTTAGCGCTGCCACTGGGTTGCCTTGCACGGATGCGGTGCGGTTTGGTGCGGATATTTTGCTAGACGCGATCGGCGCAAATTAAGAGCGCACCTAGAAGATCTCCAAAAAGTCAATAGGGTTAACCTAAATTTTTGTGAACGCCATCATTGTTGGTCTGGAGGGATGTGCTTTAAATTAGATTGAGGATCTTACCGAGTCGCACAGAAGTGAGATATTCGATCGAATTTTGATATTTATTTAAAATCTTATGACCACTGGCGATTTATCTACTCCAAACCGGAATGACTATGACTACAGCAAGCCAATGCCCAAAGTGAAATTACCCACGATGATCCGGTTGGGCTTATTTCAGATGGGATTGGGGATGATGTCGGTGATGGTGTTTGGCGTATTAAATCGGGTATTAATTAAAGAATTAGCAGTACCGAGTACGATCGCCACCGTAATTTTAGCGCTGACTTTATTTGTTGCCCCAGCACGAATTATCTTCGGACAGCTCTCCGATACCAAGCCGCTGTTTGGTTACTATCGTACGGGGTACGTTTGGCTGGGAGCGGCAGCACTGACGACGACTGCTTGGTTTGCCGTGCAGGTGATGTGGCAGCTCGGAGCCAGCCTCAAGGCGGTGGGCTGGACGGCAACTACTGATGGTTGGGCGATCTTGTTAGCACTGCTGTTTGCCGTGTATGGCTTGTCTGTGAGTATGTGCTCGACACCGTTTGCAACGTTGCTCGTCGATATTACCGATGAGGACGATCGATCGCGACTCGTTGCAGTAGACTGGTCGATGTTGATCGGAGGAACGATCGTCGGGGCGATTACGATCGGCATCTTGCTCAAATCTTTGGAAGCGAATGCGCCAATCGCCCAAGTGCAAGCCCAAATCGATCGATTATTTATCATCGTTCCGGCGATCGTTTGCGGGCTAACCTTCATTGCCACTGTCGGTGTCGAACAAAAATATTCGCGGTTTGCCAATCGGGTCGTGGATAGACCCGGCGAATCGCAGTTATCACTGGGACGTGCTTGGAATATTCTCACCGCCAATCGTCAGACTCAGGTATTTTTTACCTTTTTAGTCGTGATGACACTGGGGTTATTTATCCAAGATCCGATTTTAGAAACTTATGGCGGCGAAGTATTTGCGCTCGCAGTCGGTAAAACTGCTGCACTCAATGCTTTCTGGGGTGGCGGTACGCTGATTGGTTTGAGTCTGGCGGGATTTTGGTTCGTGCCTAAGTTGGGCAAGCAGAAGACAGCGCGATTGGGATGTATGCTCGTTGCGGCATCGATGTTGTGGTTGATAGTTTCTGGCTTTACTCACAATCCCGTGTTTCTCCAATTAGCATTATTATTATTTGGGATTTGTTCGGGATTGGTGACGACGGGCGCGATTACGTTAATGTTGGATCTGACGGTACCAGAGACAGCCGGAACATTTATCG
Organism: Chamaesiphon sp.; assembly: GCA_965246715.1. Taxonomy (GTDB): domain Bacteria; phylum Cyanobacteriota; class Cyanobacteriia; order Cyanobacteriales; family Chamaesiphonaceae; genus Chamaesiphon. The sequence goes on along the minus strand of CBDFFH010000036.1, from coordinate 32,782 downwards.
GCGCGTGGGGTTTATCGCAAGCTTTAGCTAAGGGGTTAGCAACGGTGTTTGGGGGTGCGGCATTGGATATCGGCAGGTTAGTTTTTGCAAATAATACTGTCTTAGCCTATGGTTTCGTATTTAGCCTCCAAGCCTTAGCAATGATTATCGCGGTGAAATTACTCGATCGAGTCAACGTGCGGGAGTTTCAAACTAACGCTAAAGATGCCGTCAAAGCCGTCATTGCGGTTGATGTAGATTAGACCTAAGTTTAGTCGCAGCGCGAACACAATCAACCTCCAGCTGCGAGCGTCACCGAACTCAGGCTGGAGGGATAATGGTTTCAGAAAAAACGATCGGGCTTGAATCTAGCCGTCTACTTCTCGATTAATCACGGCATTTCCGCCCACCTTGCTAGCCATCCAACTCAATATCGCCACTACTGAAATAGCTGTTAAGGTGGCAATCACCGCATAGGTATAAAGAGCGGACAAGGAAGCTGCTTCACCCAAAAACTTTTTAAAAGTAGCCTTAATTGCGTCGTTCCATGCCAGTGCCGCAACAAAACCCAAAGAGGCGGAGGCTAACGTAATCATGGTTTGCAACAACGAACGAATCGTAGCGAGCGATCGCATTTTCATATCGGAGTGTCTAGACATAAATATTTCGAGCGATAAAATTAATTTTTATCTAGCCTATCAGGCGCGAAAAAAAAATCCAAGCGGATCGCACGGTAATTCAGTAAGATGACTCAAGCCTTAGCTTCTAAATCGATCCGCGATCGAGCCAATATCGATCTCCAGTAAGATGAAGCGCGCTTTGACAATCTTCCAGCGGCGATCGCGGCTAACTTGCGCCATATTGACACAGTTAAGATCTTGAGAATCGATAAGTTAGGATCGAGTATAATTGTAATTATTATGTTATTATCCTTGGGTACTGTTCATGATGGCAAAGAAAAGTACCCCTGTTATTGACGAATTAGCGACTACAGTGTTAAGCGAACGACGAAAACTAGTTAGATTAGAAGTAGACTTTATTCCCCAAAACAAGGCAAGGTGGGAAAAAATCTTAGACGATTTGACCACCGATCGCCAGCTTGCCGAACAGGCGATCGAGGCTTGCTATAACTATGCTGGGTTAGCAAAACCGCACATTCTCTGGACGGAGAATCCGCTAACAGCGATGAAAATCTCGATCGAGCGATCGGATTTGGTAGACGTAGGGAGTAGCATCCTGAGTCAGATTTGGGCGAGCTGTAATGCCGAGATCGAACGTCAGATCGCCCCAGAATTTATCAGTGTGGTCAAGGCTTATGCCAATCCCCGCGCGCAACTCATCGGCACGCCATCAAATCTGGCGTTCGATCCGCTAGGAGATTTTTTAAATCAAGTTTCGATCTCCGAAATTCAAAAGGTTTATCCGCAGCTCGATCCGGCGGCGCTGCCAGTAGCGATGCAAGACTATCGGATTGCTTATTTAAGCTACTTTGACTATTTCCGCCAAATCGGCATCGAGATCCCGCAGATTCAACTCCCGATCGATTTAGCCCAATCCTGCGGTCATTGTTGGGCGTTTGCGAATATCGCGATCGTCACACCCAAGCCGTCACAGATCGAATTTAGCGATCGCGGCGAACTGCTAGCGCTCATCTACGATGGTGTCAATATCCTCGATTGAACTCAGTTAGGAGTCTCCCGACCCATGGCATAATATAACAAGGAAGAAATTATTACTTTTCTATCGGATTCTCTTCCGAGAACCTCTGCCAACGAATCAGCGAGCGGCAAATAGCAGATGAGGTCAAGACTAGCACCAGCCATCAGCTTGCCGATCGATACTACTAAGGATGTCTAGACTGTGCCCTTACTTACGACTGGTAAACCATTTATTCAAGCGCTAGAACAAGCTGGATCGTTAGGTGTTTATGCCCCGCTAGAAGGTGGTTATGAAGGTCGATATCAACGGCGACTTCGTGCTACTGGCTATGAAACCATGCACATCTCAGCTCGCGGTTTAGGCGATCTCTCCGCATATCTGACGGGAGTACATGGCAAGCGTCCCGCGCACCTTGGCAAAAAAGAAATTCGCACTTATTTTATCCCGCCCATGCTGGATCCGCATCTCGCCCATCTACTGCCTGGTGCTAAAGGATTGGTGGTGTGGTTGATCGACGGCTCGGTATTATCTCGTCAAGAACTGGCATACTTGGTTGAATTGCCCTCGATCGAACCCAGAGTTAAAGTGGTCATCGAATTAGGCGGCGATCGCCAATTTAGTTGGGTACAGCTCGGTACGCTCGTATAAGTTACCCGATCGCACTCTAGCGCATTAGTGTAGACGCTTAAAATGAGAATCGTCCTCAGGCTATAATCTAAATACATACAGAGCAACCGGATCTATTTTAGAATGAGCGCGATTACTCCCAGTCAAGTGAAAGCCCAGATCGAAGCAGGAATACCCGGAGCAATCGTCCAAATTACCGATTTAACGGGTGGGGGCGATCATTATCAAGCAGTGGTTGTTTCCGATCGATTTGCAGGCAAGTCCTTAATCCAACAACATCAACTGGTATATAGTACCGTGCGTGAGGCAATGGCTAGCGAAGCAATTCACGCCCTCGCACTCAAAACTTATACTCCCGAAACATGGCAAGCGGAAAATTAACTTTCTCTACCAAAATCTTTGGCTGAGTCGTTCCGATCGCATCGCCAACCGCACTATTCACCTTCAATCATCCTAAAGCATATGACTGCTCCAGCCAGCGAACGCATCGATACTCTAGTCAAACAGAACAAAATCATGGTCTTCATGAAGGGCAATAAACTCATGCCCCAATGTGGTTTTTCCAACCAAGTCGTCCAAATTCTGAATATTCTCGGCGTACCTTACGAAACGATGGATGTCTTAGCCGACCAAGATATTCGCCAAGGAATCAAAGAATATTCTAACTGGCCGACGATTCCCCAAGTATATATCGATGGTGAATTTATTGGTGGTTCTGATGTGATGACCGAACTCTACCAAAAAGGTGAACTCCAACAAATGGTTGAAGTTGCTTTCGCAAGTTAATCGATAATAAGCAGGGCTAAGTAGTAATTACTTAGCCCTGCTTATTAACTCGACTTAACGATAATAATCCGTTTCCCTTTGGACTTCGGGCAATTCAAAATTGGATGGGTCGTAAACGTAGCGCATCGTTTCTTCCTCAAGTCGATTGACCTGATAAGCTTCTAAAACATTCGTCGCGCGTAAAGCAGCTAAATATCCATCAAGATATAACCGCAAATCATCAAAGCGGTATCCACGATGCCACATTTCGACTAAAGCATCGGTAATTCTCTGATAGTGCCCGATCGTTTCGATAGTTTGTAACATGGCAAAATCCCTCGACATATTCACTAGGATATATTAAAACAGCTCGGTTTGGTATAAACGATCTTGCTAAAGATCGGACATCATTGGTGGGTACGAGTGTAGCGATCGCCATTACCGCCAATAGCAAAAATAGTTGGTAACACTAGATATAGATTAGATCGTAGCGCTCGGTTAGTTGTTCCAATTTCACAAAATATTGTCGATCGAAATTGAATCTATCTATCTAAAGAAATACCTTTTGCAGATATAAATATAACTTTAGAGATACTTCACTTACACCTTTACCTGTGCCATAAAGAGCGAAAATACTCCTGACGCAAAGTAGCGATCGCATTCAGCGGGATAACTTGGGGACAGATCGTCGCACATTGGCCGTGGTTGGAGCAATTGCCAAAACCTTCAGCATCCATCGCCTCGACCATATTGCGCACTCGCAGTTCGCGCTCTGGTTGCCCTTGGGGGAGGTGGGTATATTCAGCCACCTTCGCGCCGACAAATAAAGCTGAAGCAGCATTGGGACAAGCGGCAACACAAGCACCGCAACCGATACAAGTAGCCAGATCGAATGCCTGCTCGGCTGCGGCTTTGGGAATGAGGATCGCATTGGCATCGGGGGCACTGCCCGCATGTTCGGAGATATAGCCGCCAGCCGCCATAATCCGATCGAAGGCACTGCGATCGATAATCAAATCCTTAATTATGGGAAAAGCACGAGCGCGAAACGGCTCGATCGTAATTCGCGCGCCATTAGTAAACTTCCGCATATATAATTGGCAGGTGCTACCCTGTCCGCCATGCGGTATGCCATCGATCGTCAGACTACAAGTACCACAAATTCCCTCGCGACAATCGCTATCAAACTGAATCGGCTCCTCCCCGCTAGCTATCAGTCGCTCGTTCAATACATCGAGCATTTCCAGAAATGACATCTCTGGTGAGATGTCGTCGATTTCATAGTTAACTAATTTTCCCTGCTCTCTAGCACTAGCTTGTCGCCAGATGGCTAGTTGAAAATTTAAATTAGTCATCGGGAGAGTGAATAGCGATCGATATTAAATTTAACTTATATTTTAGAAGTGCGATCGAGATAAACGGGAATAATTGCAATAGGTACAATAACAAACCAACCAAATCCTAGTACCTTTATTTAACATGAATGATAAGCAACCGATATCTGAAGAGCAACTTCTCAATCTTTATGCTGAGGGAATTCGAGATTTTAGGCCATATATTATTAATTTTGTCGTACCTGAAGCAATGAACTTGAGTGGTGTTGATTTTCGGGGGCAAGACTTGTGTGAGTGTGATATTTCGGGAATGAATCTGAGCGGTGCCAATTTACAAGAGGTTGGATTTGCTCAATCTGATTTGAGCAGAGCAGATCTCAGTGGAGCAAATTTGACTAGTGCGAATTTTTCTGAAGCCTTTCTATCGGAGACAAATTTAACAGATGCTAAGTTAACGAACGCATTTTTTGATAACGGTACTCAATTGCTTGGCTGCAATTTAACCAGAACAGACTTCCGTGGTGCTACGTTAGATGGCGTAGTAGCAAAAGGCAACATCTACGATCGTACCATCATGCCTGACGGTACGATTTAAACAGGTACCGATCGCTAAAAAGCTTAACTAGCGTGAGTTTGGGATAAAAATTTCCGTTGTCGATAGCCTCTCCTTGGAGAATCTATGAATCCTAGCTTCGTTTGAGCACCGCCCGCAAATGAATTTGCGGATGCAATCACGCGGAGGTTCCCTCCGCATGTGTTGCACCAAGCAGGGGCTAATAGCAAAAGTTCACTGAAGTGAACTGAAAGATTTTTATTCTGGTGTATGAAACTACCCTGCCATGTGTTTCACAAAGCGGGGGCTAATGGCAAAGTTCGTTTTAACGAACTAAACAATTTAGCAGTTCTCTAAAGAGAACTTGAGCTATTAGCCCGAACTTATAGTTCAGGGCGGTGTTGGAACGGAGCAAATAGATTTTTCTTGTCCCGAACTTACGTTATTTATAATTGCGTTGAGTGGGCTGAAGATGTTCAAAAATCAGGGTTTCAGTATGGCGGGAACTAGAGCTAGGGACTTCGTTATATTCCCATACCCCAACATGGGCAAATTTATCGTCATTACGTTCGGCTTCACCCTCGGCGGTTTGAAATTCCTCCCGAAAATGGGCACCACAGGACTCTTGGCGAGCTAGAGCATCATCAGCCATCAATTCGCCTAGCTCCAAATAATCTGCGACCCTGCCAGCTAGCTCCAGATCTTGGTTTAATGTCTGTCCGGTACCGAGTACCCGCAATTGCTGCCAAAATTCTTGACGCAACTGGGAGATTTGCGATTTGGCCGTTTCCAAACCGCTAGCGCTGCGGGACATACCGACATATTCCCACAGGATCTGGCCTAGTTCGCGATGAAAAGTAGCGGCTGTTTTTTTACCTTGAATCCCCAAGAGTCGATCGATCCGGTGCTGCACTTCTCGCTCGATGGGGATCGAGACATCCATCCCCAGGGGTTTTAAGTCAGCTTTGGCTAAATAATCGCCGATCGTATCCGGGATAATAAAATAACCGTCGCCCAATCCCTGCATCAGCGCACTAGCTCCCAGCCGATTGGCTCCATGATCCGAAAAATTAGCCTCACCGATCGCAAATAAGCCTGCAATAGTCGTCATCAGAGCGTAGTCTACCCACAGTCCCCCCATCACATAGTGAACCGCTGGATAGATTTTCATCGGAACGCGATAAGCATCTTCACCAGTAATTTTTTGATACATCTCAAATAAATTACCGTATTTACTCGCGATCGACTCCACGCCAGATCGCGCCACACTATCTTGAAAATCTAAATATACCGCCCGCCCAGTCGCGCCGACACCGACACCACGATCGCAAACGGCTTTGGCACTGCGGGAGGCAATATCTCGCGGTACCAAGTTACCGTAGGTGGGATACTGCCGCTCTAGAAAATAATCGCGCTCTGCTTCAGGTATATCCTGTGGTGGACGGCGCTCGCAGACCTGCTTGGGCACCCAGATCCGCCCTTCATTGCGCAGACTTTCGCTCATCAGGGTGAGTTTTGATTGATATTCCCCCGAGACGGGAATGCAGGTGGGGTGGATTTGGGTAAAGCAAGGATTGGCAAAGAATGCACCGCGCCGATGACAGCGCCAAGCGGCCGAAGCATTGGAGTTTTTGGCATTGGTAGAGAGGTGATAGACATTGCTATAGCCACCGCTGGCCAGAATTACGGCATCACCCAGATAGCTCTCCAGCTCCCCAGTTACTAAATTCCGCACCACAATGCCCCGCGCGCGACCGTCGATGACCACCAAGTCCATCATTTCCCGGCGGGGTAAAATCTCTGCCCGACCGAGAGCTACCTGCTGCATCAGGGCACCATAAGCTCCTATCAGCAACTGTTGTCCGGTCTGTCCGCGTGCGTAGAAGGTGCGGGAGACTAAAGTACCACCGAAGGAACGATTGGCTAGTTGTCCGCCATATTCGCGGGCTAGGGGTACGCCTTGAGCTACACAGCGATCGATAATCGCATTACTAATCTGCGCCAGTCGATAGACATTGGATTCGCGCGATCGAAAGTCACCACCTTTAATCGTGTCGCAAAAGAGTCGCCAGACGCTATCCCCATCGTTTTGATAATTTTTAGCTGCATTAATCCCGCCTTGAGCCGCGATACTATGGGCGCGACGCGGCGAATCTTGCAAACAAAAAACTTTTACTGGATAACCGAGTTCCGCGAGCGTGGCTGCCGCAGACGCACCAGCAAGTCCGCTCCCAACCACCAGAATCGGGTGATTGGCTTTGTTACCAGGACTGACTAGGGCACAATTATCTCTAAACGCATCCCAGCGATCGGGTAATGGAATATGATGGTCGATGCGATCGTTCAGCATGATTAGGGATTTGGGATTTTGGATTTTGCGACTTAGATCGCGCGGAGGAAACCTCCGCATGTATTTCAGTCAAGACGGATTTTGGATTGACTACTCCCTATTCCCTATCGATGAGAGGCGTTGCTGAATATGGGTATGATTTTTTGTAGGGGTGCCCCTGTCTTGTCGTTTTTTTATTCGGGGGGAACCCCCGAATAAAAACGCCGCTTGTGGGTACCCTAAATCGATGCGGGGTAAGCACGAGGCATTACCCCTACAAAAATTGTTTGTGCGTTTCATACATTAATTTAGCAACGCCCGATGAGAATAGTAAATCCAAGTCGGAATCGTGGCAAATCCGATTGATAGTACCGCTGCTAGTAGCCAGCTGCCGCGCTTGAGCCACGGATTCCCAACTATCCCTAAAGACTGTCCAGCACTATTGACACCATGCTGGAGATGAAAGCCGAAGGGAATCATCATCGCCAGATAAAAGCTGGTGTAAGTGGATTGGGTAAAGGTATCAGTGACAAAGTTGTGCCAGTCGGCGATCGATCGATCCAGAATTTCGATCTGATAACGCTCGATCGCTCCGAACCGAAAATGGTGGAGATGAACGCCCAGAAACACCAATATTAAGGGGCCAGTGTAGATCATCGTTCGATCGGTTAAACTTCGCCACCATGGGGTTGCTACATAAGCTTGGGGTTTAGCCTGACGATTGCGTCGCGCGATCGCGATCGAACACCAGATATGAATGCCCAGAGCAGCAAGCAAAACTAGTTCTAGCGCCAGATGCAAGCTCGGCAAGTGGTTTAAATAGGCAGCATAAAGATTAAACCGATCTCGATCTCCCAGCACGATCTGCAAGTTGCCCAGTAAATGGACGATCGTAAACACGATCAGTAAGCTCCCCGATCCGGCTACTAGCGCTTTCTGGAGAATGCTACTATGAAAGAACGGTGGCAATATCTTCGGAAATGTTACTACTTTGCTCATCGCCACATCGGAATTTCGATCTCATATATTTTAATCCAATAAATTTCCAAAACACTGATTTTTGTACGCAAATAAACCGATCGATTGTTAGATAATACTCTCATCTAATCTAGTGCTCTAAAATATTCAGCTCGATCGCTAGATTGGTCAATTACAACAAAATTAGCTGAAAAACATGTGCGGATTCACGTTATTGAAGGCAATCACAACTTACGATCGCTATTAGCTTGGCATCTCCAGCAAGTCGGCTATCAGGTGCAGCAATCCCCAACGTTAGAACATGCCTATCAACGTTGCGAAGCCGGATTGCCGACGCTAGCAATTTTAGATTCCGACCTCCCCGATGGTGAAGGTGTCGAATTTTGTCGCTGGTTATATCCGCAAAACACATCGTTGATTTTGATGCTATCGGCGCGAATTCGGGAGATTGATGTCGTCACCGCGCTGGAGGCGGGAGTCGATGATTATCTCAAGAAACCCTTTGGAATGCCAGAATTCATGGCGAGAGTGGCAGCTTTGCTCAGACGAAATCGGTTGGCAACAAATATTCCCACCGACATGACTTATGGCGATTTACGCATCGATCTGGTGCGGCGCTGTATTTATATCAGAGATAAATCGATCGATCTCAGTCCTCAAGAATTTAGTCTGATCTATGTGCTCGCTCAAGCCAACGGTCAGCCAGTCCATCGCCGCGAACTCCTCAAGCGCGCTTGGGATATCGATGTGGACAATCCGCGAACGGTAGATTCGCACATCCTCTCGCTCCGTAAAAAGTTCGGGCAACCAGAGCCGAACAGCTTGCCGTCCATGCCGATAATCGAGACAATCCGGAAAGTGGGATATCGGCTCAATTATTAGAATGGCGATAAAATCCTTAATAACCCGATACAATTGCTAAAAATTGAGCTGTGTTATTTGTTTTAGCAATTTCGAGCGAACGACCGCTGGTCATTGTGGATCTCGGATCTCCTTGAAAGATGCGGCTGCACTTACTTAACAGCGATCCATCCGGTCGATCTCCAATCGCTTGATTATTAGAATAACGACGAAATTATTAAGATCGCGACACAATTGTTGACGATCGGGGGATAATACGTGTATCAACAACCTCGGTGGCATAAATGATCGATCGACATAGCGTCATAGAGTATTTAAATAAGCACCCAAGTCACTCTACTTGGCAAATGCGCTTACATTTTTTGCAGGCTACTCGCCATCTCGACAGCCAATCGCCAATCTCGATTAGCGCTGTTGCCAATCAGCTCAACTATATTCTGCGTGACCTCGAAGTGACTGGCAAAATTCCCCCGCGCCAAGATGCGGCAATCGCCGCTGGTGATAGCTACCGGGGCGAATAAATTTCACGCTTTATTTTAGATTGGAAGCCGACATCCAGGCTCTATTAGAGCTGCTAAAGGGAGAGGTCGATCGAGTTTTGGATCTCGACTCTAGCATTATCGCTATTGCAGTCGATCGCATCGTTAAAATAACTTCGGAAATAACAGTCCCGAACGGTTTTTGTATTCAGCAAAGTCAGCATAGCGGGATAAAGACACATCTTTTTTCACCATGTTGGGGATAAAGATGAGACTGACAAAAGCTGTCAAAATTGCGAAGGGAATCCAGTGCTGAGTTAGCATGGCAAAAGCTGTATAGATAAAGATTTCGCCGAGATAATTTGTATTGCGACACTGGGCGAAAAATCCTTCTTCAATCAATCCCTTTCGATACTTGAGGGTATAGTATTTTTGGGCATCGCTAGTAAAGTGCAGAAAGATCCCAAAGATATTTAACGAAATGGCAGCGGCAACCAATGGCAATGGTGGCACCGTCCCACTACTAATCAAAATAAACGGTGCGATCCAGTAGAGATTTACCATCATAAAGGTAAAAATACCGAGTGGCAGCGAAACTTCCTCTTCCCATTGTTTGTCAGGAAAGATCCGACTTTTGAGCAGCCACAGACAACAATAAGTGCCATGGAGGGCTAGATATACCCAAGCTCCAAGCGTAAAATTATGGTAGAAAAACATCAGCCCCAAGACAAAGAATGAAGTTAAGCCTTTACTGAGATCGATCGCGTGTTTTATTTTCATTGCTTGAGGATCTAATCTTAATTATCGCAACTGCTATATTATCTACTTAAAGTTCGTAAAAATCGACCCAAGCTAGCAAAAATTCCTCCCGATGTTGCGGCAATATTATTGGTGCCGGGGGTAGTTGTCGTTGGCATCAGAATCTCATCTAATTCATCACCAACGGGTTTGCTATCGCGTTCGGCGAGCAAGGTGTAGTCATCGTTTTCTTCCAGCCACACTTGCCATTGTCCCGGATAACAGCGATAGATCGCCGCAGTTTCTAAAGGCTTGATATAGTAAGCAGTGTTTAGGGTAGTCAAAAAGCGATCGCGCAGTTGGCGCGCAGCATAGCCGATCCCGACGATCGCGGCATCTTCTAGTCTAGGTAAGAATAAGATTACCGGACGATCTCCGGCGGCATTACATAACTTTTCTACCTGTGCGACTTCGACGGCTGACGGCTCGATCGCAATAAATAACCGATCTTCATCTTGCATTTTATCGGTTACTGGCGATCGACTGCTACCCAAATCGTCAATTTTGAAATTAATATCCGTCCAATCCCGCCGCGCAAGCGCAGCAGCACCAGTATCGGGAAATAGTACCTTCAGTGTACTACCACGATCGGTAAACGCGGTGATAAATTGTTGTGCCAATGCCATCGACTTGAGTTCGGGAATTGCGATTTCGATAGTAATGCGTTGATACCCGTCAGCAATCGCTGCTAGAGCAGCCGTTTGCGCTAATGCGATCGATTCTTCGAGAGTAGTTGGTAGTTGCGACATGGCGAGTGAGAGACTAGACTTCCTCTATTTTTACAGGTCGATCGCGCTTTGGCATAGCTTTCGGAATAGTCATCCCGTTGTAGACTTGTATTGACATCCTTCACCGCCGTAATTTATCGTGTTCGATCGCCAAACATCGCCCACCCCCAAGTTGCCATACCTCTCATTGGCACTGTTGTTTTTTACCTATGTTACCTTTGGCTGGTTGCTCTATGATTGGACTAACGATCGGGTAATTTGGTTGGCGGTCGCTTTTGCCGTAGTCATCCTGGGTGGATTTATTGCTTATCCCAGTAGAAGTGTGTCGTTAAGCTTTGGTGGATTTTTCAAGACGGATACTAGAGCGTTTATTCTGATTATCTTTGCAAGTATTACTTCGGTTATTTTGCTAACTTGGCTACAATTTTTTGTAGATACAGTAGTACTTTGTGTTGCCGGACTATTAGTTAGTTTAGATTTGAAAACTAGTGGTTGGAGCAAACCAATAATTTTATTGATAATTATCGGCTGGCAATTATTAGGGATGAGTGCGGGTTTGTCCTTACACGATCTATTTTCACACCCGCCTGCCAACTTACCTACATATTTTTATTTAAGTTACTGGGCGCATTTATTCGATGCTGCTGCCAATAAACTACAACAGTGAGTCTGGTGGCGAGATCGAAGTGTTGCCAAGCTATTTACTCTGTTGGATCTGTTGATTCGGCAGCTTTGACATCGTGAAAGAGACTATAATCAAAATATCGATCGCCATTCTCGGACTTGTGGATGATGTCCACAAACCGATGGTCGAACAAAATTTCTTCTGGGATGTAATTATGTCGCGCATTAATAGTATAGGCGACTGTCTCATCTACACCACTAACTAACACGCTAATATTCGCTTGGCGGTGGCGCAAATCTACAGCGGTGAGACCATACAGTGGACTATCTGGCTCGATCCGATGCATAATCGTCCAGGATAGAAACAAACTTGGAGTGCGATGGCGAAGTAATTTTAGCTCGTGAATTCGCCGAATAAATGACCCTTCCGCCGTCTGTTCATCAATAATTAGATAAGCTTGAGCGTTAGCTTCTAAAATAAAATTATGTCGTTCGTTTGCCACGCGAAACATTAGTGTCGGTTGTAGATTATCCGTGGTAACAATGATAAAATTACTAAACAGTACTTTGGCAACCGGACGTGAAAATCTCGCAAAAGCCAATCCTGTTACTACCGCAATCAGCAATAGACTGGAGATCGCTTCGAGCGTGACGATCGAATTGGCATAAAATGTCTTTGGATGAATCGCCCCATATCCGATCGAAGCCAACGTCTGAACGCTGAAAAAGAAGGCATCGCTAAACGAACCAGGTCGCGCCCCATTCAGACAATCTCCTCCAGCCAAATATGCCAGCGCAAAGATAGTATTAAGTAATAGATATGCAGCCGAAACGAGCGCGACAAACCCCAGCCAAGGAATAATCAACAGCAAATGATAGGGGTCGCGCCAGTGACGATACCACTTATTCATGCCCTCAATTACCAATTTACCATCTTGATTGGCAATCCTGACAGTACGCTGATTGCGACTGAATCTAGTTTTCATGGAGTAGGGGACAGTTAATAGTGAACAGTGAACAGTGGATAGTAAATAGTGAACGGTTAAATGTTAATGGTGGATAGTGAAGAAAATTCAAGCGCGATCGAGTTAATCGTAGATCTAAATAATACTCCCGATCCTCGGCTCGATGTGTGGCTGACCGATCGGTTGCCAGAATTTTCACGATCGCGATTGCAAAAATCGATCGCCCAAGGACATATTCGCATCGGAGACAAGATTTGTACTGACAAAAAGTATAAATTAAAGTCTGGCGATCGGGTATGCGTATCCATACCACCACCAGACAGTCTCGATCTCATCCCCGAACCGATTCCGCTCGATATTCTCTACGAAGACGAGCAACTGCTGATTATCGATAAACCTGCTGGGATGGTAGTTCATCCGTCAGCGGGACATGCTACCGGAACCCTCGTTCATGCCTTGCTCGCGCATTGTCCGCTGTCGAGTATCGGTGGGGTGCAGCGTCCCGGCATCGTCCATCGGTTGGATAAAGATACCAGCGGTGCGATTGCTGTCGCTAAGACCGATTTTGCCCACCAACACCTCCAACAACAGCTTCAGGCTAAAACCGCTCGCCGCGAGTATTTAGGGGTCGTTTACGGCACACCAAAGACCGATAGTGGGACGATCGATCTCCCGATCGGTCGCCATCCGATCGATCGCCAGAAGAATACGATCGTCCCGATTGAAAAGGGTGGTAGATCTGCTGTTACGTATTGGCAGATCGAAGAAAGACTCAGAAGCTTTACCCTGATGCGATTTCGTCTCGAAACCGGACGCACCCATCAGATTCGTGTCCATGCGAATAAAATGGGATATCCGATCGTCGGCGATCCTGTCTATGGCACGGGTCGCTCGATCGGTGTAAACTTGCCAGGACAGGCTCTGCACGCTTGGAAGTTGCAGTTAATCCATCCTGTGACGAGCGAACTCGTCAGCGTCACGGCACCAATTCCGGCATATTTCCTCACGTTGTTACAAGTGCTACGCAATCGATAGCATCTTTAAGGGGATGTCTGAAAAGTCTGATTTTTGGTAGCCTAGCGGTTGAAACCGCTGCTACATTTGCAAAACCTGCCTACGCCCTACGCAGGTTCTAGAAATTTGTTAGTCCGCGTAGGCGGACTTAGCATCACTAGCGGCGGTTTCAACCGCTAGTTAACAGCAGTCACTGTCTGATGATTCATTCCATGCAAACGTAGCGACGCGATCGATCGCGTATAGATTAGTGAGTGGTTGGAGTTACCGCTATCAATTTTAGAGTCGTTAGCGCGACAGAAATTCTAAGATCGATCGATTGAATTTATCTGGATATTCTAGATAAGGATGATGCCCACAGTTAGGAAAGATCTGTAATTGGTTATTTGGTATGCCTGTGGCAGCAATATCGGCATGTTTAGCGGGAATAATCCGATCGCAATCGCCCCAAATAATTAATGTCTGCTGGGTAATTTGTGGCAAACTATCAACGATCGGTTGATAAACATCGGGGCGTACTCCTCGGAGTGTAAAATTGCTACGTCCGAGATTTAAAATTACTTGATTTCTGCCAGCGATCGCAAAGACAGCATAGCGGAGTTCGAGCCATTCTGGAGCTAGTTCGCTCCCATGATAAAAGTTAGACTTTAACATCGCCGGAATCATCCAACGGCTAGGACGTAGCGCGCTCACGATTGCTGGTAAGGTAATCAATCGAATTCCCAGACTAATCTCTCTTCCTAGCCCCATACTAGCTACTAATACCAATCGATCGACTCGATCGGGATAAAATCTCGTAAATTGCAAAGCAACCGCTCCACCCATTGAATTACCGATGAGAGTAGCAGATTCGATCGATAGCGCTGACATAAAACTTTTTAAAAACTCCGCTTGATAAGTCAGTGAATAATCTGCCGCTGGAGAATCCGATTTACCCGCACCGACCATATCAAAAGCATAAACGCGATGATGTTGGGCTAAAACAGCAATATTATATAACCAAAACTCGATCGAGCCATTTCCACCATGCAGTAAAATAATGTTATTACCAGCCTCGCCCATCTGCCAATAACGTGTATTAATTCCTTCTACTTGCAGATAACGATCTTCAGGAACCGATAAACTGCTACACATAGATGGCGTATTTTGACAACACCTTAGATTGTATCAATTCCCATAAGGACGTGGGTAAGGTTTGAGCAGTTTTTGCGCTTGATAGATGCTAAAAGTTTCGACAACTTCGCCACCGCGACGGATGGGTACTTCACCAATTTTAGTCAACTTCTGAAAATAACTTGAATAGCGGTTTTTAGCATCTTCATCGACTTCAAATGTTTTACTGCCCAGATAGATAGCATTTTTATCGATCCACTGTTTTGGTTTCGACCAAAACGCAAAGCCACGGAGATCGCCATCGAAACAAGTAATCGGTTTATGGAAAACTGGATCGAGCGCCATCCCGATTTGTCCGCCTAAGTAATATCGATTGGTAAAGACAAAATCTGCTTGCTTTAAAGCTTGACTAAATTTAGGATTTCCACTCAATCCTTGTCGTAATTGCTGAATGTCAAATAGTTGAGTCGAGTTATCTCCTTTAATCGGTAACAACCCATATATTGCCGACTTACTGGGAATTTGGAATGTCCCGGCTGCAACGTGAGATAGTGCGATCGATAGTAACAACACGATAACCACAACCGATCCAAAAAACCATCGATAGGGCAAGCGATTAGAGGAGTAGCGACGACCGCTCGTGACTCGTTCGGCAAGTAAGATTGTCGCCGACCAATATCCTGGCATTTTCCAGGCTGGTAAAATTTGTTGATAACCCGATATGAGCGTGAATCCAAAGATTAGTGGCAATGATAACCAGAGAATGAGCGAGCGTTTTTCGAGTTCTCCTTCCGTGTGAAAACCACTAAGGCTGGTAGTGCGCCGCCAATTAAAATTGCGAAATTGTTGAATTGTCGATCGAATCACCGACCATAGTAAT
Organism: Chamaesiphon sp.; assembly: GCA_965246715.1. Lineage (GTDB taxonomy): Bacteria > Cyanobacteriota > Cyanobacteriia > Cyanobacteriales > Chamaesiphonaceae > Chamaesiphon. Next base: position 17,096 of record CBDFFH010000036.1, on the reverse strand, counting down.
GGAAAGCCAAAAGTAGGAAACAAATAGCCCATTTCAATCAGTAGTGCTATTAATAATCGATCGATCTGATAGCGACTATTCGGAACGGCACGTTCGGATTGAAATTTAAAAGATACCCAGTCGTGAGTGATATTCCAATACAACATTGGCGAAATCGTCAGCAGAAACATTGGGATCCCGAGTAAAAACCACTTAGATGTCAGCGCGCGGCGATAATTAGCACTGAATAGACAAAATCCAAATAAACCCAGACCTAAAATAAAGCCATGATATTTGCCCATACAAGCTAATCCTACCGTTAGACACATGAGTGTCAATCGGTAACTAGGATGATAGACGCGGCGATCGAAAAATTCTTGGACGGCTAACCATAAAGTTACCGCCCAAAAAAATAGTAGTGGTGTATCGGGAATATTTAACGTGCCGAAAGCCAGCTGAAAAATGGGAATTGCTGAAGCGATCGCGAGTGTCACAATCGCAATCTGGAGCGTGTACAATCGCAGCGCGGCCAGATACAAAAAGATTAACGAACCAGTATAAAGTAATAACGTCCCGATCCGAATCGTGAACTGCGTTACTTGTCCGGTCAACCATACACCGATCCCGGTCGTAATCGCAACTAGTGGTGGATGGTCGAAATAACTCCAATCAGGGTGAAGAGTATAGAGATAATAATAAGCCTCATCAAACCCAGGGTTGAGAAAAATAGCAATGACCAATCTCATTAAGAAGCCACTTAATAAGATGATGATTGCTGTTTGATGATAATAGGCTGAAAAACGTTGATAAATTTGGATCGCCACGGATACTTAGCTATGTATAGGCACAGGAAGATTGGAATGATGCCTGGGAGATACTAAAAATTGCTCTTAACACTGATGACATCTTACCGATCGAGCGCATCATTGTGAAGATGTTAGTAAGTGCCATCGTACTGACAACTATAGATACAAATTTTACCGTGTTTGTGCCCATCAGCGACAAATACATGACAATAAAATACACAAGCAACACGATCTGAGCCGATCGATATCTGAGATGATTCGCACGATCCACTCGTGGTTACTTGAGAAGATTATTTACTTCCAGTGGCAGTTTCAGCCACTCAATCCAAAGAAATCAGCTCGGCTGCAAAGCGATCGATTGTTGGTGGGTACTCTAGTAGATATCATGGCTCAAGCTAAATCATCATGTTCGCTCGCACTACTAAATGGCTGGAAACTAAATGGGTAACTCCCGCCTACGCTGGGTGGTTGTCGATCGCACTGACGATTTGCTTCTTTGGCGTGGCAACTAATACGATGGCTGGCTGGCTGTATGTATTGAGTGGGGTCGGAGTGGCATTACTCGGCGTAGCAGCAATTTTACCAGCTCGATCGCTCCAATCCATCACAATTAGTCGCAATCCAGTGTTACCGGTTACTGCTGGCGCAGAATTAGAAATCGCGTTGACAATTCACAATCCAACCGATCGAGTACAATCGCTATTTCAAGTCCAAGATCTGGCTCCATTTCGCCCTGCGCGCCCATCGATCGTTGCAGTCGAGCAAATTGCACCCCGCAGTGAATATCGATGGGTCTATCGCCAGCCGACCGAGCGACGGGGAGTATATCAGTGGGAACGGATTGCCTTACGCAGTGGTGCGCCGATCGGGTTATTTTGGTGCCAACGCGATCGTCAGGCTCCCGCAATTGCCTACGTTTATCCCCAAGTACTGGAATTATCCCAATGTCCGCTCATCGATGGAATGGGTAGTAGCGAACTCAGCACCAATCGCCCTGCCTCCAGCCGCTATTTAGAAATGGCCAATGAAGGCGTGACACGTTCGCTGCGACCCTATCGTTATGGGGACTCGATGCGCTTGATTCACTGGCGCACTAGCGCCCGGTATGGGGAGTTTCAAGTCCGCGAACTGGAAATCGATCGCGGCGGACAAGATATTGTCATTTGCCTCGACAATAATTCAACTTGGGACACAGAAGACTTCGAGCAAGCCGTAATTGCTGCCTGTTCGCTCTATTTTTATGCCAGTAAATTTCCCAATCTCAATGTCAAACTCTGGACGGCGGGAACTGGAATGATTTCAGGCGATCGACGCGTCCTCGAAACTCTGGCTGAGGTACAGATCGATAAGTCGATAACTACCGAACTGCCATCAACTTCGCAAATCTGTCTGACGGCTCGACTACAACGATTAGAGCACCTGCCGCCGGGGAGTCGCTGGGCGTTATGGACTCGCGAACCACTCCCACCGACACCTAAATCTCCAGGGATTGTCATCAACCCCGATCGATCGCTCCAACAACAACTTAGTAATGTCAATTCTACCAGCGACAGCCCCAAAAGCCCCTACCTTCAGTCACCCGTGAAAACTCAAAACATTCACTTGAACTAACCATTACACCCTTGGTTTACCCCAACAACCCGACTCACCTTTTCACCATCAACTATCCACTACTAGCCACTAGCCACTAGCCACTAGTCACTACTCATGCGTCAACCTTCTGGGAGCAAAATTCAACTTAAGAGTAAAGCCGATCGATTGGAATTGAAGATCCCAGCTCGATTTCGACCCGATCGATCGGCACTACATCAACTCGGTTTAGCCAGTATCGTGAATCTCGCGGTGATGGCACTGATCGGGCTGACGATTTATATCTCTCTCCCACTCTCATCTTCAACTACAGATCCAGGGATAAAGGTCGCTCTAGGCGTTGCACTGATGTTTGTCTTGCCATTGACCTTTTGGTTCTTGAAAGGTGGCTTGCGGATGTCCTTCGATCTAGCTGATAAATTTTTGTCGCATACCAAGATTGCGATCGATTCCAAACAATTTACCCTATCGCACCATCTCTATAGTCTCGATCGCGGTCGTCCCAAACACCTGAAAACCAAAGAAATCAGTCAAGTCATCGTCGATAGCTATCAGCACCCCGACCTCAAAGCCCCAAAAATCAGTCTCCTGATCGAATTACGCCAAACAGATCCGCTACGAGTCCTCAGCACCGGACAAGATCTCACCGATCGCGAGATTAAATGGTTGGCTAGAGAACTTAGCAATTGGTTGGGTGTTAATTTAGTTAGTACGGATCTCGATATCGACCAACTTTAATCGATCGATGACAGATATATTCTCCAAGCATTCGAGCGGATCGGCTCGCTGATAACTTAATGGCTCAATATAAACACGATCGGTTCTTTAAGTTTAATGTTTCTCTGGAAATTATCTCGCGGATAACTGGAATTACGATCGAACAATTACAACTTCTCCAATCGCAGCTAGGAAATAACTAAACGAGCGATCTAGTTTTCATCAATCTTTCGATTTGACACTCGATATTTAAAGATCGACCTCAGTGGTAAAGATCGAATTACTGGCTCGATTGATTCATCCCAATATTAACAATCGAGTCTACAAAGTCGATCGAACATCACAATAGCACAGATGTGAAAAAGCCAAGGTTGTCTCTCCGCACAGGTTTTTCTGTGGGCATTTGCCCACCCTCAGGGTGAACGCACTTAAATTTCCTACTATTTAAAATCCTCGCAAATCAGTTGCAGATTTGAATTACGAAAAGTATGAAAGCTTTAATGGTAAACAAGTATAGCCAGTTAATTATGTTATATTTATTGGAAATTCAGATCGCGTCAAATGAAGCTAAAGCCAAGGCATAGTATCGCAGAACACTTTGGTGACATAAAAGACATTAGAATTGAACGGGGGAAAAAACACAAACTAATCGATATTATCACGATCTCGATTTGTGCAGTAGTATGTGGAGCAGATGGATGGGAAGACATAGAGCTGTATGGCATCACCAGAAAAAAATGGCTGGAGGAATTTCTAGAATTACCGAATGGGATACCATCTCACGATACATTTGCACGGGTATTTTCACAAATTAATCCTGAAGAATTCAATAAATCTTTCCTGCATTGGATTAAAGGAATAAGTAAAATAACAGCAGGAGAGATAATCGCATTTGATGGAAAACAATCTCGAAATTCAAGAGACGAAAAAAATGGTAAAGGAGTAATTAATACGGTCAGTGCTTGGGCAGCAAGTAATAGATTAGTATTAGGACAAACAAAAGTCGAGAGTAAATCAAATGAAATTACTGCATTGCCTGAGTTGATTAATGCCTTAGATCTAGCTGGATGTATAGTGACAATTGATGCAATGGGATGTCAGCGAGAAATAGTCAAGAAAATTGTCAAAAAAGAAGCAGATTATGTAATTGCTGTCAAAAAGAATCAACCAAGTTTATATGAAAGGGTAGAACAGCTATTCAAACAGGCGATTAAAACTCGTGGTGAAAGTCTGAAAACGCATAGCTTCAGCAGTAGAGAGATGAATAGAGGTAGAGAGGAAACTCGTAATTACCTAATGATATCAGACATTGCAACATCAATAGATCCATTGCTAAAATGGCAAAATCTGACTAGTATTTGCATGGTAGAATCAGTTCGAGTTGTCAATGAAAAAACCAGCGTAGAAGCTCGTTATTTCATCAGTAGCTTAGAAGATAATGTTGAAAAACTAGCAGAAGCAATCAGAGGTCATTGGTCGATAGAAAATTCACTCCATTGGGTACTTGATGTTATTTTCAAAGAAGACATTAGTCGAATTAGAAAAGATAATGCTCCAGCTAATTTTGCTGTTTTAAGACATATAGCAGTTAATATAATGAGTCAGAACAAGAGTCGAAAACTAAGTGTTAGGAAGAAGCGATTTCTTGCGAGCCTTGATGAAGAATATTCGCGCGAACTTCTAGAGGCTATTTTAGCCTAAATTTAACTAACCCCAGAGTATGAATTTGGCTAAATATCTTTAGCCGCACTTTTGCCGGACTAAATTGAGTTAATTTAACCTCGTCTTTGGTTTCGATTTTATTGATATTGTCGTAATTGTAGTTAAGCAATCGAATATCATTAATCGCCTATTTTAGTGGCTCTCGATCGAAATAAATCCTGTTTTGATGCGTTCACCCTGTGCCCACCCTACATCTACTACTGGTAAATCAAAAATAATTCACACTGTTAATAATATGAAAAATATTCAAATAGATTTTTACAGTGGCTTTGAAGGCGATGAAGAGATTACTTTTTCCATCAATACAGATGAATATACGAAAACCTTAAGAATATGGCGCGGATATTTTTGGCAAATTATGGATAAAATAGAACCATCTGAAGATGATGGTTGGACTGGTCTGGCTTACTATCATAATTTACTGCTAGGTTGGTATAGAGCGGAAAACTGGTATATTCCAAATCTAGAAGAAGCACTATCTCAACTTCAAAGCATTAAATTATTATCAGACTATTCTACCAACCAAATATATTATAATGCAGAATATAGGATACTAACTGAAATGATTGATATGATTGAAGAAGCTATTGATAAAAAGTTGAAAGTTTATATAGAAACAAGTAGTAGATTACCGTAAATAGTCCCCGTAGTGGCGTGACCAGACTAAAACTGTGGGCATTCAGAACTCTGAAAAATACAATCGGTAATATTTTGAGCGATCGCTTTACCCAAGTTTTTAGCCGTAGGGTGGGCAGATGCCCACAGACAAATTTGTGCGGAGCAACAACTTTGGCATATTCTCTCGATCTTGATGAATTAACTCGATCGCAATCAAAGAAAACATTAACTTCCAGCAGATCAATCGAGCCAAGCCAGCAAAGCCGAAACATCAGCAAAACCTAAAAACTCCTCACCTAAAATCTCTAACTCCGCCGTAGACAAAACTTTCAGTCCGGTCGTCCCAGTAGGGTGGGCAGTGTCCACCGATTCAAATCAAGACAGAGCAAGGGTTTGAATTTATTTCATAATCTATCGATTACATCTGTGATATTACTCGATCGAAGACAGATATCGATCGTCATGACTTGACTTTCATAGATTGTATCCTTGTCGATCGAGGATCGGCGGTAGATTGCTCCTGGTAGATCGACTCACAGGTAGATTGTTGGGTAAGATAGATCGAGTACAGATTTAACAGTTGACTCGTAACTAGCGCGTCGTCTCATGACGATCGAGTGTCAATTGTTGCTGTCTCAAGCATACCGAAATTTCAGGGAACAGCTATACCCATGTCTAACGCCGAACAGCCAGAGCAACTCCATTTACCCAAAACCAGCGAATCGGAAACCCTCAAAAAAATTAGACACACCACCTCCCACGTCATGGCGATGGCGGTGCAAAAGCTGTTTCCCAAAGCCTTAGTGACGATCGGCCCTTGGATCGAGAATGGCTTCTACTATGACTTTGACGTGCCGGAAGCCTTTACCGAAAAGGACTTAAAAGCAATTGGGAAAGAGATGATCAAGATCGTCAATCAGAAATTGCCAGTCATCCGCGAAGAAGTCACTAGAGCCGAAGCCGAAGCTAGAATCTCCGCCTTAAACGAACCCTACAAATTAGAAATTCTCGCCGGACTGCAAGAACCCATCACGCTCTACCACCTCGGCGATAAATGGTGGGATTTGTGTGCGGGGCCTCACGTCGAAAATACTGGCGATTTGAACCCCAAAGCCTTTAAACTCGAATCCTTGGCGGGTGCATATTGGCGCGGCGACGAAACCAAAGCGCAATTACAGCGGATCTACGGTACCGCTTGGGAAACTCCCGAACAACTCGCCGAATACGAACGCCGCAAGGAAGAAGCGCACCGCCGCGATCACCGGAAATTAGGTAAAGAACTCGGGTTGTTTATCTTCTCCGATTTAGTCGGCCCTGGTTTGCCATTGTGGACTCCCAAAGGCACGATCCTGCGGAGTAATTTAGAAGATTTCCTTAAAAAGGAACAGACGAAGCGAGGCTATTTACCTGTTGTCACACCGCACATTGCCAAAACCGATCTCTTTATGAAATCGGGACATCGGCAAAAATACAAGGAAGATATGTTCCCGATCATGGCGGACAATCTGGAAGATATTGCTGCCGATAATGGCTTTGTCATGAAGCCGATGAATTGTCCCTTTCACATCCAAATCTATCAAAGCGACTTGCGCTCTTATCGAGATTTACCGATTCGTTATGCGGAATTTGGGACGGTTTACCGTTACGAACAATCTGGCGAACTTGGCGGTCTGACTCGGGTGCGCGGCTTTACAGTCGATGATTCTCACCTATTTGTTACGCCCGAACAGTTGGATGAAGAGTTTCTGAATGTGGTCGATCTGATTTTATCGGTATTCGACAAACTCCGACTGAAAAAATTCAAAGCCCGACTGAGTTTCCGCGATCCGGCTTCGGATAAATATATCGGCTCCGATGATGCATGGGATAAGGCGGAAGGCGCAATTAAACGTGCGGTTGATAAACTGGGCATGGATCATTTCGTAGGCATCGGTGAAGCAGCTTTTTATGGCCCTAAACTCGATTTTATCTTTAGCGATGCACTCGATCGCGAGTGGCAATTAGGCACCGTTCAAGTAGACTACAATCTCCCCGAGCGGTTTGAGCTAGAATACATCGACGAACATAGCAGCCGTCAGCGTCCGATCATGATCCACCGCGCTCCCTTTGGTTCCCTCGAACGCTTGATCGGAATCTTGATCGAAGAGTATGCTGGTGACTTCCCCGTGTGGATGGCACCCGTCCAAATGCGGTTAGTCCCCGTCGCGCAAGACTTCATTCCTTTTGCTAAAGCAGCCTGTGCAAAATTACTCGCACAAGGAGTTCGCGCTGAAGTGGATACGAGTAACGAGCGATTGGGCAAGATGATCCGCAACGCTGAGAAGGAAAAAATCCCCGTTGTGGGCGTGGTGGGAGCTAATGAGGTCGAAAACGGCACGATTAGCATCCGTACCCGTGTAGCTGGCGAATTGGGGGCGATGAATGTCGATGAAGTAGTGACGCGGATGGTAAATGCGATCGCGAATTTTAGCGATTTCTAATTATCTCATTTGGGGTGTTATTGGTTATCCCTAGATTTCACCATCGCTAGCTTTGGAGTACGATTACTGTCATAACCCAAGGTTACACTTCGACGTAGCTCAGTCCTAGCAAGGGCATTCGGGTCAAAGTAAGAAGCTGAGTCACCCCAAACATGAACGGACAAGGCATCTCGCTCTCGATGCCTTGTCCGTTCAGATTTGAGCGTGCCAAGAATTGTCGTCTAACACTTGAGAGCAAGATTCGCGACTAGAATGACAAAAGTCTAGGATAAGTACTTCATTCTAGACTTTCGGCTAATTTAAATTCACTCGGTTTTTAAAAATCGCCAGTTAACGCATCAATACAGCGATCGCAAATTAGCGGTTGTGCGGTATCCTGTCCGACAGTAGGTGAGTAGTTCCAACAGCGATCGCATTTTTCGCCTTCGGCTGTCGTTACGCCAATCTTGCCACCAACACTAGTTGCTTGATGCTGCAATCCTTGGAGTTTACTCGCATCATCGATTAGCTCGACTTGAGAGGCGAGGAAAAGATAGCGGAGTTCGTCCACGCCATTAGATTGCCGAGTGGGTAATGTTGGTGTTACGGGCGAACTAACGGGCAAGTTAGTTTTCTGAATTGTTGATAGATTGCCACTATGTTGTACTGCCGAAATCTTTCTGACGGTAGGACTGGTTCCAAAGATCGCCTGACGATAAGCGACAATCCGATCGAATGTCGCTTGACGATTGCTACTCGTCCACAGATTGCGATAGCAGAATACGCCTGTCATCACGATTCCGATCCCTTGTAGTATGGTCTCTAGCAGCGGTAATCGATCGATGACGACCATTAACGCGATCCCGATATACAGCGTAACTACTACAGCTAGGATTAATAATACGCCGATTACCGACACCCGCACGCGATTGTAAATCTTTTGGATGGTATAAGCTAATCCATTAACTATCCCGCCAGTGGTTCGCAACAGTTCGGTGACAGTCGCTAATTGAGGACTATTGACTAACTTATCGATCGTTGGTGTTGACGATTTACTCTCTTCTCGATCCCCTCGGAGGAGGGGTTGGGGGTGGGTTCCGTGCTCTGATTGCGTTGAGCTATAAAAAGACAACTCCGCCAACTTACCCCGCAATACCGCATCTTCCACCTGCAAAAGTACCTTCGCCTCTAGCGAAGAACCAATCGATTTATCCGTCCGCGCCTGTTCCATCACCTTATTAACATCCGTCCGCAAATCGCGAATCTTGTCCCAAGTGATGGCGAGATCGGGCTGCGACCACTGCGGATCGAGTTCCACCCAACCAGACTCAAACACCGATTTATAGGGGGTAGGATAGGGCAAAAACTGCCAGATATCTTCTGCCAGGTGACAAAGCACAGGGGCGATCGCGCGGGTCAGATTTTCGAGGATAATTGCTAGTACGGTTTGGCAACTCCGCCGCCGGAAGGAATTAGGCGAGCTGATATAGAGCCGATCTTTGGCGATGTCTAAATAGAAGTTCGATAAATCGACCACACAGAAATTTTGGATCGTCTGGAAGAATTTAAAGAATTGATAGCGATCGAATGACTCGGTAATCTCACTCAACACCACACTCGTTCGATGTAGTATGTATCGATCGAGTTCGGGTAATTCAGCATAAGGAACGGCATCTTTCGCTGGATCGAAGTCGTGAGTATTACTCAATAAATATCGGGCTGTATTGCGAATTTTTCGCGAAGCATCGGATATTTGCTTGAGAATATTTGGGCCGACTAATACATCATTTGAATAATCTACCGAAGAAACCCACAACCGCACCACATCTGCACCGTATGCTGGATCTTTTTGGATATTTTTACCACCATCCATTACCAGCATTGGATCGATAATATTCCCCTTTGACTTACTCATCTTCTCACCTTTTTCATCCAGCACAAAGCCATGTGTCAGGACGGTTTTAAACGGAGCGATGCCATTATTCGCAACGCTAGTAAGCAAGCTCGATTGGAACCACCCCCGATGTTGATCGGAACCTTCGAGATACATATCCACTGGATAGGTGAGATTATCCCGTTGTTGAGCTACCGCCGCCCATGACGAACCGGAGTCAAACCAGACATCCATCGTGTCCATACCCTTGCGATAGCTACGTCCGTTGTGACGATGATTTTCGGGTAATAATTCCGCAATGGACATCGAATACCACGCATCCGAACCATGCTCGCGGAAGATATTTTGAACGTGGTCGATCGTTTCTGCTGTGAGTAGCGGTTCGTTAGTTTCCTCATCATAGAAAACGGGAATCGGCACGCCCCAATTGCGCTGACGGGAGATACACCAATCCGATCGTTCGGCGACCATTGGAGTAATTCGATTTTCCCCGATCGCAGGAATCCATTCCACTTCAGAAATTGCTTTTAATGCCGCTTCTTTAAATCCTTTCACCGAGGCAAACCATTGTTCGGTCGCGCGGAAGATCGTTGGCTTTTTAGTCCGCCAATCATAGGGGTATTTATGTGGATATGCTTCTTCTAAAATGAGTGAATTAGTGTCTTTTAATGCTTGGATGACTAATTCATTGCCATCGCCGAGCACATTCGCCCCCTGAAATAATTCCCCAGCTTCCTCCGTAAAATTCCCATCGCCATCGACAGGCGCGAGGATCGCCAGACCGTATTTTTGACCTGAGATATAATCTTCTTGCCCGTGTCCTGGTGCAGTATGTACCAACCCAGTCCCCGATTCGGTCGTGATGTAGTCGCCACCGATAATTACCGGGCTATAGCGATCGTACAATGGATGTTTATAAGTAGAGTGTTCTAACGCCGCACCTTTAATTGTCGCCTTAGTCTCTAAGTTGAGATTAAATTTAGCAGCCAAACCCGCAACCAGATCCGCTGCCACGATCGTGTATTTGCAGCCAGTATAATTATTACCTTCAGGCGCGCTGACTTCGACAACAGCATAATTAAGATCGGGATTTACCGCCACAGCTAAATTCGCCGGAATCGTCCACGGCGTAGTCGTCCAGATCGCTACCGATAAATCGTCCTGAAATGGCTCTAAAATCGCCTTAGCAGCATCGACAAGCTGCGTTACTTTAAAAGCAGTGAAAATACTCCGCGAGACGTGATTGTCGGGATATTCCAGCTCTGCTTCTGCCAACGCTGTCTTGGAACTGGGACTCCAATGTACGGGTTTCAAGCCGCGATAGATATACCCCTTCAACACCATTTGCCCAAATACGCCGATCTGGGCGGCTTCGTATTCCGGTTGGAGCGTAAGATAGGGTTTATCCCATTCGCCCCAGATACCCATGCGTTTAAAGCCGATCTTCTGTTCCTCAACCGTCTTCAGTGCAAATGCCGCCGCCTTCTGCCGGAGTTCTAATGGGCTGAGATTTTTGCGTTCCTCTGGCTTCATGTCTTGGATGACTTTAAGCTCGATCGGTAGTCCGTGACAATCCCACCCAGGGACATAGCGCACCTTGCGCCCTTTGAGCAGTTGGTAGCGATTGATGATATCTTTGAGCGTTTTATTCAGCGCGTGCCCCATATGCAGCGTGCCATTGGCATACGGCGGGCCATCGTGTAGCACAAAAATCTCGCCAGGATTGGACTGTGACAGCCGTTCAAAAATCTGCTCGTCTGCCCAGAATTTTTGCAGTTCGGGTTCGCGTTTGACGGCATTCGCGCGCATGTCAAACTTAGTCTGGGGTAAGTTTACGGTGTTTTTGTAACTTCCTGGTGCTGCCACAGTAGTAAATGCTGAATGTTTACGGTATCGATCCATTATAGGGTGTGAGGATCGAGGTTGTAGCGTTTTAGTCTTAAAGGATGTCTGAAAAGTCCGATTTTTAGTAGCCTAGCGGTTTCAACCGCTGCTACATTTGCAAAACCTGTCTATGCAGGTTCTAGAAACTGTTAGTCCGTGTAGGCAGGCTTTTGCCGCTCGCGGCAACAACCGGACTAAGCATCACTAGCGGTTGTATCTTGTCGCGCGATCGTTGGGGCGCGACGTTCGATTAGATCGAACGAACCAAAGCTATTGCTGTAATAGATACATATAAGCCGATCGAGACAATTCTTGAACTAAGTATCTGGCATCGAGATCGTTATAAGGGCGAACGACAAATACGCCAATTAGATATAGTTTGCCATTCGGCTTTTCAACAATTCCGGCATCGCCAATGACAAAGCCAATATCCCCAGTCTTGTGCGCGATATGCGCTCCCTCACCCAATCCCGCTGCTAGCAGCTTCCGATTTTCGGTAGCATTGAGAATATCTAAAGCATTGACGCGACTTTGTTCGCTAATAATTTTGTGTTTGGCAATCATCGCGGCTACCCGCACCAAATCCATCGGGGTAGTTTTATTCGTGCCTTTAAAATCACCTAATTTATTTTTAATATAGGTATTCTGTAAGCCCCAACTACGAAAGCGAGAATTAATAAACTCTATACCGCCCAATCGATCGATTATCATATTCGTGGCAGTATTATCGCTGATGACGATCATCTGCGTCGCAGTTTCTAATGCTGTTAGCTCCTTACCAGGGGAATATTGTAACCTTCCCGAGCCACTAGCGATCGCGTCGCGTTCGACAATCAGCATTTCATTTAAATCGATTTTGCCTGCATCTACTGCTTCAAAAAATGCTAGTAAAATCGGCAGTTCGATCGTACTTGCGGCAGAGAAAACGAGATCGCCACCGATATTTACATAGTCACCTGTCTCAACATCGATCGCAAATATACCTGGAGATAGTGCTGGATAATTAGCGATCGTCATCTGCATTTGTGCTTTGAGCGAAGTCAACTCTCTCCTAAGCGGAATCGTGCCAACAGATAAAGCAGTAACGGTTGTTTTAGGTGCTGGAATTTGGACGCTGGGAACGGCATGAGCCAATGGATTGAATATGATTGCTAAGAGGCATCCAGCTAAAAAATGCGTGAGTAGTTTCAACATCGATATTAGTGGTTTAACTGGGCAAATTATCTATCCCACTTTCCCGCTTAACTTTTAGCACTAATATTTACTCACGATCGATCCGCTCGCACCCTCCCGCTGACAAGTTGAGTCGTCGGTTGGCTGCCAAGCTATGGCTAATGAGGATTGAATTAGAGAAAAAGGGGGTTAAGCTGTTTAAGCAGGAAACCAGTATAAATCGAAACTACCATTACGTCAGTTATCTCGATCGCTAAGCGATCGAATCTAGCAGTCAGGCTAATTAGCGGTTGACTTTTTTGTAGGGGTAATGCCTCGTGCTTACCCCACATCGATTCAGGGTACCCACAAGGGGCACCCCTACCAAAAAATCATCCCCCGATTCAGCAACGCCAAAATTAGATCGGAACATCTCCCAAAGATGTGTGCGTCCTGACTTAATACATTCGGCCGCGCCATTGTTTGGGTATTTGCCAAGATGAGAGGATAATACGTAGTACTGCTAGTGAGTCGGCTAATGGCGATAGCCAAAATAGCCAAACAGCCGGAGCAAATCGGTTTGGACGGTAATAAGAAGGGTAAATTGCTAGCAACAACGCGCAGCGAATCATAACCAACAATAAGTTTAAACCGATCGCTAGTTGCAAAGTGAGAAATGCATTTTCCCACCTACCGTAACTCCAAAAAATTAAAGTCAGTGGTAACGGAAGTGCTTGTGTCAGCAATAGTAATGCGACATCTCCCCAGACTTGCGCTGGTGTCGCTGCATCCTTGAGATCGATCGATCTCCCCCATTCGTGCCAAGTTTCCACCAGTCCTGCATACATCCGCACGCGAATCACCTTCGCACCATCGAGAAACCCGACTTTAAAGCCTTGTTTGGCAGCATTGCGCGCTAGGGTGACATCATCGCAGAACGAACCTGCGGCACTAGTATACCCGTCTAATTTCTCTAAAACCGATCGCTTACACAAAAAGCACTGTCCATTTGCCATCACCCGATCTGGTGGCTGATTTCGGACTCCGGCTGAGTCAAAGCGATACAGCAGCGTCATCAATAATGCTGGTTGAAACCACCATTCGCCTGGATACTGAAGGATAAATTGAGGCGAGAGCGAGACTAAATCATAGTCTTCAGCGATCGCGGCTGCAACTAAACTTGTCACCAGTCCGGGTTGTGGCTCGGTATCCGCATCGATGCCCAAGATCCACTCACTATCGGGCGAACTAAACAAAAATCCATTATGCAACGCCCACGGACGACCCACCCAACCCGCAGGTAAGGGGTCGTCCGTCATCAGCCGAAATCGCGGATCTAGCTCGGCGGCATCTTTGACTCGATCGCGTGTACCATCTTGAGAATTACTATCGACGACAATAATTTCCCGCACTTCGTCACCCTGCTGACTCAATCCGATCAAACAAGGCGCAATCCGATCGACTTCATTTAGCGTTGGTACCACCACACTCACCGCACCGGATTGGCTCGGAGCTGTCGTTAGCGGCTCCAGTGGCGGACGACGAATCGCCCCTTTGACCAACCGCGACAACAAAATTAATGTTGCGGTACCTTGGCACAATAGCAGTCCTAGCGACAGTACGCCCGATATTTGCATAGTAAAGTCAGTCATTAGTGAATCACAAAGCTAGTCACGATCTCCTAATTAACTTCTGGTTTTAGTGATTCAGCAACTAGATCGCTCGAGCTAGTAGTGGCCATTTGGTAAAGTACTAGCAATGGCAAGACACCCAACACGATCCCAATCCCGATCGGAATGTAAATTCCAGCGGCCAAACTCATAACTGTAGCGAAGGCAAAATTACCTAAATAAATTGCTAAGGGTAATCCCAGATTGCTACGCGGTACACTCATCGGTTTTGCCTGCCAGATAAATGTAGCTACGGACATAAATACCACTCCCGTACCAAACCACCCAGCAAAGTTTTGATAGGGCATTCCAAAAAATTCTCCAGGTTGCTCCCAGACCCAAAAGGGGAGCGTTGCTTGACTCATCGCTGGATCGAGGACAAAATCCCAAGATGTCAATAGTAGCGAGCCAAACCCGATCGCGCCTGCATACTTGGAAACTTGAGAAATCGCGCGCGTTTCCAGTCCAGCTAGGGCAATTAGATAAGCACTAAAGCCGACATAAAACCAAGACAAGGGAATCGTAAATGGTACCAATCCGGCGATTTTATAACCCAATCCGTCTAAATACCGATAATGCCCGAATGGAAATCCAGTACTAGTACCTAATAACTCACTGCCTAATGACAACACGATCGCTGGAAGCATAAAACCGAGACAATGCCACAGTCCGAGCGTCCGATAGGCATACACAGCCACAGCAGCCGTCCCTAAAAGCATATAGATTGCGCCGCCACAAGCCATCGACCAAGGTAGTGCTGTTCTGCCGATCTCTGGTAACTGAGCGATCAGATCGGCATTCGGCAATACTATTAATATTCCAGCCAAACCAAATGCCATCGACAAGATGTGACCGATCAGCAGGCTCTGCTCGATACGTATAAGTTTTTCCATAGATATACTGCGATAGAATTATGGGTTTAATTCATAGTTTACAAATCTTTACTAAGTAGTATGATGTTTTACACTAATTGATTTCAGAATATTACCAATTCGCTCGAACTCATGGCTTAATTGCCCCATCCGTAATACAAATACAGCAGGGGATGCGATCGGTGCGTTCGATATCGCTGGCGAAACGCTGCCACCAACGATATCGATTAAACCGCCAAAGATGTTGTGTTATTGGCCGATAGAAGGAACAGCGATCGGCGCTGTAATCGGTGTAGATAGCCAGCCAGCACTGAGGACGATCGTCAGCGTGATAAAAATTAGAAATAGACCCCAAGTAACCCGATTGAGGTTGCTTTCAGCACTTTTGGTACTGCTAAATAATTGCGCCTGACCGCCGATCCCGCCGATGCCATCGCCTTTCGGACTATGCAGTAATACCATTGCGATCAAACCGAAGGCGGACACCGACCAAATAATTTCAATAACTCTAACAATATCCATCAGAAAATTTTAAATCGTGATTGTCTTAGTCAATTGTATCTCGATCGCGTCTGACAAGTCTCTAGAAAGCCCCCTAACCTTCAATGCTGGTGGAACCACGCAGCGCTACAAGACTGGGGACATATCCTTTGGTATATACAAGCCGATCGATCGACTTTCACCCGCTTTAGCAACAGCATTTGCCAACCTAGAAATTTAAGATTGGTTGAGCGATCGAACTCACATCTTTAAGATCTATACAAATTCAATCTAGCAATTTTTGCTGACTCAATCGCGGCCGAACAGCTTGTTAGTTCCGATCTTTGCAGGTATTATTCTGAGGAGTTTGCCAGGTACTTCAAATTAAAAATACCTGAGCAATCGCTCGATGCTCGAAACTCCTATTTCGCTTAGTTGTTCGGATATTTACACCCACATCACTACGAACACAAAAAATCGTTCGATCGTCGGCAATCTGGCGGTCGGCTCGATATATTCATCATTAATAGGCAGCTAATTTCGAGCGAGAGTATTAAAATATAATGAGATATCGATAATAACTTTTAGGGACAGGTAAAAATGCTCGATCGACAATCTATTTTAATCGCAGGAGCGAGTCGCGGTGTAGGCCGAGAGATCGTCAAGATTTTGACTGCCAAAAATAATTCAGTTGTTGCATTATTAAGAACTGCCGATACTCGTGGTGAATTGGAAGAATTGGGCGCGAAAATAGTTATTGGAGATGCGATCGACTATGCAGATGTCCAAGCGGCGATCGCTAGATACCCAGATATCGGGACGATAATCAGCGGCAACTAATGTGGCTGGTAGTATCCACCGTGCTGATGTGGCAATTTTAGTCTGTAATTGTCTGAATAGTGTTAGCGCACAGAACCAAACTCTATCGGCATTCGATCGAGATATGGCTTATGGAGATATTCAATATCCAGAATTTACGATCTAGCAGTTGCCCGATCGATGGAACGATCGCATTGGCGGGTTTATGTTAAGCATCTTTGCCGTAATATTTAGCTCGATTGAAACCCACCCGATCGACAATCATTCATCTACCAATTAAAAGATGCGATCGACATGCAATTAACGTCAGTTCGGTTTAAGGATATTGGCTTCGTTCCAGCACCGCCGCCGATTTCCAGTCTCCAGGTAACTCTTATCCCGAACTCAGGTTAATTATTTCCGATCGAATGCGAGGTTTTGCTGAGATTAAATAT
>CBDFFH010000035.1:0-77892 GCA_965246715.1 Chamaesiphon sp. | reverse complement strand
CATTGAGAAAACTTTGTAGAAGCGAAGTTATTTCTTCTGCACTGCACTTGTCATCCGTAGCCATCCACTCATTTAAAGCTAAGTAAGAACCCTTGACTAATTCGATTCTAATTTCATAGCAATCGCCATTCTCGGCACCGATTACTTTGAGTCGTACATCCTTAATGTCATTAAATGAGTGCTTAAACAACTTCTCCCCAAGCAAATTTTTTCGCTTAAGCGTGAGAGTTTGGAGATTTTTATCAATCTTACAAGTGCTGACTGTCAATTGGCGGATAGTGCCAATAAGCAGGGCACATCGACAGCGCGATACAAAAGGTGGCAACAAACCAATGTGTCTCACCTTGATGCGAGATAGAATACCAAATAAAAAATAGAGGAAGGCAAGTGGAGGTAATCCCAAGTACCGCAATAGTGAATTGAGTTGGCTTTTGCTCGATGACTAATAAGTTGGGAGTTTGGCGGATAACTTTCATGTTTTACATGTAGAGTCAGGGCGGATCGAGCGTTAATGCCCTACATTTATAATTCCCAGAATCTAACTAAAAATTATCCCGATCGAGCTTGCGACTGTTGAATCGATCGAGTGTGCCGATAAAATTGAATTTTTATCAACTTAAAATCCTTCACTCGGTGGCTTTTGTTCCAGCCATTGCTTCGCTAATCTATAAGCTTCTTTATTACCCTGGCGATCGAACAATGTCATCGCAGTTTTCATATAGCTCAATCCTTGTGTTGAATGACCTAACGTAGTGGCAAGCGCCATAAAGGCGAAAGCATTTTGAGAGTCAGCTTTAGCTGCTGCCGCGAAATATTCTAGAGCTTGACTATTTTCTTGGGCTTTGCGAGCGACCAACCCACGCCGCAAGTATTCCATCGATTGCGAGCGTTTATTACTGTTGCCATTACTATTACTATTGCCATTGCTATTGTTACTATTGTTGCGATTGTTGTTATTCTTATTGCTATTATTCGCTTGATTGAGAATAGTATCGATCTTCGCGGCTGCATCATCATCTAGCCGAGCGGCGGCTAGATTAATTCGATAATTAAAAGCGAGGGGGAGACTTAGAAATGTCGAGATTGTAATGCTAACAATGGAGATTTGAGTGAGTTTCAACTTGGTGGTAGTTTTCATTGGCGCTAGTTAGTAAAATTTAATTATCGGGAGTAAAGCTGAGTATCTATGAGCCAAAAAGTATAACTGCTATCGATCTGAGTCATTATTACTCCATTGGTATCTGTCGATATTACAGATCTATTGGTGGAGTAGTCCAGAGTTATGTTGCTGAATTAAAATACATCAGCGAAAATAATTTTTCGTTAAAAGTATGTAATGCGATCGAGATTGTCATCGCCCCATCAAATCGCTGTGTCCCGCTACCGCGATCGAATTAGCAATCTGGTGTGCCAAAGCCTCCGCCACCAGGGGTTTCAATTACAAAGACATCGCCAGATTGCATCTGAATTTCGGCTTTGCTGCCGAGAATCTCGATTTCGCCAGTATTGCGCTCGACCCAATTTCGACCGACGGTTCCAGGTTCGCCACCGTTCGCACCAAAAGGTGGAATTATTCGATGCCCCGATAAGATTGCTGCTGTCATTGGCTCGCGAAACTGAATTTGGCGAATTACCCCATTACCGCCGCAGTGCTGTCCCGCGCCGCCGCTCTGGGTGCGAATGGCAAAGTCATTTACCAGCACGGGAAACCGGAGTTCTAACACCTCTGGATCGGTGAGGCGGGAATTGGTCATCTGTGTCTGCACGGCATCCGTACCATCAAAAGTAGCTCCCGCGCCAGAACCACCGCAAATGGTTTCGTAATACTGGTAGCGATCGTTGCCAAAGGTAAAATTATTCATCGTCCCCTGGGATGCTGCCATGATGCCCAATGCTCCATAGAGCGCATTCGCGATCGCTTGGGATGTTTCGACATTTCCGGCGACTACGGCGGCGGGATACTGGGGGTTTAGCATCGATCCGGCTGGGACGATAATTTGTAATGGAGCCAAGCAGCCAGCATTGAGGGGAATATCATCATCCACAAGCGTCCGAAACACATACAGCACCACTGCTTTGCAGATGGCTAAGGGCGCATTGAGATTGGTCGGTTGTTGGGGAGACGTGCCAGTAAAATCGATCGTGGCCGATCTTGTGGCTCGATCGATCTCGATCTGCACCTGGATCTGGCAACCATCGTCCATCGGATAGGTAAAACTGCCAGGATTGAGGACGGAAATCGCCCGTCTGACCGACTCTTCCGCATTATCGCGAACGTGTTGCATATAGGCGGCGACCAGATCGACTCCATAATGCTCGATCGTGGCAATTAATGCATTGACACCGCGTTCGTTGGCGGCAATTTGTGCCTGAAGATCCGCGATATTTTGCTGGGGATTGCGAGCGGGATACTGACACTCCCCGAGCAGCGCATGTAATTGGGCGAGGCGAAATCGCCCGCTAGCGACTAGTTGGAAATTGTCGATTAAAATGCCCTCTTGCTCGATCGAGGTGCTGTGTGGGGGCATAGAGCCGGGGGTAATGCCACCGATATCGGCATGATGGCCGCGCGAGGCAACGTAGAAGCTGGGGGTGATGTGGTGGGGTAAAAAGATGGGGGTGATGGCGGTGATGTCGGGGAGGTGGGTACCGCCGTTATAAGGGTTGTTGGAGATGTAGACATCGCCAGGTTGAAGGGTGGAGCCTGCGGCGCGGATGAGGCTGGTGACAGTTTCGCTCATGGAGCCGAGGTGGACGGGAATATGCGGGGCATTGGCGATAAGTTGTCCGGCGCGATCGAAGATGGCGCAACTGAAGTCTAGGCGTTCTTTGATGTTGACGGAGTGGCTAGTGTTTTGCAGGGTAATGCCCATCTCTTCAGCGATCGATTTGAGCAGATTGTTGAAAATTTCTAGTTTTACGGGGTCTGGTTTGCTGGAAGTTGCTGGTGGGGTAGAACCCGGATCGGGATTAGTTAGAGCTGCTGGAAAGTTAGTTGACGATGTTCGATCGATCGCCGCATCCACAGCAATACCCCTTGCGGATATCCGAGCATTGTGACTGAGTAGTAGCTGATTGGTGGGAGTGATGTGGCCGACCCAATCGGGTTCGATAATAATGGTGCCAGTGGGTTCGATAACAATCGCGGGGCCGACGATCGGATCGCCCGATCGCAGGTGTTGGCGATCGAAGATCGGTGTCTGGTACCAGTTACCTTTGGTGTAGATCGGAACGTGTTTGAGGGGTGTGAGGGGCGTAGTTCGATCGGCGGCAAGCGCTGGTGCGGCGGGTGTTGGCATCGACCCGATAGCTTCTACAGTAATGGATTCGACGATGAGATCTCGATCGTCCAGGCTGAAGCCGTAGCGTTGGTGATAAAGTGTCTCGAATTGCGATCGGACGATCGCGACATCTGAGGCAAAATCGACCAGTAACGGGACATCGGTGCCAGTGTAGCGCAGGTAGAGGCGGTGGTGAATTGTTTGTTGGCCGATCTCGATGCCGCGATCGAGTATTTCAGTCTGGGCGATCTCGGTCAAGCGATCGAACGTAGTTGTTAATGCCGCAATCGTCTCGGCGGTTAATGGTAGTTCGATCGCGCATTCTTTTAGGACTAAAACATCCGCCAATCCGATCCCGTAGGCCGAGAGCACTCCAGCGTAAGGATGGAGCAAGATCTGGGTCATGCCCAGTGCTTCGGCTAATAAGCAGGCATGTTGACCGCCTGCGCCGCCAAAACAGCACAGGACATATTCGCTGACATCATAACCGCGCTGGCTGGATATTTGCTTAATCGCCGTGGCCATTTTATCGATCGCGATCGTCAGAAAACCTGCTGCCATCTCGATCGGCGTGCGATCGTCTCCAGTCGTGGTATTAATTTCTACGGCTAGGGCGGCAAATTTGGCAGCAACGACAGTAGCATCTAATGGTAAGTCTCCAGTTTCCCCAAATACCGCCGGAAAATAGTCTGGCTGGAGCTTGCCGACAGCCACATTCGCATCGGTTACTGTCAGCTCGCCACCATTACGATAGCAAGCTGGGCCAGGATAAGCACCCGCAGAATCGGGGCCAACACGATAGCGTCCGTGCTCAACATGCAGGATCGAACCGCCACCAGCCGCGACGGTATGAATCGCCATCATCGGCGCACGCAGCCGCACGCCAGCTACTTCGGTTTCTAAGGTACGTTCGTATGCGCCATCGTAATGCGACACATCTGTAGAGGTACCACCCATATCGAAGCCAATAATTTTGGTAAATCCCGCAATCGCACTAGTTTTGACCGCACCGACGATCCCCCCAGCAGGGCCTGAGAGGATACTATCCTTGCCCTGAAAATTTTGGGCGCTAGTCAATCCCCCATTGGATTGCATGAACATCAGCTTCGCGCCTAAGATCTGTGCTTCAGCATCGGTTCCGGCTGCGGGATTTAGTTCGCTAGCAATTCGATCGACATATCGCCGCAAAATCGGGGAGAGATAGGCATCGACAACAGTGGTATCGCCCCGACTGACAAGTTTCATCAGCGGACTGACTTGGTGAGAGAGCGAAATTTGCGTAAAGCCAATGTCGCGGACGATCTCGGCTAATTCTAGTTCGTGTGCGGGGTAGCGATAACCATGCATGAAGACGATCGCACAAGCTCGAATACCATCGGCATAAGCGGTTTGCAGAGAATGCATCAAGGCATCATCAACCCGAACGGGAACGATTTCTTCCCCTTCAGCAGTGTAGCGTTCGGTGACTTCGACGACCCGTTCGTAGATCGGGGTGGGGAGTACGATCTGGCGGGCAAAAATATGGGGACGATGCTGATACCCGATCCGCAACGCATCACCAAATCCTTGGGTCGTAATTAGCAACAAACGATCGCCTTTACGTTCGAGTAAGGCATTGGTAGCAATGGTGGTGCCCATTTTGATACTGGCGATCGCCTCCAGCGGTATCGGTGCATCAGCAGCTAAGCCGAGGATGTCGCGAATCCCTTGCATGGGCGCATCAGTATACCGTCCCGGATTTTCTGATAGGAGCTTATGAACGAGCAGTTCTCCGGTAGGTCGTTGCGCCACGATATCGGTAAAAGTGCCCCCGCGATCGATCCAAAATTGCCACTTAGCCATAATTTACTACTTATTACTCCGAGCCATGATTGGGGCGGGTATCTAAATCCACAGCTTAACTGGGCACACTAATAACATAGTTCATTGAATAAATTTTCCCAATAAAATGCTGAGCTGGCTAAATCCTTTTAAATGGTGGAAGTTATATCGGCATCGACAACGATGGCAGCATATCAATGTGCAATTAATCGATGCCTATCACCAGCAGGATTATCTATTAACTGCCGCTAGCGCTGAGTTCTTGGTAGAAATCGCGCTGAAATCTGGCAACAAACAACTACTACTCAAAAGCTATCAAGGTTTATTCTTCTGCTATGAAGAAATAAAACATTTTGAGCTAGCGATCGACTGTCGAAGACAGGTAATGAAATTGCGAAAACGGGTCAAGCAAGAATTAGCAAAATATCCGCTCGATGAAAGATGGTGGATCTAGGGAGGGGATAGGGGATAGGGGATAGTGGCTGGCAGTTAGTGGTTAAATTCCCCTCCAAGGAGGGGTGCCCGCAGGGTGGGGTGGGTAGATCTCGATCGAATTACAACAGGCTAAAGAGTTAACCTGAGCCGAGAATTCCGGTACACTGTGGAGTGGTTAATTATATCAACAACATTTAAGTTCAATGGAAATCGGTCAACAAGTTAAAGTTTTTCGGCTCAGAGATCGGGTATCTCAGGGCATTGTGAGTAAACTAGGTAAAGTAGGTGTTGTGACAGAATTCAAAATGACAGATGGTAGCGGTGTCGGTGCTGTCGTCCAATTTGAAGACAAGACTAGCACTTGGTTTTTTGAAGATGAACTCAAAGTTGTAGAGTAATATGCCCCAAATTCTCACCTTCCTCGGTAAAGGCGGTTCCGGTCGAACTACTGTGGCGATCGCTGCTGCTAAACAGCAAGCTAACCTGGGTCGGCGGGTATTATTTGTCAGTCAAGATCCTACGCCTGCGACGGGGATCTTGCTGGGTGCTCCCCTGACCGATAAACCCCAATCCATCGGCGCAAATCTGGAAGTAGTCTCGATTTCAGCAACGGTAGCGATCGAGCGTGGTTGGGAGGATGTCAAGCAGGTGGAAGCACGGTATTTACGATCGCCGCTGTTACGGAATATTTATGGGCAAGAGCTGGCAATTATCCCCGGAATGGATAGCGCGCTCGCGCTCAATGCGCTCCGTCAGTACGATGCTAGTGGTAAGTACGATGTCATTGTTTACGATGGCACGGGGGACATTACTACCTTGCGGATGGCTGGGATGGCCGATAGCTTAAATTGGTATCTCAGGAGGTTTGTCGCGGTCGTGGAAGATTCGGACTTGTGGAAAACGATCTCCCCGATTATGCAGCCAGCAATGGCGGCAATTCTCGCTGTCGCTTGGACGGGAGAAAGTGCCACGATCTCGCAGCCAGTCCAAGAAGCTAAAAAAGCACTGGAATTAAGCCAAACGGTAATTAGCAATCCACACCGAGTAGTAGGTTATCTCGTCACTACCGACGAGCCAGCAGCGGTTGCTACGGCCAAATATCTCTGGGGTAGCGCTCAGCAATCAGGATTGAGTATTGGCGGTGCGATCGTCAATCGGGGCGAACCGAGCGCGGTAGCCGCAGAATTTGCACCTTTAGCAGTGACAGCAATCCCCGCACGCCAAGATAACGACTGGCAACCACTGATGGATGCAATGCCAGATTTTAGTCAGGTGGCAGATCTCCCCAAACCGATCGAGATCGACAGCTCCAAGCGCGAAGTCCGGCTCTATTTGCCAGGATTTGACAAAACCCAAGTCAAGCTGACTCAATCGGGGCCAGAGGTGACGATCGAAGCCGGAGATCAACGCCGCAATATTTTGTTACCGCCAGCATTAACAGGCTCTAGCGTTAAAGGTGCCAAGTTCCAAAGTGGTTATCTGATTATTACGTTTTAATTTTCTAATTCTACTCCGGTTGAAAAGTCGATCGAGCCGGAAGCTGTTCTTTGCTGGCACAGCCTCGATGAAAGTTGCTTGCTAGTTATAGCGCAACTCTCGGTAGCTGACCTGATGACTTTTTAGTTACTTTTGCACGATAGAGCGATCGCTTTTTAGGCTTCGATCGTGCTATTAAATTGGTTAGACTGGAGCTAGCAAATTTATATCGATTAGCAAGCGAGACAAGCGATCGTAGTAGCCAAATTGGAACTAATTCCGAACAAAACTGTCAAACGTCTCACGATAATCTATGCTATGTCTACCAGTCAATTTGCTGGTTTAGAGATAAAATCGATAATACGCTTGTCAAACGGTCAGATCGAGCTATTCAGCCGCTTTAGAGATCGAGCGTCATCGGATATATTTTAGGTAAGAACTAATCTTAGTGCAGACTAAATCCGACCTGCCAAGGTAGCGCTGATGAGATCGCTACCATAATTTAAACCGAGGGGACGGGAGTAACCGCCAAATGACGAAGGTAATCGAGAAAATCGCCACCCAGTGGGAACAACGCATTGCTACTGAATGTAGCGGGCAAAATGCTACTACCCAAGCTAGCATTCTCAACTGGTTGTTGGGCAAGGATCGGGAGCGGTTGGAAACTCTAGATAGCGAACAGCTCAAAATTGCCGATCGAGCGATGGATTATCGACTGCGGATCTTGATGCAAAGATACCTGGGATTGCCCCCAGAACGGGCGTATAAGAACCTAATGCAGCGATTGGGGGGCGTGGCAATCTTGCGCGAGAAGATTCGATCCTGGCTGTCACTGAGCAGCGATCGGCAGCGAACTGTAGTCGATGTCTTGCAAGAGACGATCCAAGAAATGCTCCAAGGCGATAAATACATCCAACAACAAATTGTCTGGATCGGTGAATGTACTCGCAATCCTCGGCTGCGCGATACGTTGCTATTTGCCAGTATCGAAGAATATTGCTTGCGCCCGATCCGCGATCGACCCCTACTCGCCCATCGGTTTATCAACTACCTTCGCCGCGCCCAAAAAGGTGGCGTAACTAATGTCCCGCAAGGCGATCTCGTCAAGCTGGTATCGGATGAAATTATCGGCGATAGCGACTCCACCCTCAGCCTCCTCGACAAGCAAGCCCAGGAAAACTTTCAGCAACAGCAAGAGTGGGAAGAAACCCAAATCGCCCGCGATCGAGTCAAAGACACCCTGCGCGCCTATTTAGTCGAAAATGTCAGCACTGAAGCCGGGTTATGGCTGGATCTCTATCTACAAGGTAAAACGCCTGAATCGATCGCGGTGATATTAAAGATGGATATCAAGCAAGTCTATCGCTTGCGCGAAAAGATCAACTACCACAGTCTCAAAGTGTTTGCGATCAAAGCCGAGTCGGATCTTGTCTCGCAATGGCTACATATCTCGCTCCAAGAGCATAACTTGGGTTTGACACCCAATCAGTGGGAGAAGTTTTGTGGGAGCCTGGACACTAAACAACGCGAGATTATGCTGGGATTAAAAGCGGGAATTTCGGTAGAGACGATCGCCAAATCGCTTCAGATCAAAACCAATCAAGTTATGGGCGAATGGAGTCAGATCTACCTAGCCGCTCAAGAACTTCGCACGAACTAAAATCTAATGAGTTAGATAGATTATATTTGTAGGGTGGGCAATGCCCACCATCTAGAATTAAGACAATCGCTATTTAATAATTTTTAATTCGGCAAGTAGACAATTACAATTATTCACGAAATAGATTACATCCAAAATATAGGTGGTGGGCAATACCCACCCTACTGCTTTATACTAAACCTTCAAATTTTTATATTTACTTACTAATACCAATAACATTTATACTTCCGACCGACCGCTCGGTTTTTATCCCGAACTGACGCTATATTTACTTACTTTTAATATCTATTTACTATCCACTAAATAATGACTCAGGCAACTATTATCACTCCTGCCACGGCGAATACTTACGCTCCAAAGCTAAAGTATCAAATCTCAATGCCACAGCCGCAAACGCACTTATTTGAAGTGAGATTTTTGGTCAGTAATTGGGATAGTGATGTGCTAGATCTAAAAATGCCAGTCTGGACTCCTGGCTCATATTTAGTGCGGGAATATAGCAAGCAATTGCAAAATTTTACAGCGACAACCAGTGAAGATCGCCCATTAAAATCTACAAAAATTTCCAAACATCATTGGCAAATTAACTCAGACAACTGCACAGAGATTGCAATTAGCTATCGAATGTTTGCCAACGAACTAACTGTTCGCACCAATCATCTGGATGCTACCCACGGTTATTTCAACCCCGCAGCATTGTGTTTTTACATCCCGAATTATGAGTATTGTCCGATCGAGTTAGAGATTATTCCGCCACATTCAGATTGGCAGATTACTACGCCACTCCCAGAAATTAGCCCTCAAACTTATGTCGCGGCTGACTTTGATACCTTAGTGGATAGCCCCTTTGAAATCGGCACTCAACAAGTTTACGAATTTACGGTATTGGGTAAACCGCATCAATTAGTAATTTGGGGCGAAGGAAATTTAAATCCACAAACTGCGATCGAGGATATCCAGAAAATTGTCGCAGTCGAAGCCGAAATCTTTGGTGGATTGCCATACGAAAAATATATGTTCCTATTACATCTATCGCCCAGCGGCGGTGGTGGACTAGAACACAAAAATTGCTGTTCGCTGTTATATCCGCGATTCAATTTTCAAGGGAGCGAGAAACATAATCGCTTCATGCAGTTAGTCGCACATGAATTTTTTCACCTGTGGAATGTCAAACGCATTCGCCCGATCGCATTAGAAAAATTTGATTACGATCGCGAAAATTATACGCCTTCGCTATGGTTTAGTGAAGGAACGACGAGTTATTACGATCTGATGATTCCGCGACGGGCGGGAATCTACGATGAAAAAGAGTATCTCAGCGAACTCAGTAAAGAAATCACCCGCTATTTGACTACACCAGGGCGTTTAATCCAACCGTTAAGCGAGTCGAGTTTTGATGCCTGGATTAAGTTATATCGTCCCGATGCCAATAGTTCTAATGCTCAGATGTCTTACTATCTCAAAGGGGAGATGGTGACGTTACTGTTGGATCTGCTGATTCGCGATCGCACTAACGGACTAAAATCCTTCGATGATGTCTTAGTTGCAATGTGGGAACAGTTTGGTAAGTCGGAAGTTGGGTTCTCCGAGACTCAGCTTAAAACTATTATCGAATCGATCGCAAATTTAGATTTAACCGAGTTTTACGAGCGCTATATTCATGGCATTGAAGAATTACCATTCAATGATTATTTAGCTCCGTTCGGTGTTGAATTAAAACCACTAGAAGCAACCACTCCCTATCTAGGTTTAACAGTTAAAAGCGAACATGGTAAAGAAGTTATTAAAGCGGTAGCAAGTAATTCTCCCGCACAATTAGCTGGCATCGATCCTGGTGATGAATTACTTGCGATCGATGGTTTTAAAGTTACCACCGAGCAGCTTAACGATCGATTGAACTATTATCAACCTGGGGAACAAATAGCAGTAAGTGTATTTCATGCCGATCGATTATTGACGGTGAACTTAACTCTAGCACCACCACAACCCCAAAAGTATCAATTGCAGTTATTGGAGGATACTTTCGATCGTCAACAACAGTTATTTCAGGGCTGGACTCGATCGAAGTAATTAATGTGAGATGTTAGCTTCGCGCCAGCACCGCCGTCGATTAAAATCGGGGCTAACATTACAAGGTCCGCCTGCGCGGACTGACTTTCAGACGGTGCTGCATCTAGTATGATTCATCAAATAATCGGGTATTATTATCCCGAACCGATGGCATCTTAGTCCGGATAGGCGGACTTCGGATCGTTAGCCCCGATTTCAATCGGCGGCGGTGCTAGAACAAAGCTAATATCTTTAACTCGAGCGTTAATTATTTAGCGTCAATCGATTTTGTATAAAATTCCAGAAAAAATGAACAGTAGCATCACGGGAACTGCAAGCAACAACCAAGCAGAACTAATCGATAATACCCCAAATATCATTACTAACAATGGCGTAGTCACACACATTACCATTCCCGTCAACAGCGAAGATACAAATGTTTTAACGACGATATTATGAAATTTATTTCTATCTATAGCTTTAGGTTCGGTAGTGATGAGTATTGGCTCTGGTTTTGACAAACTTGGTGCGGGCTGATGTAAAGACATCTGTGCGTCGGCAACACTGGGGATGCGCTGACTCAGCATCGGTTCCGTCAGACAGTTCAACCAATAAATAAAATCCTTATTGACATAATCGGATTTAAAGTAAATTTTGCCATCATCTTCAGTAAGATCGGCGGGATGTTTGCCTGCTACTAGATAGATAATTGTCGCACCAAGACTGTATAGATCGGATGCGGGGAAAGCCTTGCCACCAAATTGTTCTGGCGGCATATAACCATAAGTACCTACGATTGTCATCGTCCCACCATCGCGATGTCCGAGACTTTGAACCGAACCAAAATCGACTAGATAGACATCCCCAGCATGATGACTCGATCGATTGGTAATTAGAATATTACTTGGTTTGATGTCCCGATGGATGACAGGCGGATTTTGACTGTGTAAATAATCGAGAATTGTCAGCAAAGACTTGGCAATTTGTTTCAATTCACCTTCGCTCCATCTTCTGCCAGCACTTGTCGCTAAATCTAGCGAGATCGCCTCGATATAAGTTTGGACTAAACCAAAACCGCGATATTCAGATAGCTCGAATTCAAAATAATCTAAATAACGCGGTATCGCTGGATGTTCGAGCGATTTGAGAGTTTCGGCTTCGCGCTCGAAAAGTTTGAGATCTTGCCAATCAAAATCTCGATCGAAGATCAGCAGCTTAATTACTACCTGAATTTCAGTAGTGGTATCCAACGCCAACAGAGTACGTCTGCCAGACTTTCTCCCCAGTTGCGATCGAATTTGATAGCGCTGGTGTAATGTTTGTCCGATAAATTCGTCCACGATCTACTCCGAATCTTGAGAAATACTCGAGCTATTCCTACTATATTTTACGACTTCTGGAATTGTTTGGAGGTAAGACAGCCCTCTCCAAATAATTGGGTGGAGATATTACTCGATGACGATCGATCGTTACTAAAGTCATAGTTGAATATTATTCAGCATGACTAGCGGTAGATATATCTGAATTGCTGGAACAGATCGAACTCGAAAATATACTCTACTAGCAAGAGAGTTAATTACCACCGTTTACACATGTTAAAACTTACCTCATTGGCACTCGGCCTACTTACTTTAATTTCGATCGTCCCTTCCGCTCAAGCATTTCCAATTATTATTGGCGACACTCGAAATTCTCAACCTGAAGTCAAAGTGATTATCAATCCTCAAGTAAAAACTGAAAGTCGGCGCGATGACTACCGTACCGAAAGTCGGCAAGACAATAAATATAATTATCGTCTCGATGCAGAGCGTCGCCGTCAAATCGAAATAGCGCGCGAACGCGAAGCTCGCGAGCGGTGGGAAGCTAAACACCGTCGGCATGGCTATTATTCCCAAAAGTCATCCTATGGCTCGACTTACCATAACGAGCATCGCGAAGATCGGGGCGGTTACTACAATAATCGCGATCGTCACTAAACGGATGTCCGAGCTATACTAATCTAAGTCAAAAGGGGGAGATTTCGATCGAGATCTTCCCCTTTTTGGCGTTTAGGGATTTAAACTAAAGGCATCTACAACCATTTGTTAGTTCGATAACTTGTTGGCACCAGCCAGTGCCAGAATCGACCCAAGCCAATTCATCGATCGACGAGCGACGGTATAATAATCGAGCTAGTCCTAACAAATATCCTTCTCCCCAGCAGAATCAACTAATTCCCCTCCTTACAGCCATCCTCATGACCCAAACGCCTATCTCGCCAAACCAAGCGCGGCAATCATCTCTTCAACAGCCAGACAGCCTCGGTCGGTTTGGCAAGTTTGGGGGGAAATACGTTCCAGAAACGTTGATGCCTGCACTATTAGAGTTGGAAGCAGCTTATTATCATCACACCCAAGATCCGGAATTTCAGCACCAACTTGCTGGACTGATGCGCGACTATGTGGGTAGACCCAGTCCACTCTATTTTGCCGAACGTCTGACGGCACATTACGCACGTCCCGATGGCACTGGTGCCCAAATTTACCTCAAGCGCGAAGATCTAAATCATACTGGCGCTCACAAGATTAATAACGCGTTGGCTCAAGTATTACTCGCCAAACGCATGGGCAAACAGCGGGTGATTGCCGAGACGGGAGCGGGGCAACATGGGGTCGCAACAGCGACCGTCTGCGCTCGGTTTGGCTTGAATTGTGTCATCTTCATGGGTGTCCAAGATATGGAACGCCAATCGCTGAACGTATTTCGGATGCGGTTGTTGGGTGCAGAAGTACGTCCGGTAGCAGCAGGAACGGGGACGCTCAAGGACGCAACTTCAGAAGCGATTCGCGACTGGGTAACTAATGTCGAGACGACACATTATATCCTCGGTTCTGTAGCTGGCCCACATCCTTATCCGATGATCGTGCGCGATTTTCATGCGATTATTGGGGTCGAGACG
This sequence comes from Chamaesiphon sp., assembly GCA_965246715.1. Taxonomy (GTDB): domain Bacteria; phylum Cyanobacteriota; class Cyanobacteriia; order Cyanobacteriales; family Chamaesiphonaceae; genus Chamaesiphon. The sequence continues at coordinate 64,232 of CBDFFH010000035.1, read as the reverse complement.
CGCGCTCAAGCCGTAGAAAAATGGGACGGTTTGCCAGATATTCTGCTAGCTTGTATCGGTGGCGGTTCCAATGCCATGGGGCTATTTCATGAATTTGTGAAGGAGCAGAGCGTGCGCCTAATTGGGGTCGAAGCTGCGGGTGAAGGGGTCGATACCCACAAACACGCTGCCACCTTAACCAAAGGTCGTCCGGGAGTCTTACATGGCGCGATGAGCTACCTGTTGCAAGATAGCGACGGTCAAGTTACCGAAGCACATTCGATCAGTGCCGGATTGGACTATCCTGGTGTCGGCCCCGAACATAGCTACCTCAAAGATTTAGGACGGGCTGAGTATTACAGCGTAACTGACGCTCAAGCGCTCACCGCGTTCCAATTATTATCGCAACTCGAAGGAATTATACCAGCTCTCGAAACATCTCATGCGATCGCGTATCTCGAAACGCTGTGTCCGCAACTCACTGGTAGCCCTAAAATTGTCATCAATTGTTCGGGCCGTGGTGATAAAGATGTCCAGACTGTAGCGAAGGTTCTCAAGTTCTAGCTAAAAATCCCCTCCAATGAGGGGTGCCCGATAGGACGGCGTGGGTTCCGAAGTGGTTTGCTACAAACTGGTAGTAAATCTCGGTTACTCATACCTCGGCTTCGCTCGGCGTAGGCAAGGGGCACCCCTACAGTTCTTGACTACCCCTCATCTCCAACTTCCTATCTCATAACTTATGACTCGCTCTAGCGGAATTCTGCTCCATCCCACTTCACTTCCTAGCCCATTTGGGATTGGCGATTTGGGACAAGACGCATATGACTTTATCGATTTCCTGCACAATGCCAATCAGAAATATTGGCAGATTTTACCATTAGGGCCAACGGGTTATGGGAACTCGCCCTACATGTGTTATTCAGCGATCGCAGGCAATCCCTTACTCATCAGTCCGGTTAAACTTTTAGAGGATGGACTGTTAGCTCAATCCGACTTGGAACATTTGCCGACATTTTCCACCTATAAGGTCGATTTTAACCTAGCGATCGAGATTAAAACTAAATTATATCATCTGGCTTACCAGCGCTTTCACGATACGATCGATCCCGAACACAAAGCCAATTTCGATCTCTTTTGTCAGAGCCAGATCCATTGGTTGGATGATTACGCACTTTTCATGGCGGTGCGCGAAGCACATGAAGATAAAAGTTGGCCCCAGTGGGAGCCAAATTTAGTCAAACGGGAGCCACTCGCTCTAATTCACTGGCAAAACAGTCTTAAAGAACAAATTGCCTACCATAAATTTGTCCAGTTTAAATTTTTCGAGCAGTGGGGACAGTTAAAAGACTACGCTCACAAACACGAGATCGAAATCATCGGTGATATTCCGATTTATGTGGCTCACGATAGCGCGGATGTCTGGGCAAATCAAGAGTTTTTTGAACTCGATCCCGACACTGGTGCCGCTGCACTTATGGCTGGCGTACCACCAGATTATTTTAGCGAAACCGGACAATTGTGGGGTAATCCAGTCTACAACTGGGAAGAATTATCAAATACTCAATTCAATTGGTGGATTCAAAGATTTGAATCTTTACTCAAATTAGTCGATGTAATTCGGGTCGATCACTTTCGCGGTTTTCAAGCATTTTGGGCGGTCGAACAGGGTGAAGAGACGGCAATGAATGGACGTTGGATTAAAGCTCCAGGGGCGGAACTGTTTGCCACGATTCAAAATAAATGGGGACGAATACCGATTTTAGCTGAGGATTTGGGCGTAATTACCCCCGATGTCGAAGCTTTGCGAGATCGGTTTGGGTTCCCAGGGATGAAAGTCCTCCAATTTGCCTTCGGTTCGGATAATGGCAATCCCTTCTTACCCTTTAATTACGGACGCAATTTCGTAGTTTATACAGGCACTCACGATAACGATACGACTGTCGGTTGGTATGAAAAGCTCAGCGGTCGCGAACGCGATCGATTTATGTTGTACGCTGGGGGTATCGGTGCTGATGGCGTTCATTGGGATATGATTCGGCTAGCAATGTCTTCGGTGGCGAGTATTGCAATCTTTCCACTCCAAGATATCTTGGGTTTGGGTGGTGCGGCGCGGATGAATTTTCCAGGTGTAGCTGAAGGTAATTGGGAATGGCGCTACGATGCTAATGTGCTCAACGAACCGATTCAATTGCGCTTGAAAAGTTTGACCGAGATCTGTGGGCGCAGTAGTTCGTAAATTGGGTGAGTAGCTAACGTCAGTTCGGGATAAGGATTTCCCATCAATGACTCCTAGCTTCGTCTCTGCACCGCCCTCAAATGAATTAGTTGCTCATAGCAAAAGTTCGTTGAAACGAACTAATCGATCTGGCAGTTCTCTTTACGAGAACTTGAGTTATTAGCCCGTTGGCGAAGCCTCTCGGAACGAGACACTTCCAGTTCAGGGCGGTGCTGGAGCGGAGCAAATCAATTTTTCTTAACCCGAACTGACGTTAGCTAAGCTCACATCTTGAGTAATTACCGTATATCTTCACGGTACCTACAAGGGGCACCCCTACAAATAACTTGTAGGGGTGCCCCTTGTGGGTACCCTCGCGTCGCCGCAGTAATAATATCTCTAGTATTGGTGCAAGATGTGAGTAAGCACAAATATCGATCCTCTAGCTAGGAGCTTAGTTGTATTGCCTTATTTTTACCGATCGAATTTATTGCTGCTATTATCGCGATCTCGTTGTTTACCATCATTCCGCTCGGTTATTTTATCTGTACAAGGACAGGGAGTAGTAATGCATTGAATATTGCATTGTTGAGTTTTTGGCTCCGTTGTCCGCCGCCGAGTGAAATCTTCTACTTTAATCTTGGGAATATTTTGGTTAAACTGCACTGATTCGGCAAATGCAGGTAAGCTTGCTCCCAGGGTGACGATGCCAAAACTGAGAGCGATAATAGCTGTGATTTTCATATGTTTTCGGCGAAGTTGGATATTCTAAAAGATCCATTAGATCGATCGAAAATTTCGGAAACCAGGCAGGTGATATGTCAGCAATCCAAAACACCGTCTAACTCATCTGAAAAAATGCTCTAGCTGTATCGCAATCAGCATGAATTTGTGCTGTTAATGCAGTGAGCGAGGGGAATTTTTGTTCCGATCGAATAAACTGATGCAGGTAAACTGTAAGCTCTTGCCCGTAAAGATTGCCATCCCAGTCGAGCAGATGGACTTCAACAGTCGTATTCACTCCATTTACCGTTGGGCGTTTGCCGATATTCATCACCCCAGGTAATTGAGTAGCGTCAAGCGTATCCACTCGCACCGCATAGATACCCTGACGGGGTAAAAACTTTTCCGCCGGATAATTGAGATTAGCAGTTGGAAAGCCGATCGATCTGCCAATTTGTTGACCGTTTATGACCGTACCGACGAGCGAGTAATATCGTCCTAATAATTCTCGCACCAACTCCAGATCCGCAGCAAGTAATGCCGCACGAATGCGGGAACTACTAATCCGCGTATCTTGGTTTGTCTCTAGCGGTACAATCCGCGTCTGGATCTGATAATTTGCCGTAATCGACACCAAATCGCTAGCTGCACCCGCGCGCTGATTGCCAAAGCGAAAATCTTCGCCGACACTCACAAATCGCGCCTGTAACTGCCTGACTAAAATCTGCGCGACAAACTCCTCTGGAGATAATTTCGTTAATTTGCGATCGAATGCCAATAATACGACTTGCTGAACCCCCAACTGCTCTAAAATTGCAGCGCGTTCGGCTTGGGGTGTTAATAATTGCCGCGATTGTCCCGTGAAATATTCTTGCGGATGCGGATCGAATGTCACCACAGTCTTCCACACAGCCGCGTCCTGCCAGTCTAGAACGGGCTGGATTACCTCCAAATGACCCCGATGAATGCCATCAAAGTTACCCAGAGCTATCGCGGTAGGAGTAGATACGTCGGCGAGAGATGAATGTGTTTGCACGGGGTGGCGAGTGACTGGTGGCTAACAAATGGGTTTGGCGGTCGATCTCTGGGATCGATTCCGGCACACTGTAAGTATACTAGCGATCGCTTTTATCCGTGGCAATCCACTTGCTGGCACTCACGAGTTACCAGCAACACCTGCATGTATACTACCGAAACAACACATCGGCAACCCGACACACATCGACCATTTCGGCGACATCATGAACGCGCATGATATCCGCACCCCGAGCGACTGCCGCACAACAGGCGGCTGCCGTGCCCCACAACCGTTCGTTCGGGTCGGATCGATCGAGAATCTTACCGATAAAACTTTTACGCGATACGCCGATTAATAGCGGCAAATCTAGGGTCGCAAATCGATCGAGTTGCCGAATTAGCTCGATACTTTGCTGATACTTTTTGGCAAAACCAATACCTGGATCGATAATAATCTGAGATCGATCGATTCCACACTCGACGGCTCGATCGATCTGTACTTGCAAAAAGTTATACACTTCCTCGACGACATCGACATAATCGGTCATCTGTGACATCGTCGCTGGCGTACCGCGCATGTGCATCAGGATATAGGGTATCCCCAGCCGACCGACTGTTGGCAGCATCTGCGGGTCGAATTTGCCGCCAGAGACATCATTGACGATATCCGCACCTGCTAAAATTGCAGCTTGGGCTACTACGGCTTTGGTAGTATCGATCGAAATCGGGATCTCGCCAATATTTGGATGCTTGCGAATAGCTTCGATTACGGGAATAACTCGCATTAATTCTATCTGCTCGTCTACAGGTGCAGCCCCTGGTTTGGTCGATTCGCCCCCGATATCGAGGATATCTGCACCTGCGGCTACCATCTTCGCCGATTGTGCTAATGCGGCATCCACCGTGTGAAACTTTCCCCCATCGCTAAAACTATCGGGAGTCACATTCAATACGCCCATAATATATGTGCGATCGCCCCAATTGAAATTTTTACCGCGAATATTCAAAGTCATTTTAGTTATCAGTCATTAGTGCTGGCGATTAAAACTGCGCCTAGATAACGTGAGTTCTTGTTAAGGATTTCCGTTCGCTTAGCGTAGGTAATCGATGACTCCTAGCTTCGTTTCTGCATCGCCCTCAAATGAATTTGGGGCTAACAGCAAAAGTTCGTTGAAACGAACTAATTAATTTGGCAGTTCTCTTCAGAGAACTTGAGCTATTAGCCCGAACTTATAGTTCAGGGCGGTGCTAGAACGAAGCAAATTAACTTTTCTTATCCAGAACTGACGTTAGATAGTCTTAGTTTTTAACCTGCGTAGGCAGGTTTTGTTTATCTAGTTGCGGTTTCAACCGCCAAGCTTTAATTCATCGGACGAGCTAAGTTTTTAAACTTAGTTAAAGCTGGATCGAAAACTAGTTTGACTACACCTGTTGGGCCATTTCGATGCTTGGTAATAATGAGTTCCGTGATATCTCGATCTGGTGTATCGGGATTGTAATAAGCATCGCGATATAACATGACAATCAAATCTGCATCCTGCTCGATACTACCTGATTCTCGCAAATCTGACATCATCGGACGCTTGTTATTTCTCGCTTCTACACTGCGGCTTAGCTGAGATAGTGCGATCAATGGTACTTGCAATTCCCGTGCCAATCCTTTCAAGCCGCGCGTAATCTTAGAGATTTCTTGAACGCGATTATCGCCACCGCCTTCCATCAATTGGAGGTAATCGATCATAATTAAACCCAATTGTCCGCCGTGTTCTGCTTGCAGTTTACGGGCTTGACTCCGCATTTCCATCAGCATCATACTGGCATTGTCATCGATAAAGATCGGCAACTCTGAAATCCGATCGACTGCTTTATATACCGAGTCCCATTCATTTGGACTGATTCGCCCAGCACGTAAGCGATTGCTATCTACTCCAGCTTCACTAGCAATCAATCTTTGAACTAATTGATCCTTGGACATTTCCAAGCTAAATACTAGTACTGGTAATTTATGAAGTCTTGCCATATTGTAGGCAATATTTAGACTGATCGCCGTATTATGCACGCAAATGTCGTTAGCGACAAAGTTGTGAGTATCGGGAATAGTTAGATCGTAGACTTGTTTGTCTCCGGTATACTCGATTGAGACAATTTCATCCCAGTAAATATGACCTAGTTCTCGATCTTCCTTGGAACAGTTTTTGCATAAAGATAATGACAATTGTTCGATCTCACACTCTTTGCCTAAAACTCCTATTTCATTGACAAATATTTCGAGTGACCTATCTTCTTCTATGCTTAATTTCCATTCAATATCTATATCCTTTGAATGACTAAATTCGATCGAGCTTATAATTCCAAATCTTAGCAATAAGTGTTGAACCTGTTGAGCTATCTCTTTTGTCTTCAATCGACAAAGGATTTGATGTCTTTTTTCTTGCGATACTATCACCCAAGTATTGGTAGCAAACAAACAACGCAAAAATAGCCCTATTTGAGACTTTATTAAATTGAATATATAGAAAGGGATAGGTGTATCCTCGCAATAACTACCCCATAATTCTACTTGATTAATCCAATCTGATAATTGACTATCTGGCAATATTTTTGAACCAAAAACTGGTAGCACACTCGGTATACCAATCTTATCACCAACCTTAAGATCTACAAGTCGCTTCCAGCCTTGAATCGTTAAATAAGGATGAGTAATCGTAGTCTCGATCGATCTGCCCAATCTTGTTGTAACTTTGAATACTGGTTTAATACCATCATTAATAAAAGCTGAAGGTTGAGTAGTGTGAAATTTTGAGTTACTACCTAGTGTTAATAACTCAGCTTGCTTTTGCTTATAAATCTCAGCTATTTTGACAATACTTCCATCTGCTAATAATATTTTTGCATCATGCACTAAACACTTGCCCATTGATGGGCGACCAGCAATAATAATTAAATCCGATCGCTGAAATCCGCCTGTCATTCCATCGAGATCGCTAAAATCACTGGTCAACCCTGGGGGGATAATTTTATCGTGGCGATCTTGGATATCTTGATATGTGGTGGTAACGATTTCTTTAATCGGCGTTAACCCTTGCTTCGGTCTGGCTTGGGTTAAATTCAATATTTGTTGCTCTGACTCGTCAAGGACGATTTCTAACGGTCGATCGGCAGCATAGCCGAGCTGAGTTACTTCTGTACCTGCTTTAATTAGTTCGCGCCGGATATATTTATCCATTACTAGAACTGCTAGTGAGTCGATATTTACCGCACTCACAGTTCGTTCTAAAAGTTGAATTAATTTAGCTTGTCCACCAATTCTTTCTAATTGTTTTTGGTCGATCAACCAGTCGGTAAGTGTGAGCAAGTCCGTCGGTTTACCAAGTCCATTTAAGGCTAAAGCTGCCTTATAAATATCGACATGAGTTGGCGTATAAAATGCTTCAGGAATTAGCTTTTCGGCAACCCGCCCGATTGCTTCCGGATCGAGTAAAATCCCGCCTAAAATGGCTTCCTCAACTTCAATATTCTGTGGTGGGATCAGATTCGTCGATCGAAAGTTAGGTGTTTCTGCCATTAGAGAGGGCGCGTAAGGAATAGAACCCATCCCCAATCCCTTTTTTGAGGGGAGCATGAGGCGGAAAATATACGTAGGGGTGCCCCTTGTGGATACCCGATCGAGCGTAAATTAGTACTATTATACCTGGTTTCGATCGGTACCCACAGCCTACGATTTATATTACAACTAAATCTGAAGCTGGATTTGCTACGCACACGCTGGACGTTCGCGTAGCAGTTCCTACCGAGCGCTGAAAGTTACTTAGAGACAACCTCGATCTCGACACTAACGATGACTTCGGGGTGAAGCTTGAGTTCGGCTTTGTAAGTACCGATCTTAGCGACATCGGGAACCGTGATATCGCGTTTGTCGATCTCTTGTCCGGTAACTTCTTTAATGACTTCAGCAACTTCAGCTGTGGTAACGGTACCAAAAATTGCCTCATTTTCACCAACTTGCTTGGAGATCGAGAATTTACCGACTTTATCGATCGCTGCTTTTTGAGTTAATGCAACTTCTTTGAGTGCCAATAGTCTCAGGCGTTCGATTTCCCGACGCTTTTCTGCTTGCTTGAGGATGCCAGGGGTGACGTGTGTTGCAATCTTCTGAGGGAGTAGGTAATTGCGAGCATAGCCTGGAGCTACTTCGACAACATCACCATTTTTGCCCAGTTTGCGGACATCTTGGGTTAAAACTAACTGTACGCGCTTTGCCATAATCGATTTCTATTTAAGCTATCTGAGCTATATTTGAGACAGTGCCACAAACCTATGATTTTATCACACAAAGTTTATCTGCGTTAGGGTATGTTTCTACCCGATCTTGAAATGCTGCCATAATTCATAATCATAATTCACAATTTCCCCATGTCTCGTTTCCAAAAGCTGCTTAATTATCTCAAACCTTATAAATTGCAGACATTACAGGGTATCGGTGCGCTGTTTGTCGTCAATGCTTTGAGTGTCTATATTCCGCTCTTGATTCGGGAGGGAATCGATCGACTGAAAGTATCCCTCAATAGCGACTATCTAACACAACTAGCACTAGCGATCGTCGGATTGACCTCGTTGATGTGGGTGGTGCGGATGGTTTCCCGGATTCTGATTTTTGGGGTTGGTCGCAAAGTTCAAGCGACGATGAAGCAGGGGATTTTCGAGCATATTTTGGAACTAGAGCCGGGTTATTTTGCCACGACAACAGTGGGAGATCTAGTCAATCGGTTCACGAGTGACGTGGAAAATATCATGCGGTTGGTGGGCTTTGCCGTACTCAGCACGGCAAATATTATCTTTGCCTATGCACTGACTTTACCGGCAATGTTATCGATCGATGTGAGATTAACGCTACTCGCATTAGCAGTCTATCCACTGATGCTGATTATCGTGCAGCTATTTAGTAGGCAACTGCGCGATCAGCAAGTAACAGTGCAAGAGTCGATCTCTGATTTGAGCGAGTTGATTCAGGAGGACATGAGTGGGATCGCGCTGATCAAAATCTACGCGCAAGAAGAAAACGAACGCAAAGCCTTTCGGAAAAAGAATCAAGAATTATTTGACTCCAATCTCAAATTAGCAGAATCGCGAAACACGATCTTCCCGATTATTCAGGGGTTAGCATCGATCAGTTTACTCGTTTTATTATGGCAGGGTGGACTTGCGATCGCGAGCGGACAGATTCAAGTTGGTGGCTTTTTATCATTAATTATCTTTGCCCAAAACCTGATCTTTCCAACTGCTTTATTAGGATTTACAATTACAGCATTTCAACGCGGGGAAGTTAGTATCGATCGAGTAGAAGCAATTTTATTCAATCGGCCCAAGATTGCCGATACTCCCAATTCGATTCACTTAGATACTCGCTTTAACGGGCAAATCGTAGTACGCGACCTTAGCTACACCCATATTGGGGCAGTTACGCCAGCACTTAAAAATATTAATTTTACAATCGAACCAGGCGAAACGATCGCGATCGTCGGCCCGATCGGATCGGGTAAATCTACATTGGCAAATATGTTGCCACGGTTGTTAGAAGTACCTGAAAATAGTATTTTTATCGATGGTTATGATGTGACTAAATTAAGTTTAGATAATTTGCGCCAGGCGATCGCTTATGTACCGCAAGATAGCTTTTTATTTAGTACCACGATCGAGAATAATATCCGCTATGGCGACCCCCAAGCCGAGCGAGCCAAGGTAGAAGCCGCAGCTAAGCTGGGTCAAATTCACCTGGAAGTACTAAATTTTCCCCAACAGTATGACACGATCGTCGGCGAACGCGGCATTACCCTTTCCGGCGGACAACGCCAGCGGACAGCCTTGGCGCGCGCGCTGCTGCTCGATGCACCGATCGCAATTCTGGATGATGCGCTCTCTAGTGTCGATAATCAGACAGCTACAGCCATTCTTCAAAATCTGTCCCAAGCGGGAAAAAAACGTACTGTCATCTTCATCACCCATCAATTATCTGCTGCTTCGACAGCCGATCGTGTGTTTGTGATGGATAAAGGTGAAATCGTCCAAACTGGTACTCATCAGGAGTTACTCGCTCAAAAAGGCATGTATCAATGGTTGTGCGGTCAAAATCAGTTAGAAGATTTACTGCGTTAAGCCAATTGGCAGCACTCAATCGTCATTAGCAACCGAGATCCTCCAATCTGGTGCAGGACTGACCGCCAAGCGCGTCAACTTCACCTACGATCCCCAAGGTCAAAATACCAAAGTCGAGCGGTATCTCGGCGCAACTACCACATCCATCCTCACCACCGATAACACCTACGACCCTTACGGTCGCCGCATCGAGATTAAACAAACCAACGGTACTGGAATCATTGCCGATAGTACCTATAGCTTTGACAACCAACGAGCGTTCGATAGTTTCGGACGGGTGTTGAGTGAGACGAATCCCAGTGTGAGTTTCCGGTATGGATATACGGGACGGGAACGGGATCTTGAGAGTGGGTTGGATTATTATCGCGCCAGATATTACGACCCAGCCAATGGGGTGTTTATCAGTGTAGACCCGATGGGGTTTGGGGCTGGGGATACGAATCTCTATCCCTATGTTGGCAATAGTTCGACGCTGGCTACCAATCCTTCTGGGATGGCATCGTGGTTGGAGGATGCTTGGAATACTGGTGTCCGGAATGTCCAACAGGCTTGGAATAATGCTGGTCGGGTTGTAAATAATACCGTTCAAAGTATTTCTCAAAGTGCTGCAAGTATCGCCCAAACAGTCGGAGACTATGCTTATGGTGGACTGGTCACTACAGATCGAGTTGTGGCGGGTCTTGCTGGTTTCGCGACGGGTGGCTATACCGATCGGTATCGTGAGGAGCAGTTTGGTGACAAGATTGCTGGACAGAGTGATAGTTTTGAATATGCTCTGGGTCAATCTTTGGGGTTTGGGATTACTACTGTGCTGGGCGTGCTGACTCCTCAAGCACTGCTCGGTAAAGTTGGTTTGGGTGGGCGCATCGCTCAAGGTTATACGATTACTCAGGTAGGGAAGGGTTCTTACGATACTACGACGAAGATTATTGATGGCAAGATGGATTGGAGTAATCCGTGGAGTTATGTGGAGACGGTGGCGACTTTCGCTCCGTTACTGGGTCCGATCGCTAGACAGCTTGGTAAGATTAGGGTTGTTGAGAATGCCATAGCGAAAGCTACTGTTGTTGGTGAGAATGTTTGGAATAGTGCTAGTCAAAAAGCATCCGACTCATTGCGTAAATGGGCTATTCAGCAGGCAAGAGATCCTAAGTGGTCTTCTGAAGGTGGTGGTATCATTCTTGGCAGAATACGTCAGAGTGATGGAAGTTACATACCTAATTTATTAAATAAACGACCTGGCACTACTGGTGGTCCTTTGATCGAAATAACCAAGAACTTAGAAAGAGATAAAGTTCTTAGTCACTTTCCTGTAGAAAATGGATTCGCAAAACATCACATGATACCTATACATGTGGCACAGAATTTCCCTGTTATGAGACTAGCAGCAAAAAAATTAGGGTATGATATCAATCGCGGATCTAATCTTATAGGCTTGCCTACTGATAGAGGTGTTGCTGCAACAAGAAATCTTCTTCTACATAGTGGAGGACATCTTCCGAGCTACTATAAATATGTTAGCAAACAAATCAATAAATTACAAAATGCATTTGATAAAGGAGCAATTAAAGAGTCGGATTTATTGTCTAGTATTGAGAAAATAGAGGATCGGATACACTATGATATTAGCAACAAAAATGTTAAGTTGTAATCAAATGACCCACATTAATTTTTGACGTTAAAATAATTAGCTATGGATGAAATATCTAAATTGACTACTATTGTTTGAATTAATAGAAAGAAGAAGTAATTATGAAATTTAAAATATTAGAGCAAGATTGCTCATGGATGATTGATAGTAAAGAGTACTTAGAGGGGATTGGAATTGCAGAGGCTACCTTCGTAATGAGTGGCAAAAATCCACCTAATGATTTTATGGAATATGGACAATTAATGTTAGTTTCAGATAATATTATTAATGTATTAAAAAAATATGAGGGTATAAAAGCAACTTTTTCGCCCGTTACATTTATATGGAATGAAGAAAAATATATAAAATGCAGTTTTTATATTATGCAAGTTCTTGAAGAAATAGAATGTATCAACTATGAAGAGTCAATATATGAATGCTTTGCATCTGCGCCGACAGAAATAAGATCTTTAGATAAATTAGTTTCTTATTCTATCGATACAGATATACACAAACTTTTTATCATGGGCAACACATGTTTTTTGTGTATAGCTAGCTTTATTGGTGATGAGCTTGTTAGTAACGGTTGTACTGGATTTACACTAACTGAAGTCTCAGATGCAACTATTTAGAGGGAGTGCGGAGCCAGTAGGGTGGGCAGATGCCCACAGACAAGCTTGCGCGGAGCAACAACTTTGGCATGTTCTCTCGATCTTGATGAATTAACTCGATCGTTATTTGCTGAATCGATTGTTCTTCTATACTCGATCGCTAATATTGATGTGATTCGATCGCATTGTAAAGATCTGGCTGTTAGATTCGATCGCTAATATTCTTATGATTCGATCGATCTTGGCTGATAAGATTCGATCGTGTTTATTTGGAGCGATTAGGCTTGGCCTAGGCTGTTGACTCTATACCCTTTAGCCCGTAAGAGTTCATGCAGTTTTTGGATCGGTCGCGTTTGCTGGAGAATGGCTGGAACAGCCATTCTCCAGCAAACAAAAATAACACAGATAATTTTCTGGTAAATCACCCAAAAACCCACAAAGTCAACAGCCTAGGCTTGGCCTACGCTACGAGATCGAAGGTGATAATTCGACCTGCTTTCGTCAGCGCTTCGCTATCGCTATTACTGTTGAATATAAATGAGATCTCTTGCTCGGATCGATCGTCAATTTTGATTCAACCAAGCTTCTAGATCTGACATCGAAGTAAAATCTAATAGGTCTTCACCCAAAGATTCGATTCGATCGATCGGAATTAGACACTCGATTGCTATTTACTCAGAGGCGATCGACAATATCGACCTAATTCCTATACTCGATCGCCATCCAACCAAGCAACCAAATCACCCATCTGACTAAAATCTAACAACGCCTCGCCCAATTCTTCTAATTGTGCCAGAGGTAGTGTTTTGATTCTGGCTTCTAGATCGATCGGTATATTCCCCACCCGTCGATTTAACAACCGTAAGATTAAACCTTGAGCCTCATCTTGACGACCCTTAACATTTCCCTGCTCCTCAGCCTCCCGATACACCCGCGTCTGCTGCAACTCAATTCCTAACATCATATCCACCTCATCTCTACTCAGATTACTAAACTTATAAACAATAATCGTTGAAACTAAATCTATTATAGCCCTACTGCCTTGTGCCCGATCGATTAAACCGATCGCCTCAGAGGTAGCTCTATTCCCCTCCAGCGTCGTCAACACCATCAAACCCAAACCAGTTGGTAAATCTTCCACCTCCCCCAACTCATCTAAATATACTCGCCTAATCCGTCCGCTCTCTAACATCTCCCGTACCATTTCAGTACGCGATTGCTCCATAGTTCGAGTCGGATAAATTACCACCGCTTGCCAATTAGTAAATCGTTCTCGGTTGCGATAAGTATAAATTGAAATCTCACTCAGTAGTCGTTCATATAACAACTCATCATGTTGAAATTGGACTTCACAAAAATAAACGACTCCTGATGGATCGGGTGGTAGAAACACACCATCTGTCCGAAAAGAAGTTTCCTTTACCTCAATTGCTTCAAAAGTATACTGTTGAGAATTATTTGGACGCTGCGGTAACAACTCAAATAATAGAGTCGGAGATTGACGAAATAATTGATAAAAAATTGAGTCGCGACGCATAGAAACAACTGAATACTTATTAGTACTTTAGCATCGATTGAAGATGAATTATATCTAAAATGCTTTCAGGTAGTGCAATCGATAAATTGTAAAAGTGACTAGAATGCGATCGGCAAAATCGTCAGAACGATCGATGCCAACAACCACAGCACCCTGACTAGTGCCGACGATGGTACCCGCCACTACAACTATACCTACGACGACACCGACCTGCTGATCCACACCCATCCTCACCACCGATAACACTTACGACCCCTACGGTCGCCGCATCGAGATTAAACAAACCAACGGTACTAGCATCATTGCCGATAGTATCTATGGCTTTGACAACCTCAGTCGGTTGATATCTGAGACTAAAGATGGTGTCAATCGACTGATTAGCTACGACAACATCGACCAAGTTAAAACAGTTACAGAGAGTAATACCGAAGCCTATAATTACGATGCCAATGGCAATCGCATCAGTGGCGGGAACGTACCTGGAGTAAATAATCAACTCACCACCGATGGGATCTATAACTACCAATACAATACTTGGAATAGTGTTAGTCAAAAAGCATCTCCATATTTAACTAAGGCTAGTTCGGCTGTTAAGAATATCTGGGGTAATGTTAGTCAGCAAGCATCGAACTCGTTAAATAAGGCTACTTCTGTTGCCAGTGATTTTTGGAGAAAGATTACCCAGAATTGTTTTATCGCTGGGACTGAGATTCAAACTCTCGATGGTACCAAAAATATTGAGGATATTCATGTTGGGGATTGGGTGTTATCTGATGACCCGTATACGCCTGGGGAGAGCGAGTATAAGCAGGTGCTTCAGACGTTCGCTCACGATACGACTAAGTTTGTCGATATTTACATTGGTGGGGAGAAGATTACCACTACTGAGGAGCATCCGTTTTGGGTGCCGGATGTGGGTTGGGTAGCGGCGAAGGATTTACATGCTGGGACGCATCTGCAGACTAAAACTGAGTCGTGGTTGGATATCGATCGGGTCGAGCTGCATGGTGGGTTGGCTACGGTTTATAATTTTGAGGTAGCAGGTTTCCATACTTATTTTGTTTCAGATCTAGGTCTGCTTGTTCATAATATTTGTGGTCCTGCGGCAAAAGAAATTGATTGGACTCACATCTATAAGAATCACAGTGAAAGGGGTGCAGTTGCTCTAAAAAGTAAAAAAGATATTTTTTATGGATTGAGCGATAATGAAATTAGGAAAACTGTGAAAAGTGCTTGGAAAGATCGGAAGAAAATTGAAACTCAATCCAATGACTTTACTGGAGAAACAAGAATAAAATATGAGGGTATTGACGAAAAAACTGGATATATAGGTAACGTATCAATAAACGCTGGTAAATTAGGGGGTTGCCAAAAGAGCAAAAATCTGGTTTAACAAAGAGATGAGTATAATACGATGTACAAGAGCTAATAATTAAGCGGCATAACATCAGATTTCAGTTAGCTGAGTACATCACAGCAGATGGAAAAACAGTGGGGGGAGAATTACCCACAGAATATCAAGGAAGACACTACGGGCCAGGATTAGTGTGTTATGTGATGTATCAGCACTATCAGTGCCGAGTGCCACAACCATTGATTTACGAGCAACTCCGAGAATGGGGAATAGACATTTCGACAGGACAAGTAAATCGGCTCTTAAATGAAGAGCATCAAATATTTGAGCAAGAACAACACCAGGTATTAAAAGCAGGGCTAGAAACAGCAACATACATCCATACAGATGATACTGGAGCAAGACATAACGGGAAAAATGGATACTGCACAGTAATTGGCAATGAGGACTTTGCGTATTTCCACAGCAGTGAATCCAAGAGCCGAGAAAACTTTTTAGAAATATTGCAAGCAGGAGAGGAAAGATATGTATTAAATGAAGAGGCAAAAGTATATTTGGAGAACTACCAGCTCCCGCAAAAACAGCTAAATGAGATTAGTTATTCGGACGAGCCATTAGCAACGACAAAAGAAGAATGGCATGAGCATCTATTGTCTCAAGGAATAAAGAATGTAAAAACAGTACGAGTACTAACGGAAGCAGCACTGTTAGGTGGTTTGAACATTGTAGGTAGAAGTGAAGCATTGAGAATCGTAAGTGACGGGGCGGGACAATTTAATGTGATGCAGCATGGATTGTGTTGGGTTCATATTGAGAGAGGTTTGAGAAAATTAGAGGGTGATAATAAACAAGAGCGAGAGAATATTATCGAAATGCAAGGATTGTTGTGGAACTACTATCAAGAGCTAAAACAGTATCAACAGCAGCACAACCGAGAATTTTCATTAAGTTTACAGAGTAAATTTGATGAAGTATTTGGGCGTTGTTATATTCGTCACGGGCTATTAAATGGTGTCCTTAATCAAATCAGAAATCATAAGATTGAACTACTACAGGTACTAGATTGCCCAGAATTCCCCTTACATAACAATGCGGCAGAAACCGATATTAGAGAATATGTCACTCGCCGGAAAATTAGTGGCGGCACACGCTCTGAACTAGGCAGAAAAGCTAGAGATACATTCGTTGGCTTGAAAAAGACTTGCCGGAAGTTAGGAATTTCGTTTTGGAATTATCTCACATCTAGATTACATGGCAATGAGCAAGTACTATCATTGTTCGATGTGATTAGAGCTAAAGCTGCGGCGAAGATTCTCGTTCCGATTTAGGCTTTTTTCGGAAACTATTTTCGCGAGTACATTTATTTTTGGTCTTTATCACGACCAGCTTTTTTGGCTGCCAGCTTTTATTGAGAGCTTACCAACGTCTCACCTAATTCGTCTAACTGAGCTAAAGGTAAAATCTTAATTTGTGGCTTTAGATCGATCTCGATTTATTGGATCGATCGCGTAATTAAGTGTCGTCCCAGTAGGGTGGGCACTGCCCACGAGCAAACCCATTCAGAGCAACAACTTCGGCATGTTTTCTCGATCGACTTTACCAGATTCAATCGCGATCTCGATCGCTAAAATGCAAATTACACCTGTTGAACTTGCATGACCGCTTGAGTAATTTCAATATTCAAAGCACTAGCGATCGATCGCAATCGATCGAAACTAGCAGAACTATATAAACTAGCTTCATACCTTTGAATCTGCTGCTCTCGAACACCAATTTTATCCGCCAACTCCTTTTGGGTCATCCCCGCCGAGATTCTTGCCTTAATTAAGGTAGTAGGTAGATCGTTAAGCGAACCCAATACAAAAGTTAAAATATTACCACTTTTAAGTTGTTCGTATTCAGCCAGTTCTTGCTTCAATTGGCGAATTGTCAGATTGTAACTATTTGTCCAACCGATCGCTTGTCGGGGGTGTAAATTGGGATCTTGAGGGTCGAGATCCGCCAATTGTTGCTCGAACTCTCGTAACTTGGTTTGAGTGATTCGATACTGACGTTCATTTTGAATCATGGCTGTCATCCTCGCTGAGTAATCATTTCCTTGGGGTCTAAGACAATCACACCTTTCGGTCGTCCCTCTCGGTCTGTTTGAAAAAATCCTTCGTAGCTAGGTGGGCTGAATAGTGTGCCCCCAAATACTTCCATTTGAGACTCGACATCTTCCAAAAACAGCGGATTACCTCCGGTAGGCTACGCCAACGAGAATGTCAAGATCCAAACCAAAGCTTTCATACCAACCATCAAAATCGTTGGGATATTCTTTGCTAGTCACAAAGCTGCCACCGATTGAAACTCTGCGGCAACCAGCAATTGCCAACTTCCGTAAAGCTGCGGCTAGACCCGTTGCTAAACGCTGTCGCTGCGGATTGATAGCGAAGCGTTCCATCAATTCAAGCCAAGAAGTCTCATAAATCCCTGGTGGTAGGTACCCAAGTTCATTGAATGGTGGAATGGACATCAGGAAAATCAAACACAACTAAAAAGGGGTGTTTCTTTAAACTAGCATATTTTTAGTGCATCAGCCACAGACCGCAACAACCGCACCACCGCTTACATTTACGACAACCTCAACCGCGTCAACACCGAAACCTGGGTAAGTGGTAACAAACAATTTACCTACACCTACGACCAAAACAGCAACCTCACCAGTGCTGCGGACGGTACCCGCCACTACAACTATACCTACGACGACACCGACCTGCTGATTCGCGAAGACCGCAGTAGTGCCGCCGCACTCACAGTCAGCTTCACATACGACTACGACAAAGTTGGCAACCTGCTCGAAACTGGCTATACCGATCGGTATCGTGAGGAGCAGTTTGGTGACCTGACTTTTCACGTTAAGTGCCTCTAGCAAGCTGCCAGCCTTGGCAAAGGTCATGTAGTTTTAGCCAACCACGCCAGAGAACTTGGATACCGATAGGAGTCTTACGCCGATGTTCGAGATAACCACCCAGAGCAGCAACAGATGCCACCGCCCAAGCAACTGTGAGATTGGATGGAAGCTGTTGGGATGCCCGAGCCTTTAAAACTTCGAGCTGAATGGGATTGAGAATTTCTATTGCTGGAGCATCGGGATGAGTGCGATGAAGATAGGTGACATGTAGCAATTCAACAGCAATGACACTTAAAAATCCCAACATGGTCTTCATGCCAACAGCAGCCAATCGGTAGCGTTCACTCTGACAGCCAGACTTGAAAATTTTGTGATACTCTTCAACCCGCCAACGGTAAGTATACCAACGCAAGCTCGTAGCCGCCATCTCAATAGTATCCACAACTTCGGTTGTCAATAGCATCCATTCCAGTGGGGTTTCACCCTCTGGGCAATCGATTTCGGTGGCATAGACAGCGTAGACATTGATGGGGTCACGATTGTCAAACCGATAGGCCGTTCTCAGTTGAACTTGTGCAAATCGGATCGCCAATTTAGTCTTTCGAGCTGGACGGTGGGCAGTCGCGGGGAGATCGATTTGGGAAGATTGGGGCGGTTGAGAATGCTTGGAGTAGTGCTAGTCAAAAAGCAGCTCCGTATTTAACTAAGGCTAGTTCGGCTGCTGAGAATATTTGGGGTAATGTCACTCAGCAAGCATCGAACTGGTTAAATAAGGCTACTTCTGTTGGTGAGAATGTTTGGAGTCAGGTGAGTGATGCTAGCGGTCGATTCCTGAGTAATGCTCGTAATACCATCGCCCAGAAGACTGAGGCTGTTTGGGAGCGGCTTATGGGTGGGAACCGTATCGCAGGTACGGGGCAAGCTGAAGCTGGGATGAGAATACCTAAGGATTTAAGAGTTAATCCTCATTATCCAGGGCCTCCAACTATAATTGGTCGTCATCGTAGAAACATGAATTGTGTTAACTGTGCGATTGCAGTTGATGATATTTTAAATGGAGGGTATCCACGATCAGCATTGCCCAATAGGAGTGGCGAACCTTTTTTAAATTTGGAAGAATTTTATGGACGTGATTTTATTGATGTTCAAACACCAAAACATATTGAGTCTCTAATATCAGCAGACAGAGCAAGAGGTATAATGTTAGGGCAAAGACCTAATGGTGAGTGGCATGTCTTTAATGTCGTCAACAAAAATGGAAACATTGTTTTCATTGATGGTCAAAATGGTCGATTTGCCGATCCATCAAGTTTCAAGAATTTAGGTTTATTAAGAACAAACTAAACTATTGGCTAATATTTATGGTTGATTATCATGATGCAAGAGAAATTGCTATTAAGCACATATACGCAGAGTTTATAAATTATAGCAATAAGGATGAAATATTAATTGTAGAAGATACGGTAATTGAAAAAGATTGGGGATGGATTTTTATCTGTCAAGATGAACGATGGGTTAACAGCAGAGAAAGATCTTATATAATAATAGGAATACCTACTATCGTTGTAGAAAAAAAGGATGGCAGAGTGTTTTATCTAGACGATGGAAAAACAATGGAAGACTGTATTGCAAAATATGTTAAAAGACGAAAAATAAGTTCAACAACAAACTAAAATATCTTCTTACAAGTGAATGATTACATTATCAATCCCTATATTGCCAACATCTTCCCCAAGGAGGTGAACCAACTCTTTTCCAAAAAGCAATAGCTAGCCTTTCATTTATTTCGTCAAATAAATCCTTGTTATCAAGATCTCGATCAACATAATTGTATATTCCATCTGTACCTACTTCAAGAGAGTACCAATTATCATTTATATCCTTTATTAAATCGACAACCCCAAAACTACTATACAAGCCTGTTGCAATTAGAGATTTTTTAGCAACCTCAATCATATCTTTACTAGCATTCTCTCCATAAACATATCTAGCCCCATTGGCGTGAGATACCCAAGGACTTGTATTGTTGGCAGAATCAAATCGCCTCACGTTAAAACCAAATAAATCTTCGTCTATACAATAAACTCTATAAACTTCTGGCAAACTACATTCAATAAACTCCTGAATTAAAAATGGTCTTTCCCATGCTTCTGGAATTTGATCTACATCTTTAATAATGCGATGGTGCATTCCTCCACAACCAATCGGATATTTTAATATCCAGCAGTATTCAGAATGTTTGTCCAACAACAATTTAACATCAATTAATGATTCTAAGATAAACGTTCTTGGTCTTTTAACATTGTGTGATAAAAATCTTTTCTCTATCTTCCTTTTGTCAGAAGCTATCTTTATTGAATCGAGAGGAATAAAGCTGTTCGTACAAGTATTTATGTCATCCGAACCAATACAAAGAACATAGTTTAGCTGTTTGGCCTCTTCACTTACATCTACCCACAGTGATTTACATAGTATGTCTGCTAAACCTGTAAACGCCCATTTACCTTCAGACTTATTCAAAATTGCAATTTCCATAAAGATAGTAGATATTCTTTCATAGGTTGGGCAAAGTTCCAGTAGTGGCTTGACCAGACTAAAACTGTGGGCATTTAGTGGGATTTCTCCCTGTAGGTTGGGTTGAGTCTCGAAACCCAACAACACCAGAGCGAGCCAAGCCAGCTAGTAGGGTGGGCAGATGCCCACAGGCAAGCTTCTTGTTCGGAGCAACAACTTTGGCATGTTCTCTCGAACTTGATGAATTAACTCGATCTTTATTTGCTGAATCGATGTTCTTTTATACTCGATCGCTAATATTCTTATGATTCGATCGATCTTGGCTGATAAGATTCGATCGATGGTTATTTCGATCGTGTTTATTTGGAGCGATTAGACTTGGCCTACGCTACGCGATCGAAGGTGATAATTCGACCTGCTTTCGTCAGCGCTTCGCTATCGCTATTACTGTTGAAGATAAATGAGATCTCTTGCTCGGATCGATCGTCACTTTTGATTCAACCATGTCTCTAAATCCTCGATTGAAGTAAAATCTAGTAAGTCCTCACCTAAAGATTCGAGTCGTTCGATCGTTAGACTATTTACTCTCGATCGTAATTTATATTCGATAGTGATAAATTTAGATAGAGTGATAATTGTCAGACTCGATCGCAATAATTTAAGAGCGGTCACTAATGTTATGATGATGCGAATGATAGTTATTAATATCGATCGGGTGATGTTTATAATCGATCGCCCTCATGTTGGCGATTTATGTAATTTAGATCGATCGCTTGATGATGAATTTCTCAACCAGTACTCCATTAAACTTCTAACTCACCCACAACTATAGCCCTAATATCCGTCACCTTTCTCAAGGTAGTATCGTTAGTCAAAAAAGCATCGCAATTAGATTCGATCGCCGTAGCAATTTGGATAGAATCAGGAAGTTGAAAATTGTATTTAGCTCTGATTATCGCTGTCAGTTTAGCAATCTCTCGATCTGTAACAATAAATTCTACTCGATCGGTATCGATAATTTCTTCAAAAGCTTGCTCTAAATCTGTGAATCCACGTTTAATCGGGAAAACCAAACATTCAGCCAAAGTTACTGGTGAAACGATCCCAATTATATCTAAATCTAACCTAGAAAAAATTGGCTCCACCCGATCGATAAACTCAGCATTTTGTTCCACAAAATAAACTACTGGTGCCGTATCCAAAAATAATCGGTTGACACCCCTTAATGCTTCTTCGATTTTCATCATTCCGCTCTTAATAAACTTTCGCGATGTTCGTCTCCTTCTTGCCGCGTGCGAGATACCCATTCCTGAGCATCTTCACCCATCAACGGAGCCATCACCATTCCTCTCAAATCGTGCCACTTCCGCTGCGGTTTGATTGGTTCTGTCGGTACATATTCCTTGATGCTCTCAATTACATGAGTCATTACCTGAATTCGATCTGTTGGTGACAAGCGATCTATGTCACTCAATACTTGTTGTAATTGTGGACTCATCTTTTTACCTATGAATATCTATTCCTAGTCTAAAACCTTTGACTCATAAAATGTTAACCGCCGCACCAAAACCACCGACATCTACAACGATCGAACCAAAACCGAATACTACGACACCCCAGCCCTAATCGCCCTAGCCATCGCCGCCGCACCCGCCGCCATCAGTCCCACGAACGTCGGCAAAATCGTCGTAAACAACCGCATCTCCGCCACAGCCACAGCCGTAGGGTGGGCAGATGCCCACAGACAAGCTTATGCGGAGCAACAACTTTGGTATGTTCTCTCGATCGATTTGACACCTGCGATCGCTATTGATTCGATCGTTATT
Source organism: Chamaesiphon sp. (assembly GCA_965246715.1). Lineage (GTDB taxonomy): Bacteria > Cyanobacteriota > Cyanobacteriia > Cyanobacteriales > Chamaesiphonaceae > Chamaesiphon. Next base: position 41,780 of record CBDFFH010000035.1, on the reverse strand, counting down.
TACTGACTCGATCACTATTTGTTCGATCGCTATGTGACACTCGATCGATCTCTTGAGCTGAATCCCTTCTCATCGAAGAAAACATTAACTTCCTGTAGATCGATCGAGCCAAGCCAGTAAATCAGAAACATCAGAGAAGCCTAAAAAATCCTCACCCAAAATCTCTAACTTCTCGGTAGATAAAATTTGGATTCGGTTTATTATCTACAAATCGATCGCACCAAAATTTCGGTTTAGTTGTCGATTTAAAAATCTTACAGCCTCCTTCTGTTCCCCTTTCTGTAAAATATCCTGATAAATAATAGACTCTTGCATGATATCCTCATCCGAAACGGAATTACTGGTTTAGACAGTGTTAATGTTTGAAACTCAATATGCAAGATTTGACAGGAAGTCTTTCTTTACTAACAATTTTAGGCAGAACGCATCAGTTCGCGACTTTGCTGATGTTCCCAGACTTTGAAGATTTCGTCGCGACCGTCGGTTAATAACGCTCGATCGAGTTGATAAGTCTTAGGAGTTTTAGCACGCTCTTTGAGACTAGTTGAAATTGGATTTACCTTCAATCCTAGGAGCTGCAATAACCGATTGAGAATCAGGATCGGGCTAGTTTCAGCATTATTATTCTGTGGGATATCGATTCCGATCGCCCGTTTGATATGTTGGCTACACAGGCAACTAATTCGATTGAGAGAAACCAAATCTGGGTCGTTACTTTGTAATGTTCGCTCGGGATCTAAGAAATTTATCAGCCCTAATGCTAATAATCCTTGAATCTTGAGAATATGATGATTGGCATCGGGGAGAAATACGCGATCGGGTCTAGTTTCACCATCGCGATCCCAGACTAAATAAATCGATTGGGGTAAATATTGTTGATGATTGAGCAGATAAAAGTGAGTCAAGAGTTGGCCATAATATCCTTTATCATCCTTCAATTTTAGCTCGGGAGTAACAACCACTCCATACCGTTGGTGGAGAGTGTATTTCTCGACTTGCGCGCGTTCCAAATCTGTCAAAAACCGTTTATTTGTCAGGTATTGATAATCGCGATGTCCGATCTCTGGTGCAGCGGCAATTGCCTGTGCAGCTTGGGATTTGACCTGTTGTTGAATTTTTTTGGTTTGGGTGCCGATCAAACTATACTCCCGATCGCGTTTGGATTTACCTTTATGCACGTCAGCAATTTGGCGCATGATTTCGATCGATTTAGCTGGCTCATTTTTGGTGGCATGCATCAATGCGGTGCGGAGTTCTTGTAAACTCTGGCGATCTTGCTCTTCATTAATCGGGTGAATTTGATGTCCTTCACCGATCAATCCCGCTTTGACAGCATCTCGATATAGCGTAATCGAAGCATTAATCCGTGCTGCAAATCGCGCCCAAGTACGGAGATGAATCGGATCGAATACAAAGGGTAAATCGACATCGATCCGCGTGAGCGGACACATCAGTGCATAATTTTCTTTGTAGTTTTCTTGATACCAATAAGCAAGCGATCGATAGTTATTGCTACCACTACCAATCGTACCCATCCCCCGTTTGGCACACCACAAATGACGGGGGACATTCGCGCGCACCCTGGCTAATGCCTGACGCACTTCTGGGTCGGGAATGACACCCTGAAAGATGCCATACACCCGATCGAAATGTTTGACATCGATACTCACCCCCGTGCCTAATGTCGGCGTAACGAAGACCGCATCGTATTCTGGTGCTTGGGTATTAATGGACGAGACAAAATCTACCGCAGGATGTCCGGTAGTGTTGGTGGTGTGACTGCAAACTACCAGTGTTTTGGTATAACTATCTTCTAATTGCTTGAGAGTTTGTTTGATATACCGATCGATCGTATCCGAGCCATACCGACCCGATCGACTATCGGTAGTAACATAACATTTATGGCCAGCCCGGAGATCTTGTTCCAATTGATAGATCAACGCAGTTGGATTGGGACTATCGTAAAAATACACGTCCCAACCCCGTTCGGCTTGCCATTGATTGATCGCAATCCAGGGTTCGATCTCATTACTTGCTAGTCGTTTGAGATAATCGATCGAAATATCTGACAAGTCGGCATCCTGTGCGATTACCAATCCACCTGTCTCGATTACCCTCGCAATCAGGTGTTGAAAAGTTTTTAAAATCGCCAGCCGCTTCTTTTTGCAGGTAGAACTATGCAGTAAATGCCACAATGATTGTTCGACTTCATCTAAGATAATTATCCCCCCGTCCCAGTCGTTAGGATTGAGCTTCCACATCGAGTCTAGGCACAATCCCAGGCTGTCAGATGGTTGCTTTGGGAGTTGTTGGTTAATCCAATTTACGCCGATTTTCTCGCATAAAAATCGTCCTAATTGAATCCGATGAGTCAACAATAAAACCGGACGATTATGTTCCTGAGCTAGCGCAACAACAGGAATCAACGCGGTAGTTTTTCCGGTACCTTTAGCAGACTTAATCCCGACTATGCCCGTAGTTGGCAAATCGAGTTTCTGGAGATAGCGATACTCCATCACTAGATTAGCCGGGTAAGTTAATTCGCTATGTCGCTTGGATTGTGCGAGGTCTGCTTCCAGATCTAACGATCGTTCAAAAAGCTCCTTTAAAGCAACAATTCCCTGAGCCAAAATAAAGTCATCGATGCCCTTTTCTGGCCCTGGCAATCTAATGACTTTAACATTGCAGCCAGATTGCTGTAGTAGCTCGCCTAAATGAACAATTGCTGTATCGAGTAATTTAGCTTTACGGGGTACGATTTCATAGTCGAAACAGATCGACAAATCTTGACGACGATTGGCAAATACTAATAGATCGGGAATGAGATTTCTCCCAATAGTATTGCCTTGTAAATCTCGGTTCGCTCGATACCCACTATTTATCCCTGCTAAGGCGATCGCTGGATAGCCAGAAGTCAGCAGAGTAGCGGCTTTTTTCACTCCTTCGCACAAGACGATCGGGATTTGTTTTTCGAGAATCCATTGCCAAAATCCAAGTGCTTCACCTTGTCTGTCAACCTCAATTTTCTTTGGTAGTTTAGCCTTAAATATACTCGCAGTTTGCGTCCAGATTTCTTTTGTTACTCGCAAACAAAATAACCGGGTAGAGACACTCGGTGGATGCTCATATTTGATAATTTTTCCATCTTGATTTTTGGCAGGGGAATTAGGCTTAAAGGTTCCCCATTCCATCGGCTGCCAATCATTCAGTGGATCTAGGCCATTACACCACCAGCCACCCTTAGCGCAGTGGCTATATCTCCGCATCCAACTAGGGATAACTTGTCCACTATTATTTCGGGGAAGTTGTGGTGAAATAAACAACCGATCGTAAGCAGAATTACCGTCTAAAGATGTGAAGTTAAGAGTTACCAAGTCACGATCGATTCCACTAGCTGTAACTAATTCCGTGTAGTGGTTTGAGTGTAATTCGGATGTTCTCATGCAGGAGCGAAGTGTCGAGGAGGCGGATTCATATTCTAGCCGAAACTCCTCAAAAAAACAGAAATTAATAAGAAAAAATTTATTCGCTCGTATGTAGGGATATTGACTATTTTTGACCGCTATTGATGGTGTAATAGATCCGCACTAATCGGCTATTTGGCGTGAAATCGTTGGTAAATTGTATATAGGGATATTGACTATTTTTTGACGCTATCGCTGGTGTAATAGATCTGCACTGATAGTTCATGTATTCTGTGTTTAATTAATACAAGGATGCGATCGACGCAATATTTGAGCCATTCAGGACGAAGCCCCAACTTCTTCAAGAAGTTGGGGCTTTAGCTGTGGAACGAAAATTATCGCGGCTGTCTCCTACCAGCCAATCGTACCGACACCGCCTTTAAATGGCCCCACGACATCGCTAGTAATCCAGCCACCATAAAAGTCACCGACTTGAGGAATTACCAGCTCATCATTGACATAACAAGCATCCATCAAACTAGCGTAAAAGCTGTAATATTCGCGAATCGACAGAAAATTAGGCGTGGGATCGATATACCGCCAAGCCGCATTAGCGGCGCGTTTATTGCCTACAGATACGTCATAGTATGTACTTTGACCTTTCCACTCGCACCAAGTCTGTTGAGCCGTCTGAACGAGATATTCGAGCTGAATATCTTCCGCGCTAATGTAATAGACTGGCGGATGGCTGGTCTCTAAAACTCGTTTTGCGCTGCTGGTTTCGGCGATCGTGACACCATTAAACACGATCCGCAGGTGTTTGTCGGTATCTTCTAATCGCGCGGGACGGGGATAGTCCCAGACGGATTCTTGTCCGGGTTGGGGTGGAATTGGTATTGGTCGCATTTGAGGGAATAGGGAATAGGAAATAGTGGACAGCGAACAGTAAATGGTTATTTAATTGCTTCTTGCTGACAAACTTTGCAGCTATTGAGGCGTTGCTGGCGGCTGGCAACGATCGATGCTAAATTTGGTCTACCTGTTAAAACTAGCCGCAGATCTGCCCAGATACCATACAGGAGATTGGCTAAATATTCGATCGCGGGTATTCTGGTAATGGCATAGATCCAACCAATCCCCAAAATTTCATAAGTACGCCGAAACACCTCGACATTTTGAATGATGGTGCCATCGGGTAATATCGCATGGATGCGTCCCATTGCCGTCTCAAAATCAATTCCCGCATGTTCGACAGGATTGTAGTTATCCTCGGCAATATCGACAAACGATACCAGTCCACGTCCGGCATCTTTAGTTTTTAAAAAGTTAACTTCGCGGACGCACAAGGGACAAGCGCCATCATAGAGCAACTCAATTTGCCAGGATCTTTGTTGCACTCGATCGGGTGTTGCTGATTGAGTAAGTGTCATCTCGAATTGCTAGCCTCAACAGATTGTTACTTTTACTATTTTAGAGAATTTCCTCATCCTTAGCCGCGATGCTATATTCGTAAGCTAATGCCTCGATCGATTACTCACCGCGCACACTTTGAATGTAGGCGTTGGCGATATACTTGGGTGCGAGTTAATAATCTCTGGTGTTTGTTACTGTTATTCTATGTCAGTTTTATTTTATTATTGTCGAAAATCAAGGATTGTATTCAAACTCAACAAAAGTTCGCACTCTCATCCAATCGTAATCTTCTGTTCTAGCCAGTTTGTAAATAAAGCCCACTTCCCAAAAATCACCAGTATAATAAGTTAGATCCAGTAGGCATTTATTAATGAATTGGATGAGCTTATCATCATCATTGTATTCACTAGTTGCTGAATTAATTGTGACCATGCTAGCTGCTTGCAAAGCTTCCTCAAACGCTTTTTCTTTAGTAGGTGAGATCGTCCGAATAATCTGATGATGATAGCAATAGTTATATCCTCCATGATAATAGCCATACATTTTTAGTGGCTTTAGTAGCCTTAAGATTTCAGAGATATTGGAAACGAGAGTATTATCGATATCATGTATTCTCGATCCATTATTTAGTTCGTCATTTTTGATAACTTGGTCTGGAATGGTAGGAGTAAGGCATAACCATTTACCATCGACTGCTTCAGCAATGATAATCGATATGTAAAAACTGGATTTGCCCGAAATTAATATTTTGTAGGCTTGGAGATTAGTGAAATCTGTAGTTAATGCTTGGTGAAGTTGTTGATATAAATCTTTTCTTTCGAGCGCGATCGATTCATTCCAATCTTCTTCATACTCTTCACGTTCCGATCGATACGGTGCATATTCACAATCATCTCGGTGCATATCGGTAAGTGTAACCCACTCTTCCATTTTTTGCCAATGCTGAAATACTAGCTCTAGATCGGTTTCTTTCACCAAACCTTCAAGCTTCAATAAATTCCAAATATTAAATTCTTCACTAGCTTTATTTTCCCAGAAAATTCGGGTCGCGTCTACCTGACTGAGCGAGAACTTCTAACGTTCCTAATAATTGCTCTGTTTATGAGTTCATATATTTAGTTTTTTATGCTCTATTACCGATCGAATTAGCATTAGCAACAGCACGCACGATCTGATTGCTATCTTGAGTGAGTTGGCGGTGAATTGATTCTGGAGTGCTAGGATTATCGGCAACAGCATACCGATCGATCCATTCGATCGATCGCATTCCCCGTTCTAAAATCTCGATCGGTGTCAGTGGATGGCGTAATATTACCAGTCGCACGAAGAGATTATCTGACTGAGAATATTCTCCCAAAATAGTCGTTATATAGTCAGTTTTAGGATTGTAAACACGAGATAAACTCCGTAGAGTAAAAAAAGATCGATGGCGCGGAATCGAGTCTGGTAATACATCTCGCAACTTATCTTTAAGACTGGCAGGTGCTTCGGAATTTCTAGCTACTGCACGACGAACTTCGATTTTTTCATCTGTTGCTAGTCGATCGAGCGTATCAATCGGTATGTTAGGATTGAGTGCGATCGCGGTACGAACCATTGAGTCTGGATCTGTTGATAGTCTTGTTAAGATGCTATCGGTTATATTGCGATTGATAGCTAGATTTTGGAGTACTTCTACTGCTCGATCGATTGCCAGTAGTTCGAGGATATCTATCCCTCTTTTATTACTCTCGTCAGAAGATTAAATTTGCTTTCGACCGAATATCGTTTACTGTCTAAGGTTTGAGAGCTAATTTCTAACATTTTAGAATTGGGGGCGGTGAAAATTGAAACTGTTAGTAATTAACGTGAGTTCGGGTTAAAGATGTCCACTTAATGACTCCTAGCTTCGTTTCTGAACCGCCCTCAAATGAATTAGTTGCTCATAGCAAAAGTTCTCTGAAGAGAACTGCCCAATTGATTAGTTCGTTTCAACGAACTTTTGCTATTAGCCCGTTGGCGTAGCCTTTCGGAACGAAACACTTATAGTTCAGGGCGGTGCTTGAACAGAGCAGATCGATTTTCCTTATCCCGAACTCACGTTAATTAAGCTCTCGATCGCTTGCGTGAAGACATCTCTATCGATCGAGAGCGATTTTACCTTTCCTGGAGTGATAAAAGAGGGATATACGGTCATGAGAGTTCTCCTTGAGTTAGTTGTTCGACTAAATGCCCCTTGGTAATGCTGCGAGCGCCGCGATTGCCTATAGTTCGTGCTGGCGAGTGAACGGAACTAGCATTGGCACTCGAAGACGATAATCTGCATATTTCTTGCCAAACACATCCATCAGATCGCGTTCTTCAAACTGAATGGCAATTAGAATATATACTGTGGTAATCAGTGCAAATACTAGGTGAGTCACTGTCATCGTCGGCGTGAACCAGAAGGCTAACAGCAACCCGACATAGATGGGATGACGTACATATTTGTAAACACCAGGGGTCGCAAAATTTAGTGGGGTATATTCTTTCCCATGCAGATAGAGCCAGACTTGGCGCAGACCAAACAGATCGAAGTGATTGATGTAGAATGTTGACACTAGCAACAGCAACCAACCAGATGCAAATAAGGCATAGAAAATAACAACCCCTGTGGTATTTGTGACATGCCAAATTGTGCCCCCGATGGGTTGCCAGAAATAGAACAGAATACCCAAGCAGAGGTTCGTAAACAGGAGATAAGTGCTCCGTTCGACGGGTTTCGGTACAAACTGAGTCCACCAGTTTTTGAAGCCGGGACGAGCCATGACACTGTGTTGAATGCCAAAGATGCCGATCGCGGCAGCATCGATTAGCAAAGCCTTGTCCCAGGAGATCGCCGGTACTGAATCGATCGAACGGGAAACGCCAAAATTCCCAACAAATCCGCCCAGATAAAGCAGTGTCGCTACGCTGAATGCATAGCAGACCAAACCATAGAGAAACGCGGCAATTCGAGCAGTCTTATTTTGTTGTCGCTTGGCATGAAGAGTTTGTTCGACCATCAGCAGTCTCCTAAAGTATTACAATTAAAACAGGCTAGCTGGGCGATCGAGTCGCTGGATGGCTTCGCTAGCTGCTATCCGAGTACAAATTTCTATATCTCTAGCTTGAACGCTTCAAGCTAAACGGGCAATGACTAAAGCTCTGAGATTTTTGACCGAAACTCCACAGAGACGCTCCGATTCGCTCCCCCTACCCAAGGATATTCTCTCTGATATCCTTCGCAGCATCAGATTTTCAGGGGCGCTCCACCTCCGCCCCGAACTTTCTGCGCCCTGGATCCTGCAATCCTTGCCACATTCCGATTTTGTTGCCGCATTACAGGCACAGACGAAACACATTCTGCCCTTCCACATCATTGCCAAAGGCAACTGCTGGGTTCAAGCAATTGATGGCACGCGCAAGTTCCTTTCCCCGGGCGACATTATTATTTTCCCGCATGGAGATTCCCACATCCTCGGAGATTGCCTCGATCGAGAGCCAGTGCCTGTCAGTCAGTTGTTACCCGAGCCACCCTGGGTGGAACCGCTGATTTTGAAGCATGGCGGTGGGGGTGAAGTTACCAAATTAGTTTGTGGATTCTTACAATGTGAAGAACTGCTGCTGTATCCATTCCTCAAAACCCTACCAGCTCTAATGCACGTTCGGGCATTTGCAGAACCTACAGCACCACTATTAGCAGCTGGTGTACGCTACATTATCCACGAAACAGACTGCTTCCAATCTGGGAGCATGTGTTCGCTGACACGGCTAGTCGAACTCATGTTTATTGAGATTCTGCGGAACTATATGCAGAATTTGCCAGCCCAGCAGATTGGATGGTGGTCTGCTCTTAAAGATCCCATTGTGAGTCAGGTACTGGATCGGATTCACGGCGATCCGGCTTATCCTTGGACTGTTTCCGCCTTGGCCGATCGAATGAGTATATCGCGTTCGGCATTGGCTGCTCGCTTCACCCAATTGTTAGGACAACCGCCGATGAAGTATTTGACTTATTGGCGACTCCAATTAGCGTCTCAACAGTTGCAGCATAGTGATGACAGCATCGCCAAAATTGCAATTCAAGTAGGTTATGAGTCAGAAGCAGCTTTTAATCGAGCCTTTAAGCGGTATGTCGGGATGCCCCCTGGAGTTTGGCGCGGTAGTCGAAGATCTGCCTTCGGTAATCGGCCGATCGAGTGATGCTCCGCGAACGATCGTTTCTAGATCGACGTGCTGCTGTCTCGATCCCCGCAATTTAACAAGTCGATCGATAAATCTCGATCGACTTCGAGATCGAGTGCACCACTGGTTAAGTTAAATGTTAACTTAATTTATGTAAGCTGGTGTTACAAATAAAGTGGGGCGAAACTAAGAGTATCCAAGATATTCAACCTCACACATCACTGGAGTAGCCAGATGCAACAGGTAATAACAGTAGCTGAAATGACTTTCAAACTGAGATCTGGTACTCCTGACGATGCCCAGACCTGCGGTGAGATCTGCTATCAAGCCTTTAAGACGATTTCCGAGCATCACAACTTCCCCCCAGATCTGCCATCGGTAGAAGCTACCCAAGGATTTATGTCAGTGATATTTTCTCGCCCAGATGTTTACTCGGTAGTGGCAGAGGTAGATGGGCAGATCGTGGGTAGTAATTTTCTCTGGGAAGAGTCGGTTATTGCGGGTGTTGGCCCGCTCTCCGTCTGTCCCCGCAGCCAAAACGCTGCTGTGGGCAGACATCTGATGCAAGCAGTACTCGCTCGCGCTCAACAGCAGCACGTTGCAGGCGTGCGGCTAGTTCAGGGGGCATTTCATAACCGTTCTTTGGCTCTATATACCAAGCTAGGTTTTGATGTCCAGGAACCATTGGCAAATCTCCAAGGACAGGCTCTGGGCATCGAAATTCCCGGCTATACAGTTCGATCGGCAACAGTAGACGATCTCGCTGCTTGTAATCAGCTCTGTCAGCAGGTGCATGGCTTCGATCGCGATCGAGAATTGAGCGGTGCGATTCAACAGGGTACGGCTACCGTCGTCGAACATGACGCTCAAATTACTGGTTATGCTACCTCGATCGGGTTTTTTGGTCATGCGGTGGGTACGAGTAATGAAAGTCTCAAAGCATTAATCGGTGCTGCCAAATCTTTTGAGGGGTCGGGGCTACTTCTGCCGAGCCGCAATAGTCAACTGTTCCGCTGGTGTTTGCAACAAGGGCTGCGAGTCGTCCAACCGATGACGTTGATGAGCATCGGTCTCTATCATCAGCCCGCAGGCCCATTTCTGCCTTCAATTATCTTCTGAATTTATAACATCGGAGCGTAAGTAGAACCGATTGCAATACTTCTCGGTTAAGAACTGCTAGCGACTGAAGTCGCTGCTAGTGAAGCCAAGTCCGGTTGTTGCCGCTCGCGGCAAAAGCCTGCCTAAGCGGACTAACTAGTTTTTAGATTAACCGAGAAGTATTGGAACCGATTGCTAAGAAATCGATCGACAAATCCAGATCGAGCGATCTAGTTCGAGTTGTTTCTGGTGACTTATTTAGTGATACTTTGCCAAAGGCAGACGTGATGATTCTTCCCGATTGGAATTTTAAAAACAAGAAATATTTAATTCACCAAGCTTACACAGCTCTCCCCGAAAATGTTATGCCGAGCGAGAAGGAATGCCTTTATTTCACCATTTGTCATCACGACAAGACAGACGGCAATCGATTAATACCTCCACAGAAAGTCTAGTAATTATTTCGGAAATATCTAGAAAATAATGTAGTTATAAATAGTCATTCATCATCTAACTATTATTTAAACATGCGAGTTCTTTCAATATCTAACTTAGCGATCGGCAGTACGATTTTAATATCGATCGCATCCAATCTTCACATCGTCGGCCTCGCCAAAACTAATTCAATCTCGATTGGCAATATTCGCAACACCAGCGCACTGAAAACTCAAGGTACATATTGCAATTTGTATTTAGCTAACGATCGACAAAAACGTGATGTATTCTTATCGGAATATCAGTCACAGTTACAAAGCCAAGCGTTAATGAATATCGATGGCAAAGATACTCTTTTAACCTCAGTGCGCGAAGTCAAAAACAAACGTGGTGCGATTGCTACCTATCGCTCTGGTACTCTGAATGTTAGGGTAAATTATACCAGAACCAGTCCAGAGAATGAAGGAGCTAGCTATGATGCCACAATTTCGATCGGTCGTGGCAACCAAACTAAGATCCTTAAAGCGACAGGTGCTTGTGGAATTTAATCGATCCTCAAATTGAGTAAATCAGATCGTCAGATTACGCCTTTATCGAGCGACTCTAACCGCATTTTATCGATCGCCTTGAGAATTAGCGATCGATGTTTGCGAGATTTCATCCATTTAGTTAGTCGCGAATACAGTTAGCAATCGAGTTACATACCCGTTAAATTCAACGATAACTTAGTCTATGTCCCGTTAAATACTGCCGGAGATTTAGTCAAACCGAGCGTGGATCGCTGGCATTTAGGCGCTCGGTTTGACTAAATGATGGTTAGGTTTAGATCGAGATTAGTGTTGAGGTGTGGAGATGGACTGTAAGGATCGATCGATCTGAACTTGAAGGAGATCTTGGTTAACCATCTCGCAAGCTGGAGCTAGTGCTAATAGCTTGTCGCAAACGTGAGTAGCGATAATAAAAAACTTTATTTTCTCACAAGCAAAACTATTATCTTCAAACAAATGGTGGCTGGTGATTAGCTCGATCGCCTGTTTTCGATTGCGATCGTTAACGACAGCCGCCAATGTAGGTTCTTGTAGAATCTCTACGATATCTTGCAGGTGCTGCCGTTCCTGCCGGAAATTGCCATTGAATATATCGAAAGCATAGCTTGCAAGCTTAATTCTAATTCCCTTGAAAAACATCATATTTAGGTATTTTGATGGTGGCTGCAGGTAGTCAGAAGATAATCGCTAGGGGCTGGAATAGAGTAAGAATAAGATTTTACATCAAGCTGTTCCAATCCCATTAGCTTATGAGTAAAAAAGGCTACACACTCCAACTTAAGTTAACGATCGAGCGCTATTGATAATTATAAAATACATTTTATTATTCTAGTTCGAGGCTTTTTTTTGCGGCTGATATTTGAGCTTCCTGTTCGGGACTGAGGGTTGGGTAAGCGAGATCGAGTTGCTTGAAGCGACTACAAATAATATCAGCAACGGCCAGCCGTGTATACCACTTGCGATCGGCCGGAATGATATACCAGGGTGCTGCTTTGGTACTCGTGTGGTTGAAGACATCCGTGTAGGCTGCTTGATAGTCATCCCAGCGCTCGCGCTCTTTGATATCAGCAGCACTAAATTTCCAGTGTTTTGCGGGTGAATCGATACGTTCTAAAAATCGCTTCTTTTGCTCGGCTTTCGAGACATGCAGAAAAAACTTGATAACGACCGTTCCATTATTAGTTAAATAATGCTCGAAGTCATTGATTTCTTGAAATCGCTGCTGCCAAATTTTTTGATGATTATCGGTAGTTGACAAACTTTGGGCAGCAAGTAACTCCGGATGTACCCGGACGACAAGTGTTTCCTCATAATGCGATCGATTGAAAATCCCGATTCGACCGCGTTCTGGCAGAGCTTTATGGATGCGCCACAAGTAATCGTGGTCTAATTCTTCACTCGAAGGACTTTGGAAACTGAATACTTGGCAACCTTGGGGATTGACCCCTGACATTACGTGTTTGATGGTGCTATCTTTACCCGCAGCATCCATCGCTTGGAAAATAATTAATACTGAAAATTTATTCTGAGCATAGAGAATATTTTGATATTCTGACAAGCGTTCGATATCCGCAGCTAATTTGACTTGTCCAGCTTGTTTGTCAGTGAATTCACCAGTATCTGCGGGATCGTAGTCATCGAGATCGATTTTTTCCCCTGGTGGGACGAGGAGTTTTTTAGCGTTCATTTTTACTAATTATGTCGGTTCGCGCTATGTAGTATTAATCAATTACAGTTAGAAATTGTCGCAGAATTAAAGACTTTGTTACCTAGGTTAACCAGTTCTTAACCTTAATTTTTGACGATCGTGGTTTACTTGTTTGCCCTTGTCCTGATACATTGAGCGAATATTGACTCATAACATTAATAACTTTAGTAAGTATTTATGAAAGTCCTGGTGATTGGTGGCGATGGTTATTGTGGGTGGGCAACTGCGCTGTACCTGTCCAGTCGAGGGTACGAAGTCGGCATTCTGGACAGTTTGGTGCGGCGGCATTGGGATTTAGAATTAGGCGTAGAAACACTTACACCGATCTCGACCATTCACCAGCGGATCCAACGCTGGTACGAATTGACTGGTAAATCGATCGAGTTGTTTATCGGCGATATTAACAATTATGACTTCCTGCAAAAGTCTTTACAAAAATTCGAGCCAGGAGCGGTCGTACATTTTGGAGAGCAGCGGTCGGCACCATTTTCGATGATCGACAGAGAACATGCCGTCCTGACGCAGGTAAATAACGTTGTCGGCAACCTCAACCTGTTGTATGCCCTGCGGGATGATTTCCCCGATTGTCACCTCATCAAACTCGGCACGATGGGCGAATACGGTACGCCCAATATCGATATCGAGGAAGGCTACATCACGATCGAACACAACGGTCGCAAAGACACCCTACCCTACCCCAAACAACCAGGCTCGTTCTATCACCTGAGCAAAGTCCATGACAGCCACAATATTCACTTTGCTTGCAAAGTTTGGGGCTTGCGCGCGACAGATCTCAATCAAGGGGTAGTGTATGGCGTACTCACGGAAGAGACGGGGATGGATGAAATCCTGATCAACCGTCTCGATTACGATGGGATCTACGGTACCGCGCTCAATCGGTTCTGCATCCAAGCCGCGATCGGACATCCGCTGACAGTCTATGGTAAAGGCGGACAAACTCGTACCTTCTTGGACATCCGCGATACAGTCAGATGCGTGGAATTGGCAATTGCCACCCCAGCTAAACCGGGTGAGTTCCGCGTCTTCAACCAGTTTACCGAAATGTTTAGCATCAACGATCTCGCCCTCAAGGTCAAGCAAGCCGGGATAACTCTGGGCTTAAACGTGGAGATCGATACCGTCGCCAATCCGCGTGTCGAAGCCGAAGAACACTACTTCAATGCCAAAAATACCAATCTCCTGAACCTCGGACTCGAACCGCATTTCCTCTCCGACTCACTCCTAGATTCCCTACTCAATTTTGCCATCGAATACAAACAACGCGTCGATCGATCGCAGATCTTGCCAAAGGTTAATTGGAAGCGGAGCTAGGGGATAGGGATTGGGCTTTAGTGGCCAGTGAACAGTGAATAGTGAATAGTGAACAGTGAACAGTGGCTGGTCGATCCGCAATCCAAAATCCTGTCTTGTTGCGCTTTTTACGTCGGGAAACCCTTGGAGGGAACCTCCAATAACGACGAGCGCGCACCGCAAAATCCAAAATCCTCAATCCCCAATCCCCAATCCAAAATCCCCAATCCCTATCCCCTATCCCCCGATTGGGGTAAAATGATGGAAAATTAAGATGCTGTGTTTGGAGAAATATATTTTATGAAACGGTTTGCCGGTCTACTCGTCGTCTTTAGTCTCTGCTTGACTTGTTTGCTTGGTGGTTCTCAACAAGCAATGGCGGCTACCTGGAACAATTCGATGGTACTAGCTGCCGCTCCAGTAGCCCAAGAGCCAATTACAAATAGTGCTGATAGTAAATTAGGCACGGAATTTGGTAAAAAAATCGATTTAAACAATACTAACGTTCGGGCATTTCGCAAGTATCCTGGTCTATATCCAACCCTCGCACGGAAAGTTGTAGACAACGCTCCTTATAAAAATGTTGAAGACGTACTAAATATTGCTGGTTTGAGCGAAAAGCAAAAAGAAATGCTCAATGCCAACCTCGACAAATTTACCCTGACAACTACGGACGATACCTTTACCGAAGGTGGCGATCGCTATAACAATGGTTATTACTAAATCATCGACGATCGATTAACAACTCCAGCTCGGAACCGATCGACTTAGTTCCATTGTAGTTATTAATATTTTTATCCTGATTACCATCCCCACCCATTCTCAGGGTGGTTTTTTTGTGTCGATCGTCACAGATAATAGGAAATAGGGGATAGGGGATAGGGAATTGAGGATTTTGGATTTTGCGGTGCGCGCTCGTCGGGTTTCCCGACGTAAAAAGCGCAACAAGACAGGATTTTGGATTTTGGATCGACCAACTACTGTTCACTGTTCACTATTCACTGTTCACCCGCCACTAACCACTATTCACTGTTTGCTATGCCCTATCTCCAATCCCCGATTCCCTACCCCACTAGCTTTGATGTTATCGTCGTGGGGGCTGGAGCGGCTGGTTTGTACTCAGCATTGTGTCTGCCAGCCTCGCTGAGCGTCGCGATCGTTAGCAAAGCTAGTTTGCCCATGTCAGCGAGTGATTGGGCGCAGGGGGGGATTGCGGCGGTAGTAGATCCACAGGATTCGGTAGACTTGCATATCGCCGATACATTACGGGCGGGTGCGGGATTATGCGATCGAGCTGCAGTAGAATTTCTCGTGACTCATGCTTCGGTATGTATCGACTCGCTGGTAGATTTTGGAGTTGCATTCGATCGGGTTGGCAAGAATTTAGCATTGACGCTCGAAGCTGCTCATTCCCGTCCCCGCGTCCTACATGCGGCAGACACCACAGGGCGAGCGTTAGTGAGTACTTTAGCAGAGCGGGTATTGGCACAGTCGAATATTACCGTCCTCACCGAAGCATTTGCCTTGGATTTATGGTTGGAGGATGGGCGCTGTCAGGGAATTAGTTTGTTATATGCAGGCAAGATTAGCTGGGTGCGAGCCTCGGCTGTAATTTTAGCTACAGGTGGTGGTGGACAAGTTTACGCCCAAACGACCAATCCCGAAGTCAGTACGGGCGATGGAGTCGGGATGGCACATCGGGCTGGCGGACTGTTGCGGGATCTGGAGTTCATACAATTTCATCCGACTGCGCTCACCAAAGCTGGTGCACCGAGATTTCTAATCAGTGAAGCGGTGCGAGGTGAAGGGGCGCATTTGGTGGACGATCGGGGGTATCGGTTTACCTTTGACTACCATCCAGCTGGAGAACTCGCGCCTAGAGATGTCGTCAGTCAGGCGATTTTCAGTCATTTACAAAAACATAGCGCCGATCCCGCCACAGGCTGCGTCTGGCTCGATTTAAGCCCGATTCCACACGAAAAAATCCGGCACAGGTTCCCCAATATCATTCAAGTTTGCCAACATTGGGGGATCGATATTCTCACCGAGCTAATTCCCGTCGCACCCGCCGCACATTATTGGATGGGCGGGATTTATAGCGATTTGATGACGCAAACCAGCATTCCGGGGGTTTATGCAGTGGGCGAAACTACCAGCACGGGCGTACATGGAGCCAATCGGCTGGCGAGTAATTCGCTGTTAGAATGTGTGGTCTTTGGTGCTCAACTAGCTAAAATACCTGTCGAGCCAGGATTAGCCTCGGCCGAGGCTAAACTACCGATCGATCCGGCAACCAGCGATTTGCCCACATCTTCGGTATGGGCGACACAATTAACCACAGCCGCTGCATCTGCTAGAGATCGTGTGCAAACTATCCGCCAAGAATTACCCCGCTTGATGTGGCAAGCCGCCGGAATTTGCCGCGAACAGCACACTCTCGATCGCGCCATCGATCGAGTCAAGCTCTGGCAAACTGAGTTCGACACTCTAGCTTTGAGCCAATTAATTACCCAACTCTCACCACCCCAATCCCACGACTTACCAGTGGGACTACAGGAGCAAGATCTCCACACATGGGGGGAAACTCGCAACTTATTAGATATCGGACTATTAATTTTGACTGGAGCTGCTATTCGCACCGAAAGTCGCGGCGGACACTATCGCACTGATTTTCCTGCGATCGATCCCACCTGGCAAGTACATACGATCGTTCGCGACGATGCTTGGTCTAAATCTAGTCCGATTTAAAATTATACGTGTCGGCACACATAGGTAGGTGTCCGATCGCCACATAATTCATAACTCATAATTTAAAATAGATTTCTTCCAACCCTACTTGATGATTTTCGGTCGTCCAGACCAAGCCTGCCTTGGTTACCTTACCATCGACAATCGTTACCAGGGAAAAATTTCGGACAGTACGTTCGATCGTCGATAACACTCGCGGACAGCGGGCTGCATTGAGATACACCGTTCCATTGGAAGCCACGACGATCGGTTGTCGCAACCGTTCTTTCGTATGCCTGAGTTTGTGATGCATGTGGCCGAAAGTCACTAGGGGAATCGATTTGCCTTGGGCTTGGAGGATTGAGATTGCTGCGGCTAAGTCCGGATCGCCATAGTCACCGCCGATTGGCTCGCCCCAATCCTTCCCACAAATTGATTCTGGCTCTTCACCCAGTCCGGTCGGGCCATTGTGTCCGATCGTAATTAAATGTTCGCAGGTGGCACTGCTGGCCATCTCGACAATCCGCTGCGTAGATGCCGCAAAACTATCGATGCCATATCGCTCCTCATAAAAGTCGCTATATTTCCACTCAGAACCGCCCCAACTAAACGGACGACTGCCAATTACCGACAGGTTGAATTGCGGAAAATCTAATTTGCCATAACCGACACAACTCACACCCAATAGATCGGCTTGTTGTTGCACCCGATCTTCTACCAGCGGGTCGTATGGCCGTTTGCTGCGACCCCAATCGCTAGCAGTATACCAAGCATCGTGATTGCCGAAGATCGCGGCTTTGGGTAACTCTAGCGCGGCGATCCGACCGACCAATTCCACTGCTTCATTCCCAAAGTCGCCAACGAATAATACTAAATCTACCCCAAGATGCTGTAGCGCGATCGCATCGGCATCTTCCCATTCGTCGTGAACGTCTCCCACGATCGCGATTTTAACAGATTGGCTCGGACTCTCCAGCATGGTGACGATCGGGACTCAGTTTGCGCCCTCACTATTATATGAGAGAACGCAGGTGGATACGATCGATCTTGTAAGTTTTCGCGATCGAAAATTCGATCGATTTCCATCGACAACCACCAAGCGTACAATCCGATCGATTCGCTAACGCATTCTGGTGTTAATTATTGAAATCGATGCTCTGATTCAGATTTGAGATTCATGAATTGGTAAATGCAGCGATGAATGTGGGTAATTTAACTGTAGAAGGGAGTCACCATCGGACTCACTCGACGACCGAGCAAGCTTGAGGAACCGCAGATTGGTAGCAACCGTCTTCGCCTTGTAGCATTAGGTCTAAATGTCATTTACCACTCATTGGCGTTGCCGCTCCGTTGGAGAATCGATCTTTATGTACCAAAAAATTTTACTCTGTGCCCTAGTATTTTGCTGTTGTGTGCTACCCGCCCGTGCTAGTGAAGAGGTCGGCGAAGAGGGCGTGTTAACATCCCAGGATCTTCAATCCGTTGCCACTGAAGCCAAATCGTGGGCGGGCACCCGCTATCGTTACGGCGGCAAAGATAAAAACGGTGTCGATTGCTCCCATTTTGTGTACGCCGTCTACAGTCAGATTTTTGAGGGTTTTGACTATCGGATGGCAAGTGAATATCTGAATGATGCAGATTTTTCCCCCACTAAGTCGCCCCTTGTCGGCGACTTGATTATTTTTCCCTCGGTGCGGGGGGCTTCAGCCCACATGGGTATTGTCACTGACGTTCGCGCCAAAAAATTTATCGGCGCTCAAACTAGTACGGGAGTCAAGGAAGCCAGCTTTGCCCCAGGCTCGTATTGGGGCAAACGTCCCTATCAGATTCTCTCGTTGCTGTCAGCGGATGACTCTGCCTTGGGTTTGCAACAATAGACCTCCGGCGAAAGTAAAAACCCAATCTTTTTCAGCGCTGTTTGGATCGATAGTAGCCCCTATTCCCTATCCGCTATCCCCTGACTTTCGAGAGAAGTCTAATAATCGATCGCCAATCCGCAGCGCACTCCACCGTTAATATCTCTACCGATTTTTCCCTTAGCGCTTACCTTCCTGGATGGGTTGGGGGCGAGGATTGATGCCTGACTCTGGCAAAAAGTCTAGTTTATTATTCGTGCTAATCTGGGCACTGGGCGGAGCCGTCGGTGGTTGGGTACCAGCCTTGAGACTATAACTAAATGCCAACAACCGCAGCCACAGACGCGGCGATCTTGCCTCCAACCACGGCTGGATTTGGGTAGCTAGCGCTGGCACCCAATGGCTAAACAAGAAATTGACGATCGCATTGAGACCAAAAATGATGTAACTACCCAACCACCGGAAGATATCCTTGGCTCCTGCAATTTTCCAAATCCACCATAATAAAGCGGGGTTTTGCTTGGCAGCGACGAGCGCGAGGCGATTGAAGGTAATCCAATCGGTACGATCTTTGATAAAGGTATCGGCAACTTCTGGTGGTTCGTTGGCGAGTAGCCCGAAGAACGTATTCAAGGTTGCATTAATTCTTGCTGGGGGTAATAGCATCCCCGTGGGTACCATCATCCCTTTGGAAAATAGCCAAGTTACGGCCACATTACTCTGATACGCACGAATGCGATCGAGCGAGTCAGCATCGAGCAGATCGTGCTTGAGGGCGGTATCGAGCAGGTGCGTCAAGCGCGGCAGATTGCGGACGAGGGAGCCAAAACCAGTGAAGATTAGGGGTGATTGGAGTGAAGCCGCATCGCCGATCGCGATCGTCCGATCGAATGCTACGACACGATCGCTACTAGTCACCGTAAATTGCCCCGGAATATAACCAAAAGTCGGCTTGCGCCACACGAGCTTATCCATGTCGCAGCGGCGATATTCTGGCAAAATCGTAAAGAAATCTTCATACATTTCCAGTAACGAACCTGGATTCTCAGGATCGACCTGATGATAGTGAAATAGATAAACAGTAATCTCTTCGCCAGCACCTGGAAATAACTCCCAAATCAGTTGGCGGCCCCGCGAGATATCACCGTGACTGAATAATACATCCCCATATTTAGCATCCCAGACTTCTGGCTCGAAACCACTCGAGATCGCGGCTCCCACAGTCGGACAGACACTATCAAAAGCATGAACGCCATTCAACTGCCACGCGATCGGCGAAGCCGTGCCCATCGCGTCTACGAGGAGTCTGCCAGCCACGATCCGCGTTTCGCCTGTCGGTAAATGCTTGCTAGTAATTACCGTTGCGCGCGTCGAAATATCCGCGCGGATAAATTCGGTCTCATCCCAGATGTCGCCTCCGGCTTGGCGTAACTTATCACCACAGACTCGCAATAGCGCCTCAGCGTCCAGACAAATATTCAATACCTTGGGCGTAGACAAGACTTTTGCCTTGCAATTGGGCGGATTATAAGCATCAAAAAACTTACTAAACCCATCGATATATTCCCGTGCGATGACTCCTTCAAACTCAGCTGGCGTAAATAAATCTAGATCGATTAAACGTTGAAATTCATCGCGAGAAATATTCCACTCTCGATTCATCCGCCCGAAGGGTAAGCGTTCGAGGAGCAACACTTTATAGCCCAACCTTGCCATCACCGCCGCATGGATGACTCCTAATGCCCCACCGATGTAGATGAGGTCGTATTGGGGCTGGGAAGTGGGAACTGCGGGTAATTCGGATTCATTTGTGCGAAACAATACTTGCTTGGGTTGCTGAGGATTCTTGACCCCTTCCCGCCAGCGTTTTTCCCACCAATAAACGCGATTGAGATCGGCTTCCCCATTGGGCATTTTCTGAAAATACTTGACAGTCGTGGGGTAATGCGGCGCAAGCGCCTCAAAAATCGACTGATGAGTCAGATCGCTCTCCGGTGGTGCGGGATGAGTGGGTGGGAATTCTTGGCGCAGTCGTGTTGTCAAATCACTGATGATTCGATTTTCTGTGGGGATAGCACGCTCCGCCCAGCGAAAAATTTTGAGATATGTAGTCCGTTGCAGCGACCAGACAAAAATTGATAATTCGGGAATGGCAGTTGTTACTTCTGTAGCAGTTTTTGGGAATTGTAATCTCAAACCCGCTGGCGTAATAATTGCCGTACCTACCTGTGGCTGCCATTGAGTCTGCAACCACGATCGCACTCGATCGATCTCAGGAGTAGGTATTTCGATATATAACAGTTCTTGCATAGGAAATTCATTAAAAATAATCTAAAAACTCTTGACACGAACGAGTCTCATGCTACGATCCCCTATGCCGAATTTATCATAAACCCTTAAATAAATTTTACAACTCAATGTTAATTCTTGGGATCGATCGAGTGGGATCTGAATATTTTGGATCGCTCGCTATTTTTCACCAGAGCGCGGACGGGGCGCTCGCATTCCCTAATTTTAAGACCGAACTTTAGTTAAATACCATGGATCATCCAATTCCAGCGACACATCAAGAGCTGGTCGCACTTAGAGACTCCCCACCCAGTGAAGAACTAGTCGCTGCTGCAATTGCTGGTGCGATCGGCATTTCTCGCGCTCAAGGCAAATCCCTCGATGATGTAGTCGCCGAACTCCTCCTTGACGATAGCCTGCTCGACTCCGCCCAACGCCAATGGCTGACCCAAATTGTCGCTCAAGCTTGGCAAAAATTGTAGCTGAAATCTAAATTATTTGAGACCCGATCGAGCGATATTTTTCGTTAGCTACAAATTTCGATCGAAATGGTTTACATATAGAGAGGAGTAGCCAAGTTATTGCCACCCTGTATGACCCGATCGAATTATACTATCCGCTGGATTAACCATTTAGCCGAGATTCCTCAAGCTGCTTGGGACGCGCTCGCCATGCCCTTAAAGACTCCCTTTCTAGAGTGGGCGTGGTTGAATAACATGGAGATTTCTGGCAGCGTGACGGCAGAGACAGGCTGGTTACCGAGCCATCTGACAGTGTGGCAAGGGCAGGAACTAGTTGCTGCTGCGCCGTTATATGTAAAGGGGCATAGCTACGGCGAATTTATTTTCGATAATCAATGGGCAGATCTGGCTCAGCGGATGGGAATTCGCTACTATCCAAAGTTAGTGGGGATGGCTCCGGTAACTCCGGCTGAAGGTTATCGGTTCCTGATCGCTCCGAGTGAGGATGAATCGGCGATTACAGAGTTAATGGTGCGCGCGATCGATGATTTTTGTAAGCTGCACCGCTTATCTGGCTGTCACTTCTTGTATGTCGATCCAGCCTGGCAATCGACAATGAACGCATGCGGCTATAGTACTTGGATCAATCATAATTACGTTTGGCAAGATCGCGAGTTTCAGACTTTCGATGATTATCTCAGCGTATTTAATGCCAACCAACGGCGCAATATCAAGCGCGAACGCAAAGCTGTCAAAGAAGTCGGGCTGAAGTTAACTACCGTGACTGGCGATCGCATTAACCCAGAGTTATTTTCGCAGATGTACGCTTTTTACGCTGATACTTGCGACAAATTTGGTTGGTGGGGAAGTAAATATCTCACTCCAGATTTTTTCGATCGCTTGGCTGATAACTATCGCCATCGGGTGGTATTTGTCACAGCACATGGCGAAGATCCCACTACACCGGTAGGCATGTCTTTTTGTATTACTAAAGGCGATCGACTCTATGGTCGCTATTGGGGGAGTAGTGAAGATGTGGACTGTCTGCATTTTGATGCTTGTTACTATACGCCGATCGAATGGGGCATCCAAAATGGCATCAAGATTTTCGATCCGGGTGCAGGCGGCAGACACAAAAAGCGACGCGGTTTTCCAGCAACAGCAAATTATAGTTTACATCGTTTTTATCATCCGCAATTTGGCAGCATCGTTCGCGATTATCTCGAACGAGTTAACGAGCGCGAGCGGGAAGAAATCATCGCCATCAATGAAGACTTACCGATGAAAGAGCGGGGAGCGGAGCCAGGATTAACCCATTAAGATTACGCGATCGATAACATGAATTATTCCATTACTAGCTTCGATATCTTCCATAATTACTGTAGAGTTTTTAACTTCAAAAGCTGACTGGCAGTTAATTGGGATCGGTGAACCTTCTAGCGATTCAACAGTACCAAGTTTAGCCAGATCGGCTTTAGTATATTTTCCCGCAACTACGTGAAACTTGAGAATCCTTGCTAATTGTGGGGGATTTTGGACTAGAGTTTGCACCGTACCTGGGGGCAAGTTTGCAAAAGCTTCGTCAATTGGGGCAAAGACTGTAAATGGCCCTGGGGACTTTAAGGCATCTACCAATCCGGCTGCTTGGACTGCGGCGACTAGGGTTTTAAAGTTGTCGTTGCTTACTGCGATGTCTACGATATCTGGCATAATAATTTTACTTGAATTAGTTGTTTGTCCGAATTTTTTTGAATAACCAATAACCGAATAAGCCGATTAACCCAAATAAAACTAGTTTGGAAATCGGGGCTAAGTAGTGTTCGATCGAGGCATAATTATCACCTAATAGAAATCCTGCCGCAGTCAAGGCTAGCGTCCAGATAAAAGTGCCGATGGTCGAATAAATGGTAAAAGAGATAAAAGGCATCTGATTCATCCCTGCTGGCAGTGAAATCAGCGTCCGAATGCCGGGTACCATCCGCCCAAAAAAGACGGCTTTGGTGCCATATTTATTAAACCAATCATTGACTCGATCGATATCTTTGGCAGTTACCCTTATCCATTTGCCATAGCGATCCGTCCAAGTCTGTAACCGCTGATAATTTACCAATCGTCCCAGATAATACCAGGCGTAGGTACCCGCCATCGTGCCAACGGTACCAGCAAGAACGGCCAAACCAAAATTCATTTTTCCTTGAGCTACTGTAAAGCCAGCTAATGGCATAATTAGCTCGGAAGGAATGGGTGGAAAGAGATTCTCTAAGAACATCAGTAGCCCGATGCCCCAGTATCCTAAACTACTCATTAAGTTATTAATCCATTCCACCATAATAATTACCGATACTCCTGGTCTTGAATATCGCGCAAACAAGCTTCTGGACGTTTGAACCTGTCCATCTGCGCTTCAAAAAATTCGCGGTTTTTCTGAAGATGTTCGGGGTTGGTATCGTCGAGCGGATAGAGCAGAGCAGTGCGGAGCGCTTGAATTACAGCCGATGTGACACAAAACATCGATCGCTGAAAGCTTACACCTAATTGAATCAACATATCATCCTTACCCCGACAGTGGTGTTGATAATAATCGACCAAATATTGGGGGAGGAAATGATACATATCATCCATTAATAATGTCGGTGGAATCCCCGCACTGCCGACCGGATTTACATCTGCATACAAAATCCCATAATGGAAATCTTTTTGCTCGACAGGTACCTGCTCGGCTTGAGCGTTATAAGATTTCGTGCCTCGGAAGGGAGCGGTACGATAGAATACTGCCTCGACATAAGGTAAAGCCGCTTCGTATAGCCAGGTAAAGCCGCAGGATTTGGGGATGATTTCAAACAGTTCCCCACGAATATACACATGGTGATAAATCGGTCGTCCTGCGACGGCAAAAATCCCATTGACGAGGAAATTCATCGCTTCGGGGACAGAGGTAATTTTCCCCTCATCATACAAGTCGCTCATCTCAAAGAATACCGGAGCCATTACTTCCCAAAACAGTCCCAAGTTGGAATAGTAAGACATGACGCGCACCTGCTCGATAAACATGTCGGGGAAAAGTTTGTACAGCGCCAACATCGCCGGATTGCCCTGAAAATAGGCTTTAATCGCTCGATCGGCATTTTGCTTGTATTCTGGAGTATCTAGGTACGGATCGAATTGTCCGCCCATACCCCGATGCCAGTACATCGCTTGCATACAGGCTTCTGCAAATTCCATGTTAATGCGATCGTGCAATAAGTGATGGAAGAGTTTGGGCATGTTGCGCGTGCGTCCATTTTCCATGAATTCGAGTAATTCAGGATGGGCGGAGGCTGCACCTTTTTGCCAGATGCGTAAGTCTGCGGTATCTCCCGCATAGTGGTTGGGGAGATCGATGTATTCTTGCGGCAGGAAGTATTTGAAGGCAGGAAGGGGATTGATAAATACTCGCTCGGCGATGTAGAGCAAATCGCGCCAGTAGAAGTCCATCGGTACGGCGTAAGCTTTGTACAACCCGATGATTTGCATCAGGTTTTCAGGAGTGTCGGGGAGCATCGCACCACCTGCTTCGAGGCGATGGATGATTTCGGCGAATTGATGCGTGGAGGGGGGAAGCTTGGTGGGTGAGGGCGGAGTTGCAGTTGTCATAGGTTGCTTTTACTATGGTTTTAATAATGTTTTTTAACGCAAAGGACGCGGAGAAGGTGCAGAGGACGCAAAGAGGTTATTTGTAGGCGGTTAAGTCCCCTCCTCGGAGGGGTGCCGCGTAGCGGTGGGGTGGGTTCAGCCATTCCCCACTAGCCCAATCAGCCAATTTGGTTGAATGCCCAGTAAGATAATCAGAGCAGTAAGTACGATCGCGGGAATTCGTTCGTAATCTAGAACTTTAGGTAAATAGGTAAGATTTGGCAGTTTACCGAACAGGGTGCGATTGATAATGATGACGAAGTAGACGGAGGTGAGTCCAGTGCTGGCGATGCAGATGAGGGTGGCGAGCGGAAAGACGCTATAACTGCCTTGAAAAGAGAGAAATTCACCGATGAAACCTACCATTCCCGGAATCCCAGCACTCGCCATCATCGCTAAAATCAGAACGCCACCTGTAAACGGTAAGCCGCGTTTGGGGTTGAGTAAACCCTGGAGTTTGTTAATGTCTCGTGTACCTGTCTTGGCTTCGATAATGCCGACAAGGTTGAACATCAGCGCGAGAATTAAACCATGCGCTACCATCTGACAGACGGCACCTAAGATACTCAATGAAGTACCAGCGGCGGCGGCGAGCAAAACATAACTCAAGTGGGCGACTGAACTATACGCGATCGTTTTTTTGATATCCGTTTGCGCGATCGCGATTAGGCTACCATAGACGGCAGTAATTACCGCAATCACCGCGAGCCAAGGGGCAACAATCGCCCAGACATCGGGAAATAAACCGAAGGCAAAGCGAAGTAAACCGTAAGCACCTAATTTAGAGATGATTCCACCCAATAGCATCGAGATCGGTGTCGAAGCTTCAACATAAGCATCGGGGAGCCAAGTATGGAAGGGTACCAGGGGCATCTTAATACCAAAACCCAAGAGAATAACGCTGACGAGTAACAGTTGTAAATTAGCTGGTAAGCGCGTAGCCGCTAACACCTCATAGTTAAAATTGCCAGTTTTTGTAAACCACGCCCAACTTAAGAAGCCAGCAAGTAAGATCAGTCCTGACAAAGCTTGATAGATTAGAAATTTAGTCGCTGCATAACCACGTTTTTCGCCACCCCAGATGGCAATTAATAGATAGAGCGGAATTAGTTCTAGTTCGTAGAACAGGAAGAATAATAGTAAGTTCTGTGCTAAAAAAGCACCCATAACTGCCGCACTGACTAACAACAGTAACGAATGAAATAATCTCGGTCGATCGACATCTTTGGGCGTAGCTTGTACCGATAATACAACTAACAACGCATTGAGAATTACCAATGGTAAAGATAGCCCGTCGATTCCTAAATGATAATCCAAACCCAGCGGCTCGATCCAAGTAAAATACTCGACAAATTGTAACCCACCAACTTGATAATTAAACCCCACCGCCACCGCGATCGATATTAACAAACCCAACCCCGAAACTATCAACGCGATCGAGCGACTAAAATTCGGTAAAATTCCAATTAAAATTGCTCCTAATACAGGTAATAACACGATCGAACTCAACATCATCTCAAAATTCTCCTAGACAAACACCGAATACCTACTACAAATTCCTCCGCGCCCTTCGCGCCTTCTTTGCGAACTTTGCGTTAAAAAAAGACTCGATTACACCAATAACCCCATTAATAACCCCAACAACACCACCCCAGAGAACCCCAACAATATATACAGCTGAGACTGTCCCGAAGTCGTATATTTCAAAGCCTGACCGCTAAACAACGTCCCGATCCCTACCAAATTTACCAATCCATCGACAATATATCGATCGAACCAATTAATAACCCGCGCACTAATTGCGACCAATAACACGATCGTTAATTGATAAAATCGTTGAATATAAAAATCGTAAGCAAAAAAGTTTTGCACCAATGGAACGGGTAATTTAATCGGCTTAGCAATCGTATCGATGCCATAAATCAGACCACTCGATCCAATACCCAAGACACTAGACCATAATAACAACGGAGCCAATTGGAGATCCAAATCGATCGAGTCTATCAGCGCACCCGCTCGCCACAAAATTATCGGAATATGACAGATCAGCGCCGCCAAAGAAATTACGGGCAAACTAATCAACCAAAACGGCTCTGGCGATCTTTGCGCCATCGGTTGCGGTGTTCCCAAAAAGATTCGACAAAATAATCGCGTCAAACTAAATGCCGTCAAGGCATTAACGATCAGAATTACGCCTACCAACCAAGGTTGTTCTACCCATAAACTTTGGATTAATTGGAGAAAACCCCAAAAACCACCTAATGGTGGTAGTGCGATAAAAGAACCGATCGCGACTAACATCGATAACGCCGTTAGTGGACGAGTCGCCCATAAGCCACCTAGTTGAGTCAGATCTTGAGTGATATTCGTCCAAATAATCGAACCCGCACTCATATATAACAATGCCATCCCAAAGGATTCATTGAATAAAATAAATTGAGCAGAATCCAGATTTTGCGTACCAACGGCAATAAATACCAAACCGATATAAGCACTCAAAGCATAGGAAATTACCCGTTTGATATCGATTTGCGCGATCGCGATTAGCGAACAACAAATCGATGTACCGACTCCTAAAATCACCAATGAATTTAAAACAATCGGGGAAAGCGAAATGACCGGAGCCAATTTCACCAGTACAAATGCTCCCGCGCCGACAACTACCGCATTCCGCAATACCGTCGCGGGAACTGGTGCCTCCATTGCTTCATCCAGCCATGATTGGAAGGGAATTTGGGCACATTTACCCAATGGCCCCGCAATCAGAGCTAAACCCAACAAGGTGGCTACTGAAGGGTCTAGACTTGCTGTTTGCGACCACGTAGCTAATTCAGTAAAATTCCACGTCCCTGCGAGGGGATACACGGCAATTACGCCCATTAACAGGATGATATCGCCGACCCGCTTCGTCCAGAAGGCATCGCGCGCTCCAGTAATTACCAGCGGTTGGGCGAACCAAAATCCCACCAATAAATAGGTCGCTAAGGTCAGCAATTCGAGGAATACATAACTAAAGAACAGGGAATTTGAAAGTACCAAACCGCAAATTCCCGCCCCGAAACAATTCATCAGTGAAAAGAATCGCGCCCAGCCCCAATCCGTCTCTAGATAACCAACTGCATAGATTTGCGAAATCACATTGATACCCGTAACTACCGCTACCGCAGTCAGCGTAATTGTCGAAATCGCGATCGGAAAATTGATATCTAAAGTATTGGTGTGCAGCCAGCTATAACTAATTTCTTGAGCTGGTAATTCCCAACCTATTGCTAGTGCTAAAACAGCATGAACAAACGCAACCCCAGCCATCAAAATATTGAGGTAGCCAGCAGGCCTAGTGCCTACTTGTCCCGATGCCAACGACAACAGAATTGCCAGAACAGCACCAATCAATGGGTAGCATTGAATCAACCAGATGTTATGGAGGAAGAAATGATCCATGAATTTAAAATCTAATTGTAATAATTAATGCTTGCAATTCATCTTTTTATCAGATTAGTCTAAAACTAAAATAAAAGATAGATCGTGGGCATATCCATGTGCGATATTCACAGTAATTTTTACTTATACATTGTAGTTTTCTATGATTATCATAGAAATAAAATAGCCTATTTACAGTTCACCTATTTAATTTGTCTATGGATTCAATAGAAGCAACTAGATTGAGCGAGAGCTAAGCTCGATCGGTTATCAACAATTATGAATATTTACCGCTATTTGCCAGTGGTCGAATAATTAACAGTTTCAGGAACCATCGGTTCGCACACAACCCGCAACCCATAATTATCGTGACGAAACAATCCAAACAACCCCGTCCGACTAGCCGCACGACAAATTTGTCCGTGAGAAAACCACGATCCCCCGCGCACTACTCGCAGTCTATCGCCATTGCGAAGATCGATATCTCCCCTAGCGCTACCATCAGTGGGCGCACCCTGATAATTCTCAAACCATTCATCCAGACACCATTCCCAGACATTGCCATGCATGTCGTACAACCCAAATAGATTGGGCGGAAATTTAGCAACTGGAGTCACCTGTTGGCGAAATTCTCCTTTTGGTGCTTGTCCGTAAGGATGTTCGCCATTGTAATTTGCCACTGAGGTAATAATTGTATCCCCATAAGTAAATGGACTTGTGGTATTGCCCCGACAGGCGTACTCCCATTCGGCTTCGGTAGGCAGACGATATTGATGTCCGGTTTTTTGACTGAGCAGTTGGCAAAAAGCGATCGCATCCAGCCAATTGATACTATGTACTGGCAATCGATCGTTGCCTCTAGCACCTACTGGCGTACCGGGAAAGAGTGCCGCCCATTGAGCCTGAGTTACTTGCGTTTGACCCAGATAAAACCTCGGTACTTTAACCAGATGCTGTGGCTGCTCCTGTGCCATGCGACCCGCTTCCCCCGGTGGCGCACCCATCATAAATTCACCAGCCGGAATTTCGACGGTGGTCAAAAAAATCCCATTACCCAATTCTGCTTGAAACACCTGTGCTCTCGCATTAGGGATATCGATAATGTCGCCCCGATCGTTCAATTTTACCGATGTAAACTGAATTGTTGTCGGTTTAGCCATCGTTCCCGAACCGATTTTCGGTGTAGTGGCTTTGTTCTCGGGATACTGGAAAATCCGGGGCAGCACAAACAGACTAATCGCCCCAAATCCACCCAGTCCTATCAATTTCAAAAACGCCGATCGATCGATCGGTTTGAGCCTGCCTCGGCTTGATACCAGCGAAGTTAATGCTTCTGGTGGTGATGGCTGTAACAACAGATCGAGCGCTTGTAAGGCTTCAGTAGCATTGGCATAGCGATCGAGATAGCGTTGCCGCAGCATCTTTGTTAAAACCCTAGCTAAAGGATCGATCCGCTGATCGATTTTGGGATCGCTGACGCGATAAAGATGTTGCCATCGGAACTCCAGCGCCTCCTCATCGAATAACTGATGCGGCTCTCTGCCAGTCAAACACTCGATCCCGATTGCCCCGACAGCATAGATATCGCTAGCTGGTTTGGGAAAGCCCATAGCTTGCTCGCTGGGCATATAGCCTTCGGTCCCAAAGCCAATTGATGCCATCGTTTTCGGATTGGGGCGCGTGAGCGTGGCTTGACGCACTTCTTTGACAGCACCGAAGTCGATTAGCACGAGGGCGCGATCGCTCGATCGGCGGATGATATTATCTGGCTTGAGATCCCGGTGAATTATATTTTCAGCATGAACGAAACTCAATCCTGTCAGAATCTCATGCAGGATTTGGATGGTCGCGTTCGTCGATAATCTGCCACCGACTAATTCTTGGGAGAGGGTTTGCCCCGAGATAAATTCTTGGACTAAATAAAACTCATCTAGCTCTTCAAAGTAAGCATGAAGTTGGGGAATGCGATCGGTTTTATCCCCCAATCGTCGCAACGCCATGGCTTCCGTCTCGAATAAGCGTCTGGCTATTTCTAGTACCGCTGGCGCTTTACTTTGGGGTTTGAGATGTTTGACAACTACAAACCGCTGACCGTAATAGTCCCGATCGATCGCTAGATATGTGTCGCCAAAATAACCCGACGCGAGCGGTTTTTGAATAGAATAGCGATTGCGAAGCAAATATCCTGGCTGCATCGTATTCTCACGTCCTCGTTCGATACCCTTTGCTCGATCGACTGTCCTTGATTCTGATGGTGGCTAGTAATTATTTACGACTTGTAGCTAAATAGTTGCTACTGCCAAATACATTATTACCTACACGCTCAAACTCTGTCTAGTCATTCGTCAGATCGCGGCCTTCGAGCCAACAGCTCGGCGTTAGAACCATCTAACATCTAACGCCTCATCTCCTCAGTGAGGAAACCAACACTCAAATATCCTCACGACCATAGAAGATTCCTGATAAACTAAAGATTGGAAAGCAGCCCTCAATCGGAAACAACCGAGGCTTCCAGTCGTATGGAGCTACCCTGAGTGAATAACAACAGCCCAAATCTATTTCAAGTCAATCTGCCAGGATTCCAATCTTGGTTGACCATTGTCGCAATCTGTCTGCTGTTGGGTAGTCTAGGATTAGGCTGGTTGGTTAAGTCAGCACTGGTTATTATTGGATTGGCAGTCGTTACCCCAGTAGTCGGGTTTTTGGGATTTTTCTGGTGGTTGCGTCGCAGTATCGTCCAAGCTGATTGTCCGGTTTGCAATTACCCCATTCAAGGAGTCAATGGCAGTGAGGTTCAATGTACTAACTGTGGTGAAGTACTCAAAGTCGATCGAGGTCAATTACTTCGCGAGACTCCTCCAGATACGATCGATATCGTCGCAGTTGAAGTGATTAGTGATTAGTGGCTAGTGGCTAGCGAATAGTACTTTATAACTCATAATTCAAAATTCATAATTTAGATGGCTTTCCCAGACCCTAGAAATTGGCAACAACGCTTGCGAGAGCTGAAAATCGACCTCGATCGATCTTCAGCTACTACCGAGCCGCTCAATGAAATCGATGTGGATGCGGCTGGCTTGGGGATGGATGCCATCAAGCACAGCTACCAGCAATTTGTTGCTTGGTTTAATGATATTCCTTCTAGCGGTAAGCTGCTGGCGATCGCGGCTGGTGGATTATTGAGCCTGACGCTGATCAAAACAGTTTTTCAACTCGTTACTTCGTTGATTACGCTCTCGATTTTAGCAACAATTTTATATCTGGTCTATCGATTCTGGGTGTCGCCAAAGAGTAGTGAATAGTCGCTCGATAGTTGATAAAATCGGCTCTAACATAAAGCAGCCCGATGGTGCGATCGATCGACTCTACTCCTCACCATAAAAAGGGCGATCGAATTAAATATATCTACAATGTTCGATCGTGAAATTACTCAGACTCACGATCGTCCACGATCTTAGCGTTCTACTTGGATAATAACGCTCGAGTATAATATCGATCTCGATCGAGTAATTGGAAAATTTGAGGGTGAAACCTAGTATGAGTCTGTGGGCAATGCCCACCCTACAAAACTGCATGAACCCTTGCCCTGTCTAGGGTGTCAAAATGAACATGCTAGGCACTGCCATTCTATAAAACAACATCTAAATATGTCTTTTTATTCATCAATCGCTCCTGAAATCATTGCACTTTCAACCATTCCATCTCTAAGCCAAATTTGCAAGCCATATTTATAAAACTCCACAGGAGTTTTATCATATTCACCATCTTCAAAATCAAATAATACGGTTTCTCCAATCTCGTCTTCTTCTCCAAGAAGAGACCTAATTTCATCCAGTGTCAAACCAAATAAATCTTTTCCTTCATAATAAAGGTCATCAAAGCAGCCAATAATAGTAATATGGCCATCTTCGGCGTATACTCTTTTGTCACGATTTGGAAATTCATAGGAATCCCAATCAGCTTCTTCAAATGGTTTATCTAATTTGTATAGATCGAATTTAGAAATAACGGGATCTATAGATTCACCAAATTTCAAAGATCCAATCGAAACGAGTGGACTCCATTCCCATGTAATTATTTCTTCTTTCATGATATTATAGACTCAAATTTTTACTTCAGCTAGGTTTGATTAGCAAATATTCCAGTAATTGACATTGCATCTGACAACGCACAAGCTGGGGATAAATTCTTGACTCGATCTGGTGGCTCTTCAATTTCCCACCAAACAAGATCGATCGCGTAATTTGGAGACATCGATCGAAGTAAATAACCTCAGTTCGGGATAAGGAAAATTGATTTGCTCCGATCTAGCACCGCCCTGAACTAGAAGTGTCTCCTAACGGAGAGGCTACGCCAACGGGCTAATAGCTCAAGTTCTCTTCAGAGAACTACCAAATTTATTAGTTCGTTTTAACGAACTTTTGCTATTAGCCCCAAATTTATTTGAGGGCGGTGCAGAAACGAAGCTAGTAATCATCGATCGAAGTAAATATTCTTAACCCGAACTGAGGCTATCCAACAAAAAAGTGAGGAATGCTCCTCACTTTTAGTTTAAGTTCCTGAATTTGATAATGTAGCCGCGACACCGTATTTAGTCGTCAAGTGTCTCAAGTGCCTTAGCTCATCGCGATTTCTTCTTCAGGATGTAGCAGCGTAGATAATTGTTTGACACCGCGTTGGAGGTGGCGGGTAACGGTCATGGGGCTGACACCGATACGTTTGGCTGCTTCCTTACGGGGGAGACCTTTGATATAGACAAATTCGATCGCTTGTTTGGTCTTGACTTCGAGTTCGGAGATCGCACCTTCGAGTTGTTGCCGTTCTTCTTCGATATATTGGCGCTGTTGTTCTCTAGTATCGGGCAAACTATCGCCCAACGTTACTGGGCAATCTAACATTTGTCCGACGGTAGCATCTAAGCTGAGTGCTTGGCGATTGTGCTCGGCGGCTTGAGTCTCACGCCATTCGCTGACAGAAACGTTCAGCACGCCAGCGATTTCTTCATCGCGAGGTTTTCTACCTAATTTAGCTGTCAGTTGTTGGCGGACTTTCTCGCCTTCTTTCTGGAGTTCTTGCCAGCGACGAGGAATTTTCAAGACGCTGCTCTTGTCGCGGAGGAAATGGAGGACTTCGCCTCTAATGTATGGCACAGCAAACGAGCTAAACGCACAACCTTGGTAGGGATTAAAACGTTCGATCGCCCGAATCAAGCCTAAATAACCGATTTGTTCCAAATCTTGATATGGTTCCGCACATTGACGACCGATGCGATGAGCGATCTGTCTGACCAGACCAGCATTGAGTAAAACTAACTTATTTCGGACTTTAACGCTAGGCTGCTGATAATAATCAATCAATAAGGACATCGATTCGGAATGAGCGGAAGCCTGAGTAGCCATCGTTTAAAGAACCTTATGTTTTAGATAGATGCGGGGTGAACGATCGATTTACCATTTATGTGGGAATAATCAGATCGGAGCGGTGCGAAGGATCGAAAGTTAGGTAACCAGTGAAAGAGGGCGTTTGAGGTGTGGATTTCTCCACTTGTTTCTCTCCACTGCTACATTGTTCTTCATGCGACCCGATCGCCAACAGCGTCGATCTACGGAATTAATTTTCGGTGGCTTTTTGCAAGTCCGTGGATTTACGTACAGACAAATACTACAAGTCAGCAACCAAGCCAAAAATCGGGGGATCGCCCGATCGACAAGAAATCTGCAAAAATTGATAATTAGTTGCGATCGATTGTTAAGTTGCTAGCGATGGTCTCATCGACAGCGATCGACATCACTTTTGGCAAGTACGCTGATGTTAAAGTTTCCACAAGCAAGGGCGAAACATTTCAGGTAAACTGGTAATTTGTACATCTAAAAATGCAAACCTCATACTCCATTGTGTACAGGGGAGCCGGAGCTAATGGTCAAAAAAACCGAATCACTTAAAACCAGCGGCACAATTGCCGACTCAGGATCTGGCTTTAATCCAGTTCAACTCGTCCAAGACAGCAAAGCCGAGCTAACCAAAGTAATCTGGCCCAGTCGTCAGCAATTGATTAGCGAATCATTAGCTGTAATTGCGATGGTATCTTTATCAGCTACGGTCATTTATTTGGTCAATAACCTCTTTAGTTGGGCGGCTAGTAAGGTGTTTGTATGAGTTATCTCTCAGATGAATCAGAAGATGACGATCTCGAAGAGCAAGAAGGTCGTACGAAAGCAGCCAAGGAACCAGCTCGCTGGTATGCAGTCCAAGTCGCATCTGGCTGTGAAAATCGGGTAAAAATCGACTTGACCCAACGGATTCACTCGTTTGGGATGGGCGAACGGATCTACCAAATCGAGATTCCCCAAACGCCAACCATCCGGCTCAAAAAAGATGGCACCAAGACACCCGCCGAAGAAAAAGTTTTTCCCGGCTATGTCCTAGTGAGCATGTCGATGGATGATGATGCATGGCAGGTAGTCAAAAATACCCCCAACGTGATTAATTTCGTCGGTTCCGAGCAAAAACGCGGCTACGGACGCGGACGCGGACACGTCAAGCCTTTACCGCTATCGCGCGGTGAAGCAGATCGAATTTTCAAACAAGCGCTCGAACAAGAGCCAGTAGTGAAGACAGATCTGACCGAAGGCGATAAAATAGTAGTTCTGTCTGGTCCCTTTAAGGACTTTGCAGGTGAGGTCGTTGAAGTTAGCCCCGAACGGAGCAAGCTCAAAGCCTTACTCTCTATCTTTGGTAGAGATACACCCGTCGAACTCGAATTTAACCAAGTCCAGAAACAGGGCTAAAATACACACATCTAATGGCAAAGAAAGTAGTCGCAATCGTCAAGCTAGCACTAAATGCTGGTAAAGCTAACCCCGCACCTCCAGTCGGCCCTGCCTTGGGTCAACATGGTGTGAACATCATGGCATTCTGCAAAGAATATAATGCCAAAACTGCCGAGCAAACCGGAACGGTCATCCCTGTTGAAATTTCGATCTTTGAAGATCGCAGTTTTACCTTCGTGCTGAAGACTCCCCCCGCTTCGGTCTTGATCAAAAAAGCCGCTAAAATCGAAACAGGTTCCAACGAACCTAACAAGAAAAAAGTCGGTCAAATTACCACGGCGCAATTGCAAGAAATCGCCCAAATCAAATTACCCGACCTCAATGCCAACGACATTGATGCAGCGATGAAAATCGTTGCTGGCACAGCCAAAAACATGGGCGTTGCGATCGTTGACTAGTTTTTTATCCACCTTTATTTGGGGGAGAGGTTAGACCTCGCCAGTTACCCCAGGAGCAATCATGACCAAAAAGTATTCCCGTCGCTATCAAGAATTAGCTAAAAAGATCGAAGCCCGCGCTTACGAGCCACTCGAAGCATTAACGCTGCTCAAAGAAACTGCGACTGCTAAATTTGCTGAATCCGCTGAAGTTCACGTCCGCTTAGGAATCGACCCTAAGTATACCGACCAACAATTACGGACGACCGTAGCTTTACCCAAAGGTACCGGACAAACCATCCGGATTGCCGTCATCGCTCGTGGTGAAAAAGTAGCTGAAGCTGCTGCTGCTGGTGCTGATATGTCCGGTTCGGAAGAATTGATCGCCGAAATCCAAGGCGGGATGATGGATTTCGACCTCCTCATCGCCACTCCCGACATGATGCCCCAAATCGCTAAACTAGGTAAAGTCCTCGGCCCACGCGGTTTGATGCCCTCTCCCAAGGCTGGTACTGTTGCCACCGACTTGGGTGCGGCGATCGCCGAGTTCAAGGCTGGTAAACTAGAGTATCGTGCCGATCGATCTGGGATCGTCCACATCCTGTTCGGGAAGGCTAACTTTGAACCAGAAGACTTGTTACTCAATCTCAAGGCGTTCCAAGAGAGCATCGATCGTAACCGTCCTGCTGGTGCTAAAGGTCGCTTCTGGCGCACGATGTACGTCTCCGCTACGATGGGGCCATCGATCGAAGTTAACATCAGCAGCCTGCGCGATACGAAAACTGAGTAATTTGGGACAGTGAACAGCGAACAACTAACAGTTAGCTAACGTGAGTTCGGGTTAAGGATATTTGATTATTTCGAGTCCCGCCGCCGATTGAAATCGGGGCTAGTATTACAAAGTCCGCCTACGCGGACTTTGCATCATGAGCCGAGACTTCCAGTCTCCAGGCATTTCTTATCCCGAACTCACGTTAGCTAGGGACTCTGTACTTTGTCGCAGTCAATTGAAAAACCGACCACTTTACTAGATAAAGTAGTCGGTTTTTCAATTGACTGCTCACTGTTCACTGTTCACTACTCACTATCCCAGATTCAACGAATTCACTGGCACCTGCTCCCAATCCGTCACCGTCCGCAGCCTGGCAATCCAACCGAGCTGTTTTTGCTCGGCGGTCAAATTTTCTTTAAAAGATTCATGACATTCTTTAGCTAGTTCTTCGCTGCAAGATGCGATGCAGGAATACATCAAACCGCCCGGATCTAGCTGTTCGTTTACCCAGATTGTTAGCATAAAATACTTACCCCTCTAGATCGTGCTCCTACGTTCGTATTATCGGCTAATTGGCAAATGTATTTCAAGCTACAGTTCGGATTTAGTCATATTTCCTTGAGTTTGGCAATAATTTCGTTACTCGACTGGAGACTTGTGGGCAATCTGTGCCAGTGTATCCACAGTCATCCGACAAATCCGCCATTCTGGTAAAACAGTCGCCCCCAAGCTTTGATAAAACTCGATCGCGTTTTGATTCCACTCCAACACCGACCACTCTAACCGCCCACAACCCCGATCGAATGCAATCTTGGCAACAGAGGCAATCAACGCTGTTCCCACTCCCTGACGGCGATATTCAGGCGAAACGAACACATCTTCGAGATAGAGTCCGGGTTGGGTGAGGAACGTCGAGTAGGTATGGAAGAATAGGGCATAGCCAATTACGCGATCTGCTAGTTCGGCGACGATTGCTTCTGCATAGGGTTTATCGCCAAATAAATGCGATCGAAGTAAATCTGGAGATCCAGTCACCTTATCGATTAGCTGCTCGTATTTTGCCAAGCCCAAAATCAGCTCAAAAATAGCATCGATATCTTTTTCTTGTGTGGGGCGAATTGTCAGCATTAATTATTCCAAAATTACAATATATCGATATTTACCAACCTTGTTGTTCGACTAATTCGATACACAGTTGATTGATGGCTGGTAAATCGGGGTGGTGGGGGAGGGTGGAAAGATCGTAAGCTCGATCGAGTTCGGCGACCAAACTATCGGATAATTTAGTCACTTGCTCGTAAGTTAAGTCACCATGAATGATGGCTTTTAACTCATCAGCATCGCCAGCGTCATTGCGATCGACACAAACTTCCCCAGTTTGCAAAATCTCTAAGCCGCTGCGTAACAACCGGATGCAGTGCATCGCATGTTTGAGATCGAAGCCTGATTTTTGTTCCATCCCCGCACGGGTAGGATTGCGATTTGTTTGCCAAGATTGGTAAGCATTCCATTCACGCAAGGCATTTTGATAGTGTTGGCTTTTTTGGAGTAATTTGATAAAGTCGCCACGACTATTCGTGAGATTCTGGGTGTATTCCAATACCTCATCGGTAAGGTTGTGTTGTTTTAATAGTCCCTTATAATCGATATCGCCAGTCAATAATTGATGCAGTTCTTCAGCCTCAGCTAAATACTCAATTTTACTGCGCACTAGCGCATATAAATATTCGAGGAAAGCATTTAATTCTTCCTTATTTAATGGACGTTCTGCTGCTAGTCCAAACTTTTCAGGCGTGGGTTTTTCCTGGGGTGGATTTAGCAACCATTTTCGATGCGATTCGATTTTTTTGATCTGTGCAAATGCGTAGCCGGAATAAGTATGTTTGACTCGCTTGCTCAAGAACATTTGACGGTGTTGAATCAAATATTCGCCGACTTCGGTTTTGACGGGATACTGCTTGAGCCACAGCAGCTCGAGGATATTGGGGTTGGCTCCAGCTAATAGTTGGATAAATTTCTTGAGTTCGTAAATTACGGTGTCTTTCTGTCCGTTGAGGAAATCAAATATTCCTGGTTCGCTATCCCAGCCAGCCTCTTTTTGCTCGACTTTATCGAAGCCTAAGTAGTATTTCTTGGGGGCAATAAATACGCCTCGGTAGTCATAGTCTGATTCGGGACGACTCAAACCGTAGCCGTGGCTACCTGCTAAGCCGATTAAGATAGTACGTGGTTCTACTTCTAAACGTTGCATCTTGGTTTATACTCGATTTATATAATTAATAGCTCGGTACCGAAACCCGGAAAGTGGCAGAAGAGAGTTAACTAGCTGCAACTAAAATCACCACGCGGCTATCAACATTTAAGACCTGACCGCCTTGCGGTAGATTGGCTACGGGGTCTTTCCAATAGACATGACCACAAATAGTTAGGAGCGATGGTCGATCGATTAATTCAGCGCGGATCGAGTCATTCCCCCGGAGATTTTGCTCTAAAGCACTAGGGCCTTCATGTAAAATCAAGATATCAGGCGATCGATCTAATAATTCCCTAATTAACTTTTGATAAGCATTTTGCGGACGGCAAAATTGTTTTTGTTTGTTGCTAATCAAGCCCGAAATACCTGCTAGATCGAGTTCGTCAACTCGGACGCTGCGACCGTCAAGATGGTAAAGATTAGCGATGTTGTTAAATTCATCAAACTCGGCTGGAGTCTTCCCAAAACTGTCATGATTGCCTGCCACACCAGCCACCCATCGAAAGCGCCGCTGAAAATCTTGCCAGATCGATCGCACGTCTCCTAAGCCACCTCGACGTGTCAATGTTGCATAAAGGTCGCCAGCCAAAATTACCCCAGTTTGGAGCGAATTGGGAAGGCCATCGAGACCATCGCTCAATGCTTCTAATTCTGCAGCGACGCGATGCCCCATCAACTGATTGGTTGCTGGATCGATACCTTGAAGATCGCTAGTGACGACAATCGCACCAAGATTTGACGGCAATCGATCGACCGTCCCAAGATAAATTGGTAAGGTTAAATTAGTGACACCTCGCTTACCTAAGCTGGCACATTGAAAAGGAATTTGATGAATGGGATGGCGATCGATCGCGAGAATTTTGACCATCCTCTAATTTTAATCTAGAGGTAATTGTCGTCGCCACTATGAGATCGAAATCTACACAGATAGGCAGAGAAAGTATTACCTCTATGACGTTATGCTGTCTTTTTGAATGTTTTTACCAGTTGCGCTCTCACCGATCGGTTATTCCAAATGTGCATAACGATTGAATAGAAAATCGAGCGCGTAATTACGTAAGTCGATATAGGTTTCACTATCCATAATTTTCTCGCGATTGCGCGGACGATCGAAGGGGATATCGAGCACTTCACCAATTTTAGCCGCAGGGCCATTGGTCATCATCACCAATCGATCGGCCAGATATAATGCCTCATCGATATCGTGAGTAATCATCAGCACGGTGACGCGATGTTCGCGCCAAATTGCGAGGAGTTCGTCTTGTAATTCCTCCTTGGTAATGGCATCCAGTGCGCCAAATGGTTCGTCGAGAATTAGGACTTGAGGTTTGATTGCTAGAGCACGGGCGATCGCGACGCGTTGTTTCATACCCCCAGAAAGCTGTGTCGGCTTTTTATTGGCGGATTCGGTCAGTCCGACCATCTCCAAGTGTTCGCGGACGATTTCTTTCTTTTGCACCTCGGTGTGGGAGGGATAGACAGAATCCACCGCCAAATAAATATTGTCATAGGCAGTGAGCAAGGCAGCAAACAATAGTTTTGGAACACCATCATCCGATCGGGGCCGGGTTCGGTAATCAGCCTGTCTTGGAGCTTGACGCTACCGCTGGTGGGAGTATTGAAGCCGGATACCATGTTGAGTAGGGTAGATTTACCGCAGCCGGAGTGTCCGATCAGACAGATAAATTCACCCTCAGCGACGGTGAGATCGATCCCATCGAGAATGGTGGCAGGACCTCGGGCGGTGGGATAGACTTTGGTAACTCGATCGATCGTCAGAAAGGGGGAGATTGTGGGCATGGGATTGTGGATTGTGGATTGTTTTCACTAGCCAGTGACAAGGATCTGTGGTAATACTTCTCGATCGATCTAAAAACTAGTTAACGTTGCTGGCACAGAACCAATGTTCTTGACCAGAACTGTTAATCAGTCCGCGTAGGCGGACTTTGCGTCACCAGCGGCGACTTCAGTCGCTAGTAGTTCTTCACCGAGAAATATTGGGATCTGTTGAGGCAGTTTGAGGAGATCGAAGTAAGTTGTCATCGAGATTTCACCCAAATCCTGCCCGTCCCACTCAATCGAGTTCGATCTCCTTAACTTCAATCCGGCGGCGGATTGGTTGATTGGTGAGGTATGCGAGGGGGGTATCGGGGTTGAATACTTGTCCGTCAAAGAGTTGGAAGGGATCGCGATCGGGTTCGATGCCGACGTAGCCAAGGCGTTCGCAAGCGGTAATAAAGTGGTCTACCCGCCGCACCCGATCGAGGATTTCGACCCGATTTTTGGGGAAGGGCGCGATGCCCCACCGCGCGAGCTGGGTGAGAATCCATAGTCCCTCGATCCGGCGGGGACAGTTGGCGTTTTCGACGTGAAATTGGTGGTAGCGGGGGAGGGTTTCGGGTTCGCGATCGCCACCGCGATCGAATGGCCCGATCAGGGCGGGTTGGAGGTATTGCGGGGGTAGATTCAGGTGTTTGGAGAGGAGATTGACAATCTCTTTCCGGTGGCGGGGTTCATCGCAATATTCACAGGCTTCGAGGATGGCTTGGACGATCGCCATATGGGTATTTGGGTGCTGTTGTACCCAGGCATCGGTAAATCCGAGGACTTTTTCGGGGTTGCCCGCCCAAATATCTAGGTCGGTAGCAATGACAAAGCCAACGCCTTCTCGCACTGCTTGGGTATTCCAAGGTTCCCCGACACAGAAGCCGTCGATCGATCCGGATTTCATTGCCGCGACCATTTCCTGGGGGGGAATAACGACGAGCTTGAGATCGGTGTCAGGGTCGATGCCGCCAGATGCCAGCCAGTATCGCAGCATCAGGTTATGCATCGAGCATTCATGCACGATTCCTAGCGTAATCTGTTGTTCGCTATGGCTAATTGTGGCTTTGAGCGTTTGAAGGTTGTGAATTCCTTGGTGATAGAGTTTGGTACTGAGGGTAATTGCGTTACCATTACGCGATAAAACGAGGGGCACGGAGATCGGGACCGATCGATTGCCATTCATGCCCAGAGTC
>CBDFFH010000034.1:0-156315 GCA_965246715.1 Chamaesiphon sp. | reverse complement strand
GTCCTCCTGATTACATTTATCTCACTCGCTCCGTCGATCTTTCACATTATCAAAGAACGTCAACGCATGAAATAATCAACATCTTTATCCGCACACCCGATCGCTAATTAACTACCACTCAACTGTTGTACTTTAGTTAATAATTCCTGGCTGAGCTTGGCAAAAGCTTTAGACCCAGCGGAGCTAGGATTGTCGAGGACGACGGGCTGAAAACTATCGATCGCTTTAGCAACATTAACATCCATCGGGATGCGAGTTTGGAAGATTTGATTTTCCTTGAAATCTTGAGCGACTCTTTCCATTACCCGATCGTAATACCGCGCAAATAACGAACTCCCCGACAAAATAAATACGATCCCTAGCAAACTACTTTCCAAGCAGTTTTTATCCTGTTCGTGGGCTTCGCGCAGCTTGGCAATTCGCCGTTCTAGTAATTGCATCCCCACCAAAGATAGCGGTTCGGGGCGAGCGGGCATGATATAAAACTGACTTGCCATAATGCCGCTGCGAGTCAACAGATTGTAACCGGGAGCGCAATCGAGAATAATAAAATCATATTCATCGATTACGGGAGCTAAGATATCCTTAATCAATGCACCTTCAAAGCCATTCCAAGCATCGATAAAATCTAAATCGGGATTGCTACTTGCCTCTTCATGCAGCTTTTCAGAAACTAAATACTCATCATAAATATCGATATCCCCAGCCAATAAGTCCAATCCTTTGACCCAACAGACATCTGGCGTAATTAAATCTCTGGTTTCAAATTTGTAGCGATTGCTCGGTTTGAGGACTTTCGCGATCGAATAACTAACTGTCTTTTTCTCCCGCCGAATTCTGGCAAAGTCTTGAGGTGTAACCATACTCAGCGTCGCACTGATTTGGGTATCGAGATCTACCACCAGTACCCGTTTGCCGTGCAGCTTCGCCAGACAAGCCGCTAAATTAACGGTGAGGGTGGTTTTACCGACACCGCCTTTCATATTGACAGTAGCAATGACTAGTCCCATGATTTACCTACAAATAGCCCCTGACTTCAGCCTCAGGCTGAAAATATGCGTAAGTATCATAGTCGGTTTCGCGCGGAGGCACGATGCTAGTTGACATAATTTTACGTGAACTATTAGAAGCTCGTCTTCCAGCTAGAGCGTGCTGGATGCGGTCTGATTTTCGTTGACAGCAATTGCGAGTAAAATAAAAATAAATCAGCGAAGACTTTCTATGCAACCGAATATCGAAATCTATACCTGGCAAAGTTGTCCATTCTGTATCCGCGCTAAAGCATTACTCAAACGTAAGGGTGTTGAGTTTACTGAATACTCAGTCGATGGTGACGAGCCAGCACGATCTAAAATGGCACAGAGAGCTGGTGGTAGACGCTCTGTTCCCCAAATCTTTATCGACGATCGACATATTGGCGGCTGTGACGATATTTATGAGTTAGAGGATGAAGGTAAGCTAGATGAAATTTTAAGTATTGCCTGATCGAGCGGTTCCAAACCAAAAAGCAGCAAAAACAAATAATGTTTTTGCTGCTTTTACACTAATGAGCACGGAGGGATTCGAACCCCCGATCCTCAGGACCGGAACCTGATGCTCTATCCACTGAGCCACGTGCCCTTAATTACAGACTTTTGAATCTTAACACGATCGTCGCGTTTTTGCTAGTACTGCTCCGAGCGATCGAGATGAGTTGACAGTCTCGATCGGTTCAAATAATTCTAAAATATTGTCACCAAAGCTCGATCGCTGGATCTATGCTGAATTCTTTCACAGATTCGATCGCCGGTACCGTAAGTTCTGGATTGGATTTGGGTACACACTAGCTCGATCGAATGCTATAATGTGATGTTTGGACTCTAAATATAAACTATTCACAGTCTCCAGAGGAGATCGATAGCGATATGTAGGTGTAAGCGACACATTAGTAAGCTGATTTAATTTAGTCAACGTGCGCGTACATCGGCAGGAGGCAAAGAACGTAATTTCGCAAGAGTACACCCTAGGATAATTATTGCATGGTCAGTCAGAAAACAACCTCAACAGACATCGGCTTCACCCTCGACGATTTCGCAGCATTACTAGATAAATACGATTACCACTTTAGCCCTGGCGATGTCGTTGCTGGTACCGTATTCAGTCTGGAACCAAGGGGTGCTCTGATTGACATTGGCGCGAAAACCGCTGCCTACATTCCGATTCAGGAAATGTCGATCAACCGTGTAGATGCACCTGAAGAAGTACTGCAATCTAACGAGACGCGCGAATTTTTTATCCTCACCGATGAGAATGAAGATGGGCAACTTACCCTCTCCATCCGGCGGATCGAGTACATGCGAGCATGGGAACGCGTGCGCCAACTTCAAGCAGAAGACGCTACCGTTCGTTCTCAAGTATTTGCGACCAACCGTGGTGGTGCGCTCGTCCGCATTGAAGGACTACGCGGCTTTATCCCTGGTTCGCACATCAGCACCCGCAAAGCCAAAGAAGAATTAGTCAACGAAGAACTGCCGCTCAAGTTCCTCGAAGTAGACGAAGATCGCAACCGTCTCGTCCTCAGCCACCGTCGGGCGCTGGTCGAACGGAAGATGAATCGTCTCGAAGTCGGCGAAGTCGTGATCGGTTCGGTACGCGGCATCAAACCTTACGGTGCGTTTATCGACATCGGCGGTGTCAGCGGACTGCTCCACATCTCCGAGATTTCGCACGACCACATCGATACACCGCATAGCGTGTTCGGTGTTAACGATGAAGTCAAGGTGATGATCATCGACCTCGATGCAGAGCGCGGCCGGATCTCGCTCTCGACCAAACAGTTGGAGCCAGAACCTGGTGACATGATCAAAAATCGCGATCGCGTGTATGAAATGGCCGATGAAATGGCCGCTAAATACCGTGAGATGTTGCTAGCTAAAGCTTCCGGTCAACCGCTAGAATCGATCGAAATTCCCCCCGCAGTTGAAGAAACCGTTGATGTCGTTGAGGAAG
This sequence comes from Chamaesiphon sp., assembly GCA_965246715.1. Lineage (GTDB taxonomy): Bacteria > Cyanobacteriota > Cyanobacteriia > Cyanobacteriales > Chamaesiphonaceae > Chamaesiphon. Next base: position 153,327 of record CBDFFH010000034.1, on the reverse strand, counting down.
AAGAAATTCCGTCGGCAATCGAAGAAGATGTAGTTGAAGAGACTGCGGTATCGTAAGCTGTCGATCGTTCGTGGCTAAATAATACATAATAAAAGAGAGGGTCAAGCCCTCTCTTTATTATTGGTAAGGTAACACCAATATTTTGGAGGTCAGCGCAATTGCAAAGCTCGATCGAGGGCAATGTCCATCCGCCAAAATTCATAACTCATCCTTCGACTACGCTCGGTACAAGTAATTTATAATTTATAATTTCTATGCCTCCCCGTTGGCCTCGCGAACCCGATCGCCGCGATCCTGAATATCGTAGACTAGATGATATCTGGACTTTTGCTGCCCATGTTGCTGTGTTTTCTTCGATTAACTCTGGGATGTGGTTTGTTAACATCTTGCTCCGAGCGAATTGGAGTTGGGCAGTAGGCATGACAGCGATCTGGGCATCAGTCGTCCTCGTGCATTACTTATACGTCTTCAAAATTGCCAATTATTCCCCTAAATCTAATGGCTAGCAATCAACAAATTGAAGATCTCGCAGCCGAAATCGGCGATAAAGTCTATCTTGACATAGCCAAATGGCACCTTTATCTCAAGGATGCTAAGTTGCACACTACCGTTGCAGAGCAGGTCTTACCCTTACTCACTAGCGGTTTGACAGGCGATAAATTGACGGAGATTTTGACTGGTATTTCGATCGATCTCGGCGGCGGCAGACAAAAAATGCCCCTCATCAATCTGATTCCCGTCACCGTTCAAGCGCGGATGATGGATATTCTGCAAGACTACGCCCACAACATGTAGGGATGTCGGAACCCACCCCGAATCCGAAACCCACCCCCTGCCCCCTCCAAGGAGGGGAATTTATAGAACAGTGCGCTACAAATAGCGCACTGTTCACTGTTCACTGTTCACTGTTCACTGTTCACTAAATAATGCTCGACCTCGTAGATATTAAACGCGAAATTGGTGTATTAAACGATCGCCTGGGGAAAACCCAGGAGTATCTTTGACGTTCCTGCACTGACAGCCAAAATTCAAGATTTAGAACAAGTAGCTGCTCAGCCGGAGTTTTGGGAAGACCAAACTGTGGCGCAAGCCGCCATGCAAGAACTCAATGAGTACAAGTCGTACTTAGAACAATTTCAGCGGTGGCAGACGAGCGTAGCTGATGCTCAAACCGCGCTGGAATTGATGGAAATGGAGCCAGATGAGGCTTTGTTTAGAGAAGCCCAACAAAACCTTTCCCAGGTTGGGTTAGAACTCGATCGATGGGAACTAGAAAGATTATTATCAGGGACATACGATGCGAAGGGAGCAGTACTTACAATCAATGCGGGTGCTGGGGGAACAGATGCCCAGGACTGGGCTGAAATGCTCCTGCGGATGTATACCCGTTGGGCGGAGGCTCGCAATTTCAAAGTCCAACTTGCCGAAATCTCCGAAGGAGAAGAAGCTGGATTAAAATCAGCCACCTTGGAAATTGAAGGCAAGTACGCCTACGGCTATCTCAGAAGTGAAAAAGGCACCCATCGGTTGGTGAGAATTTCCCCCTTTAACGCCAATGACAAACGGCAAACTAGTTTTGCTGGAGTGGAAGTCATGCCACTGATCGATAATACCGTTCATCTGGATATTCCCGACTCAGATTTAGAAATTACGACTACCCGCGCGGGTGGTAAAGGCGGACAAAACGTTAACAAAGTCGAAACCGCCGTGCGCATCGTCCACAAGCCTACAGGGGTTGCCGTACGCTGTACGCAAGAGCGCAGTCAACTGCAAAATAAAGAGAAAGCTTTAGTCATTCTCAAGGCGAAGTTACTAATTATCGCGCAAGAACAAAAGACCAAAGAAATCGCTGAAATTCGTGGCGATATGGTCGAAGCTGCTTGGGGGATGCAAATTCGTAACTATGTATTCCATCCATATCAAATGGTGAAAGATCTGCGAACGAATGTCGAAACAACGGCAGTTACCGATGTGATGAACGGCGAAATCGATGAATTTATCGAATCCTATCTCCGTCAGGAAAATCAGATGGTAAAAGATATTGAATGAAGATAAATTGAGATCGATCTATTGGTAAGCATTAGGTTGAGAAGAGTGCAACCTAAAGGAAAATTTACTCAAGTGCGGTGTATTTAATAAATCTCTCGATTCATTTATAAATTATCGGTATCTTTAGCCACTCGCTCAGTTCGGCAAGTATCCATTCCGTTTCAGCTTCACTATAGGTGAAAAATCTATATTCTCTTGCTCCCGCAGCAATAGCGATTTCTTTAACTGCACTTGTTTTTCTCGTGCCCTTTTGCCGAACGACCGAATACACTTGGAGCTGTTTTATATTCGATCTAGAGGTGCCTGGAGCGCTACATTTTGGACAGAACCAAAATCGACGAGATACACATCGCCGATACTATTACCGGAACGGTTAGACAGGAGAATATTACTAGGTTTGAGATCGCGATGGATGACGGGGGGTTGAAGCGAGTGTAAATAGTCGAGAATATCGAGTAAGGCAGTGGCTAATTGCTGGAGTTCGCTTTCGGTAAATTTTCGTCCCGACTGCACCACTTCTTCTAGGGATAGCGCGTTGATATAGGTTTGCACTAGGGCAAAACCTTTGAGAGTGGGCAGATCGAATTCAAAATAATCGAGGTAGCGGGGAATGGCTGGCAGATCGAGATGTTTGAGGGTTTCAGCTTCGCGCTCGAATAGCTTGAGATCGTCCCAGACAAACTCGTTATTAAATAACGTCAGTTCGGGATAAGGATTGCCGCTCGATGACTCCTCGCTTCGTTTCCAGACCGCCCTCAAATGAATTAGTTGCTCATAGCAAAAGTTCGTTAAAACGAACTAATCAATTCGGCAGTTCTCCTCAGAGAACTTGAGTTATTAGCCCGTTGGCGTAGCCTCTCGGAACGAGACACTTCCAGTTCAGGGCGGTGCTTAAGCGGAGCAAATCAATTTTCCTTATCCCGAACTGACGTTAAATAGCAGCAGTTTGATAACGACGGGCAGTTCGGTTTGGAGATCGAAAGCTAGAAAAGTTTTTCTTCCAGTTTTCTGTCCCAATTGTCGCTCGATGCGATAGCGATCGCGTAATACCTGTCCGGTAAATTCTGCCGCTAAATTTTGTAAAAACATCTTTTTGCCAACTGCTTTTACACTACTATGCCCAAATCTAGTCCTAAACTAGTATTCTCAATTTTAAGCGCATTTTGGACGATCGCCTTCACGATCGCACAGATGAATAAAGACAAATAGGAGCGTGTTTACAACAGTGTGGTCCATCGACTATCGATCTACCCCCTCCCTACGATCGCACCTCAAGGCTACCTTAGACCTCCGCAATTGCTTTGTGTCTGTTGTGAGGATAAATGAAGCTCGTAATTGTACCCAATACCGATCGGGCATCCGCTACACGGATAACTGGTTTGCGCCCGATGACGATCGCGGCTGACTGACAATTTCATGAAATATTTGTTATTTATGCCGGGAGGCTTGCGTAAATAGCGCTACTCTCGTGTAGTTATAGTATAGACAACATGAGGCAATATCCATGTACAGACAACTCGACTCATTACTATATCAAAACAATTCTTACCACGGCCCGACTAACCCCGAAAATCTCATCTTTAACGATCGCTTGCAAGCATTCAATCAGAAAGTCAGCTTTATTTGTAGCCTAGAAACAGCAGGTAAGCTTACCCCCCAAGAATCCTACCAGCAGATCGAGCATCTCTGGTACGATCTCACGCAGGTTGTCAAACAAGTGGGAATTTGCGCTTGAGTCACAACTGCTGGACGATCCGATCTTACAGTGCCGGCTTAGAACTAGCGCTGGGTGACTTAATCGGTTTGGGCGATGGTGTTATCGATGTTATTGGTTTGGTTTTGGCAGGAAGTTTCGTAACTCCAGGTACTTTTTTGAGTGCGACAAACAGATCGAACCGATTACTAGATTCATCTAAGATTGCGCTAGTCACGCCCAAACTTCGCACGGCTTTAAATGTTGCAGCTACTTCTGGGGCTAAATAAGGTAATGGTAGATTTCCGGCATTAATCGATCGATCGATATCGATAAAAAATTGACCGTTATGTGGGTTTAAACTCGATCGAGTCGATTGTTGAAAGAGGGCGGTATCTGACAACTTTTGCTGTGGAGAGATCGACGCACTAGCGACAGGCGCGCCTAGTGTCAAAAACGCCCGATCTCCATCCAGCCAGCCGTGGGTAGCAGCGGTAACACCCAGTGGCGACGACCAATTGATGACATCTTTACCTGCCACTTTGGCTTTCTCGACTTTAAAAGCTTGCTGCTTATTCATCGTCGTATCTAACCGCGCAAATGCCTTTTCGGCGACAGCGCGATCTGTAACTTGCTGCATCCATACCAATCCCGCACTAAAGTCGGTATCGACGCGATCGGGTTTGGGAATTATTGCTACGCCAAACGCCCCTTTACACCAAGGGAGGATCTCTGAATTTAAGTCTAGTCCGGTGAAGTTATCGAGATTTTTGACGAGATCTTGGGGTTTGAATGGTGCCACCGGATTGGTATCGGCACTGCGAACATAGTCTTGCCACAGTCGTTGTAGGTTGCCACCCGTTATCATCACCAAGGTATTTGCGGGGAGATTGCTGGCAAAATTTTGGCCTTGATTTTCGACAACCAATTTTTGCTTGGTACTCGGTTTGAGCCAGGAAATACCTTTCCAAGCAATCCCTTCGGTGTCTAAGGTGGCATTAGCAGCGATTCCCTGTTGAATTTGGGCTTGGGCTAGTTTATCGGCAGCTAATGTTTGCGGGGAATTAGCCGCAGCCACTGCGGTAGCGACGGGAATATTGACATATACTTGTGCAAAAGGTCGATCGATTTCGATTTCCTTGAGCGCCTTGGTATAACCTGGCACTGCGAGTAGCGATTTGCCGCCCTGTTGGGTATCGATGACTCGTTGTAATGCTTGGCGATCGCTCGCAATTGCCACGAAATTATCTAAGATCGCGACGGCCATCGTGCCCGCAGTCCGCTTGATTTCCCGAATGGCAACCCCTTTGTAGTTACTTTGGACTAAATTGGCATCGACTGGAATTTGATGCTGTTCGATCGCTTTATTGGCAGCATTGCGCTCGGCGATCGGTAAAATGACGATCGTTTGCTGGTGGGGAATTCTCCCATTCCCAGATTTATCTGGTGTAGCCGTAGGATTATCTAAATAACCGATCAAGATTTGCTTGCCGATCCAAGGTTGGAGATCGCGGCGATAATCGTAGCCGTAGTTAGTCAAAAAATCGGTCTGCAATTTGGTTAATTGACGTTCGAATACACCACGACTTTCGGGTACACCAAATTCGGTTAATTTCTGCCACCGCTCGGCATCTGTAGCAATTGCGATCGAGAGAAATGTATCTTGAGGTAACAAACTGACACCATTACTGGTATCCAAGCTACCGGAGTTGCCAGGGATTAGTTTCCAAATCCCGATCGCGGCAACCGCAGCTATCAGCGTCGCGGCTCCAGCCGTAGCAACGATTCTGCGTCGTTGCTTGTGCTTGGCTGAGACGGATACAAATTTTGACTTCCGATCGGGCATTTTATTGGGCATCTGAACTGAATTGATGGATTATAAATTGTGAATGCCGATTGAGGAAGGCTGGCGAATAAATTTGGAGTAGCTAGTTACGGGAATTTTATTACTTCGGTTACGAAGTACACGATCGGATCTGATGCTATCACTTTCTGTTCGAGTTGGCGAAGTCAGGAGGGGAGGTTTTGTTTGCAGATTACTTGTAAATATCGCAGTATACTTGCATAAACCTACCCCTACAGCTCCTAAATAATACCAAGCAGGGGAGAGGAATAACCCGGGATCTTCGGGAGACTCGATCGATTGGTGGCACGAATCGCGCTTAGGCTTGCTGCTCGATCTGTCTGACGACAGTTAACGCTGAATAACTAACTCCAGCCGTACCTTCACCGGGATGTGTAGAATCGCCTACCAGCCATAAATTGGCAATAGGTGTCCGCGTCGCCAACCCAAATGGTCCGAATGTCGATACCCGTTGACCGATGCCGCCGACGATACCCCGATCTCGTGCCGTATAATGCTCGAAGGTACGTGGAGTACCCGCTTCGGTGATGATAATCTGTGCGGGGGCAAGATCGAAATACTCGCCTAATTTGGCGATCGCCACCTGCGTATATTCAGCTTTCATCGCTGCATAATCTACCCCCTCACCGTACCATTTACTGGCATCGACAAATGATGAGGCAATAATCGTCGCGCAACCTGATGGGGCGCGTCCGTCACCGGGGTGACTGACAGAGACAAACAATGAATTATTTTCGCCGATAATCCCGTCATAGTCGTAGAGAAATTGCAGATGCGGCGGACATCCAGCCGGAATTGCCGCGTCTTTTACACCCAAATAAACCACAAACGCTCCAGAAGCAGGCGGCAACTTCTCGACACGCGATCGCAAGCCAGACAGCGATAATGGCGGCACAAAATTGGACTTTGGAGCAGCATCGCCAAGCAATCTCACTAAATCCTGGGCGGTGACATTTGCCACCACTTCATCGGCGGTTTCCGTCCAAGTTGCGCCTGTTTTGCGATCGCAGAGCGTTACTCCAGTGGCACCAGTATCGTCACAGACGATCGATGTAACGGTATGCCGCATTAATAATTTACCACCATCGCGCTCTAGCGATGCCACCAAGCGATCGCTCAACACCTGCATCGATCCTTGAAGGTGATACAGTCCCTGGGGCGTTTGCGACACGCCTAACGCCGTTGCTGCATATAATAATGCTGTCTCTGCTGCGGTAACTTGGGAGTAGAGCTTTAATTGCAAATCGAGAAATGTCTGTAATCGCCGATCCTGACTCAAGCCGAACCACTTCAACGCGTCGCCGACGGTAGCTAGCGTAAACGGTACCGTAATCAGCGTCCCCAGCCGCAAAGCACCGACGAGTTGCCCCACATCCCACAGATTGCGCGGCGGTAAAATCGGATCGCGGCTCTGAAATTCCCAACTGGCGTTAAATAGTTGCTGGAAAAACTGCCAAAAGGGTTCGCTCCCTGGAAATTGCTGCTGGCGTTCGACTTGCCAACGTACGGGATCTCGCCAAACATTAATCGGCGTGGTTTCTCCTGGTAAAAATACCGCACAAGCCGGATCGCATGGGGTTGCTGCGGGTAGCTCGATTTCTAACTCCGTGAAGATACGATGATGGATGCCCCCCGGTTCTAATCCGGCTACTTGTGTCGCACCGACATCGAAGGTAAAGCCTTGGCGTTTGAAGGTAGAGGCACAGCCCCCAGGCACGATCGCTCGGTCGAAAATCTTGACTTCATATCCCCGTTTTGCTAGCAATGCACCCGCTGTCAAGCCGCCGATACCCGCACCGATGACAATAACTTTTGCCGGAGATGAGTTGGACATGTGCGCGATCGAGACAATAAAATAACTTACTGTCTTTATCTTAACATTTCTACACGATCGGCACAGGGTATCATCTAAACCGATCGGATCTATTTAATCGATTACATTAAGTCATTATTAAAATTTACTCGATCTCCATATCTCCATGTTCTCTTACTTAACTCATTCTTCAACTAGAGAGTCTGGTGTAGATAATTCATCTGACGGCTGCTTAGCAAAACTTGAAAATAATTGTAAGGCAGGTACAATTTTTTCAATACTATCTGGGTTTTGGATAAGTTGCGACATAATCATCATTCCCATTTCTTGTTCCTGAGCTTTTTGTTTTTCCTCCTTCGATCCTTTTATCTCAAGTACAATATTACCAATCTGATACAGTAAATCTTTTGAACTTTGAGCTTCATGAAGTATCGTTTCACAAACTTCTAATACTGCAAGTAAGTTTTGACTAGACTTACTAGATTGAGCTACGGTCTCACTTCCCATAGTCTTATCATTATTTACTGTATTGAACAGAGCCTCATCAATTGTTGAAGTGCTGCCAGACATAGCTTTTTCAAGGTGTAACCTAAGCTCCCGTTGAGCTAGTTCAAAGTTGTCGAGATCTAATGTGTAGAAAACAGTTCTCAAATCATTGAGATCGAAAGGAAGGTGTTGTCCTTTTTCGGCCATTAGGACAAAAGGACGCATAAGCGCTTGGCGAATACCAATCTCATACATTACATTCGCATTAGTTCCAGTCACATCCCCAATAACAACATCAGCAGTTGTTAGTTCTCTTAGAACTTGAACTGTAATACGACCAGGTTCACCCATTTGATCTGCGCGTATTACTATTTTCTCTGGGTCATCTTTAAACAGATCTTTGACGACGGGATAAATTACATACTTAAGAAGTTTATCCGAACGTTGTCTTTCTGGGCTATTTTCCGAACCTATCGGACAGGCGATAAATATCTTTAGCTTTTTTCCTTCTTCTACTTTCCTTGCCATGTCGATCTGAAGAACTCACGTTTAACTACTGTATTATAACTTTATCAAGTTTATTTTTCCATCGGTAGATTAAGTATTCTTCATGACTGACAGATATTTTAAGGTCTCTATCTTACTCGCTCTCTTAATTTTGATTAAGAGACTAACCACATGATTTGTTAAGAATGTATCGCTTATTGACGCAACGGAACCCCAACTTCTCTAAGAAGTTGGGGTTCCGTTGCGTCGATATCAAGCTTGAATGCTAATTATTTCAGCAGCTCCTTAACTTTATTCATGATGCTGTTGGGATCGATACCTTGGTGAGGATACTGTTCCCACAAACCACCACAACCTTCGATATGGGTGCCCAAGAAAGCAAATTTTGGAGTCAAACCACGTTCTAATAACCACGATCCAAACCGACTACCCAATCCGGTGCGACGGTTGAATGCTTCGACTACTAGCACAAATGGAGCCTTGCCGATTTTTGCCATCATTTCTTCATCGATGACATTCAATGTGGACTTGTTGATTAACCCAACATTAATACCCTCTTGGTTGAGACGTTCGACGGCATCGGCAGCGCGATATAATGTATCGCCAAAACTGACGATATAGCCTGCGGTACCTTCACGCACGACTTCATCTTTACCAGGCACAAACTTGTAGTCTCCACCGAATAAATCCTTGCCATTCGGGTCGAGAATATTTGGAGTTTTGGAGCGAGTGGAGAAGATAAACCGCATCCCTGGATTGTGGAAGACCGATTTAACACAAGCGGTCATTTGGGCGGCATCTGCGGGGAAATACAGGTGCGTTTCATAACCATCTTCTAAACCATTGTCAGCGAAGAAGTTGTTGATACCGAAGTGACAGGTGTTATCGGCCATATCATCGATCCCTGAATGGGAGAAGTGACACAACAGATTGGATTTATTCAACCGGGCCATGGTAATTTCGGAAATACACATTTCCAAGAAAGCGGCGAAGGTGGCGAAAATCCCTTGTTTGCCTTTCTCCATCCCAAATCCCGCAGCAGCAGAAATATTCCCCCGTTCCATGATGCCGGAAGGAATGAATACTTCGGGGTGCTTGTCGTGAATGGTTTTCAGACCGCAAGAGCCTTCTAAGTCGCTGTCGATGACCAATACTTTAGCTTTACGATCGGTTTCACTCATTTCACCCAGTACCGATACCACCGCATCGCCGAAGACGTTGCGATTGGAACCCCATTTGTCACCAGAGCCGATGAATTTATCGGGATTTTTTGGCGTTTCGATCGCTTTTAAGAAATTCACTGCGTCGGTTAAACCGCGTTGTTCTAAATAAATGAGTGCCGCCTTGACCGAAATAACGTCATGTCCGTGGGTTGTACCTTCGATCCCTTCAATGCCAACGGACATCGGACGATGGTTGATGACGGCAACTGGGCCAGGAGATGCGATCGCTTCACAAATGCGACGATAGAGATCGTCGAGATCTTCGCCATTGCCTTCTAAAACCTTGATGCCTTGTCCGGCAAGAGTTTTAGCTACTGTAAAGCCAGGGAGATAATCGGAAGGATGTCCGGCGATCGTCACATCGTTATCGTCGATAATCAGCTTGACATTAATATGTTGCGCAACAGCTAGCCGTGCCGCTTCGGCATCGTTACCTTCTTGTTGCGAACCATCGGAACCCAGACAGAAAACGGTTTTGCCAGGATTTGCCATGGCCACGCCATTGACATAAGGCCACATGTGGCCCAATCGACCCGAGCTAAATTTTACGCCAGGAGTGAAGCCAAGTTCGGGGTGTCCGGGGAGATGTGAATGTGCTGCACGGTATTGTGTCAACCGTTCGATCGGTAAGTCGCCGTGCAATGCTGCCATTAAATATTGAGTCGCAACCCGGTGTCCCGCTTCGTCAAAGAAGATCGGTACAAACTGTGCCGAATTGCCCCGAAAGAGCGCATCGAGAATCATGACTTCAGGTACGGTGTCATAAGGGCCGCCGGTATGTCCACCCACGCCGCGAGCGGCACCAGTGGCAGTAAAGAAGATAATTGCATCGCGACACAGTTGGATGTTGGCTTTGAGGCTCGATCGTTGTGCGTCGGTGAGGGTGTGAACGCTGGGGTCGAGAGTTATTTGTTGATATTTGCTCAGATCGATCGGAAAAGCTGTAGCTGTAGTCATGGGTTTTTCTTAAATAGGATTTGAATCGAGATCTTTGCCGGAATATGCGGCGATCTAGTTGAAACTGCCGACTTTATCGTTAATAATGAATTTACAAATGAGTTTACACTCACAAACGTGCATTTTCAAGACTAAACACGCAAATTTAGGTAAGTTCGATCGTGTTGACAGCGGAGCGGCGACAATTTATTCTGGAGATCCTCAAACGCGATCGCAAAGTACTCTCTTCAGAATTGAGTGCGGTACTGAAGGTGTCTGAGGATACGATTAGGCGAGATTTACGAGAACTGGCATTGGAAGGATTATTACAGCGCGTTCATGGTGGGGCGCTGCCCGCATCACCAGCTACCGCTAGTTATGCCGATCGCCAAAAGCAAGCACCATTAGAAAAAAAAGCGATCGCCCGAGCTGCGGCGAAGTTGATCCGTCCTGGGCAAGTAGTTATTTTAGATGGCGGCACGACCACACTTCAAGTCGCTCGTCACTTACCGCTAGATTTACAAGCTACCATCGTTACGAATAGTCCCCCGATCGCGATCGCGTTAGCCGAACATCCCCTAATAGAAGTCGTGATGCTCGGCGGACAAATGGATAAGCGGGCATTGGTAAATGTCGGTGCTGCGACGATCGAAGCCCTCAACGCGATCCGTGCCGATATTTGCTTGCTGGGCGTGTGCAGTCTCCATCCCGAGATCGGGATTAGCGTCCAAAATTTAAATGAAGCCTATGTCAAACGCGCCACGATCGCCAGATCTGCCGAAGTGGTAGGATTGGCAACTGCGGCGAAATTAGATACGGCAGCGGCGTATATAGTGGGTTCGATTCAATCCCTAACTTATCTAGTAACTGCGCCGACAGTATCCACCGAGCAACTTATCAGATATAAAAATTTAGGTGTGACGGTCATTGCTAGTGCTTCAGCTGATGAGCAGGGGGAGGATAGGGAGATCGATCGACATGGGAATTGAAAAAACTGCTAGCTCGGCAACATCTAAATTCTCGATCGAAGCGATCGATTACCGGACATTAATAATTAACTTACGCTCGATTTTTCCAGTACCTGAAGATTGTTGAGAGATCTTCACATGCGTCCCGATAAAATATAGTGAAATTGCGGTATCTAACCTAGTTGACTTACCTGAAACATTTATTTCATAGCGTCCCGCAGTCATCATCGGTGCGAGATCCACTTCTAAAGAGCCGCCTGCGATCGTTTTTATAATCTTGCCATTCATTTTCACTTCAACTCGCTCCATTGGTACGAGCGAGTTATCGCGCATTCCATACACTCGCAAAATGTGCGGTTTCCTTAAATCTGCGCGATTGAAACTAATCGTACTGGAGCCAACGCCATCACTATCTATCTCATTACTAGACTCAACGCTATTTCGATCGAGAGTGACAAGATTGCTACCGAAATTTGCGGCAAGCGCCCATTCAGCTCCGCTCAGCAGTAGACCAATACAAATAAATATCGCTCCTAAAGCTTTCATCAATTTTACCTCTACCGAAAATCGACAACGATGTCAAAGATTGCCAGAGAGGATCGTCACCCATCATTTAACCTGACGATAGTAGTCCGACGCTCGTTCCAAACCTCAAACTATCCATTATTTTCCAAATGAACTAGCTGCTGCTTCATCTACATACAACGTTGCTGTAGGATATTTCCGCAAAATCGATGCCGGACATTCAGCCGTAATTTCGCCTGCTAACATCGTTTTGACAATATTCGCTTTCTTTGCGCCGATTGCCAGACAACAAATTTTCTTGGCTTGGCAAATTGTCGGTAGCGTTAAAGTCAAAGCATATTGAGGTACCGCTTCAATCCGATCGAAAAAGCCCCCGGCTACCTGTTGTTGCCGCGATTTAGCTGCCAACTTTACCAATTTCACTGGATACGGGTCGTGAAAATCTGCCACTTCCGGCTCGTTAAAGGCAATATGCCCTGTCTCGCCAATGCCCAAGAAACAAAGATCGATCGGTTGTGCTGACAGCAATCGCGCATATCGATCGCATTCCGCCATTGGTTCGAGCGTATCTCCCGCTAAATAATTGAACTGCTGCGGTGTCACCTTTGCTGTTACTAATTCCCGCATGTACCGTTGAAAACTAGCTGGATGCTCGCCCCCAATCCCCAAATATTCATCCAGATGGAACAACGTCATCCGCGCCCAATCGATGTCCTTACACTCAGTCAACGCCTCAAGCAGTTTAATCTGCGAGCCACCAGAAGCTAAAATCGCGGAGAGTGTACTCTGTCGTGCGGCGATCGCGCTGAGGTACGATCGAGTCTGCTCGACTAGACTACCGACTAAATCCGCCTCCTCACGATAAACCTCAACCTGCAACGCATCGACTTGGAAAATACGCAATGGAGTAGACATAGTGAACTTGAAGCGGGGTGACCGGACTGAGGTTAATTAGCTCGTCCGATCTTACCGCAAATACCATCGATTCTCGCTCGATTCGCATTCGCGATCGGTGAAAAATATTTAGCGTTAATTTAGCGATCGATTATTACTTCATTGCCAATATTAGCTTCCGAAACTTGCGCTCGATTGACAATCGCGATCGTGCTAATTATGCCCAATCCACACAGCAGCGCAACCGCCATAATTTTACTAGTGAATAGTTGATGGCTAGATCTGTCGAGTAGTTGTGTCGCCGAGCTGAGATCGCAGTCATCAGCGCCGATCTCTAGAGTCTCTAAATCTCTCAACACTGCTGAAGTAGAGTCGTAGCGATCGATCTCCTCAACCCGTGTCATATCATCTAAGATCTGTGCCAGTCGATCGCTAACATTTGCTAAATCCCGCCACACAACCTCGCCTGCTGCATTTTTTGGTAAGTGTAATGGATACTGTCCCGTCAAAAACTGAATCGCAGTCATCCCCAATGCATAGATATCGCTACCAAAAGTAGCCACCCCATTAGCTTGCTCGGGTGCATGATAGCCTGGAGTTCCCACCACTGTAGCTAGAGCAGACTTATTTTCCAAGTCCTGTACGGCTCCAAAATCAATCAAACATAACTTGCCATTATCCCAGCGCCGAATGATATTCGTGGGTTTGATATCGCGATGAATGGCATTTTGCTGATGGACGTAACCCACTACGCGGAGCATTTCTTGGAGAAATTGGACGACCTTAGCCTCGTGCCACTTATGGCCGATTGTAAATTCCTTGCTCAAATCGTCTCCTGCCACGAAATCCTGAACTAGGAAAAAATCCCCCTGATGCTCGAAACAGTCTACCGATTTGGGAATCTGACTGTGCTTGAACCTGGCGAGGATCGCTGCTTCGAGTTTAAATAGCTGCAACATCCGAGGATGAGTCACCTTCGGGCGCAGTTGCTTCACAACGCATTTTGGCTCGCCTGGAGCCGTGAGATTCTTTGCCAGATAAGTGTGTGCGAACCCACCTTTACCGAGCCGTTTTATAATTTGATAGCGACCATCCACGACGATATTCATGGGCTGGGGGCACAAATTGCCTAAAGTTCTAGTTATTATCTTCGACTAAGTTATCGATCCAAACTGTATGCTGGTAGACCGTTTGCGATCGAGTATCGATGAGTAAGCCTAATTCAGTAATTTGTCTTAATAGTTTGCAAGATCTCTCAATCATTGAGGCTGGATGCTTGACAGCAAAACCGATCCCTATAAACACATCAGTTTCAATTAAAATATTTGATGAATAAGCAACAGTTATGACCCAAGTTATTGCCGCCTTTTATAAATTCGTCACATTAGCTGATTACACCGAGCGCCGCCAACCACTCCTAAATATCTGTCAGCAACACCAAATTAAAGGCACGATTCTGCTAGCTGCCGAAGGAATTAATGCCACGATTTCTGGCACTCGATCGAGTATCGATGCCGTCCTCGCTTACCTCAGAGCCGATCCCTGCTTTGCCGATTTAGAACCCAAAGAATCGATCGCCCAAAAACCACCATTCGATCGGCTAAAAGTCCGACTCAAACGAGAAATTGTCACCTTCGGCATCCCCACCACCAATCCCACCGAAACCGTCGGCACCTATGTCAAACCTCAAGACTGGAATCAATTAATTTCCAATCCCGACGTACTCGTCATCGACACCCGCAACCAATACGAAGTCGAAATCGGTACCTTCAAAGGCGCGATCGATCCGCACACCGACTCCTTCACCGAATTTCCCGAATACGTCGCCAATAATCTCGATCCCGAACGCCACAAACAAATCGCCCTCTTTTGTACGGGTGGGATCCGCTGCGAAAAAGCCACATCTTATCTATTAAACCAAGGCTTTGAAAACGTCTACCATCTCCAAGGCGGTATCCTCAAATACCTCGAAGAAGTCCCCGCTGCCGAGAGCCACTGGCAAGGCGAATGCTTCGTTTTCGACGATCGAGTCGCCATCACCCACGGGCTAGAACCGGGCACGCACAAGCTCTGCTGGGGCTGTGGCAACCCCCTCTCCCCCGCAGCTCTTACGTCTCCCCACTACGAACCTGGCATCTGTTGCGATCGGTGCTACCAAACTATCACCCCAGAACAACGCACCAGCCGCACCGAAAGATGGCGACAACTTCAACTCGAAGCGATTCAACTCAACAACGTTGCACCAAAATGAAATAATCGAAACAGAGATCTAAGATATTAAATTTCACCTTGTATTCTGCCCGTCGATCGATCCATTCCGGCCAATTTTCGCGAGGATATATCTTGAGGAATCGATCGATCTCTAAGGGAAGTGCAAAAAACGATCGCTCCTGCGACAATAGAATAATCCGAAAACTGGGTTATTTACTGAGGGGTGAGTACTTTTTTCAAGGCAATATCTTGTGGCAATCCTAACAACTTGGCGCTCAACTCCCACAGCTCGATCGCTTTATCATCGCTAGCTTTCTCCGACAACTCTTGGACGAATGACTCGCGACCTTCTTTTTGGCGATTGCCCCAACTCCAATGTACCCCCGACTGCTTGAATCCAGCATCGGCGACTACTTGAGCCACTCGTTCCCCCGCCAGCTCTTGAGTCACATAGCCACCAGTAATATTTTTCTGGAACCAAGGAAAGATCTTTTGAAACAACGGATAACTATTGCGGAATAACGGTGTATCGGCAACACAACCAGGATAAAGAGTATTAAACACAATCCCTGTAGCTTCATGATACCGACGATGTAACTCCCGACTCGTCATCATGTTGCAAAGCTTACTATCCTTGTATGCTTTTCCAGCTTTAAATGGCCCGCCGTCAATCATCGAGATCGGATCTTTAAATCCTGCTGCTAATCCCTGAAGAGTCCCTAAATCTGCTGGTGCGGGAATCGGAATTTTGCCACCTAATTCTTTGGAATTTGCCGTAACAGTACCTAAAATAACGAGCCGTTGCTCTGGTGCGGTGGAATTTTGCAAGTCTGCCATCAGCAGATGACAGAGCAAGAAATGGCCTAGATGATTGGTTGCGACGCTTAATTCATAACCTTCTGGCGATCGCATCGGCTCCTTCAGCAAGGGTTGATAAACTGCGGCATTACATACCAATGCATCCAAAGATTTACCAGTCTCCCGAAAATCGGCAACAAATTTTCTGACGCTTGCCATCGAGGCTAAATCGATATGCATGATGCTGTAGCTAGCTGGTGACAGAGCGAGATCGCTCGCTGCGGTATTTGCCTTGGTTAAATCTCGGCAAGCCATGATAACGTGCCATCCGCGTTCGATGAGCGCTTTGGCTGCGTACAAACCGACACCAGACGAAGCGCCAGTAATAATTACGGTTCGTTGTTCTGACATGTTATTAAAATTTTGATTGATTAAATTTAGTATCGATGATGTTCGATCCCGATGCGATAATTCTCGAGACAAACAGCCAAATTAATATTCTTCTAATTTCTCACGTCTTGTCGATAAATCTAGCGAATTTAATGAAGCTTATGAATTCTCGGATCTTACGGTAGCTGTCGATCGACGGTATCGACAGCTGTTGTTACTAGGCGCGATCTTTTAAGCTTGCCAAGCCAAGGTGGGCCAACTAGTGTTGGAGTGGTGAACTACAAGTTAGATGTTGACGAAATCTTCTACTTTGGCGCGAGTACGATCGAGCACTTTTAAAGCTGCTGACATAAAGCCGGTAAATAGTGGATGGGGTAAGCTCGGACTCGATTGAAATTCGGGGTGAAATTGAGTAGCGATAAAGAACGGATGATCGGGAAGTTCGATAATTTCGACTAGCCGAGTATCGGGGGATGTTCCACTGACGAGATAACCGCTATCGAGGAACAGTTTGCGATAGACATTATTAAACTCATACCGATGGCGATGCCGTTCGTAGATCACTTCTTGTTGATAAAGTTTGTGTGCGAGCGTATTTTCTTCTAAGCGACAGGCATATAATCCCAACCGCATCGTACCGCCAAGATCGACAACATCCTGCTGTTCGGGGAGGAGCGCGATGACGGGGTTGGGGGTTTCGGCATCGAATTCGGCACTATTGGCACGATCGAGTTTAGCAACATTTCGCGCCCATTCGATTGTTGCCGACTGCATCCCCAGACATAAGCCGAGGAAGGGAATTTGGTGCTCGCGGGCGTACTGAATCGCGGCGATTTTGCCTTCTACGCCGCGAATGCCAAATCCGCCTGGTACCACGATTCCTTGGACATCAAACAGGTGTGCTGCGGCACCTTGCTCCTCTAGATCCTCAGAATTGACCCATTTGATTTCTAATTTAGCGCCTGTGGCGATCGATCCGTGCCTGAGTGCTTCGGCGACGGAGAGATAGGCATCGCCCAATTGGGTATACTTACCGACGAGTGCGATTTTCACTTCTTGAGTAGAGGTCTGCATCCGCTTTACCAAACCTTGCCACTGCGTTAGATCGGGAGTGCGTTGTTCGAGTTGGAGCAGATCGATAACTTGAGTTGCGAGTCCTTCCCGTTCCATAATCAAGGGAACCTCATAGATACTGCTGGCATCAGGAGCATTAATTACCGCTTCTACAGGTACGTCACAAAATTCGGAGAGTTTTTCTTTAATACCTTGTGGTAAGGGCTGGATGCTCCGACAAACTAAAATATTTGGCTGAATCCCGATCGATCTTAATTCTTTGACCGAATGCTGCGTCGGCTTTGTTTTCATCTCGCCAGCAGTCGAAATCCACGGCACGAGGGTAACATGCATGTACACTACATTGCGTCGTCCTACTTCTTTCCGAAATTGCCGGATTGCTTCCATAAACGGGAGTGATTCGATATCGCCCACAGTACCGCCAATTTCGACGATTACCACATCAGGATTGGTATTATTGGCAACGCGCTCGATTCGTTCTTTGATCTCGTTGGTGATATGAGGAATGACCTGAACGGTACCGCCATTGTAGTCGCCACGCCGTTCTTTATTGATCACTGCTTGATAGATCGCGCCAGTGGTGACGCTGTTGAGCCGCGACATCGATGTGTCGGTAAATCTTTCGTAGTGTCCGAGGTCTAAATCAGTCTCAGCACCGTCTTTAGTCACGAATACTTCCCCATGCTGATAGGGACTCATCGTTCCAGGATCGACGTTGATATAAGGATCGAGCTTGAGAATCGATACCGAATAATTTCGCGATTTTAGTAGTCGCCCCAAGCTTGCAGCGACAATCCCCTTGCCAATACTCGAAACTACGCCACCAGTGACGAATACAAACTTAGTCATGTTGCTTGTGGTTTTCTCTTACCCGCTCGACTAGATCATTGTGGCACAGGTTGGGATTGCTTGCTTGGGGTTTTTGGTCGATCGGTCTACTCGCCAGTGGTGTAGCAGGTTGGAACTTTGAGATTCGCTCGAACACCAATAAATCGCGATGACACAGATCTTTTGGTAGTGTAAACTCAACTTCCGCCGCTCGAACCCAGGCTCATCATCAGATCGCGATCGCCTGTACGCTCTTACTATCTATCCCTAATTCCGATTCCCTGCTATGATAGCGATGACTTTATTCTCAACAATTAAAGGGTGAAGAATAACATGGCGCAAGCACCTGTAGCTCCAGTGGTGCTAGTAATTTTAGATGGTTGGGGATATCGCCCAGACATTGAAGGAAATGCGATCGCGCAAGCTCAGACACCAAATATCGATAGCCTTTGGGCTGCTTATCCGCACACACTCATAGATACATCCGGACGCGCGGTAGGACTACCTGACGGCCAAATGGGTAATTCGGAAGTCGGACATCTAAATATCGGTGCTGGTAGGATCGTCCCGCAAGAATTAGTCCGAATTTCAGATGCAGTTAAGGATGGTAGTATTTTACAGAATCCCGCGCTGCTAAAAGTTTGTGATGCGGTCAAACAGAGTCAGCGGAAGCTGCACATTCTCGGACTGTGTTCCGATGGTGGAGTCCATTCGCATCTGGATCACTTCGTTGGCTTGTTGAAGCTAGCGAAAGCGCAAAACATTACAGAAGTTTGTATCCATGTTATCACCGACGGCCGGGATACCAATCCTCAAGATGGGATCTTGTCCGTCCAAAAAATTGAAACAGCAATCGCCGAAATTGGTGTTGGTAAAATCGTCACCATTAGCGGTCGTTATTATGCACTCGATCGCGATAATCGCTGGGATCGAGTTAAGCTAGCCTACGATGTCATGACCGCAGCAGGCGATGGCACCGGACAAACTGCCACAGCAGTCCTAACCGCTAGTTATGCCGAAGAAAAAACCGATGAATTTGTCACACCCACTAAAATCGCTCCAGGGGCGATCGAATCTGGTGATGGGTTAATTTTCTTTAATTTCCGACCCGATCGTTCCAGACAGCTTACTCATGCCCTAGCTAGTAGCAATTTCACGGGATTCATTCGTCCCCAAATTAGCGATCTGACGGTAGCTACGTTTACCCAGTACGACCCGACTTTACCTGTCCTGGTGGCGTTTGAACCACAGCAACTCCAGCATCTCCTCGGCGAGGCGATTTCAGATTTGGGATTACAGCAATTTCGGTTAGCAGAAACTGAAAAATACGCTCATGTCACCTACTTCTTTAATGGTGGCCGTGAGGAACCTTTGCCAGGTGAAGATCGGGAATTGATCCCTAGTCCCCAGGTCGCTACTTACGATCGCACCCCCGCAATGTCAGCAGTCGCAGTAACCGACGCGCTCTTAGCCGCGATCGCTAAGCAGATTTATACGCTGATCGTGGTTAATTATGCAAATCCCGATATGGTCGGACATACGGGAAAAATGGAACCGACCATTCGCGCGATCGAGGCAGTAGATGCTTGCATGGGTCGAGTGCTCGAAGGTGTGGGTAAAGTTGGCGGCACGACGCTAATTACTGCCGATCACGGTAATGCGGAATACATGTTCGATGAGGCTGGCAATCCCTGGACGGCGCATACTACTAATCAAGTCCCCTTAATCTTAGTCGAAGGCGAACGTCGGGCGATCGTCGGTCACGGTACCGATGTCGTCCTCCGCGATGATGGTAAATTAGCTGATATCGCACCGACAATCCTGGAAATTCTCCAGATTCCGCAGCCTGAAGATATGACAGGGACATCCCTCGTCGTCCCGATCGTGGTAGATTTCCAACATACTCGATCGCCCATGCGAGTCGGGGTTTAGGCTGAGAATATTCCATTTTGGTCTGTTCGTGATGATGGGAGGTTTTGCTCGGATATTATTTGTGACTATCGATCGAGAGGATAGATCCAAGGCGAATCGGCGCTGAAGGAGAAGTCATCAAACATCCTAAGATAGAGTAACGACCCTACATAGATAGAGAAAAAACGGTGCTGGACATCAGACAGATTCGCGAAAATCCAGAAGTAGTGCAGGAAAAACTCGATCGCCGAGGCGCGGGAGTTTACGATCTGCAACCCATTCTCGCACTCGATCGGCAGCAGCGGGAAATAGAATTGAAACGCAGTCAACTTCAGGCACGGAGTAACGAAATCGGGAAACTCGTCGGCATGAAAATGAGTCAGGGTGTAGCCGCAACTAGTCCAGAGGTTCAAACCCTCAAAGATGAAGGGAATGCCTTGAAGGCACAATTAGCCGAATTGGAACCAGCGGAACGGGAGATTAAGGCGCAGATGTACGTGCTGATTTTACAACTTCCTAACCTACCCAGCGATACTACCCCGATCGGCAAAAGTGAAGCAGACAATGTTGAAGTTCGCAAATGGGGCGACGAATATATGCCCACCAATCGCGAGATTTTGCCCCACTGGGAGATCGGCGAGCAAATGGGGATTATGAATTTTGAGAGCAGCGCGAAACTGGCTCAGAGTAGATTTGTGACACTGATTGGTGCGGGTGCAGCGTTGGAACGTGCTCTGATTAGTTTTATGCTCGATCGTCAGATTCGGGCTGGTTATACTGAAGTCAGTCCGCCGATTCTCGTCAATAGTGCTTCGATGACAGCGACGGGACAGTTGCCTAAATTTGCTGAAGATGGCTTCAAGTGTGCCGATGACGACCTCTGGTTGATTCCCACCGCCGAGGTACCGGTTACCAATCTCTATCGCGGCGAGATCCTCAATAGCGAACGACTACCGATCCATCACTGTGCTTATACACCCTGTTTCCGCCGCGAAGCAGGTAGTGCGGGGCGCGATACGCGGGGGTTGATTCGGTTGCATCAGTTCAATAAAATCGAGCTAGTCAAATTCGTCCATCCCGACACATCCGAACAGGAACACGAATCGCTTGTCTCCAATGCCGAAGCAATCCTCCAAGCATTAAAATTGCCATATCGCGTCTTGGCACTTTGTACTGGCGATATCGGCTTCAGTGCGGCAAAATGCTATGACTTAGAGGTATGGCTGCCATCGGCTGGGAAGTATCGAGAAATTTCGAGTTGTTCTAATTTTTATGATTTCCAAGCGCGGCGCGGCGATATTCGGTTTAAGGAAATTGGCAAAAAAGGCACGCAATTCGTCCATACGCTCAACGGTTCGGGTTTGGCGGTAGGACGCACGATGGCGGCGATTTTGGAAAATTATCAGCAATCGGATCGATCGATCGAGATACCAGAGGTATTGCAATCTTATTTAGGCAGAGCGGTATTGTAACGATCGTCGCAGCGATTAAAATTGCGTCTACACGATCGAAATCTTTCTACGCAGGTTACTCCGATCGGTAACTTCTGCCGTTAAGTTTGTAAACTTGTAAACCATGATGGTCGATATCGTTGCTAATATCGCACGGCCATCTGTGACAAGTTAAGGTTTTCGATCGAATGTCAACATTCATACATCGAGTGGTGGCCTAGTCCATCACACTATATATCATAAATCTCGATCGATAGTGCTAATGTATTCGCTCGATGAATGTCCGATGAAACGGTAGAGCGTTAGATTATCAAACCTCCTTAAGAATTGCGATTGAAGCTTAACTTGTCACGAATGGGGATCCCGACGGGCGGGAGCCGCTGTCTTGTCGGTTTTTTTATTCGGAGGGCACCTCCGAATAAAACCGCCGCTTTATGAATTGCCCCTACCGAGGGTTTCATTTTTCAATCTAGCAACGCCCAAACTTCTTGTAAATAGCGATGATATCTTGGGCGAAGAATCTTTAAGAGTTATTTAAAGAATTGTTGAACGCTCGAGAGATTAGCAGTATCCCGGATTACCAGAAATACACCCAATCCTAATAGTAAAAACAAGCCCGTTTGCATCACTGTCTCTTGGAGTTTCATCGGTAAGGGCTTACCGAGTAAAGCTTCAAACAGCAAAAATGCTAGCTGACCGCCATCTAAAGCAGGTAACGGCAAAATATTCATCACGGCGAGATTGATGCTAATTAACGCACCAAACTGGAGCAATCCAGCGATATTTGTGGAGGCGATGTTCGAGCCGATTTCGACGATTTTGATCGGGCCAGCTATTTGGGTAGCAGTTTCGCCAAAATTAGTCACTAACTGCAGCAATCCTTGGACGGTAAGTACGGCGACTCGCTCGAATTCCACAGCACCTTTGCTCATTGCATCGATCGGGTTTTGCGCTCGATCGATGACAATATCCGCATTGGGCGCGAGTTGGACCCCAATTTGTCCTTTCCCTTCGGTATTTGCGTCAGGAGTAACTTTGAGAGCGACAGTTTTAGCGCCGCGTTGGATCTGAAAAGTTAAGGGTTGGTTGGCATGGTCGTGAATTTCGGACATCAGCTTGACGATCGCAGCTTTCGAGCTACCCAATTCGGTACCATTGACAGCGAGCACGATATCTTTGGCTTGAATTCCTGCTTTACCTGCTGCCGTACTCAAATCGGTAGCAATGCCCGATACTACCACCCCAGGATGATAATTAACTTGTTGAAAACCAGTGACGCTAACTTGGACGACCAGCAGAAAATAAGCAAAAATGAGATTGGAAATCACGCCCGCACTAATAACGATCGCGCGATCGAGGATCGGTCGATTGCGAAGTAAATTCGGATCGGTGGGGGGAATATCGCTATCGGGATCGTCATCGGGAAAGCCCACAAAGCCCCCCAATGGTAACGCGCGCAGCGCATATTCAGTTTCTTTGCCTTGGTATTTAAATAATACTGGCCCAAACCCAATCGAAAATTTATTGGCATAAATTCCCTGCAATCGGGCTGCCAAAAAGTGTCCGAGTTCGTGGACAAAAATTAATACTGCTAAAACACCGATCGCTGCCAATGTTGACATAATTTCCCTACTTTTGACCTATTCTTCCCATTTTAGTCGGAGTGTGAGAGGTGTGGGGGGATGCTGCGGGTTGCAAGTGTGGGCGGTGAAAATTCAAGCGTAGATCTGACCCACCCCGCCCTGTCGGGCACCCCTCTAAGGAGGGGAATTTAACCCGCTAGCCTTCTACTTTGCCTCCTTCAAGGCTAAGAGCGCTTCAAATTTATTGGTAGCTTTGTCTACTTGTACAGAAGTCATCCCGATGCCACGGATCGAACTGACTACGGCATCGACATCAGCAGGCATCGGTTTACCAGAAACAGCAGCTAATTTCGACCCGAACAGCGCCGAAACTTTCTCAATGTCAAGATAGAAATAGCTTTGCTTATCTAGGGGCATGGTACTGAGAATGGTGGAGTAATTTGCACTCCGATCGAGTGTTTCACCAGCAGGCTTGGCCATCTTATCGATTAAACCATCGCCGACTGCTAGTAACATCGATTTGTCGTTCAACCAACCGTAGCTCAAGATTGCCCCTTGTCCGGGGATTTTTAGGTCGGTAACGGTTTTACCCGCGAATTGGCGTTGTTCTGCTTGTAGCCCATAACCTTTGGCAATATTTGTCAATTTGGTCATCGTATTGTCGGTAGTAGCTTTATCGGTACTCTCGATCGACAATGCACCACCAAAACCAGCGGCTGCGGTGATGCCACCAGATACAGGTACCATTCCCAAGCTATACTCACCACCCATCCAACCGAACACATCTTTATCCAAATCTAACTGGGTAGACTTAGTAAATTCCTGGCGCAGTTGCGCCATACTTGCTTTTGTGCTGGGGTTTGTTGAGTAGAGCCGATTAATTTCTGTCCAAATCTGTGAAATCCCAGTCCCACCAGCAATGGCGAAAGTATCGGCAGGAAAGTTACTGGTGCTTTTTGCTGCAAAAGTTGGCAGAGTTAGCGTGGTACCATCTGTTTTGGTTACACTTTTGAGCCTAATCCCCGCGTCATCGATCGCGATCCCACAACCGATCGATTGAATCTTCTTCATTTCTACCAGAGTAGCTGAATCGATCGGCATTGGAGTTTTGCCATATTTGAGTGACTGTTGCACGAATTGAGTGAAGTCCGGCACATAAAATGCCATAATCGGCTGCTTGAGCTGCAGAGTATCGCCTTTAAACCAATCGTTACCTGTTTTGTTAGCAAGCGATGACGAGCCTTTGGCAGTATCGATCGCTAGTTCCACGCTATGCTGCTGGGGCGAGATGACGAGTTCGTCGTTGACTAGAGCGCTAAATGTTTCGTTTTTACCTTTACCTGTATCGGTAATTTTCACCCCTTTATAATCGATTTCTTTGCTTGGTTCTTTACTCTGGGCTTTAACTTTGTTGGCAAAGTCTAGTGCTTTAAGTTTATCTTTAACACCGATGGCGACGATTACTTGGGGTTCGGTGGTTTTGCTATTGGCATCGGGTAAGGCAGCTACCATCACATTCCCCATCCAAGGTTGCAGATCCTTGGCATAGTCCATTTTGGTATCTGAGAGAAACTTCTGCTGTAATTCGGTTAATTGTTGGCTAATAATTTTTTGAGCTGCTGGCGTGCCAAATTTTTGTAACTTCGTCCATGCCGCTGGTTCGTTAGAAATATATGCCGCGAAATAAGCATCCGCTGGAATCACTGACGCTAAATCGACTGGCTGACTCTCCCCATGCAGGTATTTATAGCCAGCAAACCCAGCGCCAGCAGCAGTTACTAATAATGCCGCAGTAATAATACCTTTTTTAGCCATTTTATTTAAAGTTTTAGTTTTAGGTCGCTGTGTCGCGATCGATCCGTACTCGCGAAGTATATACCCATACACTTCAATCGATCGAGCCTCAATTCCGGAAAGTTATTGGCAGTTGAGCTAGGTATTATAGCTGAATGTGGATCTCTACGAGCGCCTGAGCGATCTTAACTGCTAATTGCGATCGAAAAAACATTCCATCCTATTCAAAACTTGCTCGCTCGCAATCTCGAACGGGCGAGCTGATATTAATGAATAAGGGCAAAGCGATCTGTGAGGAGCGACCGTATATTCGCTCCTCACATCTCTAGATCGGGATAGATTAACAATATGATGCGTGTCGAAAATTGTAATTTACTCGTGCCAGGGTAATCATCCTGTGGCAACATATCTCGATCGGCGAATTCGATGGTTGTAATCTTAGCGCGATCGATTCAGAGATCCAGCATGAGAACTGCTACTGGCGCTTACTTCTCACTTGTTCGATTCAATTTCCAAGGCATTTCATGCCGCAATCGAGCAACGCCCAATTACCAATTACAAGTTACCGATTATTTATTCTTCGTCCCAAGCTTCGACTTCGAGGAGAGCGCTAACTGGATCTTGGAGGGTAAACCCAAAGTCGAGCAGTTCGTTTTTCCAGTGTTGCCATTTGTCGCCATACAAAAAGGCGATTTTCCAAATTCCATCGGTAGTTTTGAGAATCTTGGATGCTACCAAAGATTCAACTTGACGTTGCATTTTCACCATTGGGTGAAGCACTTGCTGAGTCATAGATATAGATTTAATTGCTCTAATGCTTAATTAAGATTGACTTCCCACTGAATACTGGTTCTAACTTAGAATTGCTGTGCGCGGTAGAAGTTCTCTTTTATACTTGTACCCCATAATTGTATAGCTTGTCAAACTTTATTTTGCTGAATTTCATCAAAAATTTAGATTTGATAATTATTACTGCTACCACTCCAAATTTAGATTGAAAATAGCTGTGAGGATATGTCGAGGTGTTCGTTCGGATTACCGTAAACATGCGATATTTCTGGCGATCGAATCACTAGCAATAGCCGAGCAACCGCACCGCCTAAGACAGCTTGCGAGCACGATCGGTTGTATGCATGTGTGCAGATTTTTTGAATTTCCGATCGTTAAACTTCCACGCTTGAGCAAATAATTCGTCGCGCTTTAACCAACGACAGAAAATAGCCATGAAATCGCGATTCCCAACACAGCACCGGCAATTACTTGGACGGGGGTATGTCCTAATAATTCTTTGAGTTTCTCTTCATTAAATTTATGGTCGTCAGAAAATAATTCATCGATCATTTGATTGAGAATGCGGGCTTGTTTCCCGGCGGCTTGACGGACTCCAGCGGCATCGTACATCACGACGATCGCAAAAATTGTCGCGATCGCAAATTCGGCACTCTTCCAGCCCAAACTTTGCCCGACTCCAGCTGCGAGCGCGGTAACTAGCGCTGAGTGGGCGCTCGGCATCCCGCCGGTTGTGGTTAAAACTTTGACGCTAACTTTACCATTTTGGAGCGTATCGATCGTCAGTTTGATCGCTTGCGCGATCAGACAAGCAGCGACTGCGACTAGCAAAATCTGATTGTCCAAAATTTGACTGATATCGTTTAGAAGAGGGGCTGCCTGATTAACCACGCAAATGACCTAAAATGAGGAGGAATGAAGCAAGGGGAAGTTAGTTTTTGCGAGCGGTAATGTAGTCGGCTAAAGCTTGCAACGGAATCGCGCGATCGCCAAATTCGGTCAAAATAGTTTTAGCTTCAGCAACGAGTTTGTCGGCTTGAAGTTTGGATTCTTCCAATCCCCACAATTTGGGATAAGTAGCTTTTTGAGCTTCCAAGTCTTTACCAGGAGTTTTACCCAGCTCGGCTTGAGTCGCCGTCAGATCGAGGATATCATCGACGATCTGGAAAGCCAAACCAATATTGCGAGCGAACCGAGCTAATTTTTCGATTTCTACTGCGGTTGCACCTGCGAGCAGCCCGCCACAAACAACCGATGATTCGAGCAGCGCGCCAGTTTTGTGTTGGTGGATATAAGTCAGGGTCTCGACGGTGATATCTGCTTTGCCTTCCGACTCCAAATCTACCACTTGTCCGCCGACTAATCCATTTGCACCGACTGCTCTAGCTAAATGCGCGATCGTTTTGATGAGGCGATCGGGATTAGCGCCCTGGGTTTGGGTGGCGACATGCTCGAAAGCATAAGCCAATAACCCATCGCCGGCCAAGATCGCGATGTCTTCGCCATAAACTTTGTGATTGGTTAACTTACCACGCCGATAATCATCATTGTCCATGGCGGGTAAATCGTCATGAATCAGTGACATGGTATGAATCATCTCTAGGGCGCAAGCTGTTGGCATAGCTACATCTATGCTACCACCGATCGCTTCACAACTAGCCAAACACAAGATCGGTCGCAGCCGCTTACCACCAGCCAATAATGAGTACCTCATCGCGGCGTAGATCGTGTCGGGGTAGGCAGGGCGGATCGCTGCATCTAAAGCCGCTTCGACGCGAGGCTGTCGCTCGGCCAGATATGCTACCAGATCGAACGTGGCGATCGGCGCATCGGTGATATTTTGGGTACTAGTCATTGGTGCTAGAAAGTGGAGGGCGGGACGATCTTCCCCGCGATTCCGCGCAGCGGAGGCTACGCTAATGGGGCAAAATCCTTGTCTCAACTATTTTACGAGGGTTTGGCTCTTTATATTGTGACCGATCGCCGATCGGCACAAAAATATAGAGACTCGATCGGCGATCGAGTCTCTATATTTTGTAATTGATTTTGATGGCACGAGCGACCGAATTAGAATACACCAACTAGGACTACTGAAGAGATCACGCCTACAGCGGCAATCGCCACAGTTGCTGCAGTCGCAGCTCGCCCGAAGACTGGCTCGGAACCGAGTGCCAATTCGGATTTCCCACCAGTGAAAAACAACGACCAAGCCCGGGTCGCACTCAATGTCTCACTGTGGTCGTTAAATTTGGGCTGAAAAACTACTGGCTCGCCTAATACAGGAGGGGTGGGGGCAACGTTAATATTTACAACTTTCATAAATTTGTCTACTGTGTAAGTGCTTGAGTTCATCCTAACGTGGGAAAACTTGACATCAATCCTCAGTAGTGAATACCTATATGTGTAGATATGTGTAGATTATGCTGTAATCAGCAACTGGTTGAGGATATAGGCTAAACCAGCACCGCTTAAGGGAACCGTGAGATTATCCAAACCCCACTGCGCGATCGATTCTACTGCTGTCGCCACAATTGCTACTGGAATGCCGACTACCCAAGTTTGCCAAATATTCCCCTGCACGCTTAGTAACACGAGCGACACGATCGTATAACTGACGATTAGCATCGTTAGTGTCCCTTCCCAGCTCTTGGTATTGCCGACGATCGTGTAAGGATGCTTGCCGTATTTCTGACCGATAATCGCCGCCAATCCATCACCCCAAGCCATAATTAAAATTCCAATGACCGCATAATATGGGAGTTGCAACGGCCAGAATACTGCCGTTAATGCGCCGATACTCACCGCATAAAAAAACGTCCCCAGACTCTTGCGCCCGACGCTATTCACCCCTGGTAAAATTGGCAAGCGATAGGAAATCAGCGTGACAATCGCCGCTACAGCCGCTGAAGCAATTCCCACCCAAGTAGGAAGTTGCAGCAACCAAGCTAGTAAAATTACATTACCCGTGCCGATATGCACTACTTTGCGAACTTGTTCGGGGGAGGTGGCGGTATAGCGATGAAGTAGTTCGGCGGTGAGCACGATCGCGCCAACATATACTGGTACTGTGAAAATCCGGAACCAGAGGTTGGAGTCAGTGAAAGCTATGCGCATGGTATTGGGGAAACTATCGATGCAGATTGTGACGAAGCAATACATTAGTTCAGATGTTTTCTACTTCCATTAATAATACTTACACTTATTTGGGCTTTTGTATTTATTTATAGTGAGCCTGGTTATGCAGGCATAGATCGAGATGTTCTAAATCTAAAATCGACGCTCTCGCCAACACTAACCTATAAATTATTTTATGCCGTTACTCAGGAGCAATTGGTTTAAATCTTATCCAGTGACAATCGGGATCGGTGTTGCTGGGGCAATCTTTTTTAGTTGTAGTAGTTTGCGCCATTGGCTCTATCAATCGCATGGTTACGATCTCGGTTGGTTCGACCAAGCAGTTTATTTAATTGCTACAGGTCAAAACCCGATCGTCTCTTTCGGTGGCTTTCATATTCTGGGCGACCATGCTGCGATAATTTTTTACCCAATCGCTTTATTGTATTGGATTTATCCTGATGTCCATTGGTTGTTTGCGATCCAAGCAGTAGCTTTAGCAGGTGCTGGATTTCCGCTTTATTATCTATCTTTACAAGCAGGTATAAATAGTTTCCAATCGACAACGATTGTCTTTACTTATCTACTATATCCACTGGTATTCAATAAAAGCCTATTTGATTTTCATCCAGAAGTAATCGCATTACCAGGGTTTTTCATTGCGATTTTAGCTGCTAGAAGTCATCGCACGCTCTTATTTATACTGGCAACGATCGCGATTTTAAGTTGCAAAGCTGTACTATCATTGACTGTGATTGCGATGGGGATATGGCTGATTTTCTTTGAAAAGCGGAGAATGTATGGGGCGATCGCCATACTGCTCGGATTATCATGGTTTATTATCGCTACCCAGTTAATTATTCCAGCATTTAGTGGTACAGAACCAGCCGCCGTATCCAGATATAGTTATCTCGGCAGTTCGATTGGCGAAATAGCCAAAAATCTACTCTTTAAGCCTAATTTAGTGCTAGGGAAAATATTTTCTAGCGATACTTTAGAATATCTTGCCTTCCTGATTCTCCCTTTAGCTTGGGGATTATCTCCCCAAAAACTAGCGCCGTTAATTAGTACGATTCCGATGCTGGTGATGAATATTTTGTCCACAGCTTCTACCCAAAGAAATTTAGTCCATCAATACTCTTTGCCAATTTTACCATTTCTATTCATCGCAATTATTGGCACTGTTGCTGCCGATCGATCTTTTTTGAAAACACGACGAAATATTTTAATCTGGTCGACGATCGCCTTTATATTATTGAGTAAGATCGGCTATTTTTGGTCTACTTATTTATCCTCGATCGATACCAATCGAGCTACGACAGTTGCAATTACCAAAATTAAAGATGCCGGCGCGGTATTGACCGTTGGGGAGATATCACCACATCTAACTCATCGCCCGGTAATTATGTTGACTTTTAAGGAAAATGCCGCGATCGATCTCAAACCATTTAAATACATATTATTAAACGAACGACATCCAGGGTGGAATAGCGATACCGAAACAGTTCAAAAAATCAAAGCGCGAGTTGAGAGTTCTCAAGCATTCAACCTCAATTATCACCAAGATGATGTCTATTTATATGTTGCAAAATCTAATTAGTCAGACCCAAATTGCTCAATAACAATAGTAATTAATCCACACAAAAATTCGCTAGTTAGGATTAGACTCAAACCCTGAAGCTGGACACTGCCTACTCGACAATATTAGGTAGCGGTAGGAACGATCGTTAGACTAAAATAGTGATATGAAAAAGCTATTAATCTGGTTGGTACAGGGATATCGTAAGTTTATTTCGCCGTTATTTCCGCCTAGTTGTAGATTTATGCCGACTTGCTCTCAATATGCGATCGAGTCGATCGACAGGTTTGGTGCGATCTCTGGTAGTTATCGCGCCATCATGCGGATTCTCCGGTGCAATCCCTTCCATCCTGGCGGCTACGATCCCGTACCGGAGATTTCTGGCGATCGTAGTAGTAAGATCGTTGATGAAGAGCATCCGCCCTGCGATCGTCATCACTAGCCATGCAGATGAAACCCTACCGCCAAGTTCCGATTCAAGAATGTGGTGAAGCTTTAGTCCCCATTCCATTACGGTTATTTGCTGTCGAAATGCCGCACCCGTATATTAAATGTGGTGCAGATTATGCTGGAAAATCACCTTATTATCTCCGTCAGGGCGTACTCGATCGGGTAATTCAAGCGCAAGAAAAATTGCAACACTTACATCCTGGGTGGCAGATTCAAATCTTTGATGCCTATCGTCCTGTGGAAGTCCAGCAATATATGGTGGATTATACATTCCAGCACACAGTAGCCGATCGCGGCTTGGATCTGGCTCGATTATCGCCAGCGCAGACAGAGCAAATTTGGCAAGATGTTTACCAAATTTGGGCGATTCCGAGTTTCGATTTAGACACCCCACCACCACATAGTACCGGAGCGGCGATCGATCTGACACTAGTAGATGAGCGGGGCATGGCGGTGGATATGGGTTCACCGATCGATGAAATGTCGGCAAGATCGCAACCAGCATATTTTAGCGATGCAACCGATCCGATCGCCCAACAATACCACCGCAATCGCCAAATATTATGTCAAATTATGAATTATGCGGGGTTTGCTCGGCATCCAGCAGAATGGTGGCATTTTTCGATCGGCGACCAACTGTGGGCGTGGTTGAATAACCAAGTCGATCCCCAACATCCCCTTCAGGCTTATTATGGCAGATCCATCTAGTGGCTAGATGCTAGATGCGATCGACAATCTTAGCTCTACTTAAAGTAAGTATTAAGTACTGTTTTTACCTTGCCTATCCCCTATTCCCTCAGTCGAATCGATCCCCATTACGCCATTCCAGCTTATGATGGAAATTGCGGTTTAGGGAATAGTTTTAAATTCACACTAAATACCAAATACTACACGCACGAGATTATGAGTGTATTTGTCTTATTATTTAATGCTCGCACCGACAATGAGGGAATTTATTCCACCCAAGTTGGCGATCGCAATGTGATTTTAATGTTCGAGCAAGAAGATGACGCGGTGCGCTATGCCGATCAATTGGAGGCTGAAGACTTCCCCAAACCGACTGTTGAAGGCATCGATCCCGAAGAGATCGAAGAATTTTGTCAAGAGTCCGACTATGATTGCATCCTTGTGACTGCGGAAATGCTGGTAACACCACCATCGCAGAATATCGAAGAAACCGATTGGCAACCAGAGGGACGGAAGCAACCGCAAGTTGAGACAGAAGAGGAGAGTATCGATCTCGATGCCATGCGCAAACGCTTGGAAAGATTGTTATAAACATAGCCAGAACTTATACTTAACCCCTCCGAGAAGGGGAATTTAAAGCAGAAATGACAAATAATCTACACACCAGGGGGCATTTATTAACCGAACAGGTAAATGTCAATAGTGCCAATCTCGATCGACTCAGCAGTTTGGAACTGGTAGATTTATTTAACAAAGAAGATGTAAATACTCTAAATGCGATCGCCAGTGCTAGAGCGGAATTAGCCAAATCGATCGATTTTATTGCCGACTCGCTGCGTCAGGGGGGTCGATTGTTTTATATCGGGGCGGGCACTAGCGGTCGTTTGGGCGTACTCGATGCGGCGGAATGTCCACCCACGTTTTGCACGCCGCCGGAGCTGGTACAAGGAATTCTCGCAGGTGGTGCGGGGGCATTGGTGAAAAGCTCGGAAGGTTTAGAAGATATTGCTAGCGATGGTGCCCAAGCAATGGTCGATCGGCAGATCGGCAAACATGATGTGGTGGTGGGGACTGCAGCTGGTGGTACGACTCCTTACGTGCATGGCGCGATCGATGCGGCCAAAGCTCGGGGTGCAGGGACGATTTTCATGACTTGTGTGCCAGCAAATCAGGTCGCCAGCAATGCCGATATCGAAATTAGGTTAATTGTGGGGCCAGAGATTTTATCGGGTTCTACTAGGCTAAAATCAGGCACTGTGACCAAGATGGCGTTAAATATTCTCTCAACCGGGACGATGGTCAAGTTGGGTAAGGTCTATGGCAATCGGATGGTGGATGTTGCCGTGACCAATACCAAGTTACTCGATCGCGCGTTGCAAATGATTCAAGATCTGACGCAGTTGGAACGCGATGCTGCGAGGAAGCTATTGGAAGCTAGCGGTCGATCGGTAAAAGTGGCGCTGTTGATGCACTGGACTCAAATCGATCGACCTCATGCTGAGGAAATATTAGCTAAAAATCATGGGCAATTACGAGCAGCTGTGGAGGGAGTTTAGGCAAATTATTTTAACGTGATTTGCCCCTTTTCTGCTCCTTTACTTATCCCGAACTCACGTTAGATTAGTTACCGAACGGCTTGAGCGGTCGCAATCGATCTCTCGTGTCAAATAATTTACTAACTACGATAAATAGCGTACTTTTTCTGGTAAGTAAAAATTGATAAATAATATGCGCTATTAGTTTAATATTAAGTAATATGGGCTTTCACAGCCTGCTACACTATGTTAAGCATGACTTAAATAGTTCAAAAGTTTCATTTATGGGTTTGGTATTTGATAGTCTAAATTGGTATTTAATAGTTGAAAAGAGACTTTAGTTAATGTGGGAGCGCCAGGAAAACTAATGGTAAATAGTGTTGATTCTCCAAATCTGATAAGCAAATAGCTGGGATTTAGATAATATTTATTGCAAAATATTCAACCAAATAACTAATAACTCGTGCTTAAATCAATTTTAAACCTCAATTCATTTACTATAATATCTACAATTTCAAGTGCATTATTGCTGATTCTAAATATTTCTGTCGGATTTGCGGCCACAATTCCCCAGATAACAACTCAAGGAGATCTTGCCCAAGCAACGCCAACTCTACCACGTCCCGATTTCCAAAGACCTGCACCTCAACCCGTCGAACCACCACCCAAACCTCAACTCCCACCCTCACAGGAAATTCTCCCTAGCACTCCTACTCAAAATCTCCCCCGCCAACCAATTGCGCCGACTAACCTCCCAGACTCGATCGTTATCAAACGCTTTGAAGTTACTGGTAGCACTGTCTTTACCCCCGCCGACCTCGCTCAAATCACCGGAAAATATACCAACAAACCTCTTGACTTTGCCCAACTGCTCCAAGTTTCCAGCGAGATTACTCAGTTATATGTCAAGAATGGCTATATCAATTCTGGGGCTTATATTCCAGGTAATCAATCTTTCGATGCTCAAGGTGGGACGATCGAGATTAAAGTTATTGAAGGTCGGGTCGAAGATATTGTCGTTACTGGGACTAGGCGATTAGACCCCAATTATATTAAGAGTCGGATCGCGCTGGGTGCGGGTAAAGTCCTGAAGATCGATCGATTGATCGAGAGTCTACAACTGTTGCAACTCGATCCACTGATTAAAAGTATCAGCACGGAACTAGTCAGCGGACAGCAACCTGGTACGAGCATCGTCCAGCTCAAAATCAGCGAAACTCCCAATTGGCAAACGAGCATCAATATTGCCAATAATCGGACTCCGAGTGTGGGCGAAATTCAAGCCCAAGTCTCTGCATCCCAGAATAATCTGACGGGTGTGGGTGATGGAATTGGGATCGCCTATGGCAAAAGTGAGGCGAGTAGCGCCTTTGATTTTAACTATACTTTGCCACTAAATCCGCGCAATGGGACACTCCGCTTTCAATATAGTAACTCTGCGAGTCGGGTAATCGAATCACCATTCGATCGGTTGGATATCAATAGTAATGGGCAAGATTTTGGGTTGACTTATCGCCAACCGATCGTTCAAACGCCATCCCAAGAATTTGCGCTGGGAGTCACAGTAGCTCGGCGCGAGACGAATACGGGCTATCTCTTCTCCGTCATCGGCGAACGGATCGCATATCCCACGCCTGGTGCGGATGCTAATGGCTTGACGAGGGTGACAGCAGCGCGTTTTTTCCAGGATTATACAGTTAAGGATACCCAGCAAGTTTTCGCATTACGATCGCAAGTTAGTCTGGGCGTAAATGCGCTCGGTGCGACCACCAATTCCAGTTCGCCAGATAGTCAATTTTTGAGTTGGCGCGGACAGGCTCAGTACGTTCGGGCTTTGGCTCCCAATAGTATCTTCCTATTCAAATTAGAAACTCAACTAGCAGATCGACCCTTACTCGCTCTCGAACAAATTGGCTTGGGGGGACAAGATACCGTGCGCGGCTATCGTCAGGATTTATTACTCGCAGATAACGGGATTATCGCTAGTGCGGAAGTGCGATTCCCGATTTTCACGCCGCCAGAAAGCAAGCAAATATTGCAAATCGTCCCCTTTTTGGATTTTGGTTTGGGCTGGAATCAACCAAATAACCCCAGTCCCAATCCGAACCCCAGTACGATCGCTTCTGGTGGACTAGGATTGCGCTATCAAGGTGGGGATAATTTCAGTGCCAGACTAGATTATGGGATTCCGTTTAAATCGATCGATACGATTAAGCGCACTGGTCAAGAAAACGGATTTTATTTTTCGCTCAATTACAATCGATCGTTTTAAATATGTTTGTTCACATCTTGCACCAATATGGAGATATTAGTAATAGCAGAGATTGTTAGGGTACCCCTACAGATTAATTGGGTAGGGGTGCCCTTTCTGGGTACCCTCAGATCTACGCCGATCGCCAATATTTTTAATCAGCTCGATCGAATTTAAATAACTTCAAATGTATGAATTACCTCAACATATATAGATCGATTCTCTTATTCAGTATCCTGACAATATTGCCCGTAACTGCGAATAATCTTCCTACTGCCACAACTGCAACTGCTGAAAATAACACGGTAAATTCTAATAACAATCCGCTCCTGACAGCCGCTCAAACATTAAATCAACGCGGTGGCGAATTTTTAGCAGCAGGTAAACCCGATCGAGCATTGGCAGATTGGCAAGCAGCGCATCAACTTTATACCCGAATTAAAGATGCTAAAGGTATCATCGGTACTAAAATTAACCAGGCTCAAGCTCTCCAATCGCTAGGATTTTATCGACAAGCAGCATTAACTTTACAAGAAGTTAATACTAGTCTCCAGCAGCAACCAGATTCAGAGCTGAAAATGCAGGGCTTACTCGGACTGGGTAACTCACTCCGCGCCCTCAGATTGCTCGAACAAAAAACGACAAATACCAATAATCAAGGTATCACTTTAGGTGCGAAGGAAACGCTGACTCAATCCCTCAAGATTGCCACATCGCTTCAAGATCGAGCGGCGATCGATCGCATTAATTTAAGCTTGGGAACGACGCTCAATCTCATCGGCGGTGCGGAACAAGAACAAGCAGCGATCGATACTTATCAAAAGATTGCGCCAAATGCTGTACCACTAGTTAGAATCCAGGCTCAGATTAATTTATATCGAACTCAGTCAACCCAGAAAACTGCACCGAATACGCTGACATTCTTAACGGATACTCGAAAGACTTTAGACTCGATCGCGCCTAGTCGCAGTACGATTTATGCTTATATTAATTTAGCAGAAACTATCAAGAATAATCAAGAAACTGGCACTGTCGATCGAGAGATATTAATGCCAGTTGCGCGACTATTGACTACTGCGATCGAGCAAGCTAGAATCATTAAAGATCTGCGCGGCGAAGCTCAAGCCGTCGGCTCTTTGGGTAGTCTATATGCCTTAACAGGTCAAAATGCAGAAGCCAAGAATTTAACTCAAAAAGCACTAGTAATTGCTGAAAATCTGCCAGCTCCAGATCTTGCCTATCGGCTCGATTGGCAACTGGGTAAAATTATTACCGCTAGCAATCCTAGAGATCTCGATCTGGAAACTGCAACTTCAGCTTATCGTCAAGCAATTAATCATCTCAAATTACTCCGCAACGATCTCAATGCGATCGATGCCGATCTCCAATTTTCCTTTCGCGATAGCGTCGAACCAGTCTATCGGGAATATGTCAACCTTTTATTAAGAGATGGTAAGAAAATATCTGAAGAGAATTTAGCCAATGTTCGCGAGACGATCGAATCACTACAAGTAGCCGAATTAGAAAATTTTCTGCGTCAAGGTTGTTTGGATACATATACCGTCCAACTAGATAAAATCGATCGATCGGCAGCAGTAATTTATCCAATTATTTTACCCGATCGAGTTGCTACAATTGCATCTATTCCTGGACAACCACTGCGTTATTATAGTCAAAAAATAGCTGCAACAACAGTCGAAGAAACTGTAGCTGGACTGCAAAGCAAAATTCAAGTTCCTAGTTTTAATCCGCAGCAAGAAAAAGCCTTCAAACAACAGTCCCAACAAATCTACGCTCTCCTCCTCGCTCCTCTCGCGGGAGATCTCGCCGCCGCCCAAACTAAAACTTTAGTCTTTGTTTTAGATGGAGCCTTCCGCAATATTCCGATGTCAGTATTGTATGATGGCAATAAATATTTAGTCGAGAGTTATAATCTAGCGTTAACACCAGGCTTGCAGCTAGTTCCACCCCAAAATCCGACAGATCGAATTCGATCGCAAGCTTTATTAGGTGGTATCTCTGAAAGCAATCAAAAATTTTCGGCTTTACCAAATACCAAAGCAGAAATCGAATCGATCGGACGGTTATTGCCCCATCAAACACTGTTTAACGAACAATTTAATAATAAACTTGTTTCTACTAATTTAGTTGCTAGTAATGCCCCGATCGTCCATTTTGCCACGCATGGACAGTTTAGTTCTAAAGCTGAAGATACTTATATTTTAACTTGGAACGATCGACTCAATCTCGACCAATTTAGCAATCTGCTCAAGGATCGCGGCACTCGCGCTGGTAATGCGATCGATTTATTGGTATTGAGTGCTTGTGAAACAGCCACTGGAGACAACCGTGCTACATTAGGTTTGGCAGGCGTAGCTGTCAGGGCGAGAGCCAAAAGTACGATCGCTTCCTTATGGCGGGTTGATGACGAGTCTACTCAAGATTTGATGATTAATCTTTACCAAAATCTAGCCAATAAAAATCTGAGAAAAGGCGAATCGTTGCGACAGGCGCAACAAGCTCTGCTCCGCAATCCTAAATATCGCTCTCCCTACTTTTGGGCACCATTTGTCTTGGTTGGTAATTGGCAATAAATAGCTTTAGAAATAGATAAATACCGAGTTTCCCATTTCCTCAGTCCAGCACAATCTCCGTTTACACTACTACGATGAAAACTAAATTTTTGCCGTCCTTCCTCACGCTCATCGGTCTAGTTCTCACCACCCAAACTACCCATGCTCAAACCTATCAACCATCTAATCGAATTCCGGTAGCCGATAAAACCCTCGGCACTCAAGTATCGGGGAGTGGTAACAACTTTACGATTACAGGTGGCGTGAGGACGGGACAAACGCTATTTCAGAGCTTTACCGATTTTTCTGTACCGACGAACGGACAGGCTAATTTTATCAATCCAGTCGGCAATCGGGATATTATCACCCGCGTGACGGGGAATTTATTTTCGGATATTAATGGGACAGTCAATAGCAATGGCGCGAATTTCTTTTTGATTAATCCCAATGGCATCACCTTTGGGACAAATGCTCAGTTAAATGTCGGTAAAGCATTTGTGGGGAGTACTGCCAATAGTATCGATTTAGTCGCTGGCGGCAGCAAGATTACGTTTGGGACTAATCCGAATGGTGATGCACCGTTATTGAGTATCTCGCCAAATGTGTTGTTTGATGTCTCTCGCTTAAATCTGGGTGGGGGCAATGGCGCGATTAGCAATTTTGGGACGCTCCAAACTCCGAATAACAGTCAATACATCGGTTTGCTCGGTGGCAATGTCACCCTCGACGGCAGTACGGGCGGTGGTAAAATTATCGCGCCTGGGGGACGGATAGATATTGGGGGATTGAAGGGTGCTGGTAGCATTACTCTCGATAATAATGGCTTGGTATTCGGTGGCACTGGATTGCAACACAGTGATGTCTTGTTGACTAATGGAGCGGGAATAACAGTTCGTGCCACAGGCACTCTAGATACCGTTAATACATTTTTCAATAATGCTACTTCTAATGGTAGTAGCATTAATATTAGTGCTAATAATCTCGATTTGCTCAACGCAGGTGCAAACTCAAGTACCCTACTTACCGCGATCGATGCAGGTTTGGACACAAATTCGGGAGTGCAAACCAAACCTGGCGGAAATATTAATATCGATGCCACAGGTAAAGTTAGTCTGAATAACTCGACTATTAAGAATACTTTGCGCTCTGGAGCTGAAGGGAGTATTGGCGATATTAAAATTCAGGCTGGTACTTTAGATATTATCAACTCTGGTATATCAACCGCAACAGCAGGAACGGGTAATGCTGGAAATCTTAGCTTTATAGTTAATGGCAATTTAGCTGTCACTAACTCGAATATATCAACAGCAACAATTGGAAAGGGTAATGCTGGAAATATTGGTATTACCGTTAATGGCGGTTTAGCTGTCAATAATAACAGCATTATTTTCAGTGACAATCTAAATGATCAAGGGAATGCGGGAGATATTAATATTAAAACCACTGGAGATATTAAGATCTCTGGAGCCGATCCATCGTCCACTAGTTCCGTCATATCGCAAATCACTAGTGATACATCTGGACAGGGTGATGCGGGTAAAATCACGATCGATACTCAGGGCAAGCTATCTCTTGTTAATAATGGGGTGATTAGTAGTTCAATTAATTCAAACGCAGTCGGCAATAGCAAAGGTATTAATATCACTGCCCGCGAATTGGAACTAGCTAATGGCGGTTATATTGCTACAAACACATCACAAGCAAATCGAGTGGATGGTAAAGGGAATGCCGGAGATATAAATATCAAAACGACAGGAGATATTAAGATATCTGGATACAATCCATCGTCCACTAATTCCGTCCTATCGCAAATCACTAGTAATACGTCTGGG
Source organism: Chamaesiphon sp. (assembly GCA_965246715.1). Taxonomy (GTDB): domain Bacteria; phylum Cyanobacteriota; class Cyanobacteriia; order Cyanobacteriales; family Chamaesiphonaceae; genus Chamaesiphon. Next base: position 113,519 of record CBDFFH010000034.1, on the reverse strand, counting down.
CAAGGTGATACGGGTAAAATTACGATCGATACTCAGGGTAAGCTATCTCTTGCTAATAATGGGGTGATTAGTAGTGCAATTAATTCAAACGCAGTCGGCAATAGCAAAGGTATTAATATCACTGCCCGCGAATTGGAACTAGCTAATAGTAGTACTATTTTTACAAACTCATTGCCAAATAGCCAAGGTAATACTGGTGATATTAATATTAAAACGACAGGAGATATTAAGATATCTGGATTCGATCCATCGTCCACTAGTTCCGTCCTGTCGGGAATCAGTAGTAATACTTCAGGACAAGGTGATGCAGGTAAAATTACGATCGATACGCAGGGTAAGCTATCTCTTGTTAATAATGGAGTGATTAGTAATTCGATCGCTGAAAATGCAGTCGGCAATAGCAAAGGTATTAATATCACTGCGCGAGAGTTAGAAATAGCTAATCGTAGTCTTATTTACACAAGTTCATCGCCAAATAGCCAAGGTAATACTGGTGATATTAATATTAAAACGACAGGAAATATTAAGATCTCTGGATTCGATCTATCGTCCATTAATCCCACTACTTCAAATAAATCAGCTATCAATAGTGATACGTCTGGACGGGGTGATACGGGTAAAATTACGATCGGTACTCAGGGTAAGCTATCTCTTGTTAATAATGGGAGCATTTCTAGTTCGATCGCTGAAAATGCAGTAGGTAATAGTAAAGGTATTAATATTACCGCACGAGAAATAGAACTAGCTAACAATAGTTTCATTGCCACTAGTACGTTACAATCTGCTCAAGGGAATGCGGGAGATATTAATATCAAAACTAATGGAGACATTAAGATATCTGGATATAATTCATCATCAATTAACCCCAAAACTTCAGATAGATCTTTGATTAATAGTAGTACTTCTGGACGGGGTGATACGGGTAAAATCACCCTTGATACTCAGGGTAAGTTGCTTGTCGATCGAGGAGCAATTATTAGTGCAATCGCTCCAACTGGAGTAGGTAATAGTAAAGGTATTAATATTACCGCACGGGAAATAGAATTATCTAACAATAGTTCTATTGCCACTATTACATCCCAAACGACGAAAGTAGAGGGGACTGGTAAAGCAGGCGATATTAATCTCAACGTCCAAGGATCGATTCAACTTAACAACGTTTCTCTAGTAACGACTAGTAGCCTGAGTACGGGACAAGCTGGCAATATCTCGATTACTGGCGATCGATTGCTGCTACTAAATCAGGGTGCTGTTACATCGTTTGGGAGTACTGCGACGGGGGGCGATATTAGCATCTTCCTTGGCGACAAGCTGTTGATGCGAAATAATAGTGCTATTTCGAGTGAATCTGGCTCCAACGGTGGAAATGGGAATGGTGGCAATATCACCATTAGTAGCCCCTTAATTATTGCCCCTCCAGGTAATAATGATATTAACGCTAATGCTAATGGGGGTAATGGTGGTAATGTCAAGATCGACAGTCAAGGTTTATTTGGCATCCAATATCGCCTCATAGGATCGCCATTTACCAATGATATTACTGCCAGTTCCACCTTCGGACAAAATGGCACAGTCAATATCACCACCCCAGGTACAGATCCAGGCAAAGACAGTACCGAACTTCCGAAGGTACCTACCGATGCCAGCAATCAGATCTCGCAAGCCTGTAGTGCTGGCAACCGCGAGAATAAATTAACTGTGGCGGGGCGCGGTGGACTACCACCGAATGCGAACGATCCACTGACTAGTGATGTCATTTGGCAAGATACCCGCGCTGCCAGCAGCCAGCAAACAGTGAGTAATGCGACAACTAATCCCGTCAAGCTAGCACCTCCAGCAGTGGGTTGGGTATTTGATGGTAAGGGAAAAGTTACCCTGATTGCTGCGGGGAGTGAGGGACAGCCGACGGGGACTAGCATTGCCTGTCCGCAGAAGGTGAAGCAATAACACCGAGTCGATCGTTTTTGCCTTGTCTAATGCTTAGATTCTGGAAAATATCAAAGTCCAACTGTATGAGTAGATCTCGACTTGTCTGTCCAGATCGCGATCGGCAACAGTCAACTTAAATCATCTATCTATCATTTATCATTTATGTTCTTCAACCGTTATTTCATCCCCATTTGTTTGACAATTACTACCGTACTAATCGCTCCGCCTCAATCTGATGCTGCCCGTCGGGAAGCTAGAGCAATTTTGGCAAGAGAAGTCGGCTCGATCGCCAAAAAAACTGTAGTCAGAATTGAATCAGCCGAAGGAGGTTTTGGTTCTGGTGTAATTATCGGTCGGGTCGAACGCGGACGCAAGAATGTTTATACAGTCTTGACCGCAGCACATGTTATCAGAGACGATACTAATTATAAGATTATTACACCGATCCCGATTAATAGTTCGGGCGAAAGAAAAAGGATTTCAATTAATGTAGAAAGCAAAAATATTAAAATAATTCCCAGTGTCGATCTAGCAGAAATTTTCTTTGAAAGTAGTGATACTTTTCAGGTTGGGACGCTTGGGAACTCAGAATATGCAGATGAAGGCAGCCCTGTCTATGTTGCTGGTTTCCCTAAACCTGGTATGGCAATTACGAGAATTGCGTTCCAATTTACTGGTGGGATGGTTTCTTCAAGATTAGAATCAAGTAATGGTAATCCTCAAATAGCGGACGATGGTTATGAGATGTATTACACCAATATCACTAGAGCAGGAATGAGTGGTGGTCCTGTCATGGATGCGGCTGGTAGAATTGTAGCTATTCACGGACGAGGCGATCTCGACAATCGAGCTTCAGAGACAGAAACTATTAATGGGGAAAATCCCCCGAAAACAGGATTTAATTTAGGGATTCCAATTCAGACATTGCTAAAACTTCAACCGCAAGTTGTTAGTATTGTTGGAGCCAGAATCGATAAGTCACCAGTCAACTATCAACTTGCCGATCGGTCTTTCACGATCGGAACGGACAATAAAAAGTTCACCCGAAAATTTAGAACTAGAAGCGATTCTCCACCACTCTTCAATGTTACTGAAGTAAATGAGCAAACCTATGACTAGTGTGTGTGGTTTAGGTATGGGTGCTACTGATATCAGGAGAGGCTCGATGACGACTTTCCGCGCTCGTATCCTATTTTCAAAGGGAAAAAAGGTGCGGCTCGATCGAATTTCGGAAAATAAATAGCAGCCGATCGGTTATTATTCTTGCGCTATGGTTTGGGATTGACTCAAGTTGAGGCGGGGATCGAACTAGAGTTATTTTAGGAATCGTAGAGACGACCCACCGGGTGTCTCTACAAAGTTGGTGGGGTTGCGATTCTGCCTCAACCTAATTGACCGCTCATTGAAGTTTTGCTTTGACTGTAGTTATCTTGAACTGCTTCTTCATGCTCGATCGTGATTTGGGTAGGCTTGCAGCGTTTGATTGCTACTTGGATACCCTGAGCTAGTTCGCCTTCCAAGTCCTCAACATAACCAGCTTTAGCTTCATCAGCTTCTACAGCGGTCGCGAATGGCCCAAAATAATACGTGCAGTGTGGTCGTTCTGTCGTAATTTCTACCCACCAAGCTTGACCGACGAGATGGAGAGCGCTGCTCCAAATATCCTGAATATTCATTGGTTTAGATTCCGCTGATTCCAAAGAGGTTGATTAATGACTGAAGAAATTGAAGATTTATTAAGCCAGAGATCTTAAATAATCCCAAAATACTTGCTTACCGCTCAGATAGTCGTAACGTATTTGACAGACGCTGACGGGATATTTCATACAAGCACATCGATGCGGCATTGGCAGCATTCAGGCTTGGGGTTTTACCTGTCAAGGGGATCGAGACCAAATGGTCGCAACCCTTCTGCGTCAGTAAGCTCAGACCTTCTCCTTCAGAGCCGATCGCGAGGACGATCGGACGGCGATCGGTAAAATCAACGCTATAGATTGCTACTTCGGCTTCAGCAGTTGTGCCATAAATCCAGAATCCAGCTTCTTTAAGTTGTGATAAAGCTCGGCTGAGGTTGACGACCCGCGAGACGGGCAGATGCTCTAATGCGCCAGCGGCCACTTTTAAGACAGTGGAGGTGATCCCGACAGCACGACGTTGGGGAATGACTACCCCATGAGCGCCAAGAGCTTCAGCGCTTCTGACGATCGATCCGAGATTTTGGGGATCGGTGATGCCATCCAAGACCACGATCGTTGGATATTCAGATGCGGCTTTGGCGCGCTCGATCAATTCTTCGAGTTCGATATAGTCATGGGGTGCGACTTGTGCGACGATTCCCTGGTGATTGCCCCCATTGGCAAGATATCCCAGTCTTTGGGCATCCACTTCATCGACGACGGTACCATTGGCTTTGGCTTGGGCGATGAGGGTAAAAAATGCGGGATGATGACGGAGTTTGGCGAGTACCCAAATCCGATTGATTTGGCGTTCGTTTTCGATCGCGGTGAAGACAGAGTGCTTCCCATACAGATAATCAGTGACTTCTTCCTCGGTGACTTCGGGATCGGGACGATCTTGCCAACCACCGCGATTATTCCGATCGTATGTACCCGAACGGCGCTCCCCAAAGGATGAAGATTTGTCATCGCGATTGAATCCAGGTCTGTCGCTGCGATTAAAGTCGCGTTTGCTACCAAAAGACGATGAACTATCGTCGCGATTGAAACTAGGCTTAGCATCCCGCCCGCGATCGGGTCGATAACTCCCACGACTATCGCCACCAGCGTCATCTCGGCGGGGCTTATAGCTATCTGTACGCGGTGAAAATGTACTAGGCTTACCAGGACGAGGCACACCCCAATCGGGCTTGTCTGTGCGGGGTTTTGCACCCCGATCGCCTACACTCGGTTTCGGTCTGTCGAAATTAGCGCCGCCTTCACCATTGTGAGGACGGTAACTGCGATCGCGATCGAAATTCCTTGCGCCATCGGTATTCCGAGGCGGACGGCTGCGTTCGCCGTTACTGTCACTACTCGGACGGCGATCGTCACGACCCTGATAACCCGAACTTCCACCTTCGCTGCGGCGCGGTGCATCGTCACGGCGACTGGGTTTGTCGAAACTACTTCTGTTGTCTTGACTGCGGCTGGGGCGAAAATCGCGTTCCCCACTGCCCGATCGATCTCGATCTCCTTGGCGCGGCGAAGGTTTACCAGCGCCGGAGCGACGAGGTTTAAATGTCATATATGTTAGCTAAAAAATTAGGAGGATGGAGTCGGATCGAATTGGAGCAGGGCGAGTAACTGCGCGAGCCGTTGGGGATTGGTAATGTAAAGATAACCGATTAAAGTCTCAAAGCTGGTAGCTTGCTGATAAATTTCGGGATCGAGGCGACGCGGACGACCACTCGCTGCATTTCGTCCTCGGCGCGATACATCCAATTCGGCGGATGTCAGATGTGGTAGAAGTAGTTTCAAATTGCTAGATTGCGCTTCTGCTCTGACTTGAGCGACAACTTGTTGATGATAGACATGAGATCGCTTGGGCGGCATCAAAAATTTACTGCGAACGTGTAGTTCGTACACAGCGTCTCCCAAATATGCTAGGGCTGCTGGTGACAGTTGCGGCACTCGATCTGGGGGGATGAGAGGGTTGAGCTGTTGCCAGCTGGATGGTAGCTCGGATTCACCCACAGCGATCGCTAGTAACTAGAAAACTTTGATTTAGCCTTCTAATTTTATCAATATTTCTCAAAACTGGTACAAATTCATATATTTCGACATTAATTTTGGAGAGTGGGGACAGGAAGAGGGGGAGAGCGGGGGAGGGGGAGATCTGTTGTCTCTTTCTTCGGATTCCCAATCTTCATCATCCTCTAACCCGTGACCCATCCTCAGCACTTACGCTGGATCGATTTTGGCGACAGCAGCATCGACAGATGTTTGCAGTGACAGGAACTGTTCCAGGCGGACGAGTTTGACGGTCTGTGTCACTCGCGCATTAGTGACAATTTGCACGGTGCCTTCGACACCCTGAGCTTTTTTGACCAGCTGCACCAAGGCACCGAGTCCAGAACTATCGACAAAATCAATTTTCGACAGATCCAAAATCAGATTTTTGGGGCCTTCTTCAACGCATTTATCCATCACCTTTTTAAAAGTTGGTTCGGAAAATGCGTCCATCAGACCAGTGAGGCGGAAGAGTTGATAGTTTTCTCTTATTTCGCGAGTGCCTCGCAGACTCACGGTTAGGGTTAGTGGTTCAGCGATAATAGCCTCCTTAAACTTTGCTTAAATGAATTATTTAGTTTGCGATCGCTCTAGAACGATACTCTGGATTTATCACAAATTACGGGGATCTTGTCAACTTTACTTTGGGGGATGGGGGATTAGGAGAGCGGGAGTAAGGATTCGAGCGACAGTTCATCAAGCTATCTGACCTTTAGCCGTCCGCATCCGATCGACAAATCTGGCAAACAGATAATCAGCATCATGGGGGCCAGGACTCGCTTCTGGGTGGTACTGTACTGAGAAGCATGGCAGAGTTTTATGTTGCATCCCCGCGATCGTCCGATCGTTTAAATTGAGATGAGTAATCTCGACATCGGCACCTAAAGATGCGGCGGTAATCGCAAACCCATGATTTTGACTAGTGATTTCCACAGTCTGGGTCAAACCTGCGGGTTGATTTAAACCGCGATGACCGAATTTAAGCTTGAAGGTTTCAGCCCCCATGGATAATCCCAGGATTTGATGACCCATACAAATGCCAAAAATCGGCTTGTTAGCGCCCAATAACTCTTTAGTAGTCGCAATACCTCCCAGCACGGCGGCGGGGTCGCCAGGGCCATTAGAAAGGAAGATCCCATCAGGATTGTGGCTGAGAATTGCTGCAGCTGAGGTATCCGCAGGGACGACGATGACTCGACACCCATAACTAGCCAACCGCCGCAGGATATTGCGTTTGACTCCAAAGTCTAGTGCGACAACAGTAAATGTCTCGGTAGAGCTAGACTCGGGCTTAAATTCCCACATGGCTTCGCTGGGTTCCGACCACTCGTAGACTTCCGCCGTCGTGACATTATCGACTAGGTTCAGTCCTGTCATATCTGGCGCAGAACGCACCAAATTGAGTAATTCCGCCGGATCGAGAATTTCAGTCGAGATCGCTCCATTCATCGCTCCACTCGATCGCAATTTTCGGGTCAGCGCACGAGTATCGATCCCATAGATCCCCGGAACATTGTGATGCTGGAGATACTTAGGTAAAGAAGCCGTCGATCGCCAGTTACTGGGACGATAACAAATATTTCGCGCGATCGCCCCTTTAATTTGGGGGAATTGGGATTCCTCATCATCGGGGTTGACACCTGTATTACCTAATTCTGGATAGGTAAACACGACGATTTGACCGCTATAACTAGGATCGGTAAGTACTTCCTGATAGCCAGTCATCCCAGTATTGAATACAACCTCTCCAATGGTCGTACCCATCGCTCCAAAGGAGTGACCAGAGTAGGTCGTCCCATCAGCTAGGACGAGTAGCGCAGGCAATACCGTAGAAACGGACATAATATCTACAAACAGGTTGTGATGGCGAAGCGATCCTACCATAAATCGTCTACATTAATCCGCTCTTCAAAGATCCGTCGGCGATTCTCAACTTAGTTACTGGAATTAGCAAGAGCGATGCTGTAGTTACACTAATCACAAAAATAGCTAGCACCAAGAACAATGCAACGGAAATTAGCTAGTATCCAGAGGGTACTTGAAATTCTACCAATCGCGAATGCCGATGCGATCGAACTCGCGCGAATTAACGGTTGGCAATGTGTCGTCAAAAAAGGTGAATTTGCGCCAGGTAGCCTCGGTGTCTTCCTCGAAATCGATGCCGTACCGCCAGATATCGAAGTATTTCGCTTTTTATGGCGATCGAAAACTGCTGAATCAGGAGATGAATGCATCCGTCCTGACAAGTTTCGGATTCGGACGATGAAACTACGCGGCGCACTTTCTCAAGGGTTGCTACTCCCCATTGATTCACTGGAATTGAAAATGGCAGCAGCCAGTGCTGGCGATGATGTCACCGAACTGTTGGGTGTTGTTAAATACGAGCCACCCGCACCGCCAAACATGGGTGGGTTTCGGGCAAACTTTCCTGGCTTTATCCCCAAAACCGATGAGATGCGGATTCAGAGCGTACCGGAAGTAATCGATGAATTAAAAGGTTTGCCTTACATCATCACGTTGAAATATGACGGCACCTCGTCCACATTTTGTATCGATCCGCGCGATGGCGAGTTTCATGCTTGCGGACGCAATTATTCACTCGAAGCTGGTGGTAATTATTACTGGCGGGTGGCTGAAAAATACGGCGTCGAAGCAATCTTGCGGCAATCGCCTCACCTTGCCATCCAAGGCGAAATTTGTGGCCCTGGAATTCAAAAGAATCGCTTGGGATTAAAAGAAATTTCACTGTTTGTCTTCAACATCTACGATATTGAAAACGCGTGTTATTTAGCTCATGCAGCGGCGCATAAATTTATTATAAATAACGGTTTAACGTCTACGGAAGTCGTAGAAACTGGCAAGGAATTCGCCCACAACCAAACATCATTATTGGCGTTGGCTGAGGGCAAATACCCCAATACCAGCAATGAGCGGGAAGGAATTGTGATTCGATCGATCGAAGAAACATACAGCAACGTACTTATGGGGAGAATGTCATTTAAAGCAATTTCCAACCGTTTCCTGTTGAAGGAAGGCGATTGAGCAACGGTTCGTGGTTATTAGAGCGCAGTTACAAGCCAAATTACGATCGCCTCATTAGAAGTGTCAACTCTTCGTGGTTCTAAATAGTGAGATAAATAGCAATTAGGTTATTGGTGTGTGTGGGCAGGTTCGGTTAAGATTTTGAGAATTATTCGGAATCGATCGCATAAACCCGCCCCTACAGATCTGTGTGGATGGAGGATTGATTTTGATTATTTTTATCTGTGTCCCAATTTCGGGGATTGTAGATAATATATTGCCTGATGCGATCGAGTTCTAATTCGCTTCTAATGATGCGATCGTAATAATTTCTTTGCCAGACTGGAACGCTACGTAAACAACGTTTCTTATTAATTGCCTTAGCTGAGAATGTTTTAAAACCGCGAATGATTTCTGAGATTGACTTTGTGCTATCTGTTGATGATTCTAAAATAATAATCCCATGTAGATGATTGGGCATCACGATCGATTCATCCATAATAATATTTGGGTGATGCTGTGATAATTGCTGCCAATGAGATCTGGCAATATCACCAACTGTATTTAATTGAATTATTTCATTGACAACATCACCGAATAAATATTCACGTTCGTGCGTACAAATCGTAATAAAATAAGCCCCAGATGTCGAATAGTCATATCCGGTGAGTCTGATTGATTGCCGATGATTGAAATCGGGATTGTATTTCATCGTACCTAAATGATTCGATCTCATGTCATGGGATCTGTAGGGGCGGATTTATGCTAATAATCATCGCTAAACTCCAGAAAGATCGATCGAACCCACCCAACCCTGCGAGCAAATATCGATTACCTTCGGTAGGCTACGCCAACGGGATTCGATCGTATGTAGATGATAATGTTTGATTCGATTAATAGGATTCGTGGATGGTAACATGCGATCGGTTATTGGTGGGTTCGATCGAGATTTTTAGAAATACTCATAATCGATCGCATAAACCCGCCCCTTGGATCTTGAAAGAGATATAAAAACGATCGCTGGCTCGATCGCTTTTACCAATTGCGAGATATCCGAATCAGTTTGAATTTTGAATCGCTGAGGCGGACTGAATATCCCTAGTCGGTATAGGTGGAGTTTGCATCACTAGTAGTCGTTTTAACCACTTAGAATGTTGGTAGCAACTGGCTTTATTTAACAATTTCTTAGCAACCACCTTTCCCTATCTCATCAGCGATAAATGCACAAGCGCGCGCAGTAACAGCCATCTCCGTCAAAGTGGGACTTTGCCATCCAGAAGAGGGCCAACAGGCACCATCAGTGACAAATAGATTCGGCGCATCCCAGCACTGATTATGCGGGTTCACGACTGAATTAGTGGCCGTAGTGCCCATTCGCGCCCCGCCAACTTCGTGGATGTAATAGCCTGGAGGAGCCGAAAAAGACATCGTATGTTCCATCTTGCTCACTAGCTCGCCAAAGAGCGGAATCCGAAACATCTCCGTCAACTTCATCGGTTTACCGCCAGCTAGAGCGATCGTTTCATCGATCTGAGCGTGCATGTGTGCTAGCATCGATTGTTCGTTATCTGACCAAGCACACTCAATATGGGGCACGGGAATTCCCCATGCGTCTACGACATCCTCGCTCAACTGAATCCGATTGTCGAAGCGGGGTAACACTTCCCCATGCGCGATCGCAAATCCGATCGATCCTGCCCCCACTTTCCGCACGATTCCAGGTAAATCGAAGCGTTGTACCCCTCCCCAGATGCCATAGCCGCGTAAAAAATCTTCGGTTTGGGACTCTAAATTGACAAAGCACGGAATGAAAAAGCTATCGCAACCAGAAAGAGCGAAGGGTTTGGCGGGTGGTTGCAAGCCAGGGATAAAAAAGAAGGTGGAAGTGGACACATGATCCATCAAAAAGCGACCGAGTAGCCCCGATTTGTCAACTAATCCACCTGGTTGGTAACGTTCGGTAGAGTGGAGCAGAATCCGTACGGACTCGATAGTCGAGGCACACAAGACGATGGTACGCCCGCATACTCGATGGGTGGTCTTGTTAATGCGATCGATATATTCTACCCCAGTAGCTTTGCGGGTGTCAGGATCGAAAATTACCCGACTGACTACTGCATCAGATTTGAGCGTAACATTCCCCGTCTCGATCGCGACATGGAGTGAAGAACCCTGACTGGAAGACGACGGCCAAGCTGTTGCTAATGTGGATTTATGCAATCCAAACCCCCGCGAAGCGATCAACTTACGATCGGGCCATTTGGTTTCCACGACTTGCTTGAGATGTAGTTCGCCGGGAGTCAATGGGATTGTCGGTTGATAATCCCCATCGGGCAATTGTGCCAACCCATCGCGATCGCCGCGCACCTGAAAGAACCGCTCCAACTTACTATAATAAGGGGCTAAATCGGCATACTCGATCGGCCAATCTTGCTCGTGTCCATCGCGACTAGCCGCTTTGAACTCATAATCCGACAAGCGCAATGTAATCCCGCCCCAAGTCAGACTTTTGCCCCCGACTTGACGACCGCGAATCCACGAGAAGGGTCGATCGGGTGGTGTAGTATAGGGATTGTCTTTCTCATCAATAAACAAATCTGGATTATTTTTCCAATAACCGGGGTGCATCGCTTGATATGACTGCCGCTGGGAGATCGCCAAGTTATAAAACCGCTTTGCCATATCCTGCACCGGATGCCCCAGAGCGGCCTGGGGATCGACCGCTCGCCCTGCCTCTAGCACGAGGACTTTCAAACCACGTTCGCCGAGTTCTTTGGCCGCCACGCCCCCATTAGCACCCGATCCGACGACGATCGCATCATAGATCTCAGCAGAAAAGTCGTCACTCATTTTGCGTTTTACCTCGGTTCGATCTGTTTGCCCCGTGCCCAGTCTGCATCATTAGCGATATTTTGAATTTGTCAGTAAAGTGACATGCAAAAGATCTTACCCCAATAGTTAACCAGACAGCGCGAATTTACTCGGAAAAACATTCGTTCGCTCGCAATTTTCGAGCGAATGTTAACTTAGCTCTCCAGCATTTATGACGTTCGCGTAGCGTTGGCGCAAGCCAAATCGGTTCAATTTATTAAAAGGGATAATGGGTAATGGGATCGATCGACAATTATTTTTGTATTGACCGATACTATTTTCTCCAATAGATCGGGAAAGCCGCATTCGAGAAATAGATTTTTGCTCGAATGAGATTTACTCGATCGGCGAATCCACCCGATCGAGCGAAGATTTTTCCACTCGATCGAGTTCTTGCCTGCGCTCAGTGCGTCCTTTGTAAAGACCGAGAATATAACAAGTGACTCCCGATCCGATCGCTGCTTGAGCCGCGAATAAAAAGGTTTCAACTTCCGCACCTTGCGGCTCGAACACAGATTTAAACCAGGGTTTATAGTTAGGTTGAAGCTCTTTAATTCCCGCAGAACTGCGATCGTCAGCACCCTTAAATTCAACTCCATGGATGAAAATTAATGGAATTACGGCTAGTGCCACAACCCCTAATCCTATGAATAAGTTAGCCTTTCGATTAGATTTTTGCATGAAAACTTTTCAGATTAAATATTAAATACAGCGCGTCTTTAAAGATCGATAATTGATTATGGCGGTTCCCAATCGAATGAGGTACATTCACTAGCCACTAGTCACCAGCCACTAAAAATGCCCTTTTCTAGAATGAGAACCGCTATATTATATTTTTATATCAGGCAATAAGCTCACTTATTTTCGATTCTCGCTCGCCTATGCCTCCTTCTTTTGTTGAATTAAATTGAGGGTTTGTAATTCCTGCTGACCATAATCTTGTAGCCAGTTCCAGACTAATAGTGTCAATAATCCTTCACTAACTGCTAAGGGAATTTGCGTCACTGCAAATATCCCCACAAACTTAATCAACGAAGCAATAAAACCACCCTGAGCGGCTGGAAAAGCTAAGGCTAATTGTACTGCTGTTGTCAGATAAGTTAGCAAATCTTCCAGCATTGCTGCGAGAAAAACGGCTAATTTCTGATGTCCGGTCTTGAGCACTACTTTGTACACTACATAAGCGACCATCGGCCCGACGATCGCCATCGAAAACATATTCGCACCCAAGGTTGTCAACCCACCATGTGCGAGTAATACGGCTTGAAATAATAACACCAGTCCTCCCATGACTGACATCGCTAGCGGGCCAAACAAAATCGTCCCCAAGCCCGTCCCAGTAGGGTGCGAACAGCTTCCAGTCACTGAAGGGATTTTGAGGGCGGAGAGGACGAAGGTAAAGGCTCCAGAGAGAGCCAGCAATAACTTGAGTTCGGGATTTTGGCGAGTAATCCGGGTCAGGGAACGCAAACCTAGCAGAAAAAATGGCAATGCAACTACCCACCAAAATATCGCCCACTGTACTGGCAAATACCCTTCAGCAATGTGCATCGCGGCTGCGGGTGGGGTCGAACCGATAATTTGATGAAAACTACATATTGCCATCAACCCCAGGCTGATGGTGCGATTCCAGCGGTGTGTATTTGTCATTCCGTACCTCGCAGATAGACATTATTTGAAGTGACGCTCATACCGAGACCTTGGAAATGACGGGCATTCTGGCTTATATTACAGTTGCGGGACAGCGTTGGTTTTACACCAAACTTTCCCCATCTTCTTCGGCGATCGCTCGGCTTCGAGTAGATACATCCTAGCAGTTTTTGTCAATCGTTGATGATTTACGACAGCAATTTAGTAAGGAACACCTAAATTTTAGATCCTATTTGTCTACGAATACCCAAGCGATCTGTTTCGGTTAGATCGATCGATAATTAAGCTATTTTGAGAGATTATTTATGACTTCTATGTTCCACATTACCACTAGAAACCACTGGAAAACAGCCAAAAATATCGGTACTTATCGCAGCGATTCGCTAGCTACCGAAGGATTTATTCATTGTTCGACAGCACCTCAAGTTCTCGGTTCGGCAAATCGTTTTTTTAAAGATAAAAAAGATTTAGTTATTCTCTCGATCGATCCCGCTCTGGTTACAGCAGAAATTCGCTACGAAGGTGCAGATCCCCATAATTTATTTCCCCACATATACGGCGAATTAAATATCGATGCCGTAATTCAGGCTACCGATCTCGAAGCTACCCTAGATGGCTCATTTATCCTGCCATCAGAGTTAACCGAGCATCCCAATTAAATAGACACGATCGGCGATATGTCAACGGTTACGCAGCTCAAGCATAGCGGGTGAGCAGTGCTCACCCTCCAAATATACATATGCGATCGAGCTGCTCGACCGCGATTCATAATTCATAATTTTATGGCATCCACTCAACACCGATGCCAACCCGACTATCATAATTTTCCTTAGCATTTTGCTGTTGGATATCAGTGGATATGCGGAGATGATTGGTAAGAGCATACCCAACCGAGAATGTCGTCAAACCCGTCTCAGTATTCCCACCTAAGCCCACCCAACTTTGACTCAGCGAAATATCTGCGCCGCCACCCCGTGACGGAACTAGCATCAATTTCACGCCGAGATTGAGACCGTCGCGATTGTATTTGTCGGTTTGCAGATGGCGAAACCCTACCAGTGGTGTGATATTGATATAGCCGCCTAATGGCAACAGATAGTATTGAGCGTCGGCACCATAAGCACTGCGAACACCATCAAAACTAGCATTATAATTAGCACTGGCTGAGAGTCCGCTGCGACCAAAGAACATGTCTTCTACAGCTAGATGAAAGCCACCAGTCTGTCCCGCAGAGGGATATTGAGAATAACCAACTTTCACCCGCGTCCGAAAACTGGGATCTCTGTTGATATCATCGAGCACATCAGGTATTTCCTTCATCCATTTTTGAAGGACGGGGCTACCATTGATGATTTCCGGGCTGAGATCGATCCGATCGGTATTCGGTTGTGGTGCGGATGGAACGGGATTTTGAGCGATTGGATTTGGGCTGGCGATGCTCGGGATAACATAGCCCCAGCATCCCAACAAAACAATTGCTGTACCGATCGATACGCGGTACAAACTCCCAAGGTTAAAAAGATGCTGATGATTTCGGTTTAGCAAAGTACTTAATGGCGATCGCCTTACGGCGTGCTGTTACTATCGGCGCGATCTCGTCACATTCTAACATTGAGATGAAAAGTTCGGATCTAGTCTTGCAGCTTGACAGTCATTGGTTCACCAGTAGTAGCTCTGAAATCTTCATGCGGATCTAAGTCGCTATCTCCGGTAACTATGGAAGGAAGATCGGGTCGATCTGTTGGTTGTGCGTAACGCTGTCGGAACATTTTTTGTTGAAGAGAATTGGCTCTAGCAACTAATACGTCCCGCACTTTATAGCAATAAGCCGCGATAATAAACCAGACCCCAAACCAGGATTTGGATTCAAACCCATAACCGTCTAAATTACACAGTAGCGATTGTCCGATCTCATTCCAAGCGGGGTTGCCACAGACACCCAAACTACTGGTAAATAGTCCGACCGCCCCAAATGCGATCGCGATCGTCAATGTAGCATAGCATCCTGCCCAGAATGCTTGAGCTTGGGGGTACCAGCGAGCTGCTGTCGATCTCCACACGAACCAGCCCCAATGAAATACGAAGGCAAAAAATAAACTGGGCAGTAACAGATTAAACACCATCGATAGAATGCCAATCAAATATTGGCGCTCTTCGAAGATCGAATTAATGGAGAACTGCCAACTAGCCGCCAAGAAGTGTGCGACTGGCAAGCCAAATGGCAATAAAATTAGTGTTTGGAGCCAAGCCTTGCGCTTGGGCAAAAAAGCTTCCCACCGCAATTGCCGATTGCGGTGGATAACCAAATCTTCCACATGTGGTTCTGACATAACTACTGCACCCTAGATCTAAAGCACTTATGATTCATTTCTAACATTCCCCATCGATCGATGGATGTATCAAAGCATCATAAATTGTAAACAAGCTACCCAGTTTTTATCATCCACTCGAACGCTCATTAGCTACAAATACTTAATAAAAATATGTACTTATATCTAATTCGTCATGCGATTGCGATTCCCGTTCCGGGAGGCTTCGCCAACGATATCGATCCGACTACCGCCGACCCAATTGCCACCGATGAATCCAGACCGCTTACTAAACTAGGACGTAAAAAGATGGCACAAGTTGCCGATCGATTGCACGAATCTGGCCTAAAATTCGATCTGATAATGACTAGTCCATTAGTGCGTGCGCGGCAAACTGTGGACATTTTGATGGATGCTCGGCTTAGTACTCAACTAGAAATATCCGCAGATTTAGCACCAGCTGGAAATCTCCAATCTTGGCTGGATGCTTGGGCAGCGCGAGCTACCAATCGGCCGATAAATACGCTAGCGGTGGTCGGACACGAGCCTAATTTGAGTGAATGGGCTGAATTATTAATTTTTGGTAAAATCTGTCATCAAATTATTTTAAAAAAAGGGGGAGTTATCGGTTTAAAATTTCCTGACGATCGCCTGGCGATCGGTACGGCTCAATTATATTGCTCGATCCCACCTAAATATCTGGTTGTTAGTGAATAGTTGGCACAAAAAAAGTTGCCAGAAAAGTGTAATGAATCACATCTATCTGGCAACTTTTCGATCGCATGAATCGCCGATAATTAGAACAGGAAGGTAGTTCTGATTACGCCAATTAATGCACTATTTTTGTTGAGTTCATCAGTTGAAGTCAGGAAGATCAACCCAGGCGTAATCGAGAGATTTTCGCTGAGTTTGTATTTGTAGAAACCTTCCAAGTGGAACGGTGTATTACCAGCACCACCAACATAGGGTTCGGCACCTACAAATAAACCAGCAAGGCTACCTTTCCCGTCAATATCCGGGAATGCCACGCCACCACCGTAGCTCCAAATTTCCTGTTTGCCGATCGCGCCACCTTTACTAGCATCGGTTCTCAATGCAAATCCATTGAAGGTGAGTTTATCGCTAGCTTTGTATGCCAGCTCTAAACCGTATGAGTTAGCCGAAGTCCGACCAGCACTGGAGTTAGCCAATGGAGTACCGACGATTACGCCTGTGCCATTATAAATCGTGCCGGAGTGGGAGCTGTTGATGTAAGTTAAACCGCCTTCTAGCTGCGGAGAGAGCTTGAAGTTGAGTTGTCCGAGGATGGAATTATCCGTACCAAACAAGCCGCGATCTGTCACAGGGCTGTTAGCATTGAAGGCAAAGTAACCGACCGAAACAGATGCCAAGCCAGTATCCGCGATCGGAATAGTCGCACCAGCGCCGCTACCACCACCGATTTTGTAGATGGGGCTAGATTCAGAAAAAGCACCGATTGCACCACTAGCACCAGAGAAATCATCAAAATTTGGTGCGAAGGAAGGCGCATAGTCTACCTGAAGAGCGTTAAAGGCTGCTACATAGACGTTGGTACTACCGACAGGGAACTGATAGGCCAACCAGTCAATCCCGGTGGTATTGTTACCATTGGTATCGATTACTTGTCCACCAGTGGTGCTAGGAACTGTAAAAGTACTGCCGAGGCTAGTTGAGTTCCCAGTGGCCAGACGTGTCCAGAGCCGATCTTTACCAGTGAAGCTACTTTCAAATAAGAGCCGGACGCGATCGCCAACGATGGTATTATTTCGAGTTGCACCACTAGCAACACCACTGATATTAAAGACGGCTTCGCCTTTGAGCTTAGTAGTAGTCGAAAACTGAGTGCTTTGCAGTTGAGCGACTTTTTTGTCTTGGGCAACGATCTTGCTGTCGATTTCAGTCAGTTGAGCGCGAAACTCTTGAGTCAACCGCTTGAGGACTTCGAGGTCTTCTTTGGTAGCTGCGTTGGAGGGGGTATAAGGAGCTGAAGGCGCTGGAGGAGTCGTGGAAGGAGGATATTTTGGCTTTTGTTCCAGTGCGATACTTGTTTCGACTCTATTGAGACAAGTATTCAGACCCCGCGCAAATTCGGTTTGCGAAACGGGCTGGTTGTTGAAATTAGGATTACAACCATATTTAGCAGCGATACCTTGAAGGGCGGTATATTGCCAATCGCTAGGCTTGATAATATCGGCGACTTCTGGTGTGGTGGTCGCTGGAGTCGTCGTTGCGGGAGCTGGTTCACCAGCAGCAAGTTTGACAGAATTAGCACCACTAGCTTTGTTTAAAATTAAGTCGTTAGCTGTACCAGTTACTGCTGGGGTAGCGGTTCCGTTGTGTTTTGGTGCTGCCATTACCCCTGTGGATAGCAAGACAGACATGCCCAAAACTACAGGACTAATAAATACAGATTTCCAAAATATTGATGACATTCGGGCGATTCTCCTCACATTTAACTTTAGGACATTTACATTGACATCCTCAGACTCAAGCTGAGTGACTGTCGAAGGTAGCTCTTCTATCTCCAGATCGATCGCCATAATTTCGATCCGCATTGTCAGAGCTTAGGCGCACTATTCGCAACTTAGCTTAATCTGCATACTGGATGCAAAACTGATAATCACGATACAGTTAGCTTACTCAGATCGTCGATTGAGATGACCTTTATTATAGAGTGTAACTATTAAGTGCAAATCATTTTTATCTAGCTAAGAGTAAACTTTAAGTGTACCTCGCAACAGTAATTGTGACAATATATACAAAATGGGCGATAACTCGATCGAGCTATATGTGTTATCTAGAAAGCGATCTGCTTAATCGATTGCCTCACATCTTGCACTAGTACATAAAAATTGGTGAAATCACCACAAAACGTACTCATGATTACTAAAACTAGCCACTGTCTCGATCGCTAAACCCTCGGGGAACCCGTAGACGAGCGAAGCGAGGCGTGTCGTTGGCGTAAGCCTGCCGTAGGCACAGACGGAGCGCGCATCGCTAGCCACGAACCACTAAAGCACTAATAACTTTGTTTCGATCCAAGATGTGAGTAGCTCTAGCGTACCCAGAGATGGCGCGAACTAAACATCACTTATTGTCGCATCATTGACATTTTTCGGTTCTCTGGTATGTGCGCTCCCTCGATCGCATTCCTGAGTGAAGACTTTCTTGCTGGTAGCTGCAATCGATCGATATTTTGTGGGTATGTTAAATCTACAACCCAGAATATCGGTAGATTAGGTAGTCAATTAATGAACGAGCAACTGCAAACAGAACGCAAGTCAAACCTCGACGATCGACTGACCACCGATAAACCGGGGATGCTCGGCACGATCGATCTGGAGAAAATGCAGCTTTGGCGCAGTTCAGCAAGTACCGCGTCCCAAATCATCGAAGTCGAGCCACAAACTATCGAAGTTGCTGTCGAACAGCAGCCTAAATTTGACAAAAATATCGATCTGATTTTTGCAACCATCGATTTGTCAGCGTTAAAGATCGGGAATAGTCTACTGGAGATCGCGCATTACAGCGAGCGTAAACACCGCCACAAACCCTACTATTCCACAACTATTACCAATCGATCGACTGAGAAGATCCGGATCGATCGATTTGGCGCATATATCCGCAAAGGTAATGTCTTAGTTTTGCACTCAATTACTGGCGGCTTTTTCAGCGCTCAGCAATTTCAAGAGTGGTACGATCTAGATCGCAATGGTTGGCTCGAACCCGGTCGATCGGTTACAGATCCCAATAATCACAGCAATTCTGGCGTTTATTGGGCTTATACAGGCACCACTGCAAGTGGTCGGCAATTTACCGCTGGTGTTTCTTGGTGCGGTGGCAAGTCATGGTGGCAACTGTGGTAGTCGATCCGATCGGCTAAATTGCTACAATTTGAGAAATTATGGCCATAATCTCTCAAATTGTATTGACAGTAATTCTCAATACAGGTATAGTATTTACATCGCTTAAGTTCGCTGACATCAAGCAGTCAATCCGCGATCGACCGAGTAGCTTCAGACGTACGCTCGTGCGGTGCCGGCGGTGTAAAGATAGTTCTAGCTTCTAGTCATCGATTTAGTGTTCTCCTCTCTAACAAATTAAGGATCGGCAGATCGGATAGCTGAATTAATCTTCAGCCATCCGATTTTTTCTCTCGATCGAGTACATCCTTAATAATAATAGTTATCAATTGGCTGAAATTTGCTCGTGACCGACACACAACTCACTCAGCTCGATCCGCTCGGACATTTTATCACCCAAGGCGGCGGAGCGCGATCGTGAAAAAGCCATCCATCTGCTGGCGGTGGGGCCAAATTTCGATCGCGCCATTAGCACCGACAAAATCGGCCCAAGGCGAATCACTGGGTAGTAGCTCGATCTGCCAGTCAGGATGGGTTGCTAAAAATGGAGTAATGACGCGCTCGTTTTCGATCGGATGTACCGTACAAGTGGCATATACTAGCACACCGCCAGGTTTGACCCAAGTAGCCGTATTTGCCAATAACTGCGATTGTAACTTGGCTAATTCATGAATTTGTGCGGGTGTCTTTTGCCATCTAGCATCGGCACGTCGATGGAGCGTACCCAATCCAGAACAAGGTGCATCTAATAAAACGCGATCGGCTGTGCCAGTCAATTCACCCAAACCACAGCTATCCCCAGTTAAAATTTTTATGTTACTTAACTGCAATCTGCTAAGATTTTGTTGCAATTTTTTCAACCGCGACGCAGTTTTATCTACTGCAAAAATTTGCCCGGTATCGCCCATCAACTCTGCAATGTGGGTCGTTTTTCCCCCTGGTGCGGCACAGGCATCGATAACAATTTCTCCTGGCTGCGGATTTAATAAATGAGTGACGAGTTGGGCGCTACTATCTTGGATCGTCCACCAGCCTTCATGGTATCCCGGCAATCGATCGATCGCTCCGACGCTGCTGGTAAATTGTAATCCTTGCGGTAGATTGGGAATCGGCACGACTTCAATCCCAGCAGTTTGAAAAATATCGATTAGGTTGGCTCGATCGATCTTCAGCACATTCACCCGCAGATCGATTTTGGGGGCGGTATTAAATGCCTGACACAATTGCTCGGTTTCGATTTCGCCCAATTCTGTCAGCCAATGTTCGATCAGCCAGTCGGGAAAGCTGTATAAAGTACCCAATCTCCCGATCGGATCTAGAGGTAAATCTAATACTTCTTGGCGTTCGGCTTGGAGCCGGATATATTGACGTAAAATGCCATTTACAACGCCTGCTAAACCAGCTAAACCATTAGCTTTCGCTAAATCGACAGTCGTATTGACCGCCGCCGAATCGGGAACGCGATCGAGATATCTGAGCTGATATAATCCCAGACGCAGTAATTGCTTGAGATTGGGTGGCTGTCGCTCGGCAGGTTGTTTGGCTAAGCGATCGATAATGGCATCTAACGTGCGCTTGCGCCGCACGATCCCATGCACTAATTCAGTAAAGAAATTGCGATCGATCCCAGTTAATTGAAATTTTCCTAGCAATCGATCGACTACCACGTCTGTAAAGCTACCAGTCTCAAGATCGTTAAGTGCAAATAATGCTAGTTGGCGGGGATTCATGTGAGCTAAAACCTTGGAGTAATGCCATCCCAATTGAAATCATTCAACCGGAAACCGATCGAGGCTAAGCCTAAATCTGGATTGTAACGGAGAATCACATTGTAAGAGCGGCGGCTGTATTCTACATAATAATCGGTACTAATTTGTTTGCCAGTATCGAGATTGAGCGATGATTGAATTCCTAAGCGTAATGGCCCAAAAATTTGTTGATTGAGACCTGCTGATAGCACACGATTATCGACAATGCGATCGAATAAAAATGGCGAGTTGGTACCCGGAAATTGTTGAAAATAGTTTAAATTAAATCCGGTATAATCAAAACTCGGTCGAGAGAAATTACCGATTTGGCCTTGAATTCCGATACTATAGCCGATTAATGATTGGTTGTCGCCATTACTATAGCTATTAATCGCACTCCGAATTCCGGTATTTAATTGGAGATATGGGATAACTGGAACGGGACTATAATTGTAAGTCGCTTTGTCATTTGGTGATAAACCTTTGCCCTCCCACAATCGAAAACTTTTAGTCAGATTTGCGGCTGATTGATAGCGGTTTAACGTTACGAGATTGTTGGGACGATTCGGTCGGAGTAGATTTTGCCGATCGGTATTCGCCTCGATAACTTGTGCGCCGAGTAGATAATCAAAATTGACTCCAGTATTCCCGATCGGGATAGTGGGTGAATATAATACCGCACCGATCGTTGACTGCACATCTTGCAGTCCTAACGAATTATTGAAAATTCGATCGCGATAGTTAGCTTCGGCAACTAATAAATGCTGGTAACTAAATACATTAACATTTTGGTTGACACTTATCTTGCCCCGAAAGTTATTGCTCAATTGACTGGTATCAAATCCACTTAAAGCTGCCGAAGCTAGGACTGTTGTATTGGGACTGACATTTGCTTCGATACTAGTTTTGACACCAAATACCGAACTATCGATCGGCTTCAACCCCGTAACAGCACGTTGGATAAAATACTGTGGCGTAATCGTCATCCGAAATTTTGAATCGAAAATCGGGTAATAATTTTGCTCGAAAAAGACCCCCCCCCGATCTTCACTATCAAAACCAAATCCAAAGTTTAATGAATTGGCATCTTTACCTAATTTATTAAATACCAAGCGATTGCGCGGGATCGGCAAGTCAAAGCTATTCTCGACTCTAACCTGGGGATTACTGAAGACAACCTCATCTTCATCACTATTAATCGATCGAAATTGTGCCCGATCTGCTTTGATTTGGAGTTCTGGCGGTGAAAATGGATCGTTGGTGACGCGAATCTTTTCAGCGTCGATCTGGTCGCCGACAAAATCCACTTTATCCGCCTGAAAGCGCAAGCGGCTAATCGTCCCCTTGGGTTTGAGCGTCGGTTGATAGGGAATATCTTGGTCTGAACCAACGGCAACACCACTGGTGCTGGTGTTTTGAATGCTAGTAATCGGCTGGTCGTTACGTAAGCGTTCGCTGAGCACTGGCTCGGGAAATTGCCGCTCGCCGGCGAGAGCTGGGGTACGTTGTTCTAAGATATTGAGATCTCGTACCAATGTCGGCTGAAAAATATCACCGCGAGCTTCGGCGATACTACCTTTATCATCTTCAAAGTTGTAGTCAAACCGATTCCCATACAGGATTTGCTGTCCGCGAATCAGTGAGACGCTGCCTTCAGCGGTAGCAATCTTGGTTCTGAGATCCACTCGCAACCTGTCGGCATTGAGCACTGCTTTATTAAATCGCAGGACAACTTTGCCAGTGGCATAAATGGTCTGAGTATTATTGTTAAATTCTTGTTGGTCGGCATTTAGCTCGACCGTACCACCATTGGTATAGAGATTGGTGCTCGGTGGCGCACCTGGTGTTCCAGCTTGGACGACCTGATAAGTTAGCGGTATCGAAGTGAGCTGATTTAGCCCGAAATCAGTAGATGCAGGTAGCGGTGTGGCGATCGCGGGACGTAGAGAAATGCCGATCGAGCAGCAGGTACAGAGGCATAAATACCTAGCGGCTTGGGAGACGCGCTGACCCGCACACTGATTTGACTTTTTCCCCACGCTGTTAGTCCCCATCTTTTGCTATTAGTCCGAATAATCCTAATTATTCAGACAGATCGCGGCGGTTGGGGTTCCGAGAAGGGTCATTGGATAAAAAGCCAAAGATAAATACGAGCAGGAATACTGCTACTACAACATTAACTACGATCTTCAACGTTGCCATCGTTCAACTATCTCCGTGAGTCTACATTACATTGCTTCCTATCATAACCGATCTCGCTCTCTAATCTAGCAATAGTGGGGATCGACTGCCGATCGAATTGCAGAGATCGATCGAGACTTACTCAAAGCAGTTATCAAAAAGTCTTGACGATTAACCAAGGCGAAGTTACAAGCGAAGTATTCAAGCGGTTTTCGCCCAAAATTTATGACTGACAGACTCGATCGAAACAAAAGAGCGATCTAGTGTGCGCTCAACGCTTTACGGTATCACAGGTATAGTCACAAAGCAGCTCAAAGACGACAGTTATTACTTGAGAAGTGCTCAACGCCTTACGGCATCACAGGTATAGTCACAACCCTGCTTTGCAGACAATATCGCCACTGTTAAGTGCTCAACGCCCTACGGCATCACAGGTATAGTCACGTTGAGTAGACCTTTAGGGTCGATACCTAACTTGTGTGCTCAACGCCTTACGGCATCACAGGTATAGTCACCTGCATACTAGATTTATTCACCCATCGAATAAATGTGCTCAACGCCTTACGGCATCACAGGTATAGTCACATCTTGCTTTACAACAAGCGATCGATACCGCTAATACGTGCTCAACGCCTTACGGCATCACAGGTATAGTCACCTTGAACGATATTTCAGGCGATGTCACCTAAGCCTTGTGCTCAACGCCTTACGGCATCACAGGTATAGTCACACCGATCGAAGGTTTCCCAAATCTGCCTACTGGTGTGCTCAACGCCTTACGGCATCACAGGTATAGTCACTCGTAATCTATCCTTAAAGCTTTTTTCCAAATCTCTATCGTGCTCAACGCCTTACGGCATCACAGGTATAGTCACCAGCTCGCTAGTCCGTATCGATCGCAGAGTTCAGTGTGCTCAACGCCTTACGGCATCACAGGTATAGTCACCGACAAGTGGTGTAGCCTTGCGCATCGACAGTCTGTGCTCAACGCCTTACGGCATCACAGGTATAGTCACCAGTAATTATCCGCGAGGTTAATAAACACGCGCCGGTGCTCAACGCCTTACGGCATCACAGGTATAGTCACATCCACGGTGACGCTCCTTTTCTCCACTCATCCGGTGCTCAACGCCTTACGGCATCACAGGTATAGTCACATCCACGGTGACGCTCCTTTTCTCCACTCATCCGGTGCTCAACGCCTTACGGCATCACAGGTATAGTCACCTCGATGGAATTTCTCCATGGCGATCTTTCTGGGGTGCTCAACGCCTTACGGCATCACAGGTATAGTCACAGCTGGAGCCGATCGCTAGCCATTATTTATTAGTCGTGCTCAACGCCTTACGGCATCACAGGTATAGTCACTATTGGGATGATGATGGCTGGTTTAGCTACCTACGTGCTCAACGCCTTACGGCATCACAGGTATAGTCACTGCCGTGTCGCTTCATCAAGCAAATTACGTGGATCTGTGCTCAACGCCTTACGGCATCACAGGTATAGTCACTCCAGCCGCAGATGATAGCGTGCCCTCGGCACTTGGTGCTCAACGCCTTACGGCATCACAGGTATAGTCACGTGATTTTAAACCCACGGGTCGCATTAAAATAAGGTGCTCAACGCCTTACGGCATCACAGGTATAGTCACCACCATAGTAGGGGAGAGAATCACGATCGCGTTCTTGTGCTCAACGCCTTACGGCATCACAGGTATAGTCACAGGATGGAAGCGACGATCCCGAATCCAAAGAATAGTGCTCAACGCCTTACGGCATCACAGGTATAGTCACGTCACGTCCCCATAAATAAAACTAGCCGTCGTGTGTGCTCAACGCCTTACGGCATCACAGGTATAGTCACATCAGTAAGAAGGGGGTAATTGGCGATATCGATCTAGGTGCTCAACGCCTTACGGCATCACAGGTATAGTCACACTTAGACAGATTAAACTAACTCAACAATTACTCATGTGCTCAACGCCTTACGGCATCACAGGTATAGTCACGCTCATATTGCGCATCATGCTAACCAGCGGTCTAGTGCTCAACGCCTTACGGCATCACAGGTATAGTCACGCGTTAAAAGTGGCATTTGGCACGATTAACATCGAGTGCTCAACGCCTTACGGCATCACAGGTATAGTCACGAATTGTCGAACTGGAATTGAGATCCTATCTCAACGTGCTCAACGCCTTACGGCATCACAGGTATAGTCACCTGATGTTTTTCACGAAATGGCGCATTTTGCCGAGGTGCTCAACGCCTTACGGCATCACAGGTATAGTCACTCGACACTCTTGCGGACACTCGCAGATCCAATCAGTGCTCAACGCCTTACGGCATCACAGGTATAGTCACCTGCATACACCAACCAAGAAAAAATAAATGTCACTGTGCTCAACGCCTTACGGCATCACAGGTATAGTCACGAAGGTACGACCAAGGTCAAGAATGGCAAGACTTAGTGCTCAACGCCTTACGGCATCACAGGTATAGTCACCAGAATTCACCCGCTCTCTTAGGAGATCGCGTTCAGTGCTCAACGCCTTACGGCATCACAGGTATAGTCACGAGTGCTGAGGGGACGCTAGCCTCTGCGGCTGGAAAGTGCTCAACGCCTTACGGCATCACAGGTATAGTCACATCGCATTACCCAAAAAATAACTTCAAGCAGATAAAGTGCTCAACGCCTTACGGCATCACAGGTATAGTCACGGCGGAAGCTAGAACCCTTATGGGGAAGAGGCTCCTGAGTGGTTGTGCAAGCATCCTACCACAAAGATCGATCGAGTATGCCCAGACAGGCTGAAACGACACTTTTGTAAATCGAGATCGATCGGTAAAAACTGTACCCATCACTAGACTTAGCAATCGTGCAAGCACCTCCCGACAGACGATCGACCCGCAAACCCAGACACCATCATCGATCGAGCAAAATTAAACATAAACTCGATCGACACAGACAGAGATCCTTGCACTTTCAGGCTAGATTACCTGAAAACTCGGTGGATTCTCCGCCCACACCCCAGAGCGATTGCACTTTTGCACCCGCTCCTCACAGCGATGACACAAACCCGCCAACAGCAGACTATCATCAGCCGTGAGAATCTGTTCTAACTCCCATCTTAATTTTTCCCGATCGCGTTGTGATAATCGACATCGAAAAATCGAATATTGCACCCGCTCCCCATAACCACCCAATAACTTATACGCCTTCCGCCACCGCTTCGGACAGCGAATATCATAACAAACCAAATACCAATGCCTAATTTCTGCCATGATTATCTTACCGAATGATTAACTTTGCAAACGCCTCACCTTCGCCATTCCACTCTTTTTCCAGCAATCGCACCTCCAACTCCAACAATCGCCGATAACTGAGAGAATAATCCAGCACCGGATGTTTGTAAGTCTCCGTCTTGCGACTCTCATACAGCTTGACAAACTTCTTTTTCCCCACATCGCTCAACCACACCTGCTGCCCCAAGATCGTGAAATCAGCACTCACATCCCACTGCAAGCGATTAATCGAACTCAACACGATCGCATCTACCAACGGCACCCGAAAAATTTCCATCAAATCTAACGCCAACGGTGGAGCCTGAGTACGCGGCTGATGATAAAAGCCCAAAGCGGGTTCTAATCCCACCATCAGGATGCTATTCATCACATCCTTGAGCAGAAGCGCATAACCAAAACTCAACAGCGCATTAAAGCGATCCTTGGGGGGACGACGATTGCGCCGATCGAAATGTAAACTCGGCGAGACTCGATCGTTAATAATATAAGTTAGACAACCAAAATACAAAGCAGCTAAATTCCCCTCATAACCCAAAAGTGACTCCAAAGATTTAACCGTCGGAATCTCTTTGAGCACCTTCTTCATCTGATTGATTGCCTGCGTCAACTCATCCGGTACACTCTTCAAACCTCGTTGATAGCGCATCAACAACTTCCGCTGTCCCTGTCCGCGACAAGTTACTAACTTCTGGGCTAGACTCAGACAAAATTCGGGATTAGTAAGCGATCGATATTGCCCAATTCGTCGCTGAATACTGCCCCCACGAGGATCGAAACTACCGAGATAACGTCCACCGCCAGAAACCAAATGCACCCCAATATCTTGCGCTGCACAAAAATATAAAGCCTGGGTCGAAATCTGTGAATAACTATGTAGAACTACCTGCCCGACATGTGTTGCGGCAATAGTTTCGATCGGTTGGTTTTTCCGAGAGATTTTAATCTGTTCGCCCTTTTTGCCAACACTAGTACCAGGTTCGAGAATATGTAAGATCGTGCGAGTATCATCTTCAGGAAATAACCGCACAGGCTGCCAATCGCGATCGTGATTTAACCGCGCTTCTTCAGGCAAACAGACAGGTGCAAGCGAACACCTCGCGCACAACCGCTCGTTATCAGTAATCGGCGGACGACTGGGCGAAGTCCGCAGGTGAAAGGCTCTTTCGATCGCCTCTTTGACTAATTTTCGCCCCGCATCATCAACGGGAATATGGATTAAAACATTATCGGCATGATAGCGAATTCTACCTTCCTCGATCGCAATCCCAAGTGCTGATTCTAACAAGCAAGCATAAGCGAGAATTTGGATGCGATCGCTCTCCCATGCTAGTGGCTGCTTGTCTTTATCTCGATGACATTTACCCCGCTTATGTTCGTAGGGAATAGTCAGTCCATCACGAGTACGGAGCGCGTCAACTCTCCCTCTAATGCCAAGTTCGGTACTTTCGAGAAATAATTCTTCCCAATCCTCATCTTCTTGTTTTTCTAGTTCCGCATGGAGCCTTCTACCTGCAAATACGGCAGCATCTTGAGTATAGAGTTCTTCGACTTCTTCGAGATAGAATAATCGTGGACAATATGCGAGCGCATGAAGTGCAGAAACACGAATCGTACTGGAGTCAGGCGCGAGAGCGTACATACTAAAAGTGGTGAGTAAAGACTTATACTTCTACCTTACTCACCCACCCCGGAAAAATAGCTTCCGCCCTAGAAAAAAGAAAAAATCCCCGACTTCTTCAAGAAGTCGGGGATTTTGAAGATGTCAGCGATTTTGTCAATCCAAATCATTTTAGGTAAATAACTGTTGGACATCGATCGATAAATCGGGAAAAGCCAATGGGGAAATTGTGCCACTATTCAGTCTCATTTCTGACTGATAGCCATCTGTGGTCAGATCTCGAAAGACAATTAACACTGATGCTTGTAAATCCATCACCCAATATTCTAAAATTCCTGCATCGGCATAGATATCTTTTTTCATGCCCAAATCTTTAACTAGCGTAGAGTTAGAAATTTCAATTAACCAGAATATATCTGAAACTTGGGGATGTCGATCTCGATATAATGTCGGTGATATTCTGACGATCGCCAGATCTGGTTCTGGTTCAGAATTATTTGGCAATACGATCGGATGAGCTTCGCTAATATCGGCTCGATCTCCTAATAGTCGGCGCAAATACTTACCTGTCTCTCGACAATAGGAGGAATGAGCGACCCCTTCAGGTGACATTTCGATTATTTCTCCTCTGAGTAATTCTACTTTTCGATCGTCCAATATTCCAGTGTCGATCATCTGGTGATAATCTTGTAAACTCCACTTGGCTGTTACAACGCTCATTGCTATTTACCTCGGTGGTTGAGACAATTGTATTTTAACATTCGCGCTCAGTGCTCAACGCCTAACGGCATCAATGATAATTGCACTCTTGAGACTCACTCTTCTCCTTACACTATTCCTATTTCTAAGGATCTCCGAAGTCATAAAAAAGGCTAAAACTTATTGCTGGCAACGGATACAGGAATTTCGACTGGCGATCGATCCGACACAGCCGGAGATCCTTGCAAAATTTCAGGTGACTTTCGGTTTACGAGTAGCTTTAGGTGATGTGGTGGGAGTGACTGAAATCGGCGGGGAGATAGAAACCCAGGCATCTTCGCTAAACTCACCCATGCTAAATCGTTGGAATGTCCCCTGAGTGGTGGATCGATCGATCCAAACTGGCAAACCAATTAAACCCCGCTTATCTTTCACCAACCACCGAATATCGCCATCGGATTCGCGATATGTTCTGACACCATTAATTAACGACCAAGACTCGCCCAAACTCAACCCACCAAAACGGGTAATTTGACTGGGAGTAGCTAAGGCGACGGCAATGCGTTCGCATAGCGTCCCCTTTGGGGAATCGATTAATTTCAGCGTAGCAGTTTCTGCACTAGAATTTATACTGACAACGAATTGGAGATCGGTAAGTAATTCTTGATGATTGGGTTTAGATAATAACTGTGATGGATAAACTCGTTCTCCATATTTAGCAACTCGCTTCTTGTGTTCACTTCCACCGTTATCGTATTTATGGTTCCTTTGTTTGCGAACGATTTTAGATATTGGCCGATTGTCGCCGATAATCCCGATCGCAATTTTCACACCAATATGTGCCATCAGATCGATCTCGCCGACTAGCGATAATAGCATTCCATAGACTGTCGATGGCGGCGGATATTGATAGGTTTCCTTGTAATCCCGTGCAAAACTGCGGGGAAAACTCGTACAGGGGCAATCTAAATATAATTGCATCATGCTTTCACCTCGGTTTTTAAAAATTCTTGAGCGGTAGAAATCGCTTCTTTTACTCCGCGCAATACTTTTACACCCGCCTCTGCAAGCTTTTGACCGTATAATGTATCGGCAACTTCACCAGCTACAATTAGTTCGTGAGGATTGACATCACCAACTTCAACCAATCGCAATAATTTCGGACAACCGATCGATTCTCCCATCCGTTTAAAACTATCCATAATCCACGGACTAGGATCTTGAGTTACGCGAATAACGATCGATTCTGGACGGAAATCATACAGGAATCGCGCATGATTCCCCCCCACATGACGCACGGCGGAAATAGCATCGAGTACTAATGCTGCACGTTGAGAATCTTGTAAACTTTCGGGTGTAAGTGCGATCGTATATTGATAAGCAGTACAGTGAATTTCGGTGCTATGAATCGAAGTTTTATTTTTTTCTCCACCTTTAGATCCAAAGGCGATATCACCCCAATAAGGATCGAGACTCATAGCACGGCTTACTTCTAATGCACCCCGACGCTTTTTAGTAGCATTTTCATTATTTGCCCCCTTCTTTGCGTCCATAAACCCAAATAGATCGTCATCGATATATTTTTTGGCACTAAATACTTCATCTTTAAAGTTGTATAGATCCTTGTCAGGATCGAAGGTACGATTAGTTAATTCAGGATGATGATTTTGCAAATATTCTCGCAACCCCCAGCGAATTGCTTCAGCACTAATTGTCGTGTATTGGTCGTTACCGCGAGTGATTTTTTGGAGGGTAGATAAGGTACTACCATCGCCTTCACCTCGGTTATTGGCAGCAACAGCAGTAGATGTAACAATGGTCGCAAATAAATGTTTAGACATGATAATTATGTTTGAGGGTTGAAGATTGATGATGGTACGTTACGCTGGTGCGATTGCACATCCTACGAGATAAATGTTGATTGTAGAGTGCGTTAGTCTCCGCAGTAATGCACCAATGTCGTGAATATTTTTCATGAGAGATCCATCTCAAATTCTGGTGAATTTTCAGTTTCCAGATCGGGATTTGATTCGATCGAGATTTCCACGCCATCGGGACTATCTTCTTTCTTACTGGCATAAGTTGCGATCGCCAGTAATACCAAATCTCTCGCCTGTTTCCAGTTACCTTCGCGGTGAATCCACGCATAAATTTGGCTACCAGCAGATCGAGCGGCTTTACTCCGAAACTGACTCAAGAAATCGACTAATGCTGTGGCAAATTCTTGTTGGGTACTCGGACGTTGCAAGCGATAGATTACTTTATCGGTTATTTGCGGATAATCGGGTTTACGTCCTTGCTTTTGAGCTTGAATAATTTGCCCACGTAAATAGATCCGAAAAGATCCTTGCATAGCATCAAATAAAATTTGTTCGTCTGATGTGAGATGATTTGTCATTTTCACTAGTCCTTTACGTTCGTAGATATCGTTGCGTTTGTAAAATTCATAAAATCCGCTATACCAAGGTTTCCCCCGTACTAAATTTTCCGAAATCCAGGGCAATACTTTAGAAATTGCCAGCCAGCTTTCACCTTTATCAGTCAGGCGAATCTTCGCAGGGAATAGTTGTTCGGCAATATCATATAGCTCTAAAATTTCTGGCTTCACCTCTACGCGATATACGGCTTGTTTGAGATAAGATTGATTGCCATCCCAAGGTTGTTTCCCCAGTTGATACACCTCGCAATAACGAATCGGTAGATATTTAGCGCCTGCGATAACTTTTTGCCGCAATAGAAAGCGAAGAGCGGATTCTCCCGCACCACTCGATCGAAAGTCTGCGTAGGGAGCTTTGAGCCGTTGAAATATTTGCCCTGAAGATTCCTGTCTTTGTGCTACCCATTCCACCAGGTTTATTACTTCTGGAATTACTAAGGCGGCGAGGAATCCAGGCAATTTGTAATAGCTGCAAGCAAGGGGGAGAAATAGCAGCGATAGGAATCCAGTTGGTGATTCTTGATACGCTCCGTTGACAAAACATT
Source organism: Chamaesiphon sp. (assembly GCA_965246715.1). GTDB lineage: Bacteria > Cyanobacteriota > Cyanobacteriia > Cyanobacteriales > Chamaesiphonaceae > Chamaesiphon. Next base: position 81,596 of record CBDFFH010000034.1, on the reverse strand, counting down.
CAACTAATCCAGGTAAATGATGACCTTTAAGCGCGATCGCTTTTTTGAAGTTACCTTTTTTGTCGAAAGCATCGGAAATGTCGCGAGTATAGTAGCAGTCAATCACTGGACGAAATTCTAATCTAATTTCTGGCTGTCCATCTTCGATCGCAAAATTCAAAGAGACGGTATTTTTCTCGCGATTGCGCTGCTTGCTATGTTGTAATAGTGTCACCGTTACGCCTTCAGTAAATGTATATCGGGATTGTAAATCGAGTTTGAGTGCGGGGACATTGAGATAGCCATTCTGAATCTGATAAGTTTGATTTAGCAACCAGTGAATGGCATCTTTATCTGTACCTTCCCAAGTTAGATTTACAGCATCTTCAGTGACATTCCAAGTTAATGGAGCATCCTGGGGATCGATCTCAGATAATGCTAGTGCTAATCCGGCAATTCCCGCTCGATGGGGTAATAAAGTATTCGGATCGAGTAGCGACAATGTAAGTTCTGACATTAACTATTTCACCTCCCGTGCGCCGATTTCTTGTGAATAGATCCATTCCGCAGTCGGTGCGATCGGATAGTATTTATATCGTTCCCATTTATCCAGCTTTTGCTTATTCACAATTAACGGAACTGTATAACGCGGAATTAATCCCGCCGACTGAGATTTAATCATTTTTAAATCCTCTTCCAGTAATACGGTGGTTGTATATCCCGCATCTCGTAACGATGTCGGATAAGTGCGCCATTTGCCATCGAGTAGCACCGAATCTTTGTTAGGTTTACCGCCAAGATCCGATTTTTCCAACCATTCCGCCAGTTGTGCTTGATTGACTTCTCCCTCGAATGACTGGATTAACCGCAACCCTTCTGCGAGATCGGTTTGTTCATCATAGGGATATCCCGGCACCCCATCGGGGTAAAATAGCGCATCTAAGGCATGTCCACAGTAGCGACGATTCAACCGTCCCAAGCGTTGAATCAGCCCCGCAGGATTGGCAATTTGGGACACAAGCAGTGTTGCGGATAAGTCTAATGACATCTCGGCTACTTGCGTCGCGATCGCCAGAATGGGCTTATCCTGTTTAAATCCATCCACTACCGATCGATGATGTTCGACTCGATCCTGATAGCGATAGCGACTGTGATAGAGTACCGCATTCAAATTTTTTGCCTTAGCCTCTAAATACACCCCAATTGCTGTTTTCACCTGATTGCAAACCCACAGCACCTTCCCGCCATTTTCTAGCTCCTGAGCCACTCGTTCCCAATTTGGCTCATCGGCATATTCAAAGCGATAACGGGGCTGCTGCTCCAAATCTGCCGCTCCCTGGATGATATTTACGGGTTCGCCTACGGCTGTTTCGATCGCCTCTAATTGCCAAGGTTGAATCGATGCAGACATCAGCAAAATCGGTGCTTTGACGACTTCCAGAAATCGCAGTAATGCACCAAACAGCGAATCATCATAGCAATGCACTTCGTCAAAAACAAACGCAGCTTGTGAGATAACGGGGAAAAAATACATCGGGCGGCGGTTACACTGGAGTAATCCCAAAACAGTATCGACGGTACAAACGATCGATTCTTTGCCCCAAGCTTTAAATGATTCGAGTTTTTTAGCCGTCTCATTTTCCGTACCATCTCCCGCATCGACTTCTTCGCCTGTAGCCGCAAGTTCAGTCAATTCTTTTTCCTTTTCTTGTTTCTTAAATTCTTCGAGATCGACATTGGCGCGAGAGTGAAGTAATTCTGAATCTAACTGGTTGTGAACGTAATCAATAAAGCCTTCGGTACTTGTACCAGTAGTGGGATAGCAGAAAATCAGCTTCCGATCGATCGCATGACGTTTTGCCCAGTTATACGCGCCAACAGTTTTACCCGTACCGCAACCCGCTCTAGCGAGGGTAACTCGTGCTGTCGATGCTCCTAAATCGATTTGAAATGGGCGTAATGATTCCCCAGGTTTGAGCCGAGATTCAATCACTCGTTCTAACTTTTCAACAGTCAAAGTTTGCGAGAGTTCGCCCTCAATCCAGGCTTTGATATCGATTTTCTGTGGTGGTAATGCCGAGCCGATCGCATCTCCAGCTACCAACAAAGATTTGACGACTGCAAGTAAAACTGGCTCGGGTTTCCATCGATCGAACTCTGCCCGAATTTCGTCCCGTTTAGTATGTTTTAATTCACTAACAGACCAACTATTTGCAGGTTTACGAGTCAGCTTGATTTTTAGGGGTAATCCTACCGATCTGACTCCATATTTTAATAATGCTTTGAAATTAGAATGACTGGTATATAGGTGAAGTTCTTCATCCTCAGTTCCCAATCTCAACTCACCCAACTCGTCGTTTCTTTTACCGCTGCGTCCACCCAATTTAAGATGATGTCCACCAGCCGCAGCTAATGCGATATAAAAATCCCCATCAGCTTGGCTCAACCATTCTCGAAATTCCCATGCGAGTAAAACAGAAGCGACCTCATGACGAATCATTTGAGGATTGACAAGTGGATTTCGCTGCTTTCTCACTACCTGCTGAAAATTACTATTAGCCTTACCCCAATCGTGTAAATATGCAGCCAATCTTACAGTTGCTAATAAGTAAGATAGATCGCAATTTAAGCCAAATTGAGAAATCAATCGATCGTCCAAATGATTCACGATCGCTGTCACCGCATTTACAACTGCTACTGTATGTCCGAGCAGTGTATAAGCACCTTGCCAAGTTTCTGTTTTAGGATTGAATGATTTTGCTAATAAAATATTTGTCTGTAACTGACGAGGTAATTTAGTTGGCATCGGCTACCTCTTTGCTGGGATAAAACCAGCCACAGCCAAAATGCTTACGCCCACCTAAACCCAGACATTGCAGTTTAATCGAATCATCGGGGTTTAAACCCTCAATTACTACCCCGTAACCCATTACATGTTTGCCATGAATACATAGCGATCGCTTGGCAAGATCTCCAGATCGATCGCTATCAATAAAGGGTTTAGCTTGAATTTCCAAACGATCTAAGGCTCGTTGACAAGATGTGAGAAAATGTGCGGGAGCTTCACGCTCATCCCAATCTTTCAGCTTAAAAGTTACTAATCTCGATCTCAGAGTTTCACTCACTTCTGGCAAGGTTAATTGCGGCTGAATTAATCTAATTAAATGCCCCTGAATATCGAGTACTTGATTTTGCAATAGTCGATAACAAACTTGAACTTCATCACTAGGACAGCGCAACCGCAACCGTGAGAATTTATTGAGATATATCGTTCTATTGCGATCTGGTATGCCTGAAATACTAGAGATTAATATATCTGTATGTAAAGAGCCATCTATAAGTAAGTTTTTATAGACATCATGCCTCTCTAGAACAAGTTTTTTGATAGCAGAATATAGTGCATATCCATGATCGGCTGGTAAGGTTTTGCCACATAGCTTGTATTGAATTTCTAAATAATTCATAGTCTCATTTACTGTTTTGATGAACATAGCCAGTCAGCGAGGGAATCTCCGCTATCAGAATACACATCTGCCCTACTTTCTAAACATTCGATCCGATCTAGCGAAACCTCAATATTTCTCATCTGCAACTCAACCTCATCTAATCGAGATCGAGAGGAGTCTAGCCTTGCCTGGGAGGAATTTAGCTCTGCTTGACAGGAGGTAAATCCTTTTCTGATACTTGAAATTTCAGAATAAATATGCTGTAGATCCTCATCCATATGAAATTACCCATCACAAAATTAGCTGACAATCGTAGAATATCATCAAGCTATAAAATTTGCAATGTATATAGCGTACGCTGCTATTTTTTAAAATCGCCTCGGGGCGGTCAATGGATGAAACAGTGAATATACACTGTCGAGCAGCATACGCGATATATTGCTCAACGCCTTGTGGCGCAATCAATGAGTAAACCAAGGCTAACACTCCTTTCATCTGAATACACCTCTCATACAGTTAAATTTTGATAACCACTCATCATCCCTTCGATTTCCCTACACACCAAATCAACTAACTCTGGCGGCTCCCGCACGATCGCGCCTACCCCATATCCCAACACCCATCGCTTCACATCATTCGTTCCAGGTACCACCATCTTCAACGTCAGCGCACCATCAGAGTGCTCTTCAATCTCTTGGGTATGATGCCAGCGGCGTTCGCGGATAAATGGTGCCGTTTTTGGATCGAACCAAATCACCACAGCGCGAGGCTTCCCACCCACCTCATATTGAAAAATATTGGCTAAATGCTGTTGCGGATCGAACGTCGGATTGCGGGTGAAACTAGCTGGCAGTAACGTTAAACTCCGAATTCGATCGACCCGAAACCAGCGCATATCCGATCGCAAATGACAATAACCGATGACATAAGGATTCGTACCGCGATAAATATGCAGCAGGTAGGGATCGAATCCTCGATCGGTAGTCTCATTATTCTGCGGTGAATAGTAGCGCATCTGCACCGATTTCTGTTCCCGACAGGCATCTTCCAATTGCTGCCAAATTGCCGGATCTAAATCGATTTGTACGCCCGATCGAAAGCTAATTCGATTGTCTGCTAATTGTTGTAAATCTACCCAACTCTGTTGCGGCAATCTTTCGCTCAATCTGGAGATCGCCGCTCTCAACTCCAAAGCATAAGTCGTCCCGTGAAAAGCCTCCAGCATTCGCGCTCCCAGAGTCAGCGCAAATAACTCCCCCTTATGTAACGGGATCGTTGGCAATCGCCAATCCGGATCGGTATAGTGCCAGCCTCTTTGAGTGCAAAATTCAACAGGCGCACAATAGCGATCTCGCATCCACTTCAGATCGGTGCGAATAGTTCGATCGCTTACTTCCAAATGTTCTGACAGACTCCCATTCGTCTGTCGTTCTCGCCCACGTAGCAAGCGATCGATCTCCAAAAACCTTTCTATTTGAATTGGACGGTCATTCATCCGCTAGGCAATTGTAGTATTCCTGTCTATACTACCCATCCGACCCGGAAAAATAGCTTCCGCCCTCAGAAAACATTCAATTTAAGGATTTGTAACCAGAGGATCGATCGCATTTTTGTAGTAAATATTAATGACGAGCGGACATTGGTACGTGCTGTGTCGCTGCGGCTAAACCAAAGACAGGCATATTGACATAGATCGATTCGTGATTTCTCGGAGCGATCTGATAAGTTTCATGCCAGATTCCGACGCTACCATCTGCGCCGATCGATCGATTGAATTTTTGCCATGCTTGTTGGTGAAGATCGCTAGGATTGCGAGCAAAATGCGTGAGATCTTCGATCGATTGCCAGTATTGGAGCAAGCCAACTCCCCAGGGGTACAAAAATGTTTCAGCTCCCAAAAAACCTTTTTCCGGATGCTGGTGCAATGTCTGGAGCATCGGCCCCATTGCCGAGAAGGTAGGCCACCATTTTGAGATTGCTACCAACCGATTGATCCGCATCCCAATCAGAAAAACTACCAAGGGTTCGTCAGTTTTCGCTGTAAACCTTCCAGCCATGATTTGTGCCATCACTTTACTCCTAAATTTCGATCGCAATTGTTTGGATTACTAGCGCGGTAATCTCTAGCGCTATCGCGTTTACTCTGTCTCGGTGACAGCCGAATATATTACTCATTTGAGTGGATACTCACTTTATTGAGCATACGAATTACTATATACTCACTTTATTGAGTATGTCAATCGATCGAATCGATCGGCCTGGAAATATCTAGCGGCAACTCAATACTGTCCACTGCTCGAATCCGATCGATCGTTATGTCTCTAGCTCATGCAATTTTGGCAACCCTAAGTAATGGCTGCTCCAGTGGGTACGACCTCTCCAAACAGTTCGCAGGTTCGGTCGGCTTCTTTTGGTATGCCACTCAACAGCAGATCTATCGCGAACTGACCAAATTAGAAGAGCAAGGCTATCTTGATGCTGAAATCATCCACCAATCTGGTCGTCCCGATAAGCGCCTGTTGTCGATTACCCCAGCTGGAGCGGAATATTTACGCAAATGGATCGCCCAACCAGGAACGATGAGTCACATTAAGGACGAGCTGCTGGTCAAAATCTTTGCAGGTCATTTGGTAGATAAACAGATAATTTTGGGAGAACTCACACATCATCGCCAGCTACATCAAGCCACCTTAGACACTTATTTAGAGATCGAACGTAATTTCTTTGCAGATCCCGCAACATTCGATCGCGCCGAGTTGCTGCGTTATCTAACACTCAAAAATGGGATCGAGTTCGAGTACGGGTGGTTGAGGTGGTGCGAACAAGCGATTTCGATCCTAGCAGCCGAACCATAATACTGCCTAACTGGGTTGGAGCGCTCGCGAGTAATGGTTGCGAGCATCGGAGTTTGGCTACTGCCAGTGCCTCTCCCATTGGGCAGAGACGGCATTCCGATCTCTAAGGGTGTGGAAGACCCAGATTGAAATTTCGAGACTACCAGTAAGATGAATATTATCTCCTGTAAACTCACAAATATTGTTACAATACTTAACAGGGCTAATTATTGTCATCCCAATGAATACTACACCTTCTACTCAGTTCGGCGGCACGGCTTCTCCAGTGGAGAATCGCAAAGTGTCACCAGAGCAGGATCGAGCCGATGCTACATTCGCTAGCCAAAATCCTCCAACAGTACCAGCCGAACTGGTGAGTGATGCGGAAGTATTGCCTTCAAGACGAGTCAAAGAAGTTACCGATGATACTTGGCTGGGATACGATCCGATCGCGATCGCTGAGTATTACAGCACTCAGCCACTGAAGGTATTTGCCAGATTTATCGGTATTTTCTTTCCGATAATCAGCCTTGCATTCGGATTGTGGCTAGACAAAATTACCAAGCGCACGAAAAAAAATCTGGGCAAACGTGCCGTACAGATGCGCAAGATGTTGACAAAGCTGGGGCCTGCTTATATTAAGATCGGCCAAGCCTTATCTACCCGTCCCGATCTCGTACCGCCCCAGTTTCTCGAAGAGTTGACTCAGCTCCAAGATAAAATTCCGGCATTTTCTAACGACATTGCCTATCAATTTATCGAAGAAGAATTAGGCGATCGACCCGATAAAATTTATGCTCAAATTAGTGCGATTCCGATCGCGGCAGCTTCATTGGGGCAAGTATATAAAGGTAAGCTGTGGAGCGGGGAAACCGTTGCGATTAAAGTTCAACGCCCTGGGTTAGCCAATAGTATCGCATTAGACCTCCACATCATGCGGACGCTGTGTGCTTGGGCGCAGAGTACTTTCACGCAAATCCGCAGTAATTTAGTTTCGATTATCGACGAGTTTGCCGATCGGATTTTCGAGGAAATGGATTACGAAAATGAAGGTCGTAACTCCGAAAAGTTTGCCGAGTTATATGGCGGGATGCAGGATATTTACGTGCCACGGATCTACTGGCCGTATACTGCCAGACGCGTCTTGACGATGGAGTGGATCGATGGGACAAAACTAACCAACCTTGAAGAAATCGAAGCCCAAGGCATCAATGCTACCTATCTGATCGAAGTCGGCGTGCAATGTTCGCTGCGTCAATTATTAGAGCATGGATTTTTTCATGCCGATCCGCATCCTGGTAACTTGCTAGCAACTCCAGATGGGAAATTGGCTTATCTAGACTTTGGGATGATGAGTCAGGTTAAGCCCTATCAACGTTATGGGTTGCTCGAAGCGATCGTGCATTTAGTCAATCGTGATTTTGATGGCTTGGCGCAAGATTTTGTCAAGCTAGAATTCCTTACACCAGATGTCGATTTAAGACCGATTATTCCGGCTTTTACTGATGTATTTACCAAATCATTTGGCACGACTGGCACGAATGTTGCTGACTTAGATTTTAAGAGTGTTACCGACCAGTTATCGGGAGTGATGTATGAATTCCCATTTCAGGTGCCAGCTTATTATGCGTTGATCGTGCGATCGCTAGTCACCTTAGAAGGGATTGCGATCTCGGTCGATCCCGATTTCAAAGTTCTCAGTAAAGCTTATCCTTATGTTGCCAAACGGTTGCTCACCGATCCGGCACCAGACCTGCGAAACTCACTCAAAGAACTCTTATTTAAAGATGGTTCTTTCCGCTGGAATCGACTGGAAAATCTCCTCTTAAATGCGCGCAGTAGCGATGAGTACGATCTCAATCAAGTCATCGATCAGAGTTTAGAATATATTCTGTCCGATCGCGGTACGTTTATTCGCGATTATCTAGCTGATGAAATTGTTCGAGGTTTAGACAATTTTGGCTATAATACGCTGCAAAATGTTACCCACGCGATTCAAAAAGGGATCGGTGTAGAGGTCAAACAGACCGCCCAGCAACCCCAGCAAATGTCTGAGGGTCTAGGACACATTCAACGTATTTGGGGCATCTTACAGCAGACCAAAGGCTTCGATCCGACGATCGTTTTACCAAAAATTCCCCAGATTTTACTCAAATCCGAAACCCAGAACTTCGGTCAAAAAATCGCCAGTGGTTTGACGCAACGGATGGCCGCACGATTGATTCGGGAAGTATTACTCAAGGATACTCCTGAAGATATCTTTGTGAAAGATCGATCGCAACTCGCCCTTCCCACACCTAAAAAATAACGTCAGTTCGGGTTAAGAGGAGCCTGGAGACTGAAGTCTCGGCTCATGATGCAAAGTCCGCCTTCGCGGACTATATATCTTAGTCCGCGAAGGCGGACTTTGTGCCACTAGCCTCGATTTCAATCGAAGGCGATGCCCAAGCGGAGCCAATATCCTTAACCCTTCCCACACCTAAAAAATAGTTAAAACAAATTAATCGCAACCCAAGAACATAATCGTCCTAACCTCTTGCAGAAGTTGGGGCGATTATTATTGTCGGCAATCGGTCGTAGGTGTGGCTCGATCGTAACCAAACGAAACAGAGGATAGTAACTCGATCGTTAACTATCCTCGATTTGGTCGTGTTAGATTTGGTGCCTAAGTAGCTGCGATCGATACTGCGATCGCGATCAGACAGTTGCCGCTTCGGCTCTGTGCTTGTGCGTGTTGGTGCTGCTACTAGTGGTTTCATCAGCAGCTAGCGGCACGAATTCAATATGATTGAGTAGTGTAGTCACGAACGCAAATAATAGGAATGGTAGTGATAAAACTAAGATCAAACCTACCGTTGCTAGCGCATAAATTTGGCGGGCAGTACTCCACAAGGACAAGGCAGAAGCCAGACTGATAAAAATTACCATTAACCAGATAACGATCTGCCCGTAAATATCACTAAATGTGAGGGTGCAGTTCATGCGATATTTCTGCTTGTCCATGGGTTGTTACCAAAACAAAACTACTTGTATATAGTTATCAGGATAAATCTTTGGTTGCATAAAGGTAAGTTTCTCAACTATTCGATAGGAATTGTCACAGATGTTCACAGGTTCTCAGGATGAGGCGATCGAGGAGCACCTTTAGAAATTGGCTGAAAAGTAGCTAGCGGTTGAAACCGCCGCTAGTGATACAAAGTCTGCCTACGCAGACTAAAAGTTTCTTTAACCTGCGTAGGCAGGTTTTGCACATGTAGCCGCGATTTTAATCGCTAGGCTACCAAAGATCTGACTTTTCAGACAACCTCTAACAACAGGATGGATAAATTCGATACCGAATACCCACATCTAGCTCTGCTTGTTACAATAAGTTAAGCATCCCAGGAGAAGGCTTCATGACTCTTTCGATCGATCCCAAATCATTTTTGCGTTCTAGACAATTACCAAATCTGAGTTACACCTCGACCATCCATCGGTTTGATGAAACCTGGGAAGCACCCCTGGCAACATTATTGGGCTTGGGACGGGCTGCTGGTGCGGATTTTGTCGAGTTTTTCTTAGAGCGATCGAATTATATTAGCTCGCTGGCGGAAGACGACCAGATTACGAGTATTTCCCCGCGCCTTTCTACAGGTGCAGGAGTACGAGTATTTAAAGGCAAGGCGGATTGTTATGTCAGCACCAACGATCTCTCGTTCTTGGGACTCAGAGCGACGTTAGAGAAAGCATTAGGCATTATGGGATTGCACATTCCCGCCCCCAATTCCTACGTCCCCGAAATCAATCTCGAACTGTTGCGAGATTACGCGACGAAAAAGGGCAAGGATCGCTGGTTGGGCGAGTGCAGTTCGATGAAGGAGATGGGCGAAGTCCTGCTCGCAGCAAATGGCAAGCTCAAACAGACGGCTACGCATATCAAATCTCGGCGCGCGGCTTATTTCCGCGATTGGCAAGAGGTTTTAGTCGCCGCTAGCGATGGTACCTTTGCGCGGGATATCCGCCTCACGCAGTCGGTCGGTTATAACTTATTATGCGCCGATGGCGATAATATTTCCTCGATCGGTCAACGGGTAGGCGATACTAGCAATCCCAAATTTTTGACTAGCTGGGATTATGGCAGTACTGCGGAAGATGTCTCGGAGTCGGCTGGTAAAATGCTCTATGCTGACTATGTAGAATCGGGGACTTATCCGATTATCATGGCAAATAAGTTTGGCGGCGTGATCTTTCACGAGGCTTGTGGACACTTGCTCGAAACTACCCAAATCGAGAAGAACACTACCCCCTTTATCGACATGAAAGGCGAGAAAATCGCCCACGAAAGTCTGACAGCATGGGATGAAGGCTTGTCGGGTAATGCATTTGGCACGATCGATATGGACGATGAAGGCATGCCCGCCCAGCGGACATTATTGATCGAAAATGGCATCCTCAAGAATTTTATCGCCGATCGAGCTGGCTCGATCCGCACGGGACATCCGCGCACGGGGAGCGGACGACGCAGCAGTTATGCTTATGCAGCAGCGAGTCGGATGCGGAATACTTATATCGCTCCTGGGGAGTATAAGTTGGATGAGTTATTTGGTTCGATCGATAAGGGTATTTACTGTAAGAAAATGGGTGGCGGTAGCGTCGGTGCGACCGGACAATTCAATTTCTCGGTGGATGAGGCTTATCTGATTGAAAACGGTAAAGTTACGAAGCCATTGAAAGGGGCGACGCTCATCGGCGAAGCCAAGGAAATCATGAATAAGATTTCGATGTGTTCGGAGGATTTGGGTTTGGCTGCTGGTTTCTGCGGTTCGGTAAGTGGCAGTATTTATGTGACTGTTGGGCAACCGCATATTAAGGTTGATTCGATTACTGTGGGTGGACGTTAAAGATCTGTAGGGTGGGCACTGCCCACCGCATCAATTTCAATCGCAATTTAGATAACAATAAAAGTTGTTTGAATTGAGTCGATAACTTTTGTGGGCAGTGCCCACCCTACAGAATTCTGTCTCTGTCTCTACTGCTTTTAAGGTCGAAATATAACCCAAATAAGTAATCCAATCCAAGATAAAAGTATGACGAGTAAAGCGACTCCGCATCCAGACTTGCCGCGCGCTTGTGCATCTCCATAAGCCCAAAAAATACTCCATATATGAAAACTTGCTAATGCAATATATAGGGATACCCAAAATGGATCTGCTGAATTTGAGATTATCGAAAAAATAATACCGATGAGTGGGATACTACAGATTGTCCAGAGTGCAACACTAATGATATCTAGTCCAAAACGACCGCGATTGTAAACAGATACCCCACATCTTGGACAGAAGGTATGGCCAGAGTCAAAACCCTGACGACAGTTAGAGCAAATTGGCATACGTATGTGTGAATTTAACTTACAGGTATTTTAATCTACATCTTGAAACCTATCGATTCCCAATCATTCGAAATAGTATTTCCATTACACAATATCTACAAAGCTTAATCTAGCTATCAGTAAAAATGTCTTTAAATATTCAACAAGTATCGGATTCCGCTCATCAAATTGCCACCAAACTAGGCATCTCCAAATTCGATTTATCTGGTTCGACTACCGATAGTGTCAGCGTACAGGTCGACAAGGGCGAACCCAAGCAAGTCAAGGCTTCCAATCGATCGGGTATTACTGTACGTGTCTGGAATACTGACAATACTGTCGGAATTACCAGCACTACCGATGTCGATGATAATGGTTTGGAACTCGCGCTGAAAACTGCTTATGAAGCAAGCTTTTTTGGGATAAAAGAACACGCACCTGATTTTAGCCCAGAGGCGACTGCACCGATCGCTGAAGTAAAAATCGAAGCTGGCGAACCTGCGACGGTACCGCAATTAATTGAAAGTTTGGTTGATGCTGAGAAGAAGTTGTTAGCCACACATGAAGCGATCGAGAGTGTGCCTTATAATGGACTATCTCAGCAATCCGTAGACCAATTTTATCTAAATAGTGACGGTGCGGTACGCAGCGATAGTCGGTCGTATACCTCGCTGTATCTCTATACCAAAACCGAACAAGAAGGTAAAAAACCCCGCAGTGCTGGAGCATTTGAACTCAGCCATAGCTTCGACAAATTGAACGTCCAAAAATGTATCGACGAAGCCGCTGAGAAAACTATCAGTCATCTCGACTATCAAAAGGTTTCATCAGGTAAATATACGATCGTGTTTTCGCCAGATGCGTTCTTGAGTTTGCTCGGGGCTTTTTCCAATCTCTTTAATGCCCAAAGTATCCTCGATAATCAGAGCTTATCGACCCCCGAATCTTTGGGGGAGCAGATTGCTTCGCCACTATTATCTGTCGCTGATGATGCGCTGCATCCGCAGAATATTGGGATCGAAACTTTTGATGGTGAAGGTACGCCGACTCGCCGTATCAACCTAATTGACAAAGGAGTTTTAGCTTCGTTTATTCATAGTGCGGGTACTGCCAAGCGGATGAATACTCAACCCACGGGACATGCAAATATGGGGTCGAAGATTACTGTTTCGCCGCATTTTTACCATGTGTCTGGTGGCGAGAAAGCCGATGAGAACTATAATCTCGATACTGCGGAAAATGTCATCCTCATTGACGATCTCCAAGCTCTCCATGCTGGGGTACAATCACTGCAAGGTTCCTTCTCGCTGCCCTTCGATGGCTGGGTGGTAAATAAGGGTGTAAAAACTAGCGTGGAGTCAGCAACTGTTGCTGGTGATTTTCGCGAATTATTAAACTCGATCGTGCATATCGAACCGAAGGAAGAATTTACTAACGGTGGTGTATGTCCGCACATTTGGGTTGAGGGACTATCTGTAACTGGCGAGTAAATTCAACCAAAATCTTCACCAAATATTCACCAATGACTACTACCTCGCTACCACAAACCAGCCAGCCTACTTGGAATCGCGCGCTAGCTAATCCCGGTCGGGAATTTCCGCTGACCCCGCTATCTATCGTTACGGGAGCGATTCCGGCTGGCTTGCGCGGCACTCTCTATCGAAATGGCCCAGGACGGCTCGAGCGTGGCGGTCGGCGCGTGGGACACTGGTTCGATGGAGATGGAGCAATTTTAGCGGTGAAGTTTGCTGACGGGGCTGCTAGTGGGGTCTATCGGTACGTGCAGACTGAGGGCTATCAAGCGGAAAGCGAAGCCGATCGCTATTTATATGGTAACTATGGGATGAAACCCTCAGTGCCGATTTGGGAGAGAGCCAGTAAATCGGTAAAGAATTCGGCAAATACATCGGTGCTGGCTTTGCCCGATCGATTATTAGCATTGTGGGAAGGTGGCGCTCCACACGCCTTAGATTTGGAAACATTAGAAACGATCGGCACGGATAATTTAGACTCCCAGATTACACCATTAGTTTATTCCGCACATCCCAAAGTCGATCCGATTTCTGGTCGTATTTATAACTTTGGTATTTCGATCGGCGCGCAAACTAAGCTAAATCTTTATGAGAGCGATCGCAGCGGTAAGATCGTTAATTATAGTCAGACAAAACTGCCGCGAATTCCGCTAGTTCACGATTTTTTATTGGTTGGTAAATATCTGCTTTTCTGTATTCCACCAGTAGCAATTCAACCATTACCCGTCTTGCTGGGAATGGCTAGTTATAGTGAAGCAATGCAATGGAAGCCAGAACTCGGTACTCAAATTTTAGTGTTCGATCGCGAAGATCTCAGCCTAGTTAGTAGCTCGATCGTCGAGCCTTGGTATCAATGGCATTTTGGTAACGGTTGTCTCGATGCCGATGGTAATATCGTCTGCGATTTAGTCAGATACAAAGATTTTGCGAGCAATCAATTTTTTGGAGAAGTTGCATCCGGTGAAACAAAAACAGAAGCGATCGGCGAACTTTGGCAATTAGTAATCGATCCGACTTCAGCTAACTTAATTAGTAGCGATCGATTGGTCGATCGGAGTTGTGAATTTCCCTTAGTCCCAGCCACCGATGTGGGCCGAGAATGGCGCTACACATATCTAGCCGCTCACAAGTCTGGTAGCATTCTCAACCGAGAATTAGTCGGCACGATCGGTAGATTCGATCGACAATCTAATAGTTTAACTATCGCAGAACTCGCTCGGGATTTATATCCATCCGAACCGATTCATGTTGTTGATAAAGATGATGACAGCAAAGGTTGGATTATTACAGTAATCTATGATGGTGCAGTCGATCGGAGTGAAGTCTGGATCTACGATTGCGATCGACTCAACGATGCCCCAGTCTGCCGACTTGGTTTGCCCAGTGTCATCCCGATGGGTTTCCATGGCACTTGGAAAAACGCTCGATCCTAAGACTCTCGATCGATCTCAATCTAAGGGTATCCCTACGTAATTAAATTAAAAATAAACTTATTTGTTTTAGTCCGCCTACGCGGACTTTGTTTGTATAGGCGCGGTTTCAACCGCCAACTCTAACTAAAAATTCAGGTAATATCTAGATGAATACTGCAACCAAAAATATTACCCTGTCCGCCCGAGATTTATCCAAATATTATGGCAAGCAATCGGTCGTCGAAGGCGTATCATTTGAGATCCATCCTGGAGAAATTCTCGGTTTTTTAGGTGCCAATGGAGCGGGGAAATCCACCACCGTTGGGATGCTTTATGGTTCGGTAATTCCTACACGGGGCTTCGTCCAAATCGGTGATTATCAAGTTCAAAAAGATGGCCGCAGAGCACGCGAATTGATGGGCATCGTTACGCAAGAAGATAATCTCGATCCCGATTTTACCGTTATCGATAATCTAATTAATTTCGCCCACCATTATCGGATTACCGGACATGCAGCACGGGTGAGAGCTGGAGAATTGCTCGATCGAGTGGGATTGACCGATCGAGCTAAAAGTCGCATCGACGAGCTTTCTGGTGGCTTGAAGCGGCGGCTAGTCTTAGCTAGAGCCTTAATCAATCAGCCCGCGATCGTGTTTCTCGACGAACCGACGACCGGACTAGATCCTCATGCCCGACAAGATTTTTGGCGATTGGTGGGGGACTTAAAAGACAGTGGTTGTGGGGTATTGCTTACTACGCACTATATGGATGAGGCACAACGACTGTGCGATCGTCTATTATTACTCCAACAAGGTCGCCCGATCGATGAGGGCAATCCGAGCGAGATTATCGCGAGAACGGTGGGCGCTGAAGTTATCGAAGTCAGTGGCATCATTGTAAACGATCTAGAGCGACTAACTACCGAGTCAGCTACTTGGTATTTACCGTTTGGCAGTAATTATCTGATTGCCGTTCCTCAGCATCACAGCGATTTATTTTTTAAAAACCTTGCTGCGCTAGCACCAACGACACTCGATCGTCGCCGTGCTAATTTAGAAGATGTCTTCCTCAAACTTACGGGAAAGTTATTAGAATAACCCAAGTTGCTACCTATAGAATTGCCAACGATTGTGTCTTGATTCGCTAAACCCTCGGGGAACCCGAGGAGCGCAAATCGCAAACCGCCGCGAGTATAGATAGCTAAAGTTGCTCGGACTCAAATTCCGGACAATAGCCATTTGGAGTCACCTTGAACCCATTCAGGGGCGATCGCGGATTGTAGCAGCGAGAACCGCGTTGATGCTGACAATTGCCGCAACATGCGAGTTCTGGGGGTAAATTTAGTTCTTGCTGGCGATTGAGAATTTCGCGCTGAGAAATCCCTCTAAGGACGATTTCTTCGCCTTGCCATCTAGCTTCAACCAAGCCAGTATCCGAGAAATTGTGCCACCGAGGGTCGCTGGCGAGCGCAGTAGGTAAGGTAATATCGATCGCTTGTTCTAATTCGGTGAGTTCGCCTTCATAATGCGGATCTGCTGGCGGTGCGGGCTGGATAAAAGTATCCCCGATCGGTAGCGAAACGATCGTCCCCGTAGCTGGCGAATGCAGGTGATAACGGTTTTGGAGTTCTTCGAGAGCAGTCAGATCGGCGAGATATGTCGGTGAACCATGAACGAAGACGATATGCTTGGGGCGAATATTATGAATCAACTGAGCGGTGCCAGCACCATCGGAGTGATCGCTGAGCAAGTAGGTATCGACGGTGATGCGGTCGGTTGTTGCGGGTAATGCGATCGTGTCAGTGTGGGATTGGGCGGGGACGAGTACCAGCCACGGAAAAGGATGTCCCTCGGTATAAACTTCGAGATCGCTGTCAGCATCAGTGATGATAATACAGGGACGCTGATGGATCTTCGGTAACTGTTCGGGTGTCAGCGGGCGAACGTGCGGACGAACTTTTTCATCCCAAAATAAGGACTGATGCCGTGCGAAATTTTGGACGGCAGGCGGAAAGTGCGGCAGCAATTGTAAGTAAATATCACAGCCTGCGGCGATCGATCCAGCTACCCAAATATCGATGTCGCGTCCAGTAAATAAATGATGGCTCCGCAGTAAAACCAGCAACTCTTGGGCGATACCCAGGGTTGTGATGGGAAGGATAATCGACCTCTGTTCGGTAATCGCTCGATCGAGTCGCGCCATCAAGGTATTTTCCTGATTGCGCCGATGGGGATGACGCGCTGTGCCATAACTCCCCTCAACGATCAATACATCTGGATGGAGATTGCGAACCGAGTCGAGGTGTAATCCTTCTACCAGACGCGAATTGGAGAGAAAGAAGTCGCCAGTATAAAAGACGCTATAAGACTGATAAAATCCGGTATAAGTCAGCAGAATCGCCGCCGCACCCGGTAAATGTCCAGCAGGAAAGAGTTCGGCAGTCAAGCCATCTTGAAACTCGATCGAGCGTCGCCACGGTAGAGCTTGCCCGAACTGGGGTACCTCATCCACTTCATCCAACCAATTTAGCGGTAGCAGAAGGTTGGTAACTTCGCTGGCGTAGATGGGTAGCTTGGGGAAGGTGCGATGAAGATCTAATAAGCCCCGCGCATGATCGGCATGGGCATGGGTACACAGCACAAAATCGCACACGGGTAGACCGCCTGCGCCAATTAATGGTGAAATATCTACCAACCCACAATCCAGCAACACCCGATAAGGGCCGATCTTGATGAGTAGACATACTCCCTCATTGCCATGACCGACTCCATATGGCAGGCAAACGAGATCTTCATTACTAGAGTGGGATAAGGTAGACAAGGGCAATATCCAGGATAAGTCCCGATCGGCTCGCTCTCAGTCTAGTCGATCGGTTGGTCGCAAGTTAGTGAGCGGAGCCATTGCCATGATACTTATCCGAGTCATAAAAGCCATTGCGGGTGCCGAAAAATAGGGCACCTAAGATGAAGGGAATGGTGAGAAACGGTAAGATAATTTGAACGTTCACAAGAAGATCCTCGATAGTGTTGACGATTTCGGGTTGTCAGGCTGTGGCGACGAACGCGAGGTTCTAACGCTGGCAAGAACTCTGAGGTTGCTTGGTATCCACTTTTATTATTGGGCGACCGCTCTCGCTTCGACAACGATCGTTAACTTTTCTTGATGGGAAATTGCAATTTTGGCATAAAATATCGCATTCACTGGCAAAATTGAGACGCTCGATGTTGCGAACTAGCTAAGTTTAAAGTGCAAGCCATCGAGTTTTGGCTACTCTTAACGTAAGAATTTACTAGCAAGAAAATAAGCCGCAATCGATTTAGCATCGATTGGTTTGCCACTATGAATTGCCGTTTCAAATTCTGCGGGAGTCATCAATACCACATTAATATCTTCATCATCATCTCCAGGCGGCTGTGTTTCTAGCTGCTCTAACTCTGTGGCTAAGAAAGCATAAATAATCTCATCGCAATAACCAGGCGCGAGAAAAAATTCACCTAAATCTTGGATTTTACTCGCGCGATATCCAGTTTCTTCTTCTATTTCACGCGCAATTGTGGTTATCGGCGCTTCGCCGACTTCTAATGTTCCTGCGGGAAATTCTAATACGCGTCCTCGTGTCGGAAATCGATATTGATCGACTAATACTAACTTGCCATCGGGTGTAATCGGCACCGCCAGTGCGCCGCCAGGATGCTGGATGTGCTCCCACTCACCAATGGCACCATTTGGCAACTCGATCCGATCGACATTAAAGGAAAACTTCCGTCCTTGATAATGCAGCTTGTGTTGGAGAATTTTGGCTGGTTCGTTTCCTAGCGGCATAAAAAATTATAAATGATGAACTGAGGGCAATCGCTCGACACCAGCATATTCTAGCTTGGCGCATAAGTCAGCGATCGATTCACCAGATCTGGGTTCGATCCAATTCGGGGCGATTTCTGCTAGTGGAATCAGGACAAATGCACGTTCTGTCATTCTCGGATGCGGCACCTCTAAGCTAGGCGTATCGATAATTTGACTGTCGTATAAGAGCAGATCCAAGTCCAACGTTCGTGCGCCCCAGTACTGCTCCCGCACCCGCCCGAATTCAGCCTCGATCGCCTGTAATGTAGTGAGTAAATCTAAGGGTGGCAAACTGGTCTGGAGGGTCGCACAACCATTGATATAATCCGGTTGCGGTGGGCCGACAGGTGTGGTGAGATACCAGCTAGAAACGGCTGTCAGCTCGATCTGGAGATGCGATCGCAGCCGATCGATCGCGTTTGTGAGAATCGATCGCGAATCGCCTAAATTACTACCTAACGCGATCGCGCACGCTCCTTCGATTTTGGATTGTCGAAAATTCATGATTGAGCTTTAATCGATTTCAGCGCTTGGCTGAAACCGAGGACAATGACGATATTAGAAAGAGTCAAGAAAAATTCGGCTCCGCCATGTAATAAATCGACATCTGCTAGAGATTTGTGCAATTTTAATTGGGCGTATGCACCGATCGGAATCGTTACTGCGACGAATAATAAGGTTAGATAAAAACCAATCAGTGCAATTTTAGGTGTTTGCACTTTTTTGGTCATAAACCAGAGAAATCCTAAATATGGAAATAAGGATAATGCAAATAATGTTTCTTTGGACATTTTAACCCTAGAGATACCTTAGAATGCGAAGAGAAGATTTACATAAATATTAATTAACCTAAGTTGCTACCTATAATTTCAGCGGTTAGAAACCGCTGCTCGTGATGCGAAGTCCGCCTTCGCGGACTGAAATATTAGTCCGCGAAGCGAAAAGTGTGGTCTTGGGGTTTCCCCAAGTAGAGCACCTTTTCAAGACAGGCGGACTTTGTAATAGTAGCCGCGATTTTAATCGCTGGCACTGAGGAGGTGGCAGCTTGGGTTAATTACGAGTTATTAACGATCGATTGTTTGCTAATCTGCCAACCAGCCCAACACATGGTGATATTACCTACCAATGTCATCGCTGCTTGTAAAGTGACCAGCCATTCTAGCTCCACCGTATTGTCAAAAATGTGCCAAGTACAGGCACACATCGCACTTACCAAGGCAGGCAACATTCCCAATGATAAACTGCGCCATGCTAAATTACCACTTGCTTCGGCATAGAGCCAAATCAACCAAATCGCTGTCATCCATTCAATGACACTAGAAACGTGAATTATCCAAGTAGGAATCGAGAGTACGTGCATTTAGATATTATCAAACTAGATTCATTTAAATTCATTCATTTCAAGATTACATGTCTGTATATCTATAAATACGCTTACCAGTCTCTTCGCGATAACCTTGAGGTATCCAACCCTTTGATAGAATTTTATCTGTAATAATTGCCATTGAAACTCCAACATTATCTAGTAACTTTGTAGAAATAGATAACTCAAAATCTTCCACTTTGCCAGAGTAGCTATTAATTAGTTCAAGAGCTTCATCAATAGATTCTATCGCATATTCATGATTTTGCTGCATATATTCTTTTCTTTAAAATAGTGTTTTAGGTCTAACTTTATTAGCTTCATCTACTAGATTAATCTTCTCATCGCCAGTACTTAAGTGTGCCATCGATCGCAAGACTTTTTCCAAACCTTCGCGGAGTTTGATTTCTTGTAATGGTTGACCTAAGATCTTTAAACTATCCTGAGCGACGATCGCTTTAGAGGTGAGTAAATTTAGGGCAGTTTCTAACACTTGGCGATCGAGTCGATGGCGTTCGATACCTTCGATCGTCAGCGATTCAACTGTTTGGGTTGCCGATTGGAGTTCGGAAATCGTCGGCTGGGGATGTTTGGGCACATTAATCGCGACGGGTAACTGGCGATCGACTAATATTCGCGCGATTTCCACCTTAGCTCTAGTATATAAGTTTGATGTCTGTGGCACTTGTTGTAATGCCTCAACTGCGGCATTGCGATTGCCTTGCATCAGGCGACAGCGGGCTAAGCCAAAAGCCGCCGTCGGGTAATTGAGATCGGTACGCTCGACTAGCTCGTACATTTGCGTCGCGAGGGCGTATTTTTGTCCCAGCTCTGCAGCGATGGCAAATGCGAGTTTGGGGGCGAGTTCTCCTGGTAAATCAAAGTACACCCGATCGAACATCGCTTGCGCTTCTTGAGGGCGATTTTGGGCGAGCAGCGAGCGTCCGCGATACCAATCTACCCGCCAATCCCAAGCATCTTGTTGGGCGACGGCGGCGAGTAAGTTTTCGGCGACCGTATAGTCACCTGCCGATGCGGTGGCTGCTCTGTCGATCGAGCTATTTGCTAGTCGAAGTTTAGCTTCGATCGAGTTGGGTAATTGCTTGACAACTTGATTCAACTGCTCGATCCGCCGATCGAGATCTGTCGTCATACTGGCATTTAGCACGACATTGAAGCCGGGATCTTTGGCATCGATGAGCAAATTGGGTAAATGTAAATAACTCGGCACGATCGGGTTAAAATCGCCCCTAGCAGTTACCGCCAGTCGATCGCCATCGAATAGCGTACTCGTTGCTGGACGCGGTGTTTTGGTCTCTTGCGCGACAACTTCGCGGAGTACACCGAGCAACTGCTCGGCCATTTCTTCTGCCGTCTGAAACCTGTCATCAGCCGCTCCTGCTGTGGCTTTGAGCAAGAAGCGATAGAATGATTCCTGTTTGGCAAATACCGGATCTTCACTGGCGCTGGGCAGGGTATATTCATGCTCGCGACTGAAACCCGGAATATTGGTAACCAGTACGGCTAGAGTTCGCCCGATCGTAAATAAATCTGACACGATTGTCGGCCCCTCGCCAGCTTCGGGCGCAGCATAACCGATCGTCCCATAAATATCCCCATCTGGGTCGTTAATTTTGCGCGCGCCACCCAAATCGATGAGTTTCACATCATCCCCTTCGAGCATGACGTTATCAGGTTTGAAGTCACAGTAGACTAAGCCTAACTGGTGGAGATAGGCAAATGCACCCAGAATCCGATGGATATAAGCGATTGCTTCGGCGACTGGTAATGTCCCCCGCTCCTTACGAATCTCTTTGAGCGTTTTTCCGCCCACATATTCCATCACGATATAACCCTCCGCCTCGTGAGTGACGAAGTTATAAATCCCCACGATATTCGGATGTTTTACCGCTGCCAAAAATTGCCGCTCTGCCAATGCTACCGCTGCACTCGCCGCATCTTCGCTATTTAATAACCCTTTGAGGACAACATAGCGCGATAGGAGTTTGTCAAATCCCAAATAGATCCACCCCAAACCACCATACGCGATCGCGCCTTTAACTTCATACTGTGCGCCCACCACATCACCAGGTTGCAGACTGGGGATAAAATTATATTTCTGGCCGCATTTAGTACAAAACCCTTTATCCCGCTTCGCTAGTTGATTGCACCCAGCACAGAATCGTTTATTTTCCGGTACTTTGGCTTCTGCTAAAACTGCTAATTCGGGCGCGGTAGAAGGTAATTCGGGAATCGAAACCAACCCTGCACCCAATTGACGGCGACTGCTTTTCCCGATGGTGGGCGCACTGCGACGGGTACCACGCGATCGATTGCTGGTGGGACTAGATCCTGTCCCGGTAGTAATCGAGGCACTATTTGGTGCAGTTTTGAGGCTCTGGGAGCCAGTTTGAATCGGTTGGTTGCTAGCTGTTGCAGCTAGGGCGATATCTAGTTCCGACTGAGATTTGAGCGCTGCCATGCCGCAGGTATCGCAGTAACCATCATCGATGGTGCCATTGCAGCCGTTCCGAGTGCAAATTAGTTTCGACATATCAGGTATTGCTGTGGGGGTTACCCTGCTAAGGTTAATAGCAGTAACGATCGATCTAAATTTGGGGAAAGATCGAGAAATTATGCAATTTCTCGATCTCAGTATAGTGCGAGTGATTCCATGAAGATCGAACTTGTAAATATTCCTAGCATTCTCGTTGGCTTACGGTTTGCTATTGCCCCGCTACTGCTGCTGGATGCACTCGATCGCGATCCTGGCTTTGGATTTATTGTCGTCTAACACGCTACCTGCTAGATGAAAACTAGCCCTTACTTTCTTCGTTCGAGGCAGGTAACTTCATCCGCCGACTTTCTCGCGAGAGTGGTACTAATGCTGGAGCTTGACTTGGAGGATTGTGTTGCAGGCTTTCCACCACTGTAGCTAGTCGATCGATTGTCAATGCTTCAAATACGCTTCGCAACGGCAACTCTACCTGCAAGGCATCGCGGACTCTGGAGACAAACTGAGTTGCCAGTAATGAATGACCGCCTAATTCAAAGAAATTGTCATAAATTCCGACGCGTTTGAGTCCCAAAACTTCAACAAAAATGTTCGCAAGTGCTCGTTCGACAGGAGTCCGAGGTGCGATATAACGATTCTCGAAACGAGAGGCTACGCCAACGAGCGATCGAGATGCGATCGGATCGTGCAACGCTTTAAAGGCGCGGCGATCGATTTTACCATTAGCTGTGAGCGGTAGAGACTCCAATACTACAAAAGCTGAGGGCAGCATGTACTCAGGCAGTTTTTGAGCCAGGTAACCTTGCAATTGCGGCACTAACTTCCGCGCGGCTTTGGCTTGGAGGGGATTATTAGCGTAAGATTGCCAGGGGCGATCTTCAGTCAGGCGATGTGGGAAAAAAGTTTGTGTGGCTACGTCTTGGCGGATAAACATCACGTCATAATCACCTTCACTACTAGAATTCGACCAGGTAATATCGACACGATACGGTAGATCGATCGCATCCCAATCTTCTGGATCTACTCCCAAGTTTTCGATTTCTTGCAAGGCCTTACGGATTTGACCGACAGTTTTATAGCCCGAGCCGTCTGCTAGCCATGCTACTGTTTTAACTGCTGACATTACCCGCGCATTAGGTACATTGAGAATGTTTAATGTTTCCGGTCGATCGTCAATTAATAACTGACGTACTGCTGAAATTGTTAGATTTGCTTCCGACCAATTTAGGACTGGATAATCGTCTCGATCGCTAATAGGTTCGGTACTAATAGTTCGATCTCCAATCTGAAGAATTGCATTATAACGAAATGCAGTTAACTCGTTATGATATTTACCTCGCATCAGTTGAATTTGAACTCGATCGATCTGCGGGAAGCGTTGCTGTAGAGCCGTAAAAAAAGCTGGATCGATGACTAATTCTGTTTCTTGGAATATTTGCATCTGTACCCGTTGCTGTAACTCGAAACAGGTGAGGGCAGGTTCGGCTCGATCGAGTTGCACTGATGTATGAAAAGCTTGTAATAGGGGCAAACTTCGCACATCGCCGATGAAGATTCGACCACCTGGAGTAGTTGCTGCGATCGCCCCGGCGATGACATCAATTAGATAATCAATCGTTGGAAAATATTGAACGACCGAGTTGAGAATTACCGTATCAAAATCTGCTGTTGATACTCGATCGAAATCAGTAGCCATTCGAGCGGATAGTTCCACCTGTGGTAGCTCTTGGTGTGCTAACTGCTGCTGAATATAGCTAATCGAAACTGGCGAAAAGTCAGTACCCCAGTATCGATCGCAGTGAGGAGCAATTCTAAATAGTATCAACCCCGTTCCACACCCAATTTCTAATACTCGTTCGGGTTGCCAAGCCAATATTCGATCGACTTGGTTGTCCACCCATTCATGCACTTGCTCGGCAGGTAGAGGTAGATCTGTATAACTACTATTCCAACCAACAATATTCGATTTGGGATCGAAATTAACAGGTCGATCGTAAGTTTCATTATAGAGCATCTGCCATTGTAGAACTTGCTCTTCCTGCAATTGAATTAATTGACTATGCTCCTGCGATCGACTGTATTCTAGCTTCGGCGCTACATATGCTAAGAGGCTTTTCTCCTCGTTATTTTCACACATTAGCACGACAGCTTGCTGCACTACTGGGTGATGATTTAATACCGCTTCAATTTCACCCAACTCAATCCGATAGCCACGAATTTTTACGCGATCGTCGAGCCGACCTAAAAATTCAATATTACCATCTGGTAAATAACGAGCTATATCGCCAGTTTTGTAAAGTCGCGCTGTTAAGTTATTATTAAAAGTATGCTCGATAAAGCATTCGGCAGTTAATTCGGGACGGTTTAAATAACCTCGTGCTGAGCCGTCACCACTGATGTATATTTCTCCTGAGATGCCGACGGGTACGGGCTGTAAATATTTATCGAGGATGTAAACCTGTGTATTAGCGATCGCTCGACCGATTGCAGGTACTAAATTTTCTCGATCTTCAATAAAAATTTGCCCCGAAGTTGTCACGACTGTGTTCTCAGTCGGCCCATAATTGTTGAATAATTTGAATGGAACGGCTTGAGGATAGTTATTTAGTTTGTCGCCACCTGTAAGTAATATGCGTAAGGTAGTATGTTCGGGGAAATCTAATAATAAAAATTGCTCGGCTAAAGGAGTCGGTAAAAAGCAAATAGTTATCGCTTTTGCTATCAGCCAATCTTTCAATCGATCGGGCATTTGCCGGATCTCATCATGTACGAGATAAATACTCGCTCCGCTACTCAAATAAGGCCAAATCTCCCAGCCGCAAGCATCAAAGCTAACTCCACTAATTTGTGTCACTCGATCGCTTGGTGAAACTGCAAATGCGTGTTGATGCCAAAATACGAGATTTAATAATCCTCGCTGTTCGATTTCCACGCCTTTAGGGTTGCCAGTCGAGCCAGAAGTATAAATAACATAAGCAAGATTATTTAATCTCATTTGACGATCGAGATTAGCTCCCGCTTCTCGATCGATACTTGCCCAATCTTTATCTAAACAAATCACTCGAATATCGCGATCTTCCAGTCGTTCGAGCCAGCATTCATGAGTTAATAACATTGAGATCCGAGCATCTTGAATCATTAGGTTCAAACGTTCAGATGGATAGGTTGGATCGATCGGGACATAAGCTCCACCTGCTTTGAGAATACCTAACATCCCAATAACTAGATCGAAAGAACGTTCTACACAAAGCCCAACTAAAGCTTCTGCTTTTACTCCCGACTTGGTGAGAAAGTGTGCGAGTTTATTGCTGCGAATATTTAACTCTTCGTAAGTAAGCTGCTCGTCTTCAGATACTAACGCGATCGCATCGGGATGCTGTTTAGCGACGTTTTCAAATAACTGATGTACTAACTTATCTTGAGGACAATCTAAGCGCGTATCATTCCATTTAACTAATAAACAATCGAGTTCAGATTTGCTCAAAAGTGGTAAGTGGGCGATTTGCTGTTCTGGATTAGTAACTATCCCTTCTAGTAATATTTGAAAGTGTTCTAACATCCTGGCGATCGTGGCATCATCGAATAGAGCGGTACTGTAGATTACAAAACCACTAACTCCTTCCGAACTATCTGCCCACAATCCATTTTGAGTAGTTGGCTCCCATAAGTGCAACTCCAGATCGAATCGCGTTGTTTCCGTTTCAAACGGTAGCGGGCTTAAAGTTAAATCGGGTAACTCTAACGCCATCATCGGTGCATTTTGCAGCGCAAACACCACTTGAAATAGCGGATTTTGATTTAAATTACGCTCTGGGTGCAGTTCTTCAACAAGTTTTTCAAAAGGTAAATCTTGATGTGCATAGGCTCCTAAAGCTACATCTTTTACTCGACTTAATACTTCTCGAAAAGTTGGGTTTCCAGACAGGTCGGTACGTAACACTAAACTATTGACAAAAAAGCCAATTAGCTCTTCAATTTCACTCCGGTTGCGATTGGCAATTGGCGAACCGATCGCGATATCTTCTTGCTGTGTATATCGGTAAAGTAAAACTTGAAATGCTGCTAAGAGAGTGATAAATAAAGTTACCCCTTCTTGCTGCCCCAGAGCTAAAAGTGCCAAGCTCAAACTTTTGGACAATTGCAACGGTTGTCTTGCGCCTTGATAGGTTTGAGCGGCTAATCGCGGTCTGTCAGTGGGCAAATTTAGGATCGAAATACCCTCTAATTGCTGTTGCCAGTAACCGAGTTGTGCTGCTAAAATATCACCTTGTAACGATTGGCGTTGCCAGTGTGCAAAGTCGGCGTATTGGATGGGCAGTTCCGGCAATGGCGAAGGGCGATTGTTGACAAAAGCTGGGTAAAGTGCGGCGATTTCGTTCATCAGCACTCCTATCGACCAACCATCGGCGACAATGTGGTGCAACGTTAGTAGTAGGATGGATCGCGTCTGTTCCAATCGCAGCAGTTTTACTCGGAGCAACGGCTCGGTTGATAGATTGAAGGGATGTTGAGTTGCTTCAATAGTGAGCTGTTTGGCTCGGATTTCGCGTTCGGCTGGTGGTAATTGTTGTAAATCGATGACAGGCAAGGGGATGGTGAGGGTCGGATAAATTACCTGAACTGGTTGCCCTGACTGCATGACAATCTTGGTGCGTAAAGCTTCATGTCGGCGAACAATTTCGTTAAAAGTTTGCTCTAATGCTGCGGTATCGATCGAACCTGTTAAATTTAGGGCGAGAGGAATGTTATAGAACGGATGATTCGGCATTAATCGATCGAGAAACCATAGCCGTTGTTGTGCAAAAGATAGCGGCAGATTTTTCGATCGCGAAATCGGTACCAGTGGTTTAAAGTTGTGATGAAGATCGTGATTAGTTGCTGCTAAACATCCAATAATTTCTGATTTACGCGATTGGATTTCTGCTCTGAGTTCTGCTGTTAGAATCCCTTCAGGCGCGTTACAGCGAAACTTTTCACCTTCGACAAAAACTTGAATATCTAAACTGCGAAGATAAGCTAAGAATTCGATCGTCTGCATCATTACACCTCTTCGCAATAGTTATTAATCGATCGATGGGTATCTTTAGATTGCAGCAGTACTAATAAATATCGGTTCGTGTCCCAACTAGACATCTATATACGCCATACTGTACTACGCAACTAGATTGGGATTTTAGCACATCTATAAAAGTGCAAAAATCATTCCTTGGGCTGAAGGTTTAACGATAGTAAGTATGGTATGAACTTACAAGACGACGCAGTTAAACAAGTATTGTAAGGTTGAAGCCAATGATATTCATGCCGCATAATTTTCTGTTTGTCTGGCTGGTGCAACTGCTATCAGTTGGCATACTGGGTGGGGGGAGCTACATTCTCTATCGGTGGTATGAAGGAGTACTGGTCGGCACATCTTACTTAATCGCTGGACTGGTAATGGTGCTGTGGACATTTGGCGGTCACCTGTTTAGTTTGCCACTGCTGCGCCGTCCGGGTAATGACGAACCCAAGTTTATGCGGAGTAACACCGTGAAACGGTTGCAAAGGCCGGATGGTAGCGTTTTGCAAGTAGAGTTCTTTGGCCCTGAAGACGGTCAGCCAATTATCTTGTCACACGGCTGGGGGCCAAATAGCACTATCTGGTATTATGCCAAGCGACAACTGAGCGATCGCTTTCGCATAATTGTGTGGGATTTACCAGGGCTAGGAAAGTCCACCAAACCGCACAACAACGACCACTCTGTCGAAAAATATGCCCGCGATTTGGAAGCTGTAGTATCGATCGCGGGCAATAAACCTGTTATCCTGCTAGGGCACAGCATGGGTGGGATGATTAACCTCACATTCTGTCGCTTATTTCCCGAGCAATTAGGCACGCGAGTGGCTGGCTTGATTCTGGTGGATACGACTTACACCAATCCGGTCAAAACTTGTATCTTGAGCAGTCTGGTACGTAAATTGCAAAAGCCGCTGCTCGAACCCGTGTTGTACCTCACTACCCTGCTGTGGCCCCTGGCATGGCTGATGACTTGGCTCTCATATTTAAATGGGGCGTTGCTGGATTAGGATATGATCTAAGGCGATCGAGAGAAGTAACAAGAGCAAATATCTAAATGGAATGTCCTGAATGTAGATCGTCTAATATCAATAAAAATGGGCGAATAAAGGGAAAGCAGAACCATATTTGTAAAGACTGCGGACGGCAATTTATAGATTGTTATGAAGCACACAGAGGATATTCACCACAAATCAAGCAGAAATGTTTGTCAATGTATGTTAATGGGATGGGATTTCGAGCAATAGAAAGAGTAATGGGTGTGCATAATACAACTGTCATGGATTGGGTGAAGCAAGTAGGGGGAAATCTCCCAGATTACTATAATTCAGACCAAATACCAGAAGTTGGTGAGTTGGATGAGTTAGAGACGTTTGTTGGCTCAAAAAAAACAAGATCTGGCTCTGGACGGCAGTAAATCACTTTCAGATGGGTATTTTAGGATGGGTATTAGGCGACCACAGTGCTAAGACATTTAGACCGCTATGGGAGAATTTGGTAAGTACATGGAAATGTTATTTTTATGTGACGGATGGGTGGAGGGTCTATCCAATATTTATTCCAGATGGTGACCAAATCGTGAGTAAAACTTATATGACAAGAGTTGAGGGTGAAAACACTAGGCTCAGACATTACTTAGCTCGATTAAAAAGAAAAACATTATGTTATTCTAAGTGCGAACAAATGCTAAAGCATTCTATTAGATTGTTAATTCATTATCTTAAATTTGGTGAAGTACCAACTCCTAATTCAGTTAGTTCTGGCGATCGACGGCACAGATTACCTCTCGATCGCCAAATCATATCTTAATCCAGCAACGCCTTAAATGGCTCGTTGTATATTAACGTCGAATTATCTGGATTTACAGGCGGCGAAACACGGGGTCAACTAAGTTTTGCAGGTTTATTATCAGCATTGGGTTCGCCCGAAGTGCTAGCGCGCGGCACATTGGGCATGTTCAAATTTGATGAAACAGACACGCTGGCAAAGATTCACGTTCCGGTATTAGTTATCTGCGGCGATGTCGATATCGCCACTAAACCTGTTGCTAGCGATCGGATGATAGCAGAATTACCCGATGCCGAGCGGTTCACTCTCAAACCAGGCGGACACATGGCATTGATGGAACGAAATCAGCAGTTTGCCGCAGCAGTCAGCACGTTTGGCGATCGTATTACTGTTAGTGTAAATGATGTAGGCAGCAAGTGAGATCGGTGCTAAAGTACTTGCATGTCATCTGCTCGATTACAACAACTGCAATCCGCTCCAAACAGCGATCGATAGCTAATAATCGCTCAAAATTCTACTTCTTCTCGATCGAGTCTCGTAGTTTCAGTTTCATCTACACTTGCTGCCCAGCACATGGTATCGATATATCTGGCAAGTTGTGAGATCGTGGGTGCTTCAAACAAATTGCGAACGGGTAAATCTATTTGGAAAGTGTCGCGAATTCGGGACATTAATTGAGTCGCTAGCAGCGAATGACCGCCAGATTCAAAAAAATTGTCGTGGATACCTATTCGCTCTTTGCCCAAGACTTTTGCCCAAATTTGGGTAAGTAACTCTTCAACTTGCGATCGCGGTGCCACATAATCTCGATCGTGATAACTAATTAAATCGGGCGTTGGTAATGCCGCTCGATCGACTTTACCATTCGGGGTGAGTGGTAAAGATTCTGGAAACATATAGACTGTTGGCACCATATATGCTGGCAACTTCGATTTAAGAAATTGCCGAAAGCTTTCTACTTCTGGCTTTGGCATCTGTTGTCGATCGAGTACTATATAAGCTACTAAGTGTTTATCATCGGGTACTTCTTCTGTCACAATTATTACAGTTTCGCTGACTGCTGGATGTCGATTTAATACCGTTTCAATCTCTGATAACTCAATCCGAAAACCGCGAATTTTTACGAGATTATCGGTGCGACCTAAAAATTCAATATTACCATCTGGTAAATAACGAGCGAAATCTCCCGTTTTATAAAGACGTGTATTTGCATCGCGATCGAAAGGATTGGGGATAAAGTGTTTAGTAGTTAAATCGGGGCGATCGAGATATTCTCGTGCCAGTCCGTCTCCACCAAGATAGATTTCACCAGTAACGCCAATCGGTAGCGGTTGTAAATGGGGATCTAATATGTAAATTTGGGTGTTAGTAATCGGACGACCGATCGGTAAAGATGCGATAGATTGTGATATATCTACATCATGATAAGTAGAAAATGTTGTATTCTCAGTCGGCCCATAAACATGAATTAAATGCTGTGATGCACCATGTTTAATAATTTTATTAACCCAGCGTACATCGACAGTCTCACCACCAAACAATAAATACTTCAATGTCTCAAAAGCTTGAGGTACATCTCTAGCAGGGTGAACGCATCAAAACAGGATTTATTTCGATCGAGAGCCACTAAAATAGGCGATTAATGATATTCGATTGCTTAACTACAATTACGACAATATCAATAAAATCGAAACCAAAGACGAGGTTAAATTAACTCAATTTAGTCCGGCAAAAGTGCGGCTAAAGATATTTAGCCAAATTCATACTCTGGGGTTAGTTAAATTTAGGCTAAAATAGCCTCTAGAAGTTCGCGCGAATATTCTTCATCAAGGCTCGCAAGAAATCGCTTCTTCCTAACACTTAGTTTTCGACTCTTGTTCTGACTCATTATATTAACTGCTATATGTCTTAAAACAGCAAAATTAGCTGGAGCATTATCTTTTCTAATTCGACTAATGTCTTCTTTGAAAATAACATCAAGTACCCAATGGAGTGAATTTTCTATCGACCAATGACCTCTGATTGCTTCTGCTAGTTTTTCAACATTATCTTCTAAGCTACTGATGAAATAACGAGCTTCTACGCTGGTTTTTTCATTGACAACTCGAACTGATTCTACCATGCAAATACTAGTCAGATTTTGCCATTTTAGCAATGGATCTATTGATGTTGCAATGTCTGATATCATTAGGTAATTACGAGTTTCCTCTCTACCTCTATTCATCTCTCTACTGCTGAAGCTATGCGTTTTCAGACTTTCACCACGAGTTTTAATCGCCTGTTTGAATAGCTGTTCTACCCTTTCATATAAACTTGGTTGATTCTTTTTGACAGCAATTACATAATCTGCTTCTTTTTTGACAATTTTCTTGACTATTTCTCGCTGACATCCCATTGCATCAATTGTCACTATACATCCAGCTAGATCTAAGGCATTAATCAACTCAGGCAATGCAGTAATTTCATTTGATTTACTCTC
The DNA here is from genome assembly GCA_965246715.1 of Chamaesiphon sp. Classification (GTDB taxonomy): domain Bacteria; phylum Cyanobacteriota; class Cyanobacteriia; order Cyanobacteriales; family Chamaesiphonaceae; genus Chamaesiphon. The sequence goes on along the minus strand of CBDFFH010000034.1, from coordinate 50,005 downwards.
GACTTTTGTTTGTCCTAATACTAATCTATTACTTGCTGCCCAAGCACTGACCGTATTAATTACTCCTTTACCATTTTTTTCGTCTCTTGAATTTCGAGATTGTTTTCCATCAAATGCGATTATCTCTCCTGCTGTTATTTTACTTATTCCTTTAATCCAATGCAGGAAAGATTTATTGAATTCTTCAGGATTAATTTGTGAAAATACCCGTGCAAATGTATCGTGAGATGGTATCCCATTCGGTAATTCTAGAAATTCCTCCAGCCATTTTTTTCTGGTGATGCCATACAGCTCTATGTCTTCCCATCCATCTGCTCCACATACTACTGCACAAATCGAGATCGTGATAATATCGATTAGTTTGTGTTTTTTCCCCCGTTCAATTCTAATGTCTTTTATGTCACCAAAGTGTTCTGCGATACTATGCCTTGGCTTTAGCTTCATTTGACGCGATCTGAATTTCCAATAAATATAACATAATTAACTGGCTATACTTGTTTACCATTAAAGCTTTCATACTTTTCGTAATTCAAATCTGCAACTGATTTGCGAGGATTTTAAATAGTAGGAAATTTAAGTGCGTTCACCCTGACATCTCTAGCAATCTGCTGAAATAGTGCAGTAGTTAAAAATAGAATATCGATGTTTTTGTCGCGAATTTGCAGTGCAAACTCTCTAGGCGAAAGCGTTACCTCCCGATCGATCGCCATAAGTTCGGCACCATTTAGTAACGCGCCCCAAATCTCGAATGTCGCTGCATCGAAGGAAATATTTGCGGCTTGGGCAACTTTATTGAATGGCTCAAATTTGATATAATTTGGATTGCATACCAGCCGATTTATTGCTTGGTGAGTTACGGCTACTCCCTTGGGCTGACCTGTCGAACCAGAGGTATAAATAACATAGGCTAAATTATCGCTATTTAGATCGCAGTGGAGATTATCTGCCCGTTCTTGAGCAATAATTTCCCAATTGTTATCGATCGAAACAATCGGATTCGTGAAATCTTCAAACCGATCGATTGAGTTCGATTGTGTTAGCAATACGGCAACTCGCGCATCTTCAAGCATAAAATTGAGACGCTCTTGAGGATAGCTGGGGTCTAGTGGCACATAGGCTCCACCAGCTTTGAGAATAGCTAATAGCCCGACGATTGTGTCGATCGATTGGGGAATGCAAATGCCGACTAAAACTTCCGCACCTACTCCTAATTTTTGGAAGTGTCGAGCGAGTTGATTACTGCGACTATTTAATTCTTGATAAGTGATGCGATTGCTCGCAAAATTCAGAGCGATCTCATCGGGATATTGTCTTACTCTTGCTTCAAGTATTTGATGGATACACTTATCTTCAGACTCATTTACTTGGGTATTATTCCATTCCACCATTACTCGATTTATCTCTACGTCACTTAATAACGGTAAGTTAGCAATTCGTCGATCGGGATTTGCGACAATGCTTGACAACAGAGTCTTGAAATGACTTAGCATTCGATCGATCGTGGCTGGCTCGAATAAATCTGTGTTGTATACGACTATCCCTCGCAGACCTTCAGTATCATGCCATTTACCGCCATCTGAGCTACGAAAATCTTCGCCACACTTCCAGAGATGCAGTTCCAAATCGAAGCGAGTTGTTTTAGAGTCAATATTAATTAATCTCGGTACTAATCCAGGCAATTCTAGTGATGACATGGGTGCATTCTGGAAACCAAATACCACTTGAAACAGTGGATGATGGCTCAAGCTTCGCTCTGGATGTAGTTCTGATACTAACTTTTCAAACGGCAAATCTTGATGCGTGTATGCGCCAACTGTGACCTCTCGTACTCTGTCTAATAATTCCCGAAAAGTAGGATTTCCAGATAGATCGCTACGTAGCACTAAAGTATTGACAAAAAAGCCAATTATGCCTTCTATTTCGCTACGATTACGATTGGCAATTGGCGAACCGATCGCGATATCCGATTGGTGTGTATAACGGTAAATTAACGTTTGAAATGCAGCCAGCAGCGTCATAAATAGGGTAACTCCTGCTTGCTGCGATAACTGTTCTAAGCGATCGGTTAGCTGTTTTGGTAACTCTAAAAATTGGGTTGCCCCTTGGTAGTTTTGGATTGCCGATCTGGGTTTGTCGGTAGGCAAATGCAGCGTCGAAATACCGTTTAATTGCTGCCGCCAGTAAGCTAACTGGGTGTCGAGGATTTCTCCTTGTAGCCACTCGCGCTGCCACTGAGCAAAATCGGCGTACTGAAGAGGCAGTTCTGACAGAGGAGAAGACCGATTTTGGGCAAAAGCTGTATACACTGTACTCAATTCCCGAATCAGCACACCCAGCGACCAATCATCACAGATGATATGGTGCATATTTATTAACAGAATATGTTCTGTGTCTGACAAAACGAGGATGGTAACGCGCAATAATGCCCCAGAGGCTAGATCGAAGGCATATTTGAGCGCGGTGTTAATAATCCTCTTGGCTGTCACATCTCGCTCTTCCGAGTCTAAATGCTGGAGATCTACTACTTGCAAAGGGATAGTTGCGCTGGGTGCGATCGCCTGTAAGGGTTGCCCATCCTCTACTATAAAAGTAGTGCGTAAGGTTTCGTGACGACGGACGATTTCATTAAAAGTCCGTTCTAGTGCGGCTAGGTTTAGCGAACCTGCTAGGTGAATTGCTGTGTGTACATTGTAAATAGTATTGCCAGGGATCGATCGATCGAGGAACCAGAGTCGCTGCTGGGCAAAAGATGCGGGAAAGACGAAGACTTCTTCAGAAAACATATCGATTCTTGTTGGATTAAGAGTTGCCAGCGGAAACCCCAGGTCGCCCTCACCCCGCCAGATCCTGCGGCTCTTGCTCCCCTCTCCCAAGCTTGGGAGAGAGGGCAAGATTTTGGTGTAATATCCTCAATCCCTTTGCGTAGCTAGATCGATACAAGCTTTTAACTGTGCCGCAAGCACCTGAATATGCGGTTTCCTGAGCATCGTCAGGTGATTGCCAGGAAGATGATGAATTTCCGTTCCACCTTTAGCTAACCGATCCCAACTCAGACTCAGATCTTCCTTGCCACTACTCGAATGAGCCTTCGTTCTAAACAAATCGATACGGCTGGAGTAAGCTTGCGGCACGTAGTCGAGCACTGCTTGACTATTGGCATAAAACACCCGTAGCATCGGTACGATTGCTAACTCGCTTAAAATTCTGAGCTGGGATTCTTTCGACGGGTTAAGGGTAGCATTCTGTTTCGATCGAGATCGCATCAGCCACTCCCAACCGGAATAACGCAAGATTTTATTTAAATTAGGAAATCGCTCGATTAAACTATTAATTTGCTGCTTGAAGATCGCGATGATTAGATAAACATAATCGAGAAAAAACGGCCAAATATATCGCGCCGCTGTCGTTAGCATAAACTTTAAACCATGACCTAAAGATACATGTCCTGGAATTGGTGCCAAAGTATCCAGCACCGCTAGTAATGCTACTTCTTCCCCTGCCTGTTGGAGTTGTTGCGCCATTTCAAAAGCCACCCAACCGCCAAAAGACCAACCTCCCAAATAATAAGGGCCGTGAGGCTGTAGCGATCGCAATGCTTCGATATAATGGGCAGCCATATCTTCAATCCGCGTTAGGGGCGGAGTTTTGCCATCTAGTCCGATCGGTTGTAGTCCATAAAATGGTTGGTTTTTGCCTAATTGGGCGGCTAATTCGTAATAAGGAAAAACAACGCCAAAAATGGGATGGATGCAGAAGAAAGATGGGTTGGAGCCATCAGGTTGAATCGCAACTAAAGGCGATCCAGAAAGAGTATCTACTGGTGAGGATAGACAAGTTGCTAACCTCTCAATTGTAGGATTTAAAAATAAGCTAGCTAGGGGTAGTTCATAATTAAGTCGATCGGATATTTGCTGTAACAACCGGACAGTTAATAGCGAATCTCCACCCAAATCGAAGAAGTTATCGTAAATACCCACTCGATCGATATTCAGGACTTCCGCCCAAATTTCAGCCAGGGTAGACTCGGTAGGAGTACGCGGTGTGATAAATTCTTTATCGATCTTGTGTGCCGGATTGAATTTTAAGAGCGCATCTCGATCGACTTTGCCACTAGCTGTGAGTGGGAGAGCATCTAGAAATACAAAAGCTTTTGGCATCATGTATTCTGGTAATTTTTCTATTAAAAATTTGCGTAATGAAGCTGTGAAATTTAGCGTATCTGTATTCAGAACAATATAAGCAATTAAATACTTATCTCCATAGCTATTTTCTCGATCGATTACTACCACCGTCCGCACATTTAGATGCCGATCGATCGCTGTTTCAATTTCTGATAATTCGATCCGAAAGCCACGAATTTTGACGCGATTGTCGCTGCGACCTAAAAATTCAATGTTACCATCCAATCGATACCGAGCTAGATCGCCTGTCTTATAAAGCCGCGCCCCCTGTCGCTCGTCAAAAGGATTAGCAATAAAATGTTTGGCAGTTAATTCGGGACGATTGATATAGCCTCGCCCCAATCCATCACCACCGATATATAGTTCGCCATCAATTCCAATTGGTACTGACTGTAAATGTTTGTCTAATATATAAATTTGTATATTCGCGATCGGTCGCCCGATCGATATTTGTTCGCTCGCAGATTTAATTTCGGCAACGGTAGACCATACCGTTGATTCAGTCAGTCCATAAGCATTGAAAAACCGCCGTTGAGGACTCCACCACCTTTTAATAATATCTTCAGGACAGGATTCGCCCGCACAAATAATAGTTTGTAAGGCTGGCAGCGATGCTAGAGGTAGGACGGCTAAGACTGCTGGTGGGAGAGTAACGTGAGTAATCGCTCGATCGCGTAATAATTCGAGTAAAGGTTGTCCGGGTGACAGAGATTCCTTATCAGCTAAATCAAGAGTTGCACCCGATCGCAATGCCATGACAATCTCAAAAATTGAAGCGTCGAAACTTAACGATGCAAATTGTAAAATTCGGTGACTCGGTTGGACATTAAATACCTCAATCTGAGCTTGTGCTAAGTTGGACAATCCTCGATGTTCGATCGCAACACCTTTAGGTTGCCCAGTCGAGCCAGATGTATAGATAACATAAGCTAGATCGTCAGATGTAACGCAACTGGTGGGGTTTTCTTGGCTGTATTGTCTAATAGTTTCCCAATCTCGATCGATGTCAATAATTGGCTGCGAGAAATTTTTAAATAGATCGATGGAATTCGATCGGGTTATTAATAATGAAGCTTGGGCATCTGCTAACATGAAGTTCAGACGCTCTTGAGGTAGACTATGATCTAGAGGTAGATAGGCTCCACCCGCTTTAAGAATACCTAAGATCGCGACGATCGTTTCTGGAGATCGATCGATCCAAATCCCGACTACTCGATCGGGAATTACTCCCAACTTTTGCAAATAATGGGCTAGTTGATTGGCAAGCATATTTAGCTCACAATAAGTTAACTTCTGCTCGTTAAAGACTAACGCGATCGCATCGGGAGTTTTTCGCACCTGTGCTTCAAATAACTGATGAAAACACTCTTTAGGGCACTCTGTTTTCGGATCGTTCCAATCAATTAATAACTGTTGCTTTTCGATCGCCCTCAACACCGCCACATCAGAAACGCACTGTTCTGGATTAGCAATAACACTTGCTAACAAAGTTTGAAAATGTCCGAGCATCCGCGTAATGGTCACACCATCAAAGATATCAGTGCTATACACTATTTGCCCTTTGATAATTCCCGCATCCTGCCACAGATGGAACTCAAGATCGAGCCTGGCAGTTGTGGTATCCAACTCCAATAGCGACAGCGTTACTCCAGGTAACTCTAGAGTGGAAATCGGCGTATTTTGGAAGCTAAATGCCACCTGAAACAACGGATGATAGCTCAAATCTCGCTCTGGATGTAGCTCCTCTACTAGCTTTTCAAACGGCAAATCCTGATGAGCATAGGCACCCAGAGTTACCTCTCGCACTCGCTGCAACAATTCCCGAAATGTCGGCTGACCCGAACAATCTGTGCGCAGCACCAAACTATTGACAAAAAAGCCAATTAATCCTTCTAATTCGCTGCGGTTGCGATTGGCAATTGGCGAACCAATGGCAATATCTTCTTGCTGCGTATAGCGATAGAGTAAAGTCTCAAACGCTGTCAGCATCGTCATGAATAAGGTCACACCTTCACGATAGCTCAGTGCCTCTAGTGCTTGACTGAGAGAGGGTGATAACTCTAAAACCTGTTTAGCACCTCTATAGCTCGGCACTGCGGGTCTGGGACGGTCTGCGGGGAGATTTAGCACCGAAATGCCATCTAACTGCTGTTGCCAGTAAGCTAACTGAGTTTGGAGGAGAGAATTGCCATTTGTCCCTACTCCTTGCAGCCACTCCCGTTGCCATTGAGCAAAATCTGCATATTGAATGGTTAGTTCTGGTAAGAGCACAGACCGCTCATCCGCTGCAAAGGCTTTATATAATATGCCTAGTTCTCTAATTAACACACCGATCGACCAACCATCGGCGACAATGTGATGGAAATTTAGCAGCAGTACATATTCTCTCTCCTCTATCTGTAACAGCTTCACGCGCAAGAGTGGCCCAGTGGTGAGATCGAACGGATGTTGAGCCTCGTCGGTGGCGATTTGCCTCAGTTGTGGTTCGCGTGCTTGGCTCTGGAAATTGCGTAAATCTATTAAGGGTAGCAGGATATTAAGGCTCGGCGAGATTGCCTGTAAAGTTTGCCCATCCATCACCAGAAACGTAGTGCGTAAGGTTTCGTGGCGACAAACGATTTCGTTAAATGTCTGCTTTAAAGCGGTGAAATTGAGGGCACCTTTGAGGCGTAGTGCAGTTGAGACATTATAAAAGGGATTTCCTGGTGCTAATCTGTCGAGAAACCACAATCGTTGCTGAGCGAAAGAAGTCGGAAAAACGAACACCTCTACTGGTTCGGAAAAATTAAGTTCTTCATCATCTGTAAGACTACCGATCGGATCCTGGCTCATATATCAATGGCAAACAGTAAGTATTCGCGTCGAGCGATGTGTTAACCTCCAGAGCTATGCAAATAGGGTTGCAACCCTAGTGGTGCTAAAGATTTCTATGAATGTGCTGTTGCTGTAACCATCCACGCTGGTCGGAAGTTGTCTGTAGTATTGTCTATCCAAGCTTAATGGCGATCGCCAAGCAAACAAATCACTCACAAGACAGATCTTTATTTTCGATTACTGCTATTTGCCGTCAGTTTGGGCAAATTTCGCAAATTCCCCAGCTTTCATACCTACACTGCCAAAATCTGGGGGTTGACGCTGCTGGTGGCAACAGTGGCACTATTTGGCTTTGACTACTCACCAACGTTATGGCTCCCGATCGTGCTCTGTCTGGTTAACAGTTTGGAAGAGATTGTGATGACACTAATTTTACCAGAGTGGCATTGTGATGTCCTGAGTATCTTCCACGCACTTAAATTACAAGAGAGTGCGATCGATGGATCGCCAGATCTTCCCGATCGATAAATCGCGATCGTGTGTGCCAGTTAGCCATTCAACTATTAATTATTAGCGATGGGTTACTACCGATCCAAACCAGGTTGTTCGCATCTTTCACTAATATATGAAAACTAGTAAAAGCGCAGATCTGAGGGTACCCACAAGGGGATCCCCTACAGGTAAATTGTGTAGGGGTGCCCACAAGGGGCACCCGGGATCTACTCGGCTGCTTTAAGATCGATCGCATGAATAAATTCATTTTTTCCATCCATATACTCCTGAATATCATTTGGGTACTGCTTTGCAAGTTCTTGTTTTAGTTCGCTGTATTGTTGCGCTGCTGCTGGATGAGCGTTTAGATAATCGCGAAATGCGAGGTGACGTTTTACTTGAGCTGAGTCTACCTCGAAGGTATGAATGTGGTGGGTTCTAATTCCGGCGGCATTGTCTTTGCGGAAAAACCGCCGAGCGGGAATGCCAAACTCGCCCATGCACTCATAGCCCAATGCTTGCATCTGTGAATTGCGATCGTCAACTTTAGCGATGTCTCCGACCTCAACTAGCAGATCGATAATTGGTTTGGCGTGAATTGTTGAGATCGATGTGCTGCCAATATGATGAATAGCGATGACATTTTCGCCCAGTGCTATTTTAACTTGCTGTGATTCTGACTCGAAGGCAATCTGCCAATTTGGGTCGTGTGGAACGACTTCGACTTTTCTAATCATGGCTGGGGATATATTTAAAAAATTAGTCGGTTCGCTCGTCACAGACGACAGCCAAACTTCAACGCCAACTATTTAGAGAATAAACTATCCTACGTCCCTACCCCTACTCCCTATTCCCTAACTCTGCTAGAGTGAGATCTGAGAAATTCAAGTGTTGTAAACCTAGCATGGCAGAAACTCTATTTTTTAATGCCCTACGTGCCGCGATCGATGAAGAGATGGCGAGGGATTCAGCCGTACTAGTCATGGGTGAAGATGTCGGACATTACGGTGGTTCCTACAAAGTGACTAAGGATCTCTATAAGAAATATGGAGACCTGCGGGTATTGGACACCCCGATCGCCGAAAATAGTTTTACCGGGATGGCTGTAGGTGCTGCCATGACCGGATTACGTCCGATTATTGAAGGGATGAACATGGGGTTTCTGCTCCTCGCCTTCAACCAGATCTCCAATAATGCGGGGATGCTCCGCTATACATCTGGTGGTAATTTTACAATTCCCCTCGTAATTCGCGGGCCTGGTGGGGTCGGCAGACAATTGGGTGCGGAACACTCCCAACGATTGGAAGCTTATTTCCAAGCAGTTCCTGGCTTGAAAATCGTCGCTTGTTCGACACCACGCAATGCGAAGGGGCTGCTCAAATCGGCAATTAGAGACGATAACCCAGTATTGTTCTTCGAGCACGTTTTACTCTATAACCTCAAAGAAGATTTACCCGATGGTGAATATCTCCAGCCGTTAGATAAAGCCGAGATCGTGCGTCCTGGTAAAGATGTCACGGTGCTCACATACTCGCGGATGCGCCATCATTGCACCCAAGCGATGTCAATGCTGGAGTCGGAGGGCTACGATCCGGAAATTATCGACCTGATTTCGCTCAAACCATTAGATCTGGAGACAATTGGGGCATCGATTAAGAAGACCCACAAAGTAATCATTGTCGAAGAATGTATGCGAACTGGTGGGATTGGGGCAGAATTGACAGCTTCGATCGTCGATAATTTCTTTGATGAGCTAGATGCACCCGTACTGCGGATGTCGTCACAAGATATTCCGACCCCTTACAATGGAAAGTTAGAGTATCTAACGATTATCCAACCGCCCCAAATTGTCGAAGCCATCAAACAGATGGTAGATGGCAAAGTCTAGGGGGTAGTGACTAGTGACCAGTGGCTGGGGGTGAGGGGTAAGGAAAGAGAAAATTATTGTTACTTAATTTCCACGCTCGTAACTATTAACAAATAGTCTAATTCCCTTGTAGCTACAGGCGGATAGTTAAAGGATCTATGAGTCCATATCCTGTTTCCTTTAACCCAATACTCACTATTCACTATTCAGTATTCACTATTCACTATTCACTATTTAAATTTATTATGCAAAAACAGCGAGTTATTTTAGGCTTAATTATAGTCCTAGCGATCGCTGCGATGACTCTGTTAATCAACAAACCCATGCGCTTGGGACTTGACTTACAAGGAGGCTCGCAACTCACCATTCAGATTAAGCCAACTAAAGAACATCCTGAAATCACCAAGCTCGATCTCGATGCGGTCAAAACGGTGATCGAAAATCGGATTAATGGCTTGGGTGTAGCCGAAGCTTTGGTGCAATCTTCGGGAACCGATCGAGTTTTAGTCCAATTGCCTGGAGTCAACGACCCCCAGCAAGCCGAACGCGTCCTCGGCGGTACCGCTCAACTCGAATTTCGCGAGCAAAAAGTGGGTACCGAAGGTAAGCTCGGTGCTGAGTTGGCAGTACTAGAAGAAGCTAAGCGCACTCAGACCCTCCTCAAAAAGTCTGGTGACAAACAAGCCATTTTAGACAATCAAGCCGCACTCAGTAGACAGTTTGCGGAGATTGGTAAGTTATTCGATAACGCAGCAATTACAGGTAAGCAACTTAAAAATGCCAGTCCGCAACCCTTAAGTAATAGCGGTTGGGAAGTTGCGATCGAGTTTGATGGTGCTGGTGGCGAAGCATTTGCTAAACTGACTAAAAGCTTAGCTGGTACGGGTCGCACGATCGGTGTATTCCTAGACAACGATCCGATTAGTACGCCAACTGTCGGCCCACAATTTGCGGCGACGGGGATTACTGGCGGTAAAGCCGTAATTACCGGTAACTTTACTACCGAAAAAGCTAACGATCTCGCGGTGCAATTACGGGGTGGTTCGCTCCCAGTTCCCGTTGAAATCGTGGAGAACCGGACGGTAGGAGCGACCCTGGGGCGAGATAGCATTATGAGTAGTATCTATGCTGGGATCGGCGGATTGATGCTCGTGGCAATCTTTATGGCTGTCTACTATCGTGTCCCGGGACTTGTCGCTGACGTGGCATTGATAATTTATGCACTCTTAACCCTGGCCGCTTTCAATCTTTTGGATGTAACATTGACACTGCCAGGGATTGCCGGGTTTATCTTGAGTATCGGGATGGCTGTGGATGCCAATGTCCTGATCTTCGAGCGCACCCGTGAGGAGCTACGGGCTGGCAAAACTTTGTATAAGTCGGTAGAAGCTGGATTTCATCGCGCGTTCGATAGTATTCTCGACAGTCACGTTACCACGTTAATTTCCTGCGGGGCGCTATTTTTCCTGGGTTCGGGACTGGTGAAAGGTTATGCGGTTACGTTGGCAGTTGGGGTATTGTTGAGCTTATTCACCTCATTAACCTGTACGCGGACATTCTTGTTACTGCTAGTACTAGGTTTTCCAGCTTTGCGGCAGAAAACTCAGTTATTCGTACCAAATTTACCGAGTAGTTGAATGGTGGCTCGCGATGCGCGCTCGTCGGGTTCCCCGACGGTTTAGAAGTAGGGTGGGCAAATGCCCACCAGCTAGGGTTTAAGCTCGAACTAGCTAGAGAGTTTTTATCCCTTAAAATTAATAACCGATCGAAATTATATGAAAAAATTTAGTGTTACCAAACAGCGCAAATGGTGGTGGATGCTATCGATTGCGATTATCTTGACGGGGATTGTCTCGATGATTTTATCGTGGACTAACCCTGAGATCGGATCGCCATTACGGAGAGGACTAGACTTTACTGGTGGCTCGAAATTACAGTATGAATTAGACTGTTCGATCGCGAATAATTGTAAACCGATCGATATCGCCGTCGTCCGAGAAATCGTGAGAAATCAAGGAATTGTCGATCCGCTGATCCAAGTCGTTGGTAAGGACTCAACTGGGCTGTCGATTCGGACTAAGGATCTCAAGGTCGATGCTAGAACTAAATTAGAAAGTGCATTGTCGGAAAAGATCGGTAAATTCGACCCGCAGAAAACTCAAAACGATACAGTCGGGCCGACACTCGGCCAAGAGTTATTTCAAAATGGCTTAATTGCGATCGGATTATCGTTTGCCTTGATTCTAGTATATTTAACCTTCCGCTTCAAACTCGACTATGCGTTCTTCGCTTTTGTCGCGTTATTCCATGATGTATTTATTACGACTGGAATTTTCTCGATCTTAGGTTTAGTTGGCGGTGTCGAAATCGATAGTTTATTCGTCGTCGCGATCTTGACGATTATCGGTTTTTCGGTGAACGATACGGTCGTGATTTACGATCGGATTCGTGAAGTTATCAGCTTGCATCCCGACCAGCCGATTACCCAGATTGTAGATGATGCGGTCAATCAAACCATGTCTCGATCGATCAATACTACCCTGACAGTACTTTTGACGCTATTCGCTATTTTCTTGTTCGGTGGTGAGACGCTCAAAAACTTCGCTTTGTGTTTGATTATCGGCTTTACGGCGGGAGCTTACTCCAGTATCTTTATCGCTAGTACCCTGTTTGCTTGGTGGCGGGAAAAGCATCCAGTTACACCCAATCCCACCGCTATAAGTTCTGAATCTTAATCGCTAGCAATATCTTCAAGCGTAGCTGGATCTAAGTTATCGATACTAAAGATCCGAGCGGATTTGCTGTCTTAAATAGAGGAAAGGAATTTAGTTATGTCTGAGGTCGAATCTGGCGAATGCAATGCTGATGAATTGCCCGATCTCGAACTCGATCCGGTTTTTAAAAGCCAAATCGATCGGTTGTATCGGTTACATCTCTATGGCAGGTGGGTGACGATCGGGTTGCTGTGGGCTACTATTGGGGTGTACAGCCTCTGGGAATTGCGCTACCCGATCGATTTGATCCGCGAGGATTTTACTTGGGCGGCGGTCAAATATGGATTAGTCTTTCAACCGATTGCCGCAATCGGTTTAGCAATATGTCTGGGGATGATGACTGGTACGTTATTATGGCAAAGTTGCAACTCGATCTGGGGCATTTCTAAACACGAACGCGAACGGCTAGCGAGACAAGTTTGTCAGATTCGCAAGCAGGGTAGTTCTCATCCACTCTGGAAATGGGTAGTTAACGTCAGTTCGGGATAAGAATAGCCTGGAGACTGAAGTCTCGGCTCATGATGCAAAGTCCGCCTTCGCGGACTAGATAATTAGTCCGCGAAGGCGGACTTTGCACTATTAGCACCGATTTCAATCGAGTGCGGTGCTTGAACGAAGCAAATATCCTTAACCCGAACTCACGTTAGTTAAATTATAAATTATGAAAACAGCGCCCGATCGAGATAACATTTAGTTGAAACATTTGAGACAACCGTTAAGTTGTCTCTAAGATTGTAATTTATAATTTGGCGTTGCTAATTTTAACGCCAATAATTTAGTAGATGATTCGCGACGCAACGATCGAAGATTTACCAACAATTATTGAGATTTATAATACGTCGATTCCCGGACGGATGGCGACAGCAGATTTAGAGCCAGTGACAGTCGAGAGTCGAATGGAATGGTTTTGCGCGCATACACCCGAGCGTCGTCCGTTATGGGTACTAGAAACAGACGATAAGATCGCTGCCTGGCTGAGTTTTCGATCGTTTTATGGTCGCGATGCGTATCGCCATACAGCAGAGGTAAGCGTTTATGTATCCCCAGATTTTTATCGCCAACAATTGGGAAATAGCTTATTAGTTAAAGCGCTCGAGACAGCCCCGAGCCTAGATCTAAAAACACTAGTTGCCTTCATTTTTGCTCACAATCCACCGAGTTTAAACTTATTTAAAAAGCAGGGTTTCCAGCAATGGGGTTATTTACCCCAAATCGCCGAACTCAATGGGATCGATCGAGATTTAGTCATCTTAGGCAGGCAGGTATGAGAATGCTTTACGGAAGAGGTGGCTCTCCCATATTTATGGTGATAAGTTCGAGCGATTAGAGGAGGAAAGGGCACGAATAGAAGGAAATCACTATTCACTATTTACGAATCAATGAGTCACAAACGCCTGTTAATTATCGATGATGATGAAGCCATCCAGCTAATCGTCAAATTTGGCATCAACATCGCGGCGGGATGGGAAGTAATATCTGCCAGTGCCGGAGATGCGGGCATCGAGATCGCCAAACGAGAACTTCCCGATGCGATCTTGTTGGATCTAATGATGCCAGGAATCGATGGAATTGCCACTTGTCGGGCGCTCCAAACCGATCGAATTACTGCGAACATTCCAGTCATATTGATGACCGGTAGCATCCAAACGGCTCACAGCAGCCAATTTCCAGATCTCGGCATCAGTGGCATAATTACAAAACCATTTAATTCGATCGATCTGCCAGCGCAAATCTCCAAAATTCTGCACTGGTGAAGCACTCCCTCGATCGATTCAGTGGTAACCGCAAACGAGACGATCGTCCGAACGTGTAGTCTTAAGGGCAACAACAGGAAATATAAACATTAAGTCGAAATTGCTGTTTTTTGATTACTTATGGGTAATTTAAGAATGTTAGGTACGTTTGAGTGTTAGTTTCAAAAGTATTTTTTGTATTTAACTATCAGCTCGCACCCTTAGCTCGTGCGAATTACTCACCAGATTTCATTCTCTATTTATCTTTCATTTAGATCTTCTGTATAGACAATAAATATCCACATCCAACACATTCTCAGTCAAGCAATGAATTTTACTACCACCGCCGCTACATACCAACAGCTATTAAAATCTGCTCGATCGAAATATCAAGAGCGAGATTATCAAGGGGCACTGGCTGAATACTCTACAGCGATCGAACTCAAGCCTGAATCCGCGAGCGCTTATGCTTGTCGGGGTGTAACGCAGTACCGTTTGGGCGACATTATTGAGGCAATGTCAGACTATACCCAAGCGATCGATCTCGATCCCGATTTAGCAATTGCTTATTATCGACGCGGTTTTATTCACTATCTCGTTAAAAATTATACCCGGGCGATTAGCGATTACGATCGGGCGATCGAACTCAATCCTACCGATGCGCGATCGTATTCTAGCAGAGGTTTCGTCTATCGTATGTTAGCGTGCGAGCCAGAAGCACTCCTCGATCTACAGCAAGCGGCGAAACTATTTCAGGAGCAAGGTAATCTCACTAAATATCACAGCACGATCGAACTGATCGATCGAGTTAGCACCGATGAAAGTTGGGAATCAGGAATGCTTTAATCCGCATATCACACAGAATCCCTCAGATGAACAATCGATCGTTAAAACAAAACCTGTATAGCTTTGAACTATACAGGTTTGCATTCAGTTAGCCTGTCCTCGATTGCCACCAAATTAACGCGCGATCGAACCGACCAATTTACCAGGAATAATTGGTGTCCCAATTGTCGTTTGGGCAGGTTCTGCATTCACCTGAGCGTACAAGCTAGTATGCCCGCTCCGCGCGATCGTTGGTAAAGCGTTCCGCAGATGAGCGGCGACAGCAACAGTCGTACTGTCATAAGTTTGAGTCGCAAGTTTGGGATACAAACCAATCCCGATAATCGGAATCAAGAAACTCATCGTAATTATCAGCTCGCGCGGCTTAATATCCAACCACGGCTCGATCGGGACGGTATCGCGTTCTTGTCCAAAAAATACCCGTCGTAACATCGAGAGTAAATAGATGGGCGTAATCACCAGTCCGACTGCGGATAGGAAGATCGCGATCGTTTTAAATTCACTACTATAAACATCGCTAGTAGTCAAGCCCAGAAAAACCGTCAATTCGCCGACAAAGCCGCTCATCCCAGGTAAAGCGAGTGAAGCCATCGCACCAGCAGTAAAGAGGGAAAAAGTTATCGGCATGGATTTACCAATCCCGCCCATTTTCTCCATCGATAGGGTGTGGGAGCGTTCGTAGGTTACCCCAGAGAGGAAAAATAAACCTGCGGCAATTAATCCGTGAGAGATCATCTGCAGCATCGCGCCATTAATACCCAACGCAGTGAATGAAGCAATCCCGATTAATACAAACCCCATATGGGAAATCGAAGAGTAAGCCAACCGCCGCTTGAGATTGTCCTGAGAGAAGGCTGCGAGGGCACCGTAGACGATGTTTACAACACCGAGTACCGCGAGGACAGGCGCGAAATATACGTGAGCGTGGGGCAGCATTTCGGCATTGAGGCGAATTAGTGCATAACCGCCCATTTTGAGTAAGACACCTGCTAAAATCATCGATCCAGGTGCGGGTGCTTCGCCGTGAGCATCTGGTAGCCAAGTATGCAAAGGGAAAATCGGTAATTTGACCCCAAATGCAATCAGCAAGCCAGCATAGGCTAATAATTCTAACCCGATCGGGTATTGCTTGAGTCCGAGTTCGGTAAAGTCAAATGTGATGTTACCGCCATAGAAAGCCAGTGCGAGGGCAGCAATCAAGATGAAGATCGATCCCAGGGCAGTGTAGAGGATAAATTTAGTCGCTGCATATAGTCGCTGCGCCCCACCCCAAATCGAAATAATTAGGTAAACCGGAACCAGTTCCAATTCCCACAGCATGAAAAACATGAGTAGATCTTGGGCGAGAAATACCGCAATCTGGGCACTATACATTACCAACATCAAGCTGTAAAATAGGCGCGGCTTAATCTTGATATTCCAAGCCGCAAAGGTTGCGAGCGTGGTCACAAACCCTGTTAACACGACTAAGGGCATAGACAATCCATCTACGCTCAAAGACCAATTCAATCCTAGTTGTGGTATCCAGCGATAGCGCTCGACCAATTGTAAGCTGGGGTTATTAAAGTCGTATCGTATAGCGAATGTGTAGAGAATCAAACAAAATTCGAGGATCCCAGCTCCCAATGCGTAAAGCCGCACGGTTTTACCATCGGTGTCGGGTAATACGGGAATAGCTAAGGCAGCTATGAGCGGAAACGCAATAATCGCAGTGAGCCAGGGAAATTCAGAAATCATAGATAATCGCTAAGGATCGAGCTGGATACTTCGCAGCCAAACAACGATGGTACCCAAACATAGGTAGGTATAAATACTCATTATCTCAATGATATACCCTGTTTATTAACATGGCAAGTTGTAAGAAAAGTTTACAACATTTAAAATACCGTTACTATAGGTTACCCCGTTTCGATCGCGATCGCGTCTCAGCACGCGAGGAATTTTGAGATAGTTAGCGATATAGTCCTACAGACGATTTGAGTAGGAGTGCCCCTTGTGGGTACCCTGAAATTTTTGCTCGATTGCTAGTTAATGGTTGCGGTGACCGATATGGGCGTAAGATTGGAAGCGATCGATCTCATTGGCATCACCTCTCATGCAGTATCAGAAACACCTCTTAGCATTTCTAATTACCTTGTGGCACCACCCGACGGTGAGATTAGTTGGGATCTATGGTGGACTGAGTGCGATCGCGAGTTTGATGTTATTTCCGTTGCTGTGGTTATTGAGTACGGCGCTCAAGTCGGCAGACGAAAATATTTTTCAGTCGCCGCCCCAATTATTACCGAGTCACCCAACTTTAGAGAATATTATTACTGTTTGGCAAAGCAATGATTTTGGGCGTTATTTATTTAATAGTTGTGTGGTGGCAATCTTGAGTGTGATAATTAATTTAGTATTCTGTGCGCTAGCTGCTTATCCTTTAGCTAGGCTAGAATTCAAGGGTAAAGAACTTATCTTTGCGATCGTGGTTTCGACGATTATGATTCCCTTTCAAATCGTGATGATTCCGCTATATATTATCGCCGTTCAGCTAGGATTGATTAATACTTATTTAGGTGTGATTCTACCAAATCTAGCTTCAGCTTTTGGAATCTTCTTGTTGCGTCAATCCTTTCAATCCGTACCCAAAGAACTCGAAGAAGCGGCACGAATGGATGGTTGTTGGGAGATTGGGATTTGGTGGAGCGTGATGTTACCAGCAATTCGTCCGGCATTGGTAACGCTCTCAATTTTTGTGTTTATCGGTGCTTGGAGTGATTTCTTGTGGCCGCTGATCGTATTGCAAGAGGATACTTATTACACCTTGCCATTGGGAGTTGCGAAATTAGCAGAGGGTGCGTTTGGATCGAACTGGCGATTGGTGGCGGCAGGTTCAGTGATTTCGATCGCGCCCGTTTTAGTGTTATTTACCTTCGTCCAACGATATATCGTTCCCACAGCTGCGGGAAGCGGGGTTAAAGGTTAAGTCGGCCTAATACTAAAGTAGAATTATTTGTCTATGGTATATAAATTATTGCATTTAATAGATCTTATGAATATCGTTAATATTCAGGATGTGCGGATCTCGCAGCGTCCAGATGCCAAAAACCCCGAGCGACAAATATCGTTGCTCGATTATCGAGATCGTCAGTACGAACTAGTTCAGACTTTCTCTTCGGGTGAATTACAAGCAGCACAGGGGTTAAGCCGACATTTTGACGAACAAGGAACAGGATGTTTGATTGTCAAAAATACTCAGCAATATTCGGTGTGGATGGAGCGGAAGATCGATTTCCCGCAATCGATCGACCCACAAAAAGAGCGATTAGAAGCTGTCTTTCGCGCTCAACTTTGCCTCTTCGATGGCTTATGGACTGAAGTGGGCGAATTGTTAGGCGCAGAGCGAGCTACCGCATTTGGTACGGAAATATTATCAAGCATTCCCAATGTTCGATCGATTACCTACCTATCGGCAACAATTCTGGCGGCGAAGCAACCAGATCGAGCGCTCGAATTATCCACGCTCACCGCATCGCAAGTAGCCAAATTATATCTGGAAATCCAACGACTAGGCGGGAAATATCTAGGCAAAAACTACGCTAACGAACTACTAATTGACTTACAAAATAGATTGTCACCGCACCTCAAACAAGAGTTTCAACTCTGGCTGAAAAAACAGTAGCATTTAGCTAGCTCAGAAATATATAGATGATGTAATGAGTTCGATAATTCTCGTTGTAAGAAGCGTTTCCCTTAAGATCGAGCTGCTGACTCAACACAGAGGCTGTGCCAACAATAAAGTTGGTAATCTTTAGAATAAATTAGTTGCGAACTGGGAATACTAATAATTAAGAGAGATCGTAGCGGATCGATCCGCTCTTCAGAGAATACTGCACTCGTGTAGCATCTCTGGTGGCGAATCGAGCGGCGTTATATAGTTATTAGTTAGATAAATACATGCTAAATTTTGCACGCATACTGGGCCAATGGGAACACCTGTGGCGCAAACAAAACATCATCTATTGGGCATGGGGCTGGTCTGCCTTATCGCTAGTGGTTTACATGTTTTTTAGTGGTTCGCCACAAAATACAGATCGACCGTTATGGTATCGGTTGTTGACAGCTTATATTCTGCAAAATATTCCGTCGCTCATCGCTGGATTGTTATGTATCCGCAATGGCTTGAGCAGCCGAATGCCCAGTGGGAGTAAAGTGTGGTTATTGATGGGTATCGCCCTCATCTCATATACGATCGGCAATATTTTCTTTAGTTCGTGGGAATTAGTATGGCATCTGAATTCTACTGGCTGTTTGGGCGATCCGTTTTTCTGTATCTTTTATGTTTGTCTGTCGCTAGCGATGGTTATCGCCATCGCAACTAGACATGTGCGGCTAAAAATATATCAATGGGCGATCGTGGTGGGAATCGCGCTCTATGCAGCCACGATCGTCGTGTGGATTCTCAAGCCCCCAGCAGCGAGTCTGGCAGCGACAGTAGCACCTGCTAATGTTACCACTCAAATCCAAAGCCAACCAGCCAGTTCCGCGCCATCAGCGCCGAGTCTCGCACCAGAGTCAACTAAGCCAGACGGGTCAAAGACCGATGCCCCTGGATGGGTGATGTACTTCGATGGGATCTTCAAACCCTATGGTTCGACTTTAAATGCCTTCTATGTTTGGAGTGATGTCGTCTTATTCGCCCTAGCAGCAGTAATGATTTTAGCTTTTTGGGGCGGACGACTCAGCCGTGCTTGGCAAATCAATGCTCAAGCGATTATTTGCTACTACATTGCCGATATGTGGTTTGCCTATGCAGGAAATCAGATTAAAGATTACCAAGGAGGGTTTATGTTGGAAGTCTTTTGGATTCTAGGCGCGATCCAGTTTGCGGTCGCCGCTGCGATCGAATTCGAACATATGTTAGATCGTCAGCGCAACGCGATGAATCCTGAATTATAAATTCATGGTGTTACCAAACTAATTGACTTGGCGATGATATTCGATCGCCGCAAACTCTCCCCCGATCGCAATCGCACCAGCATATTCGGGGGAGAGCTTTAGTTTGTGGAGCTGCCAACTTCCAGCTGTTGGTGTGGAGATAATTTGCGCGGGAGTGCGCGGATCGATCGAGACTTCAATTCGATCTAATGGAGTTGTCAGTCCGGTACCATCAGCCTTGAGATAGGCTTCTTTTTGCGTCCAGGCATGAAAAAAAGCAGCTTGCTGAATCGATACTGGTAAACTATGAAAAATCGCGCATTCGGCTGGTGAAAAAAAGCGATCGACTAAATCTGCCGCAGCTAGAGGATGAATGTATTCGAGATCGATGCCAACTGGATGTTTGGCACTAATGGCATATACAGCCCGATCGCGAGAATGCGAGAGATTAAACTGAATCGGGTTGCCCGCAATTGTTGGCTTACCTTGCTTGCCATAACTAAAGACGATCTGCGATGGGGTAAGATCTACATACTGGCTGAGAATCTGGCGTAAATAGCCCCGTGCGACCGTCCACCGATCGCCATGAGTCGGATTGATGAATTTAGCAGCACGCTGTCGTTCCCGCTCGTCTAAGCAGCAACTCAACGCCTCGATACATTCCTGAGTAAGATTGAGGTCTACCTCCCAAACATGAATATTCTGCGCTAAGATAGCCATTCTCCTCTTCCAGTCAGGAACATCAATTCAAAATCCACAATAATCCAGGCAAGGTATCGCGAACCCACATTCAGCTCTCGCCACTTCCCCAAAATCTTCGCTCGTGGGACAAAGAATGGTAGATAATGGGAAAGAATTTTCCACTTCCGTCGCAATTTTGTAACTGACTTAGCGGAGATCCTCGATCGCCAAGTGTAGTAGTTGCACGCGGGAGTAAAATAGATTTTCCCCAGGTCACTTCAGGGTAAAAATCAACAAGCTCTTAGTAATTATCGAACTAGATTTAGTCAAAGTATATGCGAACCCATTATTGCGGCACAATCCGCACCGAACAAATTGGCGAAACTATTACTCTCTGCGGATGGGTAGATCGTCGCCGCGATCTTGGGGGGGTAATTTTTCTCCATATCCGCGATCGATCCGGCTCGGTGCAAGTAGTCAGCGATCCCATTCGCACGCCTGAATCCTACCATCTTGCCGAAACGCTGCGCAGCGAGTACGTCGTCAAAATTACCGGACGCGTTTATCAACGTCCCGATGAATCGATTAATTCGCGGATCCCTACGGGTGAAATCGAGGTTTATGCCGAGCAAATCGAGGTCTTAAATAGCGTTCGCAAGCAATTACCATTCCAAGTATCTCAAACCGAAAATGAGTCGGTGCGCGAGGATTTACGCCTCAAGTATCGCTATCTCGATCTGCGCCGCGAACGGATGAGTACGAATCTCCAACTCCGTCATCAAGTCACTAAAACCATTCGTCGCTTCCTGGAAGATCGCCAAAATTTCATCGAAATCGAGACACCGATCCTCACCCGCTCTACCCCAGAAGGCGCGCGCGACTTTATCCTCCCCAGTCGGGTGAATTTAGGTGAATGGTTTGCGCTACCACAGTCGCCACAGCTATTCAAACAACTATTGATGGTATCTGGATGCGATCGCTATTATCAGATCGCGCGTTGTTTCCGCGACGAAGATCTTCGCGCTGACAGACAGCCAGAATTTACCCAATTGGACATGGAAATGAGTTTCATGTCGCAGGAAGAAATCATCAATCTCAATGAAGCATTAGTCTGGCAAATCTTTAAGGAAATTAAAGGTGTAGAATTAGTTCGTCCATTTCCTCGAATGACTTATGCCGCAGCGATGGATCTGTACGGTTGTGATAAGCCCGATACCCGCTTCGATCTGAAATTAGTCAACGTTTCCGATGTCTTTAAAGATTCCCAATTTAAAGTATTTTCCGGTGCGATCGCCAGTGGTGGCATTGTCAAAATCTTACCGATTCCTGGTGGTAATGAAACTATTTCCAATGTACGGATCAAACCCGGTGGTAACTTATTTAAAGAAGCCAGCGAAGCAGGTGCTAAAGGTTTAGCCTATATTCGCGTCCTCGAAGGGAATGAATTAGAAACGATCGGTGCGATTAAAGATTCGCTATCTGCTCAAAGCAAGCAACAGTTATTAACGCTGACAGGTGCTAAACCTGGCGACTTATTACTCTTTGCTGCTGGCGATGCCGCGATGGTGAATAAAACGCTCGATCGGTTGCGGTTAGTCATCGGACGCGAACTCGGTTTAATTGACGACAATAAAGTCAATCTGCTCTGGGTGACAGACTTCCCGATGTTCGAGTGGAATGCCGATGAGAACAGACTCGAAGCCCTCCATCACCCCTTCACCGCACCGCATCCGGATGATATCGACGATCTAGCAACCGCGCGCGCGCAAGCCTACGATATCATCTTCAACGGTACTGAAATCGGCGGTGGTAGCGTCCGAATTCATCAACGCGAAGTTCAAGAGCGAGTATTTAGTGCGATCGGTTTATCTGAAGCTGAAGCTAACGATAAATTTGGCTTTTTACTCGAAGCATTTGAGTATGGTACGCCCCCACATGGGGGAATTGCTTACGGACTCGATCGGTTGGTAATGTTATTAGCTGGTGAAGATTCGATCCGCGATGTCATCGCCTTTCCGAAGACACAGCAAGCTAAATGTTTGCTCACCAATGCTCCTGCAAGTGTCGATGCCAAACAACTCAAAGAATTAGAGGTGATTTCTACCTACAAACCGAAGAAAGAGACACCATAACTCGATCGGCTAGATTAAATATCAGACGTTGCTGAATTCAGAAAGTGTTTTATACCACAATTTAGCAACGTCAAGTATCGAATAGTTTGAAGGGTGAATCGTAATTCACCCCTCAAATTGAAATAACTGTAACGTGAGTTAGGTTAACTCACGTTACAGTTATTTCAATTTTCCCGACCGCAAAATTTTCCAAATCAGCCATAACCCCAGCAAACTTGCCACCCCAAATAAAATATTACTGAGTAACTGCAACTCTGGCGTGCGTGCCGCCGTCGAAATAATCGCGGCTGAGATCGCTAACGAGCCTACTAACGTACTAAACGATCGACGATTGGCAGCGTCATCCAAACTCAACCGCAGTAGATCTAAATCTTGAATCGTTAAATTTAATCGTAATGTTTCCGAACTCAAACGATTGAGTAGAAAGCTAAATTGCCGAGGCGATTCTAACGATAGATTCTTAAACTCTAAGGCAGTTCTTAGCACCGATTGTAATGGATTATCACCTAATAATTGACGCTGAAACATATCTGTCATCAGCGGTTTCACCTCGGTTATCACGTTTACCGCTGGATAAAACTGTCGCCCAGCACCTTCTAAGTTAGCTAAAGATTTTGCAAACAATCCAATATTGCTTGGCCACCGCAGATAATTTTTCCGCGCCGCTTGTAAAATCTCATAAAATGCTTGACTAGCATTAATATTATTTAGACTCAAATTGCCATATTTCCGTAGCAATCGCTCATAATCTCGTTCCAATTGGAACAGATCCACTGGTTGAGTGGCATCGGCTAATTGCAACGTTAGCTGGCTGCATCTTTGAGCATCGAGATCGATAATTGCTAACACCATTTCGATGAGTACCGTCTGGGTACGTGGATCGAGCCGCCCCATCATGCCACAATCGAGAATTGCGAGCCGACCATCGTTGAGATAAAATAAATTGCCTGGATGCGGATCGGCATGAAAAAAACCATCCACTAAATATTGCTGAAAAAATGCGCGAAATATTAATGTCGTCAGCGATCGCTTTTCGGCATCGACATCACCATTATATTCCTTACCCCCCATCTGAGCTGTCAGAATCGGCACCCCATCCAGCCACTCCATCACCAGGACTTTTGGTGTCGTCAAATGACGGTGAATTCTCGGTACGACGATGCGGTTGGGATCGAACCAGCTACTCTTGGCAAGATTACTGCGAAGTTGTTCGGTATAGTTGGCTTCTTGCGTAAAATCTAATTCCGCCTTGAGCGCGGTGCTAAATTCTTCGGCGAGCGAGACGATATCGTATTGCTTGCCAAAGTCAGTTCCAGAGACTAGTTCGGCAGTTTTTTTGAGGAGGGCGATATCCCTAGCTACCGTCACATCGATGCCAGGACGTTGGATTTTGATCGCTACTAACTGTCCATCTTTTAGAGTTGCACGATGGGTTTGGGCGATCGATCCTGCCGCGATCGCTTGATAATCGATCTGGGAGAAGATTTCCTCCGCTGGCTGGGGTAATTGGATGTGAATAAATTCGGCAATCTCGCTAGGTGGAACTACGGGTACATTTGATTGCAGCGAACTGAGTGCATCGATATATTCTGGTGGAAGGAGATCGGGACGCGTACTCAAAAGTTGCCCCAATTTGACATAGACTGGCCCCAAGTCGGTGAGAATATTCCGGAGAATGTCTGGTGGCGGGACTTCTGGCTTGTCGGCGCGCCCGATCGTCAGAAGCTGTCGCATGTAGTCCCAGCCATACCGCAGCAACACATCGAGAATTTCCAATCGACGCGAGCTAGATTGCACGATTTCAGCCATAGATCCCTGTGATAGCTTTGCTGTATCCCGTTCGTTCGGCAAATGTCGGGAGTTGCCCGATCTCTATCTCTAGTCTAAATCGATATCCAAAATGCTGGGGTTAATCGATAACTCAATGGCGTTACCAACTGAAGATGGGTGGCAATCGAAAAAAAGGCGGCGTTGCTGAATTAAGGGATGAAACGCACAAATAATTTTTGTAGGGGTAATGCCTCGTGCTTACCCCGCATCGATTCAGGGTACCCACAAGCGGCGTTTTTATTCGGGGGTTCCCCCCGAATAAAAAAACGACAAGACAGGAGCACCCCTACAAAAAATCATACCCATATTCAGCAACGCCACATTTGCTTACAGCAAAGTTAATTGTCCGTCAGCCGTCTGTTCGATCGACGATCGATCCAGATCGGTTTTAGCGGGATGAATGGCTAACGGATCGGGCGAAGATTCGAGATCTAGCAATACTCGATCGGCATAACTATTAGCATGTCCGTCGCCTGACATCAGTTCCTCAGCAGCAGCGAGCATCGCTGTAGAGATATCTTTAAGATCGGGACGATTATCGAGATAAGTAGAGAGTGCCACCATCGGATCGCCCACGCTACAGCCGAGTTCTGGCAATCGGGGCTTGCTGAGTTGACTGATTAACTCCGCTTGGATCGTATAATGATGCGCGGTACTCAATGCTTCATGGAGACCCGCAGTATTCACTAATTCCACCCGATCGGGACTGAGTTGATAAATCAATCGGACAACAACATCATTGATATCGACTTTTGCGATCGCAGCTAAGATTTCCAACTGTGGCTGTTCGCTTTTGGAGACATCGATTTTAATCGTCCGAAATGTCCGCACGGGCAACGGGCAAAATTCCCATGTAGTAGCAAACTTCTTCTTATTAATCTCTTCCGCAGAAAGTTCGATCTCAACTAAAACATACCCCTTATCTTCCTTCTCTTCACTAAAGTCTACCCGCTCGATGCTACCAGGGTAGACGACTGCGGGGTCATTAGTTTTATTGAGATTTTGGTGGCGATGGACGTGTCCGAGTGCCACATAGTCAAAACAAGGACGCGTCAGAAACGCCAAGGGAATCGTAAATCCACGCCCCACTGCGAGCATTTTTTCAGCTCCCAGCGTGGCATTATCTGCCATCAGATGCGCCAATAAGATCGTTGGTAGTTCTGGGTTTAGCTGGCGGATCTCACCTTCTAAACATGGCTGAAGTCGATCGAGCAATAGCTGATTTACTTCTGGAATCGATAAGTTTTCGGTAATCTCGCGGGTAAGTAGCGTCGATCGATTGATCCACGGTAGCGTTACGATCTGAATCTCCCCACTCCGAGTCGCGATCGTATGTGTCCCGATCTTGTCACCCACGATCGTGCCGGGAACTCCCAGCGATCGATAAATCGATAGACTAGCGCCACCTTGCCCCTGGGCGTGTTGATCGTGGTTGCCAACTAATAAGACGACGGGAATATTTGCATCGACGAGACGATAAAATTGCGCAGCAAAAGCTTGCTGAATGTAAGGTGCAGGTGTGGCATCTGGAAAGGCATCGCCACCAAATAAAACCAAATCGACTGGTTCGGAAACCGCCCGATCGATCGCCCGCGACAAGGATTTTGTAAAATCTTGAAGTCTGGTATTTTGTCCGGTTTCTGGATCGATCCGACCGTGACCGAAACCGCTACCCATATGGATATCAGATAGATGCAGGATTTTCATCTGGGATTTACTGAACTTACGAGTAATTGTATACTATCAGCTTGTTCGATCGGTCGATTTATTAGTTGGCTTAGCCTTTGGCAAGAGAATCGATTTTCCATTTTATCGGCAATACCAGGATCGCTGGCAGTGGCGGTAAATGTTGCTGCTTGACTTTTGTTAATTGGCGGTGGTTGGATAATTGAGACGATCGTGGGTGCGACGTTATTGACGGTGACACTGACAGTTTGAGTCGTGACTGCGCCATCGGTAAAGACAGTTGGACGATATCTGGAGTGGGAACCCCACCTCGAACGACGATATCGGCCTGAGTTTTCTTGGCGATAACAGTGCTATCGGGTGTTGCATAGTGATATACAAATGTGGTCTTTAGCAGTGAGGTAGTGGGGGTGGTAGGAGGTAATGGTTTGAGTTGGTTGAGTTTGATATCCAAACCACTTCCACCATCCGCCATCAAGATGTCGTTAAAACCATCTCCATTCCAATCGAAGATCTTAATGGCTTAGAATAGTGCGATTCGTTGAAGTATGAATCACGGTGAAAGTCCGTACATAGTACTTCCAAGCTTGCTACCAGACATGTAGCACTCTAAGGCTTGAACTGTCCGATTGATGAGGGTGCAAGTCCCTCCCTCTAAACTCAAGAGTGAATCCTTACCTGCCCACACCGACACGACTCGGAATTCGTGAGAGTGAAGCTGGGAACAGGGCGGAATCAGGTGCGGCTCGTTTCTTTGAAACATAACACTAGTTATGGGGATAAGATTCCTTACACCGCCTTAGTTTCAATTGAAACTTTAAAGAAAGTAAGGAAAACTTCAGTTTAGTGTAGGTGAGCCGAAAATACGAAGTAAGCAAGTCCTACCCTCTAGGGATGGAGTGATGCCAGACCTACCCACATGGACAGAGAATAAAACTCTGAAAATGAAGCTGGGAATAGGACGGGAATAACGAAGCCATAAAGTCAAATGACAGGCTGATACCCGTTAGGTAAGCGTGTAACGGTTAAGTTAAGTCTGAACCTTCTAAAAAAGCATCCAAGGCCCCCTAATCGAAAGATTAGATAATCACACAAAATAATCCGATAAGGATGAATATACCCACAGAGTTTCTGGTTAACATCTGTAATCCTGGGAAATGGTGGGTGAATTGAAGGAACCTAAAACCGCAAAATAACTAAACTGAGGAACGAATAAAACAGTTTCCAATACCTTCTTCTGAGAATCTAGGATATGCCCCTAGAAGAAGTGAAGCCCTTAAATAAGGTTTAGCGGGGGAAATTGGTAAGATGCGCTCGAAAATCTGAAAGGTAAGGACTTGAAGACAACTGGGCGCGGTTTACATAGACAGATTCTCAATGCGTAAATCATGTTATGACGACGGAATTAAAACCGAGCGATAAATGGAAAATAATCCCTTGGCGAAAGCTGAGAAAGATTGTCTTCATGTCACGATGTTCAAAAAGGGATATTCGACAACCTTGGAAAAAAAGGTATTGAGAAAAGAATCCTGGAACTGGACATCGAACGGTGTTTCAACGCTATCGACCACAAATTCATTATGCGAAGCGTTCAACTACCAAGAGCAGCAAAAACCGGACTCTTCAGAGCTATCAAAGCCGGAGTTAGAGGAGAGTTCCCTATCTCAGAGTCAGGAACACCTCAAGGCGGGACTATCAGCCCCTTACTTGCCAATATCAGCCTACATGGTCTTGAAGATCTTGGACACCAAGTCAGATGTAAAAGTATCAGGGGTGGAAGCAGGTTAAACGCATCAAAACTTGATATGAGGCGATCGAATTCAATAATACATACAACTTAAGCAGTATTTATGAACTAAATACATTTACGACGAATTCAATTAGAACTGATGTATAGTATAAGGCAATATTTATTTAATTTAATGCAATATAAAGTAGTCGATCGAAGGAATAACTTAAATCGTCGATATATTATAGAAGTAATTTGATTTCAACCAATAGTTCGTAAATTATAAAATACCTTCTAAAATTTCAGCCAAGTATTTGTCATCTATACCTGCTAGAAATCTCTTGCTTTTCACACTTAATTTCCGACTTTTATTTTGACTAATTAAGTTAATAGCTATGTGCCGTAATACTGCAAAATTAGCTGGCGCATTATCTTTCCTAATTCGACTATAATCTTCTCTTAAAGAAACATCAAGTACCCAATGAAGTGAATTTTCTATCCCCCAATGACCTCTAATTGCTCCGGCGACTCTCTTGGCATTATTAGCTAAACTACTAATAAAATAACGAGTCTCTATGGTGGTTTTATCCCCAATAGTTCTTACTGATTCAACCATCGCAATACTAGTCAATTTCATCCAGTTATGGGATGAATCTATTCGATCGGCAACATCTGATATCATTAAATAATTACGGATTTCTTCCCTACCCCCATTAATCTCCTTAGTCCTGAAATCACTCAGATTGAAACCTGCGCCACCAGTTGCAATAGCCTGTTTAAATAGCCTTTCTACTTGGTCGTATAAACTTGGTTGATTCTTTTTCACAGCAATTACATAATCTGCATCTTTTTCAACAATTTTTTTTACTATTTCTCTTTGACATCCCATTGCATCAATGGTAACTATACATCCGGCTAAATCTAGAACTTTAATTAATTCAGGAAGTGCTGTGATTTCATTAGATTTGCCCTCAACCATTTTCTGTCCTAATACTAATCTATTAGTTACAGCCCATGCACTAACAGTATTTAGTACACCTTGTCCATTAGTATTATCTCCTGAATTTCGAGATTGTTTGCCGTCAAGTGCAATTATTTCTCCTGCTGTTATTTTAGATATTCCTTTAACCCAACTCAGGAAACTTTTTTGAAATTCTTCAGGATTAATTCGTGAAAATACCCTTCCAAATGTATCATGTGATGGAATACCATGCGGCAACTCTAAAAATTTACCTAGCCATTCCTTCTTCGCCAAACCATAAATTTCTATATCTATCCATGTATCAGCTCCAGATACTACAGCACAAATGGTAATGGTGATGATATCAATTAATTTATGCTTTTTCCCGCGCTCTGTCCTGTAGTCTTCTACACTCTCGAAGTGTTCTATAATACTATATTTTGGCTTCAGCTTCATTTTAGTTAAATTAAATTTGTTAAATTCTAACATAGTTAATTAGCTCTAACTATTACCTAGCAGTAATTACAAGATTTCTAGATGCTATTTATTCATTCGATCGTCAAAGTTTTTAGTAATAACAAATTTAAGTGCGTTTAACCTGGGGGTGGAAGAGGTATCGACGCAATAAACGGATTCCGTTATGCAGATGACGTAGTGTTTATTCTCAAGCCCCAAGACGATGCTATAGCCTTGCGAGAAGTAATTGACCGATTCTTAGGAATAAGAGGGTTAAAAGTAAAAGAAGCAAAAACCAAATTAGTACAAAGTACAGAAAGTTTCGACTTCCTTGGATGGACATTTGCTGTCAGAACCAATGACAAATTTATTTCTACACCCAGTCGTAAATCTGCAAAGAAAGTAAAGGCAAAAGTCAAAGAGATGATGAAAGATAGTCGATTCAATCTTGAGGAAAGAATCGATAAATGCGGTTCTATTATTCGAGGATGGAGAAATTACCACAAATACTGCGACATGAGTAGTCATGACTTATGGTCATTAAGATTATGGGTATGGAAATTCATACGCAAGCAAGGCAGATACAATCGTCACCAAACCAACAAGGTTATTGAACGAGCATTTCCCAAAATTTCATGGAAAGTAAATAGTCATATCAAAGTAAAAGGGGATAAATCACCTTTTGATGGAGACATGATTTACTGGTCAAAACGGGAAAACTCTAACTATAACGGGATGACTGTAAATCTTCTGAGCAAACAAAAACACAATTGTACTTCCTGTGGATTAAAGTTCTATCCTGGGGACATTGTAGAAATTCATCATAAAGACGGAAACCATATCAATTGGAAGCTGTCCAATCTTGAAGTTTTACATCGAGAATGTCACCAACACCAAGCCATACACGGTGAAGTGGGAGTCAGAAAGGCAAGCAGCCCATTAAAGGGTGGTAAGGCTTGTTAAGTAAATGTGAACCAGGAGCGTAGTGAAGGGAAACTGTGCGCCGTGGTACGCACTGATTGAATTGCCAACTCAGTTGGCTGGAGTTCAGGGTAACTGACTCCAAGGCGAACAACTTACCTAAACCCGAAAGGGCAAGGGGACAAGAGCATGTTCGTAAAGCGGAGAATAACAGAAAACGTGTATGTTATGGCTCTGCAACGCCTGAACGATATGGTTAAAGCTAAACTGCCTGAACCCCAATATCCAGAGGTGGAACTGCACATCCTTCGGTATCACGTTTGTACACCGATGTCACTGGTAGCCATTAATTCAACTTTCGTTAATGGTACACCCTGACCAGTGAGCAATAAGTAATGAACTTATTCAAGGATATGAGTAGGAACCTAAGTCGTTCTTTATACGTTCATCAGTGACGGAACATGGGATTGCCTAAGGGACGCGAGTCCTATGGTGACGGAGTTCTAATAGTAGTCGTGGGAGTAACGCCCCACCAGGGCAAACGGGAGAGCCGTTTACATGGCGAAGTAGAACAGGTAATAAAGATGAAACAGAAATCGAGAGGTACGCGAGATGCGAACAGCCGAAACGATACTGAACATCATACGTGAACGCGGACAACGTGGGTTGCCAGTAGAAGATTTGTATCGACTGCTATATCACCCAGATTTGTACTTACGCGCCTACGCCAAGCTGAACAGCAACACAGGTGCAATGACACCCGGTGCTACAAAGGAAACGGTAGATGGAATGTCCCTGGAGAAAATTAATACCATCATTGAGGCTCTGAGATCTGAGCGTTATAGATGGACACCAGCGCGACGTACCTATATCCCGAAGAAAAACGGTAAATTACGACCCCTTGGTATGCCCTCTTGGTCTGATAAATTACTTCAAGAAGTAATTCGTTCGATACTAGAAGCTTACTATGAACCGCAATTTAGCGAACATTCTCACGGTTTCCGACCAAAGCGTGGATGTCACACAGCCTTGAAAGAAATTACCCAAAAAGGTCGAGCTACAAAGTGGTTTATCGAAGGAGATATTAGTGCGTGTTTTGACAGAATAGACCATACTATTCTGGTGGAAATACTACAAGATAAAATCCACGACAATCGCTTTATCCGACTAATTAAGGGTTTGCTTGATGCAGGCTACTTGGAAAACTGGAAATACAACTCCACATATAGCGGAGTTCCGCAGGGTGCAGTGGTAAGCCCAATACTTTCCAATTTGGTACTAGACAAACTGGACAAATACGTCGAATGCGAACTAATACCAGCATACACACGAGGTCTTAGAAGGATTGTTTACCCTCCGTACAGAGACTTAACTAAGGCTGCATCAATTGCCCGAAAAGCTGGAAAACTGGAAGCAGCACGGAAGCTGAACCAACAGGCACAGTCAATTCCGTCCCGTGACCCCAATGACCCAAACTTTCGTCGCCTTTGGTACACAAGGTATGCCGATGATTTCTTGTTAGGAGTAGTTGGTTCAAAATCTGAAGCTGTGGAAATCAAACAGAAAATCGCCACGTTTTTACGTGATGAGTTAAAACTGGAACTCAGTGATGAAAAGACCCTCATCAGCCATGCAAGGGATGAGGCTGCTAAATTCCTGGGGTACGAAATTCACATCCTACATGCCGATGATAAACATGACCATCGTGGTCAAAGATGTATCAACGGTAGCGTGGGGCTAAGGGTGCCCAAAAGCGTTATTAAAGACCATTGTCTTAAATACATGCGCTCTGGAAAACCAATACACCTGACACAAAGGGTCAACGATGATGCCTACAGCATAGTTAGCCAATATCAAGCGGAGTATCGAGGAGTAGTCCAATACTACCGTATGGCTTATAACCTCCACACGCTATCCTTACTTAAACGAGTTACAGAGCTTTCCCTCGTAAAAACTTTGGCAAAGAAGTTTAAAACCACTTGCCAGAAAATTTACAAGCGATATCGTGCAACCATTGATACAAAGGATGGCACTTATCGGGTGCTACAAGTAACAGTGGAACGTGATGGAAAATTACCTCTGAAAACTTATTTTGGTGGAGTTTCTTTGCAGTGGAACAAGTGGGTCGAAATTGATGATAATCAGGCAAATCATATCTGGAACGGACGTAGTGAAGTCGTTCAACGCCTTTTAGCCCAAGAATGTGAAATTTGTGGAGCAACGGACAATATTGAAGTCCATCATATTCGCAAATTAGCAGATATTAAGCAACAAGGATGCAAAGAACGTCCAGAATGGATGAAGAAAATGTCGGCACGTAGACGTAAAACTTTAGTAGTTTGCCGTCAATGCCACGAGAAAATTCAATATGGTCGCTACGATGGTGAAGCCTTCAAACGTAAAAATTACCGGAAAGCTACGTGATACGGAAACGGTCATGCGTAGTTTGGAGGGGGGTGGTTGGAAAAGTACCAGTAATGGTAACTCGCTGGCTACCTACCCTACCGCACGTCCAGTTCTAACTGAGAGGGGCGCAAGATAATACTTGCCCTCGACTCAAACCAAGCCTTGGTCACGATCGATAATCTGCTGGATACCTTGGGGGTGCAAATAACCTTCAACGGACTAGTCGGACCGACTACAACTGCCCACATTCATAGTGCAACAGCGATTCCTGGTGTTGGGACTGCTGGTGTAGCTACAACGACTCCGGTGTTTGCTGGCTTTCCCCTGGGTGTAACCAGTGGCAGCTACAACAATACCCTCGACCTGAGGTTAGCATCCTCATACAATCCGGCCTTTATTACGGCGAATGGGGGGAGTATTGCCAGCGCTGAGGCTGCACTGATTAGCGGTATCGTGTCGGGTCGAGCATATGTGAATATTCATTCCACGGTATTCCCCGGTGGTGAGATTCGGGGGTTTTTGACCCCAGTAGCCGTACCGGAACCAGCTGGTGCGTTAGGCTACTCGTTGGTGACGCTCGGTGCGATTTTTATCCTCAAACGTAAATTAAAACCGCGCGCCTATCGGATCGATCCCATCGATTAACTTCCTCTCATTAGAAACGCGGTTTTTGTTTGGATGGACGACTGTCATCGCGATTGAAAATATGAAAAGCTGCATTATAAATCAGCTCGTTAGTTTTAGCAGATTTAAATAAATCGACAATGGGTTGAGGATAATCGACCCCAATTCGCACGCCAAAGCGCTCTTGTTCGACGGGCAAAAGTTGCCAAGGTTGGTGAACTTTGGCGGCAGGAACTCTCGCTAGTTCTGGCAACCAATGTTTGACATAGTTACCATCGCGATCGTAATCTTGCGACTGTTTGATGATATTAAAAAAGCGAAATCCCCGCGCATCATTCCCGACTCCTGCGGTATAGTTCCAATTGGCCCAATTGCTACAAACGTCATAGTCAATTAGCCGCGATTCAAACCATTCCGCACCCATCCGCCAATCGATATACAAATTTTTGGTCAGGAAGCTGGCGACATTTTGCCGTCCGCGATTGGACATATAGCCAGTCGCGGCAAGCTCGCGCATATTGGCATCTACGAGTGGAAATCCCGTTCGGCCCTCTCGCCACAGATCGAATCTATCCCAGTCCTGCTTCCAGTCTAGATCGACTCCTTGTAAACCCGATCGCTTAAATACCGCATTACCATGTTTAGCACAGATAAACCGAAAATAATCCCGCCATAATAGCTCGAAAATCAACCAATAAGTCGAATCATTCTCGATCCGCTCGTCCTGATATTGCTGCACTTGGGCGTAGATATAGCGGGGCGAGAGACATCCCAAGGCCAACCAAGCAGAAAATTTGGAAGAATAATCAGCACCTAACATGCCGTTGCGGGTCTCTTTGTAGCTCCGCAATCTGTCTTGGTGCCAAATATACTCTTGCACGCGATCGATTCCCGCAGTTTCACCACCTTTGTAAGCTAAAACAGCACGCGGATCGAATTGGGGTGCTTCTAGTCCTAGATCGTTGATGCTGGGGAGATTGCCACGATCGAGATCGGCGGGTAATGGCGGTAGACTGGCTGGTGCGGGTAAACTCGGTTGGATCTGCGGATCTTTTTCGACTTCCTTCCGAAATTTGGTAAACAGTTCGGGCAGATTTGACAGGCTAAACGGCAGATCTTCCAGTCGGTACAGCGTATGACCCCACTCAGTTCGATAACCGACGTTCAGTAGTGTTAATGTTGCATTGAGGGCGTTACTCACCGCCAGTTCTTCCCCAGTCACTTCCTGGGAATAATAGACATCAGTAATCCCCAACTGCTTTACTAATGCGGGGATGATGACTTCTGGCAATCCGCGCCGAATTACCAAATCGCTACCGCGAGATCGCCACGACTCCCGCAAGTCTGCTACACTCTCGAGCAGAAATTGGGCGCGAAAGGCACCTGTTTTGGAAAACCCAAACTGAGTCTGCCCGAACTGACGATCGTCGAAACAGTACACTGGAATGATGCCAGCCCCTTCGCTCACAGCTAGAGATAATAAGACCCGATCGTGTAAGCGGAGATCGTTGCGATACCACAGGAGAATTTGTTTGTCAGCCATTGAGATGAAAAATAGATAAATAATCGGATATGTGGCGCATGTAGCTGCGATCGATCTCCGATCTAACAGCCAAAATAGCTCGACCAATAAAAAAGCAGGCATGATACCTGCGGATATTTTTCTGTTTCCTCGATTAGAGCAAGGAGGAAGAAACCAAATTCGGTCTCTCGATTTCCTCGCTCTCAACTAAAGACGCTGTGCTAATAATGTTAGTGCGTCGCACCGCCCGATCTCGATGCATAAATCAGAGATCGAGCCTTATTGTGTGACCCAAGTTGCTACCTAGAAATGCCTACGATTAAAATCGCGGACTTTGTACTCCGAGGAGCGGTTAAAACCGCTTCGAGTGTGAGTAGCAACTTGGGTGATTCTAACTGCTGATTTGCAGCGCACGAGCGCTACCAAATGAGGGCGAACTAGTTGGTGGATTAGACCGTGCGTGTGCGTACTGAACCCAGAAATAAGCCAATTCCTTGGCTTTGGCAGTCCACTCAGGTTCGATCTGATACATCCGGCGCGGACGACCGCGACCTTCTACTTTTTTCCAGTAGCCGACGATCGTTCCGGAAGCTTCCAAAAACTTGATCGCACTGTACAAAACGGTATCAGAAAGTCGATATGTTGAAGATTCGTGCTCCAGTCTGGCAATTAGTTCGGTACCATAAGAATCGCCCTGGAGTAGAATATCGAGAATATAGCAAACCGCCAGCTCTTGATTGAGATAAAGTGGTGGGGGATTGCGGAAAAAGCAGTAGATATCTTCAAAGTTCATAGCTCTTACCACCTTATAATGTTGGTAGACCGATTTGTCCTTAGATAAAGCGATCGCCGTTCGTGACTAGTCGAGCAGCGTCAGATAGCGTGCTAGCTAAAACATATATCTGTCAAAGTGAGACAGAGTAACAATTGCTGAGTATAACTAGCTTAAAAGTTTTGTTTGATTAAAAGATATTCACTTTCTAGCTTAACTCATTCAATTTGCCTCAAGGGATAATTTTTTGATTTTCTTATCAATTTCTCCGATAAATTTATGGCAAATCTAGAGATCGATGGCAATACGCCACAAACCGTTCGGAAAATCGCCGCTCAACTCCGAAGAGTCGGCTGGGCTGGCTTTTGGCTGCAACTAATACTGGCAATTGTTTCGACTTTGATTTTTCTGTTTGCCATTCCGTTTGCGAGTACGGGAGCGCGCAATCCAGGTACCGGTGGCAGTCTGCTGTTTGCAGTCGGCGGTTTGGTCTCGGTGTATATCAGTACTTACTGGTCGTTTCGCTACATCTCGATCGGGCGCAAGCTCAAAAATCCCGATCTCCGTCCGAAAAAAGCCGATACGGTAAAGCTGATCCAATGGGGCTTATTGTGTAGTGTCCTCGGGCTAGGATCGAGTGTGATGGGTGCGGAATCGATCGCGGGTACCCTACTGGGAAAATCACTTTCGCTCGCCCAACCTTTCGCCGTCTACAGTCCCGACGCGCTCAGCAAAATCATTCAGCCGCTAGATATTTTTATCGTGTTGGCAAATACGCATACGATTACCGCCCATTTTATCGGTATCATCGGCTCGCTCTGGCTGTTGAGCAAGCTCTCTAAATCCGGACAATAGGTGCTTGTGGTGTTGCCGCTACAGCCCTGACTTCTATGAAAAGTCCGCTCCTTGCTCAAGTCAGGGATGTAGTTCTGTTTCTCGGTATTCCCGAAGCGATGAAAGTGGAGGCTTTAGACTTCCTCTGGCTCGATCGGCGCATTCCATGGCGCTAAGAATGCGAGTAAAACTAGTCCTGGGATTGCCGCAGCGATACTCAGCAGGAAAAAATTCGACCAACCGATTTGTTTGGCAATACCACCCATTGGGGCGACGATAAAACTTTTGCCAGATAGCATCAAACTAGTAAATAAAGCATACTGAGTTGCCGAAAATTGGCGATTGCACAGACTCGTTAAAAAGGCGATAAATGCCGCAACTTCGATCCCGGCAAAGAAATATTCAGAATTGATTGCCAGCAATAATAATCCTTCACTCGGACTTTGCCCGACAGGTGCGGCACTAGCGGCTTGAGCCAAGAGCCAGTAAGGAAGAATGCCGATCGATAGTAACCCGATCGCGACCCAAAGCGATCGATCGATCCCGATTTTATTAACGATAACGCCACCTACAAACGCACCGACGATCGTAGCAACAATTCCCCAGCCGCCTTGGATCAAACCAATTTGGGTTTGGGTAAAATGAATTTCTAATAAGAAGGGTGTAGAGACACCTTTAACCATATAATCGCCAATTTTATAGATGACAATTAGCACTAAAGTCAGCAGCCCGGTGACGACACCTTGTCGCTGGAAAAAGTCCTGAAATGGTAAAATGACCGCATCAGCCAAAGAAGCTGGTGTCTTTTCATCCGCGATCGGTTGTGGTGCCCAAAGAGTGGTAATTAACCCCAGCGACATTAACCCAGCTAAGATCAGATAAACCGTATTCCAACTTAAATGTCCCGGACGGGTCGGATCGGCAGCAATCAATGCCCAACCACTAGCCAATAGCATCGCTAGTCGAAAGCCAAATGTTGCGACAGCGGCACCAGCGCCCATTTCCAGTTTTTCTAAAACATCGGTACGATACGCATCTGTAGCAATATCTTGAGATGCACTAAAAAAGCCGATCGCCACAGCAATAATTGTCAGGAACTGTAAACTATTAGGATGTGGATCTTGGAATGCCATCAACACGATCGCGATAATCAAGGCAACTTGGGTAATTGCCAACCACCCGCGTCTGCGACCTAAAAAAGGCGGCGCGTACTTGTCCAGTAACGGCGACCAGACAAACTTCCAGGCATAGGGAAACATCGCTAGCGCAGACAATTCCGTAATTGACTTGACATCGACATGTTCCATCGTCAACCAGGCTTTCAGCGGTGCATCGATAATTTGCGATGGTAACCCCGACGAAAAACCAAGGAATAGCAAAGCAGCCATTTTTCGGCTCTGAAAGACTTGCAGTAATGATTTCACATTCGTCACCCGTTAGTGTAGCCTCTTTAGAAAGAGAGTCAAATTTCAACCACCAATCATCCCATACATGGGTAGTGGTGATGGGTAGTGCTGATGGCTATTGACGATCGATAGTTCCCAAGTTTGAGTCAACGCCTGTTATGAAGAGAAATAATCCAGAATCGGTTGACAGCCTAATGTTACTGTAGATAGGAAACATTTGGCTCGAATCCTCAGGATGTCGAGCGATTGAAGATCGATTGCCTCGCCTCAAAATAACTGTAATAATTAAGATCTAACTGTTTAATTATGGATGCTAGAGAATTGTTTGAAAAAGGTGGCCCGACGATGTGGCCATTGCTCGCTCTATCGATTTTATCTATAGCTACTATTTTGGAACGGCTGTCGTTTTGGTTTAGGACGCTCAGGAAGGAAGAAGAATCGATCGAGCGCGTTTTGGAAGCTACGGCAAATGACGAGTGGGACACCGCCGCCCAAATTGCCAAACAAGAGCGCCGCAAACCGATCGGACGGTTTCTTCACGCCCCCCTCAAACGGACGAATCCCGATCCCGAAACTTTCAGACTCGCCCTCGAAGCTTCAGCGGAAGATGAATTAGCGACGATGCGAAAAGGCGATAAAACGCTCGAATCGATTATCGCCCTCGCTCCGTTATTAGGCTTGTTAGGCACCGTGTTAGGTTTGATTCGCTCATTGAGTGGGATCAAGCTCGGCGATTTAGGGACTTCGGCTGGCTCGAACGTCACGTTGGGGATTAGCGAATCGTTGATTTCTACCGCTACTGGCATGATCGTCGCGATCGTCAGTCTCAGCTTTTATCGCCTGTTCCAAGGCTTAATTTTCATCCAGGTCAAATTATTTCGCAACGCTGGAAATCAGCTAGAATTATTTTACCGAGAGCATTGGTTAAAAACTAGAGGTGCTACGATCGAAGATCGCGATCCAGATGCGATCGGTTAATCGTCGATCGTGATTTAGCTTAGTATCTGTGTCGAGACTAAACTATGTCAGCCATGTCTAGCGTGAGTGGTTGTTGCTCCAAATTCAAATAAATATATCGATCGCTGCTTGCCGAACGCCGATCGGTGATAATTAAAAATTACTAAATCTTCGGCAGTATCTTTCATCCACCAAATTTGTCAGTAGTTTTAGTCCGCTCGGCTCGAATATCGGTCTAGTAACTAAAATATCTAATTTCAACTCCCAACTCGCGAGGTTTATTTGTGGTCTTTCAACGCGTTCTTGAAGTAGCAACTACTCAACCATTACCCATGGTCAGCACTGTCGCTCAACAACAGACAGGCGCATACGCACTCTTAGATAGTTTGCACCGTCACGGTGTCCACCATATTTTCGGGTATCCAGGTGGAGCGATTTTACCGATCTATGATGAGATTTACCGCTTTGAAGCCGCTGGTAAAATCAAGCATATCCTCGTGCGTCACGAGCAAGGTGCCGCACATGCAGCCGATGGCTACGCGCGCGCTACGGGTCGAGTCGGCGTGTGTTTTGCTACTTCTGGGCCTGGAGCCACAAACCTCGTCACGGGTATCGCCACCGCTCAAATGGACTCGATTCCGATGGTAATCGTTACCGGACAAGTCCCCAGTTATAACATCGGCACCGATGCGTTTCAGGAAACCGATATCTATGGGATCACCCTACCGATTGTCAAACATTCTTATGTCGTCCGCGATCCAGCCGACATGTCACGCATCGTCGCTGAAGCCTTCTACATCGCCGCTTCCGGTCGTCCTGGGCCAGTATTGATCGACGTACCCAGAGATATCGGGGCAAAACTGTGCGATTATACCCCCGTCGCTCCTGGCAGTGTTAAGTTACCAGGTTACAAACCGACAGTACGTGGCAATCCTCGCCAAATCAATCAAGCAGTTCAATTAATTGCCAAGAGTCGGCAGCCGTTACTTTACGTCGGCGGTGGGGCGATTTCGGCGAGCGCACATGAAGAAGTCCTACAATTAGCCGAACTATTCCAAATCCCCGTTACTACTACCCTCATGGGTAAAGGTGCCTTTAACGAACTGCATCCGCTATCGGTTGGAATGTTAGGGATGCACGGGACTGCTTATGCAAACTGGGCGGTCACCGATTGCGATCTGTTGATCGCTGTCGGCGCGAGATTCGACGATCGTGTAACCGGAAAATTAGATGAATTTGCGGCTGATGCCAAAGTCATCCACATTGATATCGACCCCGCTGAAGTCGGCAAAAATCGCACGCCAGATGTCCCGATCGTGGGGGATGTCAAACAGGTGCTAATCCAGCTCCTGCAAAGGGTACAGGAATTAGGCTTGGGTGGTAAAGACGACCAAACTAGACCTTGGCTAGACACGATCGAAGGTTGGCGCAGTGACAATCCGCTGGTTGCTCCCAGCTATGCAGGATTGCTCGCACCGCAAGAAGTCATCGTTGAGTGTCGCCGTCAAGCGCCTGATGCTTATTACACCACCGATGTCGGTCAACATCAAATGTGGTCGGCACAATTCCTTAATAACCTCCCTCGGCACTGGATTTCGAGTGCTGGACTGGGGACGATGGGGTTTGGCGTTCCAGCGGCGATGGGCGTACAAATGGCATTACCCAACGAACGAGTCATCTGTATTAGCGGCGATGCCAGTTTCCAGATGAATCTGCAAGAACTCGGTACCCTGAAGCAGTACCACCTGAATGTCAAAATCGTCGTGATCAATAACGGCTGGCAAGGAATGGTCAGACAGTGGCAAGAAGCCTTTTATAAGGAAAACTACTCTTCCTCGGAAATGGCACCTTCCATGCCCGATTTTATGCTGTTAGCGCAGGCATATGGCATCAAGGGGATAACCATCAACAGTCGTGAAGAATTACCCGATGCGATCGCAGCAATGTTAGCCCACGATGGCCCGGTGTTACTCAATGCCGAAGTCAAGCGCGACGAAAATTGTTATCCGATGGTACCTGGTGGTAAATCTAATGCGGAAA
The DNA here is from genome assembly GCA_965246715.1 of Chamaesiphon sp. Classification (GTDB taxonomy): domain Bacteria; phylum Cyanobacteriota; class Cyanobacteriia; order Cyanobacteriales; family Chamaesiphonaceae; genus Chamaesiphon. Next base: position 9,421 of record CBDFFH010000034.1, on the reverse strand, counting down.
TGATGGGGCTAGCCAAACCCAAACGTCCAGCAGCTAGCAGCTCCGCCACCACTCATTGTGGGAATTGTGGAGCCATTCACACAGTCAGTCATAAGTTCTGCCCTGAATGCGGGAAGCAACAGTAAATAAAGGGGTTGCTGAATTTAAGGATGATTTATTTTAGGACTAAACCCTCTATTTCCAAGGCATTTTATCCCGCAAATCGAGGCTAACGTTATAAAACCCATTTGAGATCTTTTTAGAAGGAATCGACCGCCGCTTCAGCGGCGCGCAAGCTTCGACAGATTATTAGTGAGGATGGGCGGGTTTGTTGGGATTTGATAGTGCTAGGCGGAAATTTATAGCATAAACCCGCCCCTTGTATCTTAAAGAGAGGTAGGTAATCGATCGATATAGACAATGCTTAGAACGAACGTAGTTCAAAGAGATCGACACAAACCAAGTGAGTCAGAGGAATAAATCGATCGGCGTAAAGAAACCATAACAGTTTCAGAGCGCGATCTCCAGATGCGAGAAAGTGAGAGTGAGGACATCAGTAATCGGTGAAGCTGGCCCGCCCCTTAGACAACATTGTTAGTCTGCTGCGTAGATAAGCTCCCACAACTGATGACAGACACACCTAAAGCTGGACAGTATCTTAGGCAATCGATTTACCGAAAAGCCTGCAATCACAAGGTTAGTTAAACAGTCTGTCAAGTTCTTTGAGCATAGTTAGGAGTGGAGTAAGCAGTTAATGACAGTTAATTTTTTAGGGATAGACATCAGCAAAAAAGACTTTCATGTAGTACTAATCATGGGAGAGACGAGAACAAAATCCAAAAAATTCACCAACGATCTGCAAGGGTTTGAGAGTTTGCAGCAGTGGCTCAAACAAAAAGGGATCGACCAAATGCACGCCTGTCTGGAAGCGACCAGCATCTATGGAGACGCTTTAGCCGAATTCCTCTACTCAGCCAGCTTTGCCGTTAGTGTCGTCAATCCAGCCCGAATTCAAGGGTTTGCCAAGGGCGAACTATTACGGACGAAAACTGATTCAGTTGATGCAGCATTGATTGCCCGTTTTTGTGCAGCAATTAAACCAGAACTGTGGAAACCAACAGCCCCTGAAATCAAAGAACTACAAGCCCTGGTCCGGCGATTAGATTCTCTTCAGGAAATGGTCACAGCCGAACACAATCGCTTGGAAACAGCCACCACCAAAGTAGCTGAACTCACTCAATCTCATCTGACCTATCTCCAGGAACAGCAAGCCCTAATTAAACAATTAATTAGCGACCATTTCGACAAACATCCACAGTTAAAACAACAGCGAGATCTGTTGGTCTCAATTCCTGGAATTGGCGCACAGACTGCGGCTGTCTTGTTGGCAGAAATCGGTCGGATCGAAGATTACCAGAATGCTCGTCAATTAGCTGCCCATGCGGGTTTAACTCCATCTGAGCGCTCTAGTGGCACCAGCGTTCATGGCAAAACTCGGTTGTCTTGTACTGGTAATTCTCGACTCCGCAAAGCTCTTTATATGCCTGCGGTAGTCTCGATGCGTCATAATCCTCTGCTCAAAACTTTCAGCGAACGATTACTCGATCGTGGCAAGGCTAAAATGCAGGCGATTGGTGCCATCATGCGTAAATTAGTCCATTTGGCTTTTGGCATTTTAAAGTCTCAACAGCCCTTTGACCCTAATTATTCGCTCGCCACCCCTTGACATTCAAGACAGTATCTACGGTTTGTCTGTAAAATATATGACATGCGAATTTATGGATCTGTAGGGGTGGGTTTATGCTAGCCAACATCGATCTTACTGTTCGATATCGAACAAACCTATCTTCACCACTAGCGGCGGTTTTATTCGGAGGGAACCTCCGAATAAAAAACCGACAAGACAGAAGATCTCAAAGGGGTTCTTAGAGGAGCGCTTGCTAATCGCTTAGGTTATTTACTCCTTTTCAACTACTTCCTTACGTTGTGAAAATCCCCAAGTAAAGATAATAGCCACCAATGCGATCGTAACTTGTTCTGGAATCTCTAGATCGGGATAGATCGCGCGGACTAATAATTTAACTCCGACCAAACCCACTGCAATATAACCAGCATCTTCTAGATGCGTGTATTCGCCCAACCAGCGAATGAATAAATCTGCCATAAAGCGCAGTAGAATAATGCCAATTGTCGCTCCAGAAATTACCAACCAAGTGTCAGTCGATACGGCGATCGCGGTAGCTACACTATCTAGTGAAAATGCCAAATCTGTAAAGGCAATAATCGGAATCACTTGCCACAAAGACGTATATTGAGGGCGTTGTTTTTCGCCATCTTCATCCTTTGCTGCGGTAAAGTACTTAAACACCAACCATAATAAATAAACAGCGCCTAGCACCTGAAATTGCCAGTAGCGGACTACCCAAGTTGCGGCAACGATCAATGTCATTCGCAGGACATAAGCAAAAATCAAGCCAATATTTAGTGCTTTCGGCCGAAGATTTTCATCTACCAATCCTTGCGAAATTGATGCTAGCGCAATCGCATTATCGGCGGATAGTACTGCTTCTAATGCGACTAGGACTAATAGCAGAATCGGTGTGGACAGCGCAACATTGACGGGGAGATCGATCGGTGTGTCTATCATCGATGAGGAGAGTAAGAATTGGCAAATTTATAGTGAAGCGATCTCTAACCAGCCTCGATATCCGAATGGATGCCGTATTATTTATTTTGCGTGGGAGATTATATTTTAACAAAATTCCTGTGACGTTCTCTATTTTAGCTCAGACCGCTCCCCCATCCCAGTGAGCCAGCAGTAGAATGTTCGCGCACAGAGAGAGACACAAGAGCATATTTGCCCAAAGAATCGAAAAGAACCCAGAGCGTGTAATGAGGATGCTAAAATAGATTTCTGCCTATGGCAGAGCTGGCTTTAGTTGCAAACCAGTATTTCTATACTAAAATGTAATTGTCGCTTCAAGTCTTTGCCTTGTCGTGTTGCTTGGTGCAACCACAAGAAAGGAGCCAATCAGCGGATATCGCTTGTCCCTCATCCTTAGCTCGTTACCTAATCATGAATAGTTGCATTTTAATGGCGGAGATTATCAAAAATCCCGAATTGCGCTACACCGCTGACAACCAAATGGCTGTAGCCGATATGTTCGTTCAGTTTGCACCGCCATTGGGCAGCCGTCCTGACGACCAGCATCCGACGATCGAAGTTGTGGGCTGGGGCAATTTGGCAACAGAAATGAAGGAAAATTATAAGCAAGGCGATCGCGTGACGATCGAGGGTCGGATCGAGATGAACACGATCGAACGTGATGGTTATAAAGAAAAACGCGCTCGATTAGTCGCTAGCCGCTTGTATCATATCAATACGTTAGATACTCCCGCGACTACAGCCACAACCAGTTCTGGCCCATCCAGTGCTGCTCCACGCAGTAGTGCCGCACCAGCCTCCAAACCAGCCACTGCTGTGAAGGTCGAAGCGCCACCAGTATTTAATGATGCCGATACAGATGAAATTCCGTTCTAGCCGTAGTGGCTAGGATGAGCGATTCGATCTAAGATCGACACATCATCGATCGAGAGCGATTGCTTATGACAATCTGGCAATTACTAGCAGTTGTAATCCACACCATCAAACCATTGCTCATCCCGATCTGTTTTGGATGTGCGTGGTTGTTGACGGTGTTAGTAGTGTGGAATATTTGGGAGAGCGTCCGCGCTACAGTTGCCAGAGCCAAAAAAATGCATCAAATTCCTTGCGCCAATTGTGAGTTTTTCACTAACGATCATCGGCTAAAATGCACGGTACATCCGCAGATCGCCAACTCAGAACACGCGATCGATTGTCGAGATTACCAAGCGCACAGCGATCGAAAATAGGCAAATAATATTGTCTTTGAAAAACAGGTTCTTGCCACATGGTCGCCTTAAAAGAGCATTTTCCGAGATTTACCCCTACTGAATATCTCGCGTGGGAACAGCAGCAAGAATTTCGTCACGAATATGTCGATGGTGAAGTCTATGCCATGACTGGTGTTACTCTCAACCACAGTGCAATTGCTGGTAACTTTCATAACATCCTCAAAAGTTAACACATTCGATCTTCACTAGCCAGCAAGGAGCGATTCTAGATATAATTCATACATTGGACTCGGACTAACTTAGGGTAAAGAGGATAACTGCCATGAATGTTTTTACTCAGCATACTTAACATATTTTCACCCACAATGGTGTCCGCAAAAATTTATATCAGGATCGGTGTTATACTCCCCAGCCTTGAATTCGTTAAATAGGAGTACGTGGTTTAAACTCATCTGTGGCGCTAGTTTTGGACATTTGCCAGCTATTCGCAACCTCACGATTGCCTATACATTGGCAGGGGCAGATTGTATCGATATCGCTGCCGATTTAGCAGTAATTGCCGCAGCTAGAGAGGGAATTAATGTCGCCCATAAATTAGCCCAAGCTGCAAAAGATCGCGGTTATCCAATAATGATGGGTATGCCCTGGTTAATGGTGAGCTTAAATGACGGCATCGACCCCCATTTTCGCAAAGCAGAATTCGACCCGACTCGATGTCCGCCAGATTGTCCGCGTCCGTGCGAACGAATTTGTCCGGCTGAAGCGATCGTTTTCACTGATGTCCAAGCGGGTGTCATCGAAAGTCGTTGCTATGGTTGTGGTCGATGTGTGCCGATTTGTCCATTGGGACTGATTACGACCGCCGATCGGACGGCAACGCCCGAGAGTATCATCCCCGATCTCATAGCGGGTAGGATCGATGCGATCGAAATCCATACCCAACCAGGACATCTAGCGGAATTTCAGCGGTTATGGCAGATTTTGGCACCTGTCGCAAATAACCTCAAACTGCTAGCGATCAGTTGTCCCGATAGTAATGAATTAATCCCTTACTTGCGATCGCTCCACGCTACCATTGCAGCTACTTATTCACTCGATCCCTTGCCATTTTCCCTCATCTGGCAAACCGATGGGAGATCGATGAGTGGCGATATCGGCGTGGGGACGACTCATGCCGCGATTAAATTAGGCGAAAAAGTCTTAGCAGCGGGGCTACCCGGTTACGTGCAACTTGCTGGTGGTACCAACCATTACACCGTGCCCAAACTCAGGGAACGCGGACTTTTACCTACTGCTACCAGTACAGCTAAACACGTTCATGGCGTTGCTTATGGTAGCTATGCTCGCGTCTTATTATCGCCATTACTCGATCGATTGGATACCGCCACTACCAACCCCAATAAATTAGAATCACACCCAGAATTATTATGGTCTGCTGTGGCGATCGCTCATGAATTAGTCGGCCAGTTAAAAACCCCTCAACCCGAACAAATGTCAAAACTCTAGTTCCGAACGCCAAGACAACCTACCCCTGACCCTCCCTCGCGGGAAATTTATTGAGGGGATCAACCACACAACTAAATAACTAATAACCAATCACAACCCGTAATGGACGAAAATTTAAGTTTGGGTAGAATGCAAATCACCGATGACCTGAGCCAATTATTGGCGGTGTTACCGGAATCGATTCGGATCGCGTTGGAAGCACATCCTAAACTCAGTACTTTAATTGAAGTGGTGATGGATTTGGGGCGTTTTCCCGAAGCGAGATTTCCCGATGGGGCAGAATACCTCAGCGATGTCGCGATTACCAAGGCAGAACTCCAATATTGTACCGATCGAGTGGGGATCTTTAGTGGCGATAATCGGGCGGGAATCGAACGGACGCTGCACCGGATTAGCTGTATGCGAAATCGGACGGGCGAAATTATCGGTTTGACTTGTCGCGTTGGGCGCGCGTCTACGGCACGATTAATATGATTCGCGACCTCGTAGAAACTGGGAAATCCATCCTGATGTTGGGTCGTCCGGGGGTCGGTAAAACTACCGCACTGCGGGAAATCGCGCGGGTGTTAGCCGACGATCTCGGTAAGCGGGTCGTGATTATCGATACCAGTAATGAGATTGCTGGCGATGGCGATATTCCCCACCCTGCCATTGGCAAGGCGCGACGGATGCAAGTCGCTCGTCCCGAATTACAACATCAGGTGATGATCGAAGCAGTGGAGAACCACATGCCCGAAGTCATCGTTATCGATGAAATTGGGACAGAACTAGAAGCGATCGCCGCACGGACGATCGCCGAACGCGGCGTACAATTAGTCGGCACCGCTCACGGCAACAAACTCGAAAACCTGCTCAAAAACCCCACTCTCTCCGACTTAATCGGTGGGATTCAAGCGGTTACGCTCGGCGATGACGAAGCACGACGACGCGCCTCTCAAAAAACCGTCCTCGAACGCAAAGCGCCCCCCACGTTTGAAGTTGCGGTCGAAATGCAGGAACGTCATCGCTGGGTAGTTCACGATGATGTCGCCGATATGGTCGATCTGCTGTTGCGCGGTCGCACACCTACGCCCCAAGTGCGAACGGTCGATAATGAAGGGAAAGTCTCGATCGTCCGCGAACTGCCCGAAGCTGCGAAAAATGGCCTGATGCCTGCACCGAATGCGCCCCAATCGACCCGTGGCTGGCGATCGAGCGGTCGCATGGAACCAATGCCCCAAACCTTGGCAACCAATGCCTCTCAAGCTACCCTCGAAGCAGATTTGGGCTTTTCGCAACTTCTAGACCAAAACTGGGATAGCGACGAGGCAATGATGTACGACGGGGCAGTTCGGGGAGCAAACGGTGAAGATTTACCACTCCATGTCTATCCTTATGGCATCGGTCGCGACCAGTTGGAGCAGGTAATCGAGGTGTTGAATCTACCCGTAATTCTCACCAAGGATATGGGTAGTGCGGATGCGGTTTTAGCCCTGCGGACGCACATCAAAAATCATGCCAAATTGCGCCAGATTAGTAAGGTGCGTCAAGTACCAATCTATAGTGTCAAATCGGGCACGATTCCCCAAATCACGCGGACACTGCGCCGGATGTTGCACATGGACGATCCGGGTATTCCCGAAGAAGCAGATTTTCGGTTGTTTACGCAAGATGGTAGTGAAGATGAGGTCGAAGCTTTGGAAGAAGCCCGGCTAGCGGTCGAGCAAATCGTTATTCCCAAACATCAACCCGTGGAATTGTTGCCGCGATCGAGCACCGTTCGGAAGATGCAACACGAACTGATCGAACATTATCATCTCAAGTCGGCAAGTTTCGGCGAAGAACCCAACCGTAGATTGCGGATTTTCCCTGCTTAATCGGTCAGAAGCTAGGGGATTAATATCACAGCGAGATAACCAAAACCTGCCTCCGCAGCTATCCGATCGTCGTCCGTTTGTGCGAATGACGATCGGACTTTATCGGGAAAAGGTGAGACCTTGACAACAGGGAACTCAATCTAGTAGATTTAGAGGTATTAAGGGGTTATAGCTCAGTTGGTAGAGCACTACCATGGCATGGTAGGGGTCTGCGGTTCGAGACCGCATAGCTCCATCGGGTTGAAAACATACTGTTGGCAAGGCTTTTAGGAAACAAAACATTTCTTAACAGTCGATTTTTTGTATCTACACACCTAAAATAGGTGCTGTTTTGATGGGTTTGGCTGGTCTGTCACCCACCATTTTTATGCACATTGAGAACAGCGGAAATAGCCTAATCATTAGGTTCTCTCACGAACTTCCTAATCCCGATCGCGGCATTTTGCCCCCCCAAATCCAAAACTCAAACACAGCAAATTATTCACATTTGCATGACGGGCACTAGTTACTACATCGAGATCGAATTCCGCATTTGTAAACCCCACACATGGCGGTAAAATCTGAGTCGCGATCGATCGCAAACACAACGCAATCCCCACTGCTCCGGATGCCCCTAATGTATGCCCAGTGGCTCCCTTGGTCGAACTAATCGCCACACCATTGGGGAAAATTTGCTGAATTAATTGACTTTCGCGTCGATCGTTAAGCTGTGTTCCCGTACCATGCGCGTGAATATAATCGATGTCGGTGGGACTGAGCCAGCTCCGATCGAGACAATCCGAAATTGCTTGACGTGCTGCCTTGCCCTCCATATCCATCGCGCACTGATGGTAAGCATCGCTAGTCAAACCAAAATCCAAGATTTCGCCATAAATATCGGCACCGCGTGCCTGAGCTAATTCGGCTGTTTCCAAGATGAATACGGCTCCCGCTTCGCCTAAGACTAATCCCTCACGCAATCGATCGAATGGATAACAGCCGGTTGTCGCTAACGCACCCATTTGGATAAAACCCGCGATCGTCAACGGTGTAATCGGTGCTTCTACTGCTCCGGCGATCGCCCGGTTGCAGGCTCCAGAACGCATTAAACTCACCGCTTGGGCAATCGACCAGATTCCCGTCGCACAAGCTGCCATCGGCGCTAATACAGCCGACTGAGCGCCAATATATCGAGCGGTAGCGATCGCTGGATTGTGCGGTAACGTATCTAACCAACCCGTCAGATCGGGCTGTCGAGAGGGATGTGCTGCTAATTTTTCCCACTGAGCTTGACAGGATCGACTCGAACCGACGATCGCACCACAATCGGGTAATGGCAAACTCAAACCCGCATCTTTCACAGCCTCAGCGACAACGAGCCGAGTGAGATCGAGAACATTTTGGGGCTGTTTAGCGATCGTCGCCAACGGCAAAAATGGCAAATCAGCAAAAGGTTTAACTAACCCAGTCGCGGACTTTCCTAAAAGCAAACTTTGCCAAGTATGCGTCAGATCTCCTAATGCGGATCTAAACCCAATCCCAGTAACCACAATTCGCATTTCGATCGACAATGGTATAAAATGAATAGCAAACAGCCGTTCGCTATCCACTATCCACGATCCACGATTCACTAATCAACTATTTCTTGAGATTCTCAATTCCTTGAGTCACTTTAGCAGAAATTATTTTATCTCCGTTGGAGATCGTATCGATGATATCCAAGCCTTTGGTAATTTTGCCAAACACGGCATAGCTCCCATCGAGGTAGGGAACATCTGTTAAGAGAAAATAAAATTGCGAAGAAGCAGAATCAGGTGCTCCGGATCTGGCCATCGCGATCGCACCGCGCTTGTGTTGCAATATGGGTGTATCGCTAATCTTCTGACTATAGACGATCTGCGACGAGTTGCCACTGGGCTTGATTTCTAGCGGAATTCGGCGCTCGGAACTCGATCCGGCAGGAATATAGCCCCCAGTACCATCACCATTAGGGTCGCCACCTTGAACGACGAATGGAGGGTTTTTCACGACCCGATGAAATGTCAAGCCATCATAAAATTTGCGCTGTACCAGATCGATAAAATTTCCTGCCGTAATTGGGGCATTGTTACCATCTACTTCGATCTCGATCTGTTTATTACCTTTGGACAGTCATCAATACCTTCGCTGTGCCATTGAGCCGAGGTAAACCGGGGAAGCGATCGTTGGTACTAGTCTGACTGGTA
>CBDFFH010000033.1:0-36302 GCA_965246715.1 Chamaesiphon sp. | reverse complement strand
ATGGCATCATCGAGACCGATGCGATGATTTACGCCACCACCGACAATCGTTGCATATTTTTCGAGCAGGCGGAGTCCCGGCGTGGTTTTACGGGTGTCTACAAGTTGCGTGGGTAAGTCGGCAATGCACTCCACATAAGCATGGGTGGCGGTGGCAATACCACTCAGGCGCATGGCAAGATTGAGTGCGGTACGTTCGCCCATCAGCAGCGTAGCGAGATCTGCGGTAATTGCTGCGATCGATTGTCCTGGCTCACAAGGGCTACCTTCGGCGATAAGGAGCTGAAATGTAGCTTCAGGGTTTAAAAGCTCAAAAATTCGTTTAGCGATCGGCAGTGCGGCGACAATACCCCGCTCCTTGGCGATCCAGGTAGCGGTGGTCTGGCGATCGCGGTTGGGTAAGCCTTGGGTACTGCGATCTCCTCTCCCAATATCTTCTTGGAGCCATTGAATCAGTAAGGGATCTAGGACGATTGCGGGTGGGAGAGTTGGTGCCATAGTTGGGATGTCGGGAGTAAAAGTTAGTATCCCCAATACATGAAGACTAGTAAAAGCTGAGATCTCTAGGGTACCCACAAGGGGCACCCCTACATAATTATGTAGGGGTGCCCCTTGTGGGTACCCTGGATCTACTTAGAAATAGTATTTTTACACTGGTGCAAGATGTGAACAGTAAGTTTAACTGTCCACTATTGACTAATTCTTGCCAAGACAAATCGATCGAGTCCTGCCAGATCGTTAATTATCTCAATGTCAGTATAACTACCCTGAGCGACTAATAACTCTCGAATCGCCTCACCCTGCCCTGCCATCATTTCAACCAACCAAATCCCCCCAGGCAGCAAATACTCAGGTGCCGTCTCGACTAAGATCCGCATTGCGACTAAACCATCATCGCCACCATCCAGGGCGAGATGTGGTTCGTGGTTGACCACCTCTGGCTGCAATTGCGATACCGTTGCCGTGGGAATGTAGGGTGGGTTGGAGATCGTTACGGATACTTTACCCTGAAGCTGTCCTAGTGAAGACCACCAATTACTTTGACTAAAGATAATGCGATCGCTCACACTCAGATGCGTAGCATTGAGACGCGCGATGTCTAATGCTGCTGGGCTACAGTCTACTGCGTAAATCGTCGCAGCAGGTAACATCCTGGCTAAACCGATCGCAATCGCGCCGCTACCAGTGCCCAAATCTACCCACACACCCTGCTGTTGGCTACTAGTGGTTGCAGCCAAGGCAATATCGATTATTGCCTCGGTTTCGGGACGGGGAATGAGTACCGCTGGCGAAACCATTAGCTCGAAATCCCGCCAGAAGGCTTTGCCAACTAAATACTGCACTGGCTGACGATCGTGAAGGCGATCGAGCCATAGTGCCGACAAGCAATCGAGTGGCATCCCGATTTGTACTAACTCATCATCACCGATCGATTCTAGTCGCAATGTCAAGCGATCCAGATTGGTGGCTGCTTGCAACAACCAATCGACTTCATAAGCAGTAACGCGATCGGCCAAAGCTAAGGTTACAGCCCATCTGCGCCACTGCCACAAGTCTCGCCCCGTAATAAAATCGGCAGCCACCTATTTTTTGGTTGCGCCAGTTGCTGGTACAGCATTTGGAGTCGGAGTCGTGCCAGCTTTAGGTTGCTGCGCTTGGATTTTGCGGATGAGTTCTACATTCTTGCTTGATGGTACGAGCGTCAATTGCTGCTGCTCGGGGTAGTTTTTGTCGTGAAAATCTTTGAGGACGCTATGTAGATAATTAACTTTGATCTCCGCGTTGGCGACTAATTTAGGATCGGCTTTTTTAACCCGCTCCAACCACTGTTGCGCTTGTTGCTTTTCAAAAAATAACGGCGTTAATTTATTTTGCTGAACGGTGACATATTTATCTTTCTGCTTGATGGCAACCGTAAATAATGGCACTGGATATAAAGCATTAAATTGATAAGGCTTATTTTTCAGGATTTGAGCATTTTTGACTTGCTGTTCGGTGGGAAATAATAAAAAGTTGATGCCGTTAGGTTTTTTTTCGGTCTCCAGTTGCATCTTATAGACCGCACTCAATGGAACAACCGTGACCTGCGCCAGCTTACCGTTGGGCGAACCGTCTTTTTTAAGCTTATTTACAAATGTTTGTGCGTCGCTCTGCTCCATGTATACGGGGCTAAACTGGCGAACGTTTGGTGCTTTACCGACGCTTTGCTGGAGTAAATTCTTGTTTTTATCAGTAATGGTAAAGACAGGTATTTCCTGAAGTTTTTCTAAGATTTGGGGTTCGGGAAGTGCTTGTGCTGGGGATGTCACTATTGTTGCTAGCGGAAGACTCATACCCAAGACTGCAATGAGACCGATCGAGGATTTATACATTATTATATGCTAACTATATGTTGTAGTATTTGTGCCGATCTACTTGGCTACTGAGACCGAACTAATCGTGCTTCAAAGCTGGTGGTAAAATAATTTATCTAAAGTTTTTACTTACCGCTAATCGTACTCAATCATTTATGACTATTTAGATTAACAGATTGTTTCGCTATTTGGATACCTAACAAAATAGATCGCTGCTGGATCGCTGACCAGGCTTACACGATCGAATATTTAATTTTATTGTTTAAAGAACTCCCCGGGCGGGATTCGAACCTGCGACCAGTCGATTAACAGTCGACCGCTCTACCACTGAGCTACCGAGGATTGTTGAAAGTGCGTTAACACCTCTGCTATCATATCACTAGGATAATAGATTTGACAAGTAGGTTGTCGAACTTTTCTCGATCGTCGCGGTGTAGCTGTGAGTTAAGCTGGGTTTGCGCTCCTTTGATACTGTTATGGATTTAGTTATTGCGGTTGTTTTATGTAATTGCACGCTCTCGATCGGCTGTTTGGCGATTGCCTATTCGATCCTCGGCTTTCGTCGTCAAATTGTTGCTTTGGGTAATTGGTGTAATCGCTGGTCGAGTGATTGTGACTGGCTCGGCGATGTTCCAGCCTCGATTGCTACTAGCAGAGCGCAACTCGATCGACTCAGGCAGCTTTATCAGCAGCAACTAGGTACGCTCGATCGACTGCGGGCGATCGGGTTATTCGTCGGAATTGCCCGCTCGATCGCGTTCGGACGGCGCTAAAATAAAATATCTGTGGCTGACGACTATATTTTAGGGATTGACTTGTATTTGCCCATGACAAATCGACTCCCCCGCCAAAAGTTGAAGTTGGGTAATATTTACATCATCCCCAAGATCGATCTGATGGCGAGTAAGATTGCTTCCAGGCAAAGGGCAAAGCTGGCCATCTGCACCCACGATCTCACAAGTAATTTTTAGCGGCTCGAGGATCAGCAGATGTCCATCCCGCACTGCCAATCCCATCACGATCTCGATCGGGGCTATTTGTTCGGCAAGCGTGAGCTGACCATGAAGGCGCAGCGTCTGTGGGGCGAGCTGTAGTTGTTGCCAATCGATCGTCCAGTGGGATTGCTGCGGATCGGCAGCCAGAATTTGGTTAATCAGATCGGTAATCGCTTGCGATAACAACGGTGAGGCGAGCGACGTTTGGAGGTCGGTTTCACTAAACTTCACTGCAACTGTCACCGCGATCGGTTCTAATAAGCGTAAAGCTTCACCTTTGAGTACATGGGGTAGATTAATCCGAATATTTTCGGCGATCAGGTCGATCGATCCCAGTGCTAATCCTTGATAAATTGCCCCCGTAGCGGCCACCGCCACGCGGGGAATCGTACCGCCCAAGATTTGCCGACTGCCACCACCAATGTCCACCTGGAGGTCGTCTACATGCGATACTTGCGATCGCAGCCACATCTTACAAGCCGGTGATAGCACCGAACCAACAATTCCTCTAGTTTGATTTGTCAATTTAGCTCGATCTTCCTGTACTATTTCCTCAAAGAGTTTACCGAGAAATAGTGGCTAGTGACTAGTGGCTAGTGGCTAGTTCCGGAAGCAGCCAACCTAATCTGGCTATTTGCCAGCAACTAGCCACTAAAAAATTACAGCATCAATACTTCAATCACCAGTTGCGAGATCGACTTACTACTAACCACTAGTTATGACTGCCAGACTGCAAAAAATCTTATCTCAATGGGGAATTGCCTCGCGCCGACAAGCGGAGCAGCTAATTCTTGCTGGACGAGTGCGGCTGAATGGAGAAGTAGCAAAATTAGGACAAACAGCCGAACCAGCTACCGATTGCATTGAAGTTGATGGTAGAATAATTACCATCGAGGGGCGACCCGAACCTGTATATTTACTATTAAATAAACCGATCGGGGTAATATCTACTTGTGACGACCCCCAAGGTCGCCGGACTGTTTTAGAGTTACTTCCGCCCGACTTGAGAACGTGTGAAGGAATTCATCCCGTAGGTAGATTGGATATCGACTCTAGTGGTGCATTGTTGCTTACCAATGATGGTGAGTTGACATTTAGCTTGACACATCCCAGCCATAATATTAGTAAAACCTATGAGGCCTGGATTCAAGGTCAGCCTGCTAGTGATACGATCGATGCTTGGCGGCAGGGAATTGACTTAGATGGCCAATATACATTGCCAGCGCAAGTTAGAGTAGTCAAACACAAAGATGATAATACCCTGCTCAGAATCACCCTGACGGAAGGTCGAAATAGACAAATCAGGCGAGTTGCAACTCAACTCGGTCACCCAGTCATCCAACTGCATCGGATTGGGATTGGTAACATCAGTGTAGACGGGGAACGCGCGTTAGCGCTTGGCGCTTATCGCCATTTGCAGGCGGCAGAAGTTCGCAACCTGCAAGCTGGCAAGCGGCTCGAACCGCACCATCGCAACTAGATAAATCACAAATATTCACTTTAAATTCTCCATACATTAGCGATCGTGACCTTACTGCCACCGCTCAAGCAAATCATCTCACTTAACTTGCCGAAGTTATCAATGTTCGCTGCTCAGCCAAAACCTATAATTGCTAGCGATCCCGTGCCATTAACACCGACACCAAGCGATATTCTAGAACAGATTGGAACTCAGTTGCGTCAAATTCGGGAGCAGCGCAAGTTATCGATCGAGGAGATCTCGGCGCAGACACAGATTCAACCGCGACTAGTGCAAGCGATCGAGGAAGGTCATCTAGAGATGTTACCGGAATCGGTCTATGTCAAAGGCATGGTGAAGCGGTATGGCAACAGTCTGGGGATCGATGGTCTGGCAATATCTCAGCAAGTGCCGACCTGGGATCGGCAAGAAGTCGATTTCTCCCAACCCACTGTCCGCCAAAATAATACTGGGTTTAGCACTCCCCAAACTGGGTTTAGCACCCCTCAAGTTAAGCCGCTGCATGTCTATTTAGGCTACACTTTGGCCATTATCGGTGCTGGTGCGGGGATTTCTCACCTACTCAACACCACCCTCAGACCGAAACCCGCGATCGTTAGCGGATCTAGCCAATTGCCAAAAAATTCGGCGGTAGTTCCAGCACCGATCGCAACAGTTGCGCCCCAAATCGCGCCATTACCAAATGTGAATGTCGGGATCGAAGTCAAAAGTCCTGCCTGGGCACAGATCGGTGTTGATGGGACGACAAGATTTACCGGCAGTCTCAAAGTTGGCACGCAATTGAACTTAGTAGCCACCAAGCAAGTAACCATCAGCACCGATAATGCTGGCGGATTGCTGTTTTCGCAGGAGAAACAACCACCGCAGCCGTTAGGTAAGTTGGGACAGAAGCAACATATCACCATCAAGGTTGGTAAAGTTAGCCCAGCGGCACCGACTCGAATTACTGCGCCACCCACACCTTAGACCTCATTTTTTGTGCTTAATCTGGAATCGATCGATCTTCATCAAAGCTTAACTGTCAATCTTCCGGCTGGCGATGTTTCCCTGCATGGTAGGTTACAGATTCCAGGGGATAAATCGATTTCTCATCGGGCATTGATGCTGGGTGCGTTGGCTGAGGGTAAGACGACGATTCAGGGGCTATTGCTAGGGGAAGATCCCCGGAGTACGGCAGCGTGTTTTACGGCGATGGGGGCAGAGATCTCGGAGTTGAATACCGAACTAGTCACGGTTAAAGGCATCGGTTTGGGACGGATTCAGGAACCCGTGAATATTCTCGATGCGGGAAATTCGGGGACGACGATGCGATTGATGTTAGGGATTTTAGCCGCTCATCCCGATCGCTTTTTTACGGTAACAGGTGATGATTCCTTGCGATCGCGTCCGATGTCACGGGTGGTAAAGCCGTTGGTACAGATGGGGGCACAGATTTGGGGACGCAAGGGCAATTCTCTGGCACCTTTAGCTGTGCGGGGGCAGGAACTACAGCCGATTCATTATCATTCACCGATCGCGTCAGCCCAGGTCAAGTCGGCAGTTTTACTCGCTGGATTGATGGCAGATGGGCGGACTACGGTCACCGAACCGGCATTATCGCGGGATCACTCCGAACGGATGTTGCGTGCGTTTGGGGCGCAGATTGAGGTCGATCCGGAAACTAATAGTGCGACGGTAATCGGTCATCCGACTTTGCGCGGACAACAGGTAATCGTCCCTGGTGATATTAGTTCGGCAGCATTTTGGCTGGTCGCTGGCGCAATCGTGCCGGGTTCGGAGTTGTATATCGAAAATGTCGGGGTCAATCCTACCCGCACGGGGATTTTAGTAGCTTTAGAATTGATGGGTGCCGATATTACGCTCGAAAACCAGCGCGAGGTGGCAGGGGAACCCGTGGCAGATTTGCGAGTAAAACATAGCAAATTACAGGCTTGTGAGATCGGTGGCGATCTCATTCCTCGGCTGATCGATGAAATCCCGATTTTAGCGGTGGCCGCGGTATTTGCGGAGGGGACAACAGTAATTAAAGATGCTGAAGAATTGCGCGTCAAAGAAAGCGATCGACTTCAGGTAATGGCAGCCGCATTGACAAAAATGGGCGCAAAAGTTACCGAATTGCCTGACGGGTTGGAAATTACTGGCGGGGGTTCGTTGGTGGGGGCGGAGCTAGATAGTCATACCGATCATCGCATCGCCATGAGCCTTGCGATCGCTGCATTAATGGCAAAGGGACAAACCACCATCCACCGCGCCGAAGCTGCCTCGATTTCCTATCCAACCTTCTTCGATTCATTACGCAGCATTATCAAATAAATTATGAGCTATGAAGCGTTAAGTTATTGGTTGAGTATTTGTGAGCAACTGGGTATTAAATAAGATCCTGACTGAATTAGATGTTGTCTTAATATATGAGCGCATTTCACTTCCTCACTCCTCAGCCCCAAGATTTACTATCTCTTATTATTGAAGGTAAGCGGCTACGATTAGTAGCGATATCTGATAAGTTTGAAATAGATATTTTTGAAGGCTTTACCAGTGAAATTACACGTTATATGTTTCCGTCACCTGCCAAAGATATCGAAGAAACACGTAGATTTATAGACGAAAGCAGACACACTATGCAGATTGGCAATAACTTACAGTTTGCTATTTTATCTAAAACACTAGGGGAGTTTCTGGGCTGCTGCGGTCTTCATGGCGAGGACAACATAAGAACACCAGAACTGGGAATTTGGCTGAAGAAGAATGCTCATGGGAGCGGTTACGGTCGAGAATCTGTTCGCACGTTGGTTAATTGGTCTTGCAATAACATAGAGCTTGACTACTTTATTTATCCAGTCGATCGTAGAAATATATCAAGCTCCAAAATCCCTGAATCCTTGGGTGGTGAAGTTATGCAAGAATTAAAGACAGAAACTCCAACTGGCAAAATCTTAGATAAGGTTGTTTACAAGATTAACCGAGTGAGTAATTTTATCTAAAAGATAGGGACAATCCGCAATCCACAATCCACAATCCACAATCGAATGACCCACTCCACCGATATTTCAACTCTTGTCCGCTGGATGGCGGGAGACTTTAGCAATCAAGCGCAAGCATTTGAAAATCCACCATTGTTCGCCCATATTCGGGTGTGTATGCGTCCGCTACCGTTTGAGTTGTTGGATGGGCCGAGTTTATTTCTCGAACAAGCTTACGATTTTATGCTGCACGATCCTTATCGGTTGCGAGTGCTAAAATTTGTCGAAGCTAACGATCGGATTGAAATCGAACACTTCACGATCGATCCTGAAGCCGAATTTTATGGAGCCGCCCGCCAACCCGAAAAGCTCCAACAACTCACGCGCGAACGCCTAATTAAAATGCCCGGTTGTACGATGATTACCGAGTGGACTGGAAGTTCATTTAAGGGCCATGTGGAGCCTGGAAAGGGCTGTAAGGTCGTCAGAAATGGCAAAAATACTTATTTAGACAATGCGATCGAGATCGCGCCACAACGGTTTATCAGCCTCGATCGCGGTCGCGACATCGAAACTGACGAACATGTTTGGGGTTCGATCGCTGGGGCATTTGAGTTTACCCAGACGGCAAGTTTTGCCGATGAAGTCCAAGTTGGCGCAGCGACAACTCACTAGAATCGCAGCAATTCCTCACCCATTCATAATTTAATGAGCTATTTTCGTCCGGCGATCGATTGTATGGTTGGGTATATTCCTGGGGAACAGCCCAAGCCAGGAACGCCGATTATCAAGCTCAATACGAATGAAAACCCTTATCCGCCATCACCTCACGCGATCGAGGTGTTGCGAAATATCGATGTAGAATGGCTCAGACGTTATCCCGATCCGTTCGCGCGGGAGTTTTGCCAGGCGGTAAGTGAGGCGTTAGATATCCCCGCAGATTGGATCGTCGTGGGTAATGGCAGCGACGAATTATTAAACGTACTGGTGCGAGCCTGCGCGGAGGGAACCGAGCGACGTGTCGTTTACCCGATGCCCACTTACGTGTTGTATCGAACGATCTCCGCGATGCAACCAGCGCTGACGGTGGAAATTCCCTATCTAGCCGATTGGCGACTACCGATCGCGGATTTGGTTGCAGCTCAGGGGGCTGTGACCTTTGTGGCTTCGCCGAATAGCCCTTCTGGTCATTTGGTGCCGATCGAAGATTTACGGGCGTTAGCCAGCCAGCTTGAGGGCGTATTGGTTATCGATGAAGCGTATGTGGATTTTGCACCGGAGTCAGCACTCCCGTTAGTGCGGGAATTAGCTAATGTCATCGTGTTGCGAACGCTATCGAAAGGTTATTCGCTGGCTGGGTTGCGATTGGGATTTGGCATTGCCAATCCACAGTTATTGTCGGGTTTATTTAAAGTCAAAGATAGCTACAATGTTGATGCGATCGCGACATTAGTTGGTGCCGCAGCGATGCGCGACCAAAGTTACAAAAATAGCTGTGCCGATCGAGTTAAAATATCTCGAACACAACTCACGATCGATTTACGAAAGTTAGGTTTTCAAGTTGGTGAATCTCATGGTAACTTTGTGCTGGCAACAATACCATTGGCAGGTGAAGCAGACCGACTGTATCGAGCGCTCAAAGAGCGAGGGATTTTAGTCCGCTATTTTGACAGTCCTGGCTTGGATGATAAACTGAGAATTACGATCGGCCATGAAGATCAAAATCAGTTGCTCATTGAAAATTTAGTACGGTTGCGATCTTAATCGCGGCATCATCTGCTTTGCTGTTGTTAGAACGCCGCTTTCCCGATCGTTTTTCGATCCAGCAACGTCAAAATTTTAGCTAAATACGCCCAAAAGTACGAAACCCAACAGAGCTAGTCTGTTGGGTTCGATCTAGATTAGATAATCCACACGAATTATTTAAGCTAGCTGCCTAACTATTAGATTCCTAGCTAGCGTTTGCTAGTTGGAAAAATCTATTACGCAGACGGAGGCATGAGTACGGAATCAATGATGTGAATGACACCATTATCGGCAGCTACATCGGGAGTCGTAACGGTAGCATCGTTAATCTTGACACCGTTGGTAGCATCAATTTTAACTTCAGAACCTTCAACAGTTTTAGCCGATTTTAGTTTCACGACATCAGCTGCCATGACTTTGCCAGAGACAACGTGATAGGTAAGGATTTTTGTGAGTTTAGGAATGTCCTTGAGCAGAGCATCAACTGTCCCTGCGGGCAGTTTGGCAAATGCATCATCTGTAGGTGCAAAAACTGTGAATGGCCCCGCGCCTTTGAGCGTATCTACTAACTTAGCCGCTGTGAGTGCAGCCGCTAAAGTGCTAAACGAACCAGCTCCAACCGCAGTATCAATGATATCAGCCATGTGTTTCACCTAGGTATATATCGCTTGTTACCAGTCGGTCATCCTGTAAATGAAAAACTGTTAACAATTCTTAGTATGGCAGTCCGATGTTTGATTTCGTGTTTGATTTGTTGCTCGAAAACAATTTTTTGACAAGTTGTAAGATAGAGCGCATTTTTTGGCGTTGCTGAATTGATGTATGAAACCATCGGTAGGGGCAATTTATGAATTGCCCCTACCGATGATTCTAGCTATTGCACATTTGTTGAATCATACCTGCATTCAGCAACGCCCATTTTTTCAACTATAGCAACCAAATTTGATTTGTGAGTAGGTAGTAATTCACCTTACTAGTTTGGGATAACTAAGCTTGAGCGGCGATCTAATCTGTCAGTAATATTCCCCATGTCATCAGTATTTGAAGCTTCCCCTACCGCAAACGATCCTCAAGATCGACTAGATCTATTTGAAATTCACAATTGCGTGCGAGACACACTAGCCAATCTCGATGTAGAAGGGGTAGAATTCTCGATCGAACTCGATGGCGAAACTCTCAACCTGATGCTACAAACTCCAAAATTTCTGGAAGCGCAGGACTTGGCGGTAGATTTAGGTAAGAAAATCGAACATATTGCCGCAGCAGATATCCTGGATTTAGCTGTTTATAAACGCAAAAAGGCTGACTCCAACGCATTTTTAATCAAAAAAATGTCACTTAGCAAGTCGGAAGTTTCAGAAGTAGAAGATGATAGTTCTGAAATTCCCGTACCGATTGCTACTTCACGAAGACAACTGAGTTACTCAGCTCAAGAAAAATCGGACTCAGAGTATCGACCCACACATAGTATGCCTGGGCGAAACAGTTTATACTTACTGAGATCTTTCTCTGCTTTGATTGCATTAGGCGTTGGGATCTGTACAGTATATGGAATTTCACGGATCTTTGGAAGTATAGAGCAGAAGCCGCTAACTTATATCGATGTCAATCAATTGCCAGGATTGGGAACTATTCACAACGATCCTGAAGTCATGCAGTATCAAGTCGTCTTCCCCAGAGGTATTTATCCCTCAAAATTTATAGTATTTCTGCCAACTCATCCAGCTAAGCCAAAACTCCCCTGCATATTTGTCGCAGCATCTGGAACAGAACCATCAGCACCGTTTGCTGGGCGGACACTAGAGGAGATGAATACTGGGGACTTTGTTAAATATGCCAAAGCTGGCTATGCGGTGATAGCCTATGATGTAGATGGAGCGGTCGGCGATATTAATGTAATCAATCGGGCTGAATCATTCGACGCTCGACAAAAGCAAATTTTGATATACCTCATCAAAGCATATAAAGCCTCTGATGCAGGTGTTTTAAATGCTAAATTAGCGATCGATTATGCAGTTGCCAGGATTCCACAAATCGATCCAAATGCTATGTATACTGCTGGTACTGGTTCAGGCGGGACGATATCATTGATGGTAGCCGCAACCGATAAACGGATTAAAGCCGCGATCGCTTTTTCGCCAGTTACCACTCTACCTGGACAATATAGTACTTTAGTCGAGACTGTCTCGAAATCAGTTCCAGGATATAAAGAATTTATCGATCGCAGTTCGCCGCATAATAATATCGATAAAATGACTAAACCAATCTTTATTTTTCATGACGATCGCTTGACGACAATATCGCTAGCAGATACTACTAACTTCGTAGAATTAGTGAAGAAAAATAACTCATCCGTATTCTTTACACACGAGCTAGATCGTGACTTTCGTACAGGAGATGATATGTTGTCATCTAGTCTCAAGCAATCGATCGAATGGTTGAATACTCAACAATAAAATGCCTTTGCAGCCAATGTCAGCCTACTACTGCTGTTGGCGAAGCCTTCGCTTGTAAAGCCGTGCGCCTTCATCTCTGGATTGAAAACACAGGGGGCGCGGGTATGTCTTGCATAGATCGAAACTTATCGTAAATCAAGCACGTCAACCAGCTTAAGACTCAGTTCCGATCGATCGGTCGCTCTGAATTTCTTGGATTCTTCCAAGCTAGACGGCCAAATCCAGATAAGATTTAATACATGCAACGTTTAACTCACACTCATTGGCGATGGTTATTAATCCTGCCATTTATCGGATTTGGCGGCACGATTATAGTACCCATCCACATCGCTCCAGTCCATGCTCAACAGCCAAATGCGCAAGGATTATCGATCCAAGCAGATTCTCAAGAAGCAAATTCTAAAACGGAAGTAGTCACCGCCAGGGGTAATGTCCGGCTCAACTACCCTAGCCGCCAAGTTCGCGCTCAAGCCAATCTCGCTCAGTATTTTATCAAACAGAAGCGAATTATTCTGACGGGTAACGTGACGATCGTTCAGGAGGGTAATACTCTAGAAGGAGAGAGTGTAATTTATCTGGTCGATGAAGGGAAATTTATTGCCAACCCCAAGGTCAAGCAACAAGTTCGCAGTAACTACATCATCCCCGAACAAGGTGGTAAAGGGCTGACTATTCTCTCCAATCTGCAAGAAGCCAATACTAAAGCGGAGACTATTACCGCGACAGGGAATGTGCGGCTGAGCTATCCCGATAAAAAACTCCAAGCTCGAGCAAATTTCGCTCGATACAACATCAAGGCCAAGCAGATCGTCTTATCTGGTAATGTCTTGGTAGTTAACGATGGTAGCAGTTTACAAGGGGATACGATTACCTATCTGATCGATGAAGGACGATTCATCGCCAAACAAAAACCTGGAATCCCCGTGCAATCTATTTATATTATTCCTGACAAGAAACAGTAGGGATCGGGATTAGGGACTAGAAAATAGCAGACTAAGATATTTTGAATGGCAATCTAGTCTTATTTCACGATCTCGAACAGCTAACACTATACCTATCAACTAAATTCATTGCTCTCGTCCGTTGCCCCTTGCCCCCTCGTCCCTAACCCGTGAAAATTATCCTCGAAAACATTAGTAAAGCTTACGGCAAGAGGAATATTGTCAATAATGTCAGTCTGTCGGTAGCGCAGGGGGAGGTGGTTGGGTTGCTCGGCCCTAACGGTGCTGGGAAAACAGTCACCTTTTATACCGCCACCGGACTAACGAAACCCGATCGCGGGAAGATCTGGCTGGATGATGAGGATATTACGAGTCTATCTATCCACCAACGGGCGCGGTTAGGTGTGGGGTATCTCGCACAAGAACCAAGTATCTTTCGCAGTCTGACGGTGGTCGATAATATCCTGCTGGTGCTGGAGCAAACTCAAGTACCGCGCAAGCTGTGGAATCAAAAAATCCACGATCTGATTTCGGAATTTAGTCTTCAAAAAGTAGCCTATAGCCTGGGAAGTCAGCTATCTGGGGGCGAGCGGCGACGCGCCGAATTAGCTCGTTCCTTAGCTGCTGGCGTTAATGGGCCAAAATTTCTATTCCTGGACGAACCATTTGCTGGTGTAGATCCGATTGCCGTCGCCGAAATTCAAAAGATCGTCGCCCAATTACGCGATCGCAATATGGGGATCTTGATTACCGATCATGACGTTCGCGCCACGTTAGCAATTACCGATCGAGCATACATCATGAGCGCTGGCCAGGTGATCGCCTCTGGCAATACCGAAGAGATGTATAGTAACCCCCTGGTGAGACAATATTACCTGGGCAGCGATTTTCAATTTTAGGGGCTAGTGAACTAGATCTCATTCATTAGAACAACGATCGATCGGGAAATTCATAATTCATAATTTTTAGAGGGTTGTGGGTAAAACAAGTTTTTCGCAGATATTTCTACCAGGAATTTCCGTGATGGATCGATATATCATCACCCAATTACTGATGCCATTTTTATTTGGCGTGGGAGCATTTTCCTCAATTATTTTGGCGGTCGGAAGCTTGTTCGATCTTGTCAGACAGGTGACTGAAGCGGGTTTGCCGCTGACGGTCGCGGCCGAAGTCATGGCACTCAAAATGCCACAATTTGTGGTTTACTCTTTTCCAATGTCGATTCTGCTATCGGGGATGATAACCTATAGTAGATTTTCCGCAGATAGCGAGATTATTGCCTTTCGGAGTGTCGGGGTAAGTATCTATCGGTTGATTTTACCCGCACTAGTATTGAGTACGATCGTGACTGGCGTGACCTTTTTCTTTAATGAGTGGCTGGTACCCGCAGCGAGTCAACAAGCCACGATTACGCTGACCAAAGCCTTAAAACAGGACAAGCCGACATTTAAAAAAGATAATATTATCGTACCTGAATACAAAGAAATCGATCGCAATGGGATTAAAGAGCAAGTTTTGGTGCGATTATTTTATGCCGAGAAATTTGATGGTAAAACCATGACTGGATTGACAATTGTAGATCGATCGCAGCAAGACAGGGGTTTGAGCCAAATTCTCAATGCGCGCTCGGCGGTCTGGAATGAGGCCAAAAATACTTGGGAGTTTACTGATGGCACGATTTATCTGATCGCTCCCGATGCCTCCTACCGCAACATCGTGACGTTTCAACATCAACAGTTACAATTACCCAAATCACCATTCGATCTAGCCGCACCAGATAAGAATGTTAGTGATATGAGTGTCTCCGAACTAGTCGATTATGCAGAGACAATCCGGCTCAGTGGCGATAAGAAAAAAATCCTCAATGTCGCAGTAACGATTCAACGACAATTAGCCTTTCCGTTTATTTGTATCGTGTTTGGTTTGATGGGTGCAGCAACGGGTATTCGCCCCCAACGCACGGGAAAAGCGACGAGCTTTGGTGTGAGCGTATTGCTGATTTTTGGCTATTATCTAATGATGTTTGTTTTTGCGGCGCTAGGACAAGCTGAGATTATTTCACCCTTTTTTGCGGGGTGGATGCCCAACTTTATCGGGATTGCGATCGGTGGTTGGTTGGTATACAAGGCAGCTAAATGATCTAGCCGTGTAAAACAGACCCCCGACTTCTCCCAGAAGTCGGGGGTCTTACAGTTACCCCTGTTAAGGTGAGCTGTTGTACTGGTAGAGCCTCAAAGGGCATAAAAGCCGAGTATAATCTGACTCGAAAGCTGAAAACCTAAGCAGAGTGAGGGAATTGAAGATGATTAGTGACATCTTTGAGAGATTTGTAGAACAGACACCTTTGACAGTGATGGTAAGAGCAATTATGGAAAGAATCTTTGCCACAGAGCAACTAGAGCGGTTGTTTGAAGACACTGCCGAGCGGCAGTACACCAGAGAACTCTTATTCTCAAACGTAGTCGGAATCATGAGCTTAGTCGTCTGCGGGATTTATCCATCAGTGGGTGCCGCTTACAAAGCATTCGAGAAAGTAGTGGGGGTGTCGAAAGTATCCTTGTATGCCAAAATCAATGGGCTAGAACCTAATTTGTCTCAGGCATTGGTGCGGTATAGTGGCGAACAACTTTCCTCAGTAGTCACAGAATTTACTCAAGCAATTAAGGTCGTCTTACCAGGATCCGAAGTCAGAATCATTGATGGGAATCATATCGGGGGCACAGAACATCGACTAAAGGTATTACGACCAGAAGTTGCAGGAGCCTTGCCAGGACAAGCAATCGCGGTACTAGACCCGCAGCGAGAAATGGTCGTGGATGTATTTCCAGAAGAAGATGCTCACGCTCAAGAGCGATCGTTGCTACCATTAGTGCTCGAAACGGTCAAAGCAGGGCAAGTATGGATTGCTGACCGGAATTTTTGCACCAAGGACTTTTTGACTGGTATTAGTACACATGGAGCCAGTTTTGTGATTCGAGAGCACCTGGGTTTGAAATGGACGGAAATAACACCAAGATTGGCAGTTGGGCAAAATGACAGTGGCACTATTTTCGAGCAACAGGTTCGACTCGATAGTGGTCTTTTTGTCCGCCGAGTGACGATTCAACTGAAACACTCAACTCGTCATGGCGATTTACAAGTAACAGTGTTAACTAATTTGCCTCAGACAGAGGTGACAGCCATCATGGTGGCAGATCTTTACCTCAATCGATGGCAAATCGAACAGATGTTCCAAGTTATTACTGATACTTTTAATTGTGAACTCAAGACATTGGGTTATCCCAAAGCGGCATTGTGCGTTTTTTGTATAGCACTGATGGCGTTTAACATTCTATCTACGGTTAAAGCTGCGCTTAAAGATGTTCATGGTGCCGGAAAAATTGAGTCGAGCTTATCCAATTATTATGTGGTTGAAGAAGTCCAGTCAACTTTTCGAGGGATGGAGATTGCGATCTGTGCTGAGGATTGGCAACCTTTTGCACACATGAGTGTGCTTTTGTTAGCGGAGTTTTTGCGAGCATGTGCAAGTCATGTGAATCTCAAACGTTTCTTGTCGTCCCCACGAGGAGCAAAAAAGCCGCCCACAAAGAAGAAGTATGACCCCAAACATCCTCATATTGCTACTTTTCGGCTCCTCACTACTTAGTCATGCTTTTGTCACCTTAACAGGGGTAGGTCTTACAGTCTAAATTAATGACTCACGACCCGATAAATTGCTCGATGTACTGGTAAACCTTTACTCAATGTCGATACCTCGCGCTCTGTCGGTACGCCAAAAGGGTTGGGTTCTAGCCATTGCGACTGAGTTCGCTCGAAGGCTGGATTTTCGCTAAATCGATCGCACATTTCCTGTGCTACCCATTCGAGATCGGATTGGAGAAACACTTGGCCACCACTGGGAAGATACCGCTCGATATCATTGACTAATTCTGGTTGGACTACCCGCCGTTTGGCATGTCTATTTTTGAAACACGGATCGGGATATTGGATGCTAATCCGTTGCAATTTACCCGGTGGGAGCGATGCCAGGAGTCGATCGAGGGAAGTATTGATATTTCCAAACACATAATGTAAATTAGTCGAGTCGATTTCGTCCCGTTTCTGATTGGCATGGACGACTAAAGCTTCCCGAATTTCAATTCCCAGATAGTTCCACGATCGATCTTGCTGCGCCATTTGTAGCAGAAATCGTCCCCAGGCACAGCCGATATCTAAATGAATGGGTAAGGACAAATCGCTATAAATTTCCGTCCAATCGGGGAAAATCGGTGGCTGTCGATAGATAATACTTAAAGGATTAACGTGTTGCCGAACTTTTATCCGCGACATGAAATTAGGTATAAGTTAAAAACTATACAAATATCTCTCCCTAAGGAGCAGATAAAGCTAGCAAATCTCAGATTACTACATTAGCAACCTAGATTTACTAGCAATGTGGGAAAATCCCGACTTCCCGATCGATAGATCGTTCGACCGATCGATTTCATTGTCGTTGTCATCTGAATATTTTTGCGAATGCGACGGTCGTCGCTGTCACATTCGCAGTTATCGAGCATTATGCTCTATTCTGCCTCATCCCCGTTTTTATCGATTTGTTTGAGATGAATGTGTTTCCGCCCTAGGGAGATTTCAAATACGTCTCCTTCCTTGAGTCCCATTTGCTTGGTGTATGCAGCACCAATCAAAAGATTATTATTTGATTGGACGGTGATTTTGTAACTAGCGCTGCGACCGCCACGACCGCCACCAACAGCTTTACTATCTAACTGCACACCGTCTGCATCGAGTAGCGCGTTGAGAAATTTCATCATGTTAACGCGCTCGACACCGTTCTTAGTTTCGGTGAAGTAGCCGCATTCCCGCGCTTTATCTTCTCGGCTCGCACTACCGAGTTCTTTGACTTTTTGAAGTAGTTCTTCGCCTACTAGAGGCTCAATAGTTTTTTTATTACTCATCAACTTAGATTTAAAACTAGAGGATCTAACGCTATCCGGCGTTGCGGTTTTGCTAAACTAGACCTGCGATTAGTTATCGAGGTTGCTATTAGCACTTAACTCCATAGTACACTGACAAGAGCAAGTTTGTTAACCGTCTCGATCTAAAATACCATCTTTTTTTTGAGTGAAACGTTACTTAACAGAAATTGTAAAGTTAAAGCCGATCTAAATTATGAATTATGGATTGTGTGCGATGAATGCCCCATGGTTAAACGCCCGAGCAAGCAATCGGGCATTGCTTCGATCGGTGGTTGAATAGTCACTGAATTTCCGATCGACGCCAATAAATATCGGGATATTTTCTGGTAAGATCTCGATTGCTAGATGTGGGAGAGTTGCTATCATGAATGAATTAAGAGGTAACGGCTAAAGTTCGATCGTTGGCTCGATCGGGCGTTAGCTAACAAGTCGACAAATGCTCCTAACCCCCATCGGCGAATAGGAACGAGCGTTTATACTCGTTCCCGAACAGCCACATATCATCATGAAATTGACAACGCGCGGGCATTACAGTGTGAAAGCGATGCTAGATCTTAGTTTACAACCTAGTTATGGCCCAGCCTCTGTCAATGCGATCGCTACACGTCAATATTTACCCGCACCCTATCTCGAAAAATTACTCATCGAGTTGCGACGGGCGGGGCTAGTGAAGTCTATTCGGGGCGCACATGGCGGCTATCAATTAGCTAAAAACCCCAGCCAAATTTCTCTAAACGACATCTTAACTGCCGTTGGTGAATCGATCGAACCATTACCACCCCAAGTCGCTAATGCCAGTCTCGCCGCCGATTGGGTCGCACTGATGGTCTGGCGCAGACTCAACGAAAAACTCCAAGCTGCTCTCGCCAGCATCTCCCTCGCCGATCTTTACTATGATGCTCGCAGTTGGCAAGCCTCACAGGGAGAAGTCACGAATTATATTATTTAACCCAAGTTGCTACCTATAACCTAAGCGGTTAGAAACCGCTCCTCGGAGTATAAAGTCCGCCTTCGCGGACTAATAAACTAGTCCGCGAAGGCGGACTTTGCAACATTAGCCACGATTTCAATCGTTGGCGTTCTAGTAGGTAGCAACTTGGGTTATTTAGCTAACGTAAGTTCGGGATAAGAATTTAAGCTGAGACACCGATCTGCGCCCCCAATTCAAGCACCCGACGATCGATTCCGATCCCGAACTGACGTTAGTCACCATCCACTGCTACATTTTACTAATAATCCGCTGCAGAATTTCGACACCCGAGAGCGCTTGCCAGCCGAAGAGACCGACGATAACTAGATTGATGCCGATATGACTGTAGCGCGCCCAATCATGACCCTTTTGCATGTAGGGAGACAACGAAGCAGAGACAGCAATTAAGCCAGTCATGCCCAAACCTGCTAGGAGGTGTGGCCCGACAAATAATTTACCATTATTGATATAAGTAGCAGCCATACCGCCGATCGAGCCTAACACCATAATCGCCAAGACGATCGAGCCGTATTGATAATGGCGTAGATTATATTTGCCTTGGATAAGCTGTTTCTTTTCGTCCCCAGTTGCCGTCCGCGTGCGCCGAATCTGCCAGCCTAAATACCCTGCATATAAGGAAGTTGCCAGCAAAATCCACATCAGCGGTGGATGAATGAAATTGAGATATGGTTTGAGCGTGGTGGGGATGAAGTCCATAAGAGCAAAAAAAATTACCGAATAAGTCTAAGAATATTTATAAAAGTTAGCATATAATTCGTTGGCGAAGCCTTTCTCACAGAAAATCGAGCACTGTAAGATTTATGGACTGCTCGATTGCCGAAATTTATCATGACATCCAATCGATTCAATCTCTCGCTCATCCAGTCAGCTAGACTGGGTAACGATCGTCAAGTCCAAACAGCACTAGTCAAAGGTGCCCAAGTTAATGCAACTGACTCCCAGGGTACTACCGCACTGATGTTTGCTGCCCAACGGGGGTTCGTGCAAATCGTCGATCTCCTAATTGCGGCTGGTACGGATCTCAATCTCCATCGTCGTCAGTATGGGACTACGGCATTAATGTTTGCTGCCGCCGCCAATAAAATCGATGTCTACGAGCGATTATTAGAGAGCGGTGCCGATATCGATGCCACCAATGAAGATGGCAGTAACGCGCTGATGGGTGCTGCTTTAGTAGGTGCCAAGGAGATCGTAGCATTATCGATCGCGGCGGGAGCCAATGTCCGGCAGATCGATCGGGATGGCGATACCGCGCTCAACATCGCAATCGTGCAAAATCATCTGCAAATTATTTGCCAATTACTTGCTGCGGGTGCCGACGTTCATTATCGGCGCAGCGATGGCAAAACGCCACTGATGCTCATCCCCGCACCTGGAGATATGGCGCTACTCGATTTGTTATTAGCTGCTGGGGCAAATCCGCAAGATCTCGATAATGAAGGGGATAGTTTATTAATTATTGCGGCCGAACGCAGCTACGTCCACCTGATTAAACCCTTAATCCAAGCTGGAGCAGATCTAAATCGCCAAAATCACGATGGTTGGACTGCGCTCATCGCCGCTACATCTGCTGTCAACACAGAAATCGTCGCGATGCTCTTAGCTGCTGGAGCCGACCCAAACCGTCAATCTCAAGACTTAGAAACCGCGCTGCATCTAGCGGCGATCGAAGGTAATACGGAGCTGCTGAAATTGCTGCTCGGTCATGGAGCGACAACAGATCTCATCACTAGTTGGGGCGATACACCCCTAGTTTTAGCCGCTTTACACGGTCATTTAGCAGCCGTGAAGCTAATTTTAGACGCTCGACCGGATCTGACAGCTCATCAGCAGGGCATCACGGCATTCGGAGTGGCAATAGTTAATGGTGCTTCAGAAATCGCTCAGCTATTATTAGCAGCAGGTATTTCGCCGCAACAAACGCTTAAGGATGGCCAAACGCCCCTAATTATCTCAGTTATCAAAGGCGAAATCGAATTAGTTCGATCGCTAATTACCGTTGGTGCCGATCTCGATGTTCGCGACGACTCTGGCGCAACCGCACTGATGTGGGCGACGCATTGCCACAACATGACCATCATCAAATTATTACTTGCCACTGGAGCCGATCGCACTTGCAAAAATCCTGGGGGTTTGACGGCGCTCGATCTCGCCGAACTCAATCACGATCGCCACGCGATCGATCTCCTGACCCAACCGGGATGATAAAGTGTAGAGATCCGCGATCGATCTTCATTTAGAAAAACCGATCCCCAACTGCTAACCCTAGTCCTGTAGCGCCACGTCTACCAAGTAAAAAGAGCATTTCGATCCTCGACCTAGCTTGTCACTAACGGTTAAACTAATAACGTTAATAGAAAAAAATTCACCTCATCCAGTTTAGTTTATGGCTCAACTTTCTAGTTCCGCTGACGTACCAGATCTCGGTCGTCGCCAATTTATGAACTTACTCACCTTTGGTACCATTACTGGGATGGTTCTCGGTGCTGCTTACCCCTTTGTCGCCTACTTTGTGCCGCCTGCAAGCGGTGCTGCTGGTGGTGGTGCGACGGCCAAAGATGCCAAAGGTAACGATCTTAAGGTGAGTGAGTTTATAGCTGGTAAAGCTGTCGGCGATCGCGCATTAGCACAAGGATTGAAAGGCGATCCTACTTATATCATCGTTGCTGACGGTGGCACCGTGGTTAACTATGGGATTAACGCGATCTGTACTCACCTCGGTTGTGTGGTTCCATGGAATGTCGCTGAGAACAAATTCATGTGCCCCTGTCATGGTTCTCAATATGATAGCACTGGCAAAATGGTTCGTGGCCCAGCGCCGAAATCTCTTCCCCTCGCTCACGCCGCAGTCACGGAAAACGATACCGTCTCGCTCACTCCTTGGACAGAAACCGACTTCCGCACAGACGAACCCGCTTGGTGGGCATAAATAGGGATTAGGGATTAGGGATGAGGATAAGCGATTAGAAAGTCAGTAGATATGAGTTAAGCACTGTTTAACTATCCACTGTTTGTTGTTCGCTGTTCGCTCTCCAGGCTCCACTCTCAAAAAATCTGTATATTATTTAGTTTTCTTCGTCTGTCATCCTTAAACCATGAAATTAACTTTATCTTTACTCTGGCAACGTAGCCAGCGACTGCTGACCAAAGCTTTAGTCGTCATCTTGGCTAGTGTTGGGATCGTATTTGCCACCGATATTGCAGTACCTCAGTCCGCCGCCGCTTATCCCTTTTGGGCGCAACAAACCTATCCGATTACTCCCCGCGAACCAACGGGTAGAATCGTGTGTGCCAACTGCCACTTAGCTGCTAAACCTACCGAAATCGAAGTACCTCAGTCGGTGAAACCCGATACCGTATTTGAGGCCGTCGTCAAAATTCCTTACGACCAGAGTATCCAACAAGTAACTGCCAATGGCGAAAAAGGGCCATTGAACGTTGGTGCGGTACTAATGCTACCAGAGGGATTCAAAATCGCCCCTGAAGACCGTCTTTCACCCGAAATGAAAGAAAAGACCCAAGGGCTATACTTCCAGCCCTACGGTGAAGGTAATGAAAATACGGTAATCATCGGGCCGTTACCTGGCGATAAATATCAAGAAATCATCTTCCCCGTACTATCACCCAATCCTAAGACCGAGAAAGGGATCTACTTTGGTAAGTACCAAATTCACGTTGGTGCTAATCGCGGACGCGGCCAGGTGTATCCAACTGGTGAAAAAAGCAATAACACCGTTTACACTGCTTCTGTTGCTGGTAACGTGCAGACGATCGCCAAACAAGAAGATGGTAGCACGCAAGTCACCATTCAACCTGCTACAGGTGATGCAGTTATCGACAAAATTCCGGCTGGCCCCGAATTGCTAATTGCTAAAGGTGCTGCGGTAACTGCCGGACAAGCACTGACTAATAATCCTAATGTCGGTGGTTTCGGTCAAAAAGATATTGAAATCGTCTTGCAAAATCCCGATCGGATTCTGGGTTTGATGGCATTTGTCTTTATGATTATGCTATCGCAAGTCTTACTGGTGCTCAAAAAGAAACAGGTCGAGCGCGTTCAAGCTGCGGAAATGGAATTCTAGAATTTCTTTTCGTCAACACAAAATTGTCGAGTCGATAGATCGATAGAACACAGACCGATCGGATTTATCGAGATATATTAAAGATGTATTAGCGCTTGCTAGTACATCTTTTTATTATGCGTCGATGGCTTCGACTCAGTAAGGAGCTTACGAGCGTGTCAAAATTAATGCGATCTTTCATAAATACATAGAACGATATGAAACTATAAAGAAACTATAAAAATATTCACCACAAATCTCAAATTATCCTTATAATTTTGCCAGTGTTATTTCGTACCTCTAACTGCTAGCAACCGGTTTGCCGCCTGAGCCAGCGAGCTAGCGTCACTATTGACACCGAAATCGATCGAAATTATTGCTCGTTAGTGAAATAGCTCTTATCTAAAAGTTAAGTTAAATAAAGATTTTCCGCCAAAGATTGAAAACTGTTTAACTTTTATTCTCTGTCGAGCAAAATATGAGCGAGCGAGTTTAAACTATTCGATCGAAGATTCAACCGCTTACCACCAAACAACGCTCGCTAATGACAATCGCTATTTACCCTGGTAGTTTCGATCCAATTACATTAGGTCATTTAGACATTATCGAACGGGGGAGTAAGCTATTCGATCGGTTGGTAGTGGCAGTCTTACGAAATCCAGGTAAAACGCCATTATTTTCCGTCGAACAACGCCTATATCAGATCCGCACTGCTACCAAACATTTACCGCAAGTAGAAGTAGATAGTTTCGACGGATTGACTGTGACGTATGCTCATCTGATCGGTGCAAAAGTACTGCTCAGAGGATTGAGAGTTCTCTCTGATTTTGAGAAAGAACTACAAATGGCGCATACCAACAAAACCTTGTCCACTGAGATCGAAACAGTATTTTTAGCCACCTCAACCGAGTATGGTTTCCTTAGCAGTAGCATCGTTAAAGAAATTGCTAGATTTAACGGATCGATCGAGCGTCTCGTGCCAACTCATATTGCTTCAGAGCTATACCAATGTTACAACAGTCCATCCACCAAACACTCTTAGACAGTAGCAGCTCCAACACTCGCGAAGATCGACAACAGAGTCTATTGCAAAATTTGGACACACCCGAAACCGAGGTTCATCCGCGCGGGGTTGACGCTCCAGACATCTTTAAGGCGATCGATCGATTGGAAGAGCGAATATTGAGCAGTCCCCGCGTACCATTGACGGGGAAAACGATGGTGGAGGAGGAAGCATTATTAGAGCAAATCGACGCGATTCGCTTGAGCTTACCTGAGGTAGTCACAACGGCTCAAGAAATCCTGCAATACAAGCATCAGATCGTCCAAGAAGCTCAACAGCAAGTCCAGTATATTCTCGCGGAGGCACATCAACGTGCCGATCTAGTTACCAATGAATTAGGGATCGTCGATCGTTCCGAGCAAGAAGCCACATATATCAGACAACTGGCAATTGCTGAATGCGATCGACTCCGGCAACAAACACTGTTAGAAATTGAGCAGGCGCGCGATTGTCACGCTCGGGAACTAGAGCGGATGCGCCAAGAAATAGTGGCAGAATGCCAGCAGATTCAAGCTGGTGCGGATGAGTATGCCGATCGGGTATTACACAATATGGAGTATCAATTAAAAGATCTCATCCAAGCCATTCAACGCGGACGACAATGCCTCAACCGCGATGCTGCTGCCCTCCAGATTGTCACGCCACCGTCAGAGTTAGAAGTAACTAGTTTGAGCGAGCGACTCAAAGAAATTGGCGAGTGCCGTTCCACCCCGCAAAGCGAACAGCATCATTTGGAAGAAATGTCGATCGCCAGCGATCGTTAGCAGCAATTCTCATTAGGGAATTTCAACTGGTATTGAGGGGTAAATCTAGCTCTAGACCCTGAATCATACAAGTGAGGCGGCGATGCTGCGCCTCTTACTCTTCTCCCTCATCCCATTCACAGTACCTGACTATCATGGGTTTGGCCAGCTATTTTCCACAATGAGAATTGCTGCATGGACATCATTTGCCAACAGACACATCCAGAAGGCTGGTAGAATAGAGATTGAATCAAGCAGACAGACACCTTATGATAGTCGCGTTGTTATATCTGGCTTTAAGCGGGGCTTACCTATTGGTATTGCCGGGGATGCTATATCTATATCTCCAGAACCGCTGGTATGTTGCTAGTTCGATCGAACGACTACTGATGTACTTTCTAGTATTTTTCCTGTTCCCGGGGATGATTCTACTGGCACCATTTCTCAACCTTCGACCCAAACGCCGCGAAATCGAGGCTTAGACTTAGCGCATGCGGAGAATTGATGTATTGATTATCGGGGTCGTTGTCTTTGCGATCGGTGGTGCTGGATACCTGGGTTTAAAGTCAGCAGGATTGGATAATATCGATGCGGGCATCTGGAGCCAACTGCTGTTGGTTGCCATCGTTTTGGCATGGTCGTTTAGTTATATATTTCGGGTTGCAACCAAAAATATGACTTACGATCGGCAGCGCCAGGAATATGAAGAGGCTGTGTTGCAAAAACGCTATGACGATCTCACTCCCGAACAATTAGCCACATTGCAAGCCGAAATCGAGCAAGAAAAGCAGCAAAAAGCTAACAAAAAAACATAAATTCGGTTGAGTTTCCTAATTCGTAATTCATAATTTTAAACATGTATTCTGTCTCTAGTTGTTTTCAGTCATTACGCGATCGCCAACAGTGCGCCCTGATTCCCTTCATCACCGCTGGCGATCCTGACTTAGCAACGACAGCTCAAGCGCTCAAAACTCTGGATGCAGCGGGTGCAGATCTGATCGAGTTAGGCGTACCCTATTCCGATCCGTTAGCAGATGGCCCGGTGATTCAAGCGGCGGCGACGCGGGCGCTAGCCAAGGGTGTGAAGTTGGATGATGTAATCCAGATGGTGGCGGAAATCAGTCCCCAGATTAAAGCGCCGATTATTTTATTTACTTATTACAACCCCATCCTGAATAAGGGCATCCGCAACTTCTTGAGCCAAATTGCAGCGGCTGGAGTCAAAGGCTTGGTAGTACCAGATCTACCCTTGGAAGAAGCGGAAGAATTGTTAGTCCCAGCAGCGGAAATCGGGATCGAAGTGATTTTGTTAGTTGCGCCGACTAGTTCACAGGAGCGAATTATCGCGATCGCGGCTAAGTCGCAGGGGTTTATTTATTTAGTCAGCGTTACGGGGGTAACGGGAGTAAGATCGGGTCTAGAAAGTAGGGTCGGGGATATCCTGGCAAATCTACGCACTGTTACGGATAAACCGATCGCGATCGGGTTTGGGATTGCCGCGCCAGAACATGCCCATCAGGTGCAACAATGGGGCGCAGACGGGGTAATTGTCGGCAGCGCGATGGTAAAGCGGTTGGCAGAGGGTACGCCTGCTGAGGGGCTACAGGCGATCGATACTTTTTGTCGGAGTTTGCGGAGCGCGATTTCGTAGAGAGATACATAATACTCAATTTACCGAACGATCTCCGCCAGATCCCCGACTTCTCGGAAGAAGTCGGGGATCTTACATCACTAGAGATCCAAACAGGCAGGTTTTGTCGATCTAGCTGCGGTTTTAACTCTCAATCTTAAACACGTAATTCGCCAAATGAACTATCCTTGCTAGATAATTCGCCATCCAATAACCGATTATCTACCAATAACTGTTCGAGATAAGGCTGTACTTGCCAAAATTGTTTGAGATTTAGATATTGCTCGATCGCATTGGCTCGATCGCTACTCGAACTCGATCGCACAGCCCGAATCATAATATTTTTTGCCGTATGTTCTGAAGATATAAACTGGATGACATTAACTTTGTAGCCCATGATATTAAGTAATAGGGCACGGAATGTATCTGTTAAAATATCAGCTAAACGCTCGCGCAAAATACCGTGCTGACAAACGGGTTCGAAGATTGCTGGATTGGTGTATCGATCGAGTTGAGTTTGCAGGTTGTTATGACAACAGGGTACGCTAAAGATCAGATTACTTTGCCATTTTATTGCTTGAGCGAGTGCATCGTCGGTCGCCGTATCACAAGCATGTAAAGCGAGAACGATTTGAGGTGATGTTGCAGGTTTAAAGTTGATAATATTGTTTACTTCAAAATTAATCTTGTCCCAGCCCAATCTTTTTGCCGTCCCATCATGTTTGCTCATGCATTCGGCATTAATATCTACTCCAGTTAAGTGAGTAGGTAACTTTAAAACATCATTGAGGTAGTAATAAGTACTAAATGTCAGATAAGCATTGCCGCAGCCACAATCGACAACATGGATCGGTTTGCTTAAATTCGCTAGTTCTCCCGTCTGTTCGATATTTTTTAAGAACTCATTTACTTGCTTGAATTTACCTTGCATACTTGCTTTCATGACACCATCTTGGGTCATAAAGCCAATGGCTTTGAGATAATCTGGATGTTCGTTAGCTGAAATTAGTCTCGGTTTATTGCGATCGTGTGCGAGGTTAATCTCTTGTTGACCTAAAGTTTGATGTTCTCTGATTAGAGCTTTGCCCTTCTTAGTTATTTGGACTTGAATATCTCGCTGTCTTGTTTTGATGTAGATATTTTTGAATGATAGTTTTAGTAGGTCGTCGATCTCGTTAGCAATCTCGATAACTTTGTGATTTTTGTGTATTACTTTACTCGCGCTGTGAAATTCAAACTGAAGATGATATTCAGATTTGATTACTAATGGTCTAACGATCAGTTTTAGATAAGGAACTGATGCTCCTTGCTGATGTCCGGTGAATGTTGCTTGTAGGAAAAGATCGTTATCTAAGATATTTTCTTTTACAATAGATTCGTAATCTGTTGGCATGTGTTTGAAGACAGTCGATCTAGGTCGTCATTTCCGATTGCTTAATGACATGTCATAGAAGCTCGAGCGAAAGGTTTTACTACAATATGCGATCGGCTTTGGAGCACCACGACTTATTTCAACAGGTACGATGAGTAAAAGATCGGTTATTGCATTTATC
This sequence comes from Chamaesiphon sp., assembly GCA_965246715.1. Classification (GTDB taxonomy): domain Bacteria; phylum Cyanobacteriota; class Cyanobacteriia; order Cyanobacteriales; family Chamaesiphonaceae; genus Chamaesiphon. The sequence continues at coordinate 8,354 of CBDFFH010000033.1, read as the reverse complement.
GATCGCTGGGCAGAGGATGAAATTTTAGTGCCGACACAATCGGTACGAAATATCGAGACGCAGGATGCTTGTGCCTAAACAGCTATAGACCCTCAAGCCAGCTCATCTGCCGCGATCGCTCTAACGATATCACCTTGAGTGATAATTCCGATCGGCCGATCGTCAGCATCGACGACGGGTAACCGATGAATTTTCTTATCGTGCATGATTCTTGCAGCAGCCGGGAGAGTTGCATCGGCGGTAATCGAGATCGCCCCAGCCGTCATTACTTCGCCAACTGTTTGACCTAAAACTTTGTGCAAATCGCGATCGTGTTGAGCCGGATTTTGGAGATAAATTACGCTGTCCAAAAACATAATATATGGCGGTCGATCGAGACCTTTTTCGCGCCACATTAAGTCGGATTCAGAAATTACCCCGACTAACTTTCCAGTTTCATCAACTACGGGTAAACCACTAATTTGTCGATCGACTAGGAGACGGATTGCTTCTGACAGTGGTGTTGTGGGAGTTACAGTTAGAAGATCGCGATTCATCAGCTCGGCAACAGTTTGTGACATAGCTTACTTCTAAAAATTGGGAGTTATGAAACAGCATTTCATTACTCCTAATATAACTAAATTAACGATAATTCGGGCAACATATTACAACATCTTCATTATTTTACCGTTCGTCCGCGATCGCTGTTTAATGGTAAGTTGATGGGCAGATCGCCAGAGCGAGTCTAACACCCATCCCCGTTGCTCAGAGCAAATTAGCTGCTATGAATCATCTCGATGCCGAACCGACCTTACCGCCGATCGAAAAAATGACGTTTGGTACCAAACTTGCCTACGGATCGGGCGATATTGGGGGCGCGATCGTCGGCATTTTGCTATTGTCTTATCTATCGCCATTTTTTACCGACGTGGCGCATTTAGCACCAGGGTTGGCAGGCGCGACGCAGTTGGTAGTCAGGGTCTGGGATGCTTGTATCGATCCCTTTATCGGTATTTTAAGCGATCGGGGTAATGTCTTTGGCCCCAAAATTCGATCGCAATGGGGGCGACGTTATCCGTGGATGCTATTTGCGGCGATTCCCTTTGGGTTGTTGTTTATCTGCCAGTGGTTGATTCCGTTCCCCGAAACCAATCAGTGGGGATTATTCGTTTTTTATACGCTGGTGTCGATGTTGTTAGGGACATTTTTTACGATGTACAGTCTCCCCTACACCGCACTGACAGCAGAGCTGACGGAAGATTATAACGAACGTACTAGTTTGAGTAGCTTTCGGTTTACCTTCTCTTTGGGAGCGAGTATTTTCGCGCTATTAATCGCACGGACTGTCTTTCAAACCGTCAAAGATCCGGCGCAACAATATCTGACGATCGGGATTATTTGTGCGATTATTTCGGTAATTCCGATTTTCTATTGTGTATGGGGTACGCGCTCCAGAGCGGAATTAGTCGGTCGATATCAAGCGGCGAGAGTGGAGGAGACTGCCTCGCTGCCGCTCAAAGATCAATTGCGATCGGTATTTACAAATCGTCCGTTCTTATTTGTTGTCGGCATTTATCTGTGCTCGTGGTTTAGTCTCCAACTTACCGCTGCGATTATTCCCTATTTTGCCGTGAGTTGGATGGGTTTACCGCAAGCAGATTCACCGCTGATTATTTTGGCAGTTCAGGGTACTGCGCTGGGGATGTTATCGGTTTGGAGTCGTATCAGTGAAAAGGTCGGCAAAAAAGCAGTTTACTTTATGGGTTCTGGGTTCTGGATGATCTCCCAGGCGGGTTTATTTCTACTCCAGCCAGGTCAAAATGCGGCTTTGTACTTCTTGGCCATTATGGCTGGATTGGGGGTGTCTACGGCTTATCTAGTGCCGTGGTCGATGTTGCCAGATGTGATCGAGCTAGACGAACTCGAAACCGGACAGCGCCGCGAGGGGTTATTTTATAGCTTCATGGTGTTTTTGCAAAAAATCTGTTTGGGCGTTGCCTTAGCGGTAATTTTACAGAGCTTGGAATGGACGGGATATATTCATCCGACGGAGGCAGTTGCCGCACCAGTTCAACCACCAGCAGTATTGTTAGCAATTAGATTGGCGATCGGCCCGATTCCGACCATCTCGCTAATTGGTGGCGTAATTCTGGCTTATTTTTACCCGATTACCCGCGAGAAACATCAACAAGTCCTGTTGCAATTAGCCGAACGCAGAAAACGACAGTAAGTTGGTGCTAATGGATCTCGCTGGCAACTCAATCTTCGATCTCGATCCGAATAGCTAAGTAATGAGGATTTAATAAAATGCAGATCCACTCTCACCTCAATCTTTGGTAGGGGCAATTCATGAATTGCCCCTACCAAAGGAGGAATTACAAGTTATTTAATTATTATCCTGGCGATTGGGCGATCGCGTCCGATCGAAACCGTTACACCGTTTCGGATTAAGATGAGGTGAGCGAATGTGTGGTTAATCCAACATCAGCACAACTTTATTCGATCGATATATAAATTGTGAAACTATATACTTACCACACCCCAGAACGCACGCCCACAGGCGAACTGCCAGTTTGTGCGATCGCGATCGACGTACTCCGAGCGACATCGACGATGGCGGCTGCACTTGATGCTGGAGCCGAAGCCGTCCAAGTCTTTAGCGATATGGAAAAACTGATGCACGTCAGCGAGCAGTGGGCACCAGAACTTCGCTTGCGCGGTGGCGAACGGGGTGGTGCGAAAGTGGCAGGTTGCGATCTCGGTAATTCGCCGCTAGATTGTACGCCAGATACAGTAAAGGGCAAACGGTTATTTATCAGTACCACCAATGGTACTCGCACCTTACAACGCGTGCAGGATGCCAAAATCGTCCTCGCAGGGGCTATCACCAATCGGGAAGCGATCGTCGATTACGTCATCTCCCAGCAGCCAGAAACTGTTTGGCTGGTAGGATCGGGTTGGGAGGGTGATTACTCGCTAGAAGATACCGTTTGTGCTGGCGCGATCGCCGATCGCCTAGTGACGAAATTAAATCTACCCCTGGTAGAATTAGCTGGTAACGATGAACTTGTTGCTGCGATCGCGCTATATCGTCAGTGGCAAGCTGATTTACTCGGACTCTTTCACCTGGCCAGTCACGGACAAAGGTTGCTGCGACTCGAATGTCATGCCGATCTCAAATATTGTGCGACTCCCGACATGCTCGATATCGTACCGATTCAAACCGAGCCAGGAATATTGAAGGCACTAAAGTAATCACTTATATTGCTCGATCGACTGGTAGTTTTTACCGCCCGATTTCAACATTTATATAATATACCGAGGTTAAAAACATCCAGATGGGTACTGCGACATTTATTCAAGATGAAACCGAATTCGATGCACTGCTGACAACAGAAACTTTATTAGTTGTTGATTGTACGGCAACTTGGTGTGGCCCCTGTAAACTAGTCGCACCACTAATCGATAAACTAGCAGATAATTATGGCGATCGCGCCAAAATTTCAAAGCTAGATATCGATAATAACAAACCGATCGCCAAACGCTTTGGACTCAGAAGTATCCCCGCCGTGATGTTCTTCAAACAAGGTGAATTAGTCGAAACCTTAGTTGGGGTTAAACCCTATGAAGAATTTAGTGGTGCTGTAGAAAAGTATTTATAGATTCTTTCTGGTATCGGTGGGCACTGCCCACCATCCATAGCTCTACATAACATTGTTTTTAATTATGTTCGCTATTTGATGAAACATCTAGTTTATATATTACCCTACCTCAATCAGGGTGGTACGGAAAAACAAGCTTTAAGTCTCGTTACTGAGTTCCAACACCGACACCTCATCACGGTGTTAGCTCCAACTGGAAAAGGGTTGCAACCATTTCTCGAACAACAGCTTACCTATCATGAATTTACCGCCTGGGAACGCAATTTCTTTAAAGGATTGCGCGAACTCATTGCTGGAATTAAAGCCGCTCAAAAACGCCAACCGATCGATCTGATTCACGTTCACGGCGCACACGAACTAATTATCCCCGCACGGCTGTTATTTCCCAAACTGCCGATCGTCTTTACAGTACATGGCTATCATGGTGCTTCGAGTGAAGTTAGTTATCGATTAGCCTGTTTATTTGCCAATCTTTGGGCGACGAGAGTAATTACCGTCTGTCAGGCGGAATCAGATATTTTGCTAAAGTTAGGCATGAATCCAGCCAAACTTCAATTAATATATAATGGCGTAGCAACGCCCACGATCGATCCGATTCAAGTAGCAGCTTTAGCCGATCGATTTCAGCTCGATCCTCGCAACCAAACTATTATCGGAACGGTAGCCAGACTATCGGAAGCTAAAGGTTTAACTTATCTAATACAAGCCTTCACCCGAGTCTCAAAAGATCGATCGAATCTGCGGCTAGTTATTGCTGGAGTAGGCGATTTAGAACAACAACTCAAACAACAAGCTCGTGACTTAGGCATTGCCGATCGAGTTACTTTCACTGGATATATTAATAATATCGCTCAATTAATTGAATTATTTGACTTCTTCGTTTTACCGTCTTTACAGGAAGCATGTAGTCTCGCTTGTGCGGAAGCAATGGCACAACAAAAAGCAGTCATCGGTACATCGATCGGTGGGATCGTCGAACAGGTTGCCGATGGTGAAACTGGATTTATTATTCCACCGCAAGATGTCGATAGTTTGGCCGAAAAGTTACAATATTTACTCGATCGACCCGAATTAGTCGATAAATTCGCGCACAATGGGCGCAGACGATATGAGGAATATTTTGCACTCGATCGCATGTTGATTCAGACCGAAAGCTTATATACTAACCTCATAAAATCTTAGCAATTCGTAGGGTGGGCACTGCCCACAATCTAGATTTAAGCTCAGCAAGATCGAATCTAAATATAGAGAATAATTATTAGGACAAAGCTTAAATCTCTACCTCATTAGCCATTAAATTTGATGAACGATACTCAATCGACAACCAAGCATCAAAAAGTTTTATTTATCAGTAACGGACATGGAGAAGATCTACATGGTATCCAAATTGTTAAAGCTTTGCGCCAACAACAACCGCACTTAGAAATTGGTGCGATGCCGATCGTGGGACAAGGTAATGCTTATCGAAATTTTGGGATAAAGATTATCGGGCCGACTGAAGCTTTACCATCTGGTGGCTTTGTATATAACGATCGATTGAAATTATTAGCAGATATTAAATCTGGATTATTGACGCTACTCTGGCGACAGATTCAAGCTATTCGTAATTATGGCCGAGATTGTGTCTCAATTTTTGCGATCGGGGATGTTGTCGTGTTACTAGGTGCCTATCTCGCGGGTAAACCTTATACCGCATTTATCGTATCGAGTTCGGCATATTACGAACATCGGATGAAGTTTCCATTGTTAACAGATTGGTTGCTCAAATCCGATCGCTGTCAGCAGATTTTTACCCGCGATCGATATACAGCTAAAATGTTAAACGATCTGGGTTATGCCAAAGCAATATTTGTCGGTTTTCCCGCGATGGATGCCCTTGAAGCAACCGGCAAGGATTTACAATTATTAGCCAATGTACCCTTAATCGCACTCTTACCAGGAAGTAGATTGCCAGAAGCAGGGCATAATTTACAGTTACTTTTGGATCTCGCGATCGCGACGACACCATTATTTCCCGATGGGATTCAGTTTCGTGCCGCTGTGACACCAAATTTATTCAACCCCGACGAAAATGGGATGTTTCCCCTACAACAATTAGCCGAAGAACGTGGCTGGAAATATCAAGATTTGGGTTATCTGATTCACCCTCAACACGACGTTAAAATCCGCTGTTTTTGCGATGCTTTTGCCGATATCCTCCAGCAATGCGATCTAGTTGTCGGCATGGCGGGAACTGCGATCGAGCAAGCAGTAGGCTTGGGTAAACCGATAATTCAATTTCCTGGCGCTGGCCCTCAGTTTACCTATACATTTGCCGAAGCGCAAATGCGCCTGTTGGGTGCGTCGATTCAAACTATCGGTACTCAACCTGCGAATGTGGAAACAATCACTCTCGCTGCACAAGCCGTGCGGCAAACTTTGCTCGATCGAGATTATCTAGAACGCTGTCGGGTAAACGGATTGGAGCGGATTGGTGGGGCAGGCGGTGCGGCAGCGATGGCGCGGATTTTTGTCGAGCATTTCCACGGTAGTGTTCCTAAATTCGACTCGTCGATCCATGCTGCCATGTCATCGCAACATCCAAGAGTTAGTAACGAGCGTGATGAAGGTAAACCATAAGATCGAACGAACTATTGGACTGCATAATTCAGCTGAGGGATCTTGCGCTGGCTTTACTTTCCAGTCCACCTTTGAGCCGGGTACTCCAGCTCGACAGTTTGACAGAGAGCTTCCTGGATTTATTTTCTAAATAAATAGTTGCTACACTCGATTAGTCTTTTTGTATAATTCTTGATGCTGCTGAGCTAGCTCTAGATATTTAAGATCTACTTTTGCCTGCTGCCATTTTTCATAAAATATCTTTGCCGATTCTGCCTTGATTGAGTCTTCTTCGCGTGGCAATATTTCCTTAGAATTTGGGGCATATTTACGCCCTGATTTGTGATTGGCATAGCGTCTCGATCGCGTGTAGCCCATCTGCAGAAACTTGCGCGCCATGTCCATGCCCACAAAATCTTCGCGTTCCTTATACGCCAAGAACAGGTCGTAAATCTTATCGGCTGACTGCCGTGCGATCTCTGGTGTCTTAAATCGCCAATAAGGTAAGATTTCGCTCTTGTATGGTTCTACCATCAACACGCCTTGTTCGCCTTTTCCGATGGCGTAGAGTTCGGGATGCTGACGGAAATCAATCTTGGTGAAATCGAGCTGATAATCGAATTTCATAAAGACGAGCGCAGGGTCTTTTGCTATTCTATTTTAACCGATCCAAACGGGCGGGAGGGGTCTCGATTGCAGGTGATTTTCTCAATCTTTACCGACTAGTTCCGGTCGATCGATCGATTGTAACTTTGTCTGACAGAGAGCTAGCGGCGGAATCCCCGCGAGATCGAGAATTTGGGGGATTAGATCTTCACGCTTGACAGCCATCAGATGTACCCCTTGACAGAGATCTCGCGCTAACCGGACTTGCTCGGCGGCAATTTTCATCCCTTCTAAGAGGGGTTCTGACGAGCGAGCCAAGCGATCGATCGTCGTCTGTGGGATTTCGACCCCTGGTACGTTGCGGTTGATAAATTCGGCATTTTTGGCAGACTTAAGTAAAAAAATTCCTGCCAGAATCGGCTTTTGATAACTATGGGCGATCTGATGCATGAATTTATCTAACAGCTCGAAATCAGAAATTAATTGACTCTGAAAAAACTGTGCGCCTGCTGCGACTTTTCGCTCGAACCGACTCTTCAAGCCAGAGATACTTTTGCATTGGGGATCTACCGCCGCACCAGCAAATAAATCGGTGGCACCATCGGGTAAAGATTTCTGATTGCGATCGAATCCCCGATTGAGTAGATCGATTGTTTGTAATAGCCGGACTGATTCTAAGTCGAATACAGCTTTGCAATTGGGATAATCGCCGGCCTTAATCGGGTCGCCAGTGAGCGCCAAAATATTCTGGATGCCCAAGGCATGAGCGCCCAATAAATCGCCTTGTAAGCCAATTTGATTGCGATCGCGGCAAGCAAACTGACAGATCGGTTCGATGCCGTGCTGCATTAAGATTGCGGATGCCATTAGGGAAGACATCCGCATTACTGCGCGACTGCCATCGGTAATATTCACCGCATGAACGCGTCCTTTCAAGCCACTCGCCATTTGCACCATATGTGCGACATTGCCACCTTTAGGCGGGGCGACTTCGGCCGTAATCAGGAACTCACCAGCAGCCACAGCTTGTCGAAAATCGTTCACGATCGCACCCCAAAACTTATATTTTTATGATACCCGCCGATCCTCACATAGTACAACGCTAATGTTCGTTCTGGCGATCGGAGATTTAGGTTAACGGGATCGAGAAACCTAAAGCAGCCTTGACATCTGCTAGCGTGCGATCGGCAATTGCTGCCGCCCGATGTTTGCCATCGCGGAGGACGGATTCTAAATAAGTTTTGTCAGCCATTACTTCTTGATATTTTGTCTGAATCGGACGGAGATGTTTGATCGTGGCTTCAGTTAATAATGGTTTGAATTGACCCCAGCCTAAATCCCGACATTCCTCGGCTACTGCGTCCTTAGACTTACCAGACATCAACATATATAGTGTCAGTAAATTGCGACATTCCGGTCGATCGATCGCATCGAATGACAAGCCACGATCGAGATCTGTTTTACACTTTTTAATCTTCTTGGTAATTAAATCGGGCGGATCTAATAAAT
>CBDFFH010000032.1:0-34692 GCA_965246715.1 Chamaesiphon sp. | reverse complement strand
GCATCACGTCATCCCTAACGGACAAGACTTGCTGCTCATGCAGCGCACTTGCACTAAATTGAAGTTATCCTCACATTATTTTGGGTCAAAACCCAGGCGGTATGAGGACTCTAGAACTAGTCTCTTACGAGATTTGCGCTAAAAACGAACCGCACCGTTCAGAACCGTGCGTGCGACGTTAACCGCACACGGCTCCTAGTTTTAACACCTACTAAGTCGGGTCTACCCCGCTGTTCGGACTCTCATCCGACCATGAATGGTTTGATGCTGGTGACATTCTCTGTGCAGTACTTCCAAATTATTAGGTTTCCAATTTGAATGGTTGCCGTCAATGTGGTGAAGCTCTGCGATGTCCCCAGAAATGAACGATAGGTTACATTCTGTACATTTATGATTCTGCTTCTTGAGAAGTCGTGCCGTTACCCCTTCGTAGTTAACATTTTCTCGCTTTGACCAGTATATAAAGTCCCCATCGTATGGAGATTTATCTCCAATAACGTTGTTGAATCTACAAATAGACCATTTAACTGAGGGAAATGCTCTTGATATTACCTGATTGGTTTGGGTACGGTCGTATCTTCCCTGTTTTCGGATGAATTTCCACGTCCAGTGGTTTAAAGCCCACAGGTTGTGTTGACTCATATCGCAGAACCGATGATAGTTTCTCCACCCTCGAACTATTGCACCGCACTTGTCGATTCGTTGTTCGAGGGTAAAACGACTGTCTTTCATCACTTCTTTAACTTTCGTCTTGATGCTAAAGGTAGCTTTTTGACTTGGTGTTGAAATGAATTTACCATTAGGTTTAACTCTAAAGTGCCACCCAAGGAAGTCGAAACCGTCTGTACTATGTACCATCTTGGTTTTGGCTTCTTTAACTTTTAATCCTCTTGTTTCCAGAAAGGTATCAATGTGTTGTCTGAGGACTTCTGGGTTATCTTCGGGTTTTAATAAGAAAACTACATCGTCCGCATATCGGAATCCTTTGATAGTATCTATTTGTTTGCCCCCACTTCTGACTTTGTATCTTAATTCATGACCGACATTTTCTAATCCATGTAGGACTATATTTGCCAGTAACGGACTAATTACGCCGCCTTGAGGTGTGCCAGAATCTGAAGAGGGAAATTCCCCTCTAACTCCGGCTTTAATTGCCCGATAAATCCCCTGTTTTGCTGCCTTTGGTAATTGGACAGATCGCATTAAGAATTTGTGGTCGATCTTATCGAAACATTTTTCGATGTCTAGCTCTAAAATTCTTTTACTTAGACCGTTGGCTTGACCACCGTTTAAGTTACTGAATAGTAGTCTTTGGACATCGTGACAACTTCTGCCTGGTCTAAACCCATATGAACGGGCGTTGAATGTAGCTTCTGCTGCTGGTTCCAAGGCATATTTAATTAGACATTGATATGCTCTATCGCTAATGGTTGGTATTCCTAATCCTCTTTTTGTTCCGTCTGCTTTGGGGATGTACACTCGCTTTAATGGCTGGTGCTTCCATTGCTTCCAGTTCTTAACTAACACTTCATACAGTGTTAATCTTTGGGAGGGTTCAAGGGCTTTCTTTCCGTCCACCCCAGCGGTTTTCCGTCCAGTATTTAGCTGCGTCACCTGCCGAATGGCTAGTAATTTTGCTGCTCTAGAGCTTAATAGAAGTTTCTGAAGCTTACGCACTAGGAGCGCGTTACCGTTCTTTTGAGCCTTAAATATTCTCACTTGTAGGCGAAATACAATCTTCCGCAACTTGCGCCACGGTAGCGATTTCCATTTATCAACTGGATTTAACTCCGTTGTCATAACATTCTCTACGCATTTTGAACATTGATTATGCAAACCGTACCCAGTTGTCTAACAGTCCTTACCTGTTGGATTTTCGAGTACATCTTACCAACTCTACCCGCTAACTCTTATTTAAGGAGTCCACAGCTTCAGTGATTTCTCTTTGTGACTGGAGGTTGAAAGAGCCGTTTTATTCGTTCCTTAATCTAGTTGGTTTGTAGTTTTAGGTTTTCTCACTTCGCCCACGACTACCCAGAATTGCATCTATTAATTGAAAAACGATGCGGGTATATGTGTCGTTATCGCCCTTGATTTTGGGTGATGCGGGTTGGACGCTTTTTCCGAGAATTCAACTGATGTTTAACCATGACTACCTGCCTGTACGAGTTACCCCCATCTCAGGTTTGTTGTCCTCGTTTTGCTCCCAGCTTCATTTTCAAAGTTTTATTCTTTGTCCATGTGGGCAATTTTGGCTTCACGTCATTCCCAACGGGTGAGACTTGTCAAATTTAAGTTCGACTCACTCACACTAGATTAAAGTTATTCTTACTTTCTTTGAGGTTTTTTAATGTCAACCAAGGCGGTGTAAGAACTCTAATTCCCATAGGTAATACCTATGTTTCATAGAAACGAACCGCACTCAATTACCCGCCACTGAGCGGAGTACCGTTGTGGTGGGGGCATCCTGCTGTTCTAGGTGAGAAACTGCCGCACTCAGTCACCTCAATAACGGATAAACAGATCGCCACCAGTGAGTTAATCGATCGAGTTTTGCGATTGCATGCGAATGACATCAGCAATTTTGGGTAATTTGGCAATATCGAGCCAGAACTCGATCGTGGTGTGAATCGATTTTTTAAACTGTTGTAAATCGAGAGCTTTGAGCAGGTAACTATTGGCTCCCAACCGATAACATTCTTCGATATCTTTGCCGTAATTAGATGTCGTTAGGACGATCGTCGGGATGTATTGCCACACTGGGTCTTGTTTGATCGTCTTCAATACTTGCCGTCCGTCGATCCCTGGCAGATTTAAATCGAGCAGGATGAAGGCGGGGATAGTTGTTGCCCTGGCAGACGACGACTGCACGGAGACAGTAAGATAGTCTAATGCTTGCTGACCAGTATGACAGCGATGCAGTCGCGTCAGGATCGGCGAGCGATCGAACGCTCGCCTGAGTGCTTCATAATCTTCGTCACTATCCTCAATGACTAGCACCAGCGGCGGTACTGGCTGAGTGGAAAGTTGTGAGGATCGAGCTGCTGTGGTGGAGGAATTCATGAGCGACGAGCGGTAGTTTATTTAAATAACGTGAATTCGGGATCGGGATATCTGCTCCGTTCCCGCACCGCCAACGAGTGAAATCGTGGCTCGTGTTGCAAAGTCCGCGTAGGCGGACTTCGTATTGTTAGCCCCGATTTCAATCGGCGGTGGCGCAAGAACAAAGCTAGAAGCCATTGAGTGTAGATCCTTATCCCGAATTCAGGTTAAATATAGTTAAGGGCTAGAGATTAGTAACCACAGGACATTCGCAAAATTGTGGCAATTTGACATTAATTCTAGTTGGAGCGATGGTAGGGTGACGCTGGATGGCTCAAGCCTGCGGCTGCGTGGTGGATCGATCGGGCAGGGCAAAGTAAAATGTACTTCCCTGTCCGAGGACTGACTCGACCCAAATTTTGCCGCCGTGACGATCGACAATTTTTTGGGCGATCGTCAGGCCCACGCCCGTCCCACTACCATATTCATCGCGAACGTGCAAGCGTTTGAAAATCCGAAAGATATCTTCGAGGTGGATCGATTCGATCCCGATGCCATTGTCGCGGACGTAAAAAATGTGGGCGCGATCGCGCAGCTCTGATGGCAATCGATCTCGATATTTACGGGTGGCGATTGCCGGATCGAGGACACCGATTTCAATTTTGACGGGGGTATTGGTGTTGTATTCGATCGCATTGCTAACTAAGTTGGTAAACAATTCGCTCAGCTGCGGGCGATCGCCCCAAATCGTGGGTAGCGGCAGCACGGTGACCTCTAGCGCATTAGCAGCCGTAATTTTAAATAACTCGACTACTTCCCGAACGAGGAGATTGAGATCGAGTTGACTAGTAGCTAGTTCGGAGCGCCCCAATCGCGAATAATGCAATAACGAGTCGATCGAGTGTTCCATCCGGCGGGTGAGGCGAATCAGCGTTTCGAGTTTCGATACGCCATCGCCATCCAAAATCTCGCCATAGTCTTCGAGCAGGAAGCTAGAATAGTTATGAATCCCGCGCAAGGGTTCCTTGAGATCGTGCGAAGCGACGTAGGCAAATGAATCTAGATCGATATTGCTGCGCGTCAATTCCAGATTTAACTGGGATACTTCCGCTGCGTGTCGTAAAGCGACGTTGACGATCGCACTTTTCAATTCGATCGCGGCTGCGGATTCACTGGTTTTCCAGGGTAATGCCGTCTGGCGGACTGTCTCTTGCCAAGCACTAAAGGATTTGCGTGGGGAGAGCCGAATCTCACCATTTTCCTCAGTCGACCCGGTTGTGGAGGGATCGCCGCCCCACGTAACGACCCGAGCGACTTCTGGCCGAAACCACAAGATATAGAAATCTTGAGCGCGCGACACCATCATCGCTAGCATCCCACTGGCGATATCGCTATAGGCTGCGGACTCCGGATAGTCTTGTACCAGCCGGACGGTTTGAACGACACCTTCGGCTTGGAGGCGCGGTGCGAGCCGCACTAGCAGCTCGCGTAATCGATCGATACTGGGGGTATTGCCCAAGACCGTAAATTCATCTTGAATCGCGATCGCTACCCCAGTCGCGCCGACAAGATTTAATAAGTCGGTTGGCGATTGCGTCAGGGCAGTCAAGACATCAGTTTGGCGCGAAATTGACTCAAAAAACGACGTTTTGAGCGCATCGATCTCGATCTGATAGTCGCGATCTTGCAAGTCAGCTTTGGCAGTCAACTCAAATGCAGCCATCTGACCGATAAATTCGCACACAGTCCGCAAGTAATAAGGGATCAGTTTTGGCTCACGGTGATGGCAAGCAATCAATCCCCACAAGTTCCCATCGCGCACCAATGAAATCGACATCGATGACCGCACGCCCATATTTTGCAAATACTCGATATGCAGGGGTGAGATACTGCGCAATACCGACCAGCTCAGATCTAAGGGGTCCTGCGTCAGCGGATTGAGCTTGGGTAATAGTTCGATCGGTTCGTAGGTCACATCCGGCACTAGCCGCAGGTGATTGAGCACGTATAACCGTCGCGCTTGCACTGGAATATCCGCTGCGGGGTAGTGTAAGCCCAAATATGGCTCGAGTTCTGGATGCCGAGCTTCGGCAAGCACATTACCATCGCCCGATGGCTCGAACCGATACAGCATCACCCGATCGAATCCGGTAATATGGCGGACGCTCTCGACTAGGTGTTCGGATAGCTGTTCAAAACTGCCACCGCTCTGGAGTGCGGCGATCGGCGCTTTAACTTGCCGATAGAAGTCAAAATAAGTGATATCCTCGCGGGTGGGTTCGGCATAGCCTAGCTCGATCTCGATGACGATCGCGCCCTCCACCCGCTGGGTAATACAATAGGCCGAAATCGTACCGCTTGATGTTTTGAGATTGACGCGTAAGGGGTTGACATATTCAAAATCTCCGGCCAAACACTGCCCGATCGCCTGAATTTCTGCTGCACCTAGCAGGATACTTACATGTTTGTTTAAAAAGTCTTCTGGCGCTCGACCCAGCCACTGCAATGTATTGGTACTAAGTTGAACGATGTTTAATTCTGGTTCGCTGAGAACGAACAGGACTCCATGTGGTTGGATACAACCTGGAATCTGAATGGGTTCGCGATCGCAGTTAGTCAGATTTGCGAGTTCGCTAGTTGCTGAGATCGGCTCTGCTCCGACTTGGTGCTTAGTCATTAGGCTTGATGATAGCTGGGAGAGAATAATCCTATTCTACCGTGCGGTACGACTGCCGTTCTTGTGTTGCCGCTCGATGAGACACTCAATCGGCTATCTGCTAAACAGCAAGATATTTGGTTTGGAAAGACGCTCTGCAACCTATGTCGATCGGGCGATTAGAGCGCAAACTTTACGAACTCTGTAATCGATTCTAGTGGCGATCGTGATGATTTTCATCTGTCCATCGATATAATATTCGATCGATAAAATATCGATCTTTTTTGATGAATAATGTCAGTTTGGGATGAGAATCGATCGATTAGAATTGCAAATGTTCTTGTGAGAGGCAAAAACCCGGATCTGGGGGAAGCCTCCCCCAGATCCGGGTTCCTTAGCACCACTAACTTTAAGACTAAGCACCAGTCCAAGAATGGTCTAAAAGGGAAATCCTTAACCCGAACTGAGGTTAACTTAGGTTTCTGCATATTGAATTAAGCCAAAAATTTCAAGGTATTGTCAAAAAAATTTAACAAACTTCATAATTGAGTGGGTCAAATGACGTATTGATTTCCTGGTAGCAAAAAAGTATCCTCATACCAAGGTTACATCTAGAGCACAAGTCGTTGCGGGCAGCGATCGAGTCCAAATGTTAGTCACAAATGAGCTATTTATCGCTATTGAGTGCGATCGATCGGCAGATTTCCATGCGCTGAACATTTCTACCCAATTACAAAATTTTTGCTATGCCTACCACCTCTGCCCTGACTAACCACTCAACCCTCACCACCGCTCCCGATTTGCTACCATCGCTAGAACAGTCGCTAACTTTAGTACGATCGCAGTTACAAAAATTTGCTAGCAATCCACAGTTTCAGCAGCAATTGTCAGCAGCTTTTGGCGTTGGGGTAAATGTAGACTCGTATCGGTTGGATTGGCAAGATGGTGATTTTAGCGTGCTATTGGGGATTGAGATTTTGCCCAGTACCGTAATGGGTAATGCTAAGGGAGCGTATGCCGCAGCAACCGATCGCATCTATCTCTCCCAGGATTTTCTCCTTGCCAATCTCGATCGACCCGAAGTGATTGCTAGCGTTTTGTTGGAAGAGGCAGGACATCGGATCGATGCTAGGCTAAATCGCGTCGATAGTCTTGGCGATGAGGGCGAGCTGTTTTCGCGGATCGTTCGGAATATTCCCACTAGCGATACTCAGCTCCAGCAGATCGGGACAGAAGACGACCGGAACCAGATCGTCCTCCCCAATCTCGGTAGGATCGACATCGAGCAAGCTGGTACTTATACAGGCACCAATCTCAAAGCCAAACTGAGCGACAATATTCCCGTGCTGTTGGATAAAGTTAAGGGCTATATCAACACCGAAGTCCTGAAAGGATTGCCGATTTTAGGCGATAAGTTGGGATTGGCAAATCCGCTCGATTCGCTGTTCGACGGGTTTAAAACTCAAATAGTTGCCAAATTAAATGCGATTCCTGGTGACGCTCCCGTTTTAGAAGCCAGACAGGCATTGCTAGACGTGCTGCATGGGGCGTTGGATCTGTTGCGGGATAGTAATGGGGATAATGTCATCGACATCGCGGATATCGATGCGATCGAAGGTACCGATAGTGTCAGCTTCAAGCTCAAACTAGGACAAGAAGTCAAAAAAGGGATTAGTCTTGATGAAAATATTGGACTGCCAGCTCTAGGATTGAAACTCAATGGTGGCGTTACCCCCGATCTATCATTCGAATGGAATCTGGAATTTGGGGTCGATAAAACTAATGGTTTCTTTGTCAAGACCGATGGTGCGGCTCCAGAATTGAGCTTGAAGCTCAAAACCCAACTGGTAGATGCGCTCGACAAGCCACTAGCACTCACGGGTAAGCTCGGCTTCCTACAGCTAGATGCGAAAGACCAAGGGAGCCTGATCCAGGGAGATTTTAGCGTCGATCTCAAAAATATCGGAGCGATCTTCAATCCAGATAATCTGACGGTTGCTGCCAAGTTTAATGGTAATGCCAACTTAAATCTGGGACTAGATGCCAGTTTTGGTGGCTCGGATAAATTGCCCAAGATCGGTGCGGATTTCAAATTAGCCTGGGGGTTTGCGGCGGGTACCGATGGTAAGACTGGCGGTGTCTATGCAGGTAGCGCACCTACAGTGACTTTCGATAATGTGACCATAGATGTGGGATCGTTTTTCAAGGATCTAGCCAGTCCTGTATTTGGCAAATTAAATGATGTTTTGGAGCCGATTCGTCCCTTAATAAATGTCGTCGATGGCAGACTGCCAGTGCTTGATGACTTGGGCAAAAGCTTCTTGGATCAAAATAGTGATGGTAAGGTTTCATTTATCGATCTAGCCAAACTTTATCAGCCAGACTCCGCTGCGATCGGTTTTATTGATGAGTTAATTAAAATCGACAAACTGACGAAAACAATCGCCGATCTATCAGGAACGGGCAAGATTCCGCTCAATGTTGGCAGCTTTAGTTTGGGAGGAGCGAGTGATGTCCGCGTGGGAGGTTTCGATCTCTCCAAAGCCCCACTAGCCAATGAGGTCAAAAAGACTGCCGATGCAATTCTAGCAGAGCTAGGTGGGATCGAAATAAATGGGACAAAAGCTGGTGACTTTACGAGTTTGATTAAGGCGGCATCGGGGGGCGGCGGTTCCAAGAAAGCTACGCCACCAGAGTTTCCGATTTTAACCGATCCCACTCAAGTATTTAATCTGCTGCTGGGCAAGGATGCAGAATTTTTTAAATATACCTTGCCAGAGCTGTCTTTTGAAAAAGGTTTCGATAAATTTATCCCAATTATCGGCCCATTGGGTGCTCAGTTTACAGGTAACTTTAAAGCCAGAGTACAATTAGCCGTAGGTTATGACAGCTATGGCATCAAACGATTCAGCACCAGTAGCGATGCCAGTCAGATTTTTGATGGATTTTATATCGACAATTCGCCCGATCCGACTGGTCCGGCGGGGCGGAAGTCAGGCGGTGAAGTCATTGCCAATATCGGTGCGTATGCTGCTCTCAATGTGGTCTTAGCAAGTGCGGGAGTTGGCGGCGAGATCCGCAGTAATCTAGGCGTGGGGCTTGTAGGAAATAAAAATTTAGACGGCGATATTAATAAGCTACATTTAAATGAATTCGATTCGAGTTGTATCTTTACTCCAGTTGAGGGTAATGCTTATGCATACTTAAATGCCTTTGTCAAAATTGGGATCGGCCCATTTGGGATTAAGAAGAAATTCGATATTGCTAAAACTACGCTGCTAGATTTTTCACTGGGCTGTAATAGTGCCGAGAAAGGTAAAATTGCGATTAGCAGCTTCTTAGCAACTGCTTTGGCTAATGGCAATTTGTCTCTAAATATGGGTACGACGGCTGCCTCGCGAGTAATCGATGGTAAAGCTGGTATCGATGACGCGGAAGCATTTACCGTCAATTACAAATCAGGTGCTGCTAATGATGCCACATTAATTATTGGTTATTCAGACATTACCAAAGAGTATAAAAACGTTAATAAAATTGTTGCAAATGGTGGTAATCAAGGCGATACGATCGCGATCGGCGACCAAGTTTTCACCTCAGCGGAATTAACAGGCGGAAATGAAGGTGCCGACAAACCTGGCGACCAACTTTTTGGTGGGAGCGGTAACGATCTTATCAAAGGCGAGGGTGGTAATGACTCTCTCTATGGTGGTGCGGGAGATGACCAACTTTATGGCGGCGCAGACGAAGATTTCCTCTTTGGTGGAGCGGGTAACAATTTTCTAGACGGAGGTGATGGTAACGATACTGTTGACTATTCCGCTGCGGCTACTGATGTCTTTGTCAATCTAGGTACGGGTGCGGCAGTAAAAAATGGCTACGGTGGCGTAGATACGCTGATAAATATTGAAAATGCTGTCGGCTCGAGATTCAACGATACGCTGATCGCAGGTGATGCTGATGCAGTGCTCGAAGGTGAAGCAGGTGACGATACGTTACTAGGTAGTAAGGGAGACGATCTGTTGGTCGGCGGCTCTGGCAAGAACTATTTAGATGGTGGCGGTGGCACCAATACGGTATTCTACGCGCTGGCTCCAGGCCCCATTTATGTGAATCTATCCAGTCAGAGTGTGGGTGAGACTTTCCCTATAATTGCACCCACTACTGCTTCACCGATCTACCTATCTGCTAATAGTGCGGTGGGTGGCTATGATGTCGTAGACGATACCATCAAAAATGTTCAGAACATCGTCGGATCGGTTTACGATGATATCTTGGTGGCGGGAAATGCTGCTCCATCTGGTACTTATAAGTCAAAAAATGGTTATGTCTACACAGGTGCCTACATTAATGGTTTCTTGGGGAACGACCTCATCTATGCAGGGGCGGGTAGTGACGTACTAGACGGGGATGCGGGGATTAACTGGCTATCCTACGCGCTCTCTACAGCAGCAGTAAATGTCGATCTTACGCCAGGAACCACTCAAAGTGGTGGTCATGCAGCAGGAGACAAAATACTTGCAGACAAAGACGATAAAGGTGTCGATACCAATCGGAGTTCGTTCCAAAATCTCGAAGGCTCGATTTACAATGATACTTTGAGAGGCGATCGCAGTGACAACATCATTCGCGGCAGTGCAGGCAACGACAATATCTTCGGTGGCGACGGGAACGATCTCCTCATTGGTGGTGCGGGTGCCGACTACCTCTCTGGGGATGGCTATACAGGTACCCTCCGCGCAGACTTAGATTCAGCTAGTATTGCTAGTGGCAACCGAGGTGGTGGTAATATTGCCAGCTATGCAGATTCTCCAGGTGCAGTCACAGTCAATCTCGCAACACGTTTGGGTCAGCGATCGGATGCTGAAGGAGACCAGCTATTTGGTATCCAGAATCTCATCGGTTCCGATCGAGCGGATACTTTTTTTGGTGGTAATGAGTTTAGCAGTGACTTCAATCCTGGGCTGAGTAAAGGTGGTACTGATGTTGTCGTAGGGGGCACATTTGCTACCAATAGCCTGACTATAGACTATTCTCTCGGCGACTATGGTGCTGGAGCTAAGGGTGGATTTACAGGTTCTCGCTTTGGTAGTATTACTCGATCGAGCAGTGATGGCAAAACTGTTCTCGATGCGGTGAGCTTTCTTAGCATCGATCGCTTATTCTTCACTGGCACCATTCAAGATGACAATATTACAGGCGGCTCCAATGCCAAAGGTGATGTCATCTTTACCGAAGCAGGTAATGACACCGTAACTGGTGGTGGCGGCAACGATTACCTCGATGGCGGCGATGGGATCGACACTTTGTCCGATAATCTCGGAGACAAAACTGTCTCGATTAAACTCACAGGTATCGATCCTAACGATCCTAACGCCAAGCAATTTGACGGCACGAATTTTGTTGACAGCTCGACTACGATTAAAAACTTTGAAGTCTTCAAAGACATTACCACCGGATCGGGAACCGACGATCGGATCGTCCAGCCAGGTCGAGTTAATAACAATTTCAGCAAGACAGGTTACGGTTCTAACTATGTAGATCCAGGGCTAGGATTCGATACCGTCAATGGTGGTCTCGGTACTAGTTTATTCGGACTTTTTACAGGTAATTTATCTACCCGCACGCTGCATGTGGATTATTCCCAAGGCGATACTGGGGGTGGAATGGGGTTTTATGTTAGTTCCGACAAGAGCGGCTATGGCAAGCGATACATCAGCGTTGATGATGAAGATGGTACCGTGCCACTACTCGATCGCGTCGATTTCACCAACTTCGATCGCTTTGAGGTGACTGGTACCAGCAAGGATGACTACATCAGCAGTGGTGACGGTAACGATGACTTGAGCGGCGGATCTGGTGGCTACGATTACCTGATCGGCGGACGTGGTAACGATACGCTCAGAGCTAGTGCTGGTGGTAGCACACTACAAGGTACTGATAATACCGATCGAGGCTTTGATACATTCACTCCAGTTCCTGGCGGCTTTGGCTTCAACACTCACACATACGACCTCGCGCGCGACCAGGATACCCTCTATGGCGGCGCGGGAGCAGATACATTCGTCTTAGGAGATGCGTTCGGCAATACCAACAGCATTATCAACCCGATCGCACCAGGTGGCATCTACTACACTCATAGTTTCTATGACGGTAGTAACGCAGGTAACGATTATGCCAATATCGTCAACTTCGATCCTAGTAAAGGTGATGTGATTCAACTGCGAAATTTAACAGGATATGCAGCGAAATACACCCTCTTCAATTTTGGTGGTGAAGAGCTGCTCTACCTCGGCTACACAGACAAAAATGGCCAAGCGCAATTGGACTATATGGCTACTATTACGGGTAATTTCGGTAGCCTCAATCTGAATTCCTCAGCCTTTAAATACGTTGGCGATCCTGCACCTCCTGGCCCACGCTAATCTAAATTTCTCGTCAAGAGAATCGCTTTCTTTTGCCTACACAGCCGTACCCCCGATCCCAAACTCAACTCTCCAAGATGATTATCAAACCCAAAAACAGCCATGAAACGTTTCCATAATTATGCTTGCTTACTTGCTGCTGTCACCACAGCGTCATTCTGCCTCAATCCTACTCCAGGACAAGCTACAAGCTTGACAACTACTCAAAATAATAACCCGACGGCTTTAATTAACGCCATACTGGGAGATACTACTGGATTGGACGTTAGTAGTTTTAACGTTCAGACGATCGGCAATGCTCAAGCTTTCGGGACATTCCAAAAAGACCCATTTGGATTAGCGTCTGGGGTAGTTGTCAGCACCGGAAAAGTCACCGATATTCCAGGTGTAAATAAGTGCTATAAGACTTGTACCGATGTCAGCACGGATTTTCCACCAGGTGGCACTACTAGTGACACGAATCAACTGCGAATTGACTTCACTGCCACTACCGCTAATACCCTGTACTTCCAGTACGTGTTTGGCTCAGAAGAGCTGCCGGAGTGGGTCGGTTCGTCATTTAATGATACTTTTTCACTGACATTGAACGGGCAGAGCTTGGCTAAACTCTCGAATGGCTCGGTTGTCAACATTACTAACCTCGCTAATAGTAATGACCTGATTCTCAATCCGCCTAGTACGGGTGCGGCAAACCAGGAGACAAAGCTCGATGGCTACTCCAAACCACTGCTGTTTACAGGTGCCCTCAAGCCAGGACAGACAAATACACTCATCGTGACGATTGGCGATGTCGGCGATGGGATTTATGACTCGGCGGTATTTCTCAAAGCAGGGACTCTAGGCACACAGAGGCCACCTGACATCAGTGGTGGCGCGAGCGGCTGTAGCGCGAGCGTCGCTACTGGGGGTGGTAGTTCGAGGATTGTTGCTAGTGCGCCGACTGGCAGCGATACAGGGATATTTAACTGTACGAATCCTGGTAGACCGGATGGAGGTATTCCGAGTGGTGGTACTGCTGTTCCCGAACCATTTACCATTATCGGTACGCTCATCGGTGGCGCAGCAGCCTTAAGGATGAGAAAGAAACTCAAATCTAATGCTGAAGTGTAGCTCGATTCTTTTGCTCCAGACACTAGAAAAATAATTAGAAAACAGGGTTTATGGATAATAGCGATTCTCCTTTGGGAGAGGCTTCGCCAACGAACATCACGCTCGATCGCTTTTTGCTATTCGATCGAGTCATGGCTTCATCGTCTGCATAAAACCGGGAGCATCCCACTTTTTAAAATTCTCAAAGATAAAATAAGTACGATCGCTGAATAGCCTGATGACTGGTTCTTGATACTTTATTCTACAAACAACTAATAAAAAGTGGGATGCTCCCCATAAAACCTAAGTCGAGTTGTCTTTTCATCCTTGTCTACTTAGGATTAAATCCAGTTATGCTCAGAAAGTTAAGTCATAGGAGTCCGAGTTTTGTTAAAGCATACGAGATCGCCTCTGTACGACTTTTGACCCTAAATTTACTGTAAATATTTTCTAAATGCTTACGAATCGTGCTAATATTAACCCTCAATTGAGCCGCGATCGCTTTATTGTCTTTGCCTTGAATTATCAATTTTAATACTTCAGTCTCGCGCTGACTCAATCCCAGCAAGGCTAGAGAATTTAATGGGGATAATGTCTGTTCTGTCAATAGTAGTAGATACCTTGTCCTCTCTGGTTCGATCGTCAGTCGGATCGTCAATTCCCTACCAGCGTGCTGAATTCGTAATGGTAAACAAACGTGAGTTACTGCTGAATTTTGAGTCAAACAATCGATCTGATATCTCAGCCACGATTGCAATCGATCGGGAAGTTGTTGATGCGAACAAGTCGATTTAGCAAAATAAGTTTCTAACCAAATTATCGCTTGGGGGGCGATCGAGACGATCCGCTGTTGGCGATCTAAGACGATCGTGCCGAAATGATTTAGAGATCGTTGTAGCTGATGATTTTCTTGTTGTAATTGGTGATATTGCTGGACATTTGTATATGATTGAGCCAAATGCGGGCGGAGGAGATTGAAGATAATTCGATCGCGTTCGGTAAAATTGCGTTCAGTCCGATTCTGGGTAAATCCCACTAACTTAGTACCGAGTTGAGAATGCTTTTGCCAACTATCGAGATTTGCATCGGGTAGAAATAAAATCATTTGGTCTTCGATTTCATGCAATCGCAAAAACTGCTGATACAGTCCCTCGAACTGATGTAATTGTTGTGGCGTCACAAAGTCAGAGATCTTGTGTGCGCCTGTAAGTGTCAGCGGCATATTATGAACGATCGGATGAGTACCAAAATCTTGGTGCATCGTTTTTTCCATCTCTGCTGTCAACCTAAAACCCTCCAGACAAACATAGTCCAGCTTGGGCGTGACACCGTGATTTGTATGAAACATCGGCAATTCGCCAGGAACGAGCCGATCGACGATCGATAGTGCATCTACCCCAAATGTATCGAGATCGCGTAACGTGTAAAGCTGGAAAATACTACGGTTGAGCTGCTCGATATCCTGAATCGACAAAGTTTGCATAAGCTCCAACCAGATGACGTAAATGAAGTACCAATCGCATTAACTCAGAGTTGGCATAGCACCTTTAATGACAGATCGAGAAACTTCAAAAAACTTCAAGAGTGCCTGGGTTAAATGACGAATTGATTTTTATCCTACCACTAATGTATGTTGAGAACGACAACAGCTTGGTGAACGTGGGTGCGGTTGTTTGTAGATTTGCACCCGTTAGATCGCTAGTGGTGTCGATCGTCACAATCCTACCCCGATAAAATCATGGCAGATATCGCATTAGGTCAAAGCATTACTGGATCGTTTAGTGCGTCTGTAAAAGATAAAGATGGCAATTACTACGCCGAATACAATCTGGCTGGCTTGGATAGTTTCCGACAGCTCACTGTCACTGGCGATCCCAAGACTGGTAGCAACCCGCTCGTCATCGATTTGATTAACTCCGCAACAGGAGCCACGATCGACACTTCCAGTGCGCCAACATCGAAGATTTTTAACACCACCTATCCAGGGATTAGTTATAAAGTTCGGATCTCAGGTGCTAGCCTAGAAGATTATGTGCTATCGACTGTCGATGGTGGTAAAGCAACGGCAATCTTATCGGTTAGCGGATATACACTCAATGGCAGGACTAAATCTGTAGGGACAGTCGGTACTGATGGTGCGTATTTTCCATTAGCAGGCGGTACGTTGCTAAACGACTTGGCTCTTACCCCCAATGGTAAACTCTATGGAGTTTGGAGTACGCTGACGAATGGTACTAGTGCCAATCAGTTATATATTATCGATCCCAGTCTCGATCGGAATAATCAAATTTTCCTCCCTACCGCCAGCTTAATTAAAGACGCTTCCGGCAATGTAGTAGCTGGAACGATGAGTTCGTTGGAGGCTACGCCCGATAATAAGCTCTACGCCATTAGCAGCGATGTAGCTGGAGATAAACTTTATGCGATCGATCCTACTACCGCTGTAGCGACTCTAATTGGCTCCCTACCGACTGGGTTTCAATCTTACAGCGATTTAGTCTATGACGCTGCCAATAGTCAGTTCTTCGCGACATCTAGATCCACCGATCCCAATTCTGATGCACTTTGGTCGATTCCGATCGCCGATCCCACTAAAGCAAAAAATATCGGTCAGCTTGGATTCTCTGCTGTCATGGGGCTTGATTTTGAAGGCGGTCAACTGACTGGTTACACGTCCAAGAATCGAGTCAGCATCAATCCGACTACTGGTGCAGCTACACTCGTTCGGTTTATTAGTGGTAGTTTATTTGGTGGTGAAAGTATTACTGGCGCAACGACACTGCTTACCTCTACACCAAACCCAACGCCGACTAACTTAGCACCGACAGGGATTGTCTTCAGCAATGCGGTGACAACGCTTGCAAACACCACTAGTACTGCTAACCGGATTAAAGTCGTAGACTTGGCAATTACTGATGACGGACTAGGTACAAATAACCTCACCCTCACGGGTACCGATGCCAATAGCTTTGAGATTGTGGGTAATACTCTGTTCCTCAAAGCTGGTGTAGATATCACGTCCAGCACAAAAACTAGCTTTAGTACCGTCGTTAACGTTGACGATCCGACTGTTGGTGCGACACCTGATGCCACCAAGAGCTTCACGCTGACTACTATTACGACTCCTGCTCCAGTGACTCCACCGATTCCAGGTATTACTATTACCCCCGACAACCTGTTTGTTACCGATAGCACTTTCCGTGGCTTGAGGATTACGCCTGTCAGCCAAAAATCGACTAGTAAAGTCAATGAAATCGGGGCATTTGTGGTCGATGATGCGACTGGCAAAATTGGTGGGATCGCTCCAGGTGCAGCGGGATATCTCCAAGCTGCCGCCAGCAGAATCAAACCCATTTTTTCCGCACTCAATGACAGTTTCTTTAGTACTACCCCGCGTGAAATTGCCCTCGATCCTAGCAAGATCTACGAATTTTTCGAGGTGCAAGATGGTTCCATCAATGATGTCCAACAACAAATCGCCGCTGGTAAAATCCCCACGAATGTCCGCTTGGCTCAACCCGATGCCAGTGGTAATAGTTTATTCACAGTCACGCCTAATTCGACAAATGATGGCTACAAAGTATCCGTCAATAACGATGAATTGGTCTTGAATATTACCAAGCTTGCAGGTGCGACACCAATTGTGCCCATCGGTGCCAAATCACAAGGTTTAGCGCAAGGACGCACGATCGATCTTACCGACTATTCAGGCAAAACGCTCAAGGCTGATATCGTCAGTAAAAGTGATGCTGTCTATAACAATAATATCGGTTTCTATGCTGTAGAAGATGCGATCGGCACCATCAAAACCGCTGCTGGTACCTTTAAGCCTGGGGATGCTAATTACGCGATCGAAGCGATTAAAAGTGCCGTATTGTCAGCCAACAAAACCGATAGCAAATCTAACCAAGATCTTGTCGGCGGTAAAATTTATGCACCAGTTCTCGTCGCTCAAGGCACGTTGTCAGATTTTGTTAGCAAAAATCCGACTAATGGTGGCGATGGTAATGCCATCCATGCGTATTTCAATTATCTTGGTGCCAATCCTGACAAAGTAGATCATTTCCGGTTACTCGGTGACAATACCTTTGGTGTCGAGGATCTGTATGGTGGTGGCGATCGAGATTTTAACGATCTAGTTATCAATGTCAATGTAAAAAATGTCTAGAGTTGAAATTGCTAAAAGTTCGTAAGGATCGCCTTTGATTATTGGTTGTCCTCACGAACGACTCTTAAAATATTCAAATCCAGAGGAAAACATGAAAAAATACACTGAAAATTCCCCTGCTCTAAAACTTGCTCTTCTCGCGACAACTACTACTCTAGTATCGATCGGTTCAGCTCTCTTTACTGACAAGATTTGGGCGACAACATTAGTTTACGATACATTTTCCGATCCTCGTAACGTAACAATATCCGGCTTTACTGATGTCACTCCACACACCTATATGGGACAGGCTTTTAATGCCGATCCTGCTTTCCCCTATGCCAACCCGATCGTCAATAATGTGGCTGCATATTTTTTTCCTACTCAAAATGCCAATTATAAAAAACTTCAACTTAACGTTAGTTTTTGGGATAACTTTAACCCTTCAGCTACTTCTGTTTTTTCAAATCTTTTAGCAAGCTTCAGTTTCAATTATGGGGCGTTAAATGTTTCAAACAGCAATATTGGCTATGTCTTTAATCCTTCTTTCAGAGATGTAACATTTGCTGGTCTAAACAATCATGGAGTTAATATAAATTTAAAGGCAGATACGGGATCGGGATTAGTCGATACAGACAATTTCACATCTTTACTTACATTTTCAAAGTACCCAATTACAATAGGTTCTAATGCGGCATCTAATGGCTATTATGTTAATGCTTCAGGCCGCACTGATTCCAACTTTGCCAGTGGGGATCTTCTCATCAATGATACTAATGATGTTTTTCCTTATGTTAGTTTAGGAATCACTCTAGGTTATGACGCTCCCACTCCTACCGCCGTTCCCGAACCATTTACAGTTATCGGTACGATCGTCGGTGGTATGGCAGCTTTACGGATGAGAAAGAAGCTCAAATCTGTCAAGCAAATGTAAGTCGCCACTGCGGCTCCAAACCGAAAGATCGATTATGGTGTACGATCGCTTTTAACAACTAATAACTCTACCCAATACTTATGAAAATAAAATCTTTAGCTTGGATGACAGGGATTACCATCAGCAGCATGATGGCTAGTGGAGCGATTACTCCAGCTATAGCTATAACTTTCGATTTAGGTTCCTTTGGTGAGGATACTTATGCAAATGGGGGGGCAAATTTCACCGCAGATGATTCATCAGCAGCTTGGAAGGCACAACGATCTTTTCTCATGAAGCTAAGTAGTCCGAGTACTCAAAACTTCGATAGTGTCATTCTGCCTACTCCAGATCCCAATCCGATAATTCGTGGATTAACACCAGGAACGCCACTAACCCTTGCCGATTTTCCAGGAACGAGTAGTATAACCACAACCTCAACTGATGTAACTCTACCTTCTTTTGCAACGAAAGGTGTTCGGTTTAATGATACTGCTAGCCCGCCAACTGAGAACGGACGATTCGCAGTTTCAGGTAATAATTATTATGAGGTTGGTAATGGAACATTGACGATTAAGTTTACCAATCCGATGGCTGCGCTCGGTTTTTATGCGACAGATGTTGAGAATCAAGAAGGAATTAAGCTCCAGTTCGATAACGATCCGACTAAAACTTTAATAATTCCCAGAACACCTGCGGCGGGTAATACTGATAAATCATTACTTTATTATGGTTTTGTTGCTGCAAATCCTAGTGAAATTTTTACCACCGTTACCTTCGGCATCGCGCCCGTATCCGATCCCGATAAAGCTAATGAGAAATTTGGATTGGACGATCTGACTTTCGCCACTTCAGCACAAGTCAAGAATTTTGGTGCAGCTACCGCAGTGCCCGAACCCTTAACGATCGTTGGTACCTTGCTCGGTGGTACGGTCGCTTTGCGGCTCAGAAAGAAATTAAAATCCAGCAGTAAGCTATAGAAAGATAGATTTTTCTATCCAAGCTATGAACTTTACGATCGCCTGGGTTAAATGACTAATTGATTTTTGGCGTTGCTGGATTAGGATATGATCTAAGGCGATCGAGAGAAGTAACAAGAGCAAATATCTAAATGGAATGTCCTGAATGTAGATCGTCCAATATCAATAAAAATGGGCGAATAAAGGGAAAGCAGAACCATATTTGTAAAGACTGCGGACGGCAATTTATAGATTGTTATGAAGCACACAGAGGATATTCACCACAAATCAAGCAGAAATGTTTGTCAATGTATGTTAATGGGATGGGATTTCGAGCAATAGAAAGAGTAATGGGTGTGCATAATACAACTGTCATGGATTGGGTGAAGCAAGTAGGGGGAAATCTCCCAGATTACTATAATTCAGACCAAATACCAGAAGTTGGTGAGTTGGATGAGTTAGAGACGTTTGTTGGCTCAAAAAAAACAAGATCTGGCTCTGGACGGCAGTAAATCACTTTCAGATGGGTATTTTAGGATGGGTATTAGGCGACCACAGTGCTAAGACATTTAGACCGCTATGGGAGAATTTGGTAAGTACATGGAAATGTTATTTTTATGTGACGGATGGGTGGAGGGTCTATCCAATATTTATTCCAGATGGTGACCAAATCGTGAGTAAAACTTATATGACAAGAGTTGAGGGTGAAAACACTAGGCTCAGACATTACTTAGCTCGATTAAAAAGAAAAACATTATGTTATTCTAAGTGCGAACAAATGCTAAAGCATTCTATTAGATTGTTAATTCATTATCTTAAATTTGGTGAAGTACCAACTCCTAATTCAGTTAGTTCTGGCGATCGACGGCACAGATTACCTCTCGATCGCCAAATCATATCTTAATCCAGCAACGCCTGATTTTTTAGTAATGGCAGTATATCTTTGTCAGGAAAGATTGTCGAGCGCGATAAATTTTGTTCCACGATTCTCGGTAGTTAAAAAAATAAGACTATCGCTAATTAGAGAAAATATAGCTACCTAGTGCAAATCCCCAAAATGACTATTCAATCCTCATCATTACGCTACCTAAAATCGAGTACCCTAACGATCGCTGGCGTGCTGTGTGCAGTGCCAGCTTTTGCAACTGGAATTGTCAATCAAGGTGTTGATACTACTGACGTTCATATCGCACCCCAATCCCAGCAAAACGTCAAGGTTAGCTCCCTCTCGCCTTCGATAATTCCCGAAACCAAAAATTTCGATGCTGCTTTCTCTGCGATGGGTTTTGATGGTACCGCTGGTACTGGAACTCTTGATGCTCATGCTTGCTCCTCACCACCGATATTTGGTGCGACTGGACTTGGCAAAGCCACAGGATTTGGTAGTTTTTCTTACAATGATTCGTTCAGAATCACTTCTGCCACTTTGGCTGCTGGTACTCCAGTTGACATCACCCTGACTGCTGATGTGGCACTCCGCGATACACTGAAATTCGTCACAAATCGTGAGGGGGGCAGCGGATTTGGCCCTAATGAGGCAGCTCAAATTACTGGCTCTGCCAGTGTCACTTTTAATACGCGCAACCCATTAGAGCAAAATTTTTTCAGGGGCGATTTCTTTCGCACAAATCAATACCTAGATGGCGAACAAAAACGCAAAACTGGGATCTTTGATACGGTAGAAATCCCAGAAGCACTGACGAGGACTAGTGGTAAATCGAACCAAAAAGTAATTACTGCATATGTCGGTCAGCAAATCGATCTTGCCGTTATGGCATCACTAGTTACTAGTAGCAGCGCAGGTGTGGGTACCGTGTCTGACGTGGACGCTCAGATGTTGCTCACGTGGGGACTGCATTCTGATAACAATGAAGTTAGAGTGATTTCCTTTAATGGCGGCGATCCTGCACCCGATAATAGCAGGATTTCAGTACCGGACCTAATTGCCGAACTACCGAATCGACCGAGTACGATCCCGCCGGGTAGCACATCTGTGCCCGAACCATTCACGATCGTCGGTACGCTCATCGGTGGCGCGACAGCTTTTCAGATGAAAAAGAAATTAAAATCTGTCAATAAAATCTAAGTCGCTGTTGTAACTCCAGATGTAGCCGAGCGTTTTAGCTCCAAAAAAATGTATACAGGGTTAATTAGAATAGGCGATCGAATGTATTGTTCGATCGCTTTTATCGATCTCAACAACCTAGAATAACGTCAGTTCGGGATAAGAAGAGTCTGGAGACTGGAAGTCTCCGCTCATGATGCAAAGTCCGGTTGTTGCCGCGAGCGGCAAAAGCCTGCCTACGCGGACTGAATTATTAGTCCGCGTAGGCGGACTTTGCATCACTAGCAGCGGTTTCAACCGCAGGCAGTGCGAGATCGAAGCCTATATCCTTAACCCGCACTGACGTTAGAATAAGTGACTAGTAACAATCGACAACTCTGGAAATAGTGGATCGATGATTACTCGATCGCCAGTATAAGTAATCGGCGCACGATCGGCCAAAAATACAGTTAAGCTTTGGGCTGATGGATCGACGACCCACACTCGTAGCACATGATTATCTAAATAGATACTCGCTTTTTGAATCATTTGACCAAAACTTTGTCCGGGCGAAATAATCTCGATCGCTAATTCAGGTACAACCGGACAAGCCGCGTTTTCTTGCCAAGTAATAGGTAGCCTGTCGAATGAGACATAGAGTAAATCCGGCACAGGAGTAAAACCATCAGTCAAATCGATCGCCCACTCAATCCCTAGCCGCCCTTTACCATCACTCCATCGATCGAGAATTCTGACTAAATTGAGAGTAGATTTAGCATGAAAATATTTAGGCGACACCTTAGTAACTACAGCTCCGTCAATTAATTCACAGGTATTATTGGCAGCATCGGCGATCGCCCAAAATTCATCTTTAGTAAGTTTTTTAGTTAAAGTATCAACCATAATTACTACCATTAAATCCTCATTCAAATTCATGAATTTATTGTGCGTAAATTCGTTCAACCCATGAGAGAGCTTCAGGCAATCGATATTATTTTAATTCAATTATAGTTTTAATATTGAGAGGGTGTCTGAAAAGCTGCTAGCGGTTGAAACCGCCGCTACCGCTGCAAAGTCGGCTACACAGACTAAGGTTTTCTGCAACCTGCGGAGGCAGGTTTTGTAAATGTAGCCGCGATTTCAATCGCTAGGCTACCAACTCTGGGACTTTTCAGACACCCTCTGACAGTTGCGGATAATGCTCGATCGCTCGTCCATAAATTTGACGAGTGATGCAAGCGGGACTTTATCTGCGACAGGACATCTGCTTAGTGGTAATAGTATTTTCTATTTTATGCCCGTGCGGGTTGGGATGGGAGTGGATTGGCGACTGTCCAGGATGATACTTGCGATCGAATCTGCCGATCGAGATCGACGCAGTAACATTTGTTGCCTGCTATAATACCTCCTGTCTAGATTTAAGGTGCGATTGTCTACCAAAATTCACATCTATAGTTACCGTTCCACATTCAATCATGCGTGCATGTCCAAACAATTCCTGCCAGCGCTTTTGTGGAGCATCTCTAGCCTGTTGCTAATGGCTCCGAACACCATAGCTCAAGTACCATCCTCAGAAGATTCAGTCCCACCCGCTCCAGTTCAGCCCGCCCCAGTTCAGCCTGCTCCAGTCCAACCCGTTCGAGTTGGAGTTGTGACCGATCGAGTTGTATTAATTCAAGCCGGATCGGGACAGGGTTCGGGAGTTATCATCAAGCATGAGAGCGATACATATACGATCTTAACGGCAGCTCATGTAATCGCCAAGCACCAAAATCGATCGATAAAAATCGTGACATTCGATCGACAGGAATATACAGCTTCGATCGATCGCATTCACATCGCGCCTGATGCGACCGATCTGGCAACTGTCACCTTCGCAAGTACCCAAAATTATCCAGTCGCCGAAATCGGTGATTCGAGTACTTTAGTCAGAGGACAAGCTATTTTTGCGGCTGGATTTTTAAATACTGCTGTGCGATCTTATCCCGGAAAAGTTGTGGCAATAAGCCATCAAGTCCATCCCTATGGTTATAGTTTGGTGCTGGGAAATGCAGATATCTTGCCAGGAATGAGCGGTGGTGGCTTATTTAATGACAAAGGTATCCTGGTTGGAATTAATGGTAAAAGTGTTGGCAATGTTAATGTCAATCTTCCTAATCGGGTTAAACCAGTTAGCGGTTTAGCGATTCCGATCGATACATTCGTCAAAATTGCCAGTCAGATGCAGGTAGATCTCGGCACCCGACCCCCGCTAAAGACAAGTTCTGGATCCAGCGCAGACGATTTATTTATCGCCGCTCAACACAAATCCGAGCGCGGTAATTATCAAGAAGCGATCGATGATTATGACAGCACTCTCGCCTTAAATCCCAATTTTACTGAAGTCTATTTTCGGCGCGGCATCGCCCATAGTTCGCTCGCACATTGGCCGGAAGCAATGACTGATTATACGCGATCGATCGCCATCAATCCCGACTATACCGAGGCATACGTTCATCGGGGTAATATCCGCAATATCCTCTCGGATTGGCGCGGAGCCAAGTCAGACTTCAATCTGGCAATCGGTCTCAATCCATACATTTCTGCCGCTTATATCGGACGGGGGACGGCATTATGCGAATTAAATGATTGTCAACTCGCACTCACAGATTACAATCTGGCGATCGAGTTAGATCCAGCCTCAGCCTATGCCTTTACCAGTCGAGGGATTGCTTATCATCGTCTAGGTAACAAACAAACAGCACTCTCCAACTATTTAGCAGCAGCCGAGATCTACCGCAAGGAGGGTAAAGATCGCGATTATCTCGATACGGTGCAGCGAATTAAGGCGTTGGTGAATCGTTAGGAGGAGAAGAGGCGGAAACATAGCATCGATCGGCGGAAACTAAAATGTTGAGCTATGCTGGAAATATTAATTAAGTTGAGAGCGATCGCGGGGTATGCGAAAACTGATTGTCTTGTGTCTATTCTGTTTGGGTATTGGGTTTGCGATCTTTAATTTCCAAGGATTAGCAACCAAGGGAGAATTTGACTCGATCGCGATCGACTTCAAAGAAAATATTCCGCCAGCGGAAATCGATCGGCAATTGCAGGCACTAACCCAGCAATATCAATTAGCCCCGCATCTCAATAGTCAATTTTCGCAGCCAGAGCATACATATATCGTTAAAGGCGATCGTGCTCTCTTAGCTAAATTGCGATCGACGATTCCAGCGCAAGATCTCGAAGCGATCGAGCCTAACTATATCTATCATGCCACGATTGCACCCAACGACCCGCAATACAGCAAGCAGTGGCACTTACACACGATCAATGTTGAAGAGGCTTGGGTCGAAACCAAAGGGCGCGGGGTTACCGTCGCCATTATCGATACGGGAGTCAGCAAAGTCCCCGATCTCGAACAAACTGAATTTGTCAAAGGCTATGATTTCGTCAACGACAAAGAAAATGCCGACGACGACAACGGACATGGTACGCACGTAGCGGGCACTGTCGCC
Organism: Chamaesiphon sp.; assembly: GCA_965246715.1. Lineage (GTDB taxonomy): Bacteria > Cyanobacteriota > Cyanobacteriia > Cyanobacteriales > Chamaesiphonaceae > Chamaesiphon. The sequence continues at coordinate 9,923 of CBDFFH010000032.1, read as the reverse complement.
CAATCTACCAACAATAACTACGGTGTGGCTGGAGTTGCCTATGAAGCCAAAATCATGCCGCTCAAGGTCTTAGCAAGTAGCGGTGGGGGGACGATTACCGATATCGCTGAATCGATTAGATTTGCGGCCGATAATCAGGCTGATGTCATCAATATGAGTCTCGGTGGTGGTGGTGAAAGCCAAATCATGAAAGACGCGATCGAGTATGCTCACAGCAAGGGTGTTGTCATCGTTGCCGCCGCCGGAAATGAAAATAACGATGCCGCATCCTACCCCGCGCGTTATGCTCGTGTCATCAGCGTTGCGGCAACCGACGCACAAAATGAGAAAGCAGAATTTTCTAACTACGGTGCTGGTGTCGATATCGCCGCTCCAGGCGGCGGACACGGCAGCAAAATCTGGCAAGAAACGATCGATCCCGAAACGAATACCCCAGTAATTTTGGGTTTCCAAGGGACGAGTATGGCAGCTCCGCATGTTGCTGGCGTGGCAGCTCTGATTAAAGCTGTCGGTGTTAAAGAACCCGATGAAGTCCTTGCCGTCTTACAGCAATCGGTTCGCAAAATCGATACCGATCCCCAAAACTATTACGGTGCGGGACATCTCGATGCTGCTGCAGCCGTCAAACTCGCTCAAAAAGGCAAAATTACCTTCAATGATTTCTTCCGCTGGTTGCGTGATAATGGTTATCTCAACCTCCGATTCTGGATCGATGGTGGAGCGATCGCATTATTACCAAAAATTGGGATGGTAATTGGCTCTTACCTCTTAGCTTTCTTGATTCGCAATTACCTCCCCTTTGGCTTACCGCTGATGAGTGGCATGGTAGCAGGCAGCAGTGGATTGTTTTTCCTCAAGGGACTATATATCTTCGATCTACCACAAGCACCATTCCGCTTATTGGGGAGTTCGATTCCCGAACTTGGAAATTTGGTCTCAGGTAACGGTATTTTAAATCCAGTGTTTGCAAGTGTCCTAATTCCGCTAGTATTACTAGTGGTCTGCTGGTCGATGCCCCAAGGAAAATGGTTCGCTGTGGGTACCAGTCTGGGTGTGGCTGCTTGTTTGCTGGTTAGTGCGGTCGTCGCACCCCAGATCTGGCTACTGGGTGACGGTGCGCTCGCGCGCAGTTTCTTGGTAATTAATGGTTTGTTATGTTTTGGTTTAGCTACGTTCGCGGCGAGAGGAGATTCTCAAACAGTATGATGACGTTGATTGGTGGTATCGAACATCGAGGAATGGGAACTGGTGCCTGGGCACTGGTAGCGGAGGATGGAACTACTTATGAGTTATTAGATTGTCCCCGCGATTTACGCAAAGCTGGATTGCATGTCAAGGTGCAGGGTACGTTAAACGACGATGTGATGACACTGGCGATGATTGGCAAGGTCTTTAATGTTAGTTCGTTTGAAGTCTTGGAAAATAGCTCGTCGGTTGAGTAATAGATAAGTCTGAGTAAGAGCGATCGTGCCAGGTGGAGATTCACCTAGCACGATTTTTTATCGCAAAACTCCATCAATGGCAATGGGTTAGATCGATCGTCCTGTCACGAAGATCGAATTGCGCTCTTAAATTTAGAATTGCTACCGAATCGAGAATAATCGATCGATCCGATCGACTGGCAATAGTAAATGTTAAAATAGTCTAATCGATCTCTCCAAGGTTGGCCGATCGGTTTAGGCAGCGGACTCATAATCCGCGAGGAAACTCTAGACAGGTTCGATTCCTGTACCTTGGACTTTAGCTAAAAAACTTATGCTTATTCTATGCCGATCGCTCCCTAACTAGCGGCATATGGGTTCAAGATTTATCGATCTGATACGATCGCGGTGTATAGACCCAACTACTACCATCCGCACGGGGGATGATGCGTGTTTGACTCGAACCGATCAGAATCACCGTCCGCATATCTGCCGATGCTGGTGTCAGTTCGCCCAGGGTAATCACCTGTACCCCTTGCCCGACTCGACCTAGATTGCGGGCGAGGATAACTGTCGTGGTGGCCGATCGAAATTTTAGCAGGATTTCCTTGGCTGCTGCTAATTGCCAGCTGCGTTGGCTAGAAACAGGGTTATAGAGCGCGATCGCAAAGTCCGCTTCAGCAGCAGCTGCAATGCGGCGTTCCACAATTTCCCAAGGTTTGAGGATATCCGAGAGCGAAATCGCACAAAAATCGTGTCCCAACGGGGCACCCACCATCGCAGCAGCGGCTTGCATCGCCGAGATACCTGGGGCGATGTGCAGATCGATCGTTTGCCATGCTGGTTTCGCTTCCCGATCGAGTACTTCCAATACGGCTGCTGCCATGGCAAATATCCCCGGATCGCCAGATGAGACGACGACAACATTTTTCCCACTAGCAGCAAGATCTAATGCCAATCGCGATCGATCGAGTTCGACCCGATTATCCGATGCATGGCACGCTTTCCCAACTGCCAGATCGCCGATTAAGTGGATATATGTCTGATAGCCAACTAAATCCGTCGCTGCCAAAATGGTATCGCGCACCTCTGGCGACATCCACTGCTTACCACCTGGCCCCGTGCCGATTACGGTTAGTTTACCTTGAGCTTGTCCGAGCGAGGCGATCTCGATCGGGTGTGGTGCCAGCGCGATTGTCAGCTCGTTCTCGGCGATTACGGCATAATTTGCCGGGAAATTTACCGCCAATGCCATCAAGCGAATTGGGATATTTAACGTTTGACCGATACTGGCGATAGCGGCTCCCGCTGGTGTTTTGGGGAGGACGATACAGGATACCGCAGCGAGGGCTAAATTGGCTGTTGCCAGTCGATCGTGGATAACTTCGATCCACCCTGCTGCGTTAAATAGGGCAGGTTGCTCGATCTTGAGGGCAAGGCTGGTAGGATGATAAACCAATTGTGTTGGTGTGCCAGGGATAGATTTTGGCGTAACGATTATCTTCCGTTCCCCTCGATCGCTAAATGGAATCTTACTCGCCGTCAACCACGGTGCATCGCCGTCTAAACTCACACTCACCCCAGCAATCAGATCGGCGATAAAAGCTTTAATATGTTCCGGATTGGCCACTCGATAGCCCGATGGCGGATCGGGTAAAACGGTATCGAAGTGCAACTTACCTGTTGTTGTAATTGCCGCTGACACGTCTAACGCTGCCGCAATTGTTTCGGCGAGCGTATTTACTCCCGTTAAGCCACCCAATAGCGGCACGACGGCACTACCATCAGCAGCTACGGCGATTACTGGCGGTTCGGTCTTGGTATCTGTCAGCAGTGAAGCTACGGTACGAATTAAGATTCCGGATGCACACAGCCCCACAATCGGCACACCTTGACTAAATAATTGCCGCACGGTATCGCCAAAGTTATCGAAGCTAAGATCCACATCCTCGGTTCTGCCAGCCAAACCGTATAACTGCGCTCCTGGCAGAGCCGCCATCAATCGGCGAGCGGTAGGAACACTAATTTGATTGAGCGCGATAATGGCAGGTGCGTATCGGTGGCGAAGCATCGCCGTTGGTGAGTCGGGCATGATTTAGCAATGTGAATAGTGAATAGTGAATAGTGCGGGAACAGGGGTTTTCCCCAAGTGGTAGGGTCGAACGACGAAAGTCGTCGCGCCAGCTTCGACCCGACCGAGCACCTTTTCAAGACAGGGGATATTATCTAGCTAAATAGCACTGAAAAAGATTGGGTTTTTACTTTCGTAGGAGGTCTAATCAACCAGTCCAAATATTTCGGATAAAACCACATTAGAAAATAATAATCCGTCCGGATCGCCCAACCGCAACCAGCGCTCTGCTAGTGGTGAACGTTCGCTGTTTTTAGTAATCATCTCCACCCAGCCTTGTTTGCGATATCGCTCGACACAACGCAAAAGTCGATCGACTTTATCCTTACCAAATTCCTGCTCGATCGAGTTAAGATTTACTCCGCAAGCCATTCTCAACCCTAGCATTAAAGTTTCTAAAAACCGATCTTCCTCAGATAAACCTTCTCCATGCCAATCACATCCAGCCGCGATCCACTGATAATATTCCTGTGTCTTGCGCGGACGCGTAAAGCGATGACCATCGAGATAACTAGCTGCGCCCATGCCGAAGCCGTAGTAAGGTAAATTATGCCAATAAGTAAGATTGTGACGGCATTGGTAAGTCGATCGTGCATAATTGGAAATTTCGTAATGCTCGTAACCTGCCGCTGTTAATCTTTGTTGCGCGGTGCGATACATCTGAGCGGTAGTTTCATCGCTGGGTAAAGGTGTATCCCCTGGCTGATACTGTTTGGCAAAAGGGGTTTGAGCTTCGACGATCAGATCGTAACAGGAGATGTGGGCGGGAGCGAGAGCGATCGCCGCTGCTAGCGAATTTTCCCAACGATCGAGTGTTTGTTGGGGTAATCCAGAAATCAGATCCAAACTCCAGTTATCGATACCTCCCTGGTGAATTAGTTCTACCGCCTGATAAATATCCGCGACGGTATGCGATCGACCGCATAATTGCAAAATATCGTCCTGAAATGCCTGCACCCCAATACTGAAACGATTTATACCAGCTTGACGATAGCCTTGAAGTTGCCCTAAATCAAAGGTGCCAGGATCGATTTCCATCGAAATTTCCGCACCGTTAGCAATTCCAAATTTTGTTGCCAACCAATCTAAAATCTGGCCTAATTGCTCGACAGTAAGTAATGATGGTGTACCCCCACCAAAGAAAATTGTCTCTAACGGTCGATCGTCACGAACTTGAGTCGCAATTTCTCGACCTAGCTGTTCTACATAGAATTGAATATTACCAGAATTAGCCCCAGTCTTGCGATCGCCCACCACAAACACCGGAAAGTCACAGTAATAACACCGCCGCCGACAAAAAGGAATATGAATATACGCAGCCGTTGGCAACATCAACAAAGTTATGAATTATGAATTACTTGTACCGAGCGTAGTCGAAGGAGGAGTTATGAATTTTTAACACTCGATCGTCCCCTTCCCCTTTAACCCTTACCCCTTACCCCTTACCCCTTAACCTGTTCCCTAATCCCTACCTCCGATCCCCATAATCCCTAGCCCCGAGCAGATATAATGGTGGACGAGAGATCTATCACCCGATCGGGAGCCTACCATGCTCGACTTTATTATTATCCTTCTGTTAAGCCTCGGAGCGGCTGGTATTGGCTACGGTATCGTTGATATCTTGCCTGCTCAGATGCTAGAGCAAGTTACCAACCAGGAAGGATTGCGCATTGTCACTGCCGGGTTTGGCGCGCTGTTTGGAGGGATAATCGGCGTGGTAGTGAAAACCACCTATCGCCGCTTGGAATCTCAGGTACGTAGTTTACCCGTCGAGGTGTTGTTAACTAGGGCTGTCGGCTTAGTAATCGGGCTATTAATTGCCAACCTGATGCTGGCACCGTTGTTCCTGTTGCCGATTCCGCTAGAATTTTCATTTGTTAAGCCGTTGCTGGCAATTTTGGGTAGTGTGATATTTTGCTATTCGGGCGTGACGCTGGCTGATACTCATGGTAATGCATTTTTACGGTTGATTAATCCGCAGAATGTGGAAACGATGTTGGTTGCTGAGGGCACGTTGAAAGCGATCTCCCCAAAAGTAATCGATACTAGTTGCATCATTGATGGGCGAATTGAAGAGTTATTAAATACCGGATTTGTTGAAGGACAAATTTTAGTCCCGCAGTTTGTGATTCAAGAATTGCAAATGTTGGCAGATGCGGGCAACGATATGAAACGGATTCGCGGACGCAGAGGTTTGGATATTCTCAATCGGATGAAAGATGGGTTTCCCGATCGAATTATCATTCACCCGATCGATTATCGCGATATCGATACTGTCGATGCTAAATTAGTCCACTTTGCCAGCGAAATCAACGCGACTTTACTTACCAATGATTATAATCTCAGCAAGGTAGCCAATCTCCAAGCCGTATCCGTCTTGAATGTTAACGATCTCGCTCAAGCAGTTCGTCCGTTATACATCCCTGGCGACTGTCTAGAAATCAAGATTATTAAGGATGGTAAGGAGAACGCTCAAGGTGTTGGTTATCTAGAAGATGGGACGATGGTAGTAGTCGAAGAAGGTCGCAAATATGTTGGTGGAGAAGTGAGAATTGTCGTCACTTCTACTACCCAAACTTCGGCTGGCCGAATGATTTTTGCCAAGCCTTACGCCTCGATGATGGCGTAGAAGATCTCCATTCAAACTCATTTTGATAGCCAACTATGAGCGAGAAAATAGTAATTATCGGTGCTGGCCCTAGTGGTGTGCTACTGGCTCACTACCTGCTGCAACGCAACGATCGATATCAAATCGATATCTACGACCGCTTGGGCGATCCGCGCACCATCGAGTTCTCCAAAGCCAGAACCTACCCGATCTCCCTCACCGAACGCGGGATGAATGCACTCGATCCAATCGAGGGATTATCAGCCGCAGTCAGAGCGATTTGTTTAGAGTCTAATGGCAGTATTTTTCACGAACGGAATGGGAAAACGCGGGTCACAGCTCGAAAAAAATCGCTATTGACGCTCGATCGTACCAATTTAGCCATCACATTACTCCAACAGCTCACCCAAAAGTACGACAGCAGCCGCCTCAATCTGCATTTTGGTTATGCTTGTACGGATCTAAACTTTGCCGCCCAGTTTGTGACCTTTCAACCGACACCCTCAACTGCTGGAGCGAGCGACACGAGTTTAACCGCGAACTACGATCGCTTAATTGGTGCCGATGGCGCACGTTCGACGGTGCGAGCGCAGTTTCTCAATACCGAGCTGTTTGAAATCGAGCAAAAATACAGTCCCAACTTCTATAAATCGATCGTGTTAGCCGATGCGGCTCGCTCGAATGAAGTTCGCTTGGAATCAGGCAAAGTTCATTCTTGGCGGACTCAGGATGGCATCGTCGTCTTGCTGCTCTATCAAGTCGATGACAGTATGAGCGGGGCGATCTATTTTCCCCGTCACAACACTCAAGTTACCGAGCTAGAAACACCAGCCGCAGTGCTGGAATTCTTTAACGAACATTTTCCCCAGATCGGCCAACTCATGTCACACTCAGAGGCGGACGCATTCTTAAATCGATCGCTAGCGAGTGTGTTGACGATTCGCTGTAACCGTTATCATTACGGCGATCGGGTGCTGATTTTGGGAGATGCCGCTCATGCCACATCTCCCTCGCTAGGGCAAGGATGCAACGCTGCCCTCGAAGATGCCGCAATTTTCGATCGGCTTTTAGATGAGTTTGGGGACGATTGGGCGATTACGCTGGCTCAGTTTACCGCTCGCCGCACAGCCGATGCCCACGCATTGGTAGAGTTGAGCGATTACGCTTTCCCAACCTCCTCCAAGTTATTTATTGAATTTGTCATTCGAGCGCAAATATCGAGGCTGCTGCATCGATTTTTCCCCGCTCGCTTTTCACCTTCGCTATTTGAGCTGGTGACGGAAAGCTCGGTACCCTACTCCGAGATTCTCGATTGCTATCGAGGCTGGATTGCCAAAGTGAAAAAATCTAATGAGGGGAATAACCATCCCGTCCTCAGTGGCGATCGGATCTAAATGTTTTCCAGCTGCGCTGGATCTATACCCCTGGTATACCGCTAAAAACTTGCTGTGACCCCATAAGATCGAGTGCCGTCATCCTCAGCTAAAATATCAAACCAATGATGTGCTGTGGTGAGTCGCTCATAATTCAAACCGCTTCAATACTACTAGCGATCGAATCCATTCAGATACGAGGAGTAGCAACCGATCGCGCCTAGTCCTCGTTGGCGAAGCCTCTGTTCTGGAGCATCAAAGACTCCCGCTCGCTGATTCTTTCCCGCAGGACAGCAAAGCCGAACGAGCGGGTTTAAACGATTAGCGATAAATTTTTTGGCTGCAAGATTATTTTTTTTGAGTAAATTTGCGGAATCAGGATTGTGAGATTTGAAATAAAGTTTATAGTATGGCCTGTTGACCTGAAATTCACATGGCCTAAGCTATTTGTCTGATGGCAACTATAATTATTTTTATCAACTTTGACTCGATCGAAATCAGGAACAATTAAAGATATGAAACGACATATTCTCGCCAGTCTCGCACTCACTGCTTATGCCGTAATTGGCTTAGTTCCAGTTGCATCCGCTCGTAATTGGACTGAGGTGGTAGTCGGAGACGAAACAGGTATTAGCTATCAAATCGATCTAGATAGTCGGAACACTGTCTATGGGAAAACTGGCTGGCGGCATATTACTTTCATGATTCTTGACAGTAAAGATCGCAGACCGTATGAAGCGATTGTCTCTTGCTCGCCGTATCAAATCAAGGTAGATTCTTATGGCTGGACTTGGGAACCGAATGATGCCTCTAGCTACGATGCGAGTACGGTTGGTGGCAAGATCGCTAGAGCTGCCTGTAATTGGTAAACTCACCGATTACATTAGTCCTTGGCGAACGCGTAGATCGAGGTTACCCATTAACGAGACCCCTACAACTGGAATCGTGTAGGGGTAAATTGTTGCTGTAATAGTAATAATCTAAGTGCAGTGGGACAAGCTGTAAGTAAATAAACCGATCGACTCAATCGGATGTGCTGCTGACTTCAACATCAGGCACAGCGGCAGTTATGACAGTCAGCTTGGGTTAAGAATTTATGCAAAACCATCCAAATACTAAAGTTTATGGTATAATGGTACTATGAAAGAGCGTCGGCGACCCCACTTCTAACAGGATCACAGCAGGATGAAGCTAACTAAAATCGATTTAAGCAGCTTGAAAGCGATCGCTCACGATGATAACGGTCTCAAACTGCTAATCGAACGCGAAAATGCGATCGAGTATATTGAAATTTCGGCTCCATTCGCTGCATATGAAGGATTGCAACTACTCGAGCGGATTATCGCTGCTGCTCCTGCGATTGCGCCTAGCGCAGACATTGAGATGTTGCCTGTCTGTTCGTCGATGGCAGCCCGAGTCGGTTATGATGACGATCGTGAGATCTTGCAAATTGAGTTTAATAGTGGCGCGGTCTACCAATATTCAGAAGTCGATCCCCATACTTGGGCAGATTTACAATCGACAGATTCGATCGGCAGTTTTTATAACGAAGAGATAAAAGGTTATTATCCATCTGCAAAAATTGCGTAGTCCTACCATCCTCTATTAGCAAAGATATTTGCTGCTTTTAGTTACATCCGCAGCCTTATCTTTAGAGCATCCCGCAATTTCAAAAAAAATACCAATGCTAACAATTAGTTAACATTGGTCAAATAGCTAAGTGTGAGTTCGATCTCTTAAGAAAGCAGTGCAGTGAACGATCTCGAGCAATATCGCAAAGCGAAAGGCTAACTAGAGATTATTATTACAGGTTGTTAACTTTTGCCTTAGCATCAGCAACAGCATTAGTAGCATCACGATCGGCGCGATCTGCACTACGGTCTGCTTCAGCTTTCATGTCGTTAGCTTTGGCTTTAGCGTTATCCATCGCGTTCTCTGCATTGGCTTTAACTTCTTGAGCGCCATGGGTGAGGTTCTCTTTGAGGTTATTCATCGCATCGCCGACCTTATCTTTGAGTTCTCCAGCTTTCTCTTTGATAGTTTCACCAGCATCTTTGGCATTATCTTTAAGGTCTTCAGCGCTATTACGTGCTTCGGACTCTACTTGTTTGGCATTACCGGCAATTTTGTCGCCTGAGTTTCCAGAAATTTCTCCAGCAGCAGCTTGGACTTTACCTTCAACATTTTTAGCGGCAGCTTCAGCGCGATTTTCAATACTCATAGTACTTAAGTGAGACTTTCTCTTCTAGTTTGGATATACATTTACTGTATTCTGTATAACAAATTCAACTATCTCCCAAATGACTCATTCTTGTTTCTATCGATCGGTATACCAATAACTTTGATTAGCTGTACGATCCCTATCTAATGGGAGATTCGCGCCAATTACA
>CBDFFH010000031.1:0-31523 GCA_965246715.1 Chamaesiphon sp. | reverse complement strand
TTCCCTTTAAAATTTTCGGAATTATTTCAGGCATATAAGGAGCTAAAACACTTAATGCCTTGGTTCGATCGCACTCATCATAAATTTCAGATGCTAATTCTAACGCTTCCGGAACTATTTCAGGCATATACAGCACTTTCCTAAGTCATGAAGTACAGTAGCAGCAGTTAGCAAACCAGTTTCGTAGATGCAGAGGATTAATTAGATTTAAAGCAACTGCAATCAGTACATCCACCATTTGAGTGGTTTTTGGAGAAAATGTTCTAATAAAAGCTTTAAGTTGTGACCACCAGTGTTCAATGGGATTAAAATCTGGTGAATAAGGCGATAGATTGATGACCTTGGCACCAACAGATTCAATCATGGGTGTAATTTTATCGATCTTATGAGCGGATAGGTTGTCCATCATCACAACGGCACCTGCCCATAATTGAGGTATCAACAACTTTTCAATAAATACAGAAAAAGCATTACTATCCATTGAATCATCTAATGTCATTACAGCCAATACTTTATCCATGCTGATTGCGCCGATAACAGTGACTTTTTTACCCCGATAAAATGGCTTAAAATCATAGACCCGACTTCCTCGCTCACTACGAGCATGACAACGCATTAATCCAAGCAGCAAGCCCATTTCATCCAGAAATATCATATTTTCGGGCTGGATATCTTTGACTTTTTCTCTATACTCACATCTGAGCAACTGAACTCTGTCTGTCGCAGCTTGACTGCTCCGAACCGTTTTTTTTACGAGTTAAATTTAACATTTGTAATGCTCTACACATCATACTCTCACTTACTATTTGTTTGTGAGATTCTCGCCAATATTCACAATATTCAGCTAGCGTTGCATCTGGATATTTTTCGACCAACTCAATCAGTTGAGCAGAATAAGCTGCTAGTACCGCTTTCTTGCCTCCACCTTGTTTACCTGGATTGACATGTCCTTCCACTTGATACTGCTTCAGCATCTTTTGCACAAAAGCCTTACCTACTCCAAAGTTAACAGCCAGCTTTCTTATGGAAATATTCCCAGCTTGATAAGTGTTGACTACTTTTTCTCTCAGATCCACAGAATATGGTTTCACGATAAAAATTTATCTACGTAGTGTTATTGTACTGCATATTATAGGAAAGTGCTGTAAGGAGCTAAAATACTTAATGCCTTGGTTCGATCGCACTCATCATAAATTTCAGATGCTAATTCTAACGCTTCTGTAACTATTTCAGGTAAATGTAGCATTAGCCCACCTAGAGCTTTAGTTTGGTAATACTCATCATGAATTTCGCGAGCTAATTCTAACGCTTTCAACAGCATATTTTCAGGCAGATATGGCACTAATTCACTCAAGGCAACAGATCGGTCAGAATTATCATGAATCCTTCGAGTCACTTCTAACGTCTCCAGAATTATTTCAGGTAAATATTTTGCTAGTCTATTCAGCACATCGGCTCGAAAAGAATTCTTCTTAATCTTACGGGCTGATTTTAATACCTCTAACAGTAAACTTTCAGGTAGATATGCTGCAAATTCACTTAATGCCTTTGTTCGGTAAAACTCATCATGAAACTTACTGGCAAGTTCTATTGCTTTCGGGAGCAGGTTTTCTGGTAGATATGTTGCAAGGCTACTCATAACAATGATTCGACAAGATTCATCCTGAATACTAAAAGCCAAATCTATCACGTCTGACATAAAAATCTCTGGAAGATTCATTACCAAATCACTTAACGCAGAAGCCTGGAGTAATTCAATATTAATTTCTTTAACTACTTCTATCGCTTCTGACATGAGTTTTTCCGGAAGATTAGTTGCAAGCTTATTTAACACATTGGCTCGATCATAGTCATCCTGAATCGATCTTGCTGTATCCAAAACTTCTGAAGAAATTGCTGGTAGATATGGTAATAAATCAATTAATGCCTTGGCTCGATTATAGTCATCCTGAATCAATCTTGCTGTATCCAAAACTTCTGAAGAAATTGTTGGCAAATATGGCAACAGACTACTCAGTGCATGTACGCGATTGGATTCACCCTGAATTTCGCGTGATATCTCTAATGCCTTCGGCAGTAGATTTTCAGGCAGCAACAACACAAGTCCATTTAATGTGACGGATCGAAAGAATTCATCCTGAATTTCACACACCGTAACTAATATCTCTGGAATCAGATTTTCCGGTAGATATATTGCCAATGACATCAAAGAGAAAGCTTTCCAAAATTCATGATCGATCTCATAGGCTATCTTTAATGCCTCTGAAAACAAATTGGGCGTTAAATAAGCTGCTATTGCTTGAATATTTTTTGCGCATTTTTCTGATGATTGTGCTTGTCGAGAATAAGCTAGCCCTTGAGCAAGCGACCACTTCTTATGCTTCACCAAAGCCGCCATTAACTCTCAGTAGATCGCAAAGTTTTTACCGATCTAGTGCGATCGGCAAGCCACCAACTACCGCAATCAACTTTCTTGCTTGTCGATCCTCTTCAACCGTTAACGATTTAACCTGAGCTTTACTCAGCAATAATTCCAGCGACTGTGCCTCAGACATCACATCCATATCGATCCGATCGGCATCTTGCACATGAGCTTCACGGGTAGTCACCAATACCCGACAGCCTTCCCCGCCCACCTGGAAAGGTGCCACATGGTTGGTCTGCCAAGCATCATCCACCACCAACAGCATTTTTTTATTCCGCAACAAACTCCGCAAATGGGAGGAAGCAGAATCAATAGTTGTGGGATTAAAGTCATAATCGCCCAATGCCTGCACCCAGCCATACAAACAGGGTAAGAGATCGGGATTTTGCCCCAGCGTTACCCACAGCACCCCATCCGCACAAACCTCTTGCACTTCCAGATCGTGCGCTAACGCCGCCGCCATCACCGATTTACCAACCCCACCCAAACCATAGATCGCACTGACCACCAGCGTTCCAGGTCTGGATACAGAACGATCGATCAGCTTCGATTTAATCAACTCCCGAATTTCCGGTCGATCGACATAATCCTTGGGCAACGCCAACGCCTGAAACGGAATACCTCTAGGCGGACGAGAGGACTGATATATGTGGTTTGTACCAATATAGGCAACACCACCTTCCACCGTCGTTTGGAAACCTGTTGCACGATCTCGGTTGTCTTGCTGCATATTCTAGCTTCTCGTTGGTAAAGCCTCGCCTCTGGCGAATCGCCTGTGAATAACCGTTAAGTATCAGACCGCTTTTCTGAAATATGAATTTCGCCAATATAAGCAGTTCCACCCTCCACCTTTGTCTGCCAGCCCTTGGCATTATAGTAATTGTTCTGAATCATCGAACTTTGGTCTAACAACTCCCCAGCATTGATTTCATGAGCGATCGCCTGTACCTGCCCAGCAAACTCCCGATCTAACAACTCCACACCTAAAAAAGTTGCCACCGTATCAATCCCTTCCTGTTCGCCAGCCGTAGCCTTCTCGATCGCCACATCAGCCGCCGGATGCTTCCCCGCCAAACGTTTCCAAATCAATTCGCGCAACTGCCCCATCTTGGCAATCGCTTCTGTGGTGAACTTCTTCGCGAGTTCTCCCGCCCCAGACTTCACAAACTCTTGAAAGGCAAGAGTAGCGATCGCGCTAGCGGTCATGGTGGTAACTGGATCTGGCATAAGTCTCCTTTGTACTTCATTATCATAGTATGCCGCAAAGCTCTTTCTCTCTGCTGGAAATTTTAGATTTGTCTTAGAGGGTGTTTGAAAAGGGGGGTAGGTGGCACATGCCCTGGTTGATTGATTTTTGTCAGTCAACCAGCTCTTTACGAGTAGGTAAGGGAGGTAAGGTCGAAGAGATCGAGTGACCACCGAAAAGTTGGGGCGGACAGGAACGATCGTCGAAATTCGGGTAAAAACGACCCCTAGAGGCAGCGAATATACCCAGTGCCGTGTAGACTTCGGTTTTGATTCCTGCTGGTTTGAGGACGTAGTTTTACAAGCGCACAAAAAGGCAGCTTAGGAGGCTAGAAAGCTGTAAGGGAGATGGTTTCAACGGCGCACAAAGATCGATCGCTAGTTATTCAAAAATCATCAGCCGTTGACATAATGCACAGGGACAAGTTAACTTGTTAACCAGTCAACTTGTTTTAATAGGAGGTAGAGATGATTGTCGCACTCGCGAACCAAAAAGGTGGCGTAGCTAAAACTACGACCACGATTGGACTGGGTGGATTATTGGCAGCACGAGGCTCGACCCTCGCCATCGATCTCGACCCCCAAGGAAATTTAACTACTGGGCTAGGGGTAGAGTTAGCCGACAACCAGTTAACGACGTATGAAGTCATTACCGAACGCACCCCAGCAGCATCAGTAATTGTCACAACAAAGTCAGGCTCAGATCTGATTCCAGCAGATATTAATCTTGCTAAAGGCGAACCCGAAATTTTGTCTAAAGTGGGTAATTTCTATCTGTTGCGAGATGCCTTAGAAGAAGTCAAGGGCAAATATCAACATATCCTGATCGATTGTCCTCCCAGTTTGGGACTACTAACGATCAATGCGCTGACGACAGCAGATGCGATCTTAATTCCGGTGCAGTGTCAATTTTTCGCACTCAAGGGTTTAGCTGCCTTACTAGAAACGATTCAAAGTGTGAAAAAACGCCTCAACCCCAACTTGAAGATCTTGGGAGTACTGCCAACGATGGCCGAAAAAAACACGGTGATGACTCAGGATATTCTCGCTGCCCTTACTAACGATCTCGAAGATGTGCGGATTTTCGACCCCATTCCCAAGTCGGTTAAATTCTCCGAATCGAATGTGGCGGGATTGCCAATTCATCTCTATACCCAAGATCCAAAACTGATCGAACCATATCTAGCAATTATCAAATTATTAGAATCGGGAGTCGAGGTATAGTTATGGCAACTAAAAGAGCAAGAATTACAGACCGCAATCCTTTGACAGCTACAGATGGAGTGCTTGCGGGATACGAACAAGTTAACAAGTCAGCAAGCCAACTATCTGAACCGGAAGAACGCCAAGTAACTTCCGAGCAAGTCAACAAGTTGGAAAGTCAACAATCTAACAAGACAACCAGTAAGCAATCTAGCAAGCTAGACGGTCGAGACAATATAGCAACCGAGGAAGTTAGAAAGTCAACAAGTCAACAAGTTGAAAATCCAGTATTAACAAGTCAA
Organism: Chamaesiphon sp.; assembly: GCA_965246715.1. Taxonomy (GTDB): domain Bacteria; phylum Cyanobacteriota; class Cyanobacteriia; order Cyanobacteriales; family Chamaesiphonaceae; genus Chamaesiphon. The sequence goes on along the minus strand of CBDFFH010000031.1, from coordinate 26,348 downwards.
GAACCTAACAAGCCAGGAATTCAGAAAGTCAATGAGCTAGAACTATTGAGCGATCGATTGGAGTCTGAGAAGTTAGCAAGTCAACAATCCGAGAAGGTAGGAAGTCAACAAGTCAGCAAGCCAATAATTCGGAAAGCTACATTTCAAGTAGATGCAGCCATACTAGAAGCTTTAGACCGATACCATTTGCAGTTACAGATCGAGATGGGCAAACGTAACGCTCCCTATAAAGAGATCTTAGTGGAAGAGGCGATCGCGCAATGGTTAGAACGTGCGGATAAATCGCCCGATCGCGCAGTCAAATCATTACTCAAACGACAAGAGCAAAGATAACGGAAGAAAAAGAATGACTGACGGCAAGCGAGTGATTGGAGGTCGATCCTAAGTCAAGATTGCTTCTAACTTCTTCGCAAAATCATTCATGTTTTTTTTCTAATTTAGTAGCTAGTAAGTTTTAACGAGATCGGAGAAAATCTTGATGTAGGGCATTAATGGCAATACAAGTATTACGCCCATTAGTCATGTCATTGAGTACAAATTTACTATGATTGTTAAAGCGATCGTTAATAACGAGCTGGTAAGAGCGAGACAACCAGCTCCGAAATCCGACAGAGCAGAGGCACCCTTGAGTATCGACCCAATCAATCCCCACGAGTCCCTTATCCCAGGGCAAGAAACCGCTTTGGAACCAGATGCCTTGACGATCGTAGTAAAGTTGACAACTGAACAGCTCGAAAACCTTATAGAGCAGGGAGAAAATTAGAAGACCTGTGAAAACTTGCCACGCTGGGCGGAAATGGCCAAGACCGAGGACGATTGAGAAGGCACATTCGACCGCTAAATATCTGGCGAGTAATCTGGTGTAGGGAACCCACGACTTGCGGGAGAGGATAGTGCGATAAGAGTAAAGTAGTAGTCGAAGGAGTAGAAAAACCTTAAAACTGATTCTCTGCCCAGTGTTCGATTGGAGTGGTGGGCGGAGATTTCTGGCTGACGATAGCGAAGCGCTGCCTTGAGCAGGTCGAGTAAAACAGCTTGAAAAGCAGCTAATTAGGCAAACAGTGTAGGGTAGTGCAGGGTTGTGTAGGGTCGAGTGTAGGGTTAAAACCCATGTCTAGTATAGATAGTGTAGGGTATGTAGGGTATTCTTATTCCTAAGAAAAATTAGCAGAAAATAATCTAAAACTAAATAAATTATCAACAGCCAAAACAGATATAAATGATAAAAAGTAGATAATGTAGAAGGAAAGTACAACAGCCCTACATACCCTACACGAATGAGGCTGGACAAGGATTTGAACCCTGCACAGCCTCGTGCACTACCCTGCACTACCCTACACTCTAATCTTAACTAGCAGGTTGCATAGCAAGTACCCAGTCCCCAGATTCAGTTCTGATCAGTGGAACCAGATGATATCTCTTGCCCTGAGTGAGAGAGAACCGAATATAATTCTCGGCTGAGTCCCGTTCGCTCGTCCAGTTTTCAGGGTGCAAGATGGGTTCGGTCGGTACTGTAGGGGAGATCGCATAAATTAGCGTTAACCCAGCATCCGGTCGATCGGTTCTAATCTTCAATCGTTTCCTGAAAGTATATTTATAAAATGCGGTCTTAGCCCAGTTGGACTTATAACCGACTTTGGCGCCGATATATTGCCAATGAGCAAAGCCAAAATCTTCAGTAATCGACAATTGACCGATGGTATCTACAGCAATCTTACTACTCCCACTACTCTCGATAATATTGGTAATGATTTTGAGTTGGTCGGCATGAATACAGCTTACCGTCCGAGCAACGATCGTTTGCGCAATCTGAGCGGGCTTACCTGGGGTCAGTTTGGGCAGATTTTTGGTACCCAGTTCGACAATTGTCGTATTCGCCACCTCAGTCACGATCCGTTGGGGAATCCCCGCATTAAATAATAATCCACTGCGCTCGATCAAGAACTCAAATCGCGTCTGACAACAGGGACAAATCGTCATCCCATACTGTCTGGGAATGCCCGCCCGTGTTTTCCGAGTCACTTTACTCTCGCTGGTAGTACACCGAAAAATATGGTCGCAGCGGGGACATTTCTGTACCCATCGACTCAACGGGGCGGGTGTCGGTGCCAGACTCCACTGATGTGGGTGGTCGGGAAGTCCAAACAGGGCAATATTGGGTGTATGGTCGATAATCGTAGCATAGGGTTTATCGGGATGAGTTCGCAAGACCCGCCCGATCGTTTGGAGATAGAGGGCGAGGCTGGCTGTCGGACGCACGATTTGGACGGTCTGAATGTCATCTAAATCGAAACCTTCCAGGATGAGTTCGCAGTTAGTCAGGACTTGAGTTTCACCAGAGCGAAACCTGTCGAGAATGGCTTTACGTTCCTGGTAATCTACTTCCCCATCAATATGCTCGGCGGCAATTCCAGCGGCGAGGTAAGCGGCAGCGGTTTGCTCGGAGTGGGCGATATCGACACAGAAGACCACCGTTTTAGTATTTGGGGCATATTTTTGGTAAGCCGCAACTAAATCGCCGTAGATCAAGGAGCGATCGATCTCATCGATTAAGCTTTGTCGATCGTAATCGCCATAGCGAATTTTGGGATCTTTAATCTGAATTAGTTTGGCACCAAAGATTTTGAATGGAGCTAGATAGCCGAGTTTAATTAGTTCGGCAACGCTAGCACTGACGATCAGTTCGTCAAATAGATCGTCGAAGCCACGCCCATCGGTGCGGACGGGAGTAGCCGTCATGCCCAGCACGTAACTAGTGGGGAATTTATCGAGCAGAGCGCGATAGGAGTCGCTAGCGGCATGGTGGACTTCATCGATGACGATCAGGTGCGGGTTAATTTCAATTTCTGCGAGGTTGCGAGCTAGGGATTGAATCGAGGCGATTTGAATCGGCGCATCGAGATTGGGGGTATAACCGTATTTGATGATGCCGATCGGAGTATCAGTGAGATTGGCGATTTTATCCTGGGCTTGGAGAATTAATTCTTCACGGTGGGCGACGACGAGGACTTGTTTGTTGTTTTTACTCAGGTATTGTTCGATCAGTTTGGCGAAAACGATCGTTTTCCCCGAGCCAGTGGGGGCGACGGCAATGATGCGGCGTTTGTGGCGCTGCCAAGCATCAACGATTTTGGCGATTAGAGCATTTTGATAAGGTCTGAGTTGATATGACATGTTAAATTCGGGAAAAACACACAATTGTGAAAAATCGCATTTCTTTAGGAATGAGGATTAAATAAAGTGCAAAACTGTTAAGAGACTAGAAAAATAGTGGACAGAGGAGCAGAGACTTGGAAACACCGGAAATTTCCAGTACAGAAGAACAGATGAAATCATACTATGAATCGCTATCAGAAAAAGACCGTCGGCGGTACGCAGCGATTGAGGCAACTAAATTAGGTTACGGGGGGCTAGGGCAGATCGGGAAATTGTCAGCAATTCTCAGTTTAAAACTCTTGTACTGTTTTAAGGCGTTTATTAGCCATTCAACAGCCATTAGTGATTCGTGACAAGTTAAGGCGCAAGCGCAGTTGTCAAGCAGGTTTGAGCGGATGGCTCAAAAAATAATGACCCTTCCCTGCTCACTCGTGCTGGGAAGGGATCGATAATCAATTTCTTGAATGGTTTGCGGATAGATTTAATAATTCCCAAATCTCTATTTTCGGGAGCCGCAAAATATTTAATCGGGTCAGTAGCTAAACCTTTGTGATGGGCAACATAGAAATGATAGAGACCACGATAGATCATCTCCAAAGAAATCCGGTCGAACGGAAGAGATACCTCATCAGCGACAGCATCACCCAGATCGACTAACACAGCATAAAATAGCCAAGTTGCCCAGAGTTGTAATTTAATACCATTGAGTGAACCCGTCCAGATATAACTCAAGCCTAATAATCTTTTAACAGTATTAAATGCCTCTTCTATTCGCCACCTTCTGCCATACAAATCGGCAACTACATAGGGCGGTAAAATCAATGGGTCGAGCACCGAAGTCAGGTAAGAATACCAGGCTTTACCCACTTTGATTTCCACCAACCTCATTGTGATGCAAGGAGTTTTTCGATCTCCAGCACCCATTTTGACAATGCGGTCACGGATGCTGTAACTATTGGTGAATACTCGCTCGACCGAAAATGATGCTTTGTTATTTAGTCGGGTAATCAAATGAACATGACTTTCGATTAGTTGTTGCCAAAATTGATAATGACAGAAGCCTCGATCTAGTAATATTAATGTCTGTGGTTTAACTAGATTTAGGATGTCTGACTCGAATTTGCGGATGGAATCGCGCTGAGGTCTCCTCAGCGTGCGTTCCACCAAGCACATGTCACTAGCTTTAGCATTCTCCTGAAACCAAATTTCTACTGGTAGTCGAGTTACTAGATCGATAACTACTCCGATCTTTCCAGCTAATTGGTTGTTCGGTACTGTTGCTAGACTCTCCAATTTCTTGAAGATTGCTTCCAGTGTTGAACCATCACCAGCCCAAATTTTCTCAAATTTAGTGCGGGCAAATTGAATGCTGTCCGGTAGCGGTCTTTGGTTGCGGCTGTGCCATTTTCGCTCAAATTCTGGCAGTAATCCTTTAAATATGCTCTCAAATATTTCGGCAGGAAATGTCAGGAATCTTTGTGACAAGGCCTGTTGACTCACTTGTTTGGCTTCACACCATCGGAATCCTTCTCTGTTGAGTATTCTGGTTAGTTCTCTCACCCCAGCTACATCCCGCCAAATTAGTGTCAGCACTGCTGCTACCATCAGCGGCAGATTCAGTATCCTGTCCCTCATTCCCAGTTGACGATAGGCTTTTTCTTGGGCAATCACTGCTGGTGTGACTAGCTCTGATAGTTGTGCTGCGATTGCTTCGTCTTCCATCATTGGGCGTTGTTGTCGCTGGGCATGGTCACGATTTGTTTTCCGCTTTCTGGGCATGGGTCAAACTCGGTTCTAACTCTTTGCTAGTCAGAGTTTGACATCTTTTCTTTCTCCCCTTGATAAATCTCGGATTTTCTTAACTTGTCACGAATCGGGGAACCCGACCATGGAAGCGCACCAAGCAAGGCGTGATTTTTGAGAGTGTCAATACAGTAGTATCCAAATTTATGGCAACAGCCACTACCCTCAAAGGTTTACAGGTGTTCACAACTATTTTCGACCGCACCTACCAAACTGGCAAGAAAGTTGCTTCGGATTTTCAGGAGACAATGGAGATTTTCTTTGATGATTTTCCGCCCCAGTGGAACTACACTGCTAAACCTCAACCTTGTTTAGAATTGTAAGTTATTTAATCCTCATTCCTAAATAGGGTATTGAGTTGCTCAGACCAAAACCAGCTAGTAGTTGTTAAAATAGAGATATACACCGCATGTCTCTAGCTTCAATATGACAAGTCAGCTTGCTGTGAAATCGGCAGTGCCAGCCGATCGATTGTGGCTGCCCGATCGAGTATTATTTACTCCAGCCGCTTTAGCCGAACCGTGGGGTCAGCAAATTTTAGCCCGTGTCGAGTCTTTGAATTTACCGATCGTCGCATTACCACACAATCGGATTACAGGTCTGCGAGGTGAAACCGATCGTCAGACTTATAATACTAGCAAACGCACTCTGGCAGTTGTTACAGCCCCGCCGAGTGCGTTCAAACTCAGTCCGATTCCACCATCCGCCGATTGGCAATTTCATTTAGCTGAAGGTTGTCCGGCACATTGTCAGTACTGTTATTTAGCTGGTAGTTTATCAGGTCCACCAGTCATTCGCGCTTTTGCCAACTTACCGCAAATCTTAGCAAATTTGGCAGCTTACGAGGGCGATAAATTCACATCTTTTGAAGTCAGTTGTTATACCGATCCGCTCGGCATCGAGCATCTAACTGGTAGTCTGGCGGAATGTATTCGCTATTTTGGCACGCGTCCGCACGCGCATCTGCGCTGGGTATCTAAGTTTGATGCTGTGGACGATCTCCTCGATTTGCCCCACAACGGACACACCCGCTGTCGTGCGAGCGTAAATGCTGCACCTGTGGCGGGAAAATTTGAAGGTGGGACGGCATCAGTTACAGCAAGGTTACAGGCCTTGCGACGGTTGGCATTACCGCGCAGTCAAGGTGGTGGCGGTTACCCCGTCGGTGTGGTAATTGCACCGATTATGGCAATGGAAGATTGGCGCGAACATTACACTCACTTGTTTGACTCGATTAGTGCAGCACTCGACTTCGATTGCGATCTCACTTTCGAGCTAATTACTCACCGCTTTACCCCAGGCTCGAAAGAAGTCTTGCAAACTTGGTATCCGCAATCGCAGTTGGATCTGGATGAGAACAAGCGCAGTATGAAGCGCAACAAATTTGGTGGGGTGAAATATGTTTACGATGCCAGCACAATGAAGGAGTTACGTCGCTTTTTTGAGAGTGAGATTCAACGGCGGTTTCCTACAGCAGAGCTACTTTACTGGACTTAAAAGCTCGATCGAAAGGTAGCAACTTAGGTTACGGAAACAAGCTAGTCACGATCGAACTTATCTTAACTTGCATTATTCGATCGCATCAGCCCGAAAGATGATCTAGGTGGTTATCAATGCTGCATGTAACCACTCACATCTTGCACCAATATATATTTACTATTAGTGATTTAGGGGAAAGGGTAAGGGTTAAGGGGTAAAGGATAGATGGCTCGTTAAGTTCCTTTACCCTTTCCCCTTTAACCTTTTCCCCACTTGACTAGAGATGTTGGATCTGGTGCAAGATGTGAGACCACCTATATCATTCATCCCCAGCCACCAGATCGTGAAAACTAAAATTTTGACCACACTATTACTCGCCACCTTAACTTGTGGCGGCATTAGCACTGCCGATCTCATCCCCGCTGCTGCAAAAACACCAGCCACCAACACTACTACTGCCAATCGCGTCTATGAAAAAGCAAATCCGGCAGTGGTGACGATTCGAAATAATAATGGCTTTGGCAGTGGCTTTATCATCAGTAATGATGGTTATGTCGTTACCAACGCTCATGTCCTCAAAGGGCAACCAGCAGTGGTGACACTGATAATGGCAGATGGCAAAACAGAAATCCCCGCCGATCGGGTGGGATTTGGCAAAAATGGGCTGGATCTGGCATTACTAAAAATCAATCGTCGGGGTCAAAAATTCCCCTCAGTCGCCCTCAGTAAGACAAACTTTAGAGTCGGGGACAATACCTATGCCATCGGTACGCCGTTCGATGAGGCTCTCACAAATACATTGACTACTGGGATCGTCAGTGCCATCCGTGATGGTGGTAATTACATCCAACACAATGCCGCTATCAATCCAGGGAATTCTGGCGGGCCATTATTGAACGATCGAGGTGAAGTAATTGGTGTAAATACCTTGGGAGTTGGCCGAGATACGGGTAATGTCGGACTTAACTTGGCGATCGGTGTCGATCTAGTCCGTCAATTTACGATCGAGGCACGTCAGGGTAAAAGTTCGCCTGTGGCAACGATCGAGGATTAAACTCCATCGAGTGCTGATCTCGTGCTGCATATTCTAATCATAACTACCCGATCTAGATTCATGGATCGGATTTCACATCAAGATTCTCACCTGCAATTAACAAGTAATTCCCATGAAAATATCTCAACCCAAATCATTCGCGATCGTTAAAACTGCATTGCTAGCTAGCCTCATGACGATCGCTGGAGCGCCTGCAACTCAGGCGATCGGCGAAAATACCCAGCCGCAATTCGTCGCCCAAAACCCGCCCACAGTCGAGTTTTATTGTGGTAAGGCTACAGATCCTAGCAGTAAAAGTAACCTGCCAGCTACAGTTGCTAAAGTTTCTGGTTATCAAGAAGAACCCGTATTAATTATCTGGAAGAGTGAGGCTTTTAAAACCACACCCCAACAACGGTGCGAAACAATTTCGCCCAAATTTCAAGCCGCAGTGCAACAAGGGCGAAATTATCTTACTGCGGGCATCGATAAAAAAAGTGGTTTGGGCATAATCTGTGCGATCGCTAATGCCGAGCAACCTTGCGATCGCGCGAATATGTTATTCACGCTTAAATCTTATCAAGATGCTGGTACGACGATCGAAGAACTCTCTAGCGTACTGGCAGGAACGGCAAGTGTGCCGCAGTATCAAAGTAGTGGTAATCGAATCGTCGATCTCCGCAATTTTGCCCTATTACGTAAAAAATAGTTGGCAAATGGCGATCGATAATCGACTGTCAATCTGTGTGTCGGTTGCTTAGCAATCCTAGTCGCCAACTAACTCACAGATCTAAATTCTCATGCACTTTTTCTAAATAAAGAAGTTTTATAGATTTTAATAACTATGAAAAATAGCTTAATAACAATGTTTATCCTGAGTGGATTGACTATCAATTTTACTCTGTTATCAAACCAGTCGATCGCCCAATCGCCGACAAAAGTCAAGTTTTATTGCGGTCAAACTTTCGATCCTAGTAGCAATGCAATCGTCCCTACTACCATAGTTGCTAGCTCGTCCAAACGCGAACCCGTCGCGTTAATTCAATGGAAATTGAAACTGAGTGGCAAATATACACCCCAAGTTCGGTGCAATATGGTTTCAGCTAATTTTCAGCAGGCATGGTCAGCCAAAAGGTTGAATTATCTCACTGCTGGAGTCGATAAAAAATCGGGACTGGGAATTATTTGTGGGACTAAAGATCGAGCGACCCCTTGCAATAAATTAAGTATGTTATTTACCTTGTCAAACGGTGCCGATGCTACTGAAACGATCGATCGGATGAAAGACATTAAAGCTGGAACTGGTAGCAATCCCGTTCCCCAAAGTTCTGGGGATGGCATCGTCGATATCGGCAGTATTGTTAATTAACTTTTATCCAGCCAATGACCAAATTATTTTTGCTTAGGTCGATCGCGATCGCTTTATTTCTGCCCATCCTCATCCTACCAGCTCCATCTCTAGCTAGGGATCAAACAGATAACGTCCAATTCTTTTGCGGGCGCATCAATCGATCGGGCACGATCGTACCTACCACCCAAGCGGTAAGTAGTGGAACTAGCGAACCTGTTTCGTTAATTGTTTGGAAATACCCACCACCTCAAGGGATGACCAAGCAACAAAGATGTGAAATTGTATCTAAACGATTTCAATTGGCATGGGATCGCGGGACTTTTGATAAATTGATGGTTGGGATCGATAAAAAAACGGGTTTGGGTGTAGTTTGTGCGTTGCCTTATACCGAAAAAGAATGTACTCGATCGCATTTATTATTTACCCTCAGTACGGGTAGCGATGCCGAAGAAATTCGCGACAGGTTGCGCAGTACTATATCTGGGCCGGGTAAAGGTTCACCACTGTCTCAGTCTAGTGGTGAAAATGAGATCGATATGCAGCTATTAATCGATCGATTAAAAAACAAATAGAAAAACAGATTTTCAAATATCAAATTGCCAAAATATGAAAAACATCACGTCAATTATTTTATCTAGCCTATTCTTATTACCAGGAAGCTCGATCCTGCAAGCAACAGCATCATCGCATCACCCAACGACAGACAGCAAACCTTCAACCCAAATCGCCCAAAAGCTCGATCCACAACTCCAGCGAGAACTCGATGAAGCAGAAAAGCAAGTCAATACCACCGTAAATCAGCTCGCCAAAGATATCACCGTCCGCATTACCTCCGCCAATAATGGCGGCTCTGGCGTTCTCATCGCTAAAAAGGACAATACCTACCTCGTCCTCACCAATGCCCACGTCACGAGGCGCGCAACCCAATTTGAAATTCAAGCACCAGATGGGCAAAAGTATACCGCCAAACCTATCGATGGTGGATTCGATCGCAAGTACGATCTAGCCTTACTCGAATTTACCAGCACTAAACAATACCAATTAGCCAACCTTGCCAATCCAGGCATTCTCAAACCGAACGATCGAAATATCTACAGCGCGGGGTTTCCGTTTGACTCCAAAGATCTGAGAATCTCCCCTGGTGCAATTACTCAACTTTCGGATATTCCCTTCGACAACGGTACTCAAATCGGTTACGAGATTGCCAAAGGCGAAAAAGGCGTGCGTCAAGGGATGAGTGGGGGGCCAATTTTTGATAATAGTGGGGTATTTCTGGGGATAAATACCATCGGTGCGGCACCGATTTTACCTAACTATACCTATAACGATGGCAGTAAACCACTAGCCAAACTCGCTGCTAAATATCGCAACTGCAAACTGGGGCGATACCTGTCTATAACTTTCCTAGTCCAGGTAAAGCCAGATCTGCTCTATGGATACAAATTTAATGGCTTAGAAGTCGGAAAAATCCAACGCCAAGCCACCTTGACTGGATACATGGCAAAGCTGAACGATACCGCCCGGAAACAGACAGTCCGGATCGAAAATAGTGGCGGTAATGGTTCGGGAGTCATCGTTGCTAAAGAGGGCAATAGTTACTATGTGCTGACAGCCAAACATGTCGTACGAAGATCCTAAAACCAACTCAGAAATTAGCTACCAATCAGCAGATCATGTCACCTACGACCAAGATCGGCATACGTTCCTGACTGGTACTGTCGTTGCCGAAAGGACTACGGATCTGGCAGTAATTAAATTTAGTAGCCAAAAGCAACTATCCTGTACCGCTCAACTTAACGAGTCGACATAGCCCGAATAATAGACGATACTTGCCTTTAGCTGGGTGGATTTCCAGATCGGCAGAATATTAATAGCCCCCTCTGGCAATGGCAACTCAATCCCGGCTTCATTTACGAACCCGAACAAGGCAAACTTCAAGTACAAGACAAACAATCTTTTACTAATGGTTACGACCTACTTTATACCAGTATCAGTTATGGCGGGATGAGTGGTGGGCCTGTCTTCGACACAGAAGGGAAAGTCATTGGGATACATGGGCAAGCTGAAACCACAGAAAAAGCCGAGATTTTATTAGGGAATAGTCAGGGGATATCGATTAAGACTTTTATCGGGATCGCCGATAAGTTAAAGGTTAAACCGCAGTTATTAAAGATTGCCAACAATAAGCCTGCCCAATTAAATGTCACAAATAGACAGACAATAATTACAGCAATGGAAAATCTAACCCCACCGCAACCGGGAGACGATGGGGAAAGGTGGTTAGCTTATGGGAACCAACTCTATCGGACTGTTCAATACAATAAGTCTGTAACAGCTTTCGATACAGCGATTGCTAAGGGGAAAGATTTGACCGGAAATTATGGTAAAGCATTATCACTAATGTGGGCTAGAAAATATGACTTGGCTGAAATCGCGATCGCGCGAGCCATTGCCGCAGTTCCAGCAAGTAAACGGGCAAACTACTACTATTTTTGGAAATATCAAAGTGCAAATTTTAGGGTATTAAAAAAGTATGATGATGCAATTAAAGCAATTAACATTGCAATCGAACTAGAGCCAAACGATCCGACATCAAGTATTGAAAAAGCTGGAATATTATTTACATCTAAAAAATACCTAGAAGCGATTGCTATCTATAACGATCTAATTCGGACTAAACCAGAAGCTTATAGTTACATTAATCGGGGTGTTGCTAAATCCGATTTAGGCGATAAGCAGGGGGCAATTAGCGATTACGATCTGGCAATTGCGATCAATCCTCAACTTGCTCAGGCTTACAATAATCGGGGTAGTGCTAAATCCGATTTAGGTAATAACCAGGAGGCAATTGGCGATTACGATCTGGCAATTGCGATCAATCCTCAAGATGCTATGGCTTACTATAATCGAGGTAATACTAAATACTATCTAGGCAATAAACAAGGGGCAATTACCGATTTCGACAAAGCGATCGCGATCAATCCTCAATATGCTAAGGCTTATAATAATCGGGGTTTTGCTAAATCAGATCTAGGTAATAAACAGGAAGCGATTAGTGATTACGATCTGGCAATTGCGCTTAATCCTCAATATGCTGATGCTTATAATAATCGAGGTAGTGCTAAATCCGATTTAGGTAATAACCAGGAAGCGATTAGTGATTACGATCTGGCAATTGCGATCAATCCTCAAGATGCTCATGCTTACTATAATCGAGGTCATACTAAATACTATCTAGGCAATAAACAAGGGGCAATTATCGATTTAGATCGGGCAATTGCGCTCGATCCTCAATATACTAAGGCTTATATGATTCGAGGTATTACTAAATTAGTTCTGGGCAATAAACAAGGGGCAATTAGTGATTTTGATCGGGCAATTGCGCTCGATCCTCAATTTGCTGAGGCTTATGGTAGTCGGGGTATTGCTAAATCCGATTTAGGCAATAAGCAGGAGGCAATTATCGATCTGAGCAAAGCTGCTGAATTATTTCGTAAACAGGAGCGGATGGATTTATATCAAGGATTGATGGGGATGATTGCTAAGTTGAAGGGAAATTAGGGGATATGGTAACGATTCTCGATTCTAAATTAATTTTATTGATTAATTGACTCTCAGTAATCGATCTGCTGTGAAATGAAATTCATACAAAGGCTTACTGACGATCGATCCCGATCCCTAGAGGTAATCTGATGTCATTCTTGGGTATTGTCAGTCGAGCGAACACTACCTATAATATGCTATGTAGGGCATAACTTACCCAAATGATCTGGAACATTGACTTTCACCCCGATTTTTACTCAGAATTTAGCGAACTTCCTACCGACGTTAGATTAGAGCTTTTGGCGAAAGTCTCACTGCTGGAAATATTCGGGCCGAACCTCAAACGTCCCCATGCAGATACCCTAAATGGTTCTACCTATGCAAACATGAAAGAAATTAGATTTCAAGCTACTGATGGAGTTTGGCGGGTCGCCTTTGCATTTGACCCTCGTCGCTCTGCTATTCTGCTGGTCGCTGGGGACAAATCTGGTGGAAGTGAAAAACGATTTTATCGACAACTAATTGAGACGGCAGATAGTAGATTTAACGACCATTTGACTAAGTTAATGGAGCAAGAAACAGATGACAATTAGCTTAAAGACTGTTATGGATAATTTGCCGCCAGAACAACGAGCGAGAGTTGAAAAACGAGCGGCTGAATTAATTGCTGAAGAAATGACCTTACAAGACTTACGAAAAGCCAGAGAGTTCACCCAGATTCGGATGGCAGAATTATTAAACATGCGCCAAGAAAATGTCTCCCGACTCGAACGGCGGGCAGATTTATTGGTTTCGACATTACAAAGTTATATCGCCGCAATGGGTGGAGAATTATCATTAGTAGTAGAATTCAAAGATCGACCGCCCGTAAAGATTGCTGGATTAACATCGATGATAAATGACGATCTCGATTAATGACATCCCTCGAACGATCGATGTATTATAAGAACAAATAATTGGAGTAAGATCGAGTGATTGTATGGATAAAATCGAAGCCTTCTGCGAATTTCCGAGCATTGGAGAGCGGCAAGACTACTTGACTTGGCACCGAGATCCTATAACTCTCGATCTGATGGCAATTTTGAGTAGTGTCGATCGATCTTTTCGATCCAACTACCTCGATCGATTTCGATCGGGCTAATAATTCGATCGATTCTGGTGTGATACCAAGTCCGATTCACAAACCCTTCTTTTGCGATCGAAAACCTGGGTAGCCCTCACCCCGCCCTCACCTGCGGCTCTGGCTCCCCTCTGTCTTGTCTTGCTAAACCGTCGGGGAACTAGGGCGTGCGCAAGCCGCTCCCAAGCTTGGGAGAGGGGCTGGGGGTGAGGGCGACAGGATTGTACTATTAATAAGAAGTCTGTATGAATCGGATTTGGTGTGACAATCGATCGAAGATTAAAAATATGTGTCGATTGGATTCGATGATGGGATGCGATATAGGGTTGGGTTCGATCGCTAGCGTCGGCTCTGCCGAATCTGGCTGATGACGAGACTCACTCGACGTTATCATAGATGGTCGAGCGAACATTCGAGCGTTAATTTTGACTCAGCCAAGATTCGAGATCTGTAAGCTGAGTAAAATCTATCGCAACATCATGTAAATCCTCCAATTGAGTTAGCGAAAGAGCCTTAACCTGTAACTCAATATCCAGAGGCAAAATCCCAATTCGGCGGTTTAACAACCTCAAAATTAAAGTTTGTGCTTCCTTTTGTCCTCCAGCCCGCTCAGCAGCTTGAATCTTTTCCAAATATAAAGGCGATAACTGCATAATCAACTCCCGCTCCTCCGGTTCGATCTTAACCTTAGCTTCTAATGTTACTCTCAAATTTCCCAATAGATCGAGCACATTATCCCGACAGGGATGATTCATCGGCAACGCTGCAACTTCCGCGATTGCTCGTTCCTGTACCTTGCCCTTACCTAACAGTCTAAACCATAATGTTTCTGGTGTCTGGGGTAACTGATGAATAACGACAATCCCCGTCTTCAATCCTGACGGCATCACGTAGATACCTTCACCCCCTCGCTCCACATCTAGCTTTGCACCCACGCTCTCTAGTAATCGATCGGATAAAGTCGGCGTTAGAATCCACAGTTTGGGTAACTTATCGTTGTCTGGTTCTGGTTGCTTTTGTTTCTTGGCTTCCTTTACCACCGTCAAATGCAGATCGAATAGCTTAGACATACAACTATTAATTTGCATTACCGTTACTGAATTCCGAAACGGTTCGATAACGATCGATTCGCGCACAAACTGAGCTAATAGTCCTAACGACTCCAGAGGGGAATTATCGATTTGTGGTTGAAAATAAATATCGACATATCGCACCTCACTAGAAATCTTATAAGATGATTGCACTGAGCCATAGGGTGATAATAACGAATCTAAAAAGTTTTTCGCAAAATCATCGTGAGGAAGTTGACTCATTAAGTGAGGGCAATCGTGCTAACTAATTAGCTAATTTTATCATCAACTCGATCGCTGCCATTGCTGGGATGAACCGATCGATCTTATTTCTCCAATTACCTCGATCGATTTCGATCGATTCTGGTGTGACAATCGATCTAATGCAAAAGAGTCTTTCCAGTCAGTAATCGGCACCATTAGTTTAAGCGGAAGTTTACCGATATAGTCGGAGCTAATCACAATTGCTGGACGAGTTTTCTGAATCTCTGCGCCAACAGTTGGATCTAGATTAACCAGCCAGATTTCACCACGTTTAGGGAGCATAGGTTGCGGCGATATCGAGGTTAATCCATTCTTCCCACTCTGCTTGATTCTCTGCGTAGTAAGGTAAAGCAGCTTCGGCTTGTTCGGCTAAGATTCGGCGGCGTTCGGCGATCGATAGTTTGAGAAAAGATCGTCTATCGATCGATCGTGGAGGAGATTCTGATGTGTCGGGAATAATCAAGATTACCTCGTTGGCGTAGCCTCTCGTTTCGAGATCGTTTGTCCGATGAGAAGATTCGGCACATCGATCTCCAGGCGGTTGTCTGCTTGAATGGTGGTGGTGATATAGCGGGTTTGTTTCATGGATATAAATCGATACTCAGAGGATATGCGCCGATCGATTCGATGATGGGATGCGTGCGATCGAGGGTTGGGTTCGATCGCCGCTGGCACGCTACGATAACGCTAATTTTGACTAAACCAAACCTCCAAATCTGCCAAGCTGGTAAAGTCCAACAACGCCTCACCCAACTCTTCCAACCGAGCGATATCTAACTGTTGAATGCGATCTGCAAATCGATCTGATGCATCACCAAATCGACGATTCAGTTGCCGTATTAGCATTCTAGCTTCGCCTTTAGCTTCGCCTCTAGCTTCACCAACCCGCTCCGCAGCCTGAATCTTTTCCAAATATAAAGGTGATAACTGCATAATCAACTCCCGCTCCTCCGGTTCGATCTTAACCTTGGCTTCTAATGTTACTCTTAAATTTCCCAACAGCTCCAGCACATTACCTCGCAAGGGATGAGCTGTAGGCAACGCCGCTACTTCCGCGATCGCTCGTTCCTGCACCCTCCCCTTACCTAACAGTCTAAACCATAATGTTTCTGGTGTCTGTGGCAACTGATGAATAACGATAATCCCCGTCTTCAATCCTGACGGCATCACGTAGATACCTTCACCACCTCGCTCCACATCTAGCTTTGCACCTACGCTCTCTAGTAATCGATCGGATAAAGTCGGCGTTAAAATCCACAGTTTGGGTAACTTATCGTTGTCTGGTTCTGGTTGCTTTTGTTTCTTGGCTTCCTTTACTAAAGTCAAATGCAGATCGAATAGCTTTGACATACAACTATTAATTTGCATTACCGTTACTGAATTCCGAAACGGTTCGATAACGATCGATTCGCGCACAAACTGAGCCAATAGTCCTAAAGACTCCAGAGGGGAATTATCGATTTGTGGTTGAAAATAAATATCGACATATCGCACCTCACTAGAAATCTTATAAGATGATTGCACTGAGCCATAGGGTGATAATAACGAATCTAAAAAGTTTTTCGCAAAATCATCGTGAGGAAATTGACTCATTAGGTGAGGGCGAGCGTGCTAACTAATTAGCTAATTTTATCATCAACTCGATCGCTGCCATTGCTGGGATGAACCGATCGATCTTATTTCTCCAATTACCTCGATCGAATTAGATCGATTCTGGTGTGACAATCGATCTAATTCAAAAGAGTCTTTCCAGTCAGTAATTGGCACCACTAATTTAAGCGGCAGTTTACCGATATAGTCGGAGCTAATCACAATTTCTGGGCCGAATTTACGCCGTCCTCATGTAGATACCTTAAATGGTTCTCGTTACAGTAACATGAAGGAAATTAGGTTTAATGCAGATGATGGTGTTTGGCGCGTGGCGTTTGCTTTCGATCCCAAACGGAAAGCAATTTTATTAGTGGCTGAATTCAGGTATGAAGTATAGATTTTGCCCTCACCCCGCCAGAGCCGCAGGATCTGGCGGGGTGAGGGCGAATCATACCCCAATTCAGCAACGCCCAATTTTATTAGTGGCTGGGGATAAATCTGGTGGGAGAAAGATTGAATGAGTAAGATCGCCAAAGGTAGTAACAATGTTTTTAAAGATCTGGGTTTTGGTGATGAAGAAGCAGCAAATCTAAAAATCAGAGCCGATCTAATTCTAGACTTACAGAGATTTATTAGAGCTAAAAACTGGACTCAGGCAGAAGCCGCCGCATTCTTTGACGAAACCCAACCTCGGATTAGTAACTTAATGAATGGAGATATCGATCGCAAATCGATCGATAAGCTAATTCAAATGTTAACAAAAGCCGGAATGGAAGTTAGGGTGTTAGTTGCCCCTCAATCTTAATCAACCAAGTTGCTAGTTATCACCTCAACAGTTAGCGACTCTTTATCCCTTTCGATGAGATTAAAAGATTTAGCTTGTGCTAACGCCATAAGTACGAAAGAACCGATCTGACTAGATCGATCGCATCCCCCGAACGATCGATGTATTATAAGAGCAAGTAATTCGAGTAAGATCGATCGGATGTATGGACAGTATCAAAACCTTCTGTGAATTTCCCAGCATCGGTGAGTCTCAAGACTATTTAACTTGGCATCGAGATCCTCGGCTGGCGAGATATCTGAGCGGGTTGGAAGATCGATCTCTAGCACAAATAGCCGATGTATTAGTTGACAGAATATGCTCTACCCCGATCGATAAATTAGCCTGCAATTGTATCACTGCTTTACTGGCACATATTTTATTTTCGGCATCCGGTAGAGCCAGGATTAGATCCCAAATTTTTAATCCACTCCAATATCATTCAACAGAGATCGAGCTGGAAGATATTTATCAAATTGCGCTAGATATTATCAGTCAACCAGCCCACTTTTTAGCAAATTTTCAGCCAGATCCGGCTAATTGGTATGGGAGCCTAGTTCGATATAGTAACTATCGATTCGATCGACTGTTAATCGATCGGATTCGCAGTTTACCAGAGCTGAGTGGATTTAAACGCACTAATCTGGGGCTACTCGCCCGCACCAGCCCCCGCCGGATCGAAACAGCCCTCATTCAGCAAGGCGAGCGAGATCTGCGGTTGCAGCAACTATTATTGCTCCACCAGTGCCTAGTCGATACTATTGCCGTAAACAAATTTGACACGAGAAATCCTCAACCCGTGCATTATGACAATCTATCAGCCCGATATATAGAACAGTGCGAGCGAGTCGAACTGGCAATTGACGATCGCGCCACCCTCATCCAATTAGTAGAATATATGGGTACAGCCATTCGTAACTATCTCCAACCCCAACCGGATACTCTCGACAGATCGGTAGGAAACAACGATTCTGAGGGTACAGCCCTGATGGATCTTATTCCTGACGGTATCGATCGCACTCAACAATTAGAATCCCACATTCTCAAACAGGATGTTATCGAATTATCGGACAAACTTGCGATCGATAGCGATCGAGTGTTGATGTTTTTTTATGGTTTAGAACTTACCCAAGCAGAGGTAGGTGTAGAACTAAATTGCCACCAAACGACTGCCAAAAATCGCCACGATCGCTGTTTGAAACAACTAGCCAAAGATTTACACGCCAAAATATTTCAAACGCAAGATCTTTCGATCGAACTTCTCGATACAATTCTCGATCGACTCAAACTAATTTATGAAGATCTATATGCTGAATTATTATTAGCAATCTTCGAGCTAATTGTTGCCGATCCTAACTCGATTACCTCCGGTACAGCAAAGCTGAACGCATCGAGCATTGTCGATTTATTTATCGGGCGGATCGAAAGACAATGGCAATTTAATTTTAAACCCGCACAGATGGGATTGACTAAAGCGACTGCCTTTGTCAGGTTGAGATCTCCTCAAGTCAGTCAAGTAGCAATATCTAGTTGCCTGAGTTCGGGATAATAGTTGCCTGGAGACTGGAAGTCTCGGCTTGTGATGCAAAGTCCGCGCAGGCGGACTAGCTAATTAGTCCGCGCAGGCGGACTTTGTAACGCTAGCCCCGATTTTAATCGGTGGCGGTACTCGAACAAAGCAAATGTCCTTAACCCGAACTAACGGTAGTTAATATTTACAGTTTTAAACATGTTGAATTTAGAACAGATCGCCCAAATCGATCGAGAGACAATCTGGCTAGAAATCACCGCAGCCGATCTCCAAAGTACCGAACCATCACCGCAACTTTACTCCAATCGGACTGGTTTAAATTATGCCCGATCGAGTCAATTATGTCTGCATAAATTTGGAGCGTGGTTGACAGCAGCGGAGATAGATTATACTCCTATATTTCCAGAAGTAGAGATGTATCCACTCTGGGATGTGGTGAATGGCTGTGCGATTGAAGTTGGTAAAACTAGATTAATTTTAATCCCTACCGATGCACTCGATCGTGATGAAATTCGCGTACCGCAAGAATGGGTAGATTTACCAAATTTACATGGCGATTATTATCTCGCCGTCCAAATCGATCTCGATACTAAAATAATGAATGTTTGGGGATTTACTTCTCACCGCACGCTCAAACAACAAGGTAAATATACTGCTAGCGATCGCACTTATAGTTTACCGAGCGAGCGACTGGTTGTCGATCTCGATATATTGTGGATGGCGCAAGAGTTAAATCTCAATGAAGTTGTCGCTACTCCCGAACTACCCGATCTAAATTTAGATCGCGCCCTCGAATTAATCCAACATTTAAGTACGCCTTCGCCTTATTCACCACGTACTAAAGTTGAATTTTCTCAATGGGGAAGCATCATTAATAATCTCAATCTGCGTACCCAACTATATCAAACCCGTCGCCAACAAGCAGTCCTAGCGCGGACACCCGCATCTAGTTTTAGCTTATCCGACTGGCTGCAATCTGAGTGTAGTAATGCCATTGCCAGTGGTTGGGGAAATTATTACCAACCAGCAATCGCTAGGAGTAATCATACGGTAGATCGATCGAAACTAATTAATCTCCAACTAGAGCTACAACGGCGCAGTGTAGTATTATTAGTCGGGATAGTCGTTCAATCCGATGGGGAAGTAAAAGTATTAATCCAGATCCATCCAGGTAACGGCGAGCGAATTATCCCGCCTCAATTGCAATTGAGTTATCTAGATGAAAATGGATCTGCTTTACGCACGGTAGTAGCTAGAACTAATGATGATTATATTCAGCTACCACCTTTTACATGCTCGATTGGAACTGAATTTAGCATCCAACTACAACTAAATAGCTGCCTGACGATCGAACGCTTTGTAGTTTGAGCGGAGCAAGTATTACCATGAAAAAAATCATCATTAAATTAGGTAATGGCGATCTAGCTGCTGGCTTTAGCTCTGTTAATATCGAACTCAAAGAAAACGAGCGCACGCTCTGGGAAGATAAATGTAGCCTATTGGCTGCACCAGATTTGAAATCGTCATTAAATCAGTGGGAGTTATTGTATAAAGAGATCGTTCGCCTGAATAGAGACGAACTGCATCGCGGGGTGAAATTTGCAGATCGAGCGATTACTAATGTTTCGATTCAAGATTTGCGAAACTTGCACGATCGACTCAAAATAGAACTAAATAAATGGCTGACAGCAAGTGAATTTTCTCGCGTCGAAAGATCGTTACGAACCAAACTTAGTGCAACAGCAGAAATTACAGTTGTCATTCAAGCTTCACAGCGATCGATCTGGCAATTACCTTGGTACTTATGGGATTTTTTTACCGACTATCCATTAGCAGTAGAAGTATTTAGTAACCCTGAGAATACGGATGTTAGTAATCAGCTTGTTTCGCCCAACGCTAAGGTAGATATCCTCGCCCTATTCGGTACAGATCCACTCTTAAACCTCGATCGCGATTTCCAGTGCTTAAAATCGCTGCCAGATGTCAATCTCAAATCATTTGAAACTACCTCCGCTCAAGATATCGTCGATCGATTAAATCTAGATGCTCCTGATATCCTCTATCTGAGCGGACATGGAGAAAGTGTAGAATATGAAAGCGAACTAGAGGGAGTTATTTATCTCAATCCGCAAATAACTATAGAAATTAGCACACTCAAACGAGAAATTAAAAAAGCCGTCATCTGTGGGTTGCAAATCGCTATTTTCAACTGTTGTAGTGGGTTAGGTATCGCCGATCGATTAAGAGATGCGAACATTACTTATTTAATCGTGATGCGGGCAGAAATTCCCAATCGAATCGCCCAAGATTTCCTGGAAAAGTTACTAGCTGAATATAGCAATGGTACGGATTTTGTCAGAGCTTTTCAGCTAGCGCGCGATCGCATATCGATCTCTACCGAGTCTTGGTTGAAATTTGCCAACTGGCTCCCAGTTTTATTTCACAATTCACTCAGCCATCCCGTAACTTGGCAAGATTTTATTGAAGCGACAAAGTCTGCGCCAACACCAAATTATTTTACCAACATCTGTCGAACTATTTCGGCTCCTAGATATAAATTGTGGACTAGTTTAGGTTTGAGCTTAGTATTAACTGGATTGAGTATGGGTTTAAAATCAATCGAGCCAATCGATCGAGTAGAAAATCTCACGCTCGAGCTATTATTGCAATTTCAACCAGCTAATAACGAAAATATCATCTTACTTAAACCACCCCTGAGAGTATTGGGAAAATTAAACAATCCGCAGATATTAACGGCTGCGATTGATAAAATCGATCGCCATGCCAATCCGCAAGCATTTTTAATAGATAGCAATCTCAAACAATATTTACGACAGACTTCAACCGACTATCAGTGGAAGTTAAATCATCGGATATTCGATCGGTTAAATTCTGTGACAACTGAGAGTATATCAGAATTAACTCCAGCACAGTTTAAAGATATATTTAACAATAAAATAATTCTTGCAGGCGAACGCGACACCTTAATCGATCGACCTCTAGCTGCCGTTAATTCATCACCTTTAACCGAAGAATCGCACTGCGCTTAATTCAAGCCTCAATCTCATGAGAATTCGATCTCAGCCTGAAGAATTTGTCTGGATTTTTGGGTGGTGTAATCTTTCAATATTAGCAGTATGGCAGACTAAAGCGAAATTGTTTTTACCCACATCTATAGCTGTAGTTGGCAGTCAAATTATCTTAGGTGGGGTACTGCTGATGACGGGAAATGGAGTACCGATTGTGATTACCTCGATCGCCGTTATTAGTGCTGAAATAATTATATTTAAGTATTCGTGACAAGTTAAGAAGCGATCGCAGTTTTCAAGCGGGTTTGAGAAGATGGCTCAAAGAAAAATCGATCGCCACTAGTTGTTGGCATAATCAGCCTTGCTGATTCAAATTAGCTTTACTTATCAACATAAATACAGGAGAGCCGCTAAATTCTGGAATTGCAACCAGAATGTGACAAACACTCAGTCTCATCACTTGTCGATCGAACAGTAAGTCTTGAGGGTGGGGATCGTAGTGCTAGACTACTATTTGTCTAGGGGCGATCGCCGATCGATTCCCGTGCGCATACGGCGGAGTTCGACCTTGAAATGCAAATAATTGTGAGCTATGTAACAAACATATCTCAATTGTTGGGTACAATAAAAACAGTGGAGCAATTTAGACTGTTTAATAATCTATAACAGTTTGCACCAATATTGAGTTAAATACATTCATCAAATGGAATCAAGTGTCCCGTCTGGCAAGTCTAAAACCGAACCTCCGCCACATAGGTGGGGAGAATTCTGCGGCAGTGCGATCGCGATCTTTACACTGATATTACCTGTCGCAGCAATCGTTCACTACTCACCAGCCAGCAGCGTTCGAGCTTTACCCAATTTGCCACCGATCGCCATGACAGAATGAGATAACTAAACTATTTGGGTGCCAACATCATTAAGATCTCCCGGCACCATTGTCCTGCTGTTTGCAGATTACACCAACTAGAAACAAGGAAACCGAACATTGCAAATCGGTTAACCACTAGATTTACCCATTCCCAATCCCCAATCCCTAGTAAAATGCAACAAGGGGAATTTTATTCCTCTTATCGTTTCTAGTTGGAGCATACTGTTTTGGATCTAGCCCTCATCCCCGCTCAACCCAAATTTGGGATTCTCAATGTTTTAATCGAAATTCCGGCGGGAAGCAAGAATAAATACGAATTTGATAAGGATCTTAATGCAATGGCACTCGATCGAGTGTTATCGTCTTCAGTCCAATATCCCTATGACTACGGTTTTATCCCCAATACCCTCGGTAATGATGGCGATCCGCTCGATGGTATGGTAATGATGGATCAGCCGACGTTCCCTGGATGTGTAATTGCCACCAGACCGATTGGGATGCTAGAAATGATCGATGGTGGAGATCGGGGACGAAAAAATTCTTTGCGTCCCCGACAAAGATCCCCGCTATGCCCATGTCAAGTCACTCAAAGATATTCCCCAACATCGTTTGGCAGAAATATCCGAATTCTTTAAAACCTATAAGAATCTCGAAAACAAAGTCACCGAAATCCTGGGCTGGAAAGACGTTTGATGCAGTGATGCCTTTAGTTCAAGAATGCGTCGCCGCGGCAAAGAAGTAAAATAGATGTAAGGGAATAGGGGCAAGGGAATAGGTAAATTAAATTATTTAGCCTATTCACTTTAAACCTATTGCCATCAAAAATCTCCTCATCTCTAATCTCTACCCCCTCTCGCCTATGCTTCGCACCTTATTGGCAGCAAAAATTCATAGTTGCACGATTACTGATACTAACTTGCACTATATGGGTAGCATCAGTATCGACGAGCGCTTACTAATTGCGGCGGGTATCGTTCCTTACGAGCAGGTACAGGTAGTTAATGTCAATAATGGGGAACGGTTTATTACTTATGCGATTGCTGCTGTAAGTGGCTCTGGCTCGATCGAATTAAATGGCGCAGCCGCGAGATTGGGCGTGAAGGGTGATAAATTGATCGTGATGACGTATGCTCAATTTACCAACGCTGAAGCTCAGCACCATCATCCTCAGGTAGTCATGGTGGGACGATCGCAATCAGATTGCTGAGATTAAATCTTATATTCCGACTGGATTTGGCTACGTCGATACCGCTGTTGTTGTTTAGATCGATCGAGAACACTATAATAGTGATAAATCCTTGAGACATCGATCGGTTTAAAATCTATCCGTGTCTTGACATCTTTTTTATCCCGAATATCAATGTTTGTGGCAAAGAAATAAACATTTTTATTCTGTTCTAAATAACCTACAAACCAGCCAACTTGAGGAATATTTTTCTGAGTTTGGAAACCTACCCAGCCAGTTTTGCCACGCAGGATATAGTCTGAAGTTTTGTTTCGACAATCATGATATCTTTAACTGTCGCGATCGATTTTGGAGAAAAAGGTAAATCATTTTTGTAGAGCCGATTGAGAAATTTAATTTGCTCGTTAGGTGTAATGCGTAAGTCTCCTTCGAGCCAGAATTTATCAATATTTTCCTTAGTCCCCAATTTGGTGATTGCCATATTTTACTCGATCGATCCATTGTTGCATTCGATCGTGTCCGACGCGACGGGCGAGTACTTGATAGAACCAAAACTGCTGATATTTTTAATTGCCCTCTCGCATATTCAGATCGCGATTCCATTCTGGTAAAGCTCTGGGGATGCCATCCCAAGTCCAGTAGGGCAAGTTCGTTAGGCATAACACCAGTTTCTAGCGAAATTAAAGAGTTGAGAATTTTGAATGTTGATGCAGGTAAAAAAGCGGTGTTATTACGTTGTGAGTTGTATTGATATACTCGATCGCGATTTAAATCATCAATCACGATCGAGCCGTTAATTCCCAATTCTTTAAAATGCCGCCCAAAATCAATTTTCCGATCGATATTATCAGCGATCGAAGATTTTTGTTTGCCAAATTTTGGCATCATTAAAGCTGGCTGTATGCTCTCAAATGAGATCGAGACAATGCAGATTGCAATAACAATAATAGTAACGATCGAACGAGATAATTTATTCGTCACAATCATTTAGCAACAGTTTCGATCGCTAGTCTTCGATTTTTTACTTCTAACCAAATCAATAGCGCATTAATATCTGCCGGATTTTACCCCACCGATTCGGGTAGCTTGGACCGATCGTGGCAGGTTGAACTTTAGCTAACTTTTTCTCGTGATTCTTTAGAGAGAGTTTTCGATCGAGTGATAATTTAATATTACTCGGTAATTTCCGATTCGACTGTTTACTAACTCGATCGATTTGATGTTGTTGTCGATTCAAAATAACCAGCGTATTTAATCTCAATTTCAGCACCTTCAGTTTCACCAATATTCAGATTGTCGTTACCCAATTCAAACTCAGTTAAAGTCTGATAATGAATCCCCGGACGGCGCAACAGATCGGCAAGTGTAACCGAACCTTTAATAATCTCGCCAGTGGCATTAGTAATACCTTGACCGATCGGGTCTAATTCTTTCACTCTAGTTTTTTGCTAACCGTTCTTTTTTCCGCGACAATATTTGCTTGTTTGGTGGTAAATAGCTCCCATCGGCGATCGTCGATCAGACCAATTTCTCGACCTAATGGAGTCAATCGTCGATCGGCATTATCCGATCGTAAATAGTAGCCGATATTCCGATCGACTGGTCAACATCCGATAGGGTTCGCGTAAATCCTTCGTACACAAATCATCGATTAATGTCCCCAAATAACTTTGTTCGCGCGGGAAGATTATCATCTCTCGATCGTTGACAAATCGCGCTGCATTTACCCCCGCCACAAAAAACCTTGTCCCGCCGCTTCTTCATATCCTGTTGTGCCATTTACCTGTCCCGCACAGAATAAACCCTCGATTTTTTTTGGTCATCAAGGTTGGGTAACATTGAGTTGCAGGAATATAATCGTAATCCACCGCATAAGCCGGACGCAGCATCACGCATTCTTCCATCCCAGGCAAAGTCCGCAGCATTTGTACTTGCAGACTTTCGGGTAAACCAGTCGAGAAGCCTTGAATATAGAGTTCGGGAATATCCCGTCCTTCCGGCTCAATAAAGATCTGGTGACTTTCTTTATCTGCAAACCGAACGATTTTATCCTCGATACTCGGACAATAACGTGGCCCCTTGGAGTCTACCCAACCGCCATAAACTGGCGATAGATGGAGATTCTCACGAATTAATTGATGAGTGGGCGGGAGTCGTTCGCGTCAAATAACAGGGAATCTGTTCCCGTTCTACCCACTCCTGCGGGTCAAAAACTAAACCAGCGCACCTGCTTATCCCCAGGCTGCGGTTCCATCTTACTATAGTCAACCGATCGCTTATCGACCCGTGCTGGCGTACCAGTTTTTCAGTCGTCCGGTTTTCAAAGCCGAGCCGATTGAGAGTTTTCGCTCAATCCCGTCGCCGCAAATTCCCCCGCGCGTCCGGCAGACATCGATTTTTTTCCGACCCAAATCGTCCCATTCAAAAACGTCCCCGTTGTCAGAATCACCGCTTTACAGGCAAATGCCACGCCGAAATACGTCTCAACCCCAACGACCT
>CBDFFH010000030.1:0-41560 GCA_965246715.1 Chamaesiphon sp. | reverse complement strand
CCTCAATCCTCGCCAGATGGGAAAATCCAGCCTGATGGTACGGATAGTGCATCACCTCCAGCACGAAGGAGTCTACTGTGCGCCGATCGATATGACCCGCATTGGCTGCGAGCAGGTTACCCCAGAGCGATGGTACAAAGGATTTACTTTCGAGTTAGTTCGCCGGTTTGACTTGCACCAGAAAATCGATCTCAAAGCTTGGTGGCAACAACACGAATATCTGTCACCCGTACAACAATTGAGTGAATTCATCGATTCAGTCTTACTCGTCGAAGTCGGTGGCGCTGATGGCAATCCGGCACCCCAACTGGTCATTTTTATCGATGAGATTGACAGTATTTTAGGTTTAGATTTCCCAGTGAATGACTTTTTTGCACTGATTCGTTCTTGCTACAACCAACGCACCCTCAATCCCGCGTATCGACGGTTGACTTTTGCATTGTTTGGTGTCGCCACTCCCACAGATCTAATTACCAACATTCTCACAACACCTTTTAATATCGGTCGAGCCATTTATTTGGAGGGCTTTAAAGAACACGAAGCGCAACCTTTGTTGCAAGGACTAGCCGCGAACATTGACAACCCGCAGACAGTGCTCAAAGAAGTGTTAGCCTGGACGCACGGCCAACCTTTTTTGACCCAAAAAGTCTGTCAACTAGTTTGGAATGCTTCGTCTTCGCTACGCAACGGCGATGAAGCTGCCTGGATCGACAACATCGTTCGCACAAAGATCGTCCAAAATTGGGAATTACAGGATGAGCCAGAGCATCTGCGAACTATCCGCGATCGCTTACTTGGCAGTAACCAATCCATCCAACTGCTGGAACTTTACCGCCAAATTTTAGACGATCCAGAAGTTATTGCTAATAATAGTGTGGCCGAACGAGAATTGCTGCTATCGGGACTAGTCGTCGCTCGGCAAGGTGTTCTCCAGGTTAATAACCGGATTTACGCATCGCTCTTCGATCGCGAGTGGGTCGCACGTCATCACGATCGAGTTTAGCTCCACTCGATCGCTCCAAATCGAATTTTTAGAGCCGACCGTTTTGCGGTTACTCGGGGTACAAAAAAAAGGCATCCTCCGATGTGAGGATGTCCGATCGCGTTAATAATGCACGCCAAGTTGATAAATCTAGCAAAACTTAGCGGAAACCGACAGCAGCTTGCCAAACAAAGGCTAAAGCTAGGAATAATACTGGGATAATCGGCAGAACATCCACTAACGGATCGAAGATAGCGTAAGCTTCTGGCAATTTTGCAATTAGGAGTGCTGCGTCCATATTTTGTTAATCCTTGTTTCCAACACAGATATTATAGTTGACATCTATTTTATCATGCCTGGTGGTGGGATGAGGGCAAAGGGGCAAGGGATCGATGGTGAGCTTGCTGGGATCGCAGATTTAGTTCTCATGACTGTTAATCCCTACCTTCCCTCGAAACACAATGTACTGGAAGATGTTGTAGAACAACATAATCGGGATCAATACCCCGATGAACACAATCATAAATACCAACGCACTCGGCGAAGCTGCGGCTTGATAAATCGTGATTTGAGTAGGGATGGCATAGGGAAAGATGATTAACCCCAAGCCCAGAAAGGTCAATGCAAATAGCAAAATCGTCCACACAAATGGCGCGCGTTCTTGCTGTTTGGTAAGACTCTGAAGCAACGCCCAGATCAGGGCGATCCCGATAATCGGAATCAGCGCAAAGACATACAACAATGGCGGGTGAAACAGCTTGTCGCGTAAACTTTCAAAGAAAATCGGTGTGATAATGGCAATGCCGATCGTACCTGCCAATGTCGTCCAAGCCGCAATTTTCGCCGTGCGATAGTGAACGACCTGAAGTTCCCCTTCAGTTTTGAGGATTAGATAAGTAGACCCGATCAAGACATAGCCTTGGATCAATGTTAGTGCGACGAATAAAGACTGCCAATTCAACCAATCCCAAGTAGAACCGATAAAATGACCCGACGCATCGACCTTAATCCCAGCTAAAATTGCTCCAGCCGAAAAGCCTTGACCGAGAGCGGCTACGAAACTACCCGCACCAAAAGCGGTATTCCAGAAGATCTTGCGATCGGAATGTTCGCGAAATTCAAATGCTACTGCCCGAAACACAAAGCCAAATAGCATCACCATAATCGGGATGTACAAGGCTTGGAGGAGCGTACCATAAGCGAGAGGAAATGCCCCAAATAAGGCACCAGCAGTAACTACCAGCCATGTTTCGTTTGCATCCCAGATATTCCCGAGACTGGTCATGAGGATCCCGCGACTTTCTTCGGTAGAGCTAGTCAGGGAGAGAATCCCGACACCCAAATCGAAGCCATCTAGCATCACATATAGAAACAGAAATAAACCAATGATGGCAAACCATACTTGGGGCATAAAATGATCTAAGGCATTCATGGGAATTATGAATTATAAATGACGAGTTATGAATGCGATCGACACCAATGGTTTGGGTGCTGTTTGGGATTGTCGGGAGTGCTGAGTGTGAACATTATCCACAAGCGGCACCCCTGCAATCAATATAACGAGCTAGGATTCTGCTTCGACCGGACGACTATCGGGGACAAATTCAGCCGGAGCTAACTTGACACCTTTCTCTGTGGGCGTACCATTCACATCCGAATCACCCCACGCTGGGACTGGAAGGTCGAGATTTGGGCCTTTCCGAATAATCCGACTGCCAAAAACCAGTGTTGCAACTAACAAGATCGAATAAACTAGCGTGAACGTAATCAGCGAAGTTAACACATTACTTGCAGGAAGATTGGAGACACCATCAGCAGTACGAATCTCCCCATAGACCACCCACGGCTGTCGGCCGACACACCGCACGATCCAACCTGTTTCTACCGCGACATAACCCAATGGGGCAGTCCATAGCCAAGCGCGCAGCAGCCATTTTTGGGCGGTAATCTGTTCGGCAGCAAGTTTGCCCCGCAGCCATTGGACGATCGTGAGTCCCATTAAAGCGACCAGGAACAGTCCGATGCCGCTCATAATGCGAAAACAGTAGTAAACCAAGCCTACCAGATGCGGCTGGTCTTCATAGGCATACTCTTTTAGCCCTTTGACTGGCTCGGTGAGATTCTGTTTAAATTCCAGAATGTAACCCAAACCTTGCGGGATCTTAATCTCCCAGTCATTCTTCTGAGACTTAGAATTAGGCCAAGCTAACAGACTCCAATCCGCAGGTTGACCGCCAGGAGAAGTCTCCCATTTAGCTTCCATTGCGGCTAATTTGGTCGGTTGATAATGATAGACTTGCTCGGCACTCAGATGTCCGATATAGACTTGGAGTGGGGCAACGACTAGCGCGGTAGCGACAACAATTTTAAATGACTTGGTAAAGAATGCTGGCTGTCTGTCTCGCAACATATACCAAGCACTAATCCCACCAATGACAAATAGCGATGTTTCTGTGGTAGCGAAGAACATATGGGCGATACTTTTAGCCGCAACCGGATTGAGAATCGCCTGAAAATAATCCGTCACCACAAATTTACCGTTGATAAAATCGCCACCAGCCGGACTCTGCAACCAAGAATTAGCAACTAAAATCCAGA
This sequence comes from Chamaesiphon sp., assembly GCA_965246715.1. Lineage (GTDB taxonomy): Bacteria > Cyanobacteriota > Cyanobacteriia > Cyanobacteriales > Chamaesiphonaceae > Chamaesiphon. The sequence goes on along the minus strand of CBDFFH010000030.1, from coordinate 37,980 downwards.
CTGTGGAAAGATTTGCCCCAAACGCTACCATGATCGTCGCGAGGTAGTGAATGTAAGGATTGACCCTGCCCCAGCCAAATAACATAATCCCCAGAAATCCCGCTTCGAGCATAAATGCCATCGAAGCCTCAAATCCGAGGATACTCCCAAAAAAATCGCCCGTAGCTTCGGCAAATGGTGCCCAATTCGTCCCAAACTGAAATTCCATCGGAATTCCAGTCGCCACACCAATCCCAAAGTTTAAAACATATAATTTTGCCCAAAACCGTGCGTGATGGTAATAATCAGCTTGGCGCGTTTTGAGCCAGACACCTTCGACAATGACTAGATAGATTCCCATGCCAGTAGTCAGTACCGGCCACAGCATATGAAAAATCGCGGTAGTTGCGAACTGCATTCGTGAGAGGGCAACTGTGTTGTGCAGTATATCCATCTAAATTCTGCTCTTGAGCTGTTTCTCTGGCAGTCTAACGCAGATTATTCGATTCAGCGGTTCTGTAGTAACATCGATCGACCGTTTTTCATAATATCTTTAGGAATATTCCCAAATCGATATGTCTGGAAAGCTCGATCGATTTAGTTCGCCACAATTGCTGCTTGTCGATTTAAAAATGGCGTGTTAATCAAGGCAATAACATACCCCACGATTAATCGGCTACATAGCGCCAACCTTCAGGTTCGTATTCTCTTTGGATGCGGATTTGCCATGCACCTTGAGGGATATCGATCGGATGATGTTCTTCATGCATGAGCTTCGCTGTCGGCGACAATACCTTGAGATAGAGGATGCCATCGCGTTCGGATAGCTCCGCCTCACCATCACTAATCCGGTGGCGGTGTCCAGTGACTTCGCCTTCAGCAAGAGTAAGATGTGACAGCTTTTTCCCAGCGATGGGTGCTGCCAAGGGAATCAAAATTACATCACCTTGACGGAGAGTAGGATTCATAGCTGTAATAATTTGAGTGTACTACTTGAATTTTAACTCAAGAGATATTAATGCTGACAGGGGGATCGCGTGTGGCAATCGCGCTAGAATGCCCGATCGATCGAATCATGTATTGCTAGAAAATAGAGATTCGATCGCCTAAAACCCCAATCCCTCACCCAGAACGATGCACAAATGCTTAAAAAATCTTAAAATCTGTAAAGATACACAAGAAACAGCAAAAGAGATATGCGGGTTGCAATTATTGGTGCGGGATTGGCGGGCATGGCTACAGCCGTTGATTTGGTCGATGCTGGACATGAAGTTGAGATCTTTGAAGCGCGTCCCTTCGTGGGTGGGAAAGTCGGCAGTTGGATCGATGCTGATGGTAATCACATCGAGATGGGATTGCACGTATTTTTCAACAACTATGCCAATCTTTTCGCCCTGATGCAGCGCATCGGTGCAACTGATATCTTTTTGCCGAAAGAACACGTTCATAATTTCATCAATGCGGGTGGTGACATCGGCAAGTTAGATTTTAGGTTTTTCCTCGGCGCACCTTTTCATGGCTTAAAGGCTTTTTTTACGACTGGGCAATTAACGATCGTCGATAAACTCCGCAATGCGCTCGCACTAGGAACTAGCCCTATCGTTCCAGGACTGGTTAGTTACGATCTCGCGATGAAGCTGATTCGCGATCTCGATCGAGTTAGTTTTGCGGATTGGTTTCGATCGCATGGTGGCAATAACCACAGTCTCCGCCGGATGTGGGATCCCATCGCCCTGGCATTAGGCTTTATCGACACCGAAAACATCTCAGCCAGATGTATGTTGACAATTTTTATGATGTTTGCTTCGAAAACCGAAGCATCAAAATTAAATATGTTAGTTGGGTCGCCAGCCGAATATCTCAGCAAACCGATCGTCGATTATCTCGAAGCTAGAGGTACCAAAATTCACACCCGCCGCCAACTCCGCGAGGTTAAGTATACCGGAGAAGGCGAAAAAACCCGGATTACCAGTTTTGAAATTGCCAATGGTGACAGCGTGGAAACCATCACCGCTGATGCTTATGTTTGTGCTTGTGATGTCCCTGGCATCCAGCGGATCGTGCCTGCGGACTGGCGCAAAATAACCTTCTTCGACAATATCTTTAAACTCGAAGCCGTCCCCGTCGCTACCGTTCAACTGCGCTTCGATGGCTGGGTGACAGAAATGAACGATGGTGCCGAACGCCAACAATTAGACCATGCAGCAGGCATCGACAATCTGCTCTATTCCGCCGATGCTGATTTTTCATGTTTTGCGGATCTTGCCCTTACCAGCCCCGCAGACTATTATCGGGAAGGTGAAGGTTCGCTGTTACAAGTGGTACTCACACCTGGCGATCGATTTATTGCCAAAAGCAATGAAGAAATCGTCAAACATGTTATCGGTCAAGTCCACGAATTGTTCCCCTCTGCGCGCGATTTAAAAGTCACTTGGTCGAGTGTCGTCAAACTCGCCCAGTCGCTCTACCGCGAGCAGCCAGGGATGGACCCATTCCGCCCGACGCAAGCTACCCCGATCGATAATTTCTTCTTGGCTGGTAGTTATACCGCTCAAGATTATATCGATAGTATGGAAGGTGCGACGATTTCTGGCAAACAAGCCGCACAAGCGATTCTGGCTAGTGCAGATAAACTCAGTGCAGCTACTCAATTATCTAGCGTTTAATTACTTACATAATTAAACAACAAATCTTCGTAGTGGCTTGACCAGACTAAAAATGTGTGTAAAAAGATCTTAGGAAGTATGCTAATTGTAGTTTCAGAACTCTAAATGCCCACATTTTTAGTCTGGTCGTCCCAGTAGGGTGGGCAGTGCCCACCAGCTAGGGTTGACGCTCGTTCTGGTCTCTGAATATTTAGGAAACCCTACTTAAATAGTCGGGAATTGACAGTAGCAAACATCCAATTAATCCTGTTTAGATTGTGGGCAAGTGCCCACCATACATAGTTTTTAATCCCTCTCCCCTCCCCTCTTTTTATGTCCGAATGGCTAGAACATAGCGTCCAGGTTGAAGTTGCGGCACCGATCGAACATGTCTGGGATTTGTGGCAAAATATCGAATTAATGCCCCGCTGGATGAAATGGATCGAATCAGTCAAGATCCTGGAAGATCGGCCCGAACTTTCGCGCTGGAAATTAGCAACTTCAACGCTAGAATTTACGTGGTTATCCCGCATTCTCCAACAAATTCCCAACCAAATCATTCAATGGGAATCTGTCGATGGTTTGCCCAATCGCGGGGCGATTAGATTTTACGATCGCAAGGAAAGTAGTATCGTTAAGTTGACGGTCTCCTATTCTGTACCAGGATTTTTAGCAGTGTTGATGGATAATGGATTTGTCCGTAATGCCGTAGAAGGTACTCTCCAAGCAGATATGGATCGATTCAAAGCCTATGCGCTCAAGGAACTAGCCGATCGAGAAACTGCTAAGACTACCGATCGAACTACTTAACTTAACCCAAGTTGCTCCCTGCTAGAATGCCAACGATTGAAATCGTGGCTAATGCTGCAAAGTCCGCCTGCGCGGACTAACAAACTAGTAGTCGGCGGCATAAATAACCCAAGCATTCTTGAATAACACATCAGATGACGACAATGTCGATTGATACTAGGGTTATTTGCGCTGCTCAGTACTAGTCCGCGTAGGCGGACTTTGCACTCCGAGCGGCGGTTTCTAACCGCTGGGATTATAGGGAGCTTTTTCAGGGGGATCGATCGTCTACGCTGGTTAGAAATCAGACTTTTTAAATAGCTGCTAATGCCTACCCTGATTCTAACTCCCCGTTATACCGAAGATGCTCAATCCTTATGGCGGGCAGCGATCGAAAAGGGATGGCAGGTTGAGCGATTGACTAATTGGCGGATTACGGATGAGTTAATCGCGGCTACAGAACCAGTATTGTATCTTGAAGCATTAATGGCTCCGACGATCTCGGAGCAATTTGGTTTGAGATTGTTAGAACCAGCAGTAGATTGGTTGCCAAAATTAGCCGAAAAATATCGTCAACGATCGATCTCTATCACTACACTGGGTGCAGCGAGACAATTAACTTATTCAGCTTTTATTAAGCCACCTAACGATAAAAGTTTTCCCGCAAAAGTTTATCGACCTGGTGAGCTATTGCCAGATTACCCCGATGATACCGAAGTTTTAGTTGCCGAGATTGTTGAATGGGAAAAAGAGTTTCGCTGCTTTATTTGCGATCGCACTTTACAAACATTCTCGGTTTATCTGCGCCATGGCAAACTTCAGCGCGATGCTGATTTTGCCAATTCACCAGCAGAAGAGCGGGAAGTTAGAGATTTTATTTCAATAATATTAGCCGATTCCCAGATCGAATTACCTCGATCGACAGTCATCGATATCGGCATCATTCAGGGCAAAGGATGGGCGGTAGTCGAGCAAAATTCAGCCTGGGGCGCGGGAATATATGGCTGCGATCCCAGTGCGGTATTGGAAGTCTTGCGTTATGCCGCGATTGGGATCTAGAAGGGTAGCCGAAACCAGCGCGTGACAAAATTGTTCGCACGATCGATCGGACTTGCGGGTGGTAGCTTACCGCCTTGCGTTTCCCATCTTTCGATTAATGTTAGACCCAACGGTGTCAGCCGAAAACTGTCGGTCAAACCTTGCCCGTCTACTTCGCGCCGCAACATGCCTACTCGAATCAGCCAATTAGTTGCGGACTCGACATCTAACTCCGAGAGCGGACGACGGGTGTAGCCAGCATCAACACCTTGCGCTCCAGCCAGTTTTGGCACAGAGACACTTTCCCAGCGCATTTTTGCAAATAGACCCACATTAAACGGCGCACAGCGCAATGCGAGATCGGCACGCTCGATCGTTTTGGTTGGATAAGAAATGATTTTGCCAGGACTCGGAGTAACAACCACGATCGCAATTAATAAGAAATGTTATTTGAGTCTATTGTAGCGTGCTAGCCGATAACTCCAAGATAAATGGCTGATGTTGTCGATCGATTAAATATGGGAGATTAACTATACAGTGTCGGTTCAGATCGCTATTTGGCTGAGATCTGACACCAGTAAAATTTTGCTTTAGGAACGATCGGGATTTAGCCTCAAGTCGTTCCACAACCATCCATTTCACCACCACCCTCACGATCGTGTCTAGAGACGAACAAGCCAAAGTCCCTTTTCCTTGGTCGGCATTCCTAAGTCAGCCAATTTTTCATCCCAAGCACAAGCTGATTCTCAACCCTCACAAATTTCAGCAAATCTATCACGTTCGGCTGTTAGAAAGCTGTATGCGGCAGTTGGCAGCGGCTAAGTATCGGCAGATCCGCGATCGCTAGTCTCGTATTATTTTGAGTTGCCACGGCCGCGATCTTCGATTTCGATTAGTTCTACGACGGGTTGGGGATTTTCCTCGCCTGTTAATTTTTGCCAGATATAGTCGCGTTGTAAAATCGTTAAGATACTGACAAAGGTGAGCACCACCCCAAACCATTGGAGGGAATCGAGCGTTTCACCTAAAAACAAGCTACCGAATAACAGCGCGAATACAGGGGTGAGAAAAGTCAGCGAACTCAAACTAGTCAGATTACCTTGAGAGGCAAAATAGAAAAATAGCCCATAAGAGATCGCACTACCAAATACAGTAGAATATCCGATCGCCAGCCAACCAGTAGGCGCGATGTCAACCCATTGATTTGACTCCCACAGCACCGAACCGATCGCTAGCGGAATGCCCCCGATAATCATGTGCCAAGCCGTGGCAACAACCGGATCGGCATATTTGACGATAAACCGAATTAAGACGGTGCCAATCGCCATCGAGAGCGCAGCTAAGACCATCAACCATTCACCGCGCGCGAATAATGCCGAGAAATCGAATTGACTTGAAAGTGGATTGGTGGCAAGTTGACTCAACCATTCATTGGGTAAAGCAACACAACTGATGCCCAACACGCCTACTACTAAACCCATCACCCCGATAATGCCGATCCGCTCCTGAAATAACCAAGCCGACAGTACTGCGACAGCTAGAGGTTGCGAATCGATCGTCACCGAACCCAAACCCGCCGTAGTCCGAACTAGTCCCGTCGCTAAAAATCCTTGAAATAACGTCCCATCGACCAAGCCAAATAAGCCGATTAACGACCAAGCTTGCCACCCCTGCGGCTGTGGACGTTTACCGATCGCGGCAAATAACATTACAAGTACACCCGCTGGCATCAGTCGCAGTGCTGCCATAAATAACGGCGTGGTGTGTGGCATCACTCCTTTCATCGCTACCATTGCCGTCCCCCATAGGAAAAAGGGCGCGACCAGGAGAATCGATGTTAAGCTGAGTAAGGGTGAGGACTGTTTTAGCTGCATGAATACTTAAATTTCGGCTCTTAACAAATTGTATATTTTCTTTAAGAAGTCTGCTAGTTATTTTTAATCGTCAACTGCGGAGCGAGCGGTCTAGACTGACTCAATCTCTGGTGGTGGATACTGTCAACCCACCAAAATTGTTGAAATCGATCGTGTTTTACACTTGCCATCAGACTAGAATCTATAATTCATAATTCATAACTTTATTTATGTTCTGGCCGTTTAATAAAAAAGCTACAAAACAAATCGCAAGGATTGAAATTACAGGGGCGATCGGCAGCGGAACGCGCAAAGCCGTACTCAAAGCGCTCGAAGAAGTCGAAGAGAAAAAATATCCAGCATTGCTACTGCGAATCGATAGTCCCGGCGGGACGGTGGGCGACTCCTACGAAATCTATCAAGCATTGCAACGCCTCCAGCCAAAGGTAAAAATCGTTGCCAGTTATGGCAATATTTCCGCTTCTGGGGGAGTGTATATCGGTATGGGTGCCCCGCATATCATGGCAAATCCTGGCACGCTCACGGGCAGTATCGGGGTGATATTACGTGGGAATAATCTGGAGAAATTACTCGATCGCGTGGGCGTATCGTTTAAAGTAATCAAATCTGGCCCATACAAGGATATTTTGTCATTCGATCGGGAGTTAACAGCTCCAGAGGAACAAATCCTCCAAACATTAATCGATAATACATACGAGCAGTTTGTCAATACCGTTGCTGAGTCGCGCCATCTCGACCCTGCAACCGTCAGAACTTTTGCTGACGGACGGATCTTTACGGGCGAACAAGCGGTGGAATTTGGCGTAGTCGATCGGTTGGGTTCGGAAGAGGATGCTCGGCGCTGGGCGGCAGAATTGGCAGGATTAGATCCCCAAAAAACTAAGGTTCAGACGATCGAGGAGCGCAAGCCATTATTAAATCGATTGTTACAAAGCCAACTTTCTGGTTTCACTACAGTAGTATCGGCAGCAGATTGGGTACAATTTGAACTGAGTACTAGCGGACAACCTCTCTGGTTGTATCGTCCGAAGTAACTAATTCGGTATTTTAAATTTGAGGAGGGCGAGGACAGTGGAGTGGCGTGTAAAGGCAATTCGTGGGGCGACGACAGCGAGTGAAAATACAGAAGAAGCGATCGCCTCTGCTGTCACCGAACTGTTACAAGAATTGGAATATCGCAATCGGCTCGATCCCGAGCGGATCGTGAGCATCATCTTTACTGCGACTAAAGATCTCGATGCCGTATTTCCCGCCGCGATCGCCCGGAGAGTTTATCCTGAGTGGCGGGATGTTGCGTTGATGGACGTGCAGCAAATGCATGTCGAAGGCAGCCTTCAACGCTGTATCAGGTTTCTAATTCATGCCAATCTCCCTGCTGATGTCGTCATTTACCATCCCTATCTCCAAGGCGCGAGTAATCTCCGCACCGATCGCAGTTTGGTAAGCTAGAGTTAGCTTTTAAATTAATCGATCTCTATTCAATCGACTCCCTCCGTCTCCAAAGCCCTTAAGGTAACGTGAGTTCGGGATAAGGAAAATCGATCTGCTCCGTTCAAGCACCGCCCTGAACTATAAGTTCGGGCTAATAGCAAAAGTTAGTTTCAACGAACTAATCAATTGGGCAGTTCTCTGAAGAGAACTTTTGCTATGAGCAACTAATTCATTTGAGGGCGGTCTGGAAACGAAGCGAGGAGTCATCGAGCGGCAATCCTTATCCCGAACTGACGTTAAGGTAGATTTCTGGGCAGCGGGAATGTCAGTAATATGACTCCCCTTGTAGGATCGATCCCACATTGGGATGGTTTGAAGTAATTTTCTCGATTGAAGTTGTTAAACAGAGCTACCTCTCGATCGCCTAGATCGATGAATCCTCGCTTCGTTTCTGCACCGCCCTCAAATGAATTTGCGGATGCTTTTCAGGCGGAGGTTCCCTCCGCATGTGTTGCACCAAGCAGGGGCTAATAGTTCAGGGCGGGTATCGAGCGGAGCAAATCAATTTTACTTAGCCCGAACTGACGTTTTTTTACGTGAGTTCGGGTTAGGAAGAGCCTAGAGACTGAAGTCTCTGCTCATGATGCAAAGTCCGCCTTCGCGGACTAAGATATTCAGTCCGCGAAGGCGGACTTTGCACTACTAGCCACGATTTCAATCGTTGGCGGTGCTTGAACGAAGCAAATATCCTTAACCCGAACTCACGTTAATCTAGGGTCGGATTTTGAATTATTTAATTAATCCTCCTCCTCTTCATTACCTCCCTCACTCTCTGCTGGCAAAGCAGCCACGATCGCATCGATCACCCGTCCTACCTGAATGATTTCCATCCCCACCTCAGGAAAACTCTGATGTCCCTTGGGGACGATCGCGCGTTTGAAGCCCAACTTCGCGGCTTCCTTGAGACGTAGCTCTAACTGTGATACTTGGCGCACTTGTCCGCCCAAGCCAACCTCACCGATCAGGATCGTAAATGGAGCCACCACCCGATCGCGGAAACTGGCGACGATCGCGATCGCAATACCCAGATCTACAGCAGGTTCTTCAACGCTCAAACCACCAGCCGATGCCACATAGGCATCCAACTTCGAGAGCGGAATCCCGACCCGCTTTTCTAATACTGCCAGAATCTGTACCAGCCGGCTGTAATCGATGCCCGTCCCCGCACGTCTGGGCGATGGATAGCTCGTGGGGCTGACTAAGGCTTGTAACTCCACTACGATCGGTCTAGTTCCCTCGCAGGCGACGACGATCGCCGTGCCTGGAGCCATGCCCTGTCGATCGCCTACAAATAGCTCGGATGGGTTGTCAACCTCGCGTAAACCCCGATCGACCATTTCAAATACTCCCACCTCATGCGTCGCTCCAAAGCGATTTTTGGTGGATCTGAGGAGCCGATGCGAGGCAAATCGATCGCCTTCAAAATACAAGACGGTATCGACTAAATGTTCTAATACCTTTGGCCCCGCGATCGCCCCTTCTTTGGTGACGTGTCCGACGATCAGTAAGGTAATATCTTCGCGTTTGGCAACCTTCATCAAGGCTGACGTACACTCACGTACCTGCGCCACAGAACCCGCTGCGGAAGTTAGCGCGGGAAAGTAGACAGTTTGGATACTATCGATTACAGCAACGTGTGGCTTGAGCGATTCTAGTTCTCTGAGGATTTCTTCTAGATCTGTCTCCGCTTGGATATAGAGATTTGCGCCGTCGGCTACGGTTAATTGCGATGCTGCCTCAGTTGCCTCGCTTTCGATTTCGCCTTTGGTACCCTCGACTCCCAACCGCGAAGCGCGGAGTTTTACTTGCTTGCCTGATTCCTCACCACAGACGTATAACACCCGATAGTGTTTGGACATCAGGTTGGCAGTTTGGAGTAATAATGTAGATTTGCCAATCCCCGGATCGCCACCGATCAAGACAAGCGAACCAGGAACTATCCCACCACCTAATACTCGATCGAGTTCGCCAAACCCCGAGCACCACCGTTCTTCCTCGCCATCGACGATTTGGGGGAAAGTCAGTGCGGCTAGCGGATGCGGTTGCCCACCATTACCCTTGCTTGCCGATCCATTCGATTTACTTCCGAGTCCGCCCCTACCATTAGCTTGTGGCATTTGCTCGAACAGCGAGCCGTAAGCCTCACAATTAGGGCATTTACCGAACCATTGCATTGAATCAGCTCCACATTCATTACAAACGTAGATAGTACGCGGCTGTTTTGCCATGTTGGATGATTATTAAAAAGTGTTGAGGGTGTTTTTAAGCGTTAACGGTGATTTCTGAGTGCTGAAAGGGTTTCATTGCGTCAATATAGTTAAGATTGATGATAATCTTAATCATAAGGATGTTAAAAATTAACGTTAAAAAAATTACCACTATACGATAGGAGCTTTGACAAGCTTGGAAAATCATAAGGAAACTATTCTAGTCGTTGATGATGAGGCTAGCATCCGGAGAATTTTAGAAACCCGCCTCTCGATGATCGGCTATGATGTCGTCACGGCTGCGGATGGGGAAGAAGCACTAGTAACTTTTCGCGAAACCTGTCCGGATTTGGTCGTGCTCGATGTAATGATGCCCAAGCTCGATGGCTATGGTGTATGCCAGGAGCTACGCAAGGAATCAGATGTGCCGATTATCATGCTTACGGCATTAGGTGATGTGGCCGATCGGATTACTGGTTTAGAATTGGGTGCAGATGACTATGTAGTCAAACCCTTCTCTCCCAAAGAACTCGAAGCGCGGATTCGATCGGTACTACGGCGGGTGGATAAAAACGGGCTGAATGGCATTCCCAGTTCTGGCGTGATCCAGATTGCGACCATTAGGATCGATACCAACAAACGCCAAGTCTATAAAGGTGACGAGCGGATCCGCCTGACAGGGATGGAATTTAGTTTGCTCGAACTATTGGTGAGTCGATCGGGTGAAGCCTTCTCACGATCGGAAATTCTTCAAGAAGTCTGGGGATATACTCCCGAACGTCATGTCGATACCCGAGTAGTGGATGTGCATATCTCCCGTCTTCGTGCCAAATTAGAGGAAGATCCCAGCAATCCAGAACTAATTCTGACCGCCAGAGGTACGGGTTATTTATTCCAACGGATTATCGAGCCGGATGAAATTTAGTCGATAGTGGCTAGTGGCTAGTGACAAGATAAATACCCAGCTTGATGACTAGTATATTTTAACTCATTCTTCTCGGGTCGGCTCTGGTGAATAGATGAAAATGCTAGTTAACCGAGCGATCGATCTCGAAACATTAGCCACTTGCCACCAGTCACTAAACTAATGAAAGAAGAATCGAATCGAATCCTGCGCCTAGTACCTCTGGTAGCCGGAGGAATAGCGGGAACTTTGTTAATGCTCAATCGAGTATTAACGCCGGAATTGACCGACTCACAGGCGCGATCGGATGCGGTGGGGATAGTTTTGACAGCGGTGCTCATCCTCACTGGACTGCTGTGGCAACAAGTACAACCCAGACAACCAGATAGCGTAATTTTAGAAGGCATTGAAGGGTTCGAGCTAGCGCCAGATTTGCCAGAATTTCTGCAACTCGAACTAGCTTGGGCATCTCATTTGTTACTGACAAATACCGCGACCAAATCGATCGTTATTTATTATGAGGGGCGCGTATTACTCAGACGCGGGGTGTTGGGAGCAAATGCAGAAGTTACTCCTGGCGCGATCGTCGATCGAGTGCTGATCAAACAAAAAGCTATTTATTTAGTAAACACTAAAATCTATCCCGGTCGAGTCGAATTTGACTATTTACCACCCAATACTCAGGGCATTATCTGTCAACCATTAGGGAATAAAGGCGTGGCAATATTAGGCGCAAATGCCCCACGTAGTTACACCAAACAAGATGAAGCTTGGATCGAGGGTATTGCCGATAAGTTGGCTAATAGCTTGGATGTAACAGTGTGAGCAGTCTAGGATTGTAAAGGGACACGATCGAATCACCCGATCGATATTTCTAGCACTTTAACTACAGATCCAAACTAGATTTGAACTCTAAGCTATGATTGAACCCATCCGGTTCAGCTTGATAAATAATAAATATTCCCTTTTTGGTATTTCCTTTGACATCTAGATACTCTATATTGTCATTTTTCCAATACTCTTTGCCTGCTGGAGTTTTTTTAGGTATTCCCCACTTTTTAACCAGAATATCGCGCACATTTTCAATATTTGGAAAAGATAGGCTCAAAGAGTCGATCTTGGATTTCTTCTCCGAGAAATACCAGATCCTAACATCGAAATATCCCTTGAGATCCGTCCAATTTACATCTGGATACTGTTTATTTCTAAAATCGGGGCTGATTTTTTTGATATTGGCAACAGACGACCCAATTTTAATTTTATCGATCGGTGTTGGTAGAGAAGGGGTGTTTTTAGGAAATAATGTTTGAATCGGAATATACTGATAGTAACTCAATTGCGATAAATTTGATTGTTTTTCTAATTTCGCACGGATGCCCTTTTCCACGTTCAACCAATGATATTCCCGTTCATCAAGAGCATTTTTGCGGATCGATGCTTTCCCCCATTTTTCCTGTAATAAAGATGAGGTTTTGGTAAAATCTGAAGCTAGTTCGATGTAAATTGCATAGAGAGAACCACCAGACATATCCTTAGCAACCTGGATGTCTTCATTACCTTTAACCTTAAAGTAGTAGTCTTGCTTAAATTCAGGGATGACGCGTTGAATATCCGCTTCACTCATCCCAAATTTAACATTTTCTAATAAAGGTGGAAGATCGAATTGAGGGCGGCTAAAAAAACTCTTTAGATCTGGTGCAGCAATTGCTGATGCAGCGGTAGATACAATTACCGAAGCAACGATCGCGGTTCTTAAAATTTTCCTGATGTACATATAAATTACTTCCGATTCGGATCGCTACTGAGCATACTATCGACACCCACCGAGATCGAACGGATTTATAATTTTTCTAGCTCGATTCCCGATCGGCTTCCCAATACTAATGTGTGCGGAAAACTTTGTCAACAATCCGCTCGTAGTATTTAGGGGCTAGACGCTGCAATGATTTTAACGATCGAATTTCACGACAATCCGGTTTGCTAAAATTATCCAAATCGGTGAAGATTGAATGATTAAAATCACCGCCAGCCAACACCACGGAACTCGGACGAGAATGTGAACGGCATACGACCCAAAAATTAGGCAGATCGTAAATAGCGAGTAGAACAACATTGCTAACCAATAAATTTCATTCATTCGCGAGCTAATTTGCCGATCGATCGAGTCAGCCTGACGCGGATCTGCCTCGAACAAGCATAATGCCGCCAGCGCAATTGCGGCAACGATACAGACTTCTAGCCCAATACCATTGGTGACATTGGCAAAATACTTACTCGCTGCGGCTGCTACCAGCGCAATTAAGCTCCCTTTTCTGTCAAAAACTTTATTAGCAATCAACCAATCTACAAACCGCTTCTCGTTATATTCTTCATGTTGCAAACAGCGTAAATAATGGAAGCCGCGATGATAGAAAAAGCCGATCGCCGACATGGCGATAATAATCAGACAGAAAAAGGTAAGCACGGGTGATTGAAAGCTTAGGGTTTACATATCAATGCTATCGATCGAGCTTAGAAAGTAAAAGTAGAACGGATGACACCGATCGTCGCACCACTACTATTTACAGTTTGGTCGGGTGCGGTAAGGTAGATGATTCCAGGTGTAATGCTGAAGTTATCGTTGATTTTAACTTGATAAAAACCCTCGATATGTAGTCCAGCTCTAGTATCTGTCGTCACACCACTGCTATCTGAAGCGACACGGGGTTCTTGCCCGACTAAGATCCCTGCCAAGTTACCTTTACCGCCAAAATCTGGGGCTGCCGCAGTAACGGCCCAGTTCCAAAGCTGGCGATCCGTACCTGCCAATTGATTTTGGGTATAACCCACCCAACCGCCTAACGCAAACTGAGGATTGAGTTGAAAAGTGCCTTGTAACCCATAATTATTGCTGGCACCGCCTAGATTTGCGTTATTACTGCCAGTACCAGGGTTGGAATCAAGCGATCGAGTATAAGTTAAGCCAATTTTAGAATTTTCTCCAGTTTTAAAAGTCAGTTGGGCGATCGCACCATAACCACCACCGAATAGCCCATTGCCAACCGCTGGATTATTGGCATTACGTCCGAGAAAGCCCAAGCTCAGCTCGGTGTTATCGCCCAATTTTTGGCGAATTCCGGCTCCAGCACCCTGTACGGTATAGTAGATCGGCGGACGATTGCCAAACAGAGAAATCGAACCACTACCACCATCGCCATCAAAATAGGGATTGATTGTGTCAGTAAAATCATCAGCAACGCCAGCATTGCCAATAATTACGACCTGAGTTTGCGGTGCGAGGGGGAATTCATATTTAAGTAAGTCAATGCCAATAGTGTTACTATTGGTGCCATCAGTGAATGATAAAGTGCCCTCTGGAGTTGTGGGTGTAGTTGGATTAGTTGGATTTTGGGTGGATAATCCCAGTCCGGTAGCTTGAAGGCGAGTTGTGAGCACACCTTTTTCCCCGATATTGGTGAGAAAATTGAGCCGCACCCGACTTCCCAATGCTGTATTTCGGCTGAAATCCCCAGACAAAGTACCTGTTACTCCAAAAATTGCCTCTCCTTGTAATTTAGTCGTTATCGAGAATGGAGCGGGAGCTTGTGCCTTAGATGGTTCTGGTTCTTTAGGTGGTTCTGGTGCTTTGGTTGGCTCTGCTGGTAATGAGGGTGTTGGTAGAATTGAGGGTACAGTGGGCGGATCGGATGGTGCGGGAGGAGTTGTTGAGTCGGTAGTTACTGGAATAACAGGTGCAGGTGGTGCTTGAGTAACTTCGGTAGATGGAGCGATGCTAGCAGTTGTTCTGAACTTTTTCCTGGCTTTCTTTTTCTTAAGTGGCTTCTTTTTCCTGAGCGCAATTAGTGTTTGTGTATTATTTTGGGCAACTGTGGTCGTAGTCGAACTAGCTGTAGCCGCTGGTAATTCTGTTGCCTGCATACCTGCCACTGACAATAAGCTAGCTAATAGTCCGCCTGCGGTAATTGCCAGCCAGTTTAGTCGTAAATTCGAGAGGATCATAAAGTTAAATGAAAAACTAAGGTTTACTAATTTATGCAGTCTTAACTAAAATCGCGCAACATCTTTTTGATTTCGATGTTATGCAGTTCTTCTGTTCCAATCATTGTTCTCGCAAATTCTTCCAGATACACACTAGCATCTGCAACAATATCGAGGAGTTTTTTATACAGTTCTAAGGCTTTTTTTTCATGAGCCGAACTCTCTTGCAAGATATCTCTAACAGAGTGCTTATAAGTTTCTTCCATTGGGGCAATTTGTAAAGATGGATGACCTTCGAGTCCGGTGAGAATTTCGCCGACTTGCTGGGCATGAAGTAGCGATTCTGTGGCTTGAGCTTTGAAAAACTCGACGATCGGAATCCGATTTGGGCCAGTGACCATCAAGGCGTAGTGGGTATAGCGCACCACTCCAGCCAACTCAAATTCCATGATGCTGCGGAGAATATCGATCGCTTTTTCTTGGTCTAGATCTTGCATGATTGAGGCTTTAAGTTCTGAGGTTGACTAGTGGTAGCATTAATACACTGTTGTAAGTAATTACTAATTTGCTCGATTAAATTAGTACCGTCTGGCGTTGTTACCAACCCGATGGGAAAGTGCTTGGCTAAAATTGCTTTAAGTTGGTAATTTTGAAGTTGACGGTAGTGGGTCTTGGCGGGGACTCCTGTTTCAGTCGAACTAGTGAAGATCGCGTGCGGCGCTGCTTTACACTGATGTAAACATTTGACAGGTTTGATTTCCACTCGATCCGTGAGATCGTGCTGCTCCAAATAAGCTTGCATCGATCGACAAATTCCTTCACTCCCCCGTCGCCGACAGCTAGAACCCTGGCAAACAAGAATTTCGGCGCTCGGTGTGACGATTTCGGTTGTAGTGGGCAATTCAATTGGCGTGTCGATGACTGGAAAAGCGTTCTCGGCGGCTACTGCTGGTAAATGCGAGTCGATGTCGATCGAGGGCAGTGTCAAAAGCTGTTTGACTTTAATACTCGTCTCGCCTGTCGTCAGATTGATTCGTTGTTTAGTCAACAGGTGCAGCGAGATCCCTGGTTGCCAATCTTGAATTTGCGATCGCAGACTTTTCGCAACTTTGGCAGTTTGCAATCCGCTCGCCGTAGCTAGTTTTATCGCTCGATGCGGCGTGCGATCGTCGCCCCAACCGAGAAACTGACCTGTAAGCGATCGCGTGAGTTTTTGATGGTGTTTGCTCATTTTTAATTTCTTGATGCTAATTATTCTTATTATTAAAACCATCGACTGGACGTTGCTCGCACAAAATTGCGATTTACTACTAGCAACAACAGATTAAAAACAATACACCTCCATCTTTCCAGAACCGCAATCGGCTGGATCGAGGCAATTAAGTACGAAATAACTAGAAAATGAGGATATCTAGTGATAATTTTCAACCAGAATTCTGTCCCAATGCCATTTTTCGGCTCGATCGAGTGCATAACTAGAATAAATTTATTAATAAAGATTCTCATTAACACTTCTCAGCTACTATATCGGATTCGGTGACAAATGACAACTATTTGCATTAATTTAGTAAAAATTGAGTGGCGATCGGGATGGAGCGCGCTGCTCGATTAACTCACATCTTGGATTAAAACAAAGCTACTAGTGATTTAGTGGCTAGTGGCTAGTACTTAGGAGTAAGTTTTGTGGTGATGTAACCAGTTTGGATATACTGGGACAAGAGCTGAGTTAAGGCTATTTTGCTGGTTTGGGTAGCCACAGTTCGGGATAGGTAATGGCAGTGCCGATCGCAATTAAAGCGCAACCGATGAGCGTGGAATAAAATCGTACTACCAATAAATCCCGATCTCCACCACGATCGAGACTCAAGATATCGATCGTCACCATTGCCAATACCGTAATTGCCACACAACACAGCGTATAGTTTTTGACTAAACCAATCGGGATGAGTGGCATTGCCAACAACATGTAAACAATTAGCAGATTGGGATTAACAGTTGAAGTAACGATCGCTGCTACCAGCAGCAAGCCGATGAGCGTGCCGACAAATCGCTCCACAGTGCGCCGCACCGTCGCCCGACTATCGGGCTTCATCACGATGAGCGTAGTTGCCGTCACCCAAAACGGGCGCGGTAAATGGAATAAAAAACTACCCCCAAAAGCGATCGTCGCGATCGTGCCATAGCAAATAGCAAACCGCAATCCTGCCGTTTGATTGGTACGAATCCGCCGCCAACCTACTATTAATCCAGGCTCGAGCGTTACCCGAGCGGCGCGAAACAGCCAATGCTCGATCGCTAAAATTATGGTTGTCCACAAACCACCACAAAGAAAGACTACCAGTACTTTTTCATTAATTTCAATCAACTCAGCACCAAAAGCCGCAAGTTGGACTGCGCCAAACAGGAACCCCAACACAGCAAACCGTGCCATAATTTCGATCGCCATGTGAGTGGTATGCAGCCACCCAGCAGCAATACCGATCGTCAGTAGTCCGAGTGCGGTCGATACAGGGGAGTGAGACAGCAAGCTACCCAGTTGAGCGCAGCTGGTAATCAGTACAGATCCTACTAACGTAGCAACTAAGCGCTCCTGAGATCGCGCATCTACATTCGCGATATTTACCACGTAGAGACTGCCGAGCATGGATACGATTCCATTCGGGATCGATCCGATGGCGGTGCAAATTACCAACGGAACACCGAGGCTCAGTGTATATCGAACTGACTTCTCCCACGGCAAAGATTTCAGATCTAGCAATACCTGATGCAATTTGGTTTTCAGCACAACTGTTGATGATGTTCTGGCGATCTCATGGCGATCGTATCATTCCCTCACCGAACACCGCATCTGTCATTGGCAATAGGTCTGGGTTTATGTCAGTACAGGCGCGGTATCGATATAGCCAAATCCCGTGGGGATGTAAGATTTAAGCTCGGTAATCTGATTGCGATCGTCAACCATCACCACTTGAGGAAGGTGTGTGCGGACTTCGAGGTCAGTAAATTGTGCATAAGTCATCACGATCAATTTATCGCCCTTAACGCCCAATCTCGCCGCAGCACCATTTAATTCGATCGAGCCAGATCCGGCTGTTGCGGCGATCGCATAAGTCACAAATCGTTCGCCATTATTGACATTGACTACCTGTACCTGCTCGTAGGGCAAGATCCCCACCGCAGTTAATAAGTTTTCGTCGATACTGATGCTACCCATGTAATGCAAATTTGCATCAGTAATCGTGCAACTATGAATTTTGGCTGCCAATAACGTGCGGAGCATAGTTTCCAGAGGGGGATAGGTGTGGGGGAAGATCGGGGGAGTGGAGAGAAGCGGGAGGATCGAGCAACTTACTTACTACCCGATCTTCCCTCTGTTCCCGATTGTTGCTTGATTAGCTACCAGTTACTAGCCACTAGTCACTATTTCTTCGCTGCTGCAACGCACTCTTGAACCAGCGGCATTACTGCATCAACATCTTTCCAGCCGAGGATTTCGGTAACTTTATTTTCGAGATTCTTGTATGTTTTAAAGAATTCAGAAATTTCGGCCAAGCGATGTTGAGGAATGTCTTTGAGGGATTTGACATGAGCGTAGCGCGGATCTTTGTCGGGGACGCAGAGAATTTTTTCATCGCGATCGCCACCATCGATCATTTCTAACATGCCGATCGGCCGTGCGGCAATCACACAGCCAGGAAAAGTCGGCTCATCCATCATCACCATGCCATCGAGTGGATCGCCATCATTGCCGAGAGTGTTGGGGATAAAACCGTAGTCGCAAGGATATTGTACCGACGACGATAATACCCGATCGAGTGCCATGGCATTTAGATCTTTATCAAATTCGTACTTATTCTTGCTGCCAGCCGGAATTTCGATTAAGACATTGAGAATCCCAAATTTGGGTTGAGCGGGGATGAGCGATAAGTCCAAAACAATATTCTCCAACTGAAAATTACCAGGGGAAATATTTCCCCCTGTTGCATTTTACTAGGGATTGGGGATTGGGGAATAGATGTTCGCGTCAGAATCTTGGATGGATGTCATTCGGTAGTTGCGATCGACGTTACAGACGGCAAGCCATTCGCTGGTAGAGTTGGTAAGGCTTGGACGCTGCTGGCTGGTGAGTAGTGAACGATCGCCGCGACAGGCAATATCAGTGTTAAAATCGCGATCGCACTTCCGCATACCTCGCCCCACCTATGTGGCGGAGGTTCGGTTTTAGATTTGCCAGACGGGACGCTTGATTCCATTGTGTATGTATAAAACTCGATATTGGTGCTGACTGCTGTATTAACAGCTAGTTTAATTACACCACTAACACCATTGTACCCAATAACTCGGGTTGTATTGTTACACAGCTCACAATTGTTAGCATTTACGATGGATCGATCGACGGCAATTGAGTAACAGTCAGGCATTTATGCCGATGGCTAATTTTTACCACAAGGTGTCAGCGCTCAGTTGGAGTTCGTAACGCAGCGGGCGATCGCTATGCGAAACGATCGCAAATTCGTGATAACCATTGGCGGTGGTCGTCCCCGACCACCGCTCGGTGGCAGCGGTGGTTAGCATAGCGGGTAACTTGCTGGTCGGGGGATAAATCGATAAGTGCGGTCGCTCGTTGGCCGTTATCTCGACGGCAATTTTTTGACCGCTCCCCAAACTGGCGATATAAACTTTTCCTTCCCCTGGCTGCAAGGTGCCGCTGACTTTACCGCTAGTTTGACCGGTCGGAAAGACGATCTCGTCGCTAGCTTGTTTGGATTTAATCGCTTGGACGCGATCGAACATCGTCGCCAGATAGACTTGACCCATTGGCGTAGTCAAAAACCGCTCGTTGCTGAGTCCCAATTTTTGGGCATTAAATTCAGTAATCTGTCGATATTTGGCATCAGTGAGATCGATTAACGCGCGTTCGCTTAGATGGAGCTGATTTACTTGCGATCGCCATGTCAAGCGATTGGCTGGCTGATATTTGCCAATTTGTTGGACAGCATCACTACTAAGTTGACTCGTCAGCTTAGTGCCTAAGTCACTAGAGATCGTCTCTAGTTGCGATCGCACTCGATTATCGCCAGTTAGTACTGTGGTGACATTGGGATTTTGGCTGCTAAATACTTGTTTGACGGCATCCCCATAAGCTCGCTCGTTGACCCCCTTACTAGCTAGAGCCGCAGGCAGCGCTGGCGAGATCGCCGCTATTGGGGTAGCGGTACCGCTGGTGGTGGGAGTTGGCGTGGTTGTTGCTACTGGCATGGGCGAGCTACTGTTACTGGCAACTGAGGTAGGGCTAGTAACAGATTGTGGTGCAGCAGACTCGATCGGTGCTGGCTGCGGCTGCGACTTGTTGAACACGATACTAGCAACTACCCAGCCACAACCGATCGCCCCGATAATCGCCGCGATCGTCAGCCAGGTTTTGCCGACAACCCCTAATAATCCTGGTTCCTTAAATGACGTTACTGTGGTTGGCGGTAAGGCTTGCGATTTACTGGCCCCACCAGCGACTACCGTTGCTGCTTGAGACTGAACCGGACTGGCAATCGGCTGAACCTTGAGCGTCGGTGGCATCGCAACGTTCGGGTTCGCGGCGGGAGTGGAGATCGCATTTCCTGTTTCCAGTGCTGTCAGGACAGCCTGTGCGGACTCAAAGCGATCGTTGGGACGCAATTGCAGCATTCGATCGAGCACGCTGGCCAGGTGGGGGCTGAGCGTGATATATTCGCGCCAATTCCAGGTAAAATTTTGCGGGTCGATCAGTTCGGGGGGTTCTTTACCTGTCAATAAGACTAAGGAGGTGGCTGCTAGGGCGTATAAATCGCTATGCGGAAATACCACACCCCGTTGCATTTGCTCGTTGGGTGCGTAGCCGACTTTACCCAATCGCGTAGGTACGTCGCTATTGCCCATCGCCACAACCGATGGTGATTGAATTGCCTCATTCACCGCATTGACGGCGTTGACGGCTACTTGCTTGACACCACCAAAATCGATCAGTACGGGCAATCCGTCGCTTTTGCGCTCGATCAAATTATCCGGCGAAATATCGCGATGGATGACCCCCAACGAATGGATATAGCCAAGTACGGGTAAAATTTGCTTGAGGAACGCGGTAATTTCGGCCTCGGTAAACTGCTTGCCCTGTTGCAATCTCTGTCGCAGGAGTCCTTGATAATTAATGCCATCGACATAATCTTGGACTAGAAATAGCTGCCCGACACCAGCGCGATTTACCCGAAACATTTCCCTAAACATCGGAATTTGCGGATGTTGGAGTCGATACATCACCCCGGCTTCCCGCTCGAATAATTCTTGGGCTTTGGTAAGCAGCGCCGTGCCTTGGACTTGTGGTGCAAATTCTTTGAGTACGCACAGTTCGTTAAACCGATTGATATCTTCACATAAATAAGTTCGTCCGAAGCCACCCTGCCCGATTTCTGCCTTAATCCGATAGCGATCGCCTAGCAGTATTCCGGTTGTCAAATTATTTCCGGGCACGACGATCGCACTGCCACAGGCTTGACAGAAACGGTTGGTGTTAGAGTTTTCGTGTCCGTTGGGGCAGAATATGGTCATTACTCAAAAGAAGGCGCTCTTGTTTCAATAGTAACTGGTCTTAACGGGAATGCCGATCGGAAATTAGGGGTTAGCTGTTAAGGGAAAGGGGAAAGGAAATAGAGATTATTGGTGGGTAAATTTATAACTCACTAATTCATAATTTCTAGCGGTCTAGATAAAACTGATAAAATAGATCTGCATCGGCAAATGGTTGGCGATCGGATAGATTTTGGAGCAAATTTTTTTCAATCAACCTTTGCCCGAGCATCACGGCTTCCTGCCGACCGATCGCGAGTCGGCTCGACATCCAATCTACTGCTTCTCGTCCGATAAAGCATTGTTTAAATGGGAGGCGAAAACTTTGAGAACGCGTCTCGATCTTGACTCCTTGTGACGATCGCATCTGTTCGACTAGTTCGATGAGGTCGAAATAACGAACGATTTCTGCGGCAGTTTCAACTACCTTAATAATGTACCGATCTTCATACCAAATAGTTAACAGATCGCCTTCTTCTACCAATAAGCAGGCTATTGCTGGCTCGGGATCTAAATAACTGCGCCGCATCTCCATAATTGCCAACTGACGTTGTGACAGCGGATATGAATTGCCACGCATAAATAAATTACCTTGATAATTTACACCGCTGACAATTGCGGATGAAGTTTCGACCTGACGCACAAGTTGACAATAACTTACGTCTTGTGACTTTAGTAACATGCCACCTTATTTTCCTTCTGGACTAAATTAGTGCGAGGAACCACGAACGATCTGCCCGAGCTACCATCCCGATCGAAATAACAATCTCGTTCGGCGCGATCGATCTCATTAACATCGAACAAACTTAGATAGCCCCAAAACCTCGGGTTTGCAGGCAATATCGCACAGTTCCTCTCAATATCAACTAATATACCCTTCTGTGCGATCGCTATTCACTGCTTACAAAAATATCCTTGCAGCGATCGCAAGGATGAGTAGGTGAGATAACGATCGATCGTTTTCAGCTAGCTTCGTTGGTCGAGATAACTGGCAAAAATCCTGCCAGAGAGCGATTCTCTGGCCAAAGTCGTCTGTTAATTGATGCCAGGAGGTAATTCCCGTTGGGCAAATGGCATCGAGCGCCGCAGGTTATCCAATGCGTATTCGACTTCGCCACCTGGATCGCTAGCGACCCAACCGTCCGCAGTAGCAGTTCGAGTTTCAAAATGCAGGTGGGGGCCAGTTGAATTCCCAGTGCTGCCGACCCGCCCGATGACAGTGCCTTGCTCGATCTGTTGTCCTGGTTGGACAAAAACCTCAGATAGATGCCCGTAGAGGGTCTGGCGAATGCCATTGTGTTGAATGACGATTGCCTTACCATAGCCACCGAGCCAACCAGCAGAAACGATCGTGCCAGATCCTGTCGCGACTACGGGTGCGCCCATCGGCGCGCCGATATCTACACCTGAGTGAAAGCGTCTACTCCCAGTAATCGGATGCGTCCGCCATCCAAAACTGGAGGTAATCGGTGCAGGATTGGTGAGTGGGTAGATTAATTGTGAATTAATCTCGGTCGAGCCAGCCGGGTTGGCTAAAGCCAGTGGGTTGGATTGCGCGATAGTACTGGCGGGACGAACGGTTGGAATTGCTGGAACTGAGGGTACCACTCCGCTCTGGTTGAGTTGTGGCAGCCGAGCGACAGCTAATACGGGGATCGTTTGGGTGCGCGGTGAAGGTACGAAAATCTCCACCAAGGATGACGCATTACTGGAAATCGTAGTGAGATCGTCAGTCGATCGAATCGCGACAATAGCGGGTTTGATGGGTGCGACAATAGTAGGCTTGAGACCAGGACGGGCATTTTTGGCAACGTTGTCTAGAGCGGAATTGCGATCGGCCGCACGTCCGAACCGAGCTGGGATCGAAGCGAGTGGAGGGAGATTGGAAACTTGTGGTACCGATCGGTAAGTAGGGGCTGACTGTCCCCGAGTTTGTGACTTGAGACTAGTTGCTGGCAAAGACTGTGTAACGAGCGTATTCGGACGCACTTGGCTGCTAGTGGCACTCACTAATTCAGCATTCTGCTGGGGAATGTTTGCCCGCAGGGGTGCTGGAACGGGAATCTCGATAAATTCTTCAGCAATCGGCTGTCCTACAGTCGCACCATTTACCCCGACAGTGTAGTTGTCTGCGGTCAATAAATCGGCATGTTGTGGACGAACGAGCTTACCTGTGGGCGAAATCGCAGCAGACGCTGGGGCGACGGCCATCGGGACTTCACGATTGGGAAGTCGATCGGCGGTAATCGGTACGGAAACTGGCCGTTGCGCGGTGGGCAGTGGGGGGCCAAAAATATCGCGATCCTGAGGAGCGATCGCCTTGTTTGCAACTGGCACAGCCTGAAGCAAAGCCTGCGGCTGGGTTTGGGCTGTAGAGATCGGTCTGAGATCGGCCCAGACAACGCCAGTAGTGCCGATGAAGCTCAAACTACCCAGCCAAGCAACGATCTTTAAGAGCGTAGGATTGCGAAAGAAGATGCTAGTTTGATGTTGCTGATGTAAATTGTGCGACGTTTTTTCTGCCTTGCTGCTCATAATAGTTTTTTTATAATTGCAGTCCAGTTCAGAACTATTCCTTCGCTTTAGCATAGCAAAACCAATTAATTTCGCAGCTTACTAAAGTTATTAACCCTCATAGCCCAAGGTGAATGTACCAGGTTGGAGATAAGTTTCAGTTATCCCTGTGGCAGTAATAAAACCGATATGTAATTCTCCTTGTGGGGAGACTCCCAACACAGTTCCGGACTGACCATCTACTGTCACCATTTGTCCACGAGCATTGAGTAGTTCCAGATAGTCCAACAGTAAACTGTCGATCGTTGCTGGAGTGCAACGCTTGTACCCGCTTATTATTCCCCTAATAGTACAGCTTGTTAACATCTCGATGCTGAAGTTTCGGTAATTTGGCTGACACAGATCGTTTGGTGCTAAGTCGATCGCTAGACCTGATACTGGATTGGCATAATTAATTCCGACACCAACGATCGCCTGTTGAATGATACCTTGATGTACACGGGTTTCAGTTAAAATTCCGCCGAGTTTTCGACCGAATAGTAGCAGATCGTTAGGCCATTTAATCACTACAGGTAGGTTTTGCTGCCGTAATCGATCGGCGATACCCCAGACAATTCCCAGCGTTAATTGATGGGCATCTGTAGCTGGTAGATTTAGGGAGATGGCAAGTGATAAATACAACCCACCGACATTTGACTCCCAAGTTCGCCCGCGTTGTCCGCGTCCAGCTGTTTGTTGTTTGGCAATAACAATCGTCCCTGGCGGGGCATTTTCTACGGCAATTAATCGGGCTAATTCATCATTAGTCGATGGCAGCGAATCGTATAAATGAATTTTAAACTCCATCCCTAACTCTGGAGTATTTGTGAGTAGCTCGATTAATTTTTGATGATTCATTGTTATGATTTAGCGATGCTCATGTCGCTCCAGCTTACTCCCAGCCCAGCTAAATTTCTGGGAATGAGTCGACCTTCACTTAACTTTGCACCGATAAACGGATCGTCTATAAGATTTAAATGACTATCTAAATCTAGGTAATCTGCTAATGGAGATAAATGTGCGGCGGCTGTATTGGCTAAGACTGTATCGGAATAGCAACCAAACATTACTTGCAATCCATGTGCGCGAGCAACATGAATCAGGCGAATTGCCTCAGTCAAGCCGCCCGCTTTCATCAGCTTAATATTAATACCATCGATGCGATCGATTAAACCGGGTAGATCCTGACTAGTAAAACAACTCTCATCGACAAAAATTGGTAACGGCGATTGGCGTTTGAGATCGGCCAAGCGCGCTTCGTCTCCCCGTGCTAGCGGCTGCTCCAGATATGCTACTCCTAAATCCGCCAACCACTGACTCATATAAATTGCCTCGGCGAGATTCCAGCCGCCATTAGCATCCACCGTCAATTTGGCATCAGGCATTTCATCCTTAACTGCCAACATCATCTCGCGATCGGCACCGATTCCTGCAGGATTGCCGAGTTTTATTTTTAAAAACCGGGTGTCGAATACTTCCAACCAGCCGCGAATTCTCGCCCGCGCATCGGCGGGGCTACTTATCCCCACCGTTACGGAAATCGGGCCGATTTGCGCTCGATCCAAGCCCCATAGCTGCCATAGCGGTAAGCCGACACTTTTACCCAACCAATCATACAAGGCGAGATCGATCGCCGCGCGAGCGGCTGAGGGCAATTGCCGCTCGCGCATCAGCCGCTCGATCTCGCTACGTTGCAGCGGATGATAACCCGTCAAATCGGGGCCGATCGCCCTCAAAGCTGCGATAATTAGCTCGAACGATTGCACTTGAGTCCCGATCGTAAATGGCACCGCCTCTCCCCAACCAGTAATACCATCGGCAACAATTCCTACTGCCAAATTCTGATTTCGGTGATTGGTACCTCTGGAGATTGTCAGCGCAAACTTTTTGTGGACGGTATAGGGATAGAGGTCGATGTGCATACATTCACAGTTTTCTGGCAATGAATCCATCAGGATATCCCGTTCGGGAGATCGGCCGCAACCCAGGTTAAATAATTGCTAATTGCTAATTGTTTTCCCGATTGTGATAGTGACGACAATCTTGACAGAGACCGTCGGGATTTACCGCACAACGGATGTAGGGAGAGCGAGCATTAAAGCTGCAAGTAAGATCGCCAATGACATAGCCGACCCCTTCAACATATTGCTCTTCAGGATCTCTGCTGATCCGCTTGTAAAAGCGACGGTTGGAGTTGGACTCAACCACCGTCATCCGCCGACTGTGCGCTCGCAATCGCTGACGATAGCTAGACCAGAAGAAAATCATCAGAAATGATGTAATTAAAATAACCGCGATTAGTGTTTGGAGCACAGTTTGCACCTCAATTTATAAGTAACATGATAACTTGCTAATTCGATCGAGAAACAAGACTTTTACCAAAGATTCATGTTTGAGCTATGGCTTGGTGATTGACGTACGCGCGCTCTGTCCCAAACTATCCTCGCATCGCCCAATCGGGTGAGGTTAGCAAATTTTTCTCAATTGCCACCTAAAATTTTCGATAATTTCAGCCAATCGTCGGTGGTAATTTTAAGTTAAATATTTTTGTACTATTATCGCTCTAGAGCTATTTCTAATAAATAGCACTAGCAATGTGGTTACTAGTGCTATTTCACAGCGATCGATTACCGAGTGTAGTTAACGTAACATACCTTGGCAGTGCTGGTGCGATCGCCCGGATTAGACCATTGCACCAACAGCAGCGCCACTTTTGGTCGCGAAGATCCGCTCGATCGCATCTTCAACGACCTTATCGGGAGTAGAAGCTCCCGAGGTGACTCCGACGACGATTTTGCCTGCAGGGAGCCAATTTTCGGCAATCTCTAAGTCTTTACCCAGCGGCTTGTGTTCGATCCGATTTCCTGACAGGATGCGAACGTCGCTATCGATGTGATAGGAAGGGATCTGATGCTCGATCGAGATTTCTTGCAGGTGAGTGGTGTTAGAGGAGTTATAACCGCCGATGACGACCATCAGGTCGAGTTTTTCGTCAACGAGTTTAAACATGGCATCCTGACGTTCCTGGGTGGCATCGCAGATGGTATTAAAGCTCTGAAAATGGTCGTTTAATTCGGCGGTGCTATATTTTTTCATCATCGTCCGCTCGAACAACTTGCCAATCGCTTCGGTTTCGGTTTTGAGCATGGTAGTCTGATTGGCAATCCCGACTCGTTCTAAGTCGATATCCGGATCGAAACCTGCGGAATAAGCCTTGCTAAATTTAGTGAGAAATTCAGTACGTTTGTGTAGCTGCTCGGCTGGAGAATTACCACCATTAAGAATGTAGTCGGCGACATAATTAGCTTCTGCCATATTTAACACCACTAGATACTTGTTAGCAAACGAACTAGTGGCAACAGTTTCCTCATGCTTGTATTGACCGTGAATAATCGAGGTGTAGTCAATTTTTTTATGTTTTTCGATCGTATTCCATACCTTAGATACCCACGGACAGGTAGTATCGACGATCGTACAGCCTTTGTCGTTAAGTAATTGCATCTCTTGGACACTAGCACCAAAGGCCGGGAGAATTACGACATCGCCGCGATCGATAATATCAAAGTTTTTAAATCCATTTTCGACTTGAATAAACTTGACATTCATATCCCGTAAACGTTGATTGACAGAAGGATTGTGAATGATTTCATTAGTAATCCAGATCTGTTCGGTGGGGAAATGTTGGCGGGTCTCATAAGCGATGGCAACCGCTCGCTCGACTCCCCAACAAAAACCAAATGATTCGGCAAGTTTTATCGTCACATCGCCACGAGTGAGTGTGTAATTACGATCGCGAATTTCCTGAATCAGATTGCTTTGATATTCTGACTTGAGTACAACTTCAACATCAGCTTGATGCCCGAATCCTTTGCGATGATAGTTCTCTGATTGATTGAGCGATCTTTTAAAAGCTTTAGTATCCATTGAGTTATGAATTATGATTTAATTGGCAGGATTTCGTTAGTTTATATATGGTGGGTAGTGCCCACGGGTGCGAGTCGATATTATTTCCAAGTTTATTAGTAGAGTTTCGGATACTTGCAAGATGAATTTTGCCTTGAGCTACCCTTAAACATAAAATAGTCGTGGGTCAGTTGCAACCCACGACTATATTTTAATCAGAATTAGAACTCTAAATCAGGAGCATTCATAATTCATCATTCATAATTGACGATGTTTTACCCTTCTTTTTCAGCCAAGCTCAAACCAGCAGCGAATTCTTCGCCGTAGCCTTCTTCGCCGTGTTCGTTGATGTCCAAACCTTGATACTCAGTTTCTGGTTTGACTCTAAGTTCCATCACTAAGCTCAAGACTTTGATGATGATAAACGTCCCAGCCGCAGCAATGACATAGGTAATCAAAGTAGCGATGATTTGTTTGACGATCAAACTAGCATCACCAGCAAGTAAGCCATCAGCACCAGCAGCGTTAACAGATTTAGTCGCAAATACGCCAGTCAGGATCGCACCGACGGTACCACCGACACCGTGAACGGGGAAGGTATCGAGCGAGTCATCAAACTGTAACTTCGCACGGACACTAACTGCAAAGAAGCAGCAAGTAGCTGTAATCAAACCGATCAAAATCGCACTCAGTGGGGTAACAAAACCAGCCGCAGGCGTAATTCCGACTAAACCAGCTAAGAAACCACTGGCAATCCCGACAGCCGTAGGTTTGCTGCGCAATACCCACTCCAAGATCATCCACATCAAACCGCCAGCACAGGCAGCAACAGCAGTTGCGACAAATGCTACCCCAGCTAAACCATTAGCACCTAAAGCACTACCACCATTGAAGCCAAACCAGCCAAACCATAATAATCCGATCCCGAGCAGCACATACGGCACATTGTGCGGTGCTGCTGGTTGATTCGGATAGGTTCTACGCTTGCCAACCATCCAGGCTGCAACAACAGCAGAAACACCAGAACTAATATGTACTACAGTACCACCAGCAAAATCGAGTGCGCCGAGAGTAGCACCGATATATCCTTTACCCCAGACCATGTGCGCCAGGGGAGAGTAAATCAAAGTAGACCAGAGCAAGACAAACCAGAAGTAAGCTTTGAAGCTCATCCGTTCGACGATCGCACCCGAAATTAGCGCTGGAGTGATGATGGCAAACATCATCTGGTAAATCATGAAGACTTGATGCGGGATCGTTGGCGCATAACCCACTGGGTCTACTTGGTCGAAAGCCACACCATTTAGGCCAAACCAATTTAAGTTACCAAAAATTGGGTTGGTGTTAACCGTAACCACATCTTTAACTTTGGTAATCGAATCGGGTGAAAAGGCAATACTATAACCCCAGAGCACCCAAGTAACGCCTACAACTGCCATCAACACCAGGCTCATCATCATGGTGTTCAGGACATTCCTAGAACGCACCAAACCACCATAGAAAAACGCTAAGCCAGGAGTCATTAATAGCACTAATGCCGACGAAACTAGCATCCACGCTGTATCACCAGTATTGATCCCATTGACATCGATCGCATTGGTCTTGACATCGGCTGCCAACGCATTGCCCATTAACGGCCCACTGAGGAACCACAGAGCTAGCAAACATATAGGGAGAATTTTTTTGAGCACTCGATCTTTCCTTACACGCCAGAGTATTGAATGAAAATTTTATGTATCGTAGTGGCTCAATTTTGTGTTTGCAGATACAAAAATTCTGTATACTGCGATACTTTTACCGAGAGTTAAGCATTACGTATTAGGTATTATTTACTACAATGCTTTGCCCGATCGATACTCAAGCTCGAACCGTCGACTCGCGCCAAATAACATAGCTATCAATGATTACGGTAGTTTTAGCTCGATCGCCGAGCGATAATTTTTTCAGTACCAAGATCTCAGTAGCGATCGATTAAAAATAATTGCGATAACCGACTCGATCGAGTTGGGCTTGTTTATCTAGTACCATTTGCTTCAGGCTCTGACGATATGCTTGGACTTTGGCTGATAATTCGGGATCTTGGGTTGCCAGCATTTGGACGGCAAGTAGTCCGGCATTGGTCGCATTCCCGATCGCGACTGTTGCCACTGGAATACCTGCGGGCATTTGGACGATCGAATACAACGAATCGACACCTTGCAATGTCTTAGTCTGCACGGGTACGCCAATCACTGGTAGATGAGTCAGCGAGGCTACCATCCCTGGCAAATGCGCCGCACCACCCGCACCAGCAATGATGACCTTTAAACCGCGCTGATGAGCTGTTTGGGCGTACTCGACCATCCGTTCGGGAGTGCGATGTGCGGACACGATCGCCACTTCATGCGGAATTTCAAACCGTTCGCAGATTTCGATCGCAGCGGTCATTGTTGGTAAGTCGGAATCGCTACCCATGATGATGCCGATGAGGGAAGTTGTCATATAAATGATGAATTATGAATTATGAACTAGAGCTGAGACATTCGCGCCAGAATATCTACTGGCATCAACACTGGCTTATCTCTACCAACTAACATGATATTGGCGATCGCTAGCTCTAATCTCCAACACCCATGAACGATTACAAAATTATCAATGCCCAAATTCCTGGATATTCAGGATTACAAGAGATCGCAATCCGCGCAGGTAAAATTAGTGCGATTGCTGATTGCCCGATCTCGCAAAAGTTGGCAGCGATCGAAGATCCAAACCCGCTCGATCCCTCACATACACTAGATGTACAGGGAGATTGGCTCTCACTCGGTGGGGTGGATCTTCAGATTAATGGAGGGTTGGGATTGGCATTTCCTGACGTACAGATGACGGACTTCGATCGCTTGCGGGATGTGTGCGATTTTCTCTGGGCGCAAGGTGTCGATAGCTTTTTACCGACGATAGTGACTACCTCGATCGATAATATCCATCGATCGCTAGCTGTATTTGCGGAGTTCATGTCCCAACAAGGCCCCGATACTGCCCAAATTCTCGGCGTTCACCTAGAAGGGCCATTTCTAAATCCGCAAAAGCGCGGTGCCCATCCAGCCATATATTTACAGCCACTGACGTTAAATTTAGTCACAGCAATCCTGGGTAAATATAGTTCGATCGTCAAGATAGTTACGCTCGCCCCTGAATTAGACCCAACAGATACGGTAATTAACTATTTAAGAGATTTAGGCATAGTTGTCAGTTTAGGGCACTCTCAAGCCAATTTTGCCCAAGCTGAGACTGCGTTTACTAATGGGGCATCAATGGTGACTCATGCTTTTAATGCGATGCCAGGATTGCACCATCGCGAACCGGGGTTGCTGGGTGCAGCATTGACGTATCCAGGCGTAAAGTGTGGATTTATTGCCGATGGACAACACGTACACCCGAAGATGTTGCAAGTATTGTTGCGATCGGGTCGCTACGCGGAAGGGCTATTTTTGGTGAGCGATGCGTTATCGCCGTTGGGTTTACCCGATGGGAAATATCCATGGGATAGTCGGGAAATCGAAGTAATCGATGGGACGGCGAGATTACCAGATGGGACGCTTTCGGGTACGACTCGATCGCTATTAGTTGGGGTTCAAAATTTAGTCAAATGGGGGATTTGCGATATCGGTAATGCGATCGCGCTAGCAACTACCGCACCACGTCAGGCGATCGGTTTAAACGATAAGTATGTGGGACAAACGCCTGATTTATTACATTGGCATGTCGATGCAGTAGCGGGATTGAAATGGTCGAGATTATAAATTAGAAAAGAGCTGAATTGGCGCTAGTTTGTCAAGTGATTTAGGACAGGGTAAATAGTTGTCAAAAGTGGAGATCGATCGGCTAGGGGGAAAATATCCCCGACTTCTTGAAGAAGTCGGGGATATGGCAGTAATTATAGTAAGAATCAGATCTGTTTAATCTATTTAGTTTTAGCTTGGAATTTAGCTTGCTCTAAGGTAATTTCTTTTAACGTTTGATAAGAGTTAGCATTGGCAGAACCTTCGATCGCTTTGACAGCTAGATCCTGGACTTGTTTTAATGCCGCTTCTAGTTGTTTGGAGAGACTAATGAGACGTTCGCCTTGATTGAGAATTGTATCTTCCAACGATTGGATACTACCTTCATAGGAACGTTTTTGACCTTCTACATCTTTAGCATAGAGATCGGATTTGATTTTGGCTTGGTAAGTGGCGATGCCTTTACCTTCGCCTTTAGCTTTCTCGATCGCTTTTTCTTTATCTTGAACGAATGCTGCAACCTTCTCTTTAGCTTCGTGAAATTGTTTTTCTCGTTCGGCTAAAGTAAGTTCGCGTTCTGCCCATGATTTTTCTTGGACTTCTTTGATTTCAGCAAGTTCCCGTGCTAAATCTGCTTGCTGTTGCACGTATTGCTCGCGATCGAGTTTGCGCTGCAAGTCGAGATTATACTTATATTCTTGAACTTCGCGCTGGATATTCTTGCGATCGAGTTCCACTCCTTCTTTGAGTGTGATACTGTGCTGCTCGATCTCTTTATTCCAGGCTTTAGTCTGAGTCTGAATCTCTTGCTGATAAGCCTCCTGCCGCTGCCTCAGTTCCTCACTAAAAGCCTTGGAACTAGTTTCATAGCTGTCAATCAGTTCTTCAAATGTATCTTCACTAACTTCGAGAGTATGGAGCGTTTGTAAATCGGTAATTTCCTCAGCCACCTCATCCCGAATTTCAGCTAATTTAGCCGCTTCGATCGTGAGTTTTTCGGATAGTTCGCTCACCGTCGAACCAAATCCCAGTTGGAGACTATCTAAATTAGCGATCGTAAAATTCACTTTATCTTTGCTGGGTATTGCACTCATAACGACTTTTGGTTCTTCTTTAACTACTGTAGCGGTGGGTGTCGGTGTCGGCGCAACTGGTTGCTTTTGAGCATTTTTCACTTGAGCTTCGAGTGCTTTTTTCTCGTCAGCAAGTTGGTTGTAAGCAGTCAAAATTTCTGCTTTGGTATTTTTATCTGTAGGTTTCGCTGCCATATTCAATGATTCACTGTAAAGGTCGATTTTGATTTGGATGAAGAGCGAGATTTTGTGGATAAAGATCGAAAGAATTAAACCATCCACTCTGTACTATCTACTTAATTCTTTTCACTAATTCTTGCAGAAGTTTCAAAAGCCTTCATTGCTAGAGATTGAGCTTGATTCATTACGGCTTGGAGCTGTTCGGTAATCGCCGTAATTTGTTCGGACTGACGATCGACAACTCGCTCTAATGATTGAATCTTCATTTCGTATCCTTGCTTGGTACCTTCCCATTCTTTCTCAAATAAGTCAGCTTTGACTTTAGCATCGCTACTAGTTTCTTTAATTGCTTCTTCTCTGGCTTTTTTAATTGCTTCTTCCAATTCAGCGGGGAAAGCAACTACTTTAGCTAGGTTTTCATCGAGCAGTTTCTGATTATCTTTCAAGAATTTTTCTCGCTCTTTCCATTGTTTCTGTTGTTCGCGATCGCGAGATTGAATCTCTTGTTCTTGATTGCGTTTTGCCTCAGCAGAGGTATCCGCTTGCAACTGTCGATCGCGGGTGACTTTATACTGAAATTCGTCTTGTTCCTTTTGGCGTTCTTTAGCGGTAATCGTCGCTAATTCTGCTTGCTGTTCGGCGTATTCTTTAGCATTTTGCGCCCAGTTCTTCCGGACTTGGGTTTGCTCTTTGAACAGCTCTTCCTGCTCGCTAGTGAGTTGCTGTTCGATCCCTTTTAAACTTTGCTGGTGTTCTTGGGTGATGATGTAGAGTGCGTCGGCTACTACTCTAATTTTCTGAAGTTCCGATCGATGCTGAGTTTCGATCTCGATCGCTTGTTTTGCTTCGGTTAATTTCTCAACTTCAGATGTTAATTTCTCGGATAGTTCGGAGACGATACTGCCAAATTCGAGTTGTAAATCTGCCATCCCTTTGACAATCGTGTCAACGGTATAGTTAGCAGCTCTAGCAACAATTTCTTTATTCTTAGCTAATTGTGCTTCCTCTTCTTTCGTAGCAACTTTTGAGCTGGGTCGATCTCGATCGAGAATGCGATTGAGTTCTGCTAAAATTTCGGTTTTACTATCCTTTACTATTGCCATGTTTATCTACCTTAAATGTTGAGGACGCATGAAAATCAACCCTCTGGAATGCAGAGAGAATTTGATACCGTGCCAATTACTACTAATTGTGCCCAGATACCTGAATCAAATTAACTTAAATTCTGATTGTTTCCGCTTAGTGCTTAGTACTATTATACCTTAGTTCAAACTTACTGTCAATCTTTTTTAGGAAAAATGTACTACTTCATTACCCAGTCACGCCTCGATCGAAGTTAGTATGTAGTTATATCGACTATGTACCTGAGTAAGTGAGGTCTCGATCGTGTCTATCCCTACCATTCTCGAACGCTCGATCGGTAAAATCCGCTTTTGCGTGGATGATGTCGAGCGGGCCACAACATTATTAACCACACACTCAGCCAAATCGCAATTAGAGCAACGCCTCGTTCGCGCAGCGTCTGTGGAAGAGAATCGCGAATTCCTTACCTTCAGCCACGATGCCACCTTACAGACGATCGCCGATGGTGGTGAAATTCATCCGCTAGCTTTGGCAGTACATAAAGCATTTAGCGAACATCGTC
Organism: Chamaesiphon sp.; assembly: GCA_965246715.1. Taxonomy (GTDB): domain Bacteria; phylum Cyanobacteriota; class Cyanobacteriia; order Cyanobacteriales; family Chamaesiphonaceae; genus Chamaesiphon. The sequence goes on along the minus strand of CBDFFH010000030.1, from coordinate 3,366 downwards.
CGTTACAACTTACGCCAGATATCATTTGGATAACCCTGGCACAAGGATTTGCCCAGCATATCAATAACCATGCCGAAACGCTGCGATCGAGGTTCGTCCGGCATCAAGGCAAAGAGAAACTCATCGTCGAGGTGCTGGATACACCGATTCAATCCCAGCCGTGGGCTGAAAAAATTGAGGAATGGGTGCTGCAAATTCGCGATCTCGTCGGTGCGGACTGCTATCGGTTGCTAGAGTGCAATTTTAGTACGACTACGCCGATCTCCCGTACCGTCAGCCATGTTGTGATGATGGACGCATTTGGGCAGTATTTTGATTTTGTGATGCTCTGTATTTGTGGGATTCCCGAAGTTACGCTGTTGGGGACGGTAGAAGATTGGCAGAGTATTCGCGATCGGGTGAAATCGATGGCTCAATACGATCTCGAATGGTGGACGGCACGCATGTTGCCAATTTGCGACGAATTCATCGCCACTGCATCTGGCAAACCATCGTTAGATTTTTGGCGGTGCATTTACAAACCAGCAGCCGTTTACGGTGCAGATCTAATTACTGGGTGGTTGGCGGATCTATTTCCGTATCTCCAGGATGGTAGAACCCACGCACCCACCGTTCGCAATCCACTCTTGGCAATGGATCGTTGCGAGTTGCCCAACACAGCCGATCGAGAATCGCAGGACTTATTCTTTCCTAAAGTCGATGGCATCGCACCGACGCGAACACCACTAGGGCTGTCAATGGTACCGATCGCATTTAAAGTCGCAAATACTGGCAAGGAGTATCCACTAGACTTAGTTGCGGGATTCATTGGCGTGAGTCAAGATGCCCAACACCTGAGGCTCCAACCCGAACTTGGCTGGATGTTACGATTGGGCGAAGATCGCTGGTCGAATTTACTGGATCGAATTCAGCAGGAGCATCTTACTAGCGCACCGATCGATTGGACTGATTTATATATCCACGAGATGCCCAAAGATCTGATGCAAATGCTCGATCGCTTTGATGGGGCGACACTCTATGCCGATGGCGGACACTCCTGGCAAATCATCCCCTGTCAGGAGTGGGGTGACTGTCGGATGGTACCCGATGAATACTTGCCCTATGTCGCTGGTAGTTTTGCCACTCCATTCATCACTTTAGATGACGGACGATCGATCGCGTTTAATTTCAACCATCGTTCTGGCAACTGCTGGTTTCTCCTATGTAGAGTAGTCGTCGATGAAGAATGTGGCAATCCGGTGGTAATCGCCAAAAGTGCGGTAGAACTTGTCGATCGCATCTTCGCGGCTGATGGTACCTATTATTTTGACGATCCGAAATTTAATCTGAGTCTACCCTCGATCCAAACCAAGACTTCACAAAATGATTTGCTTTCACTCTAAGCGCTGATATTTTCTTGGCAAAAGTTCGTAGATATTTACACTCTCTTCTTCAGTGATAATAACTCTACAATCAGGAGCGTAATCAGAAATTAACTCACGACACATTCCACAAGGCGAAACAACTTTCCCGTGACGCTCTACAGCAACAATGGTTTCAATGTCTGTATCTCCTTCAGCAGCAGCCATGCCAATTGCAATTGCCTCAGCACAAACAGCAACTCGCCCAACATATGCCTCTAGATGGACAGCAGCGAATATTTTGCCCGACTTCGTTCTCACTGCCGCTCCAATATGATGATAATCCTCCTTAAATCGTTTGGAGATAATAGAACGCGCTTCTTCTAACAATTCTTTGTCACTTAAGTTTACAGGAAACATCGAACTCGGCATCTCATAATATTCAGTAGACTCACTCTAGCTAACATTGAGTCAGATTTGACTTCCATAAATTCGATCGATCGTAAGGATGGGAGTACAGATTCTCAATGGGTTCGGGTGGCATCATGTCGCTCTTGCTGATGGTGTATGTAATCCGAGGGTAGGTAAAGTCCAGTTCATTGTTTTCTCGATGCCGCAGATGGTAAAATTCGTGCCTTTGTTCGTCATTAGCTAATGTCAGCCGTTTATCGTCCAGGAAGTAGGCAGATTCGTCACGAAACCGCACAAAGGTTTTTGATGTTCGGAATGTGATGCCCAACCATTGGTTCTCAGGCGGTCGTACGGACTTGTCCAGTACGATCTTGTGTTTGCGCCGCCGATTGGTGGCAACGGAGAACAGTACGACACTATTGTGAGTTAAGGGGATCTCGATTGCTGTCGCAGACGGCAAGCCGTTCGGATCGTCGTTAGGCTCCTTCAATTCGACAAGTAGCTTCCTCGGCGGGTTTGCGATCTCGGGATATTTGTAGCAGGAGAAAATTGCGATCGACGATTCGTCTGCCAGATCCAGGGCTTGGTCGGAATGACTGCCCATGGTGGTGTAAGCGTTGGTGTATTTTTCAATCAGAGCGTTGTTAAAGCCTACCGCCAGCGACGCAATTGTCTGAATCTGCTGTGCTAACCGATCGTGTACCGACAGGAAGCGTTGCGCTGGGGTGCTGTATCTAGTGGTGGTGCGGACGATCGGGATGCTACCTGTCTCGTCGCTCTTAATCACCACCGCTCCCTGCCGCCCTTTGCCCACGTCTTCAAACCGCACCGATGCCAACAACTCCTCGAACGGGTTGCCGTCGTTGGCGAAGCCTCTCCTTTGGAGAATCGGTAAGGTATACGAGCGAATCTCATCCGTTATTTTAGATGCGGGGGGCAAGATAATCCCCCGCATTCATACTAAAGAGAAACTTATCGCCGTAATCGATAAAGGCTTCGGAGTTGTTCTCCTCTGCATACAACTCGCGCAGCTCATCGATACCATCGATCGTGGGCGGTACTAGCTCCACTAGCTGGCCGTCCCGCTTGAGGAAAGTGCGATCGTGCTGATGAACTGCCTCGGTGCTCGAACAGCGCACTACATACCCCAGGCGGGTTGGGAGCAAGTCGGCATCCAACATCGACGACCGAATCTCATGGGTATACAGTCGATTAGTGGACAGCGGCATGAAGAACACAGAGTTGGGGTATAAAGTCAAAGTGAACTCACGGGGGAGAGTGCATTCAGCGCGTGCCGCGACCGCATCTTTGAGCCGAAAGTGGAGCTTGGTCAGCCCGCTGACACCTTTATATCCGTAATCAAAGGCATCTTTACTCAGGGGCTGTAGCTTATCGAGTCGATCGTAGAAGGTGCAGAAGGCCATGATGCCATTGACAGGCATGTCCTTGGTTTTGTCGGCGTGCGCCGAGATCTTGGCCTTGGACTGCTTTTGGGCAGCGGCAGCGGGGGTGTTGTGGTAGATCTGCGCGAGGACGTGATTCAGTGGTGCCTGGTTCTGGAAGATCGAGGCTGCCTCCTGGTTTAGGGCATCGACGATGTACCTGTCGCTCGCTC
>CBDFFH010000029.1:0-146686 GCA_965246715.1 Chamaesiphon sp. | reverse complement strand
GACGGCTAGCGGCAAAGTTGGCATCGACCAGGAAGTATTCTTGCTCGGCACCACAACTGGAGTTGACGGGAGCGACTTCTTTATTACCCAGGAGTTTTAAGACTCTGGTAGCAGCTTTATTCATCGCCGCGTTGGAACGCAGGAGTGGAGTTTTTTTGTCCAATGCTTCGCCAGTCCAGGAGACGAAAGCAGTCGGGATACACAGGGTGGCACCGTTGTCAGTCTCGATGATATAGGCAGGGCTAGTTACATCCCAAGCCGTGTAGCCGCGTGCCTCAAAAGTCGATCGAATCCCACCATTAGGGAAAGAAGAACCATCGGGTTCGCCTTGAACCAGCAATTTCCCAGCAAATTCGGAAATTACCGAGCCATCGCTTTGAACCGAGACAAAACCATCGTGCTTTTCGGCAGTGGCATTGGTAAGGGGATAGAAGACGTGAGCGTAGTAGAGTGCGCCTTTAGAAATCGCCCAATCTTTCATGGCAACGGCGACAGCATCAGCGACGGATATATCTAGCGGTTCGCCAGTTTGAATCGTCTTTTTGATCGATTTATATACGTCTTTGGGCAGACTTTCCTGCATCTTGCTCAGGGTAAAAACATCTGCTGCCCATAGATCTTCCAATCGCTTGGGAGCCTTGACCGACATTGGCTCGCGATTGACAATCTGATAAATTGCTTGGATCCGGGATTCATTTCCACTCACAGCTTTTTTCCTCTTTGACTCTTGACACTAATAGATAATAATTGCGATAGATGCCGAAAATAGGTACGTATGATACCGATTTTCCAGTGTTGAATGTGTGTTCGACGATATTTTCGCTGTTAAGTGATAAGTCGCTGCCTGTAATTAACCGCTGCTATGGTGCGATAATCTTTACTGAAATTATCGTGTAACCAGACAAACAACAGCCAAGATCTCGCTTAATTCAAGGCACTGAATTGGTTTTGGGTATTATCTCATGGTAGCGCGAGATCGGAAAATTTTCTGACGATCGATCTCCAATGCTTGCGCTGGTCGATCTTCGAGCGCGTTTGGGGGTTTGGTTAAAACGTGTTAATAAATACGATCGAGCGCTGCGATTCGTTCTGAAAAGTTAAAACAAGTTAATAAAGTTGCGTTCGATCGCTTTTGGCTACGGCACTGGGATATGGATGAATATTGGCTAGTGGCTAGTGAATAGTGAATAGTGAATAGTGGATTATTATAGTTTGGAACACAAGCTTCTACCCAATCCCCAATCCCCAATCCCCAATCCCCCGAATGGTAGCATGGCAGCGCCGCGAGGTGATTAGCGTCCCGATCGATGAGGGATTTCGCACTATTGTGCGGTCGATCCGCAGAGTACTCTCGTTAAGACGGCACGCGGCTTAGGAATTTATTTGGGCGATTGAGGCTAACATCCTGGTAGGCTGATGATAGCTATTTAACAATCAAACATTTAATTATTCTCATGAAAACAGTTTCTGTCGCTAATGCCAGTCAGGTTAAAGAGGGCGAACTTTTTGCTGTCAAAGTCGAAGACCAAAAAGTCATGTTGACCAGAGTTGATGGTAAAGTTTACGCCTTGGAAAACAAATGCCCCCATTTAGGGATGCCCCTCGCTAGTAGCAAAGTCTGCAACAAGGCGGTTACTTGTCGCTGGCATGGAGCCACTTACGATCTGACTACAGGCGAAAATCTCAAATGGGTAAATTCCTTTGTTGGAGTTCCGTTGCCAGAATGGACTCATCAAGTCTTGAGCATCGGCAAACAAGCTCAAGGACTGAAAACCTTTACTGTTACCGAGCAAGGGGATGAGATCTCGATCGACATTTAGGGATTAGGGGATAGATAGTCTCTTGGCAATCCGCAATCCAAAATCCGCAATCCAAAATCCAAAATCGTTACAACGACTCGATCTTCGCAGTAGGATCGAGTCGTTCCCGATTGCTGTATACTAGCTGTGGATTCACCAGCTGTCCACCAAACTCGCATCCCTGCATAATTCATCTCTATGACTATTCTCGATCGACAAGGTAGATTATTTGGTAAAGTCAGTGTCCTCGACCTGGGTGCTGCCCTAGTAATATTATTTGTAGTCGCGGGGATTTTTCTCTCTCCTGGCAATTCGGGCGCGATTCGCGGCCAAGATAAACCCCAAGCAGTAGAAGCAGATATTATCGTCCGAGGATTGAACGTGCTCAACCCCCAATCGCTGATGACTCAATTTAGTCCAGGGAGTAAATTAAGTTTTATTATTCGCAACCAGCCAGCCGGACAAGTAGATATCAAATCCGTCCGTCAGTTAGAACGCACGATTTCCACACCGCAGCCAGATGGTTCGCTCAAAGCATTAAAAGATCCGCGCCCAGATCTGTATAGTACGGACATGATCGTCACTGTCAATGGCAAAGGTCAAAAAACTAAAGATGGACTGGTACTCGGCAATACCAAAATGAAAATTGGCTCTACAGTAGAAGTAGACCAATTAAACTACAATTTTAATGCCACTGTGATCGATATCCGCTATCTAGATAAATAAACCTTCTCATTACTGGCATCGATCGCAACAACCTTTAATCGCGATTTCATAGGTCTGCACCTGTAAACCCGATCGCAATCGATCGAATTCTACCGCAGGAAACGCATCCCAACCAATATCCTCGATCGAGCCGCACTGTTGACACTGAAAATGATGATGCGGCTCGACTTTGGCATCATACCGCGATACGCCAGCTTCAAGCAGCACTTCCCGAATCAATCCCGCCGTGCGGAGTGCTTGCAGCGAACTATACACCGTCGCTTGTGAAGAGACGGGAAAATGTTGGTTTAAATCCACCAGGATCTGTTCGACCGTTGGATGATCGTCGCGCGACAATAAATTGGCGTACACGGCAAAGCGTTGCGGCGTGACCCGCAATCCTTTTGTTTTGAGTGTTTGGACGATCGCATCTGTTGAGGACTGGAGCATTGCGAAAAGACTGGTACCGCTGTGCGGAATTTAGGAGGTAGGACATTCGACATTCGTACAGTCGTACTGTAGTTTCCAATTATAATCCGCAAATTTCCAGAAAGCTTGTTTATTGTTAATTATTCTTAATCAGGAATAGTTATTACTCTTGACTTATTCCTAAATTAGAATTATTCTGAGATATATAAGTTAGTTTGTCGATCGTCACCTACAAACAGCGGCGCGACTACTTACGGCGAACTAAAAAATTAAATACTAGGAGCAAATCATGGCTGTATTAGACCGAGTACCTGATGTTGTGTTTAAAACTCGCGTTCGCGATGCATCGATCGATGGTGAAAACCCCTTCAGATGGCAAGATGTAAGTACCGCAGACATTTTTGCTGGCAAAAAAGTCATCGTATTCTCCCTCCCTGGCGCATTCACACCTACTTGTTCTACCTCCCACCTGCCACGCTACGAAGAACTCTACGACGAGTTTAAAGCACAAGGTGTAGATGAGATTTACTGCTTATCCGTCAACGATGCGTTCGTCATGTATCAGTGGGGTCTCAAGCAAGGTGCCAACAATGTCAAGCTCCTGCCTGATGGTAATGGTGATTTTAGTAAAGCAATGGGCATGTTAGTTGACAAATCCAATCTGGGATTTGGAATGCGCTCTTGGCGCTACTCGATGGTGGTAAACGACTATAAGATCGAGAAAGTATTCTCCGAAGAAGGTTTTATCGACAACTGTCCCACCGACCCGTTTGAAGTCTCCGATGCCGATACGATGTTAGCTTATATCAAAGGCAGTAAGTAGGTAGTGGATAGTGGATAGTGGATAGTGGATAGTATATAAATGGGTAGATTAACTTTTGCCCGCATACCCAAATATTCGCTACTATTTGCCACCCCACCTAATCAATAAATCTGAGTAGGGTGGCAGTGCCTACCTACTTGGATTTATGCTGTTTGTAAGGTCGATTATATTTAACATCATCGATTTATCTGAAAGCTGCAAGTGTTACCGTCACTGTCCACTATCCACTAACGATCGAGGAATATAGAGATGAGCTACGATTTTGACCTATTCGTGATTGGTGCTGGTTCGGGTGGGATTGCCACAGCACGCCGCGCAGCCGAATATGGGGCGAAGGTCGGTGTTGCCGAATACGACAGATTGGGTGGTACTTGCGTCAATCGTGGCTGTATTCCCAAAAAATTGATGGTCTATGCTTCTCACTTCCCCGAACTATTTACTGATGCTGAGGGTTACGGCTGGAGTGCGGTTAAAAGTCAGCTCGACTGGCCGAAAATGATAACAGCGGTAAATAATGAAGTCACGCGGCTCAATGGTATTTATCAGCGGATGTTGGATAATTCCAAGGTCGAACTCCTTCACGGACGGGGTAAGTTCCTCGACCAGCATACGATTCAGGTCGGCAATCGTACCGTCACCGCTGATAAAATTTTAATTGCAGTAGGCGGCGTACCCGTACGTCCCGATATTCCAGGGATCGAACATGCGATTGTTTCGGATGATGTGTTTAACCTCGCCGAACAACCCAAAAGTATCGTGATTTTGGGCGCTGGTTATATCGGCTGCGAATTCGCTTGTATTATGAATGGATTGGGAACGAAAGTTACCCAAGTGATTCGACCAGAATTAATTCTCCGGAGCTTCGATGGCGACCTGCGAGCGGCTGTCCAAGATGGGATGATCCATCATGGGATCGAGATTATCAATAATACTCTGGATGTCTCGATCGCCAAAACTGCTACAGGTGTCGAAGTCACCGTCAATACCAACGATGGAACATCAACGATCCTTGCTGATGCTGTTAGTTTAGCCGCATTGGGACGCAAACCGAATACCGCCGATCTCGGACTAGAAAATGTCGACGTGAAAACGCATAATGGTGTCATCCATGTAGATAAATACAGCCAGACAAGTGTAGCAAATATTTACTCTGTGGGTGATTGTACGGATAACATCCAACTTACTCCTGTCGCAATCAATGAAGGTCGGGCATTTGCGGATACGATGTTTGGCAATAAGCCGCGCCAGATGAATTATGCCGATATCCCCACCGCGATCTTCACCACCCCCGAAGCGGCAACTGTCGGCTTAACCGAAGAAGAAGCGCGCGAAATGCATGGTGATGCGATTAAAATCTATCGCAGTAGCTTCCGCCCAATGTATTATGTACTGCCAAATAAGCAAGAAAAAACTCTAATGAAGCTCGTAGTCGATAGTACTACCGATCGAGTATTGGGCGCACATATGGTCGGAGATCATGCGGCTGAAATTATCCAAGGTGTAGCTATTGCTGTAAAAATGGGCGCGAAGAAAGCCGATTTTGACGCTACAGTTGGGATTCACCCCAGCTCTGCTGAGGAATTCGTGACCATGCGCTAATTATTAACAAGCGCGATTCTCTTTGCTACTAAGGTGAACATTGACTTAGCCGATTTATTGGGGTCAACACAGAAAACGGAAAATATCGCACGTTTAGCAATTAGCTGGAGTTCGGCGAATCGCTATCTCCTATCCCCTATCCCCTGACTTTTGTAAGAAGTGTAATGCCGTTTGAAAAACCGCCAAACTGTCAGAGCCAAGACGAAAGGATAAGATAGTCCGATCGCTAATTGCCATGGACTCCAGAATTTAAAGCGGGGATTAGCATCGAGCAGTTTTTGCAGCTCGATGGTTGCGGCAAGTTGAGATCCGGATCTATCTATTCTGTCATGAAGTGCTGCCTGTAATTTCGGCCCTAACTTTTCCAGAATATGTGGTGGTGGAATTACGATATTTTGGTTTGCAGAACAAGGTAGGAAACTCATCATCAGTACTGTCTGCGATCTGGCATTAGCTTGAGAACGACCATGCCATACAGTTGGTGTGAACAACCAAATATCTCCTTTCTCCCCAGTTAGGGATCTCAGCCAAGGAGCAATATATTTCGGAGCGATAAATGGCAATGAGTTGATAATCCGAGGCCAAGCATCCGAGCCGGGAAGGAGCACAGTGCAGCCCGCTGGAGAAGGGATATCATCTAAAAGAATTTGTAAAGATGTCTCCCCCGGACGATCTTGATGTATTCGCAAGCAATCTGAGCCAGGATTTGCTCTGCGGATCTGGAGCAGCCACATTTTGTAACCTCTACCCAGAACATCGAGTAACAGTCGATCTATAATTGGATCCGCGAGAATAGATTCTAGTGCTCGATCCAGTTGGGGTGACTGACCCAAAATATCATATAAAATCGTGACATTTTGGGGTGTTGTCCACAACAAGCTTTCCCATTCTTTCCGCTCGAAGAAGTTTATTGCTTTCTCAAGTTGCTGAGATTCTCCTGCTAATAATATTTGCGATTCTTGTGCGATGACTCGAACAGTATCATCGTCAAGTAACTTTGGGAGCCGGACACATCCATCCTTTACATATTCGGAGGTCAGATCGGCAACATTCACGATGTTATGGAGTTTATGCTGGTCGACTGCCTTCATAATTTACTTCTCCAGGATAATTTCAGGAAAAACTACAAGATTACTATAATTATACATAAATGTACTATTTGTTGATGGCGAGACGGAGCGAACTTTGCGATATTTAGATGAACTTCAAGGTATCGGCACAGATGCAACAGATCGATTTACTCGGTTGCCAACACTCCAGCTTAAGATTGCCAACGCTCAAATACCAATTTCTGCCGATATAATGGAGATGCTCGATCGAACGATAGGGAGTAATTACCAAATTTAAGAGGTAGTTTTTTTAGGTGTATTATCTGCCGATTTGCGATCGAATTATTGAATATCAGTGCGAGCGCATCGTACCGATTTTAGCAGTGGCACCAGCCACATGTCCTGCAAAGCTGGAAGATCTTACTACTCTCCTAGTCAGGGATTTACCTAGCTATACCAATCGCCTGATTCAACGACGGCGCAAACGTACCGATCCAGTGTACAGTTCGATCTTGAGTGTTGGTGCGCCAGAATTTAAACCGCTCGCAGTAGCCAGCCGAGAATATCCGCCACAGTTTCCCCAGGCTACACCAAAACAATTATTTATCACGACTCTAGAACGCCAATATACCGGGATTCGATCGGCAGAGCTACAGCAATTCCACTGGCTATTTATGGTACAAACGCGGCTGGGTTGGCGATTGGTAAATATTTATTCGAGTACGGGGGGAACTCCCCGTGGAACTACCCCTGTGTCACCCCCACTCGAAAGTAGCAGAACCGTCGTTGCTGAGGCGATTAGGTCATGGCTGAATGACTGTCATCTTGGTAAAGTAAAAACATAATTATCGGAAAATGTCATTACTAGCTATAGTGTCTTAAATTAAGCGAGTAGGGACTGAACTCCTACGCCAAGAAAATCACTCAATTCCGCAGCCAACCACTGTAGCTCTTCTTCTGAAGAAACTTCAATTTTATAATCTTCTAATCCTGCCTTAATAATCAGTGTAGGAATAGTTTTCGAACGACTATTATTGGCTTTGTCAAAGGGATCTAAATGTTGATATATAATAATTCCAAAAATACTAGTTCTGAGATTGGATCTCAGTACATCAGCAGATGAAAACAATCTAAATCTATCTTGGATTGATGTTTCATCAATCTCGATCGAGTACTCAGCAAAATATTTATGTGAAAATTTTAAAGCAATCTGACATATTAATATAACAAATGTAGCAAAAGAGATTATTGCAAAAATAAATGATAGGTATTCGATTCCAGTAAATCCAATATTCAATCGATATCCTGGATAACTATTGTAAAATTCTACAAGTATTTTTGATATGGTTGATGAAGATAAAGCTATAATAATGCTTGCAACCATAACATTATTTATTCGAGAGAAATATATAGATTTTTTAGTTATTATTGATAGACGGTCATTATGGCGATTTAATTTCAGCTGAGAATCAACAGGTTGCTGATAGTTTGGTGTGAATTCTTGCGGAGTCTGAGAATTTATTAATGCCGTCAATGCTTCCTCTGCACTAATAAAGCGTCGATCGAGATTTGGCTCTATCAAACGATTTAACCATCGACGAAAATGCTTGCTTAATTGAGTCGATTCAAATTGAAGGCGACCTTCTGATTGCGGTAAGTTGGCAGGATGTATGCCAGTAATTAGATAAATAAGTGTCGCCCCCAAACTATATAAATCTGATGCAGGAACAGTGCGTCCGCCAAATTGTTCGATTGGCATATAACCGTATGTACCGACAACAGTGATAGTATCTGTTTCACCACGAGCGGCTGTTTGTACCGAGCCAAAATCTACTAAATATAAATTGCCGACACTATTACCAGAGCGATTATCTAAGAGAATATTACTGGGTTTGATATCGCGGTGAATGATTAGTGGCGATCGACTATGAAGATGGATTAAAATCTCTAGCATAACTACAGCAATTTCTTCTAATTCTTGCTGTGTAAAGTGACGACCTGATTCGATCGCATTGACAAGCGAGGGAGCATCGATATAATCCTGAACTAGCGCAAATCCACGAATGTCTAGTAATGTGAATTCAAAATAATCTCGATACTTAGGAATAGTTGGCAGATCTAAAGCTTGTAACGTCTGCGCTTCTCTCTCGAATAACTTCAAGTCATCCCATTGGAAGTCTCGATCGAAACAGAGTAATTTAATCACGATCGATTGTTCGGTAGCTAAGTCTATCGCTAGAAAAGTACATCGAGAGAGTCTACCACCTAAATAACGATCGAGTCGATATCTCGATTGGAGAATGCGATCGATAAATTCTTGTGGCGATGAAACTGACATATAGATTGGTGGAATCGCAGTTAAAGGTTCGATCTTAAAATACCCACGATTTCAGTATTGCGCTCTCAGTTTGCTGAGAGCGCAATACTAAGCCAAGCGATTTACAGCCACTAGGAAACAGCCTTCGCTACAAAAATCGAGCCAATGACCAAAACTAAACCGATGATCGCTATAATTAAATAGTTGCGTTTTTGAGAGGGGGTGGTTGATTCAGCGACATACATTTGTGGCTCGGTTGGGAAATTATTTAATCTGCTGTCGCCGTCATTATTGATATAGGGCATCGCTGTCAACCTCAATCTTAAGAAAAATTAATTAAATTCCATCCATTATCGATCGGTAGTTAGCTGCATGTAAAGCGCGATCTAGATAAATACCAACAAAACTACCAGAAAATTAATAAAAATACGTGTAAGCTGATATTAAATCTTCTTACACGTACTTGAAGATCGAAATCTTAAACTACTCGACGATCCCAAATTTTACCGATACGACTGCCGTAAGATCTTTCTCGATCGAAGTGGTATCATAGCTACCGCCATTGCTTACCGCAGTGGAGTTGCGTGGCGTGAGTTGAAATACTCCCGTATCGGCACTCCGCACGCCACCGACGCGATTTCCCGTACTCTTAGCAATTGCCTCGGCTCTAGCTTTGGCATCCTTGGTAGCTTCTGCTACCATCTCGATTCGCAGTTTGCTGAGTTCGTTGTAGAGATATTCTGGCGGCTCCGAAGTCAGCGGAATTCCTTCATTAATTAGTTCGGTAATTTGCTGCGATAATTGGGCATAGCGATCGACTTCACTCGATCGAATTTCCAACTTTTGGCTCAGCTTATAAGCCAATGTCTTACCCGTTTCTCGCCCATTAATTACTTCCGGAATCGAGGTAGTTTCGAGCGAAGCCAGGGATATTGCCGATTCGGGCACTTTGGCATCTTTGAGATAGCCTTGCACCCGAGCTTTCCAAGCGGTAAGTTGTTGATAAGCCGCTTGTGTAGTCGGTTGTTGGCTAGAGAGGGACACCCGCCACACGATATAATCCGACTTAATCGATCTTTTTGCCGAACCCGTAATCGTCAAGGCATCATCCGCACGTTTGATATTGCGCACGGCTCCCGCCCAGAGAGCCGAACTGACAATTAATGCGATCGATAGTAAAGTTAATCCAGCAAATAATTGAGGAAAGCGATCTCTCAGCGTAACAGTTTCCATTACTTTTGACTCACACACAAAGTGAAATTTTGCGGCATGATGGGATTCCACACACCTCAACATTAGCTACCATGCCGCGATCGTCAATTCCTGAAATATTCGACTCGATTCTCTAGAGATTATTTTTTAAAACCTAGAGTGGGGCAAATATTACTCCACTCTTATTACTAGGTTGCCAATCTTCTTACTATTCACTGTTCACTATTCACTATCAACTGCTCATGCTCTTCCGTGAATTAGTCTTAGAAAACTTCGGTTCTTACTTGGGAAAAAATACGATCGATCTCCTCCCAGATTCAGCTGAAGATAGTCGCCCGATTATTCTCATTGGTGGGATGAATGGTGGAGGGAAGACGACGATTATGGATGCGATGCGATTGGCTTTATATGGCTCCCGCGCGCAATGTTCTACTCGCGGAAATTTGAGCTATGGCGATTTCCTCAATCAATGCGTTAGTAGCCATACACCCCTAAATGAAAAAGCCCGGATCGAGTTGGCTTTTCAGGTAGCTGAAGATGGCAATCTCTTAGATATTCGGATTGTCAGATATTGGGAGCGGAATCCAAAAGACGGTAAAGATACTTTAGGAATTTTGGTCAATGATTGGGCAGATAAAAATTTATTAAATACTTGGGATGAGTACATCGAAAATCTTTTACCATTAGGGATTTCTAATCTCTTTCTGTTTGATGGTGAGCAAGTTAAAGAATTAGCAGAACAGGAGACACCACCTGTTGGAGTGTTCGACGCGATTCAATCGTTATTAGGACTAGAATTAGCCGAACGTTTGGCAGCCGATTTAGATGTATTAGTTAGTAGAAAACGGCGCGATCTTGCTAGCAAATCACAATTAGCAGCGATCGAGGAAATCGAAACCAAGCTCGAACAGCAACAGACAGAATTAGATGAAGTAGCAAACCAACTAGTCAGACTGAAAGAGAAGTTAACAATCGCGATCGATCGAGAAGAACAAGCATTTGATAAATTCGTCCGCGAAGGCGGGAAAATTGCCGCTCAGGGAAAAGAATTAGAGGTCGAATCTAAATCTATTCAAACTCGCATCGAACAGCAACGGCAAGGCTTACGCGTATTAGCTGAGGGATATTTACCACTAGCCTTAATCGCACCATTATTAACTCAAGTACGGACACAAGGATCGATCGAGTTACGCCACCAACAAGGCAAAGCTGCAATAGACATGTTACTAGAACGCGATCGGAAACTAATCGACTACCTTCAACAGCAGCAAGTTTTAACAACCCAAATTGCCGATATCCAAGCCTTTCTCGAAAGTGAAAATCAACGCATCGCTGGTGAGATCGATTTGCCAGCGCCAGCTTGGCTAGATGCAGATCCAGAGACGCTCGATCGATTAGATAATATTCTAAAATACGATCTCGATCGCGATAAGCAAAAATTTACAGAACTACAAACTCAATTAGTCAAACTCGAAACCGAATTAGATTTCCTCGATCGACAAATTGCTGAAGCCGCATCCCCAGAAGAATACACTCGACTCAAAGAACAAGAAGCTACCGCACGTCTACTCGTATCTCAACTCAAAGCAGACCAAATTGTCAACAATCGTCGCTACCAAGAACTCGATCGCACGATTGCTAAAACTAAGCAAGAACTAGCAACCTATACCGAAACTAATATCAAACTCAAGAACGATCTGCATATTATCGACTCAGTTGCTAAAGTGAAAGCAACATTACAAGTATTCAAAGAAAAACTCACACTCAAAAAAATCAATCGCCTCGAAAATGAAGTCACCGAATGTTTTCGGTATCTATTACATAAGTCAGAACTGGTTCATCGAGTGACGATCGATAGCAGTACCTTCACATTATCATTACACGATCGCGAGGGGAAATTATTACCTAAGCATCGCCTCTCCGCCGGAGAAAAACAACTCCTGGCAATTGCCTTGTTATGGGGGTTAGCACGAGTATCGGGACGACAATTACCGATCGCGATCGACACACCTTTAGGTAGATTAGATTCCTCCCACCGTACTAATCTAATCGAGCGGTATTTCCCTGCCGCCAGCGAACAAGTAATCTTATTATCTACCGATACCGAAATCGCCGAAAGCGAAGTAACTAATCTCCGCGCTCAAGGTGCAATTACCCGCGAATATTTATTACATCATGATGCCAATCTCCAGCGCACAGAGGTTCGCTTGGGCTATTTTTGGTAATTTCCAATCACTCTTTCCGCTTAATGATAGTACCCCCAAAATCATCATCATCAAACACTCATAAAAATAGCCAACTTCTGTTAGAGAAGTCGGCTATTTGGCGCGCCATCACAAGTCAATTACATCACAGCTAACACCCGATCGATAATACACACCGCACGATCGATCTCCGCCGCAGAAACAATTAATGGCGGTACGAACCGGACGACTTTTACACCCGCAGGGACTAATAATAAACCTGCTTGCATCGCCGCTTTGACAACATCGATCGCATTAAGATTGCTCTCAGCCTGCAATTCCAGCCCGTCGATCAATCCCCAACCCCGCACTTGTGAGATCTGCTGGGGATATTTAACTGCCAACTGCGCCAAACCAGCCCGCAATTGCTCGCCCCGCGCCCGGACGTTAGCCAAGATATTGTCCCGCTCCAACGTCTGACAAACAGCCAAAGCCACCGCACAGACGAATGGATTGCCACCAAAGGTACTGGCATGATCGCCAGGTTGGAAGACATTGCAAAATTCCTTACATAACGTCGCCCCGATTGGAATTCCGCCACCCAAACCCTTCGCACTAGTGAAAATATCCGGCTCGATCCCTAGTTGCTCGTAACCCCAATATTGCCCAGAGCGTCCCATTCCCACCTGTACTTCATCAAGGATTAATAATATCCCCCGCTCGTCGCACAGTTTCCGTACTTGTTGGAAATACTCAACTTGCCCAGGATTTACCCCACCCTCACCCTGAAGCGGTTCGAGCATAATTGCAGCAACCTGCCCATTAGCCGCTGCAATTGTGGATTCGATCGCCGCAAAATCGTTGTATGGTACATACTGGAACCCTGGAACCAGGGGACTGAAATTCTGTTGATACTTCGGCTGTCCGGTAGCTGTAATTGTCGCCAACGTCCGCCCGTGGAAACTGGCATTTGCAGTCAAAATCACCGGATCGGCAATCTTCAAGACCGTATGAGCGTATTTCCGTGCTAATTTAATCGCCCCTTCATTCGCTTCTGCCCCAGAATTGCAGAAGAACACCCGATCTGCACAAGAATGTTCTACCAACCACTTCGCCAACTCACCCTGTACGGGGACGTAGTAAAGATTAGAAACGTGTGTCAGCGTCTGAATCTGCGCCAGCGCTGCCTGAATCACCGTCGGATGTGCGTGTCCCAGCGTACAAGTGGCAATCCCCGCCACAAAATCCAAATATGCCTTCCCCTTCGTATCCCAGACAGTACAACCCTCACCCTTTGCCAACGCGAGATCGAACCGTCCGTAAGTAGTCATTACATGACTATTAAACTCATCCTGACTGAAAGTCGATAACAATTCGGGATGAATCGTCGGCTGCGAAACCATTGTATCCAAACTCATGTAAATACTCCTAAAAAATTTTCAAAAAGTCAAACGCCGCTCGAAGATAATCTCCGAACCAAATTCTGCTGACGGGATAACGAAATAACGATCGAGCTTCAACGTCGTCGGTTGCGACGCGAAGCTCTGGCAACGAGTTTGGATAGATCGCTCTGTGACTCGCATCGTACCGAGTCATACAGGTTAATGGTGTAGCGGCACCGATCTAAGAAACTGTGCATTCGATTTAAAACTAGCTAGATGTAATTGTGCTGGCTGACTAGTAAGTATGTTATAGCATATCTACCAGCTCGATCGGTGTCAACAGCCGTCTCGATGCCATTCAAGCTGCAGTTTTACAGGTAAAACTCCCCTATCTCGATCGGTGGAACTAGCAACGCGAGCGAGTCGCCACCCACTATCAAGAGTTGCTTGCCAACGTACCGGGAATTATTACCCATCAACCGATTCCTGGCGGCAAATCTGTTTGGAATCAATACACGATTAGATTAATCGCCCCTACTGGTGTCGATCCTGCCGCATATCGCGATCGAGTGCGTGCTAGTCTTCAGGCAGTTGGCGTAATTTCGATGATTTATTACCCGCTCCCCCTCCATTTACAAGCGGTTTACCAAGATCTCGGCTACCCCGCTGGCAGCTTCCCCGTTACCGAACTAGTCAGCCATCAGGTACTCTCGCTGCCGATGTTCCCCGAACTGACTTTTGAGGAGCAGCAACGGGTAGTATATGCCCTTAAAGATGCGATCGATCTTGGCGCTAACGGCTAATTCGCAGCCGATATCAGCCTAATTACAAAAATGGTGTTGCTAATTATTGGAGCACCAGTAGTTTATGGCAGTCCCTACTACTATCAACTTCAGCGTCAGCGAGAATAAGATCGCCACGAACGTTATGAAAAATAAGAACGTCGTGAAGGATACACATTAAGCGATCGTCGATCTCCATTCGCAGCCAAAACTAAAAGCCCGTATTCCTCTGGTAGTGAGGAGTGTAGGCTTTTAGAGTGTGATAAGGGCATTTTAAAAAGCTATTTAATTAACGTGAGTTCGGGATAAGGAAAATCGATCTGCTCCGTTCAAGCACCGCCCTGAACTATAAGTTCGGGCTAATAGCAAAAGTTCTCTGAAGAGAACTGCCCAATTGATTAGTTCGTTGAAACGAACTTTTGCTATGAGCAACTAATTCATTTGAGGGCGGTTCAGAAACGAAGCTAGGAGTCATTAAGTGGACATCTTTAACCCGAACTCACGTTAATTAACTTCTTCTCAAGTTAATTAGTAAGATAAAGTCTCAGTATTTATACGATATTTGCTAATCGGCCTACACTATTCATCAGTTGTTGCAGTTTGATACGGCACTTCCGGTTGTTACGAGGTACAATAGCAGCAATTAGTAAACCAATTTCTGAGATGTTGAGGATCGATTAACCCAATTGCAAGTGAAATTATTCTATCCACCATAATTGTCGTAGTAGGTGAAAACATTCGTAAAAAAGACTTGAGCTGTGACCACCATAACTCAATTGGGTTAAAATCAGGTGAGTATGGGGAGAGGAAAATAACAGAAGCACCGACAGCTTCAATCATTGGGATAATGGAATCGAATTTGTGTGAGGATAAATTATCCATTACGACAACGGCACCTGGCCATAGCTCCGGCACTAGAAAATCCTTAACAAATAATTCAAAAGCTCTACTATCCATTGAATTATCCATTGTCATCAATGCTACAACTTTTTCAATGCTAATTGCGCCGATAGCGGTAACTTTTGCACCTCGATAGAATGGGGTAAAAGTATATGCTCTTGTTCCCCGCTGTGACCGAGCATGAGTTCTGGCTAAACCAAGCAGAATACCAGTTTCATCTAAAAACACTAAGTTTTTCACGTCGATATTTTTAACCGATTCCCAATAATCTACTCTCAAATTTAGGACTCTTTCTGTTGTAGCTTGGGTGCTCCTTTCCGTTTTTTTTTACGACTTAAGCCTAATTTTCGTAATGCGTCACTCATGGCACTTCGACCAACCCAATTGCCAGTTTTATCAGCGAAAAATTCACACAGTTCAGCCAAAGTTGCATCGGGATGTTCGGCAACTAATTCTCTTAACTCTACTTCAGCATTTGTCAGGTAACTTAATCGTGGTTTACCTGGCTTTTTAGGCTGTAAGTTTCCTTCAAACTTATGTTGTCTGACTAGCTTTTGGACAAAGCTTTTGCTAACAGTAAATATGCTAGCAACCGCTCTAATTGAGTGATGGCGATCGAGATGTGCCGCAACTATTTTTTCTCGAAGATCGACTGAAAATGCTTTCATTATTGAATGTATCTTTACTATCTTTTGGCGTACCTCATGACTAACGGAAGTGCTGTATCTAACTGAATGTCGTGTTTCCGCCTTTACGGATTGGGTGATTTACTTGGGGTTACTTGGGGTGCGATCGTAGGGCTTGTTTGTGTGCTGGGTGTCGGACTCACTTGTGGAGATTGTCCGGTTTGTCCTGTCGCGGGAGTCACGCCAGTACTCGGCTGTGTGGTAGTGTTGGGGGTACTGCCCTGATACGGATTGACACCTTGATAGGGATTGTAGGGAATGTATGGATTGGTGATGATTGGCGGAGTAGGGGCAACGCTACTGGTCGGGATGGTTGCTAGTGCGACACGATCGCCAGCAACACTTCTGAGCGCATCCAAAATTTCGACGACTTTATTGTAGGTGACCTGCTTAGACGCATACAACACGATCGCGCTATTGGGTCGAGCTTGGTGGTACTGTTTCACCGCATCGGTCAATTGGGCCGGAACGAGCATTGGTTGCTGTTCGAGAAAGATTTGTCCGGCATCATTGAGACTGACCATTAACAGTTCCCGTGCGGCGGGGGTGCCAGTAGCGGCTTTAGGAATATCGACGCTAATCGCCTGTTGTCTGGCAACCTGTAGCCCAGCTAACAGGAAGAATGTCAAAATACAAAAAATTACGTCAATCAGGGGCACTAACTCAATTCGTGGCTCGTTGTTGGTATCACCAGCATTTATTTTCATAAGTTTCAGAAGATTGGAGATGGGTCGATCGCACTGACTAGACACTACAAACAACTGCTTAAATCGGTCAACCTAACCCAATATAAAACGATCGAGTGCTAAATCTCTAACTTTTCTCGAAAAGTCGCCGTTCGGCTAATGGCTAATTGAGATCGCCTATGATGGAGATCGACAACTCTTCGACGGTCTGCGTGTCAGAAAATATCGTTCGCTCAAATTTAATCTCTGGGTCATTAACTGGGACAGTTATCGCCGTTCAAGCTAATTTCTGTCAAGTGCAGATCGATCGGGATGCGCTGGAAGTCGGTGGTAAGTCGATTTTGTGTACTCGCCGCGCGCGATTGCAAAAGATTGGGATTAATGTCATGGTAGGCGATCGCGTAGTGGTTGAGGAAGCTGACTGGTTGGGTGGTCGCGGAGTGGTTGCGGATGTATTTCCACGTCATAGCGAACTCGATCGACCGCCGATGGCCAATGCCGATCGGGTGTTGCTGGTCTTTGCGCTGGCCGAACCAGCCCTCGATCCATACCTCCTAAGTAAATTTCTCATCAAAGCCGAATCAACTGGCTTGCAGGTCAGTCTCTGCCTGAATAAGACCGATTTAGTAACCGAGATCCAACTGGCTCAATGGTGCGATCGATTGGCGACTTGGGGCTATCAACCGATCGCGATTAGTGTTGAGACGGGGATGGGTATCAAAGAATTGCAAGTGCAACTCGATCGGCAGATTACGGTATTTGCGGGACATTCTGGTGTCGGTAAATCGAGCCTAACGAATGCGTTGATTCCCGATCTGAATATCCGCGTGGCTACTGTATCTGGCAAACTCAGTCGCGGCCGACATACTACCCGCCATGTCGAACTATTTACGATGCCTGCTGGCGGGTTGATTGCCGATACGCCGGGATTCAATCAACCCGATCTGACTTGCACGCCGATCGAACTGGCCAGTTATTTCCCGGAGATTCGACAGCGATTGGCGCAGGGTCATTGTCAATTTAGCGATTGCAGCCATCGCGATGAGCCGAATTGCGTGGTACGGGGCGACTGGGAACGATATTCGCACTATTTGGATTTTCTAGCAGAAGCGATGGTGGCACAACAGCAGCTACAATCGCAACGCAATCCAGAAAGTAGTTTGAAACGCAAAAGTCAGGCTGGGAAGAAGCAACAACTCGAACCGAAGTTGGAGTCGAAATATCGGCAGATTTCCCGCCACACGATCGGTCAGGCACTTGAAGATATTTCTGGAGATTTGGCAGAGTGATAAGGATTTCAGATTAACGACTCCTGGCTTCGTTTCGGAACCGCCCCCAATCCACGAACCCCACCCACAGATCGATTCCCATTGCGAAGCTACTGCGAAACGCGCTACGCTGCTAACAAACCAACCCTTGTGCAGGGGAGTTTGAGGGGCGGCACCCGGAAGCTTCGCATCCTGCTCCTCAACGGGGGGTCTAGGGGTCGGAACCCCCAGACCCGGGTTCCTCAGCACCAATAACTTAAGACCAAGCACCAGTCCAAAAATAGTCTAAAAGAGATATCCTTAACCCGAACTGACGTTACCTAGAAACGCCTACGATTAGAAACCGCTTGAGTTAGTAACTAGAATTCGCTCGATCCCGCATTGCTCGAGGTGCCAACAACAGTCGCCAATCAGCCACATAAGAGCGAGCATCGCTATAAATTGGACTGCGCCGACCGATGGTGGCAGCTAACTCGATCGCTGTAGAAATCTTACCCTGACGGTAAATTGCGATCGCGCGTTCGAGTGTATGTCGATCGGCGATTTCTTGCAATTCCAACGACCAGTAACGGACTTCAGCTTGAGCGGTCGGATATAGCGCTCTACCAGGGGTAATCCGACTAGCTAAGGCGACCGCTTGCGTGAGATTTCCTTTAGTGGCCAGTGCTTGAGCGCGAAGTAAGATCGGCGTATCTTCGATCGTTTGGATTTTGTGATTCCATTCGCCGACTGCGGTAGTTGCTTCTTCACCTAAAGGTTGGTCTTCGGCGATCTTGCCAGCCAGCCGCACGGCCGATCTGAGCGCCAAGAGGGAATCACTCTTGCTCGCAATTTGTCTGGCTTTAGCGAGGGTGACGCGATTGTCGATGGTTTGGATCTGGCGATTCCAGGTGGCCACCTCAGTTTGCATCGTTTTCCCGACATCGCTAGTAGCGGGGATTTGCTTGGCAGTATCGATCGCGAGTGCTAAGGTTGCTGGCTGCTGGAAGCTAGCAATAGTTTTCGCCCACTGGAACTGAGTTTGCTGCTTGAGCATTCCTTGCCAGTTAGATTGCTTTGTCCGTGCCAATGGATAGATTGCACTAGTTTTTGGAATTCGTTTGACTTGAGAGATCGCATCCATTATCGCTAGCATGTGCCGTTTGCCCGCGTAGAGGTGCGCTCGATTGAGCTTGACCCAATCTTGAGCCTCTGGATAGACAGACACGTCCTGAGGGACTTTTTGGGCGAGATCGATCGCTTCATTAAAATTCTGCTCTTTGTAGGCAGTGAGGCTTAAATGCACTAACTGCTTACTCCACCTACTCCGCAACTGTTGTCCTTCATGATAGACATAGGTTTTAGCATTAATCTGATTTGCCAGTTTCATCGCTTTAACGATCGGTTCTGGCTGTGTTGGCAATGGTGCTTCGACTTTTTCTTGATTTTTGCCAGCGGTTTTCGGTTTGGCGAGATCGTGACGCTCGGCACCTACGGTATAGCTCGAAAACTCTTTGCCCAGCAGGGCGTCTTTTGCTTCTTGCAGTTTATCCCAGCCATCGCGCTCGATCGCGAGTCTAGATGACATTTTCTCGTGCTTATAAGTATTCCAATAATGCCCCCGCATCTGCTGTACTGTTTGCAAGATGACAAATGCCTGATTCCAATCGCCACTTTTCATCGCCCGATCGAATTTACCGTCGATCTTGGCACTATTTTGGGCTTGCTCGCTCCATTTGACGATCGCGGCTTGAGCTTCTTTGTAAATCGGGCTGCTCGTCGGAACGATTTTTAGCGTGGAGATTGCCCGATCGATACTACCTTCGTTGAGTTGCTTGCGCCCGATTCGCATCAAATCCAGCGACCAAGTTTTCAGTAGCCGTTGCGCCTCCCCATACAGCGGATGACTGTCCGTCCACCCTTGGACTAAACCGACTGCTGCTCGGAGCTTGGGTAATTCCTTGGTATCTGCACCCGTCTGAGCGCAGTAGAGTCGCTCGCTATCAGTGGAGATCGGGGAAATTCCCTGACAATTTGGGGTCGGGGGCACGGCAATCAATAGTAAGTAACTAGTAATCCCCGTCCCACCCACCATTGCCGCTAAAATCGCCCAAAATGCTGACCAAGGATCGACATTGACCTTGGGCAAATTTAGCTTACTTATCGGTGTAGTAATTTCGCTAAACAAATCCCGCCGCTCGGGAACTTTATTAGTATTCCCTTGATTTGCCAGCTCGAACAGATTGTTTGTTTCCAGTTGTCGATCTTGTTCTGGTGCAACAACTAGACTTTCACTACCCCGCCGCGCTTTACTAGCTATCGGCGCTGAACCGCAACGATCGGTGAGAGTATCGATTTCACCGCGATCGACTGAAAGTTTGCTAGAGGCTTGTCCCGCCTGTAATTGCCTCCATGCCGCAGTTAGCTGAGTGCGGATTTCTTGAAGCTTGTTATTTTCCACAGGCGACCTCTTAATTAAATAGTAAGTTATTAAGTTTATTGTGTAAGAAGTTTTTATAGTTTAGACCCAATACTTTCGATCGAGCAATGATTAGCTAATAATTAGAAATATTGTATCACGCAGTGTCAAGGTATTGTAGTTTACACTATCCTTGCTGAGCGTATTTGTCATGTCACTGTCGATCTATACTTTGCATATCTTTTAAATAGATTTGGTTGACAAGCAATTTACTAACTTCGACAGTATCCGGATCGAAAAATTCCCAAGCAATTCCATCGACCGATCGATCGACTTAAAAGTGCCATTCCGATCGAGATCGCCAGCCCGATCGCTCACTGGAGCCAGGATTGAGTGCTAAAATAGTCTCTACAGTTAGTAATTCGGTCGATCGAACCACTTACTATGATTAGTATTTATTTGCTATTTTGAGGTCGAACCGGTGTTTTTCCGAAGCTAGCGACCGAGCGAACTCGATCGTTGTTTGTCCGGTCGCAAATTGCTAAAAAATACTAAGAACGATCGCAAAAATTATTGTGTGGATTTACACCAACCCTTGAGTATATGACGATCGTGAATGTTGGCAATGATGCACTCTTAAGTTTAGACCTTGCGGCGCTCGCCACCCCGATCGATTCGTGGCTAGCAACCGATCCCCAAAAATTCGATCTCGAGTTCAAGTTTACGATCGACTTTCCCCGCGATCCCGCAGATCCCCGCGAACTCTCGGAGATCCCTGAAATCCGACTATGGTTTATTCGCGCAGATGCTCGATACCCTTATCTACCACTGCTGCTCGACTGGCAAGCCGGAGAGCTAGCCAGATACGTGGCGATGTTGGTACCGCATCAATTCAGCCGCAAGGAGGGGATTCAATACAATCCCGAAGCTCTAGAAATTTGGGTGATGAAACGGGTATTTGTCTTAACAGATTGGTTGCAATCTCGACAAATAGAAGATCGATCGCGCCTAAAGTTTATGACGCAGATGTTGGGTTATGAATTAGATGATGGTTTGTTTGAGTTATTAGCAACAGTTTCTCGCCATAATTAACCACTTACTCTGTACTGATGTGCGATTGTTAATTTATATTCGATTGCATCGCAGCGATTTCGATCGCATACTGGTACAACGCTCTACACAATCCACACCTCAATGTTAAAATAGAAAATATTTACTACTTGAGATCGAGTGATGGTTGCAGCACGAGATAATGCTCCCAAGTTTACCACCGTAGAATATTTTGCATGGGAGGAACGCCAATTATGTCGCCATGAATATATCGATGGTGAAGTTTATGCGATGAGTGGGGGGACGATAAATCATAGTGAAATTTCTGGAAATTTCCTGTTTATGCTGAAAGGTTACTTAGAAGATAGTGGCTGTAAAACTCTCAATTCAGATGCTAGAGTTAATATTGTAGAAACTAATGATTACACCTATCCGGATGTTAGTGTCACTTGTGACCAGCGCGATCGAACTCAGAGTCAATATATTACTTATCCCTGTTTAGTCGCTAAAATTTTATCGGATAGCACCGAGGCTTACGACCGAGGAAATAAGTTTTTCAGATATCGTCGCAATCCCTGTTTGCGAGATTACGTGCTAATTAGTTCTCAGGAAATAGCGATCGATTTATATCGCAAGAACGATGTGGGCGAGTGGATAATTATTAATTACCGAGCTGGCGATCTAGTCGAGCTTCACAGTGTCGATTTTAGTTTTCCGATCGAGCGTGTCTATCGAGGGATTAGCTTCGAGCCGGAGTCAACATAAAAATTATAACTGAGATCGCTGACATCTCTAAACCTTCCAGCCCATTGCCAAAGCAACTAACAAACTAGCACCAAAAGCATAGCGATAGATTACAAAAATAGTTGTATCTTTTGTTTTGAGATAGTTGAGTAAAAACGCGATCGATAGATAAGAAAAAATAAACGCTGAAATTATCCCCACACCCAGTAGCAGGACAATATTGTCAGGGAGGAGATGTTCTTTGTAAGCTTGGAAAATCTTGACTGATTTGAAGAGGGTTGCCATCGTCAGGACTGGTAATCCGACTAAAAATGAAAATCTCGCAGCCGTGGCTCTATCTAATCCCATAAACAAACCTGCAGTTAAAGTCGAGCCAGAACGCGAGCAGCCAGGTAATAAAGCGATCGTTTGTGCCAATCCTACCAACAAACCATCTTTAATTTCTAATCGATCGAATCCGCGTTTGCGACTACCATAGCGTTCGGCAAGAAATAGTAACGTTGCCATAATCAGTGACGCGATCGCAATTACGCCAATACTCTCAGGAATCGCATCCTTGAAAATATACCCGATGATTCCAGCGGGTAAAGTTCCGATCGCAATTCCTGCCAAGATTTTCACATCTTCATTCTGCCAATCTTGGCGAGCGATTCCTGGCAATCCACCTTTCAGGAGACTGGTAATATCTTTCCAAAAATAGATAAAGACAGCGATGACGCTACCGAACTGAATCGCATCGACATAATCTTTGCTGCCTAGTTGCTCCCAGCCCAAGATCTTGGTTGCAACAATTAAGTGAGCGGTACTACTGATCGGTAAAAATTCAGTAATTCCTTGAATCAACCCCAATACCAGTGCTTGAAAGACATTCCCGGAGCCAATCGCTACTGGGGTTGCGGGTGGCTTTGCTTCGCTGGGAATAGCAATGAGGAGGAGGGTAGTGATACTCATTAAGAGTACAAAAGCCAACTTGGATCTTGGTTTGAGGAGCTTAGAACTCAGTAGCGATCGCATTGTCATAAAATTTTTTGAGATTAGTAAAAATAACTTACGGGCAGTAGTGTTTTGGTGTTGCCGTCGATGGCCCGAGTGTCAAATCGATCTATATTAGCTGTTATGCTTAGCCATTAGTCAAAATTAATTCTATCGAGCGATAATTTGCGTCTATTTTCCCACTGGAGTAGGTTCGACGCAACAAATATTAATATAGGTAGGAGTCTATTCTCATAATTACACCAAGGGTTGTAGCTGCCATTAGTTGCTAAAATGCCGACTAGATATAGCTTGGTGGTTTGCCTTGCAACCGAATAACCAATATAATACCTTTATATAAATAAACATTAAGTCAATAAAATCCATAATATTTTGGTCAACCCTAGCTATAACTCCAGCGAGACTAACGGTGCATGGCGGTGGCAACTTCAAGGAATTTGGGGGGTCTTTGCAGCAGCAGCATTCTTGGTATCTGCGCCCGTATTCATCGAAGCTCCGCTAGTGCGGCAATATCCAGTCTTGAGCGTTGTTAGCTCTTTGCTATGGGTTTGTCTGGGGTTTATCCTGATTCAACGTCCCAAAAGCCAAATTTGGGGCGATTTGCTGTTGGGTTTTAGTTGGAGCTGGTTGGCTGGGGCGATTTATTGGGGCTGGTTTAGGTGGGTGCCAGCGATTCATCTACCGATCGAATCGATCGGGGTACCCTTTGCCATTTGGGGTATTTGGCGCGGTTTTAGCAAGATCGGTGGTCTATTTTACCTCGGATCGCTCCTCGGTACCGCACTGACCGATTTATATATTTATCAAGTTGGTTTGGTTGACTACTGGCAACAACTGATGCGCGTCGATCCGACGCTCGCCACACCGATATTACAACAGGCGATCGCGCAAGTTCGCACACCTTGGGGCACAGCCTGGGCAGTGGTACTCGTGAATTTGCTATTGGCGGTGGGTATAATGTCTTTAGGGACAAAACAATTGCACTGGTACGCTTTCAGTGGCGCAGTTTTGACTACGATCGTGGTTGATAGTTTGTTTTTGTGGGTCGCTAGCTGTGCCTAAATAATTATGCTCGGTCGACTAGCACTCGCTCAGTCATCTATAGACTAGTTCACCGTCATATCTTTATCCAACCGTGAACCAGGGAATCTCACCTTATCTGATCCAAAATACCGACAACGGTCAACGCCAGCTATCGTTGAACGATGGCAACTGCTGGACTGTCGGTCGGGGTGATGACAATCAGTTTGTTGTCAAAGACCGTTGTATCTCTCGCAACCATGCGATGATTCAGTTTACCGATGCTGGGGATCATTATTTAATCGACCTCGGCAGTAGCAACGGCACATTTGTTAACGGTCGCCGAGTAAATATTCCTGTCACTATTCATGATGGGGATACCGTCACCTTCGGTCAAACAGAATTTGAATTTCATTGCCCTAAAGCTACCGAGGGTACTTTGGCACTAGATACAGAAACCACCCTCGATGGGACTGTCACCTCGATCCTCCATCTCCGGAAACTGATGTCGGTGATGGTTGTGGATATGCGAAACTTCACGATCCTGACACGTCAGACAAATGAAAACCTGTTGTCTGAGGTAATGAGTACCTGGTTCCGTAATGCTGGAGCGATCATTCGTAATCGCGGCAGTTGGGTGGATAAATATATCGGTGATGCATTGATGGCACTGTGGTTTCATAATGGCGAGACGGTCACCAAGCAAGAGATTATGAATATCCTCTTGGCGCTAGACGATCTCAACAAGATGACCAAGGAATTGAGCCAACACTACCCACTACCCTTTGAATTAAAAATTGGTGCGGGGATCAATACCGGACATGCGATGATCGGCAATGCTGGTAGTGGCGATCAACCCGACTATACGGCTTTGGGCGATACCGTTAATGCTGCATTCCGCCTCGAAGCCATTACCAAAGAACTTAATGCTGAAATCGCCCTCGGTGCGGCGACATATCGTTACCTGGCACCCCTGTTGGGTAAGCATCGCGTGTTTAAGGAATGTTCGGTCGAACTTAAGGGTTATGATGCACCCGCGATCGTTCATGCTACCAACTTTGGCCCGCTCAATGCCTTTTTACAGATGGCGAATACATCTGGGATGACTCAAGCTTCCGCGCCTCAAACTAAAACTAGATTAATTCAGAATAGTAGTAATTAGCTGAAGGGCGTGCAAAAAGAAGATAATAAAAAGCCTGAAACTGAGTAGAATCAGGATATACAAACAAATAAGCATCCTCATTTTGACATGACAGAGTGTATTTCTCCACTCCCCTATAATTTTTACGATCGGCGGCAGTTAGTAGTCCGATATTCAGACTTAGAACTGAGTTCAGATGCCGGAATATTATTAGCAAGACAGGCCGAAGAACAAGAACAGATCTGTCGAGGACTAGCTGAGTGCATTGATGACTCCTTGCAAAAATCCCAATCCCAATAGCAGCCAAATATTAATCGTTCCAGTGAGGGTAAAAGCAGCCAGGGTAAGCGATTGAACCATCGCCAATCCTTGAGTTATTATGGCGATCGAATCGCTCGGAAAGCGAGCCACCGAATGGAGTCAACACTAAACTCGGAATTTGTCCGATGAATCCCACCAAACCTAATATAAAGGCGGAATTTGTCAATTGATAGACTACCTATATTGTTGCCAATTGTGTCATCCACGTCCCGATTAAGGAGATGCCTTGTCCGGTAAAAAATAGCCGATAGTTTCTCGATCGCAGCGCGGGTAACGTTAGTTTCATCGGTATTTCAGTATTCGCGGGAAATATCTTGGCGCTGTTGAGCCAATATTAGCCATTCTCAAAGAGATCCCTATTTTTACCCTCTTACTAAAGGTATATCTTTTGGTTTACTCACATCTTGCACGAGTTTAGATTAACGTCAGTTCGGGATAAGGAAAATTGATTTGCTCCGTTCAAGCACCGCCCTGAACTAGAAGTTCGGGCTAATGGCAAAAGTTCGTTGAAACGAACTGGGGAATTTAGCAGTTCTCTTCAGAGAACTTTTGCCATTAGCCCCAAATTCATTTGAGGGCGGTGTAGAAACGAAGCTAGGAGTCATCGATCGTTAATGCTTATCCCGAACTGACGTTAGATTACTAGTGATAACAGTAAATCCAGGGTACCCACAAGCGGCGTTTTTACTAGCAGACAGCTCAACGAGATCGAAGCTGTGCTTCAATGTAAAGCAGCAATTGCTTAGTAATAATAAAAATTTAAAAATAACAACGGCAGGGTTTGCACCTGCATGACTGGGTATACTCCACAGCGTTTTGACAATTAAACTACGTTGTTAGTGTGACAGCAGGCGGACTCGAACCGCCATCGCATCCGTGAAAGGGACGTATTTTCACCAATTTAACTATGCTCTCACAGATACATGTTAACACAAGACAACAACGGCAGGAATCGCACCTGCATGACTGGGTATACTCCACAGCGTTTTTAACAATTAAACTACGTTGTTAGTGTGACAGCAGGCGGACTCGAACCGCCATCATATTCTGCTTAGAAGGCAGTAGCTTTCACCACTTAAGCTATACCATCACAGATCGATCCTAGCAGAGGACGGTTTGGAGATCTTACGTCTGAACCATAAATCTATCAGGATGAATGCCATGATTTACCCAGGTAATCGCAGCCTCCGCACTCGTCATGTCAGGCGGTACGCGCAAAACATGAATATGTCCTGTAGATGGACATGTCATCTTGAGTAATACCATCGGTTCGTGAATAGTTCTACTTCTACGCCAATCATAAGAGCTTTCTACTCCATCAATTTTGAGTAATGTATATTCTCGCCAAGTATCGAGCTGCATTGAATCCAATTCCTGACAAATTCTTTCATAGCCAATTTGTTGAATTAATCTCTGTCTTATTGCTGCGTTTGTTTCGTCTAGTAACCACTCAGATTTCCATTCGCTAAATTTAGTCCAATATCGACGAGGCAAATACCCCATAAAATGTATCGATTGCAATTTGGGCAAATATTGGAGAATTGATAAATCGGTAAGTGGGTTTCCTAATAAATCTAAACTCGTCAACTCACGCAGGAATCTGATACTTGTCGGTAGCTTTGTCAATTGGTTGCCACTTAGATTGAGGCTAACTACATCGACTAAGTTTCCAATATTATTGAGTAACTCAGTAAGATTATTATTAGATAGATTTAGTTTCTTTAATTTAGTCAACGTGTCGAGATACAGTGGCAGACTACTGAGATTATTATTGCTCATATTTAATTCTATCAACCCAGAAAGCTTGCCGAAGCTTTCTGGTAATGATGTTAATGAATTTGCGTTGACATGCAAGTGCGTTAGTTTGCTCATTTCACCGATCGCATCTGGTAAGGAATCAAAAAGATTACCACCGAGATACAGATGTGTGAGACTGGTTAAATTATCGATGCTGCTAGGCAAGAAAGATAATTGATTGCATCGTAAGTCTAAATGAGTAAGATTAGTTAGATTGCCGATACTTGCTGGAATAAATGTTAATTGATTGCTTCTTAATTCTATGCATGTTAGCTGATTCAATTTACCGATATTGGATGGCAGTAAAGTTAATTGATTTCCTGACAAATGGAGATGGTGCTCTGGAAATTTTTTCTCTAAATTTTCACGTATATCTCCAAACATTTGTTTGGCAACCTTACCAAAAAAGCTGAGTGATTCTGGAGTATCGATCTTCTCGTTTATTCTATCTTCTGTCGGTAAGTATAGATCCAGATTATTAGGTAGCCAGATCAGTGACTGTTTGCCAAGACGTCTTAAATTCTCAGGTTTAATTTGATATTCGACGATCGCACCATTAACTAACTGCAAAGCTGAAGACAGAGATTTTAGCTCGATCCAATATTTACGCGGTAAATTTACACCCCAAAATTTGACGGTTTTTAATTTTGGTAAATGGTGCAGTACCGATAGATCCATCAGCGGATTACCAGTGATGTCGAGATAGGTTAAATTAGTCAGCTTGCTAATACTTTGCGGCAATACTACCATTTGATTGCCATTCAACAGCAACCCTGTTAAATTAGTTAGCTCGGTGATGCTCTCTGGAAATACAGTCAGTCGATTGAGGCTCAAACTCAGCCAGGTTAAATTCTGGAGATTGGCTATGCTATCCGGTAACATTTTGAGCTGATTTTTATATAATCTCAACTCGCGCAAATTGGTGAGATTGCCGATACTTGCAGGTAGTGTCGTCAGGCGATTGTCAGTTAAACGGAGGCTGACTAAATCGGTAAGATTGCCGACCGAGTCTGGTAGACTAGATATTTGTTTCTGGTAAAGATCTAGATGGGTCGATCGATCTTGGATGGCTCGATCGATTATTAATTCTAATTCTGTTGATGTCATTGGAATTTATATGATATTTGTTAATTGGTGGTGGGGTTGGGCGGGTTTGTTTTAATCTTATTTATGAGTTTCGGATATATCTAGCATAAACCCGCCCCTACAGTTTGAAAATGTTGCGATTACCAATCGACAATTTTGTAATCTTTAAATAATCTACCAAACTGATTATTACCTGTATTTAATCCAACCCAAATCGGATCGCAAATTCGCGCTGCGGCATCAAAAATTGTAAATGGTGGTTCCGTCCCGCGATCGAGCATTGCGGTAGCGATCGGATGTGGATGTTGAAAACTAATCCAACCCGGATCGACTGCATTCATAAAGATCCCGTGTTTGGCATATTCTTTAGCACAGGTGCGGGTCATTTGATTGAGTGCGGCTTTTGCCATATTCGTATGTGGATGTCGCCAGGGTTTATCGACTCCTTCAAATCTGCCTTCTTGTGACGAGACATTGATAATATATCGATCGACTTTATTTTGATGCCGATTCATCATTGCTTTCAACCGACTATTAATTACAAATGGTGCGATCGCATTGACAACATGAACCTCTAATAATTCGACGATGCTCACTTCATCATCTCTGAGTAACCAACTATTTGTCGATCGTAAGTCAATTTGGTTACCATCACGATCGTATTTGTCGATCGGAAATAATGCCGGATCGAGATCGTCTTCAGGTAGTAGGGCAATTTGCGATAATCCCGCAACTAAGTCATGCTGTTGAAGTGGGGCTAAATTAGCAGCGGAATCGCTCGTCTCGATCCGATCGGCAGCAGCGATAATTAAAGGCTGTAATTGTGGAGCCAACTGGCTGACAGGTTGAGCTTCTAACTCGATTAAATGTCGATAATAAGCAGGCGGACGGCGAATCGTTTGCGCGGCATTATTTACGATAATATCTAGCTGTGGATAAACGCGATCGAGATAATGCGTAAATGCTTCTACCCTCGCTAAATCGCGCAGATCGAGCGGATAAATTTGCAATCGATCGCGCCACTGTTCAAAATCAAGTTCCTGACTGTATTTTTGGGCTGCGTGATGGGGAAATCTCGTAGTGGTAATTACCCGCGCACCAGAGCGCAACAATCGCAGGCACACACCATAACCGATATTCACCCTCGCTCCGGTAACTACTGCAATTTTGCCACTGAGATCGGCTGTTGCTTGTTGCTTGCGATCGTTGAAGTCCCCACAGGATGCGCACAGTTGATGATAATGCCAGTGTCGATCGTCAAAGATCTGCTTACAAACGATGCAACGCGGAGATTTATCGCTCATTAACTTTTAGCTAGAGATGCTCTATTTAACGTGAGTTTCTCCTACCGGAGAGGCTACGCCAACGGGTTAAGGATACTGGCTTCGTTTGAGTCCCGCACTCGATTGTGTCTTGAAAAGGTGCTCTACTTGGGGAAACCCCAAGATCGCACTTTCCGCAAATCGGTGCTAGTGATACAAAGTCCGCCTTTGCGGACTAGCTAGTTAGTCCGCGAAGGCGGACTTTGTATTGTTAGCCGAGACTTCAGTCTCCAGGCTAATGCTAACCCGAATTGATGTTATTTATAGCTGAGCACAGGCAGATTTTGCCGATGAATTACCTCAAACAGATGGCTGGCGCTGCGATCGATCGATCTTACCACTTGGAAACTGCTTTGCAACCTTTGACATACCACCGCCACGGCAATTCTAGCCCCTGAGTTAGGCCGATTCTGGTCGTTTGGATGAGTTCGCTCGCCCCTGCATCTAAATTTGCTTGCCATTCTGGAGTCCGCGCTTCTAGCCACAATGCTTGTCCGACTTCGAGTTTACTACCATATAAACTCAGGTCGATTTGTAGCGCCTGGCAGAGTTTCCCTGGCCCTGCGGCTACTCGTTCCGGTTTTTCCTTTGGTTTGAAAGGAGTTAAGGCGATCGTGTCTGAATCTAGCTCCAAGGCCCGAATTAGGACGGCACTGGGCGAGCCATCGCGATCGGTCACAATATTTACGCAGTGATAGATGCCATAAATTAGATACACATAGATATACCCCGCAGCCCCAAACATAATCCGATTGCGTGCTGTCTGTTTGCGATAGGCATGACATGCCGGATCGCCCTCCTGATAAGCTTCAGTTTCGACGATCCGCCCGCGTAATTGCCGCCCATCGGCAAGCTGTCGCACCAAGGTACAGCCAATTAAGTCTGGTGCGACTGCTACAGCCGATCGATCCAACCACTCAGCAGTGATAATTTGACTCGATTCGTTCAAAATCCCTGAATCTTAGTAAGTTGTCATTTGCCGAATTAGTCCCATCATTTTTTGATAATCCGCCGTTTTTCCCTGTTGGCGGAATATTTTAGCAGCTTGGTTGAAGTCGGCGATTGCACCCTTGCGATCTCCCAGAGTAGATTTAGCAAAGCCGCGATTGCCATAGACTTCCGCATCTTGGGGATTTAATGCCAGCGCTCGATCGAAATCCTTAATTGCCGATCGTTCTTCACCGGATTCAAACTGAGCGATTCCCCGATTGTAGAATGCTTCGCCATCTCGAGGATTAATTGCAATCGCCAGATCGTAATCTTTTATCGCTCCTTGAATATTGCCAACCTTAAATTTAGCAATCCCGCGATTGACATAGGACTCGGCATATTTTGGATTGATTGCAATCGCTCGATCGTACTCGACGATCGCTCCGTAATTATCGCCAGAATTAAATTTAGCGACACCTTGATTATTATAATTAATTGCTGCTTGCGGGTCGAGATTAGTTACTTGTAGTTTACTAGTCGGCTGCGGATTTTTGGTTGCTTCAGCACAATTTTGGCTGAGAATTGAATTACCAAAAGTGGGCGCGAGCGAACATGCTGCTAAATCGCCCCTTTCCTTGTCCGGCAAATGTTGTAGGCCGTAATTACAGACAAAATCCTGCCAGTCAGATGCATCTTTTGACGGCAATGAATATGCGTGAGCGATCGAACTTGGCAATACAGTGAAAACGATAGCAGTCAAGAGCAGGTTAGCTTTCATGGGAGTATGTAACAATTCAGGAAATGGGGGGCGTGGAAGCTGGCAAAATTAATTTAGAGATTTATCTTGCCTAAAATCTCGATCTAAGTACAATTATTCGGTCGATAACTGCTCGAATATTTTCCCGATTACTGAGTATATTTTATGAAGATCGATCTGATGATGCCGGCGAACTATCCACAATTGATGCATGAATGTTTGAGAATATTTTGGTAGATAACCAGTCACATTTTCCTCGCGATCGCGTGGGCTAAATCTGACTGTTACTGTTGTAACAGTTTCAGCGCGGGTGTCTTGACTACAAAAAAAGCAGGTCGAAGACCGAGCGAACTAGGGTACAAGATATTCTAATGGTTAACGCGCACGCCGATCTTAAATACAATTGTAACTACTCATTTTGACGATCGGGGAAGTTTTCGCTATCCCGAGCGGGCATAATTACTAAACAACAGAAAGTCTTCGCTTTTCAAATACTGAAAATATTTGACAGCCCACATCCGTCCCCGTCGCGGTCGATCGATAAAAAAATTTTGGCTGAGCGGTTGTAACCGTTGTCAGCCGAGGAACCCAGAGACTTCAGTCTCTGCTATCGAGCAAAGCCGATTTTTGTTCCTATGGCACTACTGCAATACAGTCAATTTCGACTAAAACGTCTTTAGGTAAGCGAGCGACCTCAACACAAGCCCGAGCTGGAGCGGTAGCTTCATCAAAGAACCGCGCGTACACAGCATTTACAGTCGCAAAATCATTCATATCTTGAAGATATACCCCTGTCTTCACCACATCTTCAAAACTTGCGCCAGCTGCTGTTAAAATTGCTGCTAGATTTGCCATCACTAATTCGGTTTGCTTGGCAACATCACCACTATGCGCTAACTGATTTGTTGCGGGATCGATCGCGATTTGTCCCGATACAAATAACATTTTACCCGTAGCAACGATCGCTTGATTGTATGGGCCGACAGGCGCGGGCGCTAAATTGGTTTGAATGACTTGTTTGCCCATGATGACGATCGATGAGGGGGTGCGATCGGCTATCATAGCACAGGTGGAGAATTGATTTTGGATTTTGCGGCTCGCGCCCGTCGGGTTTCCCGACGCGAAAAGCGGATGGAATCGCGCTGAGGTCTCTTCAGCGTGCGTTCCACCAAGCAGCGAGACAAGAGAGGATTTTTGATTTTGGATTGCTCCCACGATAAATATGGAGGATTTGCAAATGCCAACATTAAATACAAAGGAGATCTTCACAAATAACAAATAACCAATAACAACCAAGATGAAAACCGCATGGGTATTTCCCGGACAAGGCTCGCAAGCGCTGAATATGGGGGTAGATTTATTAGAAATCGCTTCAGCTAAAACCACATTCGATCGCGCTACCGAAATTCTCGGTTGGTCGGTAGTCGATATCTGTCAACACGATTCCGAAAAATTAGCCAATACTTGCTACACGCAGCCCTGTTTGTATGTCGTTGAATGTATCTTAGTCGATTTGCTTCAGAAAAAAGGCTTGGCTCCCGCTGTCGTTGCTGGACATAGCTTAGGTGAATATGTCGCGCTCTACGCTGCTGGTGTATTTGACTTTACAACTGGATTGCAACTAGTCAAACGTCGCGCCGAACTGATGGAAATGGCTGCGGGAGGGGGCATGACGGCTTTACTGGGATTCGATCGCGTGCAACTTGAAGACGCGATCGCCTCAACCGAAGATGTAGTCTTAGCTAACGATAACAGTGCCGCGCAAGCTGTAATTTCTGGTACCGCCGCAGGTATCGCCGAGGTAATTGCCAAAATTAAAGTTAAAAAAGCGATTCCGCTCAAAGTATCGGGTGCGTTCCATTCACCCTTGATGGCACCAGCCGCTGCCGAATTTAGCAAATTACTCGCCCCAGTCATCTTCCACAACGCCAGCATCCCCGTATTGTCGAACGTAGCACCCACGCCAGCAATCGACGGTAACGAACTCAAAGAACGCCTCGACAAGCAAATTACTGGTTCTGTCCGGTGGCGGGAAATCTCTCTCCAGTTGCCTGAATTAGGGATCCAGCACGCACTGGAAGTCGGCCCTGGTAAAGTCCTCGCTGGACTGATCGGCCGCACCTGTGAGGGGATTAAAACCGCTCCGATGGGCACTTTTGCCGACCTATCAGCGCTGGGATAGCATTTTCGGGGAGGTTAATGTTATGCCATTAATGTCAGTTCGGGTTAAAGTTGGGGCAAATCGATCGAGTTATGCGGGAAAAGTCGAGGATTTGTCGGGATCGAGATCGATCGCTAGCGCTAATTGATAGACGTATCTACGCGGCTGAGAAATTTGTTCGGCAACGATCCGACTAGCTTGAGAGCGAGATGTCCCTTGCAACATTAGCTCGATTAGAGCGCGTTCGATCGCCTCATCCGAGAGCGTTGGCGGACTGACAGCTGCGCCTGCAACCACGATCGCATATTCTCCTTGCGGTTCGATGCGAGTGTAATGCTCGATCGCTGCACTGATATCGCCCCGCCAAAATTCTTCATGTAATTTGGTTAATTCTCTACCGAGAACGATCTGACGATCGCTACCAAATGTCTGGGCAAAATCTGCTAAAGTTTGTCGCAAGCGATGGGGCGATTCATAAAATACCAGCGTCCGGGCATCACCGGAAACTGACTCTAATCGATCGCGGCGTTCCTCGCCTTTAACAGGTAAAAAGCCTTCAAAGGTAAAGCGCTCGGTAGGCAATCCCGAGGCACTCACCGCCGTAATTACTGCTGTCACACCGGGAATAGGAATTACCCGAATTCCCGCCGCGACGCAAGCTGCGACGATAAGATAGCCCGGATCGGAAATTCCCGGCATCCCCGCATCGGTGACAATGGCGATCGATTTTCCCGCTTGCAATTGACCGATCAATTCAGGAATACGTTGTTGTTCGTTATGCTGGTGATAGCTGATCTGGGGAGTCTTAATCTGGAAATGATGCAATAATTTGCCAGTATGACGAGTATCTTCCGCCGCAATCAGATCGACATCTTGCAATACCTTAATGCCGCGCATCGTTATATCCTCCAAGTTCCCGATCGGCGTACCGACGAGATAGAGCGTTTTACCAGTGATTTCGTTAGACATGGAAATATGATGTAGGGGACAGCACCCATCCAGGCACGATCGATGCCCTGCCCTTAGCATTCTAAATAATCGATCGACCGTTAGTTATTAGAATTCGATCGTGTTACTTTTCCTAAGACCGATCGAGACAAGTCTATTGGCATAATCGAGCGGAGATCGCTGCTGAGTCGATCGATTGACCGATAAATACCAATCGGGTTTCTCGTGGTTCGTCGGCGTGCCAGGGTCGATCGTAAAAATGCTCGAACCGATTGCCAACACCTTGCATTACCAATCGCATCGGTTTATTCGGCACAGCGACGAACCCTTTAATTCGATAAATCTCCTGTTCGGCGACTAATCGTTCTAATTGATGCTGCAATTGTTTGGGGTCGAATTCGCGATCGAGGACCAAATGAGTCGATCCGATTTCATCATCGTGTTCGTGTGCTTCCTCGGTGTCGTGATGACTGGGACGCTCGTGCAGATGGTCTTCTACTGCGGAATTGAAACCCAAAATTGCTTCAGGTTCGACAATGCCGCGATCGCTATTAACTATTTTGACCGATCGCGATAATTCTTGGTGGATAAGGTCGATGACAGCCTGATATTGTTGCTGATTTACTAAGTCGGTTTTATTTAAAATTACCAAGTCAGCACAAGCTAATTGATCTTCAAATAATTCTTGGAGCGGAGTTTCATGATCGAGTTCGTCATCAGCTTGACGGAGGAGATCGACTTTCGCCGGATCGCTGGCAAATCTACCGTCGGCGACCGCATCGCAGTCTACGACCGTAATTACCGCATCAACCGTGGCAGCAGTGCGAATCTCCGGCCAGCGGAAGGCGGTAATCAGCGGCTTGGGTAGTGCCAGACCCGAAGTTTCGATCAGGATGCAGTCGATGTCATCGCGACGGGCGATTAATGCCTGCATGGTGGGCAAAAATTCTTCTTGGACGGTACAACACAAACACCCATTAGTCAGTTCGACAATATTATTTGGTGCTTCATCTTCGGGGCAAACTTGACAAGAACGTAACAAGTCACCATCGATACCGAGTTCGCCAAATTCATTGACGATGACGGCAATTCTCCGACCTTGATTGTGGGTGAGTAAATGCCGAATTAAAGTAGTTTTACCACTACCCAAAAATCCGGTAATAATCGTAACGGGAATCCTACTAGCCATAGCTTAAACTGTATCCAGCGTACAGACTCGAACTTAACTTTCGGCGGGCATTCTGACTTAGCGATCGCGATGGATGACATTACAGTTGCGGGACAGCGTTGGTTTTGCACCAAACTTTCCCCGTTACCTCGATTAGCTGCTCCCCAATCGAACCGAACCTTAGTGTAGCTTATTTTCGATCGCTGGTGCCGATCGGGCACTACCAGCGAGATTTAAATTCAGCGAGCGTCACCGATCGTTTTGCACTGCGAGTTGTGGAGGCAAGAGCGACAGTTTAGATGGTTACCGCTGTCGAGTAAGGATTCGGAGGCGGTATACTAAAATTACCGAGCGCTAAATGGCTAGTGTCGCAACTTCAACAACCGCAACAACCTCAAACCGATCGGTCTGCAATAATGTTTTAGGGGCTGGTTTGACCGATCCGTCTCTTTCAACTACACTTTGCCGATGGCCTCAAAACAATCTAACGGGTGGCAGCACGAAGACAAGCTAGAGCTAGTGTGTCCGATTGTGGGCGTGGGCGCTTCAGCAGGTGGATTGGAAGCATTTACCAAATTGCTCAAGCAGCTACCACCAGATACGGGCATGGCATTCGTATTGATCCAGCATTTAGATCCGACCCATGAGAGCCTATTGACTCAATTACTGGCGCGAACGACGACGATGCCGGTGACTGAGGTCATCGATGGCATGGAGGTAATCGCAAATCGCGTTTACATCATTCCGCCGAATACAGCAATGGTGCTAGCGGGAAATAACTTACAGTTAGTACCCCGCGACCTGGCGCAGGTGCGAAATTTACCAGTCGATCGCTTTTTTCAATCGCTAGCTACTCACCGCCAAAATCGATCGATCGCGGTGGTATTATCAGGTACTGATGGGGATGGCGCACTGGGATTGGCGGCTGTCAAAGCTGTTGGGGGGATTACCTTCGCTCAGGATCTGGCTTCCGCCAAGTTTGGGGGAATGCCACAGCACGCAGTTGCTACGGGTTGTGTGGACTTCATTTTACCGCCAGAAGCGATCGCGGTGGAGTTGGCAAAGATCGGTCAACATGCCTATATTGCCCAAATCCCCACCCAGCAGGTAGTTGAAATTGTACCCGTTAGCAACAATACTTTAGCAATAATTTTTACGCTGCTCAAAACGGCAAAAGGGCTAGACTTTACAGGCTATAAGTCGGCAACGTTGATGCGGCGGATGCTGCGGCGGATGGCGTTACACAATCTCAACAGGCTGGATGAGTACCTCCACTATCTTCAGTCTGAGCCACTAGAAGTAGAAGAGTTATATCGAGATTTATTAATTAACGTCACCAGTTTCTTTCGCGATCTCTTTGTATTTAATACACTCAAGCGTAAAGTTTTTCCAGCGATGCTCGCAGCCAAACATCCAGGAGCGTCACTGCGAATTTGGAGTGCGGGGTGTGCGACAGGCGAGGAAGTCTATTCGATCGCAATCTGTTTGTTGGAGTATTTAGAAGAGCAGGAAATTCAGTTACCAATTCAGATTTTTGCAACGGATATTAGTGAAATTTCAATCGCCCGCGCTCGCGCAGGTATCTATACATTAGGACAGATGGAAGGCGTGAGTAGCGAGCGAATACAACGCTTTTTTGTAGAAGTAGAGGGCGGTTATCAGATCGGTAAATCAGTTCGTGAGTTATGCGTTTTTGCCAAACAAAATCTGATTGTCGATCCACCATTTTCACAGCTCGACCTGATTAGCTGTCGCAATGTCCTAATTTATTTAGGTGCAGAATTACAAAAACGGCTGATCCCAATTTTTCATTATGCACTCAATCCCAATGGTTTCGCGATCTTAGGGACTTCAGAGACGATCGGGGAATTTTCGGAATTATTCGATCCAGTCGATAAAAAATCGAAGATTTATCGACGAAAACTAGACCACAAGAGCCACTACCTACGTTTTAATAATAGCAGCAATTTATCCTTAGAAAAAGTGAAGCCGCTGATGCCGATCGATGAAGATAATCGCAGCGATCTCGATCTCCACCAAGAAGCGGATCGAATCGTCTTAAACCGTTACGCTCCAGTCGGTGCGATCGTCAATGAGGAGATGAATATCGTCCAGTTTCGCGGCCAAACAGGTGCTTATCTCGAACCTGCTGCGGGCAAACCGAGTTTCAATCTGTTTAAGATGGCAAAATCGGATATTTTGGTAGGATTACGCGCCGCCGTCCATCAGGCCAAACAGCAAAACGAAGTCGTCCGACAAGAGGGCTTACATGTGCAAACTACCACTGGGATTAAAAAGATCGATCTTGAGGTGATTCCCTTTAAAATCGGCGCGGACAGACGCTACTTTCTGGTGCTATTTGAGGAGTCAGCGCTCGCGGGAATCGAATCCGATGCTACTGTCAGCGCTGTGGGTAAAGGCGGCAAACAGTCAGCCTTAGCGCGAGAAAATACCCGATTGCAACAAGAACTAGCTGCAACACAGGCATATTTACAGGCGATGATTGAGGAGCAGGAGTCGATCGAAAGTGCCTTCCAAGTAGCAAATGAAGAAATTTTGTCCAGCAATGAGGAGTTACAAAGTACGAATGAAGAATTAGAAACATCTCAAGAGGAACTCCAGGCAACTAATGAGGAGTTGCACACGATTAATGAAGAACTCAACGGTCGCAATTCCGAATTGAGCCAGATCGACAACGATCTTCAGAATTTGTTGAGTAATATCAATATTTCGATTTTGATGTTGGATGGCGGTCTAAAGATTCGGCGCTTTACGACGCTAGCTCAACAAGTTTTTAACTTAATTCCTACCGATTTAGGTCGTCCGTTTAGCGACATTCAGCCCAATCTAGTTCTCCCCGAGCTAGGCGCATCGATTCAGGAGACGATCGATACCCTCGTGACCAAGGAGCAGGAAGTCCAGGATCGCATGGGACGGTGGTACAGCTTGCGGATTCGCCCATATCGGACGCTCGACAATCGCATCGACGGGGTAGTAATGGGATCGATCGATATCGATACGCTCAAGCGCAGTGCGATGGGCTTAGAAGCCGCACGGGACTATGCTAATGCGATCGTCGAAACGGTCAGACAGCCACTCCTAGTTTTAGCGGCTGACTTTCGGATAATTCGGGCCAATCGCTATTTCTACAGTACTTTTGCCGTAACGCCAGAGCAAACCGAGCAGCGATCGATCTTTGAGTTGGGCAACGGGGTGTGGGATCTGCCGAGTTTGCGATCGCTACTCGCAACTATCCTCACCAGTAACACCGAATTTAATGATTTTGAGATGACGCAACCGCTCGACAACCGCGAGCCTCGGGTGTTGTTGCTCAATGCCCGCAAGATTAGCGACGATCTTGAGGAACAGAGTATTTTACTGGCGATCGAAGATATTACCGAACGGCGCAAATCGGAAACGCAGATCCAAAACTCGTTAGTCGAAAAAGAAGTATTGCTCCGCGAAATCCACCATCGGGTCACCAACAATCTCCAAATTATTTCGAGTCTGCTGAGTTTGCAAAGCAATCGCATCACCGATCCACTATTAGCTGAAATTCTCCAAGACAGTCAAAACCGGGTGCGGGCAATGGCGTTGATTCATGAAATTCTGTACCAATCGACAAATTTAGCAGCCCTAAATTTTGCCGAATACGTCCAAATCTTAGTTAATAACTTATTTGAAAGCTATACTGTCGCTCGCACGACGATCTCCCTCCAAGTGGATATCCAGCCAGATGTGACGATCGGTATAGACAAAGCTGTGCTCTGTGGCTTGATAATTAATGAATTAGTTACCAATGCATTCAAACATGGCTTTCCTGATGGCAATCGTGGGCAGGTATTAGTAAAACTCGTAACCAGTGGCGCAGATTTTCTGAACCTTTCGGTAGCAAATAACGGCCAAAAGTTACCTGCTGATTTCGACATCAATAATGTGCGATCGATGGGACTAACATTAGTGTTGTCCCTGATTCGGCAAATTAAAGGTACCTTAGAGTTAGAGACTGATGAGATGACTGTCTTCAAGATTGTCTTTCCGATCCGTCCCTAATACTGGACATCCCCCCTCTCTCCCTCTCACTCACCCATCTCTAGGCTCCCGATCGTGGCTAATATCTTGATAGTTGAAGACGAACATATTGTTGCTTGGGATATTAAAGAAACCCTAGAAAAACTCGGGCATACGGCGATCGATCGGGTGGTTTCAGGCTCGGAAGCAATTCAATCAGCCCTAACTACCGATCCAGATCTGGTGCTGATGGATATCCGCTTGGCAGGAGAAATGGATGGGATCGCTGCTGGAGATGAGATCTATCATCAATTGGATATTCCGGTAATTTATCTTACCGCTCATGCCGATGAGCTAACTTTAAAACGCGCGACTCGAACCAATCCATTTGGCTATATCGTCAAACCTTTTCAAGCACAATCATTGCAAACTACGATCCAGATCGCCCTCCAGCGTCATCGACAGGAGCGAGCTGCTAAAACCGCCCAAGCATATTTATTGAATACTTTAGACAGTATTGGTGGGGGGATTATTATTACCGATCGACAGGGACTCATTACCTTGATGAATCCACTCGCGCAATCGCTGACTGGTTGGCAAGAGCGAGAGGCGATCGGACTAGAAATCGGTCAAATCTTTCATCTAATTTGGGAAAGCGATAGCACCCCGATCGAAAATCCTAGCCTGAGAGCGATGCGCTTGAGCCAGACTGTTAAATCACCAGAAAAATGTTGGCTGGTAGCGAAGAATGGTGACGAAATCCCGATCTACGATACCGCCTCGCCGATTGCCGATATCGAGGGCGAGATCGTTGGCAGTATCATCATGTTTCAAGACAATACCGATCGGGTGCTGGCAATGTCAGATGTATGGGAGCGGCGCAACCAAGAATTAGAAGACTTTCAAATCAAGTTCATCTCTCACCTCCAACAGGAAACCGCCGAACATCAGCAAGCGATCGCCTGTATCAAGATCTTAAATCTCGTCCTGCAACAAGTTAGCACTGCGACTAGCGAGTATGACATCCTCACCCAAACGCTCCATGCCTTGGGCGATACGATCGAAGCCGATTACTGTTGGGTATCGATTCACGATCGCCAAAATGCTACCGCAAATGTCATCTGTGAGTATGGTAGCCAAGGACGGCTCGATCCGGTTAGTGCGCTCGGTAAACAAGTCGATCTTCAGTCTTACCGAGAGTTTTATCAACATCTATGCCTGCAACTAAATTGGATCGATCCACCTCCAGAGATCGTTCCGAGCTTATATCAAAATCTCTTACATCCAGCAGCACAAATGCTGATTTGCCCGATCGTTGCCGCCCCACAGCCTGGTCATTCGGCAAAATCGAAACCGCACATCGTGCGATCCGCTGCGACAAATTACCACAAGCGAGACTGGACGATCGGCGAAGTCGGTGTCATCTGCACTGGCAAACCAAATTGGACACCATCCCAAGCCATCCTGATTACCCAGATCTTCAGCTACGCCGTCAAATTATTTCGTCAGACCAATCTTAAATCTACCGATGCCGATCGTGGCTAAATATTCTGAATATTTTCGGATCCGGTAATATGATACAAGCGAGTAACAGCGATCGTCAGTTCGAGCAAAAATAGTCACATTAAATAACTAACATGATTAAACTTTATGGTGGTGCGCGGAGTCGGGCTTCGATCGTGCGGTGGTATTTAGAAGAATTAGCCATACCCTATGAATTTATCCTGTTGGATATGTCCGCAGGCCAACA
This sequence comes from Chamaesiphon sp., assembly GCA_965246715.1. GTDB lineage: Bacteria > Cyanobacteriota > Cyanobacteriia > Cyanobacteriales > Chamaesiphonaceae > Chamaesiphon. Next base: position 105,269 of record CBDFFH010000029.1, on the reverse strand, counting down.
TCGTCAAGTCGACTTTCTGAAACTCAATCCGTTTGGGAAGGTACCGACGATCGTTGATGGTGATTTTGCTTTATCTGAATCTGGCGCAATTTTGTTGTATCTCGATCGTAAATATGGCAAACCCGATCGATCGATCGAGCAAGAAGCAATTTTAATGCAATGGACGTTATTTGCTAATGCAACATTAGGCCCTGGGATCTTTGGTGAAGAGAATCGAGAGCGCGAGCTGCCTAAATTAATGACTCCATTAAACGAACTATTTAGCAACCAGCCATATCTATTGGGCGATGAATTTAGTGTTGCGGATGTAGCCGTCGGCGCAATTTTAAATTATATTCCAGTACTCCTCAAGCTAGATTTATCTGCATATCCAACAGTAGTTAGTTATATGCAAAAGTTAACCGAGCGGCCGGCATTTGGCAGAGCCATGATATTTAAGAAGTGAGCTAAATTTGGGGCGATCTGTATATATGTAATCTTGCTAGGTAACGTGAGATCGGGTTAAGGATATTTGCTTCGATTGAGTCCCGCCACCGATTGAAATCGGGGCTAGCACTGCAAAGTCCGCCTTCGCGGACTAATATCCTAGTCCGCGAAGGCGGACTTTGCATCACAAGTCGAGACTTCCAGTCTCTAGGCTCTTCTTAACCCGAACTCACGTTAGGTATTTTTAAAAGAATTGCCGAAATTTTTGGATCGTCAACAGACATCTGGTGGCAAATTAGATGTCTGTTGCGCTGGCATAGTTCGCTGTTGCAACTCCAACACGATCGAGTTTTCCAACTCCTGACGCGAGATTTCACGACCGCGATCGAGATTATCGGAATCATTTAAAAAGATCGCTCGATCGATATCAGAAAATGCTAAGAGATCGAATAATAACTGCACGATCGGGATCTTGACTGCCGTCCCAGAATTCGATCTGCCACGATTGAATCGAGTTAGATCTTTAATGCTGGTAAATGCATAAATAACTTTAATTTCCACGTCAGGCTGCTGACGATGGCGGAGGATAGTTAGCTCCCATTCACCTTGAGAACTTTGACAAATATAGTACTCTGGCTGGGGTAAAGTAGCGGCGACCTGTTGTAAGATTGGAGCGATCGCCGTTACACTCGCGCGGCTCTCAAGATCTGGCGCGCCATCGATCAGGGATTGGATTTGTTCGTCTAGGTTCATCTATTTCTTAGTAGCTACTAGTGGCTGGTATTTGGAACGTGCAAGTGCGTCGATCGATTGCCGATGCGATTCTTCCATTAATATCCATTATTCACTAGTCGCCAGCTACTAGCCACTAGTCACTCGCCACTAAGTAGTGCTATCCTCACCTGAACGATCGAGCGATCGGATAAAATAAAACCAATATTTGTGACAAATTAGTCATACTAAGGGAAGCAACGGATGGGTAAAGTAGTAGGCATCGACCTGGGTACCACCAATTCAGTGGTAGCCGTCATGGAAGGTGGAAAACCAGTGGTAATTGCCAACGCCGAAGGTATGCGCACCACTCCCTCCGTCGTTGGTTTCAGTAAAGACGGCGAACGCCTCGTCGGGCAGATGGCACGGCGACAAACCGAACTCAATCCCCAAAATACATTTTATGGGGTTAAGCGCTTTATGGGGCGCAAATACGGGGAACTCAGCTCCAAGGCCAAACAAGTGCCCTTCACCATCCGCAAAGATGAAGATGGAAATGTCAAAATTAAATGTCCCAAACAAAATCGCGAGTATGCGCCGGAAGAAATTTCGGCGATGATTTTGCAAAAACTTGCCGATGAAGCAAGTAGATATCTAGGCGAACCCGTGACTGGTGCCGTAATTACCGTACCTGCTTACTTCAATGACTCCCAACGCCAAGCGACGAAAAATGCTGGCAAAATTGCGGGATTAGATGTCTTGCGAATTTTGAATGAGCCGACGGCAGCGTCGCTGGCTTACGGATTGGATAAACGCCAGAGCGAGCTAATTTTAGCTTTTGACTTGGGTGGCGGGACTTTTGACGTGTCGGTGTTAGAAGTCGGCGATGGCGTGTTTCAGGTCAAGGCGACTAGTGGCGACGTGCAACTAGGGGGGATGGATTTCGATCGCAAGATTGTCGATTGGCTGGCAGACAAATTTCTAGCTGATGAAAATATCGATCTCCGCAAGGAACGGCAATCGCTGCAACGGCTGACCGAAGCGGCGGAGAAAGCGAAAATTGAACTCTCTGGGGTGATGGTAACAGATATCAATCTCCCCTTTATCACTGCGACTGCCGATGGTCCCAAACACATCGAAACGCGGCTGACACGCGCTCAATTTGAAGAGTTATGTGCCGATCTGATCGGGCGGCTGCGAGGGCCGATTAAAAGGGCGATGAATGATGCCCAATTAAGTCCTGAAGATATCGATGAGGTCGTCTTAGTCGGCGGCTCGACGCGGATTCCCGCCGTTCAGGAGTTAGTGCGGAGTTTTATCAACCGCCGCCCCAATCAAAACGTCAACCCCGATGAAGTCGTCGCTGTCGGTGCAGCAATTCAAGCGGGGGTATTGGCAGGCGAAGTCAAAGATATTCTCCTGCTCGATGTGACACCCCTCTCCTTGGGCTTGGAGACAATTGGTGGTGTCATGAAAAAACTGATCCCACGCAATACGACCATTCCCGTCCGGCGATCGGATATCTTTTCCACCTCCGAAAACAACCAGACGATGGTGGAAGTCCATGTGGTGCAAGGCGAGCGGGAAATGGCCAATGATAACAAATCGCTGGGTAGATTTAAGCTCACCGGGATTCCGCCAGCACCGAAGGGGATTCCGCAGGTGCAAGTCTCCCTTGATATCGATGCCAATGGTATTCTGCAGGTGACGGCGATGGATCGTACCACTGGGCGCGAACAAACCGTGACGATTCAAGGTGCGTCTACATTAGGCGACCTCGAAGTCCAGCGGGCGATCGATGAAGCAGCCCAGTTTGCCGCCAGTGACAAACAAAAGCGGGAAAAAGTCGATAAACGCAATCGTGCAGAAGCCTTATCCTATCAAGCCGAACGCCAATTGCGCGAAGTCGCGCTGGAATTTGGGATGCAGTTTGCTAACGCGCAACGCAAACAAATCGAAGGCTTGGTGCGCGAAATCCGGGAAGCGCTAGCCGATGGTGACGAACGACTGATTGACGAAATCAAAACCGAGCTAGATGAAGCACTGTATGATTTTAGCCGTCAGGTACGAACGCTAACAGAGGAAGAAGATAAAGGAATCTTGGGTACGCTCAAGGAGATTTTTGTCGGCGATGACGATGACTACAGTTATCGCGATAACTATAATAACCGCGATCCATATAACACTTATGGCAACCAACGCGATCCTTACTACAACGACTATTCCAGAGGCGGGGCGCTCCCACCGCAAGACTACAACCGCCGACCCGATTATAACCAGGGATTCGATCGGCCTAGAGATCCGTACAACGAGCCGACTAGAGATCGCCGCAGTGATGATTCGCTCTCACAGCCGCGTCGCGATCGCACCAATCCACGCTCTAATTCCAATAGTAACCGCGATTATGAAGAGCGTTATACGCGCGATGAACGTTATCCCACACCGCGCCGAGATGAAAATAACTCCCGTCGTCCCCAGGCTAATGACAATTATTTAGATCGATCCAGTCAACGCGATAATGACTATGTAGATGATACTCCGCAACCACCACAACGCGATCGATGGGATGACGATCGCAATCCCTCAGCCTCGCGGCGGGAGGTAGATCCATCAGTACCGCGCTCGCCATCGCGTAACACCAATTCCTCAGATAACCGTCCAAATAACGCGCGCTCGCTCCCACCAGAAGAGCGCAATCCTCGTTATCCTGATGAGTTAGAAGATCGCCGCGAAGTTCGTCGCGCCAGATCCGAAACCAATCCCCCCACGCGTCGTCCTAATTCACCTACTACTCAACCGATTCGCGATGATTGGGATGACGATGACGATGAATGGTACTAATAGGGAACTTGGAAACTAGGGGACTAGGAAAATGAATGGGGAGCTGGAGTTCGAGATCGCCTTTGTTCACCCCCTTACCCTCTCACCCCCTCACCTTTGACCCCAACCCCGAATTCTGAAACCATGCAGCAAGATATTCGCAATTATTACGAACTATTGGGTGTGACGCGGGATGCCTCCGCCGATGAGATCAAACAAGCTTTTCGACGCATGGCGCGAAAATATCATCCCGATCTCAATCCCGGCGATAAAGCTGCTGAAGATAAATTTAAAGATGTCAGCGAAGCCTATGAAGTCTTATCGGATAGCTCTAAGCGATCGCAATACGATAAATTTACAGGCTTTTGGCGCAGAAATCGCAACAAGCCAGCGTCCAATAATACGCCTAGAGAAAGAGCGCCAGATGAAGATTTTAACGATGATTTCAACACCTTTATCGATCGACTTTTAGGACGCAAAAAAGAAGTAACGACCGGTAATAATAGCGATCGATCCACCCGGAACGAAAATCGCCAAAGTCCGCGAGATCGGACTACCGAGCGCCGCGCACCCGAAGCAGCAGAGCGCACCAGCTCCCGCAAAACCTTTACCGAATCAGCCCCACCACACCCCAAAAATCTCGAAGCCGAACTCACCTTACCACTCGATAAAGCTTATCTGGGCGGACGCGAACGGATTACCATTCAAGAGGATGGTCGCTCGCTAGAAGTAGATATGCCCCCTGGCTTGATTTCTGGTCAAAAAATTCGCCTCCGAGGACAGGGTATCGCTGGCGGCGACCTCTATCTAAAAATTAATGTCTCCCCACACCAGTTCTTCAAACTCGAAGGCATCGATGTCTATTGTCAACTTCCGGTTACTCCCGCAGAAGCTGTCTTAGGCGGATTTGTTGAAGTGCCAACACTCGACGGTTTAGTTAAAATCAGCCTGCCTGCTAGCATTATCTCCGGGCAAAAATTGCGTCTTGCTGGCAAGGGATTTCCTGGTGAAGATGGTAGGCGCGGCGACCAATTACTAGAAATCCAAATCGTCGTCCCAAAAACTCTACTTCCAGTCGAACGCGAACTCTATCAAAAGTTACGCGATATCGAAACCTTCAATCCCCGCCTAGATCTACCGATGTTGTAGCTAAACGGCTCGCTTTCTTGCTGAATATAATTAAAAAGCTCCGGCTATCCACGATCGGATTTAGCACTGCGGGCAGCCAATTAATCGCTCGATCGCATCGATAATTTCGCTCGATTCTACTGGTGCAGATTCAAATGCACTCTCAATGAGGTACTTTGTGACGATGAGGCGATCGAGTTTTAGCATAGCTGCGATCGCTGACAATTCATGATGTTTGTCAGCATTAGATGCAGCAGTAAATAGATTGTCAACTTCACTTATCGAGATATTTAGCTCTTGCTTAAATCGCGCATAAAAATGTTGTCGATCTCTAGGGTTGATAATCCATGCTTCCGGCCACGTACGACCGGGTAGAAATAGCAAACGTTTGTCCAGCCAGGATCGGGCTTCTTTTCGTTCGTAAGGATTCTCCAGCGTATTCATAAATTGCTTAATCTGTGCTGGCTCCTGTAATGACATATCTCCATCTAAAAATGCACAGACTTCGGCTACATTATTTCTCGCATATCTGGTAGCTTTATATCTCACGGCAAGCTGCCGCATCACTGCGGTAGCAGAACCGATCGGTAAAATCCGAATTGGCGATCGCAGATCTTTGGCGACAACTACTTCCAATATTGACTTTGCTACTTCATCTTCTACTAAAATATCTAAGCCTTTCCAGGTATCCTGAATAATTTCGATATCGCTCGGATGTCGATCGAGAGAATCGGCTGTTCCGTTCGGTCGCCTGAGAAAATCTGAAAAATTATAGTAAGAATATTTCATGCCAGCTAGCATGGCAACGCGATCGTTATTTATATTCTAAATTTATCACTTTTGACACAGACAATGCTAATTTTAGTGCGATATTTTACCTGCCACCAATAAAAGCTAAATAATTCAGCTAAATAGCTCAAGTCGATTTCGATTGAGTTCGAGTAATATTTAGATTACGGTGTTATTGATTGATATGTCAAGTTAACTGTCGATTTATTTCTAATACCCTAATTACATAACATTAATCCAACTATATAACTTAAGTCCAAGTGGATTGAGCACTTTTGTGATTTAAGACGCTGATTTTTACAAGCGTCACATTTGAATTCAGACCAGACAAAATATTAGGTAAGCTAACATGTCAATCTTTAAAAATTTTACATCAGTTGCTACTGCAATAATGGTAATTGGCGGGTCGATCGTTACGGTGCTACCAGCAAGAGCCGTAATTATTTCGACAATATCATCTTCTGGAACAGTGGGATCTGTTGGAGATGTTAATGTCTCAAATGGAATATATACTCCATTTGTAATTAATGGCACTCCTGCTTTTGCTGACATCGCTTTAGATAGTAATGGCAACCTGTTCGGGACTCGCTTTGGCAATCCTAGCGAACTTTATCGAATCAATCGAATTACAGGGACATCAACAAAAGTTGGCCCGACTAGTCCTAACGATCCTAATGGCGGTTTTTTTATCAATGGGCTAGGGTTTGACAAAAATAACCAACTATATGGAACTGGGAGACCTGTTTCTCCAGTCAGTGACCCAAATAATATCAGTAACTTAAACAGTTTCTATAAGATCGACCCCACTACTGGATTTGCTAGCTTTGTCAGCAACAACGCTAGCTTTAGTAGTGCTGGTGATATCGCCTTCGATCCGGTAACTAACAAATTTTTCGCAACATCTGTAATTCCAAATAATAGTACGTTATTCTCGATCGATCCCAGCACTGGAGCTGCTACCCAGCTTGGGAATATTGGTGTTGCCAATGTGTATGGACTCGCGATCGAAAACGGAACACTATATGGTTATACCAGCGGTGGAACTCAGTTAACACTCAACTCAGTAGGGGGAGTGATTTCATCCAGAAGTATTACGGGGCTTACCGGAGACATCTCTGGTGCGGCAAGCTCCATTACAACTGCAACAGCCGTACCCGAACCTTCATCTGTCATTGGCACACTATTAGGTTTTTTCGGCGTAAGTATCATGCTCAAGCATAGATCCCGCAAGGCAGAACTTAATGCTGTTAGTTCCAAATAAATAACATAATGTGAGTTCGGGATAAGGAAAATCGATCTGCTTCGCTCAATCACCGCCCTGAACTATAAGTGTTTCGTTCCGAAAGGCTACGCCAACGGGCTAAAAGCAAAAGTTCGTTTCAACGAACTAATCAATTGGGCAGTTCTCTTCAGAGAACTTTTGCTTTTAGCCCCAAATTCATTTGAGGGCGGTTCAGAAACGAAGCTAGGAGTCATTAAGTGGACATCTTTAACCCGAACTCACGTTAAAATATGTCTTTTTCTTTCCCATCTGCTACGAGATTTAATTCAAGCAGATAATTCTGTAATTCCTTAAATAGTAACTAACCACTGAACTTAAATCTTTCCTTGGCATTACTAAAAGCCTCACTCATCACCGCTTGAATTTGTTGCGGATCGGGCTTTTTACCGCCCATCAGATCGCCGAAATATACGCAAGCGCCTTCACCGAGCGCCCAAGTGTAAGCCGCTGCCCAGGATGCGGAGATAACGCTGCCAAAACCAGGGATAAACTTGATTAACTGACGGGCGACTAGCTGTGCGACAAATCCACCCGCGATCGCACTCACGACACCCCCAGCTTGCGATGGAGTTAAGGTTTGACCGTATAATTTACCCAATAGCCCCACCATCGATACTTGAATCGCCGTGAGTACGGGTAAATCGGCGAAGGGGAAGGGGATAGCGGCAATTGTCGCAGCGGCGATCGAAAATGGGAGCATATAACGGCGAGCGACATCGCGATAGATATTGCCAAGCTCTGCACCAGACTCACGATCGAGTAATTGATAGATCGCTCTCGATTCGGCTTCTGGGAGAAGATCTGCGAGTGTCTCACGCATCTTCTCCAAGCCATAAAATTCGGGCGTGAAGCCATCCTCTGGTAATGTGAAGTCGATGAGCACAGCTCGATCGAATAGACCTGTAAACGCCTGCTGGATGGCTGAGAAGGCGCGATCGACTGATGTCAATTGGGGTGGATAATCGGGATGCTCGATTTGGGTGGCGGGATAAACTTCGTGCGAGCATGTCACTGCCAGCAAGCAAGGAATTTGAGGATATTTTTGGCGTAATTCTTTGGCGATTTGGCGGAGGGTATCGATCGCAAAGTCGTTGATTTTAACTGTCAGAATGATGATGCGCGCGCGATTAGTTTCGGCTTCGAGATCGCTAACTAGCTCTTTAATCAAACTTTGGGTATCTCGATCGATATCTCCTAAGCCGACAGTATCGGTAAATACCAATAACGGTAATTCGCTCGAAGGATAAGCATATCGCTCGGTAGATTGCGTATGCGGCCGAAATCCCTGTCCGACAATTTCCGCCGAAACCCCCGTCAATCCACGGACGATCGAACTTTTCCCCGCTTGTGGTTTACCAACGAGCAAGGCTTCTGTTGTGGGTAATTTTTCGCGCACCGATGCTAGAATCTCTGCTACCCGAGCATCATCGACGCTAAACCACTGTGTCACGGTTTGGGCGGCTTTATCGACAGGTAATATTTGCAATGCTTTTTCAGTCGTGGCATTCCAGCCACCCGTTAGGCGTTCTTTCCAGGCATCCAATCCTGACTTGGGTTCGGGAGTAGTTGATGAGGATTCAGTTTGGTTTGGCACGATCGGTAGGGGAATGAAGGCACTCATACCTCAATTATCTGCCACTCGATCGAGCCAGATGGTGTGGCATTACGGTAGTATTTACCGAAGCTCCATTGAAGTGACTGGTGAGTGTCAAAGCGCGATCGGTTAGATTTGTGCTAGTCGATCTTCCTTGCCAGGGTATATATCGAATATGTTCGATCGTCGATTTTAAAAAGCATTTTGTACCTTGTCAACGAGTTTACTAGCAGTATCATTATCGGGGCCTGCTACCGCAAAAAACACCACGCCTCGCGACATTTCACAGCGCACCGAGACACTGTATTCCCCGTTAACAGCAAAGGATCCATCGCCAATTAGCTCAAAATTACGATCGAAACCAGTTGTTTTAACTGCTACTGCCGATCGCCTAATACAAGCGTCTTGGGTCATCGAAACAAACTTGACGTGATTAAAAATAATCGGATATTGAGCTACTGCCGCCACAGGAAGGGCAAGAATACTTAAGATGGGTAATATTTTCAGGTATTTCATGAATTTGCTGAAGATCGCGTTTAATTACCCTTGTCTCATAATTCGCACCAAAAAGAAACTAATCTGAATACATTATCACAAAAATTAGCTGTGAACTTTCGCCGATGAGTATAAATCGCGATCGAGTTTCGAATCGATCGCGATACCTCAAAGCCCAATCTGCTTAGAAGCTGTGAGGATGGTAGCGATACCCACCATCCTCACTTTGGCCTTTAGACGCTGACAGCGACAGGCTTCTGTGTAAAGAATCGATTCCGCACTGTTTCAGCAATTTGCGGACTCGTCAGACCCAGGCTATCAAGCGATTCATCGGGAGTAGCGTGTTCTACCAAGATATCTGGTACGCCGATGCGTTTGATGGGTACCACCACATTGAGATCCAGTAGTGCTTCGGCGATTGCCGAACCGAAACCACCCATCAGACAACCTTCTTCTACTGTTACTACCCTGCCGATACTTTTAGCTAGTGGCGCAAATAGTTCGGTGTCGAGTGGCTTCGCAAATCTAGCATTGATCACCGTTGCCGAAATACCGTGTTCGCTGAGGAGTTGAGCGGCTTGTAAAGTAGGATGTACCATTGAGCCGTAGGCAATCATTAATACATCGTCACCTTGACGGAGGATTTCCGCTTTACCGATCGGCAGATCTTCCCAGCCTTCTTCCATTAATGGTACGCCATAACCATTCCCGCGTGGATAACGCATCGCGATCGGGCCATCGGTATAATTAATTCCCGTGACGATCATCCGCTGCAATTCGCCCTCATCCTTGGGAGCCATTAGCACCATATTGGGGATACATCGCATATAAGCGATATCATACATCCCTTGGTGGGTTGGGCCATCAGCACCGACGATTCCAGCTCGATCGAGACAGAAGAACACCGGCAGATGCTGGATACAAGCATCATGTACGATTTGATCGAATGCTCGTTGCAAGAAGGTGGAATAAATCGCGGCCACAGGGCGCATTCCTTCAGTTGCTAGTCCAGCGGCGAGGGTAATCGCATGTTGCTCGGCAATCCCCACATCGATATACTGTTTGGGCAACTTATCCTGAAACTTATCTAAGCCAGTTCCCGTACCCATCGCAGCGGTAATTGCGACAATATTTGGGTTTTGTTCGGCCAGGGTAATCAGCGTATCAGCAAATACCTTGGAATAGGTCGGTGGTTTGGGCTTTGTTGCCGGAGCACCTTTGCCAGTGGCGAGATTAAAGGGACTTTGAGCGTGATAACCAACTTGGTCTTTTTCGGCGATCGCGTATCCTTTGCCTTTCTTGGTCACGACGTGTACCATGACGGGGCCGGGATGTTTGTGTGCGCCTTGAAAGGTACTAATTAATTCTTCTAAATTGTGGCCGTCTACAGGGCCGATATAAGTAAAGCCTAATTCTTCAAATACGGCACCCACTTTGGGCACTGCCAAGCGTTTCATCCCTTCCTTGACGCGCGCGAGTTCGGGCGAGATCGTCTCGCCGACAAAGGGAATATTTTTGAGCTGCTCCTCGATGTTATCGCTCAGGAACTGAATGGGCGCACTGACACGGAGTTTATTCAAATAACGAGGAATCGCACCAACATTGGCCGAGATCGACATCTCGTTATCGTTTAAGACCACCAATAGATTAGTTTTGGGTAAATGTCCGGCATGATCGATCGCTTCTAAGGCCATCCCACCTGTGAGCGCACCATCCCCGATCACCGCCACACATTTAAAGTGTTCGCCTTTGAGGTCGCGAGCGATCGCCATCCCTAGCGCTGCAGAAATGCTCGTAGAGGCATGTCCTGCACCAAAATGGTCGAATTTACTCTCACCGCGTTTGAGATACCCCGCAATGCCATTCTTCTGGCGTAGGGTATGAAAACGATTGTATCTCCCAGTGATTAATTTATGGGGATAAGCTTGGTGGCCCACATCCCATACCACTTTGTCTCGATCGAGATCTAAAGTTTGATACAGTGCGAGGGTGAGTTCGACAACACCTAACCCTGGTGCTAAATGACCGCCACTAGCAGCTACGGTCTGAAGATGTTTTTCTCTGATTTCCAGAGCGATTTGCTCTAACTGCCGAACCGATAAGCCGTGTAACTGGTTCGGGTGGGTTATTTCACTTAGGTGCATAGCCATTTTCCCCGTTTGATTTCGATCGCGGTGTGATTACCTTCTCTAACTGTAATTTATTTAGCTGCTTTGAGATCGGTAAGTTGTTCGCTTGTAACAATTTGAGGAGAAGGAGGACAAAGATCGAAATGTAATGATTTTAGTCGGATAGATATCTTGGAGAGGATTATTTGGGAGGATGCTAATAGACATCTTCTTAGCATGGCGCGATCGTTAGTAGCAATCCGGAATGACAATCGCTATCCCCAACATCCAGGCAGAACATAATGCTTATCCGTGCAGATCTTCAACTCCCTTTTCCACGCGATCTGGTTTACGCTACCTATCGAGACAAGCTCGTCGAACTCCTACCTTACATGCCAGACGTGCGGAGTGTGACAGTCAAGTCTCGTCGAGCTGAGGATGGGAAGGTTTACTGTGTATATGAGTGGCATGGCGGTGGGGAAATTCCAATCGCCGCCAGAGCGATCCTGAGCGAGAGTATGTTGTCGTGGACGGAGCACGATCTCTGGAACGAGTTGGAGTTTGGAGTGGAGTGGCGGATCGAAACTCATGCTTTCGCGGAGGCGGTGTACTGTACTGGCAAAAATCGTTTTATTGCTGATGGCAACTCCACTACGATCGAAAGTCGTGGCGAACTCAAAATCGATCCAGCGCAAATTAAAGGCGTGCCGAGCTTTATGACAGGTGGGATCGCTCGGGTTGTGGAAGATTTCTTGGGTAAAAAGATCGAACCAAATCTACGTCAGATGGGTGAGGGTGTACGGCATTATCTGGAGTCAGCAGCTAAGTCTGCCAAGAGCGGTTGATTTTTGGAGTTGATGAAAAAAGCTCTAAAGCTAGCTCTAAATATCGAACAAATCTAAAAGTCGATCGGCGATCTGTTGCCATCTAGCTTGCTACTTTAACGTGAGTTCGGGATAGGAAATGCGTAGAGACTAGAAGTCTCGGCTCATGATGCAAAGTCCGCCTGTCTTGACGCGCTAAACCCTCGGGGAACCCGAGGAGCGCGCGTCGCTGTCTTGAAAAGGTGCTCTACTTGGGGAAACCTCAAGACCGCACTTTTCGCTTCGCGGACTAAGATATCAGTCCGCGAAGGCGGACTTTGTAATGTTAGCCCCGATTTCAATCGGCGGCGGTGCTGGAACGAAGCAAAGATCCTTATCCCGAACTCACGTTAAAGTAACGTGAGTTCGGGATAGGAAATGCCTAGAGACTAGAAGTCTCCAAGCTATTCTTATCCCGAACTGACGTTAGTTAATCAGTCCGCGTAGGCAGGCTTTTGCCGCGAGCGGCAACAACCGGACTTTGTAATACTAGCCCCGATTTACGGCTCGCGCCCGTCGGGAAACCCGACGCGAAAAGCGAGACAAGACACAATCGGCGGCGGGACTCGAAATAAGCAAATATCCTTAACCCGAAATCACGCTACTTCAACTCGTCGATCGAATCAGCATTGCTCTGTTCTGAAGTCATCACCACTTCGGTTTCTACCTGTGAAGTGCGGTCTAATTCAGCAGGACTCTGACGAAAGTATTTCCAGCGATCGAGAATATCTTCAATCAAGACAGCATTAATCCAGACCTTACCGACGACAGTAAGTGGAAGTGCCAATAATAAGCCCAGAAAGCCGAAAAAGGTAGTGAAAAATATTTGAGAAACTAGCGTGATGGCAGGCAATAAAGCTACCTGTTGCGACATGATATAGGGAGTGAGAAAATTACTTTCAAATTGTTGGATTAGTAGATAAATAACAAAAATCGCAATCGCTTTCCAGGGTTCATCGAGTAAGGCGATCGCCATCGGAATGACAACGCTTAATGTCGGGCCAACATTGGGGATAAAATTGAGTAAGCCAGCTAAAATAGCTTGTGCTAAAGCTAAGGGAATACCTAATACGATCAAACCAATAAAACTGAGTGCGGCTACGACTAACATACTCAGGATCGCCCCACCAAACCACTTGCCCAGCGATTCTTCACATTCGGTTAGAATGCCACTCACCCTACGTCGATAGAAACTCGGAAATAAAGCGATAAATACGCGCCGATAGCTGGTAGGTTGAGCCAGCAGCATAATCGTTAAAATCACCACAAATAAGAGATTGAGAATTGCAGCTAACGAGCTAGAAAAGATCGTGAGCGAACTACCAGCTAGCGACTTTAATAATGGTTGAACTTGACGATCCAGATTATTGAGATCTGGTAAATAGGGAATCAGTGCGGCTGGGATATAAGTTTGAATATGAGTGCGCCACTGACTGGCATATTTGACGATCGCTGGAAATTTTGTGGTAGTAAGTTCTTGAAATTGACTGATAAATGGTGGGAAAATCGCGATCGCGAAGCCAACTAAAATGATAATAAATATTGCTAAGGCTCCGAGCACCCCGAGCGGACGAGATAATCTAAATTGATGTTGGAGCTTACGCGCTAATTGATTGAGGAGGGTAGCGGCCACGATCGCGGCAAAAACCAGCGACAGCATTTGGCGGATTTGCCACAAGATATAGAGCGATAATACTAAGACTAAAATCCCCAACCACTGACCGAGCATCATAAGTAATTATCCTTAAGTTTTAGCGATCTTTAAATTATCTCGATAGTGGTTGCTGTGGAAGATCGCCACTTATGACTCGGCGCTAACGCTCTCGATCGAGACAAATCTTTGCAGCTTACCACTAGCTGTCTGACAGTTTTTAACCGATTGTACCCCGGTTATGTCAGCTGCGTTCGATTGGATCGCAGTGAAGAGATAATCCCCAACATCACTAGTCAAACAGGTTAGAATGCCTGAGGAATACTGTTAATCCAAGAGCGTTATATCTCAGCTTGGAGATCGTGAATTTGGCAAAATCGATTTCTAGATCTAAAGCTGTTGAGGAGAAGATCTGATGGAAGTAGAACTAGCATTGGAGATGGTCAAAGAACTGCTAGCGCCAAGATACCTAACTGCACCCCAAGAAATGGTATTCAAGGCAGCTTGGGAGGGTAGATCTTACCGCGATCTTGCTAAAATAGCTGGCTACGACCATGACTACCTCAAGGGAGTAGGCGCACAAGTTTGGCGAATGCTGGCAACTGCTACCGAACAGAGAGTCTCTAAAACTAATTTTCGTCAGGTAATTGAGTCTTTAGCACTAGCTGAGTTACCAGCAGCGATCGATGTACCGTTATTACCACCGCCCAGGATCGATTGGGGCGAGACGATCGATGCCTCAGTATTTTACGGGCGTGAGGTGGAGTGTCGTCAATTATATCGGTGGCTGGTAGTCGATCGTTGTCGGCTAGTGACGATCTTGGGGATGGGGGGAATGGGCAAAACGACAATTGCGATCGAACTCTCACAAGCGTTGCAAGCTGAGATCCAGACTAGCGATCGTCACGAGCCAAAGCGCCAGCTAAAATGGAGTGCGAGCGAAGATGAGGCACCCGATCGAGGTCAAAGTTTCAGCCAGATTTTATGGCGGAGTTTGCTCAATGCGCCCTTACTCAAGGAATTACTCCCAGAATTGATCGGCAATTTAATTCGCACGGCTACGGCTAAGACGGCCGTAAATGTCTTGGGTGGTAAGGATCTGCATTATCATGCCATCCCGACATCAGTAACAGCCCAGATCGAATTATTGCTGGTATTGTGTCAACAACATCGCTGTGCGATCTTCTTAGATAATTGTGAATCGATTTTTCAAGGTGGGGCACAAGTCGGTCGATATCGATCTGGCTACGCCGATTATGGGGAGTTATTTAGTACCTTGGGACGGATGAATCATCAGAGTTGTCTGGTGCTCACCAGTCGCGAAAAACCGACGGAAGTGGGTTGGCTAGAAGGGGTGAATGCTAAGGTCAGAACCCTGACATTACCAGGCTTGGATGCGGTAGCGGGACAACAGATTTTTGCCGATCGCGGCTGTTTGCCGATCGCCGCAGCCGAATGGGTGGAAATCGATCGTTATTATGGAGGCAATCCACTAGCGTTTCAACTTGTTGCCGCAGTGGTGAAAGAAGTCGCCGATGGTGATGTCAGTGAAATTTATCCCTACTTGCGATCGGAGCGATTCAGTTTTACCGATATTCATAACCTCCTCGAACAGCAGTGGGAGCGCTTGACACCAGTCGAACATCAGGTGATGTATTGGTTGGCAATCGCGCGCGAACCGCTGTCGATCGTCAATTTAGAGGCAGCCCTCCATCCAGCTTGGAATCGCCAGTTCCGCGATGACGATCGGGCGGAACTAGATCGACAGCCGTTCGGTTTGCCTACAGACTCCACCACTAGCAATGCAGCTGGAGCGTCTTCGTTACTGAGTGTTTTACAATTTTTGTGCCGTCGCAGCATTATTCTCACGATCGGTAGACAACTCGAACGTGGCAATCGCTATTGGTCGCTCCAACCGATGGTGATGGAATATGTCACCAGTAAATTCGTCGATCGCATTTGTACGGAAATCGAGACGCAGACACCATTTTTGCTAGATACGCATCCGATCTTGCAAGCTACTGCCAAAGAGTATATCCGCCAAGCGCAATTACGGCCGATCGTCCAACCCGCGATCGAACGACTCCGCACCAGCATCGGCAACCCCCAGCAAATCGGCGCACAGCTATACCAAATCCTCGCGCGGTGGCGAAGCACCCATCCCCTACATCAAGGCTATCTCGCTGGTAATTTACTAAATCTATGCGGCCAGCTCAAGTTGGATCTGACCGATTTGGATTGCTCGGAATTGGTAATCCAGCAAGCATATCTAGTTAACCTTGACTTAAAGCGGGTTAACTTTACCAACTCGCACCTGCGGGATTGCGCCTTTACCCAAACATTTAGTAACGTGCTATCGCTGGCATACAGTCCCGATGGCAATACCCTTGCCGCCAGTACTAGTAGCGGGGAAATTCGCCTGTGGCGACTTAGCGACGGTCAATGCGTACTCACTTGCCTGGGACATACTAATTGGGTGCGGGCGATTAAGTTTAGTCCTGATGGGCAGTATCTAGCCAGTTCTAGCGACGATCGCACGCTCAAAATTTGGGATTTACAAGATGGCATCTGTCTCAGTACGCTCGGCGAGGGAATTCACACTCTCGGATTGAGTTTTAGTCCCGACGGGCGATATTTAGCTAGTGGGAGCGATCGCAATACGATTTATTACTGGGAGATCCAGACTGGCACTTGTATCCGCGAGTTTGTCGGACATCAAGGCTGGTCGATGGATCTGAAGTTTCACCCGCAAGGGCACCAATTACTGAGTGGCAGTGGGGACGGTAGCGTGCGGTTGTGGGAGATCGCCACTGGTGATTGCCTACGCATCTGGCAAGGGCACACAAATTGGGTGACAACAGTAGATTTCAGTGGAGATGGTCAAAAGATCGTTAGTGGTAGTCTCGATGGTACCCTGCGGCTCTGGGATGCCACTAGCGATCGATGTTTGCTAGTTATCGATGGGCATGGCGATGAGATCTGGTCTGCGGTTTTCAGTCCCGATGGCACACGGTTGGCGAGTGCGGGAGTGGGCGGATTGTTACGCGTGTGGCAAACCGACGGTCATTGTCTCCAGCGGTTGGAGGGACACACTAAACGCTTGTGGTCGGTAGCTTTTCACCCCAACGGACAGACGATCGCTAGCGGTGGCGAAGACCGGGAGATCCGGTTGTGGCAGATCGAGGATGGTAAATGCTGGCAAGTACTCAGCGGTTATTCTAATTGGTTTAAATCGATCGCGTGGAGTCCTAAGAGCGATCGATTAATTACGGCTAGTCGCGATGCAGGGATTCGGATTTGGGATCTGCACTCAGCAGATTGTGTCCACCAATTGTTGGGTCATACCAAATCTACCCTGACAGTAGCTTACGATCCGCAAGGGGTGACTTTTGCCAGTGGGAGTGACGATCGGACGATCGGCATTTGGGATGCCCGCACGCTAGTTCGCATCCATACACTCCGGGGACATACCGAGGCGATCTGCACGCTGGCATACAGTCCCGATGGTAAATATTTAGTCAGTGGTGGTAACGATCGCACGATTAGAATCTGGGATGCCGAGCGGGGTCGCTGTTTGCACGTTCGCAACGGACATACCGATCGGATCGGCAGTCTCGCTTATCATCCCAGTGACTCACTCTCGGACACCGCGATTGTGAGCACCAGCGAAGATACCACCGTCAGAATCTGGAATCTTCAGCAGCCAGAGTCAGTACGGATCTTTACCCAACATAGCAATCGATCGCTCGCTGTCGCCTTTGACCCGTGTGGCACTATCCTTGCTAGCGGTGGCATGGATAGTCAAATTCTGCTCTGGCACGTCCACACGGGCGAACTGTGCCACACATTGACCGGACATGAAGGGTGGATTCTATCGCTTGCCTACAGTCCTGATGGTCGGTGGCTGATTAGTGGCGCTTCCGATCGGACGATTAAAATTTGGTCGATGGAGACTGGTTTGTGTGTCAGGACTCTAACCGGACATCAAAGTTGGGTTTGGTCGGTAGCGGTGAGTTATTGCGGTCGGTTTATCGCCAGTGCGAGCGAAGATGAAACGATCGGGATTTGGGATCTAACTACTCACCAACTTATCTCGACGCGACGTGCTAGCCGTCCTTATGAGGGGATGAAGATCGGTGGTGTCGAAGGTCTTACCAGAGCACAGATCGATGGGCTAAAAGCATTAGGCGCAGTAAATTACGATGTATAAATGACAAGGCACCAGAGCATCGATACTCTGGTGCCTTGTCTGGCGCTAAGGCGATGCTCGTTTTCTGCGTCTAAACGCCCATCAAGCCATAAGCAGACATCCGCATGATTTCGCCCGTATTGAAACCGATATTATTGAGGGCTTCACCGTAAGCGATCATAAAATCCTCAACTAGCGCATCCTTCTCCATTCCCAAGACCTTAGCATCCTTGGCGACTTGGTTTAACATCTTCCAGACGAGCGGGAGATTTTGACGGTTGGCGGTTTGCAACTCGGCTTTAGATGCTTCAAAGTTGGCTTGCAGCCAGACTTCGCCGAAGTTAAGGTGCATGTACTCATCCTTAACTACCCCTTCAGTAATCTTTCTGGCAAAATCATCAGCTACAGGAATATAGATATTGTATGCAGCGATCGCAAAGCACTCGATAATCAGCGATTGAATTAACAAGCAGGTGACAATGTTTCCGGCGGCGGCGGCCACCTGAAAATTTTCATGCAACCCTGCAAAAAACTCTTTGGCAAAACCTAAATCTGGAGTGACGGTGAGATTGCGCGCACAGGCTTCAAAGCCTTTCTTGTGACGCAGTTCCATTTTGGACAACTTGACTAAATCTTCTTGGGAGTCTGGTAACAGTCCACCCAGGGTAATGTAGTTTTCATGCGCTTCTTGTTCGCCCTCGATCACGATCGCATTGATGCGACTGTAGGCATCTTTATAAGTTTCGCTTTTGAAGTCAAGTTCCAAACTGGCTGCCATCTGCACCATGAGCTAGATTTCTCCTAAAATATGTCCGAATAAGATTATTTTACGCCAGCATTAAAGCTGGCTGCATCCCTATTTAGGGATAATGTGGGTGTAGGGTAGATTTATCGAAAAATAGCGATCGAGCGAACTACATAACTACAGACTGTCTATTTAAAGATTTGTTGCAATTTTCAAACTCCCCTATCTTAACCGATCGTAGACCAAACCGTGCATAAGTTCTCTGATTCTGGCTATTTGCGCTGGTGGCAAATCCTTAACTGGCTCCTCCTCATCATTGGTGCTGGTCTGATTTTAGCTCCATTAGTAGTCGTTGCCATTACCTCCTTTACACCAGTAGACACTGCGGCAACTGGCTTTGAGCTACCGCCTCAGCTTACTGTTGCCAACTATCGAGCCGCTTGGCAACAAGGCAATTTCCTCTTGGCGTTTGCCAATTCTACTTTTGTGGCACTGGCGGTAACTGCGGCGCAGATTTTTACATCGGCGTTGGCGGGGTATGCATTGGCTCGGCTTAGATTTCGGGGTCGTCAAGCGCTCCTGCTGGTGGTACTGGCTACGCTAGTCATTCCCTTCCAATTACTGGTCATCCCGATTTTCTTGCTCCTCAAGTGGGGACATTTACTGAATACATATAGCGCCCTGATTTTACCTACCGCCGCCAACGGTTTTGGGATCTTTTTATTACGGCAATTTTTTAGCACCATTCCGATCGAACTCGAACAAGCCGCCAGTTTGGATGGTGCCAATCGGCTCCAAATTCTCTGGCGGATTATGTTACCCTTATCTCGTCCTGCATTGGTGACGCTATTTCTATTCACCTTCATCGGTGAATGGAACGATCTGTTCAAACCGTTGATTTTTACTACCCGTCCCGAACTTCGCACGGTACAATTGGCGCTATCCGAGTTTCAAGAACAATTTACCAATAGTTGGCAACTCCTAATGGCCGCAGTCGGTATCGCTACCGTACCGGTGGTATTACTATTTTTGGTAGGACAGAAGCAGTTTATTCAGGGTATTGCGAGCACAGGGATGAAAGAGTAGTGGGGAGCTGTAGCTCACAGCCGGAGAATTAACATTCCCTAACCAAGCTGCCAAAGTTGAATCTCGTAGCACAGATGTCGATCGTAAATCGTGCGGGCGGATAAACCTTCAGCGATGGGTTTTGATAACCATTTTTTGAATGCCGAACTGCCCAAAGCATGAATCGGGGGTACGGCAATCTTGACTAGGGCAGAGATATACTCGATCGTACTCAATCCATAGGTGCGAAAAGCTTCGATACAGAGATCGATCGTCGGAGCGATTTCGGCGGAGATATCTTGGATCTCGACTAGCTTAAATCCTGCGGCAATTAATGCTGTCTCTAGCTCGCTTTTGAGATGACAATTTGAGAAAATACCCTCCTGGTAATTGGCATCCGATCGCATCATATCTGCTAACAATAAATAGCCGCCAGACTTGAGGATGCTTGCTGTACCCGCAGCTAAGTTATCGACAGAAATATATTGACTGCTTTCGCTAAATAAGACTAGGTCGTAAGTTTTATCGGTTTGATAATCTTCAAATGTACTCAGATGAAATGGGATCTTTCCTTCTGTATATTTAATGAATTTTTGTTGTTGCAGCGGATCTGGTGCCAAGGCTTCGACATTAAAGCCGCGCGCGAGCATAGTTTTGGCATTACCACCGATCCCACAACCAACATCGAGGATCGTACTGACACCAGCAGGAATCAGATCGAGTAATTTCGTGGCATATGCTTCCTGGGCGACACGCATCCGAGGCAAGGTCACATCATCGATCGAAGCTGGTACTG
Source organism: Chamaesiphon sp. (assembly GCA_965246715.1). Taxonomy (GTDB): domain Bacteria; phylum Cyanobacteriota; class Cyanobacteriia; order Cyanobacteriales; family Chamaesiphonaceae; genus Chamaesiphon. The sequence goes on along the minus strand of CBDFFH010000029.1, from coordinate 84,607 downwards.
GTTGCCAATAGCCATAATGTAGGTAAGATGTACCGGTAAGCCCAGTGTAATAATCGATCGCAGCATTTTGATAGCGCGTCGGTTTGGAGATCTGTAGTGATGTTGGAGTGGTCATTGAGATAGTTGCAAGTGACTAGTTATTAGTGACTAGTCTACAGGGGTATTAGTTCGCCGATCGATCGGATCGACCAGCTACCCGATCGGTAAACCGCAAATAACTGATACCCAGTCACCAATTCTAGTATTCTGATAGTTAGCAATAAAAATAGCCGCACAACCGATAACTGATATGGATTGGCACGAAATTTCTGGCGGAGTCACGGCACCGAGAGGCTTTAGAGCGGCGGGGATTACTGCGGGGTTGAAATCATCTGGGAAACCAGATCTGGCGATTATTCTCTCTGATGTGGATGCGATCGCGGCTGGAGTCTTTACCACTAGCCAAGTTCGGGCTGCCTGTGTCGAATATTGCCGTCAACAGCTAGCCGTCAAATCTAGCGCTCGTGCCATTCTCTGTAATTCCGGACAAGCAAACGCCGCGACGGGCGAACGCGGTTGGGAGGATGCCGTTGCTAGTGCCAATGCGCTTGCTAGTGCCCTCAATATCGACCCAGAATCGATCCTACTGGCCTCGACTGGAGTAATCGGCCAACGCATCAAAATGGATGCCTTAGTCGCCGGAATACCACAGTTAGTGGCTGCAGCTACGCATGAAGGTGGGGAAACCGCAGCTACCGCGATTATGACGACGGATTTAGTGAGTAAATCGATCGCGTTAGAAACTACCATTGGCGATCGCACTGTCAGAATGGGTGGTATGGCTAAAGGTTCCGGGATGATTCACCCGAATATGGCTACCCTGCTCGCGTTTGTCACCTGTGATGCCGCAGTATCGACCACCATGTGGCAGCAAATGCTCGGTCGCGCGGCAGATAAGAGTTTCAATCAAATCACTGTAGACGGCGATACTAGCACCAATGACACGCTAATTGCCCTCGCCAACGGTGAATCGCGCACGCCCGCGATCGTCCACTCTGGTGCGGAAGCTGATAAATTAGAAGCGATGCTCACGGCTGTCTGTCAATATCTAGCAAAATCGATCGCTCGCGATGGCGAAGGTGCCACCTGTCTGATCGAAGTCCGTGTAGCGGGCACGCTCACTGATAAAGAAGCTCGCCAAATCGCTCGTGAAATTGCTGGCTCATCCCTGCTCAAAGCCGCAATTTTCGGCCACGATCCTAACTGGGGAAGGATTGCGATGGCCGCAGGCAAAGCGGGTATCCCCTTCGACCAAAATAACTTAGCAGTAAGCTTAGGTGATATTCCCTTAATGGCATTCGGCCAACCACTAACATTCGATCGAGTTGCCGCCAGTAACTATCTCAAAGCTGCATCTCAAGGCGAATATCTCAAAACCGATACCGTCCTCATCTCCGTCAGTGTCGGCAATAGTAGTGGTGTCGGAGTCGCCTGGGGCTGCGATCTCAGTTACGACTACGTGAAAATCAACGCCGAATATACAACATAATTTCAATAATCGATCGACAGTAATTAACGTGATTAATATTTGATTTCCCCGCCAGTACAGAACAGTGCGCCATCAGCAGCCGCTACTTCTGCGGCTTTAGCTTCATTTTTAGTGCTGACTAGATAGGTATTTCCTTGCTGTCTGACGATCGATTGTCCTTTCAACGTGCCATTAGTAAAGCGATATCCCAATGGTGTCGCGGAATATTTACCCGTCTGTTGAGCGACGGTGTGGTGTTTGACTTGTTTGGCTAGAGTGTATTTTCCATCGGCTTGGAGCGCGATTTCGCCGATGCTCGGCCCGCGCGAGCGGCAGTCAAATTTGGCAACTAGCTCTTTGCCCTTGGGCGCAACGATGGTTTGCGGCTGAGCGGAGAGGAGATTTTTTTGGCTTGATATTGGCGTACGAGGAGTGGTAGCAACTGCGACGTTAGCCAATGTTAGTAATAAGGTGGTAGTCCAAACATGAGTAATTCTATTCATCCTAACTAACCATTTGGTAAGCATTTAAATACCAAGACTAACCAGATTCATTTTTGTTCCAATGGTGCTTCGGAGCGATCGCTAGTAACACAGTCGATCGATTTTTTATCCGGATTACCCTTAGAGAAATCTGAAATACATGGAAGTAGTGTTTTGGGCGATGCGATGATAATCAGTTCGGGAATGTTAGTATTGCTAGTTGTTATCGGTGCGGTGCTGCTGTATGTAGCATTTGAAAAATTCTCCGCTAAATCTCGGATTGAAGACATTCTTGCTGATTGGACTAGACAAGATGGCGTAGATGCACGCGTGCGGAACCGGACGATCGCATTAATGAATAATGATCTGGAGCGAATCGAGCGATTGTTAGATAACGCGCGTCAGCGGACTCCTGGTAAATCAGCGCAATGGTATTGGGAAAAAATTCTCTACGACCTAGAACGCGACCATCGTGGTTAGTAAGATCGTTATAAATTTCATGCCGCGATTGCCGATCGAATATGTTGGGCAATTAGGGTGTTTTTGTAGGTAGAACACAAAAATGTTAAGCAGCAAAAAAAGTTGAATCTAACTCAATCGAGCGATTGCCCTTCTCTAACTTCCCACAGCGTAACCGCTCCGTCAATTAGGTATAATCTATCTAAGGTTTTTTCGGTACAGATAACGCTATGAACAAAAAAATAGTAATTATTATTGTTGCTGTAGCTACAGGAATTGCCGCGATCGCGGGTGTTGGAGCTTATGCTTCGCCGTATTTTGCCCTCGATAATATGAAGAAAGCAACCACCAATCGGAATGCTGATGCTTTGGCTGAGGAGATTGATTTTCCATCGCTTCGAACCAGTGTCAAAGCAAATGTCAAAGCTCAAGTAATCAAACAAATGACTGGCGCTGGAACTACCCCAGTTAAAGGTATGAATGCGGCACTAGTCGATAAAATGGTCGATCCACTCGTGGATAAACTAGTTACGCCGGAAGGATTGGGAGAGTTAATGCAGGACAAAGTTCCTGGCGCTAAAATCGATCTCAGCAATCTCGAAAAAAATATCGCTGAATCAGAAATTAAAATGGGTTATGAGTCGATCGATCGATTTGTCGTTCATATTACAGATAAAGTCGATCGCCAGAAAGATGTCAGCCTGATCTTAAGGCGCGATGGATTGGCCTGGAAGCTCTCTGGCATCGATATTTCTAAGGTGTAAGTTAACGTGAGTTCGGGTTAAGGATCTTTGCTTAATGACTCCTAGTTTCGTTTCTGAACCGCCCTCAAATGAATTTGCGGATGCAATCACGCGGAGGTTCCCTCCGCATGTGTTGCACCAATCAGGGGCTAAAAGCAAAAGTTCGTTGAAACGAACTGACTGATTTGGCAGTTCTCTGAAGAGAACTTTTGCTTTTAGCCCGAACTTATAGTTCAGGGCGGTGATTGAGCGAAGCAGATCGATTTTCCTTATCCTGAACTCACGTTAAGTTATCGATCGATTCCTAATCCTAAATACCCGACTCCTTCAAGAAGCCGGGTATAATAACTAAAATTAACCCTTAAATTTAGCAGTAATCCGATTCATTGCTTCTTCGACATTTTCGCGGCTATTAAATGCTGAAATCCGGAAATAACCTTCACCCGCAGCACCAAAACCCGAACCAGGTGTACCCACGACATGGCAGTTTGTCAGCAACTTATCGAAGAAATCCCAACTCGATAACCCGTCGGGAGTCTTCACCCACACATAGGGCGCATTTACACCACCAGATACTTGCAATCCCGCAGCGGTAAGTCGATCGCGAATAATCTTCGCATTTTCCATGTAAAAAGCAATCAATGCTGTGACTTGAGCTTTACCTTCAGGGGAGTAGACAGCTTCCGCACCGCGTTGGACGATGTAGGAGACACCGTTAAACTTGGTAGATTGGCGGCGGTTCCACAATTTCCAGAGTTCGACATCGCTACCATCGGCGGCTTTGGCTGTGAGTGTCTTGGGTACCACCGTCAGCGCGCAACGAGTCCCGGTAAATCCAGCATTTTTCGAGAACGAGCGAAACTCGATCGCACAATCCCGTGCGCCGTCAATTTCGTAGATCGATCGCGGTAAACTCCGATCGGTGATAAAGGCTTCGTAAGCGGCATCGAAGAAGATAATCGAACCATGCGCTTTGGCGTAATCTACCCAGGCTTGCAGATGCGCTTTAGTAGCTGTCGCACCTGTAGGGTTATTGGGGAAGCAGAGATAGATCAGGTCAACTTTCTGGCTAGGAATTTGCGCGGTGAAGTCATTATCCGCCGTAATTGGGAGATAGACTAAACCACCATATTCACCTTTGTCATTAGCATCGCCAGTATTCCCCGCCATGACATTGGTATCGACGTAAACGGGATATACGGGGTCTGTGACCGCGATCGTGTTGTCATGTCCAAAGATGTCGAGAATGTTGCCACAGTCGCATTTAGAGCCATCTGAGATGAATATTTCCGAGGCATCGATGTTACAGCCGCGAGCTTGAAAGTCATTCGTCGCGATCGCTTCCCGCAACCAAGCATAACCCTGTTCGGGGCCGTATCCTTTGAACGAGCTGCGATCGCCCATATCGACGATCGCTGTAGTCATTGCATCGCGACAAGCCTGGGGCAAGGGTTCGGTCACGTCACCGATGCCCAATCGGATAATCGGTGCGTCGGGATTAACTTGGGCGAATGTATTAACGCGCCGCGCGATTTCAGGAAATAGGTATCCAGCTTTGAGTTTGAGGTAGTTGTCGTTAATAGTTGCCATAATTTCAGCCCTTGCATCATCATTACACAGCTTACCGCAACACTCGCTACTGGAGTCGATCTGCGGCTATTTCGATCGAGAGCGCGAAAATTTGCCATTGAGATCGTCAAGTTGTACATTCGATCGAACAAATGATGATTAGTCAAGAAATAACCTATTCACAGGTACGTGCAAATCTCGCAGAAATCCTCGATCGAACATACTCAAAAGGGAGAGGATTAGCAAGCACTAACCCTCTCCCTAAAATTATCCGATCGGACTAAATCTATTTGTTAACAGCACCAACGAGTTTCTTTCTCATGCGGAGCGCTGCGGTACCACCAACGATCGTACCAATGATAGTGAAAGGTTCGGGAACAGGAGTGGAAAAATTAGAAGCAGAGATCAAGTATTGACCATTACTTTGTTGAGTAGTGTCGCCAAAACCAAAAACTAATGATTGAATTGGTGTGGGGTCAAAACCAGCTAGAGAGAAGATAGAGTTTACATTGCTAATCAAGTCTAAGCTAGCACTATTAACACTTGCGCCAGCAGTTAAACCTCCACGAAATAGAGAACCCTGACCGACGGTGAGCGTCAATCCATTGGTAAAAGTAAAATCTAAATTGCTGGCAAGTGAGTAAGTTGCAGTGTTTCCAGAACCACTGACCAAACTAAAAGTACCTTGGCGAGGAGCTGCAGTAGCAAATAATGGTTTTGCACCAGCAAAGGTCGGTAATGCACTAAAAGAGCCAGAAGCACTATTAATTGTTGAGCTAAAAGGAGTTACTGGTGTTGTTGTTGTTGTATTAAAGTTGACAATAAGAGGACTTCCTAATGTCGATCCAACTGAAGGAGCAAAGCTTGCGGTAACACCAGTAAAGCCCAAATCACCACTCAAAGATACTGCTCCAGCAGGTACAGCAGAGATTGCAGCGGCACCGATCGCGAAACCGCAGATTGTAAGTAAACGTTTTGAATTCATCATTAAATTATTCCCTAAGTCAAATATACAAAGTTGTCGAGAAACTTATGTTCATCACTTAAGATGAATCGCCAATAACTAGCCAAACAATAGTCACTGTCTTTCTACAAAGATTGTAGCTTACCTGCTACAAATTTCGATCGAACTAAGCCGTCCTAGAGTGTATTTCAGCCATGTGGCTTAGCGTTTTTAATGAGACAGACTCGGTGCTATGGATGCTCGATCGGCATCAGTAAAAGGATTAGAAAAATTGAATTGTTTTTGAATTTTTTCAGCCAAATAGCGGTTTTTCTACATCAAAATAGCATTAATTTCACAATAAATTAAAAATATCTACAGCCAAATCAGTGAAATTAAGCCCTAACCGATCGAGATTTTGATGGTTAGCTGAGAGTGGTTAGTAGCATCGAGCCACAGTAGCTCGATCGAGCTACAGGGGCTATTGACAGGTATTCAGCGTGTTCTTGCGCTAATTTGTCAGGACGAGCAGTGCGAATGAAAGCAAGTAATATTTTTGACAATGTTGCAATCTGTGCTGCAAGTTGTGAATATAGAAAATGCGATAAAACGCTCGCGATTAGCTCTGAGTAAAACAAGCGTGGTAAAACAAAATCGAGCGCCTGTGGAACTAGTTCCACAGGCGCTCGATTTTAAAAGTTTGGGTTTGGTTTAACTAAAACAACGTGAGTTCGGGTTAAAGATGTCCACTTAATGACTCCTAGCTTCGTTTCTGAACCGCCCTCAAATGAATTAGTTGCTCATAGCAAAAGTTCGTTGAAACGAACTAATCAATTGGGCAGTTCTCTTCAGAGAACTTTTGCTATTAGCCCGAACTTATAGTTCAGGGCGGTGCTTGAACGGAGCAGATCGATTTTCGGCGTTGCTGGATTAGGATATGATCTAAGGCGATCGAGAGAAGTAACAAGAGCAAATATCTAAATGGAATGTCCTGAATGTAGATCGTCCAATATCAATAAAAATGGGCGAATAAAGGGAAAGCAGAACCATATTTGTAAAGACTGCGGACGGCAATTTATAGATTGTTATGAAGCACACAGAGGATATTCACCACAAATCAAGCAGAAATGTTTGTCAATGTATGTTAATGGGATGGGATTTCGAGCAATAGAAAGAGTAATGGGTGTGCATAATACAACTGTCATGGATTGGGTGAAGCAAGTAGGGGCAAATCTCCCAGATTACTATAATTCAGACCAAATACCAGAAGTTGGTGAGTTGGATGAGTTAGAGACGTTTGTTGGCTCAAAAAAAACAAGATCTGGCTCTGGACGGCAGTAAATCACTTTCAGATGGGTATTTTAGGATGGGTATTAGGCGACCACAGTGCTAAGACATTTAGACCGCTATGGGAGAATTTGGTAAGTACATGGAAATGTTATTTTTATGTGACGGATGGGTGGAGGGTCTATCCAATATTTATTCCAGATGGTGACCAAATCGTGAGTAAAACTTATATGACAAGAGTTGAGGGTGAAAACACTAGGCTCAGACATTACTTAGCTCGATTAAAAAGAAAAACATTATGTTATTCTAAGTGCGAACAAATGCTAAAGCATTCTATTAGATTGTTAATTCATTATCTTAAATTTGGTGAAGTACCAACTCCTAATTCAGTTAGTTCTGGCGATCGACGGCACAGATTACCTCTCGATCGCCAAATCATATCTTAATCCAGCAACGCCCGATTTTCCTTATCCCGAACTCACGTTAAAACAGATCCCAATAAGATTTGGATAGATCGAGCTAACCCCCAACTCTGGGGGAGCAAGTCGCTTGAAGTCCCCCAGAGTTGGGGGATTTAGTGGCGCGATCTGGACGGTGTTCCCCCGCACATGAAATAAATCTTAGCCAAATCGACCGGATACGTAGTCATTCGTGCGGCGATCGACAGGCATCGAAAAGATCTGTTTGGTTTCGCCAAATTCGACCATCCGGCCGATCCGACTTTCATCAGTCGTAAAGAATGCAGTGTAGTCGGAGATCCGTGCTGCTTGCTGCATATTGTGTGTGACGATCGCGATCGTTACTTCATTTCGCAAACTATGCATCAAGTCCTCGATCTTCATCGTCGCGATCGGATCTAATGCCGAGCAAGGCTCGTCCATTAATAATACTTTGGGCTTAACTGCTAACGCGCGCGCGATGCACAAGCGTTGCTGTTGTCCGCCGGATAGTCCCAATGCAGATTTATGCAATTTATCTTTGACTTCATCCCAGATTGCGGCACCTTTTAGTGAAGTTTCGACGATGCCATCGAGATCTGCTGACGAAACCTTTTCTTCGCCGATTTTCACGCCATAGGCGACGTTTTCATAGATACTCATCGGGAACGGATTGGGCTTTTGAAACACCATGCCCACTTGACGGCGGAGTTGATTGAGATTGATTTGGGGAGCGTAGATATTTTGACCGTAGAGGGTAACTTCGCCTTCGGTTCTGACTTTGGTTTCTAGCTCGGTAATCCGATTGAGGGCTTTAATAAAAGTCGATTTACCACAACCAGATGGCCCGATGATCGAGGTCACTTGGTTTTTGAGAATGGTCATTGTGATGTTTTGCAGAGCTTGCACCGCACCGTAGAAAAAGCTCAAGTTATTTACCTGAATGGCCGTTTCATACTGCTGGTTGGGGTCGCGCTCGACCCGATCGGTTGATTGATTTTGCATAAAATTAGAAGTTATTTATTTACAGCTTTAGATCTCGCACTGAGCTATTTAGGTTTATTTTTTCTTGTGATTGGCGAGCAATCGCGAAGGCAAGTTAATCAGCAACACTAGAATCAGTAACAGGAGGGAGGCCGTCCAAACCAACTGACTTTTCTCTGGACTGGGATCGTTATAGAGGTTGTAAATCAGTACTGGTAGCGAAGCAGTCTTGTCAAAGAGATTTTGCGCCCAATCTAGGTTACCCAAAGCAGTGAACAATAATGGTGCTGTCTCGCCAGTAGCGCGGGAGACTGCCAACAACACCCCAGTAGAAATCGCGGGTAACGCTGTGGGTAAAACAACGCGCCAGATTGTTTGAAACTTGCTTCCACCTAGTCCGAGCGAAGCAAATCGATAAGCTGGGGGGACGAGTTTGAGTACTTCCTCGCTAGTGAGGGCGATAATCGGCAGCATGATCACCGCCAAACTAATCCCACCAGCTAACGCGCTATAACTAAAACCAAATAGGTCTTTAGTTCCCAGCACGACGAAACCATAGACAAAAATCCCGACGACGATCGATGGTACTCCAGTCAGAATCGTTACCAAAAATCTGATCGTTCGATTGAGCTTGCCCTTGGGATCGTATTCTGATAAATAGATTCCGGTAGCAATCCCTAGCGGAATGCTAATCAACGATCCGATTAATACCATCACTAGCGTACCGACGATCGCATTGGCAAACCCATCATCGATAATCGGCTTGCTAAACATCGTCGCTGTCAGCCCTGGCGCACCTTTGGAGATGATATTCCATAAGACTGACATCAAGGGGAGAATACCGAAGAGGGTCAGTGTAAAAGCGAGGATCGTCATCCCACGATCGAATAACGTGCGACCCACCGATAAAGGTGTAGTCAAACTAGGTACGGTTGGTGTATTTAAATCGCGCATCTTATTTTTTGCCTCCGCCCTCTACAAATCTTACCAATCCGACTGCCCCAATATTTACTACTAATGTCAGAAAAAATAGTATTAATGCTAAATATGCCAGCGAGCCAATCTGCACGTCATCTTGTGCTTCATTAAAAGTATTGGCTAAAATTGCCGGAATCGAATAAGCCGGCTCAAAAATCGATGGCCCCAATGTTGTAGCATTACCAATGACCATCGTTACTGCCATTGTCTCGCCTAGCGCGCGACCGAGTGCCAACATTACAGCACCGATAATTCCGGAGAAGGCGGTCGGGAGGATTACTCTAGAAATCGTTTCCCATCTAGTACCACCTAACGCCATCGAACCAGTTCGCAGATAACCTGGAACGACGAGCAATACTTCGCGACTGACCGCAGCTAGGGTCGGCAAAATCATGATTGCTAGTAAAGTTCCAGCAGTAAATAAACCAAATCCCGATGGCTCAGTGCTAAATAGTGGAATCCAGCCAAATTTAGCGTGGAGAAAACTTTGCAGGGGTTGTAATATCGGTACGAGTGTATAAAATCCCCATAACCCAAAAATCACACTAGGGATCGCCGCAATTAATTCGATCGTGAAGGCGACGATAGTTCGCAATCGTTGTGGTAATAAGTCTTCACTCGTCAGGATCGCTACTGCCAAGCCAACCGGGATGGCGATTAATAACGCGATCGCACTACTGCCAATCGTGCCATATATCAATGGCAACGCACCAAATGTCAGCGACTGGAGATCCCATTCCTTGGTCGTCAAAAATCCCAGCCCAAATTTTTGGATGGCTGGGAGTGAGAGCTGGGTTATCTTCCAACCCATCAGCAGCAGGATCGCTACCGAGACCCCACCAGAAATATACATCAGACTGCGAAAGAGTCGATCGGCTAAATCTGTCTTTGAGGGTCGATTTTGCTTGGATAGACGATTTTTAGTAACTGTCGTACTAAATAGGTCTTGAGAAGAGGACATACTTTTATAAATTGTGGAGTTTGTGGGGATGCAGCCTTAACATGGGAGCGGATAATGTCGAGGAGTGGGGGGGGGGGACGGATGAGCAACTACTGACTCGATCCGCCCGGTTTAGCCCGATTTTAACCTACTGCACCAATCTCCCCACACTAACTCTTAGTCTACTAACAGTTTAGTCTAATAGACTATTTCACACCAGCTTCAACTGCCGCGATCGCGCGTTCGGCAACTGCCGTAGGAATCGAAGTGTAGTTGAGGTTGGAATTGAATTGTTGACCGTCAGTGAGAATCCACTTCACCATCGCTTTGATGGCTTTGGCTTTTTCAGGATTTTTTTGTTGTTTGGGAATCAACAACCAAGTCAAACCGACGATCGGATAACCTTGAGGAGAATTGACATCGAATACCCGGAAGTTTTCGGGGAATACAACATCAGACAATGCTTGGTTAGCAGCTTTCAAGGATGGCGCGACATATTTACCGCTACCATTTTGGACTTGTGCGGAGGAGAGTCCATTTTTGAGGGCGAACTCATACTCGACATAACCGATCCCGCCAGGAGTTTGTTTGATCAAACCAGCTACTCCGGCATTTTTGGCACCTCTGGCGAAGCCAGAAGGCCATCTGGGTTCTTTGCTCGGTCCGACAGCAGATTTAAACTCTGGGCTGATGCTACTAATGTGGTTGGTGAAAATGAACGAAGTACCACTACTGTCTGCTCTTACGACAGGCTTGATCGCAGTAGAGGGCAATTTAGCACCAGGATTATCTTTAGCAATTTGGGCATCGCTCCAGCTATTGATTTTGCCTTGGAAAATTCCAGCTAGAACTGCGTTGGACAATTTGAGGTTTTTGACACCAGGTAAGTTGTAGGCAACCGACACCGCACCACCAGCCGTCGGCACCATGATTACGCCACCTTTGACCTTCCCAATTTCGCCATCGGTCATCGCTGCATCGCTCGCGCCAAAATCTACCGTTCTCTCGATCGTTTGTTTGATCCCACCACCGCTACCGATACCTTGATAGTTAATTTTGATATCTGGAATAGATTTGCGAATTTCCCGTGCGTATTTCTCATATAAAGGCTGGGGAAAAGTTGCGCCCGCACCGCTGAGGGTGGTTTCAGCCATTGCTACCAATTGACTGCCAAAAACGGAAACTGTTACTGCTGCAACAGTACCGATACGAGCGAAATTACTGAATAACATAGTTGTCGATTTTTTTCTAGAAGACACTTTCTCAGACCACATTTTTAACAATAAGTTTCAACAAATTGTTAAGTTTTTTCGATGCTCTTAGAATCTTACCGCACCATTCATGAAGTCTTCATCATGGTTGGGTTAACGGTAGTTTAAGATTAATTTAAAAAATAGTTAAATTCGGTAATATTCTAACTACTTTAATGTCAGTTTGCAATCTTAGATTTGAGTGAGAAAGCTTTAACCTGTCTACTTTCTACTGACAGTTATCTTCATTTTGCGGCTGTCGATCGCCACCCGATCGCCAATAATTAACTTTTGTTAATTCAGGTAAATATCGATCGACATGCCGGGTAAAAAATGAGAAATCTACTTCACGCCAGTTTCCACAGCCGCGATCGCTCGGGTGGTTACAGCAGCGGGGATTGTAGTAAAGTTTAACCCATCATTTAACTTCTGACCATCTGTGAGCATCCATTTCACCATCGTTTTTAGGGCTTGAGCTTTAGCTGGATCTTTTTGTTGTTTAGGGATTAGCAACCAAGTCAAACCAACGATCGGATAACCTTTGGGAGAATTGATATCGAACGTCCGAAAGTTATCGGGAAATTTAACATCAGCTAGGGCTTGATTGGCGGCTGGAAGTGTCGGCGCAACAAATTCACCGCCTTTATTTTGGAGTGCTGCAGATGCTAATTTATTCTTGAGCGCAAAGTCATACTCCACAAATCCGATCGAACCAGGAGTTTGTTTGACCAAGCCAGCTACGCCCGGATTGCCTTTACCTTTTAGGAAAGTAGCGGGCCATTTAGGTTCTTTGCTCGCACCTACAGTAGATTTAAAGTCTGGATTATTATTGCTAATATAGTTGGTAAAAATAAACGCCGTACCACTACTATCGGCCCTAACTATTTGCTTGATGGCAGTATCTGGTAGTTTAGCACCTGCATTATCTTTAGCAATTTGCGGGTCGCTCCATTTCGTAATTTTGCCAGAGAAGATCCCTGCCAAAACTGGATTGGAGAGCTTGAGATTTTCAACACCAGGGAGATTATAAATAGCTGATACGGCACCGCCAGCAGTCGGCACCAAAATTACTCCGCCAGGTACTTTCGCGATTTCGGCATCCGTCATCGCCGCATCGCTAGCACCAAAATCGACCGTCCGGGAAATCGTTTGTTTGATCCCGCCACCGCTACCGATCCCTTGATAGTTAATCTTGATCTCAGGATGAGTTTTGCGAATTTCTTGTGAATATTTTTCGTACAATGCTTGTGGGAAAGTTGCACCAGCGCCGCTGAGGGTGATACTCGCTCCACTTGCAGCAGGTGAATTAGTTGTAGTCGTATTTGTGCTCGTATTAGTACCAGTACTATCACTACTTGTTTTAGTCTTATTGCCGCAACCTGCTGGTAAAATCGATATGGCGACTAATGCAGCCAGAGTTGTCAACCGACCAAAATTTTTAGATAACATAAGTTGTAGATATTAAATTGTTGAAGAAAATTGCGATCGAAACATCTAATACTTGAGGTAGTATTTCAGCAGATATTTGAAAGATTCGACCTTACCTAAAATCCTAGCGCAACCACAACCCGATCGCCGATCTTTGGGAAATTAACGTTTATTTAATCCTAGTTTAACGATCGATTAAGTATCGTGACAAATAAATTTTCGGTGAGGTGTTGTCCTGCGCTAAAGTTGATTCTAGCTAGCCGCTCTAGCCGCAATTGCGATCGAAAATATCGCAGCAGATCGTTCGATCGTCAGCATCAAGACAATATTCGCTCAGTGACAGGAGTTGGCACCCATACCAACGCGATCGGACAGAAATGGTATCGAGTGGTAAAGTTTTGTTAAAATAGGTAAGGGAGACCCGCCATCCCGCCACTAACTCCTGGAGAGAATTAATTTCATGCTGCGACTGGAACATATCTGCAAGATTTATCCCACAGGCGAAGTCCTCAAGGACATTAATTGGGAAGTAAAGCCAGGAGATCGAATCGGACTTGTGGGGGTGAATGGTGCGGGCAAATCGACCCAGATGAAGATTATCGCTGGGCAGATCGAACCCACCAGCGGCGAGATCGTGCGTCCAAATAGTCTGAATATCGCCTATCTCAATCAAGAATTTGATGTCGACCCGACGCGAACCGTTAAGGAAGAATTGTGGCAAGCCTTTGGTGAAGCCAATCGCGTTCATTCGGAGCTGAGCAAGATCCACCATCAGCTAGAGACAGCTAGTGGTGACGCGCTCGATAAACTGCTCGATAAGATGGATAAGTACCAACGCCTATATGAAGCCTTGAATGGCTATGCCTTAGAAGCCGAAATCGATAAGATTTTACCAGAAGTCGGATTTGAATTGGATGATGCCGATCGATTAGTCAGTGCTTTTAGTGGTGGTTGGCAAATGCGGATGAGTTTGGGCAAGATCCTCCTCCAATTCCCCGATCTGCTGCTGCTGGATGAGCCGACTAACCACCTAGACTTAGAGACGATCGAGTGGTTGGAAAACTATCTCAAAAATCTCGAAACGCCGATGGTAATTATTTCACACGATCGCGAGTTTCTCGATCGGTTGTGTACTTCGATCGTCGAAACCGAACGCGGTGTCTCCTCGACTTACCTCGGTAATTATTCAACCTACCTCGCTCAAAAAGCCGAAAGCCAATCAGCACAATTGAGTGCCTTCGAGCGTCAGCAAAAAGAACTCGAAAAACAACAAGCCTTCGTCGAAAAATTCCGTGCTAGTGCAACGCGGAGTACCCAAGCGAAAAGCCGCGAGAAACTACTCGATAAAGTCGAGCGGATCGTAGCTCCAGAGTCGAGCATGAAAACGCTCAATTTCCGGTTTCCACCAGCACCTCGGAGCGGTCGCGAAGTAGTGACGATCGAGAATTTAGAGCATGTCTACGATGATAAAATTTTATTCTTAGGCACTGACTTATTTATCGAAAGTGGCGATCGGATTGCCTTTTTAGGGCCGAATGGTTGTGGTAAATCCACCCTCTTGAAAATCATCGTCGGGATGGAAAAACAAACTGGCGGTACCGTCAAGCTCGGCGAACATAATGTGATCCCCAGCTATTTCGAGCAAAATCAAGCCGAAGCATTGGATCTCGATCGCACTGTCATGGAAACGATCCATGATGAAGTACCCGACTGGAAAAATGAAGAAGTTCGTACTTTATTAGGTCGCTTCTTGTTTAGTGGCGATACGGTTTTTAAAAAAGTTGAATCGCTTAGTGGTGGTGAAAAAGCGCGGCTCGCACTCGCGAAAATGCTGCTAATTCCCGCCAACTTGCTCATCCTCGACGAGCCAACAAACCACTTAGACATTCCAGCCAAGGAAATGCTCGAAGATGCTTTGGTCAACTACGATGGCACTGCATTAATCGTTTCACACGATCGCTACTTTATCTCTCAAGTTGCCAATAAAATCGTCGAAGTTCGCGATGGTGAGTTTCGGGTATATTTAGGCGATTATCACTACTACCTGGATAAGTTGGAAGAAGAACGCGAGCAGGAGAAACAGCAGTCATTTGCAGCCGAACAAGCTGCTAAAAAAGCTGCTAAAGCAGCCAAAGCTGGGGGTAAGAAAAAGTAGACACGATCGTCTCAACCCTTATCACCCCTCCTTGGAGGGAAATACTCTTGACTTCGCTATCGGGTGGGCAAGTTACTGCTACAACCCAAGGGTACCCACAAGGGGCACCCCTACACAATTAAACCTGTAGGGGTGCCCCTGTCTTGACGCGCTAAACCCTCGGGAAACCCTCGGGAAACCCGAGGAGCGCGCGTCGCTTGTGGGTACCCTAAATCGGTGCTAGTACTAGTCCCTATTTACATGGAGCAAGATCCAAGTATTGAATGTGGTGAGATACGAGGTAATTTACCTTATTATTTAGCTATCCCACAATCTACTCTGGCCGACTCCTCGGCAAGATATCGTTATGGAAGATGCGATCGAAACGCCATCCAGCCAACTTTTACACCTCTCCCATCTAACTCCATCAATGCCTAGCTCACCCCCACTGTTAGTAGTCAAAGATGTCCGTGCTGGCTATAATCCTGGCTCGGATATTCTCAATGGCATTGATTTTGTCGTGCAACCAGGGGAATTAGTCGCGGTGATCGGGGGGAATGGTGCAGGCAAATCGACGCTGGCGAAGACGATTTTCGGACTGCTGACACCGCATACTGGGACGATTACGTTCAAAGGCGAAGAGATTGGGGGGCTGAAATCCGATCGGATCGTCCAGAAAGGGATGTGTTATGTTCCCCAGATTGCGAATGTCTTTCGATCGCTGACGATCGAGGAAAATCTAGAGATGGGTGGATTTATCTGCACCACAGATCTCAAGCAACTCAAAGATAAGATTTACACCATGTTTCCCCGCTTGGCGGAACGTCGCAAACAACGCGCGGGAACGCTCTCTGGCGGCGAACGGCAAATGTTAGCGATGGGTAAAGCCCTGATGCTCGATCCCGAATTACTAGTCCTTGACGAGCCATCGGCGGCGCTTTCACCCGCTTTAGTCACCGACGTACTCAAACAAGTCAAGGCAATCGTGCAAACTGGTACGGCAATCGTCCTTGTCGAACAAAATGCGAAGAAGGCACTGGCAATGTCCGATCGAGGTTACGTTTTAGACACCGGAATTGTCAAGCATGAGGGGATTGGTAGCGAGTTACTCAAAGATCCCAAGGTAATCGAGACTTATTTAGGCGTTGGGGGACATTAGTTAAGCACGGTTTCAACCGCCAGCCCTTATCTATCCCACATTTTTCGGTGTCAATTTCCATGATAATCCCGACACCAGATTAGTCGTGATGTGAGCGACGATTGGAATTAGGAGATTACCCGTTTCGACCATTGTATATCCCAACAACATCCCGATCGCTGTCGCCCAAACTGCATACGGCCATTGCCGCAGATCGGTCATATGTAATACCCCAAAACAGAGGGATGATAATACGATGCCGATCGGATCTAACCCGATCGCTGGTAACATCACCCCGCGAAATAATAACTCTTCACTCAATCCAGGTAAAATTCCCAGCCAAATCACATCGGGTACCGCCAAGGGTGTCAATACCATCGTCAGGTAAAAATCTGCACTCTGGCGATAAGTCCCCCAGAGCGCATAGATAATCTCACTCAAACCCGTCAGTCCCAACCCCAGCAAGATTCCAATCCCCAGATTGACGATCGAAAAGTCGAGCGGACGCAACTGAAGATCGCCTAAATACAGCCACAGTTTTGCCAACCCAAATAACACTACTGCTGTTACCGCCATCGCAATTAAAATCTGGGTGCGCGATAAAGGTTCGATGTCCGGGTTTTGGGAGTTCATCGGGGAACAGTGAATAGTGAATAGTGAATAGTGGCTAGATCTAGAGCTGGAACCTACCTCACCTTACTAGCGCTGAGGTTTGGCGATGTTGGGTTTAGGATCCGTACTCTTTTAGTCGATCGATTCGAGGATAAAAACTATCTAGACTCATACCAGCACGATCGACTGCAATTACCCCGATCGCTTCTAAATACGAGTTTACCGCAATTGACTCAATGCCGAGTGCTGTCGGTGGGACTGCCATCCGCGTCATATTTTCGGCAACTGTAATAATTTTAGTCTTTGTGCCAGCGAAACTAATTACGCCACTGCCGCCACAAGCAGATGCGGGGATGATGACGGCATCTACTTCATCAGCCCAGACTCCACCCGCTGCTCGATCGGTAGTAATAAATTGCGGCGCGCGGCTCAATCCGACTAAAACGCAGGGCAAGAAAGTATAGCCTAATTCCTCAGCTGCCGATCGCGGTGAAATGTCCGGATCGATCGGGAGTGGCGATAGCGCTGGCGCGTGGGCACAGGGCACCTGAAACGTCCGCACGATCAGGTGGCTGATAACGGCTTCCGCACCAGCTAACGGATCGACACCGATGCCATGACGGTAATCGTGGAGGATTTCTGCCCCCGGATCGTCGGGAAATCTGGCAACAACAGCGATCGCGTCGGCTTTTGCTGCGGTAATTAGTTTATCTGCCGCTCTGAGGAGACTGTCTGGCTGTTGGATCGTGCCCCAGGAGGCTCCAGAAGCCGCTGTTTGCAGCTCGACACCCAAAGGGAGGTCTGTCACGACATAATCGGTTAAATCCAATCCTAGCGTCGCTCTAGCAGCATCTGCGGCTTGAAGGTGGCGGACGCGCAGATCGTCAGGCACGGATCGATCGAAGATAATCCCCACCCGATTTTTTCGTACTGGCTGCAATCCCCACGTACCCGCAGCAAACCGATCCAATCCATAACCCTCAACGTAGAGCGTATTCGGCATACTCCAATACAATTGCGCTCCATTCATCACATTCGGATGGGTTATCAACCGATCGCAACTAGCCGCGATCGCTTTGGCAATGGGTAATCCATCTCCAGCAAAACCGCCCATTGAGGCTCCGATCCCAGTCGGAATAATTAAAACTACCGTATAAGGACGATTATTCAAGCGTTATTTGTTACTGAATATAGATTAGAAGCGTTAATTTATCTTATCCCGATCGCGCCAGTAATGCCTTCGCAACTAATTAGTGGCAAAGGGTGTATATTTACCACCTAAACCTTCAACGATCGTCTTGGTATTAGAAATCAACATTTTCTGATAAGTGCCACCAGCACTATTTACTTCACCTAAGCCATCGGCATAGATTTTCTGCAGGGAGATATTTACTTTGGTTTCTTTGGCGATCGTTTCGATCGATTGGGGGTTGACAGTCGCTTCTACAAAAATCGTCGGTACTGGAGTCTTCCGAATTTTCTCGATTAGTTCGCGCAGTCGAGCGGCATTCGGTCGTTCGTCAGTACTCAATCCTTCTAGCGCGGCAACGGGAATACCGTAGGCTTTTGAGTAATATCCTAATGCATCGTGAGTCGTGAATAAGACTTTATTTGTAAGTGGAATCGTATCGATCTCAGTTTTAATCCAGCGATCGATCTGTGCGATTTCTGAGGTCAATTTTTGCGTATTTTGCTTGTAAATATCCGAGTTATTGGGTACCGTTTTTACGAGATTATTAGCAATTATTTCGACGATTTTAGATCCATTCTTGGCATTGTGCCAAACGTGAGGATCGCTACTACTTTTGCCATCTTCGGTAAATTGCTGTGGTTGGGGTACCGCGATTTCAGCGACGGCTACTTTTGGCGCGGGATTGGATGTCGCTGAGATCGCTTTGATGAGTTCTGGCTCGAACCCATAGCCACTGTAGAAGATCAGTTTGGCATCTTCGATCGCTTGTCTGGCGGCTGGGGTAAGTTGATAGATGTGCGGATCGCTACCGGGTGGTAGTAGACAGACTAGATCGATCGTCTCAGCCGCAATCTGCCTGGTAAGATCGCACAATACGCTAGTAGTTACGACCACTTTCGGCTTACCGTTATTGGCTGCTAGATTTTCGCGCGAATTTTTGGCAGGTCGATCGCAACTAGTTAGTAACCCAAATACGAGCAGCAAGGATAAGAGTTTCGTCCGAGTAGGCGATCGATAAATATTAGATTTCATATTATTTTAACGTGAGATCGGGTTAAGGATATTTGCTTCGATTGAGTCCCGCCACCGATTGAAATCGGGGCTAGCACTGCAAAGTCCGCGAAGGCGGACTAGGATATTAGTCCGCGAAGGCGAACTTTGCATCACAAGTCGAGACTTCCAGTCTCTAGGCTCTTCTTAACCCGAACTCACGTTACTTAACAATTGCGCCAAAATCAGCTAAAACTCTAGCATGATTGCGGACGAGTCCCAAGAGATTCAATCGATTGGCTTTAATTTCGGGATTGGAATCCATAATTAGGACACTATCCTCACCATCAAAGAACCGCTCGATCGCGGGGGTAAGCTGACCTAGCGCGTCCATGAGCTGCTGATAGTTTCGAGAAACCCGTGCGGCTTTTGTCTGGGGTTCTAGGGCGATTAACCCGTCGTAGACTGCTTGTTCTGAGGATTTCTGGAATAGACTGGTCTGAACTACTTCCGTTGGTGCTAATTGTTGAGTGTCTAAAGTCCCCTGCACGGCTAATTTACTCGATCGATTGACAGTAGGATAGATTCGTTCTAAGGTGCCATTATCCCGAATCTGTTGGAGAAACACAGCGCGGGCGCGGGTGTCGAGTAAATCGGTTAAGGCTCGTTGGGTATATTCGCGATCGTTCTCGCCCAGAACAGCATTGACGAGATCGTAATCGATATGCAGATCTTCTTGGAGTAAATTTCGCAGCCGTTGGCTGAAGAAATCCTGCAACTGTTGGGTGAGTTCGGCGATATCGATCTGTGGACGGACGTGGCTGAAATCAGTCACGACGCGATCGAGTAATAAATTCAGATCGATCGCTAAATTAGCACTCCACGCGATATTAATAATCGCATTTGCCGCCCGGCGCAGGGCAAACGGATCGGAGGAACCTGTCGGGAGCATTCGCAAACCAAAGATACAAACTAAAGTATCTAACCGATCTGCGATCCCAACTACTTGTCCGGTCAAAGTTTTGGGTAAACTATCTTCAGCATTGCGGGGTAAATAATGCTCGAAAATTGCTGTTGCTACTTCCGGTGCTTCGCCATTAGCAATCGCATATTTGGTACCCATGATTCCTTGCAATTCGGGGAATTCACCCACCATCTGCGTGACTAGATCGGCTTTGCATAATCGGGCAGCTCGATCGATATATTGTTTTGCTGTCGGATCGAGCGATAATTGACTCGCGATCGCCTCGGCATTTTGGATAATCCGATCGACTTTCAATTTTACCGAACCTAAGTCGGCTTGAAAGGTCACCATTTCCAATCGTGGTAAGTATTCGGCAAGTGGTTTGACCAAATCGGCATTATAAAAATACTGTCCGTCGGCTAATCTCGCTCTGACTACCCGCCCATTGCCCTCAGCGATAATTGCTGACTTAGCCGGATCGCCATTGGAAATCGTAATAAAGTGCGGTAAAAGTTCCTGTTTTCGCTCGTCTTTAAAGATCGGGAAATACCGTTGATGCGTCACCATTACAGTCGTAATTACTTCTGCTGGTAACTTGAGAAACTCGTCATCGAATTTACCAACGATCGCGGTCGGATATTCGACTAAATTAACAACTTCATCCAGCAGATCGGGATAAATTTCTGCGACTCCGCCCATCTTAGCCGCCGCCGCCTGAATCTGCTGCTGGATATCACTCTTGCGCTGATTTTGGTCTACATTTACATAACCAGATGCCAAGGTTTTTAAATACTCAGCGGCTGAAGCGACGGAAACTGGTGCCGGATGTAAAACTCGATGGGTGCGAGAAATGCGATCGCTTTTTACTGTATCCTCATCGTTAGTAATTTCGATCGGTAAAATAGCCTCATTCCACAGGGCAATCAACCAGCGAATCGGTCGGGGGAATTTTAAATCCCCATTCGCCCACCGCATCAAGCGTTTGCCTTCTAATTTAAAAATCCACTGAGGAATCAACTCGGTTAAAATCTCTCTAGTATCGCGACCGGGAATAGACTTGGTAATGAAGATAAATTCCCCTTTATCTGTCATGCGTAATTCTAGACTGGCAGGATCTACACCTTGCTTGCGCGCAAACCCCAATGCTGCGGGAGTCGGTTGTCCATCTTTATATGCGGCGGCGGCTGGTGGGCCTTTGATTTCCTCTTCGCGATCGATCTGCCGATCGGGTAGATTTGTAACAATAACTGACAGACGGCGCGGTGTAGCATAAACCTGTACTCGATCGTGAGTTAAGGCTTCAGCCGCCAGACTAGCCGGAATCATCGTTTCCCACTGGCGAATCGCATCGCTCACAAAACCTGCGGGCAAATCTTCGGTACCGACTTCTAAGAGGAAATTAGACATATCGCGAGCACTAAATAAAATCTATCGAGAATCTGGTTAGAAGATCCAAGTGTTTATATTATCTAACCTCTGCACTCCTTGCGCCTCCAACGGTCAAAAAAAGATATTCCTTAATCTAAATGCGCTTCAGTAGTTTAACTCCCGACTTTCGAGTTCTGATCGTCTACAATCCCGCAGCGGGACAATCACCCAACTTAGCCGCTACACTCGATCGGGTGGCAGATTTGTGGCGCAATTGTGGATGGGTGGTAGATATTGCTGCTACTACCGCACCTGGAGATGCAACCAGGAAGGCGCAGCAAGCCGCCAGAGATGCCTATAACGCAGTTATAGCGGCAGGGGGCGATGGGACGGTAAACGAGGTGATGAATGGCTTAATCGGCACCGATACCGCACTGGGCACGTTACCTTTAGGCACTGTGAATATTTGGGCGCGAGAAATGGGTTTACCGATGGACATGCTCAAAGCCGCAGCTAGTCTTGCGAAGTCCGATCTGACTAAAATCGATGTCGGGAGTGCTGGTAATCGTTATTTTCTGCTGATGGCGGGGATCGGCTTCGATGCGGCAGTAACAGCGACGGTGAACGCCAATGAAAAGAAACGATTGGGGGCGATTGCCTATATCAAGCAAGCGATCCAAGTTGCCTGGGAATTTCGTGGGGTGCGGCTGAAATTAAAAATCGATGGTAAGCGGGTGCGCGGCAGAATTTTGATGGTCGTCATCGGGAATAGTCAACTCTATGGTGGCGTGATTAAGTTCACCGCTCATGCGACGATCGATGATGGCTTATTGGATGTATGTGTGATTAAGGGACAAGGGATGCTTTCTGCACCGCGACGCTTAATCTCGATTTTTGCCCGTCACTACAATCGCGATCCGCTCATCCAATACTATCAAGCCCGACAAATTGAAATTCGCGCCCAACGGGGGAAGGTGCTACCCGTTCAGGTAGACGGCGATTACCTGGGGAAAACGCCAATGAATTTTCGGGTGGTGCCCGATAGTTTGTGGATTATGGTGCCGCCGAATGCCGATCGATCTTTATGGCAAACGTAAGGTTTCAAAAATTTCTCAGATTGTATTTGAGAAGTTGATTTATTCCTAAAATATCTCTCCTGAATTAATTCTTGGAATACGAAAAAAGGCGCATTAATATGCGCCTTTTTTCGTATTTTAACGTCAGTTCGGGATAAGGATTACCGATTAATGACTCCTGCCTTCGTTTCGGAACCGTCCCCAACAGATCGACCATAACCCAAAGAGTTTGGCAAAATGGGCACTGACCACCTATGCTGTAACAATTATTTCTGAGGTGGCCCTGCGGTAATTACGACAAATCGATCGGGTGAAATTAATTCCTTCGCGACTTGGTTGACTTGCTCTAACGTTACCGCTTTGATTTTCTTTGGAAATTCAACAATTTCGTTAGGATTTAAACCGTAGACGGCATTGCCGAGTGTCGCGCCAGCGATTTCGTCGGGGGAGGCGAGATCGACAGTGTAGCTACTGGCAATACTGCGCTTAGAGTTGGCAACTTCTGCGGCGGTGACACCTTTAGTTTGCAGATCCTTCAATAAAGCAGTAGTACTTTGAATCGCTTTCTGGGCATCATCTGGTGCGGTTTGCATCGAGATCACAAAGGTGCCCTGCCGTTTGCCAGCGGCAAAACTACTATAGATACCATAGGTTAACCCCTGACGATCGCGGATTTCGGTACCGAGACGGCTTGAGAGCGTGTCGCCACCGAGGATCTGATTGAGAACCAAGGCTGAATAGTAGCGCGGATCTTTGCGATCGATCGCTTTATTCCCCATCAACGTAATCGATTGCGTTTTACCTGGGAGTGGGGGATTTACCAGTACCTGTTTTGCGGGTAGTTGGGCGGTAGGATAGTCGAGTTTGACTGCGGTAGCTGTCGTAGACCATTTACCCAAATTCTGTTCGAGCAAGGCTTTGACCTCAGCAACTTTGAAGTCACCGACGATCGCGAGGATGGTATTACTCGGTAAATAGTGCCCAGCGTAAAAGGTTTTCAGATCGGCCGCACTCAAACCGCTCAGAGTCTCGGAAGTGGGGAAGATCGTAAACGGATGATCTTTAGGATAAATCGTCTGTTGAAATTTCCGCCGCGCCAAACTATTGGGATTGTCGAGTTCGAGTTTTAATGATACTAGCGCGCGTTGGCGACTGAGTTCAAATTTCTGTTGGGGGAAGTTTGCATTTTGGAGGACATCAGCTAATGTCTGCATCAGTGTCGGTAAATCCTTGGATAGGGAACTACCGCCGATACTTACCCCTTCACGACTGGCTCCAAATGCCAATGACGCACCGCGACTTTCTAGTGTTTTAGCTAGATCGAGTGAGGATTTAGTTTTAGTCCCACTCATCAGATTGGCAGCGGTTAAGCTAGCTGCACCAGCTTTGGGAATCGTGTCGTATTCAGCTCCGGCTTGAATGCTCCCACTCAAGGTAATCGTAGGCGTACTCGAATCGGGGAGTAAAAACACCCGCAGCCCATTCGCCAGCTTCACTTCTTGGGGCAAGATCTGCTGCTGACTGGTGGTGTCGGGGTCGAGTGGGGGGAGATATTTAGCGATTTCCGCTGCATCTAGCGGGGCACCTGGGCTTAAATTCTCAGTGGTTTGCTTAATATTCTCGGCAGGGGCTGCTTTACCTGTAATCGTGGTCGGCTCGAAATAACCGATACTTTTGAGATTATCTTGGAGATATTTCTTAGCTACTCGTTGGACATCAGCCGCAGTGACGCGTTCGACTCCAGCAAGATATTTATCGGTAAATTGATAGTCACCTGTGGTGGTCTGGTCGTTACCTAATTGTCTGGCTTGATTGTCGATCGAGCGGTTGCTCAATAAATAACTCGATTTGAGTTGCGCTTTGGCACGCGCGATTTCCGCAGGGGCTGCTCCTTTAGCTTGGAGGAGTTTAATATCTTTATCGATCGCTGCTTCTAATTTCGGGAGCGATTTACTCGGTTCGA
The DNA here is from genome assembly GCA_965246715.1 of Chamaesiphon sp. Classification (GTDB taxonomy): domain Bacteria; phylum Cyanobacteriota; class Cyanobacteriia; order Cyanobacteriales; family Chamaesiphonaceae; genus Chamaesiphon. The sequence goes on along the minus strand of CBDFFH010000029.1, from coordinate 60,163 downwards.
CGATCCCAGTAATCTCATACCAGCCGCCAGCCGCGAGATTTGCCGCACCACCATCGAGACCCGTAGCGAGTCCGGTTTCGACGATCGATTGATACATCCGCGAGCTACGGCCTTCGGTGAGGACATAATTCATCACATCGATCGCGGGTACGTCAGGATTGTTCGCTTCGGGTAAGGGATAAATCGCGATCGCGATTTTAGTAGTACCCGGTTCTTTGAGCGTAAGTCGGCGCTTGGGTGGGATTACTGCGGTTGTGGCGGGTTTCGCCACTTTGACATCACGACGCGGTACTTTGCCAAATGTCTCTTTAACTTTAGCCATCAGCGTTGCTGTATCGAAATCGCCCACGACGACTAAGGTAGCGTTATTCGGCGCGTAATAAGCATCGTAATAAGAGCGCACCTGTTCGGTGGTAAATTTCTCGACATCGGCTTTGGTGCCACCAACAGTCAACCCGTAGGGGCTATTTGGAAACGCAGCACGTTGCACGGCACGATTGAGGCGATAGCTGGGATTATTTTCATACCCTTGTAACTCCGAAATTACAACTCGCTTTTCGCCAGTGAGTTTCTCAGTATCGATCGTCGCATTTTGCATCCGATCGGCTTCTAATGTCAATAAACTAGTGAGTTTATTTTTCTCAACCGTCCCAAAATAAGCGGTTTGATCGTAGCTGGTAAAGGCATTAAAACTACTACCTAACGCCGCAAACAACCGTCCGAACTGTACGGGACGGTCTTTGGTGCCTTTAAATAACATGTGCTCTAGTTGGTGCGCGATGCCATTCACCCCAGGAGCTTCATTCCGGGAACCAATTTTATACCAGACTTGGACTGTGACGACCGGAGCGCTATGGACTTCTTTGGTTAAAATGGTCAACCCATTGTCTAGAACGGTCTTTTTGACTTTATCCGTTAAGGTAATCGGTGGAGCAACTGGACTGTTTTTAGGTACTGTCGGGGTTTTGGTGGGTTTTGCTGGCGGTTGCTTGGCAATCTCATTGTTGCCGACGATCGATTCTGCTGCAACTGCAACCGCTGGCTGCGGCGACATCACCGTCAGTGGCGATGTCAATACCGCACTCAAGCAGACACTAAAGAACAACATCCCAAATCGATACCGTCGCCACATCACCCAAAAATCTCTTATTTTGAACATATCTCCACTGATTATTTATCTATCGACATCGATCGCTAAGTATGATTGTACTGCGATCTTCGGTCGATCTCTGCTGGTTCCGAAGTCGATCGGATCGAGACTCCATCATTCACAAAAAGACTGACACTTGTAACTTTTTGTTCGCTCTTAGCGATTGTAAACGTTGACTCACCTCAGGAGATCCTTGAGATTTAACATCTAGTCGATAATAAGCACCCCAACAGTAAAGCGGCAGCGATCCTAAACTAATACCAATTGTTTCTCCATTTCAGGAGTATAGCTACCAGTGCTAGCGGCACTATTGCAAGCAGCCCGATGTACGAGAATCTGTTGAGCCTCAGCGACATTGGCACTCTCACCACGCCATTTTTCTAATGCCGCTTGCTGAATCGCCCGCGCATAGGAGAAGGTAACAGGCCAAGGCGTTTGCGGGTACATGACGTGCATCGCATTCAGGTGAGCGGCGGCTTGGATGTCCGTTTGACCGCCAGACAAGAACGCAATTCCGGCGACAGTTGGTGGCACTTGCTCCATTAAAGTCTCGATCGTGGCTGTCGCGACCTCATTCACTGGCGATTGCAACTCGGCTGACACTCCCGCGAGGACCATGCTGGGTTTGAGCAGCATTCGATCGAATTCTACACCCTGAGTAGTCAGTTGTTTGAAAACTTCTTTGAGCGTGGCTGCTGTCACTTCCCGACAGCGCGCGAGGGTATGCTCGCCATCGATTAAGACTTCCGGCTCGACAATCGGGACTAGCCCATTTTCCTGACAGATCGCTGCATATCGCGCCAAGGCATGGGCATTTGCTTCGATACAAGCCTGAGAGGGGATCTCTGCCCCGATGGTAATTACGGCCCGCCATTTGGCAAACCGTGCGCCGATTTTGTAATATTCTTGTACCCGATCGGTCAAACCATCTAAACCCTCGGTGACGAGTTCGTAGGGATGTCCGGCTAGTGGCTTGGTACCGCCATCGACTTTAATCCCAGGGATTATCCCCGATTTTTGCATGATACTGACAAATGATTCGCCTGTGGAGCTAGTTTGATGGATCGTTTCATCAAATAAGATCGCTCCGCTGATATAGTTACTTAATTTTGGCGTAGTTAAAATCAGTTCGCGGTAATCGCGACGGTTAGTTACTGTCGGGGCGATACCCACCTTCTCAAATCGCTTCTGGCAAGTGCTGTTACTTTCGTCCATTGCCAGAATGCCTTTTCCCTGCGTGACTAAAGCCTTGGCTGTAGTCTGTAACTCCTGCGTGTATGTACTCATCGATAATGACTCCGTATTTTTCAGTTGGAAAGTATCTATAAATATTCTGACATCGTTGACAATAAAGTGTGGTTAGCAAGCAGGCATGGAGCGTAGGAAGATAAGATTTGGAATTTCAGCGCTAATTCCAATTCCTAATCCCTAACCCCTCCCAAGTCGAATATTTGTGTGAGAGTTCTAATGTTAAGTATTGAGCTAAAGTTCCGATCGATCGAGCTGGGAAATTGAAGAATTGGTGCGTGTTGTTTTTCGACAATCGCGGTACGATAGTAAATTAAGACAGATGTGGAGTTAAATCCGATGCAAGTTGCTCTAGAACCCGTAATCAGCGACCCCCAAGTAGATGTTGGTCAAGGTAACAATCAACGTCAGCTTTCGATCGCGGTATCCGCCCTCGCCGAACCCGAAGATCGCCAATTACCACTGAATTTGTGTTTGATTCTCGACCACAGTGGCTCGATGAAAGGTACGCCGCTCAATACTGTCAAGCAAGCGGCGAAGGAATTAATCAAGAGCTTAAAACCAGAAGATCGGTTGTCGGTAGTTGCTTTCGATCATCAGGCGGAAGTCATCGTCGCCAGTCAACAAGTTACCGATCCGACCGAAATATTTAATAAAATCGACAAACTGCAAGCTGCTGGCGGTACCGCGATCGATGCTGGCATCAAATTAGGCATGACGCAACTGATCGAGGGCAAACAAGATCGCGTTTCTCACGCCTTTATCCTGACTGATGGTGAAAACGAACATGGCGATAACGATCGCTGTATCGCGCTAGCTAAATTTGCCACTGAGAGCAACATTACGCTAAATACCTTGGGATTTGGCGAACATTGGAATCAAAATACGCTCGAAAAAATCGCCGATACCGCCGCAGGTACGCTCGCATATATCGCGGAAGCAGCTCAAGCAGTTACTGAATTTGGTAGGTTGTTTAATCGGATGCAGTCAGTAGGTTTGACAAATGCATATCTGCAAATCGAACTCAAACCCAAAGTCCGCCTCGCCGAACTCAAACCCGTCGCTCAGGTGGCTCCGGATACGATCGAATTAGCCGTCGAAGATGATGGTCATCTCCATATCGTCCGCTTGGGCGACTTGATGAAGGATCTCTCGCGGGTAATCCTCGTCAATACTTATATCGGGCAACTCGCTGAAGGCGAACAACCGATCGCGACTTTGCAAGTTCGCTATGACGATCCCGCTCGCAGCAAGACTAATCTGCTCACGCCACCTGTAGATGTCAACGTCAACGTCATCCGCAACCACCAACCCGCGATCGATCCCAACGTCCAACAACATACGCTCGCCTTGGCTAAATATCGCCAAACTCAACTCGCCGAACAAAGACTCCAACAAGGCGATCGTACGGGCGCAGCCACCTTGCTCCAAACTGCGGCCAAAACCGCGCTGCAAATGGGCGATACCAACGCTGCTACCGTGCTGCAAGCCAACGCGACGATCCTCCAAGGCGGCGACGATCTCTCAGAAGCCGATAAGAAGCAGACTCGGATGGTTTCCAAAACGATCTTGCAATAACGAGCGAACCGAATTCAGAAAGACCGATTTTATTAATCGAAGCCGATCTCGATCGCGCTAATAATCTCATCATGGAAGTGCTGGGTTCTATTGCGATCGAGTGTCGCGTCATTGTGCTTGCTAATGGCATCGAGGCGCTCGATTTTCTGCTACAACAGGGGAATTATCAAAATGCGGCGAATTCCGATCGTCGTATTGACGACAGCGGCGAGCGAGGCGGATATCTTGAATACTTATGCGCTACAAGGTAATAGTTATGCGGAATATCGATACCAGTCACTCATACTCGTTTGTTAGTTGTTATGTTGTTATATAGTTAAATCACCAGTACTCTGCTCCATAAACCTGGTTTTCTTGTAATGTGTGTTCGTTTACTTCAAATATTTCCGTTGCTTTTTCAATCAGCGTAATAATTTCACGCTGTTCGATCTCATTCAAGGAATACTTAGTTACTTTTGTGCTATTCCATGCGTAGGCATGTAAAGTAGCACAATAATGAATACATATTCTATCCCCAATATATGAAAATATTATATCTAGCAATGTATTGCTGTCACGACAATGTAAATACCAATAATCTCCGACTTTAGCCTTCAAAATGTGATAGGCATTTGACAAGTGAATTGCAGTAATTCCATTTTGGCTTCGGCTATAAGACAAAGGTGATTCCTTGTCTAAGTTAACGACACTGCAAAGATCGATTAACCTAATTCTATCGTTTACCTCAAAATCGAATTCCAATCCATTGGCTCTTTTGTTTTTAATCAATCCATCCAAAACGTAGCTTTTGAGTATCTCAGAAGGTCTCTTGTCGTACCAGCCATTTAGCTCTGAATGCGGTGGCTGCCACAATAAAAATGTTTTTCCTTCCTTTGCAAAATCCTCATTTTCATCGATTTTAATTGGGTAAGTATACCCAATTTTGGGAAGGATATTCTCAAGATCTATAATGCTCTTAAAGCTAACTTCCCAGCAGAGTTGAGTCCATTGCATAGTTTGGATTAATTCTATACTCATTGCTTACGTCTACGGGAATAAAATCAGATTTGTATCATTCAGATTGCAGTGTTCGATAGGCGATTTCATAGATCTCTTCCTGGCAAGATCGACTGGATGGAAGTTAGCGATCTCTTTTGAACAAAGCTGCTTGTCAGCAAGATCGATCGACAAGTATCGACAATTGTAATACTATCTATACCCACATTCCGCTAGTTTGATTAGTAAATAGAACCCTAATAGAAATATCCCCTCACAAATATACAGTGAGGAGGCAATATTTCTACTATTTAGGAGGATCGTTTAATATGCCAAAGTCTCTAGCGTTTCGCGGAGATAGCGTTGCACGCGCTCGTCGAGATCGAGATTGGATTGTTCTAATGCAGATAACTGGGTTGCCCAGTGTTGAAACCCAGAACTAGTAGCGATCGCTTGCTTGAGGCTAGTCCAAATCGAGGGATCGTTGGTAGGCGTAGGTGTAGAAATACTCATGTGAACACAAAGCCAAAAAAATAGTTTATTTTTGTTGTGGCGAAGAGTTTTACAACAACTTTTGTCACATTCTCTATCATAACTCAGTTTATTGGGATCGACGGTAACTTTAATTACAGTAGTTCAGAGCGAGTGTTTTGGCGTACTTACCGTACCATGAATGTATCGCTATTCACCAACTATCGATCGTCAAAACCCCTAAAAATACTCATTACTCGATCGCTATTCGCTGACAGTCAGGACATCATTTTTCGCCAAACAACCATCTTCGAGATGTACGATCCGATCGGCGACATCCAAGATCCGGTTATCGTGAGTCACCATCAGAATAGTCGTACCCTGCTCTTTCGCCAATTTCTGCATGATCTCCACGATCTCCCGTCCCGATTTGCCGTCTAACGCGGCGGTAGGTTCGTCAGCTAGAACTAGCTTGGGATGGCTCATCAGCGCCCGTGCGATCGCAACGCGCTGTTTTTGCCCGCCGGAGAGGTTTTCGGGGTAGTAAGACTTGCGATCGCTCAATCCGACGGCATCGAGCATCTCTGTCGCCCGTTCTTTGACTTCGCGACTGCTCATCTGAGGGTGGAGTTGTCCCGCCATTTGGACGTTTTGCTGGGCGGTAAGCGATTTGAGCAGGTTGTGAGCTTGGAAGATATAGCCGATGTTGCGCCGCACTTCGATAATTTGACGCTTGCTCGCACCGACCATTTGGACTCCCAGTACTTCCATACTGCCCTCCTGGGGCGATCTCAATCCGCCTGATAGCGTCAGGAGGGTAGTTTTACCAGAACCCGATGGCCCAGTCATCAGTACGATTTCACCTTTACCGATTTCGAGGTTAATGTCAAATAGTACTTGTTTTTTGAGATTGCCTTTGCCGAAGTAGTGGTTGAGATCTCTGACAGAGACGACGACATTATCGTCGAGGTTACTACTATCGATATTGACGAGTTCTGGCGATCGCGACCCAAATTTTAACATCCTGTCATCCTATCTTATGTGATGAAATATTCAACCAATTAGACTAGTAAACCAAACTCTTTCATCGCAGGCAGAAAATTATGATTTTCATGTGCCGATCGAGTTAACTTAATTAAAGCAAATCTTTGCAGTGGTGTCAGACTCTGCCATTGCGCTAAGGTTATTTCCACCCCATCCTCACTTGCTTTAGCTAAAATGCTGGGGGGAATCTGCCGATCTTCTGCCCAAGGTGGTGCGGGATCGATCGCGAGCAAGGTTGGTTTGTGCCCTGTCTGCGCCAAAATTATTCGATCGAGATAATCTCGGTAGGCAGCAATTTCGGCGGTTTCGGTACATGGCAACTCGACCAATCGATCGCATTCTTGTTTCGTAAAGTGGCTCCATTCTGCCAGTTTTACCTTGACACCACAGGTATCCAACTTCAGCCGCACCGCCATCGGAATGCACCGCAACGACTCAACAAAATCAGCTTCAAAGTCAAAAAATACACTCATCAGAGTTACTAGTTATTTGTTATTTGCATTATTATTTCCTATTCTCAAATCTTGCACCAGTACAACACCATTAGTAAAAGCATAGATCTGAGTGTACCCCCACACAATTAACCTGTAGGGGTGCCCCTTGTGGGTACCCACGGATTATCGCGGTGAGTATTCGCTAACTTCTAACCCCTGCCATAATCAGATCGATCGACTCTTGGGCATGTTGATGGAGTTGCTCTTTGCCTAATGTCCGTTTACCCGGCCACAGATATTTGAGATTTTCTTGAGCGTTGAAGTAAAAAGCGCAAGTACCGACAATATTGACAGCGGTATGTCGAGGATCGAGTTGGCGGAATACGCCGATTGCCATACCCTGTTCCAAAATTCTGATAATCGTACCGTAGAGGAGATCTCCCATCTGTTTGGGGTAATACTTCCCTTTATTTTGAATCGCTTCCAAGGAGAGAATACCGCCGATGCGCGGATTTTCCGACATACAACAGAGTACTTGTTCGAGCAGTCTGACTAGTGCTGCATCTGGCGGTAAGCAGTCGAGTTGCAGTTGCTCCATCATCCCCAAGGCTTGGGTAAAACATCGCTCCAATACCGATCGATATAATTCTTCTTTACTTTGAAAGTAATAGTAGATCATCGCCTTAGTGACCCCGGTTTGAGCGGCGATCGCTTCCGTTCGTGCTGCGCTCAATCCCGATACTGCAAATTCTGCTTCCGCTGCATCCAGAATTTGATTCTTCGTTGTTTCGGGATTACGGGTCAAAGATGTCGCTTTAGTAGCCTTTTGTTTATTGATTACGGGCATTATATATAGTGAGAGGCAAGAATTTATTTAACTAAACGGTAAGTATATATTACGATCTCTAAGTCTATTATGGCATGGCCCTCAGGGATTGTAACTTAATTGACATATAATTTATTTTTAGGCTAAACTAACCAACGGGTAGGTAAATATATTCCCCTGGCAAGTAGCGAGAACGCAAAAAAATGACAGAAGATAATTTTGTGGCCGATCGAGTTAAGCAGCTCCCACCTTCCGGCAAGTGGATTCTAATTAGTGCTTCAGCTGTGGCAATTCTGCTCCTACCCGCAGGATTGCATTTTTCGGGTATATTTGCCCAAAAGTTACCAGCAGCAGCCGAGCAGAACAAATCTGTTACACCCAAAGCCGAAAATACGAAGGCAGTTACGGCACTGGGACGATTGGAACCGCTAGGCGAAGTCATCAAAGTATCTGCCCCCAGCTCGCAGATGGGTTCATCGACGATCGAGCGGATCTTAGTCAAAGAAGGTGCGCAAGTCAAAGCTGGACAGCCGATCGCCATTCTCGATAATCGGCAACGGCTAGAAGCAGGGGTCAGCAAAGCGCAAGAAGATGTCAAAGTCGCGGCTGCCAATCTTGACAAAATTAAAGCTGGAGCCAAGCAGGGCGAAATTGCCGCCCAAAAAGCTGAAATTTCCCGCCTCGAAAGCCAACTTAGAGGGGAGGGAGCAACTTATGTCGCGACCAAAGCTAGATTGACCGCCCAACTCAAATGGCAGCCTGCCGCCCAATCTGGGAAGATCCAAGCCCTTCAAGCTCAACTTTCGGGCGAAAAACCGACTCAAGCTGCGACAGTCAGCCGGATCGAGTCACAACTGCGGAATGCCGAAGTAGACTACAAACGCTACCAACAGCTGGCGGCTGAGAGTGCGATCGAAGCTACCAAAGTCGATGCCAAACGCTTAGAAGTCGAAACCGCCCGCCAACAGTTAGCTGAAGCTAAGTCGAAATACAACCAAACGATCGCTACGCTCAATCAGCAGATTATCGAAAATCAGGCGACGAAAAATAACCTCGAAACCACCACCGTCCAACAGCTCGCCGAAGCCAAAGCCAACTACGATAAAACCCTCGCAACCACCGCCCAACAAATCGCCGCAGCTAAAGCCACCCTCAGTAAGATTTCGGAAGTACGCACGGTCGATGTCCAAGGTGCCCGCGCCGAACTCGCTCGCGCCCAAGCTGCCACTCGTCAGGCTCAAGCCGAATTAGCCCAAGCATATGTCCGCGCTCCTGTTGCTGGCGAGATCCTCAAAATCCGCACGCGGGCGGGGGAAGTCCCCGCGAATGGTACGGGGATCGTCGAAATGGGACAAACCAGTCAAATGGTTGCTGTTGCTGAGATTTATGAGAGCGATATTGCGAAAGTTCGTGTCGGTCAAACTGCGATCGTTTCCAGCGAGTCTGGGGCGTTCGGCCAAAAAGTACGCGGTACTGTCAGCTCGATCGGTCTTCAAATCGGCAAGAAAGATGTTCTCAGCACCGACCCAGCAGCGGATACCGATTCTCGGACTGTCGAAGTCAAAATCGCGATCGATCCCACTGACAGCCAAATTATCAAAAGTCTGACCAATTCTAAAGTTGCAGTCAAGATTACTACTCAGTAAAGCACTCACCCGATTCTTTAATATAACGGTTCCAAATCGAATGAGGTACATTCATTAGCCACGAGTCACTAAAATCCCTAATAATGCCCTTCACTAGGATGAGAACTGCTATATAACCAGTTAATGAATGATAAATAATAACTAAAATGTTCAAAAAGATTCCCCTAGCTTGGTTACAACTCAGTCATGAAAAGATTCGACTGCTGGTAGCGATCGCGGGGATTAGCTTTGCCGATATCTTGATGTTTATGCAGTTGGGCTTTCGGGATGCCCTATTCGATAGCGCCGTCAAATTCCATACTAATGTCAACGGCGATGTCTTCTTAATCGGCCCCCAATCTACCGCGTTGATTTCAATGAAATCATTCCCTCGACGACGACTCTATCAAGCTCTAGCATTTAATGGCGTAGAGTCAGTCACTCCGATTTATCTAGGGTTTGAAATCTGGAAAAATCCAGTCGAAAAAAATACTCGCCAAATCATGGTAATTGGTTTCAACCCAGCCGATAAGCAATTATTCCAATTACCAGGAGTAGCCGAAAATCTTGACAAGATGCAATTGCCAGATACTTTTTTGTTTGATGACAAATCTCGCACCCAATTCGGCCCGATCGGTAAATTATTTGCATCTGGTCAACGAGTTCGCACCGAAGTAGGGGGACGTAAAATCGATATTGGTGGTCTATTTTCGCTCGGTGCGTCTTTCGGTGCAGATGGTAATATCATGACCAGCGATACCAATTTTGTGCGGCTATTCAAACGCGATACCGGACTGATCGACGTTGGTGTCGTTAAGCTCAAACCCGGTACTGATGTCAAAGCCACGATCTCCGCAATGCAGGCATATTACCCGAAAGATGTCAAAATATTTTCTAAAGAAGAATTTATTGACTTCGAAAAAAGTTACTGGCAAACTGGTACCTCGATCGGGTTTATCTTTACGCTCGGGACGGTGATGGGATTTATCGTCGGGATCGTGATCGTTTATCAGATTCTCTATACCGATGTTGCCGATCATTTATCTGAATATGCCACGCTCAAAGCGATGGGTTACACAGATTTTTATCTATTAACTGTCGTTTTTCAAGAAGCTTTAATTCTATCGATCGTCGGCTTCTTTCCGGGAATGTTAGCTGCTGTCGGTCTTTATGCCATGACGCGCAATGCGACCAATCTGCCACTATTAATGACCGTTGCTCGTGGCGTTACCGTGTTACTTTTGACTATGATTATGTGTACGATCTCAGGTGCTATTGCCGTCAGAAAGCTGCGGGCTGCCGATCCAGCAGACATGTTTTAATAGACGGTTATGTGTGGGTCTAAACATCAATCCAAAATTCCCACCTTCAGTAGTAACAACCATAATAGTTAGTGGGTTTACCGTATCTGTACAATCTTCAGGAATTTGCGATGATAGAGATATCGACAAAACCAACCCAGGAATCACCCGATGAACTTCAACATCCAATCCCTACTCAACTGGTATCGTGGTCTCTTGCAAAATCCTAAATATCGGTGGTGGGTTGTAGCTGCTTCGCTTGCTTATCTAGTTAGCCCGATCGATTTAGCTCCTGATTTTATACCTTTTGTGGGATTGCTTGATGATAGTTTGATTATTTCTTTATTGGTTGCTGAAGTCGCACAAGTTGCTAAAACCAAACTTCAATCTAAAAGTAAGAGATCTACCAAATTTACTCCGGATGCAACCGACACAGTTATTGATGTTCAACCAATTCAATAACGATCGAATGCAGCTCGTATTATAAATCAAGTAAAAGCCCACATAATTATGTGGGCTTTTGATTTTTTAGAGTTGATTTGGTTGCGAAATTGCATAAATCTTGTCGGAACCTGACGAGCGCGCATCGATTGTGAGTATCTACGGGTTTTCGGCGAAGTTTTAGAACGGACGAATGGTACTTAGTCGAGCAGGGTGCCCCTATGTAAAATCTTTTTTATTACACCACTACTCCAAAACCTGTTGCTTCATGGATGGTTCGAGTGACACAATATCAATACTATATTTAATCCTTAGATGAATTTTCAATCCGTCGTTGCTACTCTAAACGAGTTTTGGAGCGCACAAGGCTGTATCATCGCGCAACCATACGATACCGAAAAGGGTGCTGCGACCAAGAGCCATCATACCTTCTTGCGATCGATCGGCCCAGAACCCTGGTCGGTGGCCTATATCGAACCCTGTCGTCGACCTGGGGACGGTCGCTACGGTCAAAATCCCAACCGCTATCAACATTATTATCAATATCAGGTCTTAATCAAGCCTTCCCCAGACAACATTCAGGACGTGTATCTCGACTCGCTCCGTTCGCTGGGAATTAAGCCAGAAGACCATGATATTCGGTTTGTGGAGGATAACTGGGAAGACGCAGCGATGGGTGCGTGGGGTGTCGGCTGGGAAGTCTGGCTCGATGGGATGGAAGTTACTCAGTTTACTTACTTCCAGCAATGTGGGGGGATCGATTGTCGTCCGGTATCGATCGAGATTACCTATGGCTTGGAACGGTTGTGTATGTATCTTCAGGGTGTAGACTCGATCGCGAAGATTCAGTGGAACGATAGTATCACCTATGCGGATATCTATCTTCAGTCAGAAATCGAGCAGTCCACCTATAACTTTGAGGCATCCAATCCCGAATTATTGTTTACTCTATTCGATCTCTATCAACAAGAAGCCGAACAACTCATTGCCAGAAAATTGGTGATGCCGAGTTTGGACTATGTACTCAAGTGCTCGCACACTTTTAATATGTTGGATGCGCGCGGCGTAATTTCGGTCACCGAACGGACGCGCTATATCACTAAGGTGCGTGGTTTAGCCAGACAAGTAGCGCAGCTCTATCTGGCTCAACGCGAAGAATTGGGCTTTCCGCTGTTGAAAACTGCTGTAGTAGTATAAATTGGCTGAGCCAACTGGGGTAATCCGCGTGCTTACCCCTACTAGTTCGTCAGGGTGCCGCGTGAGGAGATTATTCTTCCCAATCGGCTGCTGTAGAGCCAAATCAAAGTCTAGCTCGTAAGCGGTGAGGTATTAATCTTCATGGTCGTCAAAAGGATCGGCCAATTGCTTGGATGCGGAGCCAAATGACATATATAAACCGTAGGCGGTAGTGAGAATTACCAGCGCAGCCAAGGTAACACTAAGAACTGTTGCAGAATCCATGATTATTCTAATTTTGGTGTATTGCTTCTCTTATAATATTACTAAGTTTTACAAAAATTTACCAAAATTCTCATTTTGTAGCGCTAATCGGTGTCTGAGGATCCCCCTGGGAAATTCTCTTGGGATCGGTTGGCTAAAACTAGAATTTTCTTTGGTAGACTGAGGGTGTGGAATATTTCCATCCCAGATATTACTATTCACATAACATCATCGGTGAAGCATGGCACAGCGCACTAAATTAGGAGATATTCTCAGACCCCTCAATGCTGAATATGGTAAGGTCGTCCCTGGCTGGGGTACGACCCCTGTCATGGGCGTATTTATGCTATTATTTGCGGTCTTTTTACTGATCATTCTCCAAATCTACAATAACTCTCTCGTTCTCGATAGTTTTTCTGTGGACTGGAGTGGCGGCGGACAATAGATTCGCTTGTGACTGGACATTGGGGCAGGGAAAATTGTGGCGATCGTGCTAAAGTTTCTTTTGGTGCTACGCGCAGGAAACCAGTTCTACCCCATTCCAGATCGCTGGCTATCGTCTGAGCAAAGCGAATTGTTGGAGTCTGACGCGAATACTGTCAGCATAATTGAGAGGAACAAGATAGTGAATTTTTTTGGCATCGGTTTACCAGAAACGATCGCGATCGCAGTGGTCGTATTATTAGTATTTGGCCCTAAGAAATTACCAGAAATTGGCAAGAGTCTGGGCAAGGCAATTAAGGGTTTCCAAGAAGCCTCGAATGATTTTCAGTCAGAATTTAAGAAAGAAGTAGACGCGATCGAAACAGCAGTTAAAACTCCGAGCAAGCTCGAATCTAGCGAAGCAATCGATAGTAAAACCGAGCATAATTCTTAGTCGCTAGAATTAACTTACGGCTATTATTTAAGTAATTTGCTGGGGAGATTGCTGCACCCAGTGAATAATTGGTAAAAGCTTGCGATCTGTTTGTAAGCTGGCAACAAAATCGATTACTTTGTCGGGATCGATCGATTGTAGAGTTTGCAGCAGATTGTGACTATCTCGGATCGCACTACTGACATCTATCCCCTCATAAACTGGTTGGTAGTAAGACAACCGACCGACACCTTCGCCGAGTAAAATAATTGCGCCTTTCAAATTGTGGTTGTGGAGATGATAGCAACCGACCGCAATTTGCAATACACCTTGATAAAAATTTTTGTCTGAAATTGCTGCATCCATCCACAATGCTTCGAGCGTATCGTGACAGGCATAATAATCTTGACGATTGAACTCATCGACACCTTTTAGCCATCCAGCCGAGAATTCAGTCATAATTATTTTTATATATAAAGTATGGCGTTGCTGAAGGTAGGGATGATTTACCATCATGGCAATCTTAGATTTAGGGTAGGGGCAATTCATGAATTGCCCCTACCCTAAATTGTGAGGGCGATTTCAGCATACTGCAATTCAGCAACGCCTAAAGTATTTGTCTGAAACCTCTTCGCTAGCTATCGGCATATACCCAGAGACGAACCAGTATCGATCGCTACTAAAAAAGGCGTACTGAATAGTACGCCTTTTTTTATCTACCGCTCTAACTTACTATTCACCGACTGGTGCTAGTAAGTCGGGTGCGGCGACGGGTAATTTATCTTGTTGTTTGGGAGTCAAGATTGCTTTACCATCTTCACCCATATCGACGATCGATGTGTCACCATCTTTTAAGCGACCAGAGAGCATTTCCTCAGCGAGGATGTCTTCAAGTAGTCGCATAATCGCACGACGTAATGGACGAGCACCGTAGGCAGGATTGTAGCCCTCATCGATCAAGCGATCTTTGAAGCGGTCGGTCACTTCGAGCGTGATGCCGCGCTCGGTCAGACGACCGAACAGATCCTTGAGCATAATGTCGGCAATCTCCAAGATTTCCGGCTTGGTGAGCTGTTGGAAGACGATGATTTCATCGAGACGGTTGAGGAACTCTGGACGGAAGTAGTTTTTGAGTTCTTCGTTGACCAAGCTGCGGATGCGGTTATAAGTTGCTTCGGTTTTGTTGTCCGAGAACTCGAACCCCAAACCACCGCCACCTTTCTCGATTACCTTCGACCCAATATTTGAGGTCAAGATGATCATCGTATTCTTGAAGTCTACCGTGCGGCCTTTGGCATCGGTGAGGCGACCATCTTCTAAAATCTGCAAGAGCATATTAAAGATGTCAGGGTGCGCTTTCTCGATTTCATCGAATAAGACGACGGTGTAAGGCTTCCGACGAACTGCTTCGGTTAGTTGACCGCCTTCGCTGTAGCCGACGTAGCCTGGCGGCGAACCGATCAGTTTCGATACGGTGTGGCGTTCCATGTACTCGGACATATCCAAGCGGATCATCGCTTCTTCGGAACCGAAGAAGTAAGTTGCCAGAGCTTTAGTCAATTCGGTTTTACCAACTCCAGTCGGGCCGGAGAAGATGAAACTGGCGATCGGACGGTTGGGATTTTTCAAACCGACGCGAGCGCGACGGATGGCGCGAGAAACTGCTTTGACAGCTTCTTCTTGACCGATCAACCGCTGATGGAGGGTTTCTTCCATGTTTAGCAGTTTGACGGATTCGGATTCGGTCAGCTTGCTGACGGGTACGCCAGTCCAAGATGCGACGATATGCGCGATTTCCTCTTCTGTTACTTCGGGCATCACACGATCGCTAGTTTCATCGCTAGCTTTCTTGGTTTGCGCGATCGCTTTGATTTCGGATTTGATTTCGAGTTCGCGGTCTTTGAGAGTTCCGGCTTTATCGAAATCTTGAGAGCGGACGGCTTCGTCTTTCTCTTTAAGCACTTTCCGCAATTCTTTATCCAATTCTTTCGCAGCGGCGGGAAGTTGGGAATTGAGTAAGCGGACGCGCGAACCAGCTTCATCCATCAGATCGATCGCTTTATCTGGTAAGAAGCGATCGGAGATATAACGATCTGCTAGGGTCGCCGCAGCTACGAGGGCGTTATCGGTGATCTTCAGTTTGTGGTGCTGTTCGTAGCGTTCCCGCAAACCGTGTAAGATTTCGATGGTTTCTTCAACGCTGGGTTCGCCGACCATTACTGGTTGGAAGCGACGTTCTAGAGCTGCATCCCGCTCGATATGTTTGCGGTATTCATCTAGCGTCGTCGCGCCGATACACTGGAGTTCGCCCCGTGCTAGCGCAGGTTTGAGAATATTCGCAGCATCGATCGCGCCTTCAGCAGCACCAGCACCGATTAAGGTGTGGACTTCATCTATCACGAGGATGACATTACCCGCTTGGCGGATTTCATCCATGATTTTTTTGAGGCGTTCCTCGAATTCACCACGGTATTTAGTACCAGCGACGAGTAACCCGATGTCAAGGGTAACGACGCGCTTGTCTTCGAGGATATCGGGGATGTCCTGATTGGCAATGCGTTGCGCCAAACCTTCCGCGATCGCGGTTTTACCGACACCTGGTTCGCCGATTAAGACGGGATTATTTTTCGTCCGTCGTCCGAGGATTTGGATGACCCGTTCGATTTCTTTAGCTCGACCCACAACTGGATCTAACTTGCCATCATGCGCCATTTGAGTCAGATTGGAACCAAACTCATCCAGCGTAGGAGTCTTATTACTGCCAGATCTTGCGCCACCTGCAGTAGCCGTGCTGGATTCTGAAGTTTCGCCCAGCATCCGAATCACTTGAGTCCGAACTTTAGTTAAGTCCACACCGAGATTTTCGAGTACTCTGGCAGCGACACCTTCGCCTTCGCGGATCAGTCCGAGTAGTAAGTGTTCCGTACCGATATAATTATGTCCGAGTTGGCGGGCTTCTTCTAGTGATAACTCTAGAACGCGTTTTGCTCTCGGGGTGAAGGGGATTTCAACGGCTACGAAGCCCGAACCACGTCCGATAATTTTCTCGACCTCGATTCTGGCATCTTTGAGATTGACTCCCATCGACTTCAAAACCTTAGCCGCTACGCCAGTACCCTCACCAATCAATCCGAGAAGGATTTGCTCGGTACCGACGAAATTGTGACCCAGGCGA
Source organism: Chamaesiphon sp. (assembly GCA_965246715.1). Classification (GTDB taxonomy): domain Bacteria; phylum Cyanobacteriota; class Cyanobacteriia; order Cyanobacteriales; family Chamaesiphonaceae; genus Chamaesiphon. Next base: position 43,599 of record CBDFFH010000029.1, on the reverse strand, counting down.
CGTGCTTCTTCCTGGGCCAGCATGATCACTTTAATGGCTTTTTCTGTAAAGCGTTCAAACATGGCTGTTTTCCATCCCCTGCTGCTTGTCCTGTTCACTAAATCTTAACACAGTAATTTTAGATATAAGGTTCGGTAATAACGATCGTTTTGGCAGAATGGGGATCGGGAATTGTTACTTATTTTTGCCCTATTCATCAATCGATCGTGTTAATAGCCAGACTCTAACCTTCGCCAAGCAAGATTCTGTCAAAAGTCTTTACAGAATTGCCGCCAAATTACTGGTACAGATTGCCGTTCTAAAAGCTCGAATCGACTTGAAGTATAACGGTTGCAAAAGGTTGAAAAGATCTCTCCAAAGGGGTAGTTACAATCATAGCGATCGTCCGACAAACTATCGATCGATAGCTAAAATCACTCGTCAAAGGGGAGATTTATAACTACAGCAAATAGCCCAAAATCAATACTGACATGCGGTTATAACTTACCTTCGATCCTGGCAACCCGATCGCTTAGAGCTACAATCTCTGCTTTTATTTCATTAACACTCCGTTCGATCGCGATCGTGCGATGGAGAATCGATCGAAGCATTAGTTTAGTTTCTGATGTTTCTAGCGGATCTTGACTCTCTAGTCGATACCGTCGGCGCGATCTCCGCCGCTCGATCCCAAAATCATCATCTTCTAATGGCTCGACTACGCCCCAATTATCTGACTCAGCCTCGATCTGTGCTCGACGAGATGCTTCACTTTCGCCTAGCATCCGAATTATTTGATTCCGAACGTCGGGTAGATCTATATCCAGTCGTTCGAGGACTCTGGTGGCGACACCTTCACCTTCGCGAATCAGACCGAGGAGCAGGTGCTCCGTACCGATATAATTATGTCCGAGTTGACGAGATTCTTCTAGAGCAACATTTAGAACGTTTTTCGCTCTGGGCGTAAAAGGTACTTCAACGGCGACAAAACCCTCACCACGTCCGATAATTCGCTCGACTTCGATTCTGGCAGTTTGGAGAGTCACACCCATCGACTGTAAAACTTTCGCACCGATCCCCGTACCTTCGCCAATCGTCCCCAGCAAAAGTTGTTCGGTACCCACAAAATTGTGACCCAGGCGGCGGGATTCTTCCTGAGCTAGCATAATTACTTTGATAGATTTTTCTGTGTAGCGTTCAAACATGGTGGCTTTCCCCATACTGTGACAACTCTAGCTTGACTCTAAACTTTACCGATCTTAATCCAATCGATAGTTCTCGAAAATCTCTCAACCCGTCCAAATCGCAGTTGTAGAAGCACCCAACCAATCACCACTTTCAGCTTGACCGATCGCGTAAATGTCAAACATAGACATTGTTCCAGCAACATGAATACGTAAGTTTTTGAAGTTGGATTTCAATAATCGATCGATCTCATCAAATTTATCCTCTCGATCGTAATCATCATCTCCTTCTCCTTTTGTTCCAAAACTATCAAACTCCCCAGTTTTGAGGAATCTCGATCGATGTAACAGGATGTTTATCGCAGCTTCTTTTGTTCGAGCAAACTCGCAAATGTACATTTTGTCTTTTTCATAACTGTCATAAAAATTCCGCTGAATAAACGTCAGCGTATCTAGAATTGGTTCGAGTTCAGATTTGAGTGCCTCTGTATCTTGTCGAGAGATGCACTGAGAGACAAACTTTTCTGGCGATCTAAGATTCATAAACTCCAAATAATGAGAGACATTCACTAGAATCGGACTAATACCAATCCAGCAATCGTCACTAACTTTTCCTACCAAAATTTTGAATGATTCAAATACGCACTTTGATGAGCGGCGATCGTTACTATAGTCTTCTGTTTGAAGATTTGCCTCGTCGATCTGAGCTTCATGTTCAGCAATCTCATCATCACTAAAATCATTATCAAGATAAAATTCACGAATTTCAGCTTCATCGCGACATGGAATAGTATCATCGTATTTGACGACTCTATAAACCTGCAAATAGGTAGTATAAGCTTTCAAAATATCAAGTAAAGAACGATATCGTTGCGCCATGACAACTGACTCAGACAGAAATGCCTCATACTCCTCTGCTTGAAACTGGATGAAATAGGGACGTTCTGCGATAGACATCCAATAGCTACTTGGCTCTTCCTGAGTTAAATAATCTGGATTCTGTTCTAAAAATTCATGCCAATGTTCAAAGTCCTCTAAGTACTCTTGCCAACCCAAGAAATCATCTAACTCGATCGGGACGAGATTACCTGTAGACTCAAGTAAACGACTAATACTAAATTCACCTTGAGTACCTACATCCCAAACTAATGGGTTGAGTGCGTAATTACCTTCAGTTCTATATATCAAACCTGGAACGGTGGACTCGATCGACGCTAATAGTTTGACAGTATCATCGTGCATCTGAAAAATAACCTTGAGATTAAGTATAATACTACACCTGACCGTCTTTATGTGGCAATCGGATTTAATTCCCAATACTTTTGGGATAAGGATTTCCGAGCGATGACTTCTTGCTTCGCTCGATCGCCGCCCTCAAATGAATTTGGGGCTAAAAGCAGAAGTTCGTTGAAACGAACTAAGCAATTGGTCAGTTCGTTTCAACGAACTTTCGCTGTTAGCCCGAACTTATAGTTCAGGGCGGTGCTCGAGCGAAGCAAATTAATTCTGCTTACCTCAAACTGAAGTTAGGGAGTAAAGCGTTTTGGCTCTCATTGGCAACCGATCGAGTCGCAGTATACTTGAGTGCAAGAAGTCATGAGTCTGGCGATACCTTACTCGCCCCCATCTAAATACTTGGCGATTAATTTAGGTAAATAATCATAACCATCAACCCCGATCGCCGGTAATAAATTTGGGCGATACTTAGTTAATAATTCGGCAAACTTTTCTTTGCCTAATTGTCCTTGTAATACCGTTGCCAAACTAGCAGCTTGTCGCCATTCTCTCGCACCGATCTGATGTAATTGATACATGGCCAGACAGCTATAAAAAACAGCAGTTTCGTTTTTATTAATAGTATGATGTGCTTCGGCTAAATACGTGAGATTCAATCCCTGTAAGTACAAATCGCCGACAGCTTGGGCGGCTTTGGTACCTTGCTGGAGATATTCGATCGCTTTTTCGGGTTGCTGGAGCGTCAGATGTGCGAGTCCGAGACTGTGATAGCACAGGGCTAAACTTTGTTTATCTTCGAGGGTTTCGGCAAGTTTTAAACCCCGATCGAGATAACCGATATTTTGCTCGTAGATCTCCTCATCCAATCGATCGATCGAATATGCGGCGAGAACTTCGGCATAACCGACATTAATTAAGGCGTTAGCCTCACCTAACTTATCGCCCGTCTGTCTGGCGGAAATGAGCGCGCGTTGGCTGTAACTAATTGCCTGTGGATAATCTTTTTGGCCGATCGCAATCCGACTCAGATGGTTGAGATTGGCAATTTCGCACGGACGATCTCCGGCGCGATTGGCAATTTCTAAGGCTTCTTGGTGGAGAACAATTGCGCGATCGATCTGCCCGAGAGCTTGTTGTGAATAACCCAAAATAGTCAACAGTCGTCCTTTTTCTTGCGTCCCCGCTACCTGCTTGAGGGGGAGATCGAAATAGGATAGAGTATCGCGCAGCGTTTCCCCAGAAAATGATGCAAAAATCCCGCCGTAAAGTGGGAAATTCGGTCGTTGCGCCGCAGTCCGAAGGATTTGCAGCGTTACTTGAAAACAAGCTTTCGCAATCGCTTCCCGATGGCTGCTACTTATCCCCGTCGCTCGTCCAACCCCATTTGCCAATTCACTCCAAATCGCGGCAAACGTAATCAAAGAGCTAAACGACATCCGTTCGCCCCAGACGCGATCGTACATCTGCCGATCGAACCAAGCCACTAACGCGATTTGGATACTTTGCATCACGATCGCCAATTCTGCCCATTCCCCTTCATCCCCACTGCCGATTGCGGCTGCAAGATCGGAAATCGACTGTTGGCGACCGATCGTTTGAAATAATGACTTAATTAGCGGTCGATCTATTTGTCTCGCCCACAGCGTCCAGGGGCCATTCTCCGTCACCCCACCAAACCCGATTTGTTGACCGTTTTCATAAATCCAACTGACTAAATGTGGTTCTAAAGCTGGGAGGGCAGTTAAGCCGCGATCGAGTCCGCCAGCCAATTGTGCGAGTTGCTCGAAATCTGATGGCTGTAAATTGCTGTTTGCTGATGTCCGCAACGATTGGATAATTAGTTTAATCTGGGCATTTGATAGCCGTCGCTCTTGATTGGGATCTAGTGCTTGGAGGAGAATATTCAGGCGTTCGTCAGGATTTGCAGTGACGATGCGATCGAGCGTCTGGGTGACAACGGCTACAGCTTGGCGTTCGTCTTGCCATCCTACCAGCGCCGCCTGAATCCACTGCATCGCCTTGAGCTGATGCCCGATTTTGGCTTGCCTGACTTCACTGGTTTCGCTGGCGATAGCAGCAGTAACCCGCTGGATCTGCTCGCTCAAACACCCCTCAAAAATCTCGCTCGTCCCTAACTCGATCTGTTCGAGCAGAACTTGCGAAATATACTCTTTAGAGATCGCCTGTTTCCCCGTAAGGATGCGATCGACAATTTCGGAGATCGTCTGTTGATAGCGTTCGCGGATGGACGTAGCGCCAGCATCGGAAGTCATATGAATTTTGGATTTTGGATTAAAGCTTGGTAGATGGAGAGATAGAGCCAGGAACGAAACGACTCGCTCTAAAAATAGCTGCAAAATAAAGCGTCTGAATTTCTGCTTCGATGTGCGAGTTGCTAGTTGAAGATCGGCGCGATCGATAACAGCTATCGATTGATAAACTGAACCCATACACACTATGTTAGAGGATCGATCGACTAGATTCAGATCTCTTCGACACTGACTTCCCGCCGATCGACAGTAACAACGTTTCGAGTCCCTACCCTTATATCGATAGGGACAATCCAAAATCCAAAATCCAAAATCCAAAATCGAATGACCGATTCAGCCAGCCTCATCTCTCCTTTCCCCACACCCACACTCGCAGCTAATCCGCCACTCATCCTCGGCATCATGGCATCGGGTAGTGGTAGCAACTTTGAAGCTGTTGCCCAAGCGATCGATCGAAATCGGCTCAACGCAAAAATTGCTGTGCTCATTCATAATAAGCCAGGGATTAAAGCGATCGATCGCGCACAAAGTAGAGGCATTCCCACCGTCTTACTCGAACATCAAGCCTATACTAGTCGCGAAGAACTCGATCTGGCGATCGTGCAAACATTCCAAGCGTATCGAGTCGAGTGCGTGGTGATGGCTGGGTGGATGCGGGTGATTACCCAAGTTCTGATCGATGCTTATCCCGATCGTGTTATCAACATTCACCCCAGTCTGTTGCCCAGTTTTCCAGGGATTCGGGCGATCGAGCAAGCGCTCGAAGCTGGTGTCAAAATTACTGGCTGTACGGTACATTTAGTCAGTTTAGAAGTCGATCGCGGCCCGATCCTGGTGCAAGCAGCCGTACCAGTTTTACCTGCCGATACTGCTGACACCCTTCATGCCAGAGTACAAGTCCAAGAACACCAAATCCTACCTCAAGCGATAGAAATTCTATCCCAACAGGTAGGCAGGTAAATATATCAACTAACTCGGACGGGACTGACGGGGCTCGAACCCGCGACCTCGCGCGTGACAGGCGCGCGCTCTAACCAACTGAGCTACAGTCCCATTTATTCAACAGATCTCATTATGCACTGTTATCTTTTACTTGTCAACTGTCGTAGCGATCTTTTTCTAGCGCCCTAATTCATCCTCAGGCGTTAGGCTTAAATAAACAGGATTCATCCTTTGGTATCTATGCTAAATCACTTCAATCGCTGGCTGGTAATTTGTGCGTGTTCGATCGTCTGCTGGATTTCTACACCCGGTTTCACCGCACAGATTGCTAATGCGAGTCCCGATGGGATTGGCAAATTCTACATGGGTCGAGAGATCGCCAAGGTGATGGGGCATACCGAAGCGATGTGGTTGGAGAGATCGACGCGCGATGTCGAAGAGAAACCAACGGTAGTAATTCAGTCACTCAACCTCAAACCGACTGACATCGTTGCGGATATTGGTGCGGGAACGGGATATTTTAGCTTTCGGATGGCGCGGTTGGTACCGAAAGGACGAGTCCTAGCAGTAGATATTCAACCAGAAATGATTGACATGCTTAGCTTTTTAAAGAAGGATAAAAAAATTAGTAATGTCGAGCCAGTGCTCGGTACAGAAACCAGTCCTAATTTACCGGCAAATACCGTCGATGTCGCGCTGATGGTAGATGCCTACCATGAGTTTAATCATCCACGCGAGATGATGACCAACATCGTCACAGCTTTAAAACCAGGCGGCAGGATCGTATTAGTAGAATATCGCGGTGAAAACCCATTCATCCCGATTAAAGGTTTGCATAAAATGACCCAAAAACAGGTAAAAAAGGAAATGGCAGCAGTTGGGTTAAAGTGGGTAAAAACTCAAGACAATTTACCACAACAGCATATTTTAGTGTTTACTAAACCTACGTAATCGATCGAGACAAATAAATTTCCGATAAGTAAGCTAAGTTGCTAACCTATAACCAAAGTGGTTAGAAACTACTCATCAGGTTGCAAAGTCCGGCTGTTGCCGCTCGTGGCAACAGCCCGCCTTCGTGGCTAATAAACCAGTCCGCGAAGGCGGACTTTGCATCATTAGCCACGATTTCAATCGTAGGCATTTCTAAGTAACGTGAGTTCGGGATAAGGATTACCCGATGATTGCTAGCTTCGTTTCTGCACCGCCATCAAATACATTAGTTGCTCATAGCAAAAGTTCGTTTTAACGAACTAAGAAATTTGGTAGTTCTCTTCAGAGAACTTGAGCTATTAGCCCGTTGGCGAAGCCTCTCGGAACGAGACACTTCCAGTTCAGGGCAGTGCTAGAACGGAGCAAATCAATTTTTCTTATCCCGAACTGAGGTTAAGTAGCAACTTAGGTTCTGTAACTGCGGTTTCAACTACCAGCATTTCGACTAGTAATTTGCCAGTCCGCAGGTCATAATCTAAGATATGGCTTTTAGTACCGAATTTGAACTACTCCTGCGGGCGCGATATCCCCTGATCTACATTCCCACCACCGAAGAAGAGCGGGTGGAAAATGCGATCGAACGTGTTGCCAAGCAGCAAGGGAATCGCCCCATCTATATTTGGGATTTTGTCGATGGTTATCAGGGCAATCCCAACGATAACGGCTATGGAAGGCGCAACCCGCTGCAAGCCTTAGAATTTATTGATAAACTCAGTCCCGATGTATCTGGAATTTTTATCCTGCGGGATTTCCATCGGTTTCTGGAAGATATTTCCGTGGCGAGAAAACTTCGCAATCTCTCGCGCAAACTCAAGTCCGAACCCAAAAATATCATCATCCTCTCGCCCCAGATTATCATTCCTAGCGATCTGAGCGAATCGATCGTAGTGTTGGAATTTCCGCTCCCTACCGCTAGCGAAATCAAAGTCGAAATCGAGCGGTTGATTAATGCTACGGGCAATCATCTCAGTAACCAAAATTTAGACGACTTGGTGCGTGCTTGTCAGGGTTTATCACTCGATCGCATTCGGCGGGTATTAGCACGCGCGCTCGCAACTCATGGCGAAATTCGTCCCGAAGATGTCGAATTAGTCCTTGAAGAAAAACGCCAAACCATCCGTCAAACCCAAATTCTCGACTTCTATCCCGCCAAAGAACAAATCACCGATATCGGCGGTTTAGATAATCTCAAAGACTGGTTACTGCGCCGTGGGGGGTCTTTTTCCGATCGAGCGCGGCAATATGGTCTCCCGTACCCGAGAGGGCTGCTCCTGGTCGGAATTCAAGGGACTGGTAAATCGCTCACTGCTAAGGCGATTTCGCATCACTGGTATTTACCGCTGTTGCGGTTGGATGTCGGACGACTATTTGGCGGATTGGTAGGCGAATCGGAGTCGCGAACCAGACAAATGATTCAACTCGCCGAAGCGCTGTCGCCCTGCGTATTGTGGATCGATGAAATCGATAAAGCTTTTGCTGGGGTCGATGGGAAAGGTGATGCAGGCACATCCAGTCGCGTATTTGGGACATTTATCACCTGGCTGACGGAAAAAACTTCACCCGTGTTTGTCGTTGCGACAGCAAATAATATCGATTCGCTCCCCGCCGAAATGTTACGCAAAGGTCGATTCGACGAGATCTTTTTTGTGGGATTACCAACGCGAGCAGAACGGCGGGCAATTTTTAACGTCCATCTGACTAAATTGCGTCCCCATAATCTTGGAAATTATGATATCGATCGATTGGCATATGAAACACCGGACTTTTCTGGTGCTGAAATCGAGCAAACTCTGATCGAAGCAATGCATATCGGCTTCAGTCAAAACCGCGATTTCACTACTGATGATATTCTAGAATCAGCAAGTCAAATGATCCCGCTTGCCGTCACCGCCCAAGCCCAAATTCAATTTCTTCAAGATTGGGCAAACTCTGGCAAAGCCCGACTAGCATCCAGACAAGGTGGTGTCGGTAGAGGTTAATCGATAAATCTACGCTTATATTTACAACCGATTGCTAGGCTTAATTTTGTTAGGTGAGCGCTGCCGCTCCGAGCATCTTTACCGGTTCTTTTGCCGCCATCAGGTTCACTAACCCCTATCCCCTATTCCCTAATCTATGAATGCCGCATTAAAGTCTCTACAATTATTTATTGGTGTCCTCATGGGATTGGTTGGATTGGGTGCGATCGCGGGTGGAGCGGGTTATTATTTCTTCGTTACCCAGATGAATACTCATCCGCCAAAGCCAGTATTTGCCGAAGAGCGTCCAGGATACAAATCACCGATTGCCGCAGTTAAGCCCAAAACTGTTGCCGCTGTCAAACCCAACCAGTCGCCAGTTGTTAAAGATCCAAATGTTATTGAAAAGCTCCCACCAGAAGCTTATGATGCCAAAGTAGTTTGGAAAGATGGATTATCGCTCAAGAAAGCTCCCGATCCTGGTGCCGAAAAGCTTGGGGGAGTGGCATTTAATGCGAAGGTGGCAATTATTAAAACCAGTCCTGACAAACAATGGGTGTTGATTCGATCGGAAACAGATAATCTTCAAGGCTGGGTTAAAGCTGGCAATATCGATAAATCCGCCGCAGCACGGGGTGAGGATGCCCAGACACCACCGAAACAACGTCCAGTCAGAGTCAGACGCAAACGTCTGCCTGCGGTCGATCCAAATGGCTAAGAACTCGTATCCCTAATGACCGATACCCATGACCCAATACCGAAAGCATATAATGATTGAAAGTGCAAAATTGAGTGTAGAATGGCGATCCAGGCAGAGACATTAGAATTATTAGAGTGGTCGCGGTTGTGCCAGCAGGTGGCAACATTTGCAGCGACTAAGTTAGGCGCGATCGCCGCACGGCATTTAGTCATTCCGCAGCAGCCTAGTGTCAGCCTCAATTTGCTCGCTCAGACTAAAGAAATTTATCAGTTAGAAACCCAGTTAATCGGTGGGTTGTCGTTCGATGGAATTGAAGATTTTGGCGATGCCCTCGAACGCGCCTCGGTACATGGAATGCTGTCTGGGCGAGAATTGCACGAGATCGCGACTACTTTAGCAGGGATGCGAAAATTACGGCGGACGATCGATAGTGCAGAAAATATCCCCGTTTTACAGTCATTAATTGCCGATGTCCGCACCTATCCCGAGCTAGAACAGGAGATATATCACTGTATCGACGATCGTGGAGATGTGACAGATCGATCGAGTGAAAAATTAGCCGAAGTTAGAGTCAAAATTAAAGGACTCCGCGATCGGATTTATCAATTTCTCAACAATCTGCTCCAACGTCAATCCAATGCCATCCATCAGCCATTAATTACTCAACGGGGCGATCGCTTCGTTATCCCAGTTAAAGCTTCGCATAAGGATTTGATTCCTGGAGTAGTCCACGATACTTCTGGCAGCGGCTCGACGCTATATGTCGAGCCACAGTACATTATCAATCTGGGCAATCAATTTCGCCAACTCCAACGCCAAGAGCAACGCGAAATCGAAATCGTGCTGCAACTGCTTACGGATAAGGTGAATGAAGTCCAAGCGGATCTCGAACATCTCCTGGCAGTTGCAACGACGATCGATCTGGCGACGGCTAGAGCTAGATATAGCCTATGGTTGGAAGCCAATCCACCCCGACTGATCGATCGATCCGCTGGTGAATATATCACCATGCGCCAACTCCGCCACCCATTGCTGATCTGGAAACACCGTCACGAGCAAGGTGCCGAAGTAGTTCCGATCGATCTGTCGATCCGTCCCGATCTGCGTGTAGTCACGATTACCGGCCCAAATACGGGCGGTAAAACGGTCACCCTCAAAACACTCGCGATCGTCGCTTTGATGGCAAAGGTGGGGTTATTTATCCCCGCTCGGGAGCCAGTTGAGGTGCCCTGGTTCGATTTGATTTTGGCGGATATTGGGGACGAGCAATCGTTGCAGCAGAGTCTGTCAACTTTTTCGGGGCATATTCGGCGGATTGGGCGGATTTTAGAGGCGATTAATGCTGATGGTGCTAATTTGCACACGAACCCACCCCCTGCCCCCTGTCTTGTTGCGCCGTGTGCGACGGGAAACCCGTCGGTGGCGCACCGCTCCCAGGAGGGGATTAATGTCGGAGTAGATGAATCCGTAGGGGTGCCCCTTGTGGGTACCCTCCAGGTTGACGATACCCACTTACAATCCCCTCAATCCCCTAAGCACAATTACCCTGCCGCATTAGTCCTCCTAGACGAGGTAGGTGCAGGCACCGATCCGGCGGAGGGGAGTGCGTTGGCGATCGCATTATTACAGTATTTAGCCGATCGCGCGATGTTGACGATTGCGACTACTCACTATGGGGAATTGAAAGCGCTCAAATATCAGGATTCCCGGTTTGAAAATGCTTCGGTGGAGTTTGACGACGTGAGTTTGTCGCCGACTTATCGCTTATTATGGGGCATTCCCGGTCGATCGAATGCGCTGTCGATCGCGGGGAGATTGGGGTTGAATCCGGAAGTGATCGACAATGCCAAATCGCAGGTGGTTTTGGGGGCGACTCAGGAAGTCAATGAAGTAATCGCTGGACTGGAAGCGCAGCGGCGCAGCCAAGAAACTAAGGCGAATGAGGCTGCCAAAATCTTGAAACAGGCAGAGGCATTTTATCTAGAAGTTTCGCAAAAAGCCGCCGAATTACAAGCGCGGGAACAGGAACTCAAAGCCAATCAAGAACGCGCGATTCAAGCCGCAATTGCCGAAGCCAAAGGCGAAATCGCCCAAGTAATTCGGCAACTTCAACAAGGCCCACAAACTGCCCAAGCGGCCCAACAAGCTACCTCAGAACTGGATGCGGTGTCAAATCGTCGATTGTCCGCGCGATCGACTCCCAAGCCGCCCCCAGGCTTCAATCCCAAAGTTGGCGATCGCATCCGCATTCCGAAAATCGGGCAAAAAGCTGAAGTCTTGAGCGCCGTTGACGAACATGGCAATCTCAATGTCAAATTTGGCATCATGAAGATGAATGTTTCTCTTGCAGACATTGAGTCGCTGACTGGCGAGAAAGCCACGATTCCCGAGAAAAAATCCGCAGCTAAAACTCAAAATAACACTACTAAATCTACCGTCACTCCGACCGTTCCGGTAGTAGCGATTCGGACATCGACAAATACCGTCGACATTCGCGGACAACGCGTAGCAAATGCGGAGAGTGCAATCGAAGCCGCGATCGGTAAAGCTTATCAATCCGGGATCCTGTGGGTAATTCACGGCAAAGGAACTGGGAAGTTGCGAGAAGGGGTACATGAGTTTTTAAAAACTCATCCTCAAGTCAGTCGATTTGAATTGGCTGGTGAAAAAGATGGTGGCGGTGGTGTGACGATCGTTTATTTGAAGTAGATTCTATCTACCAGTGGTGTCTAGCTAGTGGGTCAGATCCCCGACTTCTCAAAGAAGTCGGGGATCTGGAAGTTTTATTTCTGGGACGATATTATTGTCTGGTAATGCTGGCTGTCGTAAGTCTGTGGCTGAGACAATCGAGTTAAATTTACAATTGGATAAAGATGACGCTCGAACTTAGTTTGAGATCGAACGAATGGCTGAGTCTGTCGAGTGGCGCTCTCCTTTAAAACTTAGTCGTTAATCGCACTCAGTAACACTTCCTTGAGTGTGAGATCTTCCATATCATCCATCGTAATCGTATCGACGATATCAAACTTTGCCCCAGCTTTGCCAAGATCGTCATCGAGAATTTTTAGAAACGCAGTTGCCGTGGCATCGGCACCGACTTGAATGAATGAAATCGCTAACTCTTCATCACGATCGAGTTTCTGAGTCGCATCGATAATTACCTTTACTACTGCTTTGCGATCGTCAGGTTCGCCATCGGTGACAACCAAAATCATCTCGCCATTAGTAGCAGATTGTCCACTAGATTTCCGTTGAGAATAGTTATCAATAGCATCTTTCAACACGCTTGCTAAATCCGTTCTTCCAGATGGATCGTTCTCCTGGAAAATAGTTGTAACTTTAGCTGCTGTGACATTATCGTAACGTTTGAATTTACCAGAGAAGAGATAAAAAGTTATTCCATCTGGATCGAGTTCTTCACATTTATGTGCTAGAGCCAATGCGGACTCCTGCATGATTTGCCACCGACTAGAACCACCCGGCTTGTCTTTAGTTGACATGCTACCACTTTTGTCGATAATCAAAGTATAGTCGCGGTTTTCTAGCATGGGAAAATTCGGCTGTGTAGAGCATCTCCTATTTTAGCAAGGTTCGATCGAATTCCACTTGCCACTGGTTGTGGCCGAGCTATTTTAATCTCAGCCGATCGAGGTAGCGGTAATTTCAACTACGATAATAGACAGACCGCTATTAACTTAAAATATGCGCCTACCCCGTTCTTGGTCGATCGCGATTATTGGCATTACGACTGCGATTTTGTCGCTCTGGTTGATTAATTCGCTGTATGCGCTCTACGTCCAAGTGAGTTGGACGACTCCGTGGTTGGCAACGCCGCTGTTGCTGGGGATTTTGCTGCTAATTGGCATCGCGATTGCCATCGGGATCTATTATGTTGGAATCTTCCAAGGCTGGTGGCGCAAAACGCCAGTTAAAAAGCCGGAATTACCAAAAGTCCCCGTTGAAAAAACCGCCGCAGCTACCGCCAATCTCCGCGCGATCGAGTTACAGCTCCAACAAATTCAAGATGAAGTCACCCGTCAAGCCTTAATCGATAAGTCACGCGAAATCGCCGAAAATCTGGCGCGGGGACAGATTCGTGTCGTCGTGTTCGGTACGGGTTCGGCTGGCAAAACCTCGCTAATTAATGCCATTATCGGGCGGATCGTCGGCGAAGTGGGCGCGCCGATGGGGACGACGACACGCGGGGAGACATACACGCTCGAATTAAAAGGCTTGGAGCGACAAATTTTACTGACGGATACACCAGGAATCCTCGAAGCTGGCATCGCCGGAACGCACCGCGAAGCGATCGCTAGAGATCTAGCTACGGCGGCGGATCTGCTACTATTTGTCGTCGATAATGACTTACGCGAATCTGAATATATTCCCCTGATGGGATTGGCAGAAATCGGCAAACGATCGCTGTTAATTTTCAACAAAACCGATTTATATCCACCAGTCGATCGAGATGCAATTGTCGCCCAGCTCCAACGCCGCGTTCGGCAACAGATCGAAGCCCAAGATGTCATCGCGATCGCGGCTAACCCGCAACCAGTCAGATTAGAATCGGGCGAAATATTTACTCCCGATCCCGATATTTTACCTCTAATTCGCCGTCTAGCTGCCGTTCTCCGCGCTGAAGGAGAGGATTTGGTAGCAGACAACATTTTGCTCCAATCGCACCGTCTAGGGGCAGAAGCGCGGGAGCTGATCGAAGAACAACGTCGCCGTCAAGCCGATCGGGTAGTAAATCGCTATCAATGGATCGGGGCGGGTGTGGTTGTCGCAACCCCGTTACCCGTCGTCGATTTTCTGGCGACAGCGGCAATTAATACCCAAATGATTATCGAAATCGGGAAGATCTACGGCTGCGAGCTAAATAAGGATACGGCGCAAGAATTGGCACTTTCCTTGGGTAAAACGCTGACGAGTTTGGGCATCGTTAAAGGCGCGATTCAAGTCTTATCTGCGGTGTTAACTGTTAATGTCACTACCTACGCACTTGGCAAAGGAATTCAAGGGATTACGGCTGCATATCTAACACGAATTGCGGGTCGCAGTTTTATCGAATACTTTCGGCAAAATCGCACCTGGGGCGATGGGGGAATGGCAGAAGTAGTGCAGCAACAATTTCAATTAAATCGGAAGGATGAGTTTTTGCAGATGTTTGTCAAACAAGCGATCGAGAAAATATTGCCAGCAGAAAAGTAAGTAATAGCTGTTAGTAATGTGTGCAGGTTAAAACTGTAAGCATCTTAAATATCAGACAAGCTCGTAAAAGTTATTTAGCGTCAACTCCTCTGGATTTCCAGAACTCGATACGCTCACGATTAGCTCTTTCAATTTTTGTTTTTCTTAAGTTATCGCTCAAAACCTCTGCGATTTGGTTGTCAATATTATTAAATTCGCTCAGGAAGTAGTGATCCGCTAGGCCAACTAATTCATGAATACAAATCTTACAAATCTTCAAGACACTCGACTCAACTAATTCAAAGCTCATATTGTTTGCTTAAAGACTTAAAGAGATGGATCGTATGATAAATATACCCATTAATGCCATGTAATCTAACAGTTATTAAGCGGTAATTTTCGGAATATTCACCTAAATTTGGACAGATCGCTAGATTGTTAAAGTTTAGAAATGCGATGATCGACGATCGATACGCCACATTCTGCAAGTCGGCGTTCCCATCCTTGTTGATTGCCGATCGTTTTAGTTTCGCTCAATAGTCCAGCTTTAACTTCAGCTTTGGTTAATTTAGCAAATTTAGCATAGAGTGGATGACTCTCACTGAGGAATGTTTCTTTGCGATGCAGGATCGGTAAATTTTCCTGTTGCGAATAATCGCGAAATTTGACGCTCAAATCGCGGAGATCGATTAACATCGACCATTGTAAAGCCGGATGTGCGATCGCATCGAAGTCTGGGTAATAGAGATAAGAGATACAAGGTTTATCGGTATGAAATTTGATAATGTTGGCATCTTCAGTACCCCCGATATTCCGACTGGCACAACCTTCATA
Source organism: Chamaesiphon sp. (assembly GCA_965246715.1). Classification (GTDB taxonomy): domain Bacteria; phylum Cyanobacteriota; class Cyanobacteriia; order Cyanobacteriales; family Chamaesiphonaceae; genus Chamaesiphon. The sequence goes on along the minus strand of CBDFFH010000029.1, from coordinate 28,319 downwards.
GAGCCGGAGTTTGGGATCGAGTTCATTTAACGCCGAGATGTGAACGTAGAGAGCCGCAGGTAATAGTTTACCAATCTTACTCTGTTGACATGCTTGCTTAATTACGCCTGGTTGCCCGATTTTGAATAGCAACCTGTCGGCAACTTCACAAGCTTCATCATAACTGCCAAAAAAGGCTTTAATATCCGATCTCATTGCTGGAGATAGTTTCCTGATGCTGCGTCCTTGTCCGAATTGAGCCAGCGCGAGATAAACTTGTAAATCTAACGATCGCCGATAAGCGATCGCATCCCAATCTGCTTCATCGGTAGCGGTTAAAATAATCTGAAATGCGCGCTCGATCGTTCTAAATTCTCGCTTTAATTCTGCTGCTTCGATTAGTTCTCCTTTAATCGGAATGCGCCCGCGCTGACTGACAAATTCCATCAGCGGTGCGAGTTGTGATTGATAGTCTTCAAATCGCTTGCTTTCAACTCTAACTCTCGGCGTTATTAGTCGCGAATAGAGCCGCTCGGCGCGAAAACTTTCTGCTTGGCATTCATCGCGAAAGACTAAAAAAATACCCAACCCGATTGGCAGTGCATCGACTGTTAAAATCCGATCGATATATTCTTTTAATTCGGCTTGCTGATAATATTTTTGGAAGGTATTCCGCTTGGTTAAAATCCCATCGCCATAAGCCAACATTCCCCGCAACTCATTAACTAAAATCTGTGCGGCGACAATTAGTACTCGTCCTGTTAATTCCCAGGCTTGGATTAATGCTCGATCGCGTTCTGCCGGATCTTCGATGACATTAATGATGTAGCTTAAATTAATTATATCCGCCGATCGCCGCTCGATATCCGGAAAATAATATGGGTCCCAACCATCACAATTGTAGCCCGCTGCCTGCAATCGCCTCACATCGCCGCCGAGTCCGCAGCCATAGTCAAAAATTGTCGTCTCTGTCGTGATAATACCAGACTCGAGCGCCAGCCGGATCGGACGCGATAGTTCCACCCGCGTCATTGCGGCTCGATGTCTTTCTACTTCTACGCCACTCGGAATTTGAGACATGACAGCACCTCATGCAACATTCTCTTATCTTATCGCTACATTCTCGACGATCGAAACCGATCGAGGTGAGAGGTTTGGTTTGGTGGGGAGGAAAATGTTGCTAAAGAAGCGGACAAATACGATCTCACGTACCCATTTATCGACCCAATAGCCAATCACCGCCCAAGCGAAGCAAAATTGCCCAAAAGCGCTCCACAGCAATTATTTCTACGTTTAAGGCTATGGTGGCGATCGTTATTGGAATGATTGACTAGTAGATTAATTAGTTTCCGGATAGATATTAAGAGGTGTTGTAAATATTACTGTTGCTGTGTTTGGTAATGTAGCAGCCTAATCTATTCTATCTGGGATTTAAAGCTTGTGATGATTCAAATGTTGACAGAAAATCCACTTAGTTACTTTAGACTAATTGTGATTCTGATTTTCTCTATTTGTCTGCATGAGTTGGCTCATGGGGTAGTCGCCTTGAGCCAAGGTGACAATACACCGAGTAGATCTGGACACATAACTCTGAACCCATTGGTACACATGGGAGCAGAATCACTGGTTGTTCTCTGCCTATTTGGGATAGCTTGGGGTGCTATGCCTGTCAATCCAAGTAAATTTAGGTCGCGCCAATGGGGAGATTTTCTAGTTTCAGCAGCGGGGCCTCTTTTGAATCTCGTTTTAGGATTTATATGTGTCATAGCACTAAAACTTTCTATGTATTCGCAATTCTTAAGTCGAGATTTTTTCTTTATGGCAGCAATTGTCAACTTTAATTTATTTTTATTTAACTGTCTGCCGATTCCCCCGCTGGATGGATTTTATATTTTTAGTAAGTTCTTTCCAGCACTAAGGAAGTTGAAAACAAATAACTACGGTCTACTTGCTTTGATGCTGGTAATGTTTTTAGGCATAGGAAGTGCTCTATCCGCTATCTCGGCGTTCACGATCGGTTCGATCCTCGAACGCCTATGATATTAGGTTTCATCCGGATCGGATGCAGGCTCGCAAGAATACATATATGTGGAGATAAACCGTAGTTTCAATTTGAGGACAAGTCAGATGTCAGGAAAACAATTATTTCCGCTACTCACAGTTACAGCGATTCTTTATACGTCAACTCTTTGCCTCAGTCCCCAATCGGCACTGAGCATGTCCCCTAAAGAGATCGATCGGCAGCAGCACGCACAGGAGACAACACCAAACACCTATTTTGACGATCGGGAAGTTCTGGGAAACTGGTTGCCACGATGTACTGTGTTTATATTTGGAGGCTACTTTCTTTACGGTCGTAAGAAGCAATAGTAATCAATAAATTGGGATGGATACCAATCCTAGGATCCTCAAAAGCCAATCATTCAACCTCACGTTCTCGTACACCTACGCCTTCTAATGCCGCAGCAATAACTCGAAAATCTTCATCTTGCTGGAGTCGCGCAATCGATTCCCTAGCTTGCAGTTCCGCGCAACCATGCAGAGATCTCGCCGCACTCCAACGCAATTGCCAGTTAGGATCTGCGGCAAATTTTAGCAGCAGTTCCAATGCCAATTCTTTGCAGGGCGATTGCAGCATCTGCTTAAATACTCTCACACCCAGTTCTTGAATTATCACATTTTCGTCAGTTAAAGCGGCGCTAGCAACAGCTAATATGGCATCATAATGCTCCGTATCTAAAAATAAAGCCACGATCGTTTGGCGAATCTGCCATTGGGATGGTTGCGGCGATCGATCGAATAATTGTTGGAGGATCGGTATCGCACGATCGCCAAAGTCAAAGATCGCATCAGCGGCATCGGCTAAGATAATCGGATCGCCATTATTACTCAGGATCGTCTTTAGCGCCTCAAACGATTCATCACTGCGATGCTTGCCCAAACCCATCACCGCGAGCCGCCGCAAGCCGACATCTTTTTCTGCTAACAATCTTTTGAAGATCGGTAGCGCCACAGTTGCTGGATAAGTTGCCAGTTCGTTTGTCGCACTCATCCGCTGGTTTAGTGCTGCCGCTCGCAAATTCTGTTCTAGCTCGCTCTCGCGTGCGTTGTCTGTCATCGTTTTCCTCTCTCCAAATTAGAGCAACCAACTATCTACTATTAATTAGTAGGCAATCTACTAATTTCGATACCGAATTTTTGCAGTTTTTAGTCTCCCAATTGCTTTATCTAAATCTATCGAAATAATTTACTTGAAGTACGTTCGCCTAGCAACTAGCCACTAGTAGTTATTGGTACCGGATCCCAGCAGCTTTGAGTCGATCGATTGCCTCTCCCAACCTGTCGAGATCGGCGATGAGACTGATTCTGACATAACCTTCGCCACCGATCCCAAAGGCATTACCTGGCGTAAACACCACCCCAGTTTTTTGCAATACCATCAGGGCAAAATCAGTCGAATTCCACCCCACAGCGCAGGGAATCCACAGATACATCGTTGCCTTGGTGGGTTTAATCTCCCAGCCTAGTTCAGCCAGCCCCGAAATCATAAAGTCGCGGCGTTCGCGATAGCGATTTTGAACCTGGGTGACATACTCATCTGGCAGTTCGAGTGCCGTCTGCGCGGCAGTTTGCAGCGCGGCAAAAATTCCGTAGTCGAGATTGGTTTTGAGCGTGCGCAGTCCTTGGATGATTTGACTGTTGCCGACGACAAAACCGACGCGCCAGCCCGCCATATTATAAGTTTTGGACAGCGTGTGGAACTCAACGCCGATTTCTTTAGCGCCAGGGATTTCTAACAGGCTGGTGGGCTGATAGCCATCGAAGGCGAGTTCGGCGTAGCAGAGATCGTGAACTAGCAGGATCTGATATTCGCGAGCAAAGGCGACGACATCCTCGAAGAACGATCGCGGCACCGTCGCGCCAGTAGGATTGCTAGGATAATTGAAAAATAGAATTTTGGCTTTGCGGGCGACATCTACGGGAATAGTGCTGAGATCGATCGCCCAATCATTTTCCGGCTTGAGGATGATGTTATAAATATCTGCACCAGCGATCGCTGGCCCCCGAAAATGCACGGGATATGATGGGCTGGGGACTAATACGGTATCGCCGGGATTGATATAGGCGAGCGCCAGATGTGCCAAGCCTTCCTTGGAACCGAGCAGGGGGAGGGCTTCGCTATTGGGGTTGAGGGTGACACCATAGCGCCGAAAATACCAATCGGCGATCGATTTACGAAAATTCGCCGTCCCTTCAAAAGGGGGATAACCATGATTGGTGGCTTCATCGAGTGCGGCTTTGGCTGCGGCAATGACTGGTGCTGGCGCTGCCCCATCTGGATTGCCCATGCCCAAGTCGATCAGATCGATCCCCTGACTGCGGGCATTGGCTTTGAGTTCGTCCAACCGAGCGAAGACGTATTGAGGCAGCGATTGGAGGCGTTCGGCGGGGCTAATCCAGTCTAGAGTCATTGTCTGTATGTGAATCGAGTTAAATCGGTGGTGCAGTCTGTCATAGAGTATTGTAGCTTCGTTGGGTGTATCTAGGAGATCGGGTTCGATCCAATACTTCTCGGTTAATCTAATTAGTCCGCTTAGGCGGACTTTGTATCATTAGCGGCGACTTCAGTCGCTAGCAGTTTTTAACCGAGAAGTATTGGGGTTCGATCGCGATTGCTGCAACCGATCGTCAGGAAGCCTACAATTAAAAATCTCACTTGCATCTATAGTCGCAGTCAAAGTCCGGAGATCTGGCAACTTTATCGCTCGATCGCGCGTCTGGTCGATTATATTACTTTAGACATATTGCTAAATCAGATCCGATCGTGTACAAATCCTTATTCGCTAGTTTCAGTGCCGTTGTTCCGATCGCAGCGATCTTTTGGTTGATAACCCTGCAACTTCCATTGCAAGCTAAATCGAAATCCCGACGACCTCCTTGCGTAGATAAATCGCCCGTAAACCAGCGCGTGATCCTCACCCTCAAAGCTGACAAGAAAGTAGTAAAAGATAAAAAAGTCGTATTCCAACCGATCGTGGGTAAAGCAGCGGTCAAACCAGGAGATATCATTCAATACACCGTTATTGCCAAAAATAACAGCCATTGTCCGCTCAAGAATCTGATGTTAAAACAACCGATTCCGCGTGGGACTAACTATCTCAAGAACTCTGCTACTGGCATCGATGGTGCTGAGTTATTATTTAGTGTCGATGGTGGCAAAACATTTGTTGCCAAGCCGAAAATCGACAATAAGGAAGCACCTGCATCAGCTTATGACTATATCCGCTGGCGCTTCCCCAAAAAGATCGATACTAAGGCTCAAGTCTGGACGAAATACAAGCTTCAGGTTAAATAAACTATTGCTAATTCAGATTAATTACTACTTCCCAAAATATATAAACTAACCAACGTGCTGCTATTCCATAAGCTATGCAATAGCATCGAGGCGAGGAGATTGCGGGTACGCGTGTAAACTACCCCCAGCACGATCCCGAGCGTTGTGAGCGGAATAATTTCCGACAAGCTCAGATGCGCGACACCAAACAATAACCCACTCAACCCGATCGCAGCCCAGACAGGGACATAGCGAGTCAGGGAAGGTAACAGAAATCCCCGAAATAAGAATTCTTCAAATAGTGGCGCTGCCACTGCCGCAGTCATGAAAAACAGCAATAACGCGATCGGATCTTTGCCTTCGAGGACGATTTGTAAGATCGGGTTACTGCCACCTTCACCTTGCCAAATTCGCTCGTTTAATACAGATACGACAATTACGATCGGGGTGGCGACTAAATAACCACCAATGCCCCATAACGGCCAATTCGATTGCCAGTTAAATTTAAACCAATCTGGCGGTAATGGTAAATAATTTTTAATCGATAGATACAACACGCCCAAGCACAAACCAGCCATCAAAACATAGCTACTAAATACATAAAATCCCTGCCCTTGAATGGTAAGCTGTGCTGGATTGATGAATGTGCTAAATCCGAACGGTAGTAAAAACTGACCGACAAAAAAGAATCCCAGCATAAATACTTGCCAGACGATCTCCCAATCCCAAGGAGATATCCAGGGCGTATCTAGCTTGGCTAACAATATATCTGCAACCGATCGATCTGGCTGTTTTTGAACGATCTGGATGGTAAATCTAACTGTATAAAAGATGATTAAGCCGACTCCAATCAAACCTAAGATTACGCGCGGAACCGTATTGGCAGCTAATTTGATTAAAGCATTTTTGGCACGGGATTGTGCAGTGAGATCGAGTTGCGCTAATTCCTGGGAGTCGCCTAAGTTTGCATACAATTGATGCCGAACGCCATCGCGAAACCAGCCATCAAAGTTGGTATTAATTTCCGCTTCGATTTGCGGTAAGGTATTGGCATTAATTTCCGCAGATTTTTGCCAAATTGCAATTAGTGATGCTGCAACATTTTTAGGCTGAGATTGTTGGGCATTGGATCGGACTGTTTGCCAAGTCTCAATTGCCGCGTCTGGATGGTTTTGAGCTGCTTGAAAAATACCCAGCCGAAGATCGATTTTGGCGACTTCTAATTTTGCCGCAGCGATCGTTTGTTCGATCGATTTTATTTGCAACTTCACCGATTTATCGATTTTGCCTGCGACTGCTGTTGTCTCCAACTCGGATAAATCGCTGTCGAGTTTCGCGATCGTTTTTAGATCGGTTTCTCGCGCGGTTTGATATTGCTTACTTGCCGATTCGAGCACATCTGTACCGACGATCGCCGTTTTTAATTCATCCAACGCCGCCGCATCTGCCGTCGGTTTCCACTCCGATGCATCGAGGACGAGATTAGTTTGGTATAACTCAAATTTGCCTTGAATCTGAGGTCGATCGATCGTGGCAATCAATGAGAAAATAAGTTTGATCAGGACAAAAATAGTCAGTACGCTCAAGAGGATGCGTCTGAGCGATCGAACAGATGTGAGATTTTGGCGGTCGTCGAGACTCATTAACAGGCTAACTCGAATTTTTACAGTGAGATTGTTATTATATGCCGTTAACTCAGAAGTTTGCCTATATTTTTAGTATCGCGCTCGGACTGAGCATTTTACTGTTTTTATTACGCGGTTTCCGAGTCGTAACTTTTCTGCCAGGTGGAATCTTACTGGGCACGATCTGTCTAACGATCGCGAGTTTTTTTGTCTACACTATTTTGGTTACTAAACGTTAGATTTTAAAGCTAAATAAACACTACATAATGACTAGTAGAAGCGGAGATTCAAGGGTACCCACAAGCGGCGTTTTTATTCGGGAGTTCCGCCCGAATAAAAAAACGTCAAGATAGGGGCAACCCTACACAATTAATCTGTAGCAGGGTGGTTTCATACAAGAAAAGAAAAATGCACAAACCTTGGGGCTTAGTCTTCAACCGCCCTGAAATGAATTTCGGGCTAACAGCGAAAGTTCACTGAAGTGAACTAAGAGATTTTTCTTTTCTTGTACGAAACCATCCTGCCACACAATTAATCTGTAGGGGTGCCCCTTGTGGGTACCCTGGATCTACTGGTGCTGCCATAATCCACCAGTGCTCTTTATCGGTACCCTAGCGCAATGCGATCGCGAGTATATATACTAGTGCCAGCTGTGAGTTATCAGCGATCGCATTACTGATAACTCACATCCCGCCTTCACCAGAGCGCGCTAATAAACGATTTAACACCTCTTTCCCATTTGGAGTCTTGACTTGAATGCGGATAAAATCTGGATCTTGCCGATTCCAACTCACGCGATAGCGAGTGCCACCATTATTCCAAATATAGTATTTTCGTTGACGATCGCTAGATGAAGTAGCACCGGATAATTCGATCGAGCTATTTGTCAGCCGATTGAAGCCGCGATAGTGGTAACTATTATTTTCATAATAGACAGTCACAGTCCATTCTCGATCGGCAAAGACACCATTCGGACTATTGGCTTGAGCTACCGCCATTGTCGGCGAGATTGCCTGGATTAATAATGGTGTCGCTAGGCTAAAAATCATGGTAGCAGCTAAGTGAAATTGTTTCATCGGGCGTTTTAATTGAAATGAGTCATACTTACAATTTAATACGCTGACGATGCCAATAATTCCGGACGATCTTTAAGTATTTGGCAGATATCGCTTGCCGATTCAATTCAACTACTACTTCGATTTAACAGCAGTTGCTGGAACGTTTTTCTTGTTGCGATCTTTGAGGGCTTGCATTTGACGAGCGCGAAAATCAGCAGTTGCCGAATTTAGCTGCTCTTGCTGTTCGTTGATAGCATTAGGATTGCTCCGTCCGTTTAATTGCGCTTGGTTGAGCAACTGCATCAGTCCAGAGGTGTCGCCTGCTGAAGCTCTATTAAAGGGATCGCGGTTGTCGCCACTATTACCGAAGCCACCACTACTATATTGAGCCGATGCGATCGTGGGTACGAGTGCAACTGTTAAGCCAAATAGGATCGTTGTCGAAGTGAGGAAAAGTTTCATAATTATTTACGGGAGAGGAAATAAGATAAGATTGCCACTGCCGCTATTTCGATCGCCAAGCTCGCGATGAGAGAGTGACTATCTATTCATTTTAACGAAGCGGTAAATTGTTTGGGTAGGTGATAAAAGTCACGATGTCCGAAATATTCAAATAGTTCCTATGACTAGGCTAATTTCCGTTTTAACAGGGGTTGAATTGCGATTAGGGTAAATCCAGCAAACCCCACTAGGACTAACAGCGAGGTGCCAAAAGACACAGCTCCCCACGGCGCTTGCAATACAGTATCGATCGCACTCCACTGTGGATGCGTGTACAGATGGCGAATCGGCTCGATCGCATATGTAAGTGGATTGAGACAAGCGACAACCTGCAACCATTCGGGCATAAATGATAATGGGGCTAAAGCAGTACTAGCAAATAATAAGGGCAGGTTGATGACGAAAATTACCGCAATCAATTCGATATGTCCGGGTAACGCAAAGGTAAAGCCTAAGCTCAATGCAGTGACACCCAAGACTAAACAGAGAACGATCGATCCGATAATTGCCAGTCCCAGCACACTCGGCAAACCCGCACCCATCAAGGCACTCAGTCCGATAATTGCGGCTGTCTGTACCAGACTCAGTGCGACGATATAAATCGCCGAAGCAGCGACGATCGAATATCTAGACGCGAGCGGAGCGACGAGCAAGCGATTGAGAAAGCCAAACTCGCGATCGAACATTACTGGCAATCCAGCATTTAACGCACCGACAAATGCCGTAAATACGATGATGCCCGCACCCAAGAACTGCCCATAATTTAAGTCACTCCCCATCATCCCTTGCGGCGCATTCTGAAATAATGCGCCAAATAATACCAACCACATCAATGGTTGAATTATTCCGGCAACTAATGTCGATGGGCGACGCTGGAGTTGAATAAACAGCCGTTTAGTTAGAGCTAAGGTTTCTTGAATAAAATCCGCCAGATCCGATTGTGACGGGTCGCTTGATGGATCGAGATCGCGCGATCGCGAGTTGATAAGTTCGGAGGTGTTGATAGTGCCGCTCATGATAGGCTAGTGCTAAATTTATAGAGTGATGAATTTATGAGTTGTCGATTATTCTATTTCTTCGCCGTTGTCTGAGAAATCTCGATTATTTTAGTTCTTTAACAACATCGAGCCAGCGCCTGAAAATAGCTTGGAGATCGTGAGTTGCTTAGAATCTTTTTTGAGTAACTTTTTTCCACCAATAGTAAGGATTCAATTTTTGCCGATAGCGACTGGCAAGTTCCTTACCTAATAATAATATGCCCAGCCAGAAGATTACTTCGCTAGCGATGAGTAGACTAGTGGTTAATAGCGCTTTTTGGGCGATTGCGGTGCTCGGTGGTACGCTACTGGCCCAGGGCAAGAATGGGACGACTAAAACCGCCGCCCACATCCCGCAGGAAACGATAATCAGTAACAAACCTAATTTGCGACTAAATCGCGCCTGCATCAAATCCCCCGTTCCTATCGCATACTTTGTTTTTTCTCGGCTTTGAGATCGCGACTGCTAGCAGCAGCTAGTTCGGCATCGAGGAGGGTTTTGCCTGTCGCTGCTAAATAAACATCATCCAAACTCGGACGGGATTGGGCGATCCCGAAGATCGGTAATTCCGCAGCTTGCAACGCTCGTTGGATTGTCGTCAGTACATCATTATTATTGGCATTATCGGCGGTAACCACCAAATTCAGTGAGTTCGCCTGATTGGCATTGATCGTTACCTCCCGAACGAAAGGGATACTACCTAATAAATGCTTGGCTTTTTCGGCTTCTGATAACGGCGTAAATTCGCGAATCCGCAGCGTAATTCGATCGCCACCCAAGCAATCTTTCAACGCAGAGGGCGTGCCTTCCGCAATTACCAAACCACCATCGATAATGCCCACCCGATCGGCTAGAGCGTCTACTTCTTCGAGATAATGACTAGTAATCAGGATCGTCGTGCCACTGGCTCTTAGTTGGCGTAAGAAATCCCACACCACTACTCGACTCTCGATATCTAACCCTACCGTTGGTTCGTCGAGGATCAATACTTCCGGTTGATGGAGTAGCCCCGCTGCGAGGTCGAGCCGACGTTTCAATCCCCCCGAATAGGTGCCAGTCTTTTTGTCAGCGTAACTGTGTAAATCGAGGATTTCTAGCAATACTTCGATGCGTTGGCGCGCCGCTACTTTCGGAATATGGTAGAGTGCGGCTTGAAGTTCGAGCAGTTCGCGACCAGTCAGAATTTTGTCGAGCGCGACTTCCTGCGCGACATAGCCGAGGCGTTTCCTGGCTTCGCGCGGATAATCGAGCACCGAAATACCACCGATTTCGATCGTACCCGAATCGGGCTTAGCAAGAGTACAGAGGCAGCGAATGGTAGTTGTTTTACCTGCGCCATTAGGTCCCAACAACCCAAAAATTTCTCCAGGCTCGACCTGAAAAGATACGTCTTTAACCGCTGGGACATCACCATAGCTCTTGCACAGATTTTGAATAAGTACTGCGGCTGCCATCATTTAAATCCGATTAAGGACAATTTGTAGTTGACTATCGAGCGCGCCCAGTGAGTCGATCGAATTAACGGTCTTCCACACGCGAGAGGCGATCGCAGTTTCATCACTGTTGTCTATCTTAACAATTTCCGCTCCCGCACGGCACATTTTACCCGATCGATCCTGCGATTATCGTTGCGCTAAGCGACCACCGACCGAACGATATCCGTCGATCGAGAGTTTAGGCATAACAAAAAATTCAGTCTGGGAGGTAGATCTCCAGATCGTTTAGCGCAACTACCACACCAGTACAGACAAATATAGAGACGACCCGATTGGTTCGTCTCTACAAGGGTTTCAGTCAAGACAGGGGCACCCTTACACAATTAACCGGTAGGGGTGCCCCTTGTGGGTACCCTGGATCTACGATTAGTAATAGTATTTTTAAACTGGTGCAAGATCTGAATCTACCAACTGGGGTTAAAAGCTTTGGCAGAATTACCCGAATTAGGTTTGACAGTTTCCACAAAGTTCTTAGCCTCGGCTCTGACCTTAGCTAATTCTGTCGCTGCGGCAGTTTTTGCATTCATCAATTCGCTGCGGTTGCTACTGCCAGGATTTGATTCTGCAGTAGCTAAAACTGTCGCTGCGCGATCGTAATCGCTCAAAGCATTGCTATATCTCGACAAGATTTTGTCAGCGCGAGAACTGGTATCTACATCATAACGGCCAGTTCGTTTATCGGGATCGCTACCAGTAGCATTACTAGCATTAGTGCCAGAAGTATTGCTGACATTGGAGCCAGTTGTATTACTAACATTGGAACCAGTGGTATTACTGACATTGCTACCACCGCTATTGCTAACATTAGTGCCAGCCAGGAGCTGTACTTGTGGGAGCGACGGCGTAGAAAATTGACGATCGCTAGCACTAGCAGATAGTGTCAAGCTATTTACAGTAGCCGATGCGATCGCACTAAAGTAGAGAATTGTTTGGAGATACTGAGAGATTTTCAACATGAGGATTCCAATTTTAATTGATGGTCGATCGCCAGATTATCGTCGAGCGCCAAAACTACAAATGCCTTAAATGATACATCATTATTTGGCAATACTCAGCAACTTCTTTAAAAGTTAATCGCAATACTCGAGCCTAAAATGAATCTCGCGCCATCGCCAGCGCCAGCGATATCCCGAATTGCTGGGGTGATGACTAAGGGAATATCTTTAAACGGCGCGATCGAGAGTCCAACACCAACATCTTGTCCCGTCCATTCGATAATCGCACTAATCGGTCGGGCGATCCTCACCCCGATCGAACCAAAAACATTCACCCCTCTGTTTGAATCCCCAGGACTGAGTTTGGGATCGAATCGCAAGAACACACCGCTACCGATGCCCCCAGAGATCGCCACGCGACTGAATGGAGCATTAATATCTTCGCGCGTGTGAAAAATATTCGTACCGACTACGTAGTAAGAATTTCGGGGATAATCAGAGGGCACATTTGCGCCCCCACGAAATTGGAGCCGAGCAAATTGGTTCCAACCAACTGCCACAGATGCATCGTCATTCAATCGTTTGTGCAGTTTGGCATTGAATCCACCACTCCCAAACCCCGCACTACTCCCAAAGCTGTCGATCCCATAGGATAACTCCACGCCAATCGACTTTGTCGCATCGCCCAACCCAAAACCAATTCCTGCCTCACCATCAGCCGTGCGGGTAAATCTCGTCCGATTTTGATAGCTTAGAGACAAAAATAACAGGTTGTTGTCAGCCCCAAACCCGACTGGATTAAAAACTGAAAACCCAGGTGACGTTTCGGGTTGATAGGTATTATATTTATCGGCTGTCTCTGGCCGATCGTTTTTGATATCAATCAACTGATTTTCTAAGGAGCGATCTTCGGGAGTTCTACTCAGAGCCTGGGGTCTAACTACAAACCCAGGTGGCATTTCGGGTCGCGCTGTATTATCTGTATCGACTGTCTCTAGCCGATCGGTTTTAATATCGATCGACCGATTTTCTACAGAGCGATCTGCGGGAGCTTGACTCAGAGCATCGGCTAGAGTGGGCTTTGATGGAGCGATTTGAGCTAGAATACGATCGGCAGTTATTTTTTTTGTAACAGATGAAGTGGCACTCGATTGCTGTTGGCCGATCGATTCACTCTTAATATTAGGCTGTGCGTTAGCAACACCTCCTAGACTGAATAGCCAAAAGACAACATAGTATGTTAATCGTTTCATTATTAATATTTTTCCTCAATACTCGATCGCATTGGCATACAAGATTTTCATAAAAACAGATATGGATATTGCTGAATCTAGCAAAAAAACCTATCATATATTTAAGATGATAAAATATCGGCGATTTGAAGCTCAATTACCGCTAAATCTCATTTATATTAGCATGACATCTTCCGGTATCATCGTCAGCCACATTGCTGGTTATGGCGATTAGCTCTCTAGATGTTTACGTCAAAGTACCGATCGAGATCGGGGTTTTTATTGTTGGATGAGTTGTCAAAAATATCGATTAAAGTAGATATTTTGTAGTCGATCGAGTGATAATCTCGATCGTGTGTTAATTACAAAGTTCTATCTGCAAATAAATAGTGGAACTAGACGCGATCGTAACTCCCTAACAACATGCCAAAAATCAACTATCTTTGCTAGTATGATGTCGATCTCCTGACGATCGATATCCGATCGTCACCAAGCGAGCAAATTAGCAGTTTGCACCCGAATAATGCACTAGTCACTAGCAACCGTTCGCTATTCCCCGTTCACTATTTGACATGGCAATTATTTCCTCCAAAAAACCTGCTTCAGATGCCGAACCACTCGAACCTCAGCAGAGTGGGATTTCTAAGCCGCGTTCCCTTCCAACACAATTAGCATCTGCCAATTCGGATATCTTACAAGCAGAAATTACCAACACCGAAGAAAGTCTTCAGGAAGAAACGCTCAGACCTAGTAGTCTCGCCGATTATATCGGGCAAAAAGATCTCAAAGGCGTGCTCGATATCGCCATCCAAGCCGCTAAAGTCCGGAAAGAATCCCTCGACCATTTACTCCTTTACGGGCCACCAGGACTGGGAAAAACTACCATGTCACTAATTTTGGCAACCGAAATGGGTGTAAATTGCAAAATCACTGCCGCACCCGCGCTCGAACGTCCCCGCGATATCGTCGGCTTGTTGATGGGATTGCAGCCAGGGGATATTTTATTTATTGACGAGATCCACCGCTTGCCCCGGATGACTGAGGAAATTCTCTATCCAGCGATGGAAGATTATCGACTCGATATTACTGTGGGCAAAGGCTCGACAGCGAAGATTCGGAGTATTCCGCTACCGAAATTTACCTTAGTCGGTGCGACCACCAAAGTCGGTTCGCTCACATCCCCACTCCGCGATCGTTTTGGCCTGATTCAGAAGCTACGATTTTATGAGGTGGACGAGCTGACTCTCATCGTCCAACGTACGGCGGTAATCCTCCAAGCTTCGATAACTGCTGACGGTGCCGCAGAAATTGCCAGACGCTCGCGGGGTACGCCCCGGATTGCCAATCGGCTATTAAAACGGGTGCGCGACTATGCCCAAGTCAAAGGACATACCGAAATCGATGGGACGATCGCGAGTGCGGCGATGGAGATTTATAATGTAGACCCGCTCGGATTGGATTGGACGGATCGATTGTTACTCACAACAATGGTCGAACAGTTTAACGGTGGGCCAGTTGGAGTCGAAGCTTTGGCCGCATCGACAGGTGAAGATAGTCATACGATCGAAGAAGTATACGAGCCTTATTTACTCCAAATCGGCTATCTCCAACGCACTCCACGCGGACGCGTAGTGACTGCTGCCGCCCGCAAACATTTGGGACTAAAGCCAGCCAATGATAGCAGCGAACAGTTATCCTTCTTAGGTGAGTAGCCTGGCGATCGAGTGATGTTATGATGCAGCAACGGACTACAATTGGCGGCATTTACGAGGTATGTATTGGGGTGCGGGAGCCAATCGCGGCGATTCAATATTGGCAACAATTTGGCTATCGGATCGATCGAGTGGGTGAATTATCAGCCGCAGTCGCCCACCAATTATTCAGCTTTTAAGACCAGTCAATTTACGCACATGGGAATAGTAATTCAGGATGATAGTAAAGAAACTCTCAAATTTTATGAGGAAGTTTTAGGATTATTACGCGTGTGCGATGACGTGGAAACTAGCTATGAATCATCGTTAGCAGGTCGAGAGATTTTCGATCTCCAACCAGGTGAAAAGTTTTTTGTGACTGCTTTTGACGATCCGCGATCGTCTACAACTGACTTCACTGCGGCACGTTCTGGCCGACTTTATATTATCAGATTTCCCGATGCTCTCAAGCTAAATTCCCAGTTCGAACGCGCACGACCAGGTTGTCTGGGAATGTGTTTGTATACCTATCTTGTGGATGGATTAGATGTGTATGGCGAGCGCCTGCGATCGAGTCAGGCTCAAAATATTACAGAGATAGTTAGTAATGAGTTTGGGGAGAAAAGTTTTTCATTTGTTACCCCAGATGGCTATTTTTGGACGTTGCTACAAAGTTAGAACTCACCTGAGAGTCGATTTTTGCTGTTTGCCCACAGTACAATCTGGGCGATGTTGACTGGCTTGTCGATTCGATCGACCTGTTGAGTGTCAAGTGAATCGATCGGCGGTAGATAGAAATTAGCGGATAGATCGGTCACAATGAAGATATGAATCAGGTAAACTACTTACGAATTAGTCTCATCGATCGCTGTAACTTCCGCTGTCAGTACTGTATGCCGGAAGGGACGGAGCTGGAGTATTTGCATCGCCAGCAGTTGCTAACCAATGATGAGCTGTTGACCCTGATTCGCGAAGTCTTTATTCCGGTTGGATTCAACTGCTTTCGCCTCACTGGTGGCGAGCCGCTATTACGTCATGGACTGGTCGATATCGTCAGATCGATTGCCAGTCTACCCGCAACTCAAGATCTTTCCCTGACCACTAATGCCTTTCTCCTCGCAGACATGGCACAAGACCTATATACCGCTGGACTCAGACGGGTGAATGTCAGCCTTGATTCGCTCGATGCAGCCACCTTCGATCGCATTGTCGGCAATGGAGGTCGCTCCCGCTGGCAACAAGTCTGGGATGGCATTTTAGCCGCCGATCGCGTGGGATTCGAGCCGCTGAAATTGAATGTTGTGGTGATTCCTGGCATCAACGATGCTGAGGTACTAGATTTAGCTGCTTTGAGTATCGATCGGCAGTGGCATGTGCGCTTTATCGAGTTTATGCCGATCGGGAATGATGAATTATTTAGCGATCGGGGGTGGATTTCATCTGAGTCGATCCGCCACCAAATCCGCGAGAAGTGGGGTTTGAGTGAAAGCCAGGTGCAGGGAAATGGCCCCGCTGAAGTATTTGCAATTCCTGGTGCTAAAGGGACGATCGGCTTTATCAGTCAGATGTCCGAATGCTTTTGCGACAAATGTAATCGGATGAGGTTATCGGCGGATGGGTGGTTGCGTCCGTGTTTGCTCAACGAAACCGGACAACTCGATCTCAAAACTGCCTTACGCACTGGAGTTAGTACTCGGGAGTTGCGATCGCAGGTGCGTGCTTTGCTCGAACTCAAGCCAGAAATTAATTACAAAGGTCGGGAATCTGGGAGTGATACTGGAGTTTACCATCGCACCATGTCCCAGATTGGTGGATAGCATCGATCGTGTAAATAACTAAAAAATAATTGCCAAAGAGAATAGATTTTGGATGCAGCCGCCATCCAAAATCCAAATCTTTACGCTTGGCGAGAGTAGTACTCGACCACCAGCAACTCGTTGACTTGGAGCGCGATCCATTCGCGGTCGATCGTGCCAGTAACTTTACCAGTTAGATTGGCTTTGTCGAATTCCAAATGGTTGGGGGTGTTTGACAAACCAGGATATTGGAGATTGGCTTCTACCAACTTGCGGGATGCTTCGCGATTGCGAACGCCGATGACATCGCCAGGGCGACATTGATAACTAGCGATATCCACAGTACGTCCGTTGACGGTGACGTGACCGTGGTTGACTAGTTGGCGCGCGCCAGGAATGGTGGGAGCCATTGCCAGCCGGAATACGGTGTTATCCAACCGCATTTCGAGTAACTGTAATAGAACTAATCCAGTGGAACCAGTAGCACGTCTTGCTTTGCGCACATAGCGGAGCATTTGCTTCTCGTTTACACCATAGTTCATCCGCAGCTTTTGCTTTTCTTCGAGACGGATTGCGTATTCAGAACGCTTTTTCCGGTTTTGACCGTGTTGACCTGGTGGATATGCACGACGTGGTTCTTTCCGAGTTAACCCCGGTAAGGCTCCCAAACGACGTGTAATTCTCAGTCTCGGTCCGCGATATCGGGACATACAGTTTCCTTGTGCTTAATACTTAACCCAAAACTCCCATTATTACACAGATACGTAGTTATGGCTAGTACTGCTGGAAATATCCAGCTGATTTCAAATCCGATCGACTAGTTTCTAGAGTGTTTAGACTGAAATGATTCTGCCTAAACACCAAAATTGGAAAAATGTTCGGATAATATCCGCGAAACAGCGGATGAGCAAAGATCCTCCATCCATTAATTATTATCGATCTCCAGATTTCGAGCGTGACAAAGCTATTCATCCTCGTCGATCGGTTCATTAAGATCGAGATCGACATTTGAGACTAGCGATCGAATGCGATTGGCTCAGCCAGAACTAATTGTGATTTTCTGGGTACCCTGAAGAAGAGTACTCGAGGTCTGGTTCTGGATTTGTCTGTTACAAAGCACCAGCGCATAGCTGGGCAAGAGATTTACCAACGTCTGCACCACAACATCGAACAGGCTGTTAAGGGTCAATCCAATGCCATTCGGCGGCTGCTTGCGGCTTTTGCTAGCGGGGGGCATGTACTTCTAGAAGACTATCCCGGTACGGGTAAAACCACCCTAGCCAAAGCCCTAGCTTGTTCTGTTGATGTCTCCTTTAAGCGCATCCAATTTACGCCAGATCTATTACCATCCGATATACTTGGGGTTTCGATCCTAGATCCGATCGAGCGTACATTTCATTTCCATCAAGGGCCAATTTTCGCCAATATCGTACTGGCTGATGAAATTAATCGCGCCTCGCCCCGTACCCAATCTGCTCTCCTAGAGGCGATGGCCGAATCTCAAGTGAGCATTGATGGCAACGTTAAGGAACTGCACGATCCATTTTTTGTGATTGCGACGCAAAATCCGGTAGATTCTAGAGGCACCTACCCCCTACCTGAAGCCCAAATGGATCGGTTTGCGGTGCAGTTGAGTTTGGGCTATCTCTCCCCAGAGGCGGAAATCGAGATCGTTTCCCATCATCTCGATCGGCGGTCGATCGAGCAACTGCGCCCCTGTCTTGCGGTAGAAGATATTATGACCTTGAGGCAACAGGTGCAGCAGATTCGGGTCAGTCCAGAAGTGAAACGCTATGTGGTGAATCTCATCGATGCAACGCGACGGGCTGAGGGGGTACAGTTGGGAGCCAGTCCACGGGGATCGATCGCCTTGGTGAAAGTCGCTCAGGCATTGGCTCTGTTTGATGGCTATGAATTCGTCTTGCCCGACCATATCCAGGAAATTGCCGTTGCTGTACTCGCCCACCGACTCGTGATGGAACCGCAGGCTCGATTTTCTGGCCGGACGGCAGCAACTGTAGTTGCAGAAATTTTACGTGCCACGCCAATGCCCGCTTAGTGTATGAATCCTGTTATTTATCGGATTGTGCGAGGTAGTTATAGTCTGCAAAGGTGGCTGACCCGCCGATTTACCCCCAGCGGAATGGGGGTACTGGTCTGCTGCCTGTTTGCGGCGATCGTTGGTGCGGATACAAATCAAAGTCTATCCTACCAGGTATTTTGTTTGCTCGGTGCCTTGTTGGGGATCGCGATCGCTGCCAGCCGTTTCCAGCGTTATCGCGTGAATGCAAGGCGCATCCTCCCGCGTTTTGGCACAGTTGGAATGCCGTTGCGGTATCGGATTATCTTTCAAAATCAGTCTCCACGACGACAGAGGGGACTGAAGTTCTATGAATCTCTAGTCGAACCTTTTCCAAATCTACGAGAATTTAGCGTTCTCAACTGGCGAACTCCTTGGCAGATCCAATGGCAACAATGGCGGCGGATTATGGATCGCCGCCGCAGGGCGATCGTGCCTAGCCTCGATCTTCCCACCCTCCTGCCCCAGAGCGAAACAGAAGTAATGGGAGAAATCATCCCGTTGCAGCGGGGATTACTCCAATTTCGCGGCATCGGCGTTACCGCTCCAGATCCCCTGGGATTATTCAATGCTTGTCTTGCGCTTGCTTTACCGCAAGCAGTCTTAATTTTGCCCAAACGCTATCATTTGCCGCCGATTCAGCTTCCGGGCGCACGTCGCCACCAATCTGGGGGAGTTGCTGTAGCTACCTCGGTGGGGGATGCCGAAGAATTCCGTGCGCTGCGAGAATATCGATCGGGAGATCCGATCCGCAAAATTCATTGGAAGAGTTGGGCAAAAGTCGGCAAACCGATGGTTAAAGAAGAGCAGGAGGAATTCTTTGTCCGTCATGCTTTGATTCTGGATACCTTTCAATCAGACGCACAGAGCGAAATCTTAGAAGAAGCGGTAGCGATCGCTAGCTCTTTAGCCTGTGAGATCCAGACTCAGGAATCGTTGTTGGATATGATGTTCGTTGGATTGGAATCCTATTGCTTCACGGCGGGGCGGGGACTCGGACAAACGGAACGGATGCTAGAACTATTGGCCTCGGTTGTGCCCTGTCAGGATAAATCCTTTGCCTCCTTTTTGCCTGTAATTCAATCCCGCTGCGCCCTGTTGAGTGGCTGTATTTGCATCCTCTTAGACTGGGATGAGGAGCGCAAAACCTTGGTGCAATACCTTCAAAGTTTAGGTATTCCAACCCTTGTACTGGTAATTCAGGGTGATTCGCCAGAGGCGACGCTTTGCGAACGCAGTTTGTCGATGGAACTGACTCAGGATGTGAGCCAGATTCAGATTCTCAAGCTAGGACAAATTCAGGAAGGGTTGATGCAGTTATGAACACCTCAATTTCCAGTTTATGTAGCCTCGCAATTTGCTTTTGGGGATTTCAGACAGGCTTGTGGGGGTTTGCGGCGATCGTCCTCTTGGCATTGGAGGGACGGCGGTTTGTCCGATCGCAGTGGGATTTATCTTTACACCAACTCAAGGATATTGGCAAGCTCTGGGGCATCCTCGTGCTTGGTTCAAGTGTATTTCTGCTCATTGCCTATCGATCGCTGTTCATCTATAGTCTGCTGCAATGGCTGCCGTTCCTGTGCTTGCCCCTAGTCATCGGGCAAATCTATGTCGATCGGTTTTCGACGCTGTTACCGCTGTTGTTGACCGATTCCAGCCGATCTCGACCGATCGCGAAGCGCGCCACCAAGGCGATCGCGAACAAACAAGCAACCCCGAACATCTACTATCTCTACTTTGCGATTTGCCTCATCGCAGCCAGTGCCTCCAATCGCTATGGTTTGGTATTTTACGGCACCACAGTAGCTCTGGTGGCATGGTTGCTGTGGACATTGCGCCCGCGACAGGCTAATCCAGCGATCTGGTTGTGCTTGCTCGTACTGGCAGGAACGATCGGGTTTGGCGGACAGCTTCAACTCCATCAACTTCAGGCGAAATTAGAAGAGCAGGTGGCTCCGTTGTTAAGTGGGTTTACTGGAGAATCCATCGATCCTTACCAAAAGCAGACGCAACTTGGCAGTATTAGCGATTTAAAGCAATCCAATGAAATTATCTTGCGGGTGGTGGGCGATCGCCAACAGTTTCCGTTACTGCTGCGAGAAGCAACCTACAACAAATATCAATCTGCATCCTGGTTGGCACTGAAGTCAAAGTTTACGACCGTGCTACCCCGATCGGATGGCAGCACCTGGCAGTTGGGAGCAAGCCAGACTAGATCGACTTCGATCGCCATTTCATCCCAACTCAATCGTGGGAAAGCAATTTTGAGATTACCCCACGGTACAACGGCAATCGATCGGCTGAACGTCGAGGAGATGATGCAGAATCAGTATGGTACGGTTAAGGTGCGGGGACAGGAGAATTCCCTCACCTATCAAGCACACTTCAACTCCCAACAATCGATCGACACCCCACCCACCGCAGCAGATTTACAAATCCCAGCATCAGAGCAACCAGCGATCGCTAAGACACTTCAGAATCTAGAGGTGCAGGAGCTTTCCGCCGATCGAGTACTCGATCGCCTATCGAACTTCTTTACCCAAAATTTCCGCTATTCACTCAAACTGGCTGGATCGGGCAACTATTCAACACCTCTTTCCGCCTTTCTGCTCGAACAACGGACGGGGCACTGTGAGTATTTTGCAACAGCAACCACCTTACTGCTGCGGGGTGCAGGCATTCCAGCGCGATATGTTGTGGGTTATTCTGTCCGTGAATGGAGTCCGTTAGAGCAGCAGTTTGTCGTGCGGAGCCGACATGCCCATGCTTGGGTGATGGCTTACACTAACGGGAATTGGCAATCTTTTGACACAACACCGCCGGATTGGGCGGCACAGGAAGAGGCAATGGCTTCTCCGTTCCAGACGATCTCGGATCTGTGGTCGTACTTGAGTTTTCTAGCCTCAAGAGGATTGGGACAGCTAGTTGCAGGCAGAACAACCATCCTGGTATGGACAATCGCCCTGGGGGGATTGTTCTTGCTCTGGCGGTTCGGTCGCCGGTGGCGATTGCCGCGTTCGCGTAGCGTCCGCCGTGCGGAATCTTCGCAGGTGGCAATTGCTCCCCAACAGTCTGTCCAGATCGTTCGATCGGGTCTAGACTCAGAGTTTTATGAGATCGATCGAGCATTACAAAACTTAAATTTGCATCGCTTATCTGGCGAGTCTTTCCAGCAATGGTTGTTACGCATCAAACCCCACCTCCCAGAGTACCAGTACTCGACCCTAAAACAGATTCTCGATCTGCACCATTGCTATCGGTTTGACCCCCAGGGACTTGGGACAAGGGAACGACAACAATTGCAAGAGTTGAGTCAGTCATGGTTGGACTATTTTGCCAACCAGCTACGATTTTAGTCGAGCTAAAGATATCTAATCGGCTGGAGTGTAACATAAACATTTTTAGTTAGCGATCGTCGATCGCCCACCAAGATCCCAAATATAGTTCTCACCTCGATCGAGTGATAATGTACGAGTACCAGATCTGCTTTTCGCGTCGCAACATTTGAAAGGTTATGATTATTGAATAGTTTCAGATTCTAGCCGACACAATCCAATGGTATCGACATCCGCCGCACATCCCACCAGCCGCCAGTACTTACCCGCGCATACTCCTGACGCATCGCCAAATCAACACATTCTTCCGCTTACAGCAACAGTTAACGACCAGGATTGCTTAGAAGTCGGTGGTTGTGATGTTACAGAATTAGTCCGACAGTTTGGTTCGCCGCTATATATCTTAGACGAAGCCTCAGTGCGCACTGCTTGTCGACAATATCGGGATGGGTGGCAAACACATTATCCAGGGAAATCGCTAGTAATATATGCGTCCAAAGCGTGGAGCTGTCTGGCTGTATGTGCGATCGCTGGTAGCGAAGGACTCGGGATCGATGTGGTATCTGGCGGCGAAATTCTCACCGCACTCAAAGCCGGAATAAGTGCCGAAAATATCTATTTTCACGGTAATAATAAATCTGTTGCTGAATTGGATCTAGCAATTGCCAAAGACTGTAAAATCATTGCTGACAACTGGCTAGAACTCGAACATATTGCCGAACTTGCGAGTAAAGCAGGTAAAAATGTCTCGGTGATGATTCGGCTCACTCCAGGCATCGAGTGCCACACCCATGAATACATTCGCACTGGACACTTAGATAGTAAATTTGGTTTCGATCCCAATCAACTCGATGAAGTCTTCACTTGGCTGAGCAAACAGGCTGATATTACTTGTATCGGCGTTCACGCCCACATCGGCTCCCAAATCTTCGAGCAACAACCGCACAAAGATTTAGCAGGCGTAATGGTGGAATGTTATAAACTCGCCCTCAGCCACGGCTTATCTATTAGTGAAATCAATGTCGGTGGTGGTTTAGGGATTAAATATACTGAAGCCGACGATCCACAAAGCATCGACGAATGGGTTAAAAACGTCGCCATAGCACTCAAAACCGCCTGTGACGAACATGGAGTCGCCTATCCCCGCGTGCTATCCGAGCCAGGCAGATCGCTGATCGGGAGTAGCTGCGTCACCGCCTACACCATCGGCGGCAATAAAACGGTACCAGGAATTCGCACCTACATCAGCATCGATGGTGGGATGTCCGACAATCCCCGCCCGATTACTTATCAGTCCCAATATCGCGCGATGGTGGCAAATAAAATGTCTGCCCCAATGACAGAAACCGTCACCATCGCTGGAAAACACTGCGAATCGGGCGATATCTTAATTAAAGATGCCCAAATCGCCCCTACTGCACCTGGCGATATCTTGATTGTCCCCGCTACTGGTGCTTACAACTACAGCATGTCTTCCAACTACAATCGCATTACTCGTCCGGCTGCGGTATTAGTTAATAACGGCGAAGCAAATATCATCATCCAACGCGAAAGTTATGACGATCTATTGCGATTCGATCGATTACCAGAAAGATTAGTACGGTAACGTGAGTCTCCAATGGGGTGCGCCCCATTGGAGACTCACGTTAATTTAAACTAGTGCAAGATATGACATTATTGATAACCAGATGCTTGCAGCTTGAATAGACGAGCATAGCGTCCGCCAGCATTTAATAACTGTTCGTGGCTACCTTGCTCGATAATTTCACCATTTGCCATCACGACGATTTTATCGGCCATTCTCACAGTAGAAAACCGATGCGAGATCAGCACTACCATCCGATCTTGAGTGAGCGCATGAAACCGATCGAAGATTTTCATCTCCGCTTCGGCATCCATCGCCGCAGTTGGCTCGTCGAGGATCAGAATATCGGCATCCGATCGCATGAAAGCCCGCGATAAAGCGATCTTTTGCCATTGTCCGCCCGATAGTTCTTGTCCGCCTTTAAACCATTTACCGAGCTGCGTATCGAAACCTTGAGGCAACAAATCGATAAAGGGTGTTGCCATCCCTTTATCGGCGGCGGTTTCCCATTCCTGGCGGTCGTCTAGATGTGCCACATCGCCGACACCAACATTCTCACCGACGGTAAATTGATACTGAACGAAGTTCTGAAAAATCACGCCGATTCTGCGTCTTAAGACATCGATATCCCAATCGGTTAAATCTACGCCATCGAGAAAGATGCGACCGCTAGTGGGTGTATACAGTCTGGTTAATAGTTTAATAAGGGTAGTTTTTCCGGAACCATTTTCACCGACGATCGCGAGTTTTTCACCGAGTGGTAAATGTAAGGAAATATCTTTTAAAACTGGTCGATCGCTACCAGGATAACTAAATGAAACATGTTCGAGCCAAATCCCATTGGGGACGATTCCTTGAGTGATTTTCCCCTGAGATTGTGGGATCGGTTGTTCCAGAAATTCATAAAGATTGGCAAGATAGAGATTATCCTCATACATTCCCCCGATCGCTGTCAATGCCCCTGAAAAAGTTGATTGTCCCTGCCGGAAGACGACTAAATACATCGTCAACTCACCTAATGAAATTCTCCCCGCAATCGCCTCAAATACCATCCATACATAGGCCGCATAAAAAGCCACCGTACTCAACAATCCCAGCAAATACCCCCACCAGCCTTTCTTAATCGTGAGCTTGCGATCTTCTTCATAGAGTTGCAAAAAGATATTGCGGTAACGCTCTAACAACATCGCTCCGAGTTGATAGAGTTGGACTTCTTTGGCGTAATCTTCTCGAGCTAATAGTGTTTCTAAATAATGTTGTTGCCGAGTTTCTGGCGATCGCCAGCGAAATAGGCGAAAGGCATGGTCGGAAAATCGAGTTTCGGCAATGAATGAGGGCATTGCTGCTACTACTAATACCACTACCGCCCAACCCGAAAATCGGAATAATAACCCGCTAAAGGTAACTAAAGTAAGTGCTGATTGACACAAGCCAAACGTCCGATTAATTAGTGATAACGGTCGGCTGGAGGCTTGCGATCGCGCCTGACTCATCTTGTCATAAAATTCTGAGTCTTCAAAATGCGCTAGATCTAAAGTTAGGGCTTTTTCGAGAATCGATTCGTTTACCCGTTGTGCCAGCAATACTCGCAATAGCGATTGACACACCATTAACCCTTTCTGGCAAGCGGTTAACATGACGATCGCGATCGCTTCTAGTCCGACATATTCCAACGCCAATTGTTTGTCGATCTCCAAGCCGCTCCGCGCCGCCAACACCACACTATCGACGATTAATTTGCCGATATAGGCAATCGCCCCAGGCAACAATCCACTCCCGATCGTCAATACTGCTAGCGAGATCGTCAAAGCGTGGCTGGTAGTCCATACCAGATTTAAAGCCTTGCCACTATAACGAAATACCGATACCGACTGGCGGAGCGTTTTTGCAACTAATCTCAATCCCTGCCAGTCCAGTTTGTGCTTTCTCTTCATCGTTGCTTTATGGAGCCAAATAAAACCAATCTCTCTCTACAACTATTATCGGTGCTATTTTTGGGGCGATCCAGATCGGCTTTCACATCGGCGGACATGACTCGATCGAGTGCGAGCTAGAAATTCTATATCTGGGTATTGACAACCCACAGTATCTCTGCAATAATAAGATTCGTGGTTAAAAACCAATTAACTGCGGGTGTAGCTCAGTGGTAGAGCGCAACCTTGCCAAGGTTGATGTCGCGCGTTCGAATCGCGTCTCCCGCTTAAAAGTACGATTCATGCTAAAAGAGTTAATGAAGAGTCTCCTAAAAATTAGGAGACTTTTTTGTACGATATGAGAATAACCTAAGTTTTTGCTTGGGATTAGTGCCGATTCTCGTTTTGTATCGCCAGCGGCGAGGCTGTTGCGAAAGCAACCGCTTCGTGTTGGCAGATCCTGTGCTTATGCCAACGATCGTGCTAGATTGCCATACCACTCGTGCCTACTCAATCCCACCAGAAGATTTACTTAGACCGAGAATATCCGTGTCCGTGCCATCTCAAGGGCAAACTTCAGCAGATCGTCCTAACTGAAGCCTTTGGCTGCGAACGTTGTCGCCGCATTTTTGTCGTCCAAGCAGATGGCTTGACGATCGAGGAATTAGCTGTCAGCTATCCTTACAAGCGTAGATATGCCTGGAATGGTACGCGGTGGCAGAGCCTGCGTTCGTTCCCTGGCAGTACCATGTGGGCATTGTGGCAGCCTCGCGAACGGTTGACATGGCTGCAAAGTTTGGGGTTGATTGCCCTCTCGATAGTAATCTTGCGGCTGTGTTATCACGCGATCGCTGCTAGTCCGCTCCTTAATCTTGTATCATCAATGGCGATAGCTATTTTTTTACTTATCGTCATCATGTTTTGGTTATTTAGCCAAGGTTAAGCACCTCTCTATGGAAAATGCGAGTGACACCCCCAGCTTAGCTAGCGTCTTAAACCAGTCTGTTGGAGCTGGACGACATCTCGCTCTTAGTAGCAGCAAGCAGCGCGAACGCGCGATCGAATCGATGGTAACATCTCTGAGAGCGGCTTTCCAAGATATTCTCGAAGCTAATACCCTCGACTTGGAAGCAAGTAGGGAATTAGAAATCTCCGATTTGCTCCTCGATTGGTTGAAGCTCACACCCGAGCGTCTCCAACGCTATATCGATCTGTTAGCTCGGCTGGGCCAATTATCATCGATGTATGGGAGTAGCGATCTCGGTTCGCAGACTAGCGATCGCCATAGTTACAGTCAAGTCAAACCATTAGGCACGATCGCTTTTTTGTATGAAGCGCTGCCAGAGTTGGCAACACTCATGGCGGGGATGTGTATTAAAACTGGAAATAGTCTGCTGTTGCGGGGTGGGGCTGAAGCTCGACATAGCAATCTGGCGATTGCCAGTGCCCTCCGATCGGGCTTAGAACGGATCGATCTGCCACCAGATGCAGTCCAGCTCGTCGATCCCAATCCAAGTCTGTTATACGGCCTATTGACGCAGACCAAGCAGGTTAATTTAGCCATCGCCTATGGTAGACCGACTTCAATTCACCAAGTAGCTCAGCAAGCGACAGTATCGTTGTTGCCTGCGGCGATCGGCAATTGTTATTTATATTGGGGGGCGAATGGGGATTTAGATCTCGTCCGCCATGCGATCTGCGATAGTCATGTCGGCGAGCCAGATGCGGTCAATGCGATCGAGAAGGTGTTGATTCATGTCGATCGGCAACCCGCTTCGCTGACGTTATTATGGAAAAATCTCAAGGACAAAGGCTTTCAACTGCGAGGCGATCGCGAGTTGATATCTAATTATGGGGAATATTTGCGGCTCGCCCAAGATGGGGAATGGCAGCATCCGTATTTACGGAAAGTTATTGCGTTCAGACTAGTCGAAAGTGTCGATGAAGCGGTGGCGACGATCGACAGGTTTAGTAGCGGACATGCCGATTGTATCGTGACGGATTCTTATCTCGAAACTCAACAATTCGTTGCTGGGGTCAATAGTGCCAGTGTCTATATCAATACTTCGCCACGTTTTTACCGCCATCAGCGGGGTACCGATCGCATTTGGTTGGGGATGTCCAACGATCGCGTTTCGCAGCGCGGGGCGATCGGTTTAGCAGCATTGATGGCAACTCAACAGGTGATGATGGGCTAAAGCTTGTAGCTAATTAGCGCCGAGGACGTGGTGGCGGCAGACTGGGATTATCTCCACCACTCGCAGCAGACCGCTCTTCACCATTGGACGGTTTGCGAGTGGGTTTGGGCGCAGGTGGCGATCTCCTGGTGCTGGATCGATCGTCATCTGAGGCTTCGCGATCGCCGTCGCGCTCCCGCTGACCGGAATTGCTACCGTAGACATCTAAATGAATCGATTGACCGCCGAGTGTGGCAGCAGATTGGAGCACCAGGCGAATTGCTTGGATATTTCTGCCCCCACGACCGAAGGCACTACCTTGGTCGGTGCTGGCAACAGCCACCCGAATCCACACCCGATGGCGATCGAGCGTGTATTCACAATCGACACCGAGTGCTTCGGTTGCAGTCAAGAACGGTTGAAATAAAAATTTGACTAATCGTTCGTAATCAGGCAAGTTGGATCTTTCGGCATCAACCATCACGCTGATTTTCTAGCTATTTGCTCGATGACATTTTCTTTTTCCAAGATCCGGCGCACGGT
>CBDFFH010000028.1:0-31455 GCA_965246715.1 Chamaesiphon sp. | reverse complement strand
GATCGCAGCCAGCACTCTCGCGAGGTCGTCAGGATGCACGCGGCGTTCCCAATCTTCATAAGTATATTCAGCGAGCGTCCCCGGTTGATAATCGAGCAATAGTTCGTGATAACGATTCCAGGTGATGGTTTTGGTGATGATATTCCAGTCGCAAATCCCCAACCCCGCAGCCTCGATCGCGAGTGACAATCTTTCGGACAAGTCACCAGCTTGGAGCGTCGAAGCTGCCAGCTCTTGCGTCCGCGCCGCTACTCTAGCTTCTAGCTCCTCGTTAAGTTGCTGGATTTGCGCTTCGGCCAACTCGCGATCGCGAATCTGCTGTTGGAGTTCTTGATTGGCGGCCTCTAGCTGCGCCGGACTCGGCAGCTTGAGTGCTTGCGGCAGCAATCGCACTAACACGATCGCCGTATATGCCGACACGATCGCCGTTATCGCCTTCACCGCACCTGAGAGCCAATACATCGGATGCCACAGCGTCCATACTTCCAGTAAGTGCGTGGTACCACACAAGATAATAAACGCCCCAAACAGCGTAAAAATCCAGTTAAATGGCAAATCCTCGCGCTGCTCGACGAAATAAAACAGCGTCAGCGGAATCGAGAAGTAGGCGATCGCGATCGTCAGATCGGACACTAGATGCAACCCAACCAATTGAGTGTTCCACAAATAGCAATGCCCATGTGGAATAAATGAATCGGACATCATTAGGTTGGTGATAAACTCCGTCATTGTCCGCTCCTGAGCTTAAATCGTCTCGATCGAAGGTAGTCACTTTATAGCTTTCCCGCCGTGTGTGCCTAATTTACTAGTGTTAAACCTTTTTTAGCCTGAATGCAATCTGGTTGTCCCCACCAACCGTAATTCGCGATCGCCACTGGGGGATCGCGGCTAAAAAAACAGGTAAAGACCAAACAGTTTAGGGTCATCTAATGCCTTCATCACCTTTGCCCTCTACCCAACTCACCACCCTGTCAAATTTTAATAACCGTGAGGCTACTCCTAATAGATCGAGCATCTATTCCCAGGGAGAAATTGACATCCCCCACAAGGTAGATTTTATTTAGAGAATTTCGATCGCATACTAGCAATAATTCCAGGAATTAACTACCTTCAAAGGTATAAAGATATGACCTTAAATAAATGAGCGATATTACTGTTGTACTAGTAGAAGATCATGATGTCGTGCGAATCGGCTTGCGTGCCGTCTTGCAAAGCCATCCCGGAATTAAGGTGCTTGGCGAAGCTGCAAATGGCAACCAAGGCTTGAAATTGTTGCAAGCTACACCACCTGATGTGGCGATCGTCGATATCGGCTTGCCAGGAATGGACGGGATCGAAATGATCCGTCAATTTCGAGAATACCAAGCAGAACATGAAGAGATCCAGACTAAAACGATCGTCCTCACGATGCAAGGTAGCGAAGAAGCCGTCTTAGCAGCATTTGCCGCTGGTGCCGACTCATATTGTATGAAAGATGCCAGTATGGATCGACTCGTCGAAGCCGTCGGCGTAACCCACAGCGGCCATCCCTGGATCGATCCGGCGATCGCCAATATCGTCCTCCGCCAAATGCGACGCGGGATGCCGATCTCTAAAAGTGAAGGTCAACGCACGATCGAAATCAAAGCCGTCGAATCCGAATATCAAGATATTTTGGCGACTTACCCCTTAACCGAACGGGAACTCGAAGTCCTAGAACTAATGGTCGGCGGTTGTACCAACGTCGCGATCGCTGAAAAATTATTCATTACCGCCGGCACAGTCAAAACCCACGTCAGAAACATTCTCGGTAAGCTCTGCGCCGACGACCGTACCGAAGCAGCCGTCAGAGCCTTGCGATCGGGATTGATTGGGTAGGGATTAGTGAACAGTGAACAGTGAACAGTAAACAGTGACTAGGTAATAGGTAATAGGGAGAACAAGAATCTTGCTATCCCTAATTAGTAGAGACGTTCCTCTGGAACGTCTTTCCGCTATTGTAGCGATCTAATTAGGCCGCAGCGATAGCTGCAACCCTAATCCACAACCAACAGAACGCACCAATGCGAAGCGCTCTACGCTACCCACAAACAAACCCTTGTGCAGGGGAGTTTGAGGGGCGGCACCCCGCCCTTCAACGGGGGGTCTGGGGGAAGCCTCCCCCAGATCCGGGTTCTACCCACCAGCAACCCACCTGAAAGCACCAATCCGATATCTCCACCAGCAATCTACCTGAAAGCACTAGTCCGAACAGATCGTCTCGAACCAGAGCAAGAAAAATGATGAAAATCGATCGCGAACCGGAAAAACTATTGGAAATCCAACGCGCCACCCCCACCAGCGCAGCATATACCAATGAAAATACCGATCGCGATGTAGAATCATTACCCGAACCAGTGCGGCAAAACATCGAAACCATCATCCAACTCGAAACCGAGCACGGCAAAAATATTCCCGTCCATCACCGAGCGATCGAACGCTTCGCCGCAGGCTTCGGCCATCCTCGATTTCTCTACGGACAACTCATTTTCTTTACTACTTGGTGGCTGTGTAGCCATTTATCTAGCCTGGGCATCCTGCCCAAAAACTTCCCAAAATTCAGTCTGCGATCGGATGGCTTGAGTGTAGCATCCCTCCTCATCACCACAGGCATCCTCGTCCACCAGAGCCGTCAAGAACAACTCGCCGAAGAACGCTCCCACCTGATGCTCCAACTCGATCTTCTCACCGAACAAAAGATCGTCAAACTCATCGCCCTCGTAGAAGAACTCCGCACCGACTTACCCAACGTCCGCAATCGTCAGGATATCGAAGCCGAGCAAATGCAACAACCGATCGATCCACAAGCGTTATTAGTCGCCCTCAAAGAAAGCCTCAACCCAGATGAAGGCGAAGACCGCCTCGAAACACCCCACCCACCGAGCGAAACAGCAGCACAACTCACCGAACGCTCCGATCCATCCCAATTTCTCGGGTAAAATGCCACCAGAAGATCGAGCCTACTTTCATCCTGGTTGCGTCGCCACAATCGATCGAACGCACTTATTATAATAGAAAAATTGCGATGAAGGCAAACACCACATCAGAGCCACTCCTCGAAATCCAACGCTCTACTACCAATACTTATCACGTCAGTCAGAACGAACGCGAAAAGCTGGAATCTTTGCCAGAACCCGTTCGCCAAAATATCGAGACGATTATCCAGTTAGAAACCGAAGATGGCAAAAACATTCCCACGCACCATCGGATTTTAGAACGAGTAGCGACGAGTTTCGGTCATCCTAAATTTCTCTATGGGCAAATTCTGTTCTTTACCGCTTGGTGGATTTGCTCTCAATTAGCGAATTCTGGCATATTGCCTGTAGATTTCCCGAGATTGAGTCTGCGCGATGAAGGTCTCGATATTGCCGCATTATTGATTTCGACTGGCGTACTCGTCTATCAAAGCCGTCAAGAGCGTGTCGCCGAAGAACGCTCGCACCTCATGCTCCAACTCGATCTGCTCACCGAACAAAAGATCGTCAAACTCATCGCCCTCGTCGAAGAACTCCGCGCCGATTTACCCAACGTCCGCAATCGTGTCGATCCTGAAGCGGAAGAAATGCAACAACCGATCGATCCACAAGCGCTATTAGTTGCCCTCAAAGAAAGCCTCAATCCCAGCGAGGATGAGGAAGTCGAGCAGGTGCCAACGCTTGAAATAGTCACCAACGATTGAAATCACCAAAAGCATAGGTAGTTTGAGTTATTCCAATGAATTTTCAGCCATTAATACACCTTGCATTTTACTCAAAGTTCCAATTAAATTTTCCACTTGTTCGTCGGGACGCAAAACGCCTAATCCTCTGGCAGTAATCTTACCAGGACTGTAAACAAAACGCGATCGTCCGCTATCGGTTAGATATTCTGCGAGCATATTCCAGGCTGGCTCCGCCATTGGTGTTTCTAAAATAACGTGCTGCTTGCCATCGGGACGAATCCGACTAAAGCCGAGTTGTTTGGCAATTTGTTTGAGTTCGACGATGCGGAATAATTGTTTAGCTGGTTTGGGAATTTCACCATATCGATCGTGCCAGCCTGCGGCAATATTTACCAGTTCTTCTTTAGTATCTGCGGCAGCAACGGCGCGATAAGCACTCATTTTTTGCTCCAGATCGGAGATATAATCAGCCGGAATCATCGCCGTAACTTTGAGATCGATTTGAGTATCATCCACCTGCGGAATTTCCTGTCCGCGAATCTCTTTGATCGCTTCTTGCAACATTTCCATATACAAGTCAAAGCCGATGACATCCATCTGTCCCGACTGCTCCGCACCAAGGAGATTGCCCACGCCCCGGATCTCCATGTCGCGGGTGGCGAGCTGATAGCCAGATCCGAGCTGGGTGAACTCTTGAATCGCCTTCAACCGCTGTCTGGCTTGCTCGGACAGTGTTGTTTCCTTGGGATAAAACAGCCACGCATGCGCCTGAATTCCCGCCCGTCCGACGCGCCCGCGCAGTTGGTATAATTGCGCCAAGCCGAGGCGATGAGCATCTTCAATCACGATCGTATTCACGCGGGGAATATCCAATCCCGACTCGATAATCGTGGTACATACGAGTAAGTCAGCATCGCCATTACTAAACGTTAACATCGTCGATTCTAGTTCCGATTCTTCCATCTGACCGTGCGCGATCGCGATTCGACAAGAGGGAATTTGCTCGTGAATTTTAGCGGCAATTTCTTCGATCCCTTCGATTCTCGGTACTACGTAAAATATCTGTCCGCCGCGATCGAGTTCTTGACGAATTGCGGTGGCGATCGCGTCTAATTTATAGGGTGATAAATGGGTCGCGATCGGTCGGCGCGATGGCGGCGGCGTGGTAATCAAACTCATTTCGCGCACGCCAGATAAAGACATGTAGAGGGTACGCGGAATCGGCGTAGCTGAGAGTGTAAGTACGTCGATTTGACTTTTGAGCGTTTTGATTTTTTCCTTCTGATTTACACCAAACCTTTGTTCTTCATCGATGACTAATAATCCTAAATCTTTAAACTTTAACTCTTTACTCAATAGTTGATGTGTGCCGACAACGATGTCTAATTCACCAGTTTTGAGACGTTCGAGAATAGCTTTACGTTCTTCCGTAGTCCGAAATCGATTGAGTAAACCGACGTTAACTGGATAAGGTGCGAATCGTTCTTTGAGCGTGTGATAATGTTGTTGGGTTAAAATTGTCGTTGGTGCAAGAAAAATTACTTGTTTATTAGCCGTAACCGCTTTAAAGATCGCCCGAATTGCTACTTCTGTTTTGCCAAAACCAACGTCACCACACACCAATCGATCCATCGGTCGATCGCTTTCCATATCCCGTTTGACATCTTGCGTAGACTTCAATTGATCGGGAGTCGGTTGATACCGAAACGAGTCTTCTAATTCCTGTTGCCAGGGGGTATCGGGTGGAAATGAAAAGCCCTGTTTCTGCGCTCGATCGGCATATAATTTCAGCAGATCGAAAGCTAACTTTTTAATCGATTTCTTAACTTTTGCCTTAGTCTTTTCCCAAGCTTGACCGGATAATCTATTTAATTCGGGTTTTGCTCCCGCAGCTTGCCGAAACCGTGACAATACTCCCACTTGATCCGCAGGCACTTTTAACGAGCCATCAGCATATTGAATGGTTAAATAATCGCGCAGCGCATCATCGGTAGCGATACTTTCAAATTTCACGAATCGACCCAACCCATGATTGCGATGCACGACATAATCACCTGGTTGCAATTTATTCGGATCGACTAGTTTGGAAGCAGCTTGACGGCGTTTGCGGACGTAACTAAAACTTGCTAAAGATTGCTGTCCAAAAAACTCCCGATCGGTCACTAAGACCATCCGAAATGTCGGCAGAATAAATCCTTCTAGTTCGGCTACTCCCGAATATTTCAGTGCCACCGCCGTATGCTGAATTTGCAACTTATCGATCGCTGGAAAATCGCGGGGGTTGGCGACAAATTGGGCGGGACAATCGTGTTCTTGTAATAGTGCTGCCGATCGCGAAGGTTGGGCTGAGACCAACCAACTGGTAAAATTTTGCTTATGATAGCCGCGCAAAGTATCGGCAACTTTGGCAAATTGGTGAGGAATCGTCGGAATCGCTCGACAGGATAAATTTAAACCTTCGCCACTAATTGCTAATTCATCCAATTGTAGACAAGCAAATCGATCGCGGATGACAGCATCAAGCTCGGCAAATTGTCGATGCCAAATTGGGGTATCTGGCGGCAAAGTTTCCCACTCTTCTTGAATATATTCCCACCAGCGATCGTTATGTGCCAAGCAGCGATCGAATTCATCGATCGCCACGATAGAATTAGCTGATAAATAATCTAATAACGAATACCGCGCACTCGAATTATCTCCTTCAAAAACTGTTGCAAAACTCACTGGCGTGAGCGTCAAACTCTCAATCTTATCTAACGAACGCTGTGTCGCCGGATCGAATTCGCGCAACTTATCCAACTCATCACCAAACCACTCCAACCGCACGGGTAACTCCGCCGCAACTGGAAAAATATCGATAATATCCCCCCGCCGACTCCATTGTCCCTCAGTCTCAACCAACGGCACGCGATCGTAACCCAAAGTTGCCAACTGCGTACTAATCGCCTCGACATCCCCCTCATCTCCCACCCGAATCGTCAAACACCGTGCCACAAATTCAGCTGGCGCAGGTAAATGTGGTTGCAAAGCGTGCGTGGTACACACGATCGCCATTTTCTTACCGCCCTCTCCACTTGGGAGAGGGGCAGCAGACACGATCTCTGCTAAACCCTGCATCTGTCCCCAAATCGTCTCGGATTCGAGGTTATTCGCGCCGTAGGGTGATGATTCTGTCGTTGGATAAAAATGTACTGCTTGCCAACCCATTGCCTCTAATTGCGCTGCCCACCGCCCCGCCTCTTCGACAGTTGCCGTTACGACCAACAGATTGCGGTGCGAACTCTGAGCCAAAGCCGAAGCCACTAAACCTTTCGGCAAACGTGGCAAGCCACTTAGATGCAGCCGCCCCTGCTGTTGTAGCTTTGCAAGCAGTTCCGCAGACAGTTGAGAGCGTTCGAGGGTACGAATTAGAGCAGAAAAAGCCATTGTTTCGTCAGCAGTAAATAAGCAATCGACGCAACTCGATCTAATAGCACGATGCAGCTATCTCTATACCTTAAACGTTTTTCCCAGACTTTAGAAGGGTCGGGCGATACAACTTGCGATCCTGACTGGCACGCCACATAAGTCCCTCCATTATCCAATCGATCGACACTACCGCTCGACATCCCAAAAACGTACCAATGTCCTAAAATTGATATTGTGAAAATACTTGACTCGATCGAATTATGAGTAGTTCGCAACTTTTGTCACGGATCTCGGTAAATCCTAATATCTGCTTTGGTAAACCCTGCATCAAGGGGCATCGAATCTGGGTATCGCTCATTTTAGATTTTTTGGCTAGCGGTGCGACGATTACCGAAATTCTCGCCGATTATCCCCAATTAGAGACAGAAGATATTCTAGCTTGTATCGCCTACGGTGCAGAAATGTCACGAGTACGCTTTGTGGATATTCCAATTGAGTCAGCAGCATGAAGATGAAGCTGGATGAGAACATCGGGCAACGAGGAAAAGCATTACTAATAGCCGCAGGACATGATGTCTGCACGATTTTAGAGCAAAATCTCCAATCTGCTCCCGATCCAACTGTAATTGAAGTCTGTCGGTTAGAACAGCGATGTTTGGTGACTTTAGATTTGGACTTTAGCAATCCACTGCAATATAACCCTTCAGAATATAGTGGCATTGCGATACTGCGATTGCCCAAACGACCATCCCCACAAGATTTACTCGATGCGATCGAAACCCTAATTACTGCCTTAAAAATTGAAACAATCGATCGAAGACTCTGGATTATTAAACGAGGGCAAATTAGAATTTACCAACAGGAGTCATTAGATTTAAGCTAAGAATTATCACTGCTCGATCGCTCGTCACAATCGATTGCCACTTAAACGAGCGATCTACAAGATTCGATCGACCAGATAATTCCAGTTGAAATTATGTAAAGTGGTAGCAGCAATATTGCACTAAACCAAAAGAGGTGCATTGTATGCCAACCGACAAACATCATAACAACAGGGGACAAAATTATATTCAGTATGTAAGGAATAACAAATGCGAGTGCAACTAAATAACCGTTAAATACATTTAATACGATTAGTATTCCAATTGGTAGTCCAGTCAACAACCAAATTACATTGTTCCACCGCGACTCATTACCCTGGTAAAGCGGCACCCAAGATAACAAGATACTTACTATTTGAGTTGCTAGTGCGACAACCGCACCAAATAATATAGGTGATGAAAATTGGTAGCCAAATATCTCGATCGATTGAAAAGAATCACCCCAATCTTTATTGAAAATGCCAATAGTCAAGCCGAATGCCATGCCCAGTAGGCATAGTGATAAAGCTATTCTCCCTTCACCCGACCAAAATTGTTTCCAGATATCTATCATTTGATGTGCGATCTCAATTAATCAGCTAAAAACTTCGGCAATAGACTGTTCAAAATTAGGTAAGAGCGGACTTGTTAAAACATCCTGACAAAACAATGTCGCGATGAGCGGTAAACCATTACTATCGCGACGGAACACCTCGATTTGTTGTCTTTTCCAATCTATAACCCAATATTCTTGGACACCTCGAATCGTATAGAGTTTGCGCTTGACTTCTCGATCTCTGCGTTCGTTATCGCTACCAGCAGAGAGTACTTCTACTACTAGTTCTGGTGCGGCGACAAGATGCCCAGATTCATCCAAACTCCGTGCTAATCTGTCGTTACTAATCCACACCAAATCTGGAATCACATTGTCATCATCGGGAAACACGATGCCTGGAGTCGTAACGACCTCACCCAATTTACTCTGACTCGACCAAATCCCTAACGATTGAATTAACCTAGTAATAACTCTTTGATGTTTCCAGTGTGGTGCGCGAGTCACGAGAAGTTCTCCATCGATGATTTCATAGCGATTACCGTTATCGGGTAGTAGCTCTAGATCTGCGGATTTCCAGCGGGTGGATTGATAATACAACATCTAAATCATCTCCAGCAATTAATTCCATTTTGACATATCGGCTAGAAGATTAGCGATCGCCGATCGAGTGCGATCCTACTGACTAATTCGATCGATCGAGCGTAACATAAAGTAGAAACTATTACCTTCACCCACATTACTCTCAACACCGATCGTCCCGAAATGGTTTTGGACGATCCATTTGCAAGTAGCCAGACCGATTCCTGCCTCCTCAAGATCTTTACCGTGCAGGCGATATAAAATCTCGAAATACCGTCTGGTTATCTGTGAGATCGAGCGGATGAGTGTAACAAATGGTTGCGATCTAGCAAAAAAAATCACTCCCAGCGATAAAGATCGATCGACAGAGATAGCATCTATCTTTAGGGATATTTTTACTTTAAAGTTATCTACCTTAAGTCGGACGATCTTTCGACTGCCATTACGTAAGATAGGTGCAAAGCTTAGACTTAGCGGTGCCTAACTATGACCACTTTTGTTGAGAAAATCGACCAGTCGAAGAATAATCCCCGCGATCCTCGCAATAATGAGGTTGTTTCGCCCGATTTCGACCCGCAAGGCAGTAACCTAGCAACGCCCATCAATAATTCCAAACTTGCTAAAGCGATCGTCAACAGCTTTTCAGCGTATCGTCAGGGTTTATCGCCGCTACGGAGAGGGATCGAGGTGGGTTTAGCTCATGGCTATTGGCTCCTGGGGCCATTTTTTAAATTTAACCCATTACGCTATACCGAGCGGGGGGCGGAAGCTGCGTTGCTATCAACGATCGGTCTGATCGTTATCTCTGCTGGGTCGATCGTCCTTTATGCTGCTACCAATCCACCACCACCGATCGCCACAATTACAGTGCCCAATCCTCCTGATGTATTTGCCAGTAAAAAAGGTTGGGATACCTATGCAACAGGCTTTTTGGTTGGTGGAGTCGGTGGCGCTGTTATTGCGTATGTGATTGTGAACAATATTGATGTGTTTCAAAACTCTTTACATCTAATTGGTTTGTAATTGTCGTGTTGCTGCCTCTAGCGCCGATTCATACTGTTATCCAGCAATTTTAATCAAAGCCGAATATTTGCCAATGGTAGTCTTCCTCATATTGCTGGGAGGCTATTTTACTATTTAGATCTATTGCTATTTTGACTTCGGTACTCGACCCAGTAGTTTTACCACCTTATGTAGTTGCCGATTTATATGGAAAGCGGTGGCGAATAGAAGAGGCATTCACCACTGTCAAAAGACTGTTGGGATTAAGTTATTTATGGACTGGTTCGATTAATGGAATTCAATTACAACTTTGGGGTACTTGGCTATTTTATGCGGTTTTAGTCGATTTGGGTGATGCGATAGCTAATAAATTGCGGATGAAATCGCGCGTTTCACCAAGCAAGCTTTACCCTTTGACCGGATCTCATTGGAGATGACTTATCGCGGTCTTTATCATTTTTACGTTGCTCATCACAAAGGTTTGGCTACCGATCCAGTTCTCTACTTTGCGGTGAATCATGGGTCGATTCAATATCTAGTAATTGGCAGGTTGTTGTTGAATTAATGTCTTTGTCCCCGCACAAACCACCTAATTATCAACAAGGCTTGAGAGCTATGAGACTTATCCTATCAGCGTTGTAGGCAACAAGTCGCCCCGACAGCTAATCGTGCAGCCCACTCTTCCTAGATTTTTGAATTTGGAATTGCTGACATCTACGCTAGCCCTTTTGACTATTCGCCAAAATTTGTTATACTAGAAAAGTTGTCTAAAAATTCGCACATTCAGGAATTCGGGTGTTTCTGGTTTCAGAAATACAGCCTGGGTGGAGGATAAACCCGATTAGGAGTAAAGAATCTCATGCCAGTTGTAACTTTGGCGCAAATGATGGAGTCTGGCGTTCACTTCGGACACCAAACCAGACGGTGGAACCCCAAAATGGCTCCATACATCTTCACAGCGCGGAACGGCGTACATATCATCGACTTGGTGCAAACCGCTCAGTTGATGGAAGAAGCTTATGTTTACATGCGGACGGCTGCCGAGCAGGGCAAACGGTTCCTGTTTGTCGGTACCAAGCGTCAAGCGGCTGGAATCATCGCACAAGAAGCAAGTCGTTGCGGTGCATCGTACATCAACCAACGCTGGTTGGGTGGGATGCTCACCAACTGGACGACGATCAAAAGTCGGGTCGAGCGCTTGAAGGATCTCGAACGTCGTGAAAATAGCGGCGCGCTGGATCTTTTACCTAAGAAAGAAGCTTCCGTCTTGCGACGGGAAATGGCGAAACTCCAAAAATATCTGGGTGGGATCAAGAACATGCGCAAAGTCCCCGATATCGTCATCGTCGTCGATCAACGTCGTGAATACAACGCGATGCTCGAATGCAAAAAGCTGAATATTCCGATCGTATCGCTGCTCGATACCAACTGCGACCCTGACTTGGTTGACGTGGCAATTCCAGCAAACGACGATGCGATTCGCTCCGTCAAACTGATCCTCGGTAAACTCGCCGACGCGATTTATGAAGGTCGTCACGGTCAACTCGATGGTGAAGAAGAATTCGTTGACGAATACGAAGGCGAATACGACGAAGAAGGTGAATTTATCGAAGCTGCTGCGAGCGAAGAAGTAGTCAGCGAAGGCTAAAATTAGGGGATAGGGATTAGGGATTAGGGATTAGGGGATCGGGATTAGGGGATTGGGATTGAAAAACACACTGTGTTTTAATTCATCTATCCCCACCCATCCGCCGATTTATCCATCTACCCATCCCCACACACCCCTAACCATCTCGAAAACAGAAAAAGGAACATGGCTGAAATAACTGCAAAGATGGTTCAAGAACTGCGCCGCCAAACGGGTGCAGGAATGATGGACTGTAAAAAAGCTTTAGGCGAAACTGAAGGCGATTTGACCAAAGCGTCAGAATGGCTGCGTCAGAAAGGGATGGTTGCTGCTGGTAAAAAAAGCGACCGCGTCACTGCGGAAGGCTTGGTAGATAATTTTATTCAAGCTGATGGTAAAGCTGGCGTACTCGTTGAAGTAAACTGTCAGACTGACTTTGTAGCGCGTAACGATGCTTTCAAAGATTTAGTGCAAAGCTTGGCACATCAAGCGATTACCGCCGATAGTGTCGAGGCACTATTAGACCAGCCCTACGCAGGCGATAGTAGCATTAAAGTCTCAGAAGCGATCGTCCAATCGATCGCTAAAATCGGGGAAAATCTCAACGTGCGGCGCTTGGCAAACTACAAAGTTGCTGCGGGTGCTGAAGGCGCGGTCGATTGCTACATTCACACGGGTGGCAGAGTTGGCGTATTGATCGAACTCGGTTGTACTTCCGCCAAAGTTGCCACTAGCGAAGAATTCAAAACGCTAGCACGGAACTTGGCGATGCAAGTCGCTGCTTGTCCAAACGTCGAATACATCCAAGTCAGCGATATTCCTGGCGAAATTGCGACTAAGGAAAAAGAAATCGAAATGGGACGCGATGATATTGCGAATAAGCCTGATAACATCAAAGAAAAAATCGTCCAAGGACGCATCGACAAACGGCTCAAGGAAATGACCTTGGTAGATCAACCCTACATCAAGGATCAGAATATCACCGTAACTGAATTGATCGGCCAAACTACCAAGCAGTTAGGCGAGGCAGTTACCGTGCTCCGGTTCACCCGCTTTATCCTCGGAGAAGGGATTGAGAAGCAAGAATCTAACTTTGCTGACGAAGTTGCCGCTCAAATGGGTAAAGCATAGTTATCGTTGGGTATTCTAGTTAATAGACAGGTCTAATTCTAGACCTGTCTTTTTTGATATTTGATGCGGATTGTTGTGACGGTCGGGACTGAGTTGGCGATCGATAATTAGGTAGACACAAATATATATAGCTTAGTAATAGGCTTAAACCCTGACGGTGGGCAGTGCCCACCCTACGGAATGAGTGATTTTGAGATCGATATACATACTTCATACTTTGGCTACGCTCAGTACAAGTAATTCATAATTTATAATTTTATGGCTAGACCGATCGAACAAGTCGAACAGGAATTAACTAAACTCAGAATGGCGAGCAGTCAGATGGGGAAAGAGTTGACGATTGCCTACAAAAGTTACTTCGCTGCCTTTGCACCGACTCTCAAAAAACAGTCGATTCAGGGGTGTTATTATCTCTGTACTAATGGTTATCCTGAAGCTTTTTTGAAGTTAAATTACGATCGGCGCGCGCAGTTACTGAAGACGCTCCAACGCACGATTAATAATGCAGTCGCGAATCTAGTCGTCCATATCGATTCACCAGAGAAAGCTAATAATAATAACGCTGAAGATGACGAGCCGACCGGAGAAATCACCTCGATGTCGATGATGCCTACCGATTGGTTTGCCACACCCATCTCGCTATCCACTTGGCAAAAGCATTTGGAAGAAGAGATCGGCCACAGCTTGAAAGAGATCTCCTATAAAGTTAATCTCCTCTTACAGCAGGGACAAGTAATGCCCCCAACTATTCCTAAACCGATCTTAGAAGCCAATCCTCAAGCCGATCGCCAAGGGGGGAGTATCGTAAACATTCCGAATGTTTTAAGTGTATTAATCGAACAAAATAGAGAAGAAGAAGAGCTTTCTACAGAACGAGATGATGAAGACGAATTGCCAAAAATACTCCCAATTCATAGCCTATATTTACGGTTGACTGAAGTTGAATTTTCGGATGCTGCTGTGTTGAGTTGTCGGAAGAATATTGATGTATTGGTTAATAGAATCAATGGGTTGCGGCGCGAATATTTTCAGAAGCAGCAAGATTTAAAAGTTGCTGAAGCCGCAGCAGCTTGGCGAAATAGTTGGTTTGAAGAATAAGCTCACTCGATTACCTCCGATTGGCGCAACCAACGAGCATTACAGTAACCCAAAAAGTAACCCAAGTTGCTACCTATAACCAAAGCGATTAGAAACCGCTCCTCATGATGCAAGGTCCGCCTTCGCGGACTAATAAACCAGTCCATGAAGGTGGACTTTGCATCATTAGACACGATTTTAATCGTAGGTATTTCTAAGTAACAACTTGAGTTAAAGTAACTAAACCCGATCGATCTGCCTGACGATCGGTTGTGTGCTATAACTGTCGCAGACAAGCTCTGGTGCAGCCGCAGCAGCAGCGATCTTCCGCTTGATTTAGAGCTATACTTGGAGATGGTAAATACCGATCGAGTATCATCGGATGAGATCTAAATTTTAGTTGCGTCGATCGACCGATCTCTGGAATAATCGATCGTCAACAGCTAATTAAAGTAACCCAACCCGATCGGGCGATGGTTAATTATTTATCTACCTTTTCGATTGAAGTTATAGATGTCCGGCGAACCAGATTGGTCACGAATTCACAAAGCTTTAGCAGTTGAAGCGCAGTATGGTTATACCGATTTGGAGGGACAACAATACCGCTTCAGCGAATTCTTATGTTTGAGCTTTGGGAGACCGCCAGAGCATACAAGTTTTAGCGATCGCAAGCATTGGCGGGAATACGCCCGTGAGTTTAATAATTATCACGATTTGGTGTTAACCGATCGGAAGTTATTGATTGCTAGAGCCAGTCAATTTTTGATAGTGGCGCAACAAGTGGCAGCACAAAAAGCTAGCACTCAGCCATCAGTTAATCCTGTCAAAGTAAGTGAATCTCGGAGTGCGATCGCCACACCTACGACACCAAAAATATTACCAGCAACGATGCCAGTTGCCAAAGGCGATCTCAATTTAACACTCGATCGCTATCTCAAAGAAATCCCCCAAATAGGTACGCGCAAAGCTGAAATTCTCAGTCGGTTGGGATTGTGGACGGTTCGAGATGTTTTGTATTATTATCCCCGCGATCATATCGACTATGCCAGACAAGTTAATATCATCGAACTGGAGCCAGGCGCGACAGTTACATTGGTTGGCATCATTAGAAA
This sequence comes from Chamaesiphon sp., assembly GCA_965246715.1. Classification (GTDB taxonomy): domain Bacteria; phylum Cyanobacteriota; class Cyanobacteriia; order Cyanobacteriales; family Chamaesiphonaceae; genus Chamaesiphon. The sequence goes on along the minus strand of CBDFFH010000028.1, from coordinate 16,424 downwards.
ATTTAACTTCTTTACCAGTCCTAAAAATAAGAAGCTCAATGTTTTAGAAATCACCCTCAAAGATGAGACTGGTTCCCTAAAAATCAGCCGTTTTTATGCAGGAACTCGCTATAGCAATCGCGGCTGGCAAGAATCGCTCAAACGGAAATACCCGGTAGGGAGTTGGATTGCGGCATCGGGATTGGTCAAGCAAGGTAAATACGGCATCAATCTCGACAATCCCGAATTAGAAGTTTTAGCAGATAATGAGGCGAGTGTTTCTTCACTCAAAATCGGGCGAGTACTACCTGTTTATCCGTTAATTGAAGGAGTTTCGGCTGATACCGTGCGCGAGGCAGTAGTAACAGTCTTACCTGCTGCTGCACTACTAAAAGATCCGCTACCGAAAGTTATCTGCGAACAATATGGACTGATGGAATTAGCAGGTGCGATCGCTAATATTCATTTCCCTGAAGATAGCAATGCTAAAGAAGCCGCGCGGCGACGGTTGATTTTTGATGAGTTTTTCTATCTCCAATTGGGCTTTTTACAACGCCGTCACTTGCTCCGCCAGATTCATACTCAAGCGGTCATCGAACCAAAGGGAGTGCTGATCGATCGATTTAGAGAGATGTTACCATTTCAACTCACCACCGCCCAGCAACGGGTAGTTGGCGAGATTCTTACAGATCTCCAACAAACCGCACCGATGAATCGGTTGGTACAGGGAGATGTAGGTTCGGGTAAAACTGTTGTCGCGGTAATGGCAATTTTAGCCGCGATTCAATCGGGGTATCAGACTGCATTAATGGCACCGACAGAGGTCCTCGCCGAACAACATTATCGCAAGTTAGTTGGCTGGTTCAACCTATTACATCTCCCCGTCGAACTCCTGACTGGTTCGACCAAAATTGGCAAACGGCGGCAAATCTATCGCGAACTGGAAACTGGCGAACTCTCGATCGCCGTCGGTACTCATGCTCTAATTCAAGATAAGGTCAATTTCCGCAACCTCGGTCTCGTCGTCATCGACGAGCAACATCGCTTCGGGGTATTTCAACGCGCTAAATTGCAGCAAAAAGGCGCTCAGCCGCACGTGCTGACGATGACTGCTACACCCATCCCCCGCACCCTGGCACTTACTTTACACGGCGATTTAGATGTCAGCCAGATCGACGAATTACCAGCCGGACGACAACCGATTCAAACCAATGCACTCAATAGCCGCCAGCGCACTCAAGCCTATGACCTGATGCGCCGTGAAATCGTTCAGGGGCGACAGGTGTATATCGTTTTACCGCTAGTAGAAGAGTCCGAAAAATTGGATCTGCGTGCGGCAACAGAGGAGCACGAACGCTTAGCGAGTGAGGTCTTCCCAGAGTTTCAGGTGGGACTACTGCACGGGCGGATGAGTTCAGCGGATAAAGATGCGGCACTTATGGCATTTCGCGATAATCAGACCCAGATTATCGTCTCCACGACGGTAATCGAGGTCGGGGTAGACGTGCCGAATGCCACGGTGATGCTGATCGAAAATGCCGAACGCTTTGGGCTATCGCAATTGCATCAGTTACGCGGACGCGTCGGGCGGGGACAGCATCGTTCCTACTGTCTGCTGATGAGTAACAGCATGTCGAGCGATGCCAAACAACGGTTGCAAGTGCTGGAGCAGTCGCAGGATGGGTTCTGGATTTCAGAGATGGATATGCAGTTGCGCGGGCCAGGGCAGGTACTAGGGACGCGCCAGTCGGGGATGGCAGACTTTGCGCTGGCGAGTTTGGCAGAGGATGGTGAGATTTTAACCATCGCCAGAAATGCCGCAGAGAAGGTCATTTTACGCGATAATGATTTGAGTGAGTCGCCCAAATTAAAAGTGGAGTTGGATTATCGGTTTCAAAAGTTGATGGGCGGCAGTATTTTAACTTAAAGCTGGATGCCTGGTTATAGCAAGAGTTATGCCTCGATCGAGTTTGTAGTTAGGCTAGTTTTTACCTGTACTTGGATGTAGCGCAAAGCGATCTCCTCCGATCGACAGATGGAAAAATACCTAGCGATTTTTATGATGTTTAGAGTAAGACACTAAAGCCGATTCAATTGTGTCTGAATTAGCTAACTCATCCCCAAACTATCGCAAAATTGAGCGATCGATCGTCGATCTCGATCGGATTCAACATTCGATAGCTCTCGAGTTTAAGATTTTCAATTGTATTAACAATATTCACTCGATCGCTCGCGTTAGGCGATTGTTATTTTTTGCGTAATTTAATTAAATTTAGGTGATTCTGATGAGTGCAAAATATCATCAATTATTAATGATAGACACCAGTAGGGCACCCGTTGTGGGTATCCTCTAGTTGTGGCTCAACGCGCTACATATCATACCCAAACAAGTTACCATTAACTTCATCTAGATTGATATCGGCTAAACCATACTCTTTCCAGCGTCGGCTCACCATCTCAGCTACCGCCGGATCGGATTCCAATTGTTCGCCCCAAACGTGGTCGGTTTCGGGATAGACTTTGGTAGTAGCATCGATACCCATCCGGCTTCCCAGTCCCACCTTCGGCGTTGCAAAGTCAAGCTTATCGAAGGGAGTATCGGGGATGATAAATACATCGCGCTGCGGATCGACTTTGGAACTAATCGCCCAAACGACTTGGCGCGGGTCGCGGATATTGATATCTTTATCGACAACGATGACAAATTTAGTATAGGTAAATTGCGGTAACGCACTCCAAAATGCTAACGCGGCGCGTCGTGCTTGTCCTGGGTAAGCTTTATCGATCGAAATTACCGCCGCTTTGTAACTCAATGCTTCCATTGGCAAGAAGAAATCGACGATTTCTGGCACCTGTTGGCGTAAAATTGGCGTGTAAATGCGGTTGAGTGCGATCGCCATCATCGCTTCTTCCTTCGGCGGACGACCGCTAAATGTCGTCAAATAGATCGGATCTTTCCGATGCGTCATGCAGTTGAATCGGATTAACGGGCAGGACTTGGAGAGGTTATAATAACCCATGTGATCTCCGAAGGGGCCATCTACCATTTCTTCTCCTGGCGTAATCGTGCCCTCGATCACAAACTCGGAATCCGCTGGGACTTCCAGATCGACAGTTTTACATTTAGCTAATTTCACCCCACCGCCGCCGTAGATTCCAGCGAATAACCATTCCGATAGATCGATCGGAATTGGGGTCGCGGCGGCCATAATTACCAGGGGATGCACGCCTAACGCGATCGCGATTTCCAGTTTTTTACCCCGCTCGGCGGCTTTGCGTAAGTGACGCGCACCGCCACGAATCGACAACCATTGCACTGTCATCGTATTCTTCGACTGCAATTGGAGTCGATACACCCCGATATTTGGCGTACCTGTCTCGCAATCTTTGGTAATTACCAATCCCAACGTGACAATTTTGCCCGCATCGCCAGCATAGGGACGAATCAATGGCAGACTATTTAGATCTAAGTCATCACCTTGGACTACTACCTGCTGACAGGGAGGAAAGTAATCTCGACTCGGCTTGGCTTTGAGGACATCAAATAATACTTTGCCAAACTCAACTGCTTGAGCGACCTTTTTCGGCGGCTTGGGTTGTTGCAACATTGCCAACTTCCGCCCCAGATCTTCTAATTCCTGAGGTTTGCCCATATTCATTGCCCAGCAGATCCGCTCTACCGTGCCCATGATATTGACAGCAACGGGATATTTCGCCCCTTTGACGTTTTCAAATAATAAGCCAGGGCCGCCACACTGCAACATCCGATTGGCAATTTCGGCGATTTCTAAGTCCGAATCTACAAAGGTCTTAATCCGCCGCAGTTGTCCCCGTTGTTCGAGTACGTCCAAAAATCCTCTAAAGTCCGCCGCCATGCGATCGCCCAATGTAAAGTTATGTTTCTATTCTACATGGTGGGAAGCGAGCGAACTATGTGGTCAAGGCAGAGATCCTAGTAGCGTAAATCCCTAATTCCCCTTCTGAGTCCCAAAGCTGTAAAAGACATAAACATCGAACAGTGCGCCAACAAAGCCGCAGGCTAGGCCGATTGTCAGCATTCCTTGAAATGCACAGCCACTACCGAAGGCACTGAGAAAGCTGAGTACCATATCCGTTGGCATTTGACCGATCGCGCCTAAGCCCGGAATGCAAGTCAAGAGCCAAGTACTAGCTAGGGAGCCGGATACCAACAGCAGTGGAGCAAAAAAACTAAATAGCGCAGCCAGAAATAAAGAACGTAGGAAGTTTGATGACACGATCGGAACCTCACCCGCCTGATGGCTGAAAGAACGGTTGTGGCTGTTTACACTCACCCACATATCATAAGATGCTGTCGCGGGGATCGCTCGAATCTGTGAGAAATCTTAAAATATCATTAAACTTTTTGATAAAGACTCGATCGTAAATTAATAAAGTCCCGAACCCGATCGAACATATCCGGAAATCTTCAGAATCTTGGGCATTGGCGCAGCCGTTGCCTGAGTAAAGCCGCTTTGCGGAGACAGCCGCTACCCGTTGGCGAGTCTTGCCGAGGAGATACGGAACGCGAATCCTGAGACCTTACAGCAATCACTGCATTATCCCGCTAAAATTAGGAAGAGAACACTAAACTAGCCGATCGATTATGAGAGAGTGGGGGCCACTATTTTCATAAAGTTTTACAGGGATTGGGGTAATCTTAAGATAGAAGTAGCACAATTTTTTTACGGAACCAAACATCACGATCGTAGGCAACTACCAACATCGTGCATCCTAAAGCCATGGGGAACCAAAACTCAGCACAAAATACCACCTTACTGCGGCAAGTCTTTACAAACATTCAGGCTGATAGTTGCCCTAAGCATTACAACTTTCATATGCATACCAACTGCTCCGATGGCAAGCTGCTGCCGGAAGATCTGATGAGTCAGGCGGTAAGTATTGGATTGCAGGGCATCGCTATTACAGATCACCACAGTGTGGATGGGTATTATCGGGCTGCGAAATGGCTAGCAGCACAAAATCTCGATTCGCTGCAGTTGTGGACGGGCATCGAAATCACGGCATATCTGCCACCTGTAGACGTACACATTCTCGGTTATGGCTTCAATCCGGAGGAACCAAGTTTAGCGCCATATCTGACTGGGCGCGAACCTAGAGGTGCGGACGCGCGGGCGGAACGGGCGATTGCGGCGTTACATAAAGCTGGGGCGATTGTCGTATTAGCGCACCCCTGCCGCTATCGGCGGTTGCCAGAAGAATTGATTCCGATGGCTGTGTCGCTAGGTATCGACGGCGTAGAAACTTATTACGCTTACAACAATCCCAATCCCTGGATTCCCAGTTTCGAGCAGACAGAAACTGTCAAACGGTTGGGTAATAGTTACAACTTGCTGCATACCTGCGGTACGGATACTCATGGACTGAATTTATTACAACGGTTGTAAACTGAGTTGTGCTTTTTGTATCATCAACAGATCGCGTACCCAGTTGAAGCGATCCGTACAGCGATCGGCAAAAAGAGTCGGGATCGATTTGCTACGATCGTTGCAAGTAGTAGATTCCGACTCCAACAGATCGGGTTTAGGTAAAATCTCTAATTGCCAATGCCAAAGGAGTTGTTTATGATAGTTTGTTAGGGATATTATACCCAGGCGATCGGTTCTAAGTATTCGTCAGCAGTCAATTCGATCGTCCAGTGGCTTGAGCCAATGACATCAACAAAGCCTGTCGATCGAAGCAAAAATACTTCCCCGAGATAGCACAATAGATTATTAGTTGTTGGTTAATTTCAATTAGTTCTTTTGCGTCCGTTGAATTAGATGTCATTAAATTCGATTAAGCCTCTCAATGGTCAAGCTTCAGACATGGATACACACACTCTTCGTGGACTGCTCGAAATGACAAAACCGACAGATCCAGATGTCGAACATTCAGAACTTCGATTCGATCGTGAGGGTAATCATGCAATGAATGGTACTGCTACCGCACTTGCCATCCCCACAGAACATCTCGAGCTGCCCTCGCAAGATATTCGGGTAGCTGCACTCAAAGCCACATTAGATCGACATCGCGGCGAGCGGCAAATAGTCCTTTTGCAGGACTTTCCCGACCCCGATGCACTATCGGGTGCTTGGGCTTATCAACTGATTGCCAAGCAATACAATATTAATTGCGATCTGATCTATGCAGGCGCGCTCAGCCATCAAGAGAATATCGCGCTGGTCAAGTTGACGGGATTGCCAACTAAGAAGATTGCCAGTGCCAATCTCAAGGAAAAAGATCTCGCTAATTATCAAGGCTGTGTCCTGATCGATAATCAAGGCACCACTTGTCAATTATTAGAACAAGTCCAGCAAGCTGGGATCCCGATTACCGTCATCATCGACCACCATAGCCTCCAAGAAGATCTCAACGCTGAATTTGTCGATATTCGTCCCACCACCCGCGCGACGGCGACGATCCTTACGCAATATCTCCAAGCGGGAATGCTCAAGCTCGATAGCAGTATCGCCGAGCATGTCAAATGTGCGACCGCGCTGATGCATGGCTTACGATCGGACACCAATCGCCTGATGCAAGCTCAGGAAGAGGATTTCCTAGCTGCGGGTTATCTCAGTCGCTTTTACGACGCACAGCTCCTCAATGCGATTTTACAGGTCTATCGATCGAAACGCGTCATGGAGGTGATTCAGCGATCGCTCACCAATCGCGTGGTGCAGAATAATTTCTCGATCGGTGGGGTGGGGTATTTACGCTATGAAGACCGCGATGCGATTCCCCAAGCTGCAGACTTTTTAGTAACTGAAGAAAACGTTCATACTGCGGTGGTATATGGCATCGTGCGCGATGAAGATGATGAGGTGGAATTAGTAATCGGTTCGCTCCGCACGTCGAAACTAACGCTCGATCCGGACGAGTTTATTAAAGAGGCATTTGGTAAAAATAGCGAAGGCCGTTTCTTCGGTGGCGGACGCTTTACAGCTGGTGGGTTTGAGATTCCCGTCGGCTTTTTATGTGGATTTAACGACAATCCCGATTTTTCAAAGATGAAGTGGGAAGTCTTCGACAATCAAATCAAACAGAAGTTACTGAGATTGGTGAATCCTACGGATAGTTATTAAGTTAGCAACTAATTATTTAAATTAAGTTAGCGACTAATTATTTAAATCGAGCGTGTGGCTTTGGCTATGCGATCGATTTGTTTTTGGGTACGGGATCGATCGCGATGCGGAGCATTCTCGGCGGACATCCAGAGCCAGATTATCCACCACAGATCGCCAAACTGATTCTCAAAATATTGGGAGTGGAAGAGGAGGAAGCGCACTAGATCGCTTTTCAAGTTTTGGAGCCATTCCCAGATAACATAATTTAGATATTTTCTCAGTTTGATTTTATTGCCCGCAACCTTGCTTGCGATCGTCCAAACCCAATGTTTGTGTCTTCTTACAAGCGATTTTTATTTTAACTTAAAGTCAATACTGGCTCGAAGCTGTCATTATCGAGGATATCTGGTATGTCTTCCTCAATAGATGCATCTACACTATGGATAATTCGATCGATATCGATCGGTACAGATGGTAATGAATTATCAAAACTCCCCACACCATCTACAATGGCATTCCACGGTAAATCTGGATATTTAGTCTTGATATTACTCAATTCGTCTAGAGACTTTAGAAAGAATTCTTTGATAGTTGCTATGTGGTCTTCCTTCGAGAGAAAACTCTGTAGACTTCTACCTAGAACTATTCTCGACCAAGCTTTTGCATTATCCAGATCGTATCCTTTCCAATCAGAGTTTTCTTTGCAAATTGCCTTCATAGCTTCAATAATTTCTGCTCGACAGGGAGATTGAGGCTGTACTTCGAGCACAAGACAAACTGTTGGATAGTCAGTTGAGCTTGATGTATTCAGCATAAAACCTAGTCCACACCACCATTTATATGGCAACCAGGAATACATTAAATATCGCTCGTTCAGTCGAAATTGGGTGAATGTTGTAGAAAGTGGTGCCATCGAGCCTAGAATCTTCTCAAATCTTTGACTCACTTCTCCCCACATAGTTTGTTCCATGAGTTTGAGTGATTTTGTGAAATTTGCTAGTGCGATTACATCGATAGAAGAAAATTGATTATTATGTGCCATCTGATGCTCCTGCATAAATTTAATAATTTCTTCGAACAGTATTGTGTCGGTCTGAGCTTTCAAAAACTGATAAAACTGATGCCATCGAACTTGTATGAACCGAACATTCGAGTCAGGAATTCTATTCAGAACAATTTCTCGATCTTTTGGCTCGAAATCACGAGTAATATAGATAAGTACTTTATTTCGTAAATCTGGAAGTTTATCCAAAATCTCTGCATACCTTGGAAGTTGCTTGTAACCTTCTTTAGAACCAATTTTACTTTCAATAAAAATGAGGTCTTTGTTAGAGCCATCTCCTAGTTCAATTACAAGATCGGGGCGACTATCTGAATCATGATGATTAAGACGATCGAATGTCTGCTGAGTTGAAATATAAGCATCCAAGTAAGCCTCTGTGTCTAGTAAGCCTATATATTTAAGCCAAGCAAACAAAATTTGTCGATCTATAGTGAAGAGGTGAGCAACTAGCTCTGTGAAAAAGTCTTCTAGCGGAGTTTTATCGGTATGAAGATTTAAAAGGCGACTGAAAAGTGACATGTCAATTTACCTGTTTCTTATGCGACGGATAGCGATCGCATTACAAGTCCTATGATTTTAAGTATTCCCACGATTTCGATCGCTATCTCGATCGATTGTAAAATTGTTGCAATCGATATCCTTTAGGCCTCAATTTTCATAATTCCTGCAAGTCCGATCGATTTGGCTGTTATCCGAATCCCCGTCATGCAAAAATTAGCCGGATGATTACCGAATTAAAATGAGACAACACAAACTCAAAACCTTTCAACACGAGCTTGTTCGTTGTTTTAAGTTTCGATTACAGATTATTAGAAGATCGTTGCAGATTGCGCGGATCGAGGGCATCGCGCAAACCGTCCCCGAGGAGATTGAATGCTAGTACTGTGAGGATGATTAATAGTGCTGGCGGCCAAATCAACCAGGGCTGGAAGATGAGAATCGAAGTATTAGTTGCGATCGATAGCAGATTTCCCCACGATGGATCTGGCGGTTGAATTCCCAACCCGATCAAACTTAGTACCGATTCGGAAACAATAAAACTCGGAATGGCTAACGTTGCGGAAATAATTAGATAAGTAGCTGTTTGCGGGATGATATGGCGGATGATAATGTACCACGGCTTCGCACCCATCGCCCTGGCGGCTTGAACGAATTCCCGTTCCTTAATCGATAAAACTTGACCGCGAATCACTCGCGCCAAGCCCGCCCAACTGATAAATGATGTAATGATAATAATTAGTAAAAAGCGTTGCGAACTACTGACTCGATCGGGTAATACCGATGCTAATGCAACTAATAAATAGAGACTGGGTAAAGTCATCAAAACTTCTGCTACCCGCATGATTCCGGCATCGATCCAGCCACCAAAATAGCCCGAGATCCCGCCTAAAATCGTGCCGATGGGAAAAGAGATTAAAACACCAATCAGGCCGATAAATAGGCTGATTCTGCCCCCATAGACGATCCGACTGAATTGGTCGCGACCCTGTTCGTCAGTACCGAGGAGATTGAGCTTGCCCTCACCAGCGGTACCAAATAAGTGCCAATCGCAGGGAATTCCGGAGAAAATTGTAAATTCTTGCCCATCCACTTTAGTTCTAACAGCTGCTGCGCTCTTGACCTTGCTTTTCTTTTTGGGGGCAGCGGGATCGAATTTTGGCAAGAGGGGAATACTGATGGGGAATAGCCGATACTCAGAACCACGCACGAATAGATTAATCAGTGAGGGTTTAGTCTCATCGACCTTGAGGAGGCGATCGCCTGTATTAATATCTGTTGGCCCTTGAGTAGTAGGGTAAACATGCGGCCCAAGCCACTTACCTTGCTTGTCCGTCCAGTGAATCGCTGTGGGTGGCAGCAGCGAACCATCCTCTTGGGAAACATACGGATCGTAAGGTGCGACAAATTCGGCAGCGATGACTGATAGATACATCAAAATTAGCGCGATCGCACCAATTTGCGCTAATCCATTCCGTTTGAGTTGTTGCCACCAATTCATTGCGATCGCCACCCAGCTAACTGTCCACTTTCGATCTTACTACTTAAGTGGTGATGAGCAGCATTCTCCCTGACGGTTCGCTGATTTAGGACAGGGGGTGGAAGATTGGGGTAAAGTGCAGCAATTCCAAATTCAGAAATTTTAGAGGCTGGAACCATTGCTCTATCGTTAAAATTCAGATCGATCGAGGAGACTAGATCGTCTGAAACGGCGTAAACTCGTTTTGAATTTGGAATTGCTGGCTAAATAGTGTGTAAGTCTTGGATTTTCTCCTGAGATTTACATGACTGGCACAGGAGCGTAAAAACTCCGCAAACAACACCACATTCATCTGTGCAAAAGGTTTCCAATCATCTACTTCGATAGCAATTTTCATCCCTCTAAAAGTTGACTGGACTTCTTCAACCGCATAATAATTGGACAAACCCGATTCAATTTTTCCAGCACCATGAACATCTTTGACCGTAGATAACGTGAGTTCGGGTTAAGGATATTTGCTTCGTTCAAACACCGCACTCGATTGTGTCTTGTCGCGCTAAACCCTCGGCAAAGCCGAGGAGCGCGCGCCGCAAATCGGTGCTAGTAGTGCAAAGTCCGGTTGTTGCCGCGAGCGGCAAAAGCCTGCCTTCGCGGACTAATTAACCTGAGTTCGGGATAAGGATTTCCGTTCGTGTAGCGTACCATCGGTAATCGATGACTCCTAGCTTCATTTCCAGACCGCCCTCAAATGAATTAGTTGCTCATAGCAAAAGTTCGTTTTAACGAACTAACTGATTTGGCAGTTCTCTTCAGAGAACTTTTGCTGTTAGCCCGAACTTCTAGTTCAGGGCGGTGGTTGAGCGAAGCAGATCGGTTTTCCTTAACCCGAACTCACGTTAATTATCTAGTCCGCGAAGCGAAAAGTGCATTTGGTCGGCTAGCCTTTTGGTCGGCTCGCCGACCATTAGACCAGTAGGTCTTGGGGTTTCCCCAAGTAGAGCACCTTTTCAAGACAGCGACGCGCGCTCCTCGGGTTCCCCGAGGGTTTAGCGCGTCAAGACAGGCGGACTTTGCATCATGAGCCGAGACTTCAGTCTCCAGGCTATTCTTATCCCGAACTCACGTTAGATAGAATGTTGAAAGCCATCAGTGCCATACAAAAAACAAATAATGCTGCTTTGGGATAACCCAATGTCTTGAGTTCGCAATTAAATGTATCGGTAATAACTGCTGCTGTAACGCACTAATGCTTGTGATAGCTTTGGTTCTAGTCCATTGATTTTGGCGGACAAGAATACTTTTGATACTCTCACCACTTGCTCAAATGCTTTATACACTGCGCCGACTGATGGATAAATCCCACAGACGACTAAGCTGATGATTAATTTTGACTCGATCGAGATTTTAGATCCGCGATAGCGAAGCGCTGCCTTGGCAGGTTGAACATTGATATATCGATCGATTTGTCATACTCGATCGATATATCGATCGAAATCTCCCGACTCTGGGGATTTTAATTAATTTAAATTGCAATTAGGACAATTTACTCAATAATCCCAATAACTTCTTATTATTGGGAGTCAGCAACGTGCGTCGATAAGTATCTGCGGCTTTTTTAATAGCTTCGGCCTGGGTAGGATAGGGATGAATCACACTAGCAAGTTTAGTCAATCCAATCTTGTTGACGATCGCCATAGTGATTTCAGAAATAATTTCCCCTGCATGACTGGCAACGATCGTTGCGCCGACAATGCGATCGGAATTTTTGAGATGGATAATTTTTAAAAACCCATTTTCTTCACCATCGACGATCGCGCGATCGACATCGCTAAATTTTATTTCGATCGTCTCAACATCCATCCCTTGCGCTTGAGCTGCTGCGGCGGAGAGTCCTACCTGGGCGATTTCTGGGTCGGTATATGTTACCCACGGCATGACTAAGCTGCTAAGTTTAGTCCGACTCAATCCAAATGGTGAAAACAGGGTATTTTTGATGACGATGCGGGCGGCGGCATCGGCGGCATGAGTGAATTTCCAGTCCATACAAATATCGCCAGCTGCATATATTTTCGGATTGGTAGTCTGAAGATAGTCGTTGACTTTTACACCCTGCCGAGGATCGGATTCGACTCCCACAGCTGCCAAATTCAGTCCTTCAATATTGGGAACGCGGCCAGTACCGATGAGGATATCATCGACAGTTATCGATTGAGGTTTACCGTCGGTTGTAAAATGCAATACTTTACCAGCATCGATTTTTTCTACTCTTTGAATCTGGATATTTAAAAATAGTTCGATCCCCGATCGGAGGAATACATCAGTAACGATCTGAGCGGCATCTTTATCCTCTTTATTCAACAATTGAGAGTTTTGATGGAATAAACTAACTTTAGATCCCAAACGCCCAAAAGTTTGCGCTAACTCGCAACCGATCGGCCCACCCCCGATTACAGCTAGACGTTGCGGGCGCTCGACGAGTGAGAAAATGGTTTCATTCGTCAGAAATCCAGCAGTTGCGATGCCTTCAATTTCTGGCTCCAAGGCTCTGGTACCTGTAGCAATTACGGCTTTTTTGTAGCGCAAAACTGCATCATCTACTTCGATCGTCTCATTGGCGGTAAATCGAGCCGTACCGAAAAATACATCCACGCCTAAAGCCGAAAACCTTTGGGCAGAGTCAACATGGCTGATGCCCGATCGTAATCTTCGCATTCGAGCCATCACGGCGGGAAAATCGATGTCGATCTGTGCTGGTGAATGAATCCCGAATGCATCAGCGTTTAACATCTCACCAACAACGCGAGCCGATCGAATGATGGCTTTGGAAGGAACGCAACCAACATTTAAACAATCGCCACCCATCAAATTTCGTTCGATCAGGGCGACTTTTAAGCCAATGCCCAAACCTGCTGCACCTGCGGCGACAACCAATCCCGCCGTACCCGCCCCAATTACTACCAAGTCATAAAGCGCTGCTGGTTGAGGATTTATCCAATCATCGGGATGTACCGCTGCAACTAACTGGCGATTGTATTCATCGATCGGTAGAACTGTTACGTTTGACATGATTAAACTCCCTCAGTAGATGCAGACAAGTTACCGCTCGATCGCTGTGCGCTATTGCTGGCTGTCGAAGATTCCCTGTAAAATAGGGTAGCGTCTATTTGTTACTGGTACCGCTAACTTTCAGAACATTCAAGAGCGCCGATCGAAATTAGTATTATTGCTTTTCTATCTGGCTCCAATAGCTGCTATCTACGTTAAGAAACTTTACTATGGAAGTGGTTTAGACAACGAGCAACCAAACCAAGTATTCTCTCTCGATCGGATCGATTGCTGCGGTTCTCATCCTAGTCAAGGGCATTATTAGTGCTTTCAGTGGCTAGTGCCTGGTTACTAGTGGCTAGTGAGTGTACCTCATTCGATTGGGAACCGCTATATCCGAAGTTGGTTGGGATAAATAGCGAGGCGATCGCATCTAGTCTAAACCTAAATGGTGGGTACTGTACGCTCTTTATCCCAACCGCCAAGATGGCGAGGATTAGTCGCAGATGAGTCCGATTAACTTCGCCGGAGCGGCTTGAATCGATCGATTGTTGCCTTACTCCTGGGACACCCAGACAGACACAGAGCCACCATTGCACCGAAACTCAGCCCAACCCTCATCGTTAGTGACGATTGGTTCTTTGATATGCTCGGTGATGTCGATGTAGGTACGATTGGGTTGTTTTACTTCCATGTACTTTGTGCCATCGCCACCATTACTGAGGACCACTGCCATGCCACCAGGATGCTCTGCATCGCCGAGTCTCGTCCACCCGATCGTGTTTTCATGGTCGAAGTAGTCATATTGCTCGCCAAAACCGTAAGTTTTACGCGCCAGCATAAATTTGTCGAGTAAGAACCGATGGCTGTCTAACCAGATTTCGTATTCATTGCCATCTTTACCATAATCCTTGTAATGAGCGCCATAGTAATCGCCATAAAAGATACAAGGATAACCATCGCGGCGTAGCAAAATCAGCGCATAAGCTAGCGGTTTAAACCAAGGTTCGACGATCGATTCTAGCGATTGTAGTGGTTGCGAATCATGATTTTCAACTAACGTCACTGCTAGCGCAGGTTGTTGTTGAACTAAGGTATTATCAAAAATCTGGCGCAGATCGTAGCCATTGCCAGCGGTACTAGCAGCATGGAAATTGTAGTGCAGTGGTGCATCAAATAAGGAGACTTTCCCCTCAGTTGATTCGATAAAGTGATGCAGCGCTTCGACTTCATAAGACCAGTATTCACCCACAGCAAATAGATCTTTTTGTGCATACTGACTGACGTGTTTCATCCATTCGTAGAAAAACTCAGCCGAGACATGTTTGACAGCATCAAACCGGAAGCCATCAACTTTGGTCGTGTCGAGCAACCACTCACCCCAATATTTGAGTTCGCCGACTACTTCAGGATTTTCCATATCGAGGTCGCAACCCATCAGATAATCGAAGCCACCTTTTTCGAGATCGACATCATTATCAAAAGACTTACCTTTGAGCAGATAAACTGCTTTTTCGCCTTCATTATAAGCATTGAAGTCGATCGCATCGAAGTGCCACCAATGCCATTCCATTGTTGAATATTTACCCTCGCGACCGGGGAATGTAAAATGCGTCCAAGCTTGGATTTTTTGATATTCGCCGATCGCTTCGGTTCTATTTTCCGGATCGAAAGGTGTTGCTTCAGCTTCTTCGGCTTCGTCTGCGCCTAATTTATGATTGAAGACGACATCGGCATAGATACTAATCCCATTATCGTGCGCGGTGCTAATTGCTTGAATATATTCAGCTTTGGTACCGTACTTCGTCCTAACCGAACCTTTCTGATCGAATTCACCTAGATCGAACAGATCGTAGATGCCATAGCCGACATCATAACCGCCGCCTGTACCTTTGTATGCAGGTGGCACCCACAGAGCGGTAATTCCAGCAGTTGCCAATTCTTGGGCATTGGTGGCTAGTTCATTCCACAAGGTACCATCGGGGGCATTGTACCAGTGGAAGTATTGCATCATTACACCATTTGGATCTGACATAAGATGAATTGCTCCATTATTAATTAAGTAAAGTAAGGCTCGAGATTGCCGAATGGAGTGAGATTCTATAACGTTGCATTCAGCTTGTCGTCAAGGTTTCACGTATTTCCAATTGCATTATAACTATGCCACACTTACAATATGCCACTCTCATCCTCTTGGGAGATTATCGCATCTATCTAATGGGTGATTGTTTGATTCAATCGATCGATTTATTCAAGCTTCGATCGAGCGAATCTGTCATAAATATTCCTAACTTCTAAAAAATATCCCCGACTGGTTGAGTCGGGGATATAATAATTGCGATAAATTAAATCTCCTGCATAAATCAATGTAGCTCGGCGAATTTATTCACCTGCTTAAATGCAGACAATCTTGTTTAATCGATCGCTAGCTAAACTCGATCGATAATAGCAAGCTAACTAGCTAAAGATGGGAAGGCGATCGTTGCATCCGATATCATAAATCGACTGACAACTTCTTGATAGAGTTCTAGATCGCGCTGCCAATTGGTGACGATTTGGTTGATGCGTTGGGTATGTGCGGCTGGAGCGATCGTATTGACGATATCGTAATCGAAATTACCAGCAAATAAGGCGATCGAATTAGTCTGTCCTTCGGCACCTTGGATGGTTGCTTCATTAATGGTTAAATTCAATCGGCGCTCGTCAAATACATAGCCGAGATTGATGCCTGCTTGGACGGGTGCGTTACCCAACTGTTGCCAAGCGCCTGGTGCGAGCAGATTTTGGAACATGAATTCGCGCGCCAGGCGGCGATCTGTCCCAAAGTCGATATAGCCGCGCATATTAATGCCGACACCGACATAACTAAGATTGGGTAGGACATTGACGAATTTTTCGGCTAGTCTGGGAATCTCTAATCCCGCAGTTGGTTTATCTACCGCCAACTCCGCAAAACTAATCCGCTGTGGTTGCGCGATTACGGTAATGCCATTTTGAAAAGTTACCTGCGAACCTTGAAAGCTCCGCGCGGGTTGTCCAGATATTTCCCAATCTGCGGGGATAATTTGACTATATTTCAGAAATTCTGGTGTAATCAAGGTCGGATCGATTTCCTTGACTGCAATGACGATCGCGAGTTCCTGGAGATTAATCTTTTTCATCGGGATAGTTCGGTTAGATTATAGGTAGTGGACTTAGAATGCCCAGTTTCGATGCATTTTACCTTAGCACTAGGGATGAACCAATGCAGTGATGGAAGATCCACAATCGATCG
>CBDFFH010000027.1:0-209860 GCA_965246715.1 Chamaesiphon sp. | reverse complement strand
TCGATGGTTATGAAGATGCCTTGCAGCAAACCTGGCTGTATTTTTGTCGAAATATTTGTGAGGCAACTACCGGACAAAGGTACGATCCCAACCGCGCTAATCTGGTTACTTGGCTGAATAACTACCTAAAACGCCGCGTGCAGGATCTAAACATCAATAGATGTGAAAACATCCGCACCTTCACTGATTCGCTCAGGCTGGGAACAGACGGCGAGCTAATCGATGTCATCGACACCATTCCCGCCGCTCCCGATATTCCGCCACTATTAAAAGATCTCCAGACTTGGGTAGAAACTGATACTGATGGGACGTTGCGAAGTACCTATATCACAGGACATCCCCAGGCTAACTGTCAACTGCTCATTTTACGCCGATTGCCGCCAGAAACCAGTTGGAATAGTCTCTCTCAAGAATTAGGGATTAGTATTTCTACGCTGAGTGCTTTTTATCAGCGAAGATGTCAGCCGATCTTGCATAATTTTGGTCGATCCGAGGGATATGTATAAAGCAGGATTTATATTTTTATGACCTACAATCTTAATACCCCCGATAATATCGCGCTCCGGTTGCCCATCACAAGTGACGCGATCGAAGTTGCCCAACGATTTTCTCAGTCGCAACCCCCTGCTACCAGAAAGCGGATAATTCTGAATACTCTGGCAGTATATACAGTCCACAATTATTTAGAGATGATGGGATTTCCGAGCGATCTTCAAGCTGGAGATAGCTGGAATCCGATCGCCAGCATGTGTATGGATGTAGCCGATTTAGCAGTAACAGGAATTGGTAAATTAGAATGTCGTCCGGTGACGTTAGCAGATCGAGAATATCCGATTCCCCCAGAAGTATGGCTCGATCGCATCGGTTACACGTTCGTTCGGCTCGATCTAGAGACACGCACAGCCACGATTCAGGGATTTATGCCTTATGCTAAAGCGACGATCTCACCCGCTCGACTGCGATCGCCCGAAGCGTTACTCGATCGATTGCATAGCCTGATGGCAAAGCCAATAGTTAAGTTAGATCGTTGGCTGCAAGAGACGATCGAGGGAGTATGGCAAACTGTCGAATCGCTATTTCCCACTTCTGCATTTGCCTTTCGATCGGTACCAAGTAATGCAATTCGCCGTGCTAAAGTGCTCGATCTCGGCATTCAGTTACAGGGGAATAAAGTTGCTTTGGTTGTCGAGCTAACACCAGATCCGACTACAGATCGCACTCAAATTCGCTTACAAGTTCATCCATTCGAGCGAATTACTTTGCCACCTCAGCTTCAACTAAGCGTTATCGATGATGAAGATCGCATCATTTTAGAGACAACATCGAGAGCGGCAGATGACACGATCCAGTTGCAGTTTTCAGGTACTGTAGGCGAAAACTTTGTGGTAAATATCGTCCTCGGCGAGGCACAAATTACCGAACGATTTGTAATTTAGCTGCCACCAGTCGCATCTTGCAAGCAGTTTAGGCAGTGGTAATGAATAAACTAATAACACTTAAAATTGGTAACGGTAGTAGCGAACTAGGATACTCTGTAACTCTAGAAATTGCTGAAGAACGCTGGATCGACGATCGGATCTGGCTAAATAACCCTAGCGAACGCAAAGGCGAGCTGCCACCTGCATTAGAATTGCTGCAAGACTATCAACACTGGCAACAAACTTATCGGGATCTCGATACCAACCATCGCTTAGAAGCCGATCTCGCCCAGATTACCAATATTTCCTCGATCGATTCGACCTTACGCTGTCAAAATGCTGCCCAGCGCGCGATCGATTCCTTTAATCGATGGTTGAAAGCCGAATCGTTTCACCAGATTCGCGAACATTTAGCGAGAAATATTAGCGAACGCGATCGGGTCAGATTTCTGTTGCAAATTGACGATCCGCAACTCCACCGCTTACCCTGGCAAGTTAGCGATTTGTTTGCTGGTTATAGTGCGACGGAAGTAGTCTTAAGTTCGCCCCAACTCGAACCGATCCACCCAATCGAGCTAGTGCCAAAATCTCAGGTACAGATCTTGGCAATTATCGGTAATAGTCAAGGGATCGATACTCGATCGGATCGTAAAATATTAGCAAACCTGCCTAATGCTAAGGTCGAGTTTCTAGTCGAACCGCAGCGAATGCAATTAACAGATCGGTTATGGGATCGGCAATGGGATATTTTATTTTTTGCGGGACATAGTTCTAGCGATCTCGATAATACTTCCGGTCGAATTTATCTCAATCAGACCGATAGTTTAAGTATTGAAGAACTCCGCTATGGACTCAAAAAAGCGATCGCCAATGGGCTAAAAATAGCTATTTTTTAATTCTTGTGATGGCTTAGGATTGGCAAAATCGCTCTCCGATTTGCAAATTTCTCAAGTAATCGTGATGCGGGAGCCAGTACCAGATCGCGTCGCACAGACTTTTCTCAAAGGATTTCTCGAACTCTATTCCCAAGGTAAATCTTTTTATCAGTCGGTACGTGAAGCGCGCGAGAGACTCCAAGGATTAGAAGATAAATTTCCCTGTGCTACTTGGCTTCCAACAATATATCAATCTGGTACGAGTTATCCCCCTAATTGGCACCAGTTGCAGGGTAAAAAAAACACCGATCGATATCATCTCAAGCTTGTTTTATTTAGTAGCTTAATTACCACAATCGCGATCGCGGCAATCCGCTATTTGGGAATCTTGCAACCACTAGAACTCCAAGCCTTCGATCTGACGATGCGATCGCGCCCTACCGAACGTCAGAAAGACTCAAACATTCTCATAATTGAGATTGCCGCAACAGATAATGAAACCCAACGCAAACAAGGTTTGAGTTCTGGTTCTTCGCTGTCAGATGCCGCACTCGATCGCTTACTCACTAAATTAAGACCGTTAGCACCCAGAATTATCGGGATCGACAATTTTTTAAATCATGCGATCGATCCTAAATATGCGGAAATTCATAGGAGCTTAAAATCCGGCGATTTAGCTGCGGTCTGTAAAACAGCAGGTGCATCCAAAAGTGGAGAAATGGCGAATAAGTCACTAGAGGCTCCGCCACCATCAGCGAGTAAATTTGGCTTTGGTGATACGATCGCCGACTCAGATGGTGTTTTGCGCCGACAGCTATTATCGATGGATACAAAATCAATTAAACCTGGAGCTAGCTGCAATTCAGACTTAGCACTCAGCATGATGCTAGCCTATGAATATCTATACCTCGATCCACAACAAATTACTTTAAGAATTGGCGATGATACACTGCTCTGGCAGCAAAAAATTGCGAATAAGAATGGTACGAATCATCATATTTCTAATCTGAATTCGAGCGAACATTTATTTTTACGTAAATTATCGATCGCCGATTTTTCCAAATATCTTACCGCACGTAGTGGGGGATATCAAGGATTTGATTTTGACGATCGCGGCTATCAAATCCTCGTAAACTATCGCGCGATCGATAATTCCCTAAGATCGGCAATTCCGGCGATGTCGCTGCAAGAGGTACTAACATTACCCGCCGATAAGTTGCAGCAAGCTGTGCGTGATAAACTGGTTTTAATCGGTACTACAGATGATAATTATGGAGATATTGCCAAAACTCCTTATGGCAATATTCCTGGTGTCTTCTTTCAAGCACAGGTGACTAGCCAACTTATTAGTGCGGCTTTGGAAGGTCGTCCATTGTTCTGGGTACAGCCATTTTGGGTCGATAATGCGATCGTTCTACTCTGTGCTACTACGGGGGCTGTACTAGCGTGGAGAGTGCGAAATACTTGGCTGTTAATAAGTTTGTTTGGTAGTATGCTAGTCATTTGCTATGGTGGTGCAATCTGGTTATTGGCAAGTTATGGTTGGTGGATGCCTTTAGTTCCATCGCTAGGCGGCTTGTTAATTACAGGCGGTTGTGTCAAGATTTACTCAATGCGTGCCGCTAAATTCTCATTAGTTAATCCCAGCTTTTTAGGATCGAATTCTAGGTAAGGAACTATATGCGTCAGCGGCGATCGAATCAAGCAATGTTTCAATATTTACAGGTTGTGTTATGCGTAGCACTCAGCCTGGAAATTACGACACCGTTCGCCCTCATCCCACTAGACCCGATCGTGGCTCAACCGCTCAAGAAAAAGAAAATCGTTCCGCCCCCACCTTCACCACCTGCTAGAGGCTTTCCTGGCAATCGCACAGTTAGTGCTTCGATGAGTAACAGCAGGTGCGACTTGAATTTAGTCGCTTTAGCACCATTAGATATAAGTACCCAAGCTCAAATTTCCGAACACAGTGTTTGGGGACAGACTAGCGTAGAACGCCCGACATTATGGTTTTTTGTCCCAGCTACTCCACCCTCAACATCGCTAGAATTTTCCCTCCAAAATCGACAGGGTGAAGATATCTACCGTGCTCCCATCCCGACTCCACAACAAGTCGGAGTTATTGGCGTTTCCATCCCTAGCAGCAAAGCTGCGCTGCAATTAGACCGAGACTATCATTGGACGTTAAAAGCTAAAGTAGCTTGTGGGACTGCTGCCGCCAATCGAGTGTATGTAGATGGCTGGATAAAGCGGGTGAGTTTGCCTAGTGCGAGCGATTCTGTTGTCAGGCAGGGCATTTGGTATGATGCCGTAACTAATCTAGCTCGACAACGAGTACAAAAACCCAACGATCGTCAGTTACAGCAAGATTGGATCGATTTATTACAGTCAGCCGATCTGGAAACCATTGCCAAACAACCAATCCTCAAATAGTAAAGAGCAGCTCGAGAGTGTAACCTCAATAACATCCCGACCCCTAAGTGCGACCTCTCGCTCCAAACGCCGTTGATAACGAGTAGAATCGGCAGCCTCCACCCAAACCTTGAGGTTGAATCGTTGCAGTAGCAATGGGTGAGAAAAAGCAAAAATCCCCTCGACGATGATAATCGAAGCGGGTTGGCAAATTCGCGAACCAGTGCGGGTGTGGCTAGCAAAATCATAAATCGGGACGGCAACGGTTAGTCCGGTGACTAATCGCTCTAAATCGATTACAGCATTGGGCAAGCGATCGGGAGAAATGAGAGTAAGATCTAGCTCTGGCATTATGATTAAATTGGTTATCGAGTGTGTGACGATCGAGCAGAAATCTCTATTCCAAATTGGACTTTTTTGCTTTATCAAGGCAGAATAGCGATGCTAATAGCATCAACCCATCATCGCCCTAATATCCTTGAGCAACTTATACATAGTTAATGGCGAGGCTGGAAATGGCTCGAACCCAAAATGACCATAAAACTTGCCCGCAGTCTCATCTTTAGCATGAACGAGCATCGCCCTAATTCCAGCAATGTCAGCGGCATTTACGGTTCGACGCAAAGCATCCAACAATAAACCTTGTCGTAGCTCTTGCCCTTGAAAACGATTATCTACAGCCAACCGCGCCAAGATCATCACGGGGATCGGGTAACGTGCCAGCCCTTTACTCAATCCTTCTGGTGACTCTGAATGCGTGATTTCTCCCACCGTTAGAGTGTAATAACCAACCACCCGTTCGCCAATTAATGCCAGCCAAGTTTGGGCACTATCTTTCTTTTGATTTTGGGATGCGTATCGGTGTAAAAACTGATTTAGTGCCTCTACTCCACAATCAAATTCGGCGATCGGTTGCCCAGATGTAAGTTTTTCGATCCTTGGCTGAGAATCGTCTGTGGCTATGGACATCGATCGAACACACTGGGCGTATTTAGCAGTTGTTGCAGACGGGGATGAGTACGAGGCGGAGCATCAAGAGCTGCCTGGAAAGCATCCCATTCTTCATCGTTGAGACTAAATTGTCGTCGTTCGGCCAGAGTACTTTCTGCTTCTGTCAGAGCGGTATCCAGTACGAATTCACTGAGGGTTTTATGACGAGATTGTGCCGCAGCCTGCAACAACCTCTTCGCAGTTGCGGAAAGACGAATATCTATCCTTTCTGCCCGTAAATTAGAAGACATACTCGATACCTTGGCAATTTAATCCTATTTTACCTATAATTTCTATAGGAGCTATAGAAATATATCCAAACCATGTCAGCAACCACCGTCTCTGCCCATACCAGTACAGAAATTGCCGAGCGGATCGATGCGATCGCGAAATCCGAGCGACGCAACCGCTCGCAAATCGTCGCGATGGCGTTGGAACTGTTCGTCGAACTTCCCCCACAAGCGCGAGCAGCTTGGCTGAAAATCAGCACCACTGGTTCCGATCGAGAACTGAAAACCTTGATGGATAAAATTAGCCGCACGATCGTCGATCTTCAATACGAAACAGCGCGCGAACAGGCGATCGCCCAAATGCAGCTCGAACATCTAGAGCCATTGGCAACTGAGGACGACATTCTCGCCGCTGCCGTTCGCATCACCAAGTCAAAATAGTGATGTTACGGTTGTGTCTGGATTTGAATATTTGGGTGGCAGCTTTACTCGCCGACGGCAAAGGTAGAAATAACACGGCATCCCAGTATCTCGTCGAAGTAGTCAGGAGCGGTAATTCTCCGGCTGGCTCGATTAGCTTGGTAATTTCTTGGGGAATGTTGGACGAACTCAGATCTGTCATCATCGAGCATTTAAACTTGAGCGAAGAAACCGCTACCAGCTATACAATGGCGATCGAAGAATACGCCAGACTGGGAACGCAGTTGACTTTGGGCGGTACGGGAGTTATTGCTTTGAGAGATACAGAAGACGCTCATGTTCTCGAAACTGCGATTGGAGGTAGGGCAGATTTTTTAGTCACTGCCAATTTTAGAGATTTTATCGTCGAGCGAGACACCTCGGTTGCCATTCCAGAGCGTCATTCGTTCTACTATGGTGCGGCACATAACTTACAAATCGTTCATCCCTATCTCATGGTTGAATGGCTCAAAATTGGAAAATTACCAACAATCCCGCCCCAACATCCCGCTAATCTCTAGCATTCATCACTAACGAGATCGAGGAATGTTACTTTCAGCCAAGTAGCTTGAGGAAAGTCCGAGTAGCCTGCCAACACTCTATTCGAGATATCACCAATACCTAAAAAGGCAACATCTCCACTAACTGGCGGATCGTACCAAATCAAACTGGGGGGAATTGTTGGGATCGCTAATTCTCCCTGCCAAATTACTCTGGCAAAAGCGTCGCAAATAACTGAATTTCCCATTATTACTGTCGCTGTAATTATTGGAGATTCCTCGCCTTGCGAGTCGTATTTAAAGCAGTTAGTGCGAATTTCTTCAATTGTCGTCGGTACGATTGTCAAGCTCAAATTATCTTGACACAGCCAACTTTCTGGCAAATTATCATTAATCCAAATTGTCATGACAACCCCCAAATAAAACTTCAAAATTAAAATAGATATTAACGCTAGCGATCGCAATACCCCATAATTAACAGAGGACACCAAAATTTGATGCTGTTTTTCGATCCGCTGCCCTACCCGTTTTTGATTGATGCGATCGCGATAATTCGGTCTAGTAAAACATCCTCGTACCGATCGCAATCGATTACTCGATCGTTCTCAAAAACAATATTTTTTTCAACATAGGCACTACTAAATCGTATCACATCAACCACCCAGCGAGAGAATAATTAAAAATGAAATTTAATAATGAAAAAACGGTTGAACTTGACCAATCGTGGACAAAAGCTCGGCAACTTTAGCATTGGTAGATCGATCGGAACGGGGATAAATCAGACAACTGCGTACCTGTCGATTGTGGGCTGTATAATTGAGTTTTTGAAGATCGATATCGGGTAGTCTGACTAGTATATTTTTTTGTCCGATCGTTTTTAGCGTCAGAGAATCGACCCTAGTAAAAATCGTCTTCCATACGTCTGCTGCGTAAGCTTGACTCAACAAAAAGGTGTATTTTAAGTGCTTATATTTAGTAGTAAATCCTGCTACTAAGGAAACAATCTTTTGTAAATCCCGATGACATGGGGGGAGAATTTGCCACCAGTGAGCGCGAGTATCGATACTCAGAGGTAGACGTTCGAGATAAATATTAAATCTGACTGGATCGCACTCAGACACGATCGTATGAACTCGATGGTCGCACATCAACTCATCTAATTGCCAGTCAGGGAGCTTATGAAATACATGCCGTTGATAGGAGGCTCCATAACACGTCAGCAGAGTTTGCAAAGCCCGCTCGACCGATTCTCCCCCTGACGAAACATAATTAATCAAGGCAAATACCCCGTATTCCTAAAAGATTGCCAATTATCCTCCAACCATTTATCTATTTTCAGTTTCACGATCGGATTGAGTTGCTTCCCGTTATACCCATTCTTGACAATTTCATGTAACGGCGTACCGAGATCTACCGCTTCCAGAATTGCCGGATCTGCGAGCCACGGCAGGATATTTGCGATCTTAACTTTTCCATCTTGAGAGAGTTTGTCTAGTGTTGGTAGCGGATCGAACCGATCCCAGTTAGGAACCGCGCTAGTTATACCTAAGTTAAATACGCAGACATGCTGAACATTGGGATATTTGGTAACAAAATCGACGAACATCTGTTGTGATGTGCCGCTCCCAAAGCTACACCACCAATTTACAACTTTAAATGGTGGCGATCCGCTCTCCATCAGCCCATTGATATTATTACTATCGAGCCAAAGATCGATACCATCGTTTGCTGGAAGTGAAACAATTAGATCCCGCTGGACACTGTAAATAATATCTAATAAGCGATCGCCTAAATAGCTAAACTTAGCATCTTTAGAGAAGATAATTTGTTCGCTAAGTAGGTTTGATTCTACTTTTACAACATCCACTTTATCTGCTAACGATCGACCGAATCGACTACCAATCGAGCTGATGGAAGACTTAACATCCTTTTGCTGCCAAAGAGCCACAGTTTCTCGATCGTAAGCACGCGCTACATTATAATTAGGATCGGCATCGATTAAGGTAAATAATCGCCCTAGCTTGATAAACCGTTCGCAAAATATCCGTGCGAGCGTAGATTTGCCAGCTCCTCCTAAAAATCCATTGCAAAGATGTAGCGTCGAGATGCTGGAATCTTCGGCGACTATTGGATCGGAATGCTCTTCTTTGTTGGTACTCCCCATATTACTTAATCTCCAGCATACAAACAGTTTTACCAGTCTTTTTTAACCCTTTACGGATACATTCTTCTACCGATCTATTCTCAGACACAAAAGCACGACGAAGAATCTTGCCGTCAGTTGTACTCAACCATTCCAACATCGCGCCATCAGAACCTCTGGCTAATCTTAATTGTTGAGGAAAGACTACAAAATATGCCAGCAATGACGTAGCTACCATGCCGATTGAGAATCCACCCAGACACCAACACAAACTCCTGAGTCTAGTATTAATATTCTTTCCACTACGTTCGATAGCTTGTTTGGTTAAGTCGCGATAAGTTTCGCGGTCTTTATCAAGTCTTTCAAATAGTTGCTCCTGCCGAGTATCGCTCGCTGAAGATGCAAGCTGACGTTGTTGCCGCTCCTCTTCAAGTAACACCTGAATTGCTTGAGGCACTGCGGAAGTAACCACATGCAGATACTCGCTAATTTTCTCGATTTGGGCGATAGTCCCAGTTATATGATAGATCTCATCATCGGTAGATAATTCGCGGCTGTTAACGAGCTTGTCGATATTAGCTAATGCTTCTTTCCGATCGATCGCATCGAGATAACTATTAAATGGAGACTTGCTAGGTTCACCACCGTTTTTATTTTTAAGTGTAACCATTTTGCGTCAAGTATGATGTAGTTTGTTAATTTGATGAGGTTATTTTTGCAGGTCGGTAAGGATCGAAATTCCGAGGTGCAAGAATACTCTGTTTTTTTGAATGAGAGGGCTTGGCTAATTCGCGGATGGAGTTTCTGATCGTGACAATTTGTTTGGAATTGCGCTCGAACATGCAATGAAACTCCATTGCTTCCTCAAGTAAATCTCTGGCTGTGACTTCGCCGTTAGGATCGCACTCTTTAACTCTGGCAATTGTATCGATAACGATTTGTTCGATTTCTGCACCGACATACTCGATCGTTTCATCGAGAATGCCTTGCCATTCATATTTATCAAAAACCAGATCGTCCTTGAATCTAGAATCGAATCGCTTGAGAAACAGTAAGAATAAATTCAAACGCGATTCGGCATCGGGAGAATCGACCTCCCAGACAGCATCAAATCTGACCAGCACGAGTAGCTTCAACGGGCAAGTCTTCAATCCGATTGAGAGTGCCGATGACAAAAACTGGAAAGGTTTTATCTTGAAGCCAAGTCAATAGTAGAAGGATAGGAGCGGCTTATCATCCCTGGTAAATAGTTTCTCGATCTCATCCATGTAAAATATACAAGGAGCGCAGACACGAGCGATCTCTAGAACCCTTGCCATTGCCGTCAAACCGCCGACTTTGACTTTATCGATCTCCAGCGATAACATTGGGTAGCCCAGGGCGGAAGCAATCGATCTGGCTGAAGTAAGTCTTCCCCGTTCCTGGTATGCCCACTAAGAGCCAACCTTTTGGGTATGGCAGCCCAAGATCGATCGCCTGTTGACTGAATCTAAATTTCAGCTTATCGATCGCCAGAACCAATTCATCCAATCCCGCAATTTCTTTAAAAGCTGGAGGCGGATCGTATTTAACCCCCATTAGAGATAAACGGGCGTTGCGGTATGTTTCTAAATATAGTTCCGGTTCTGGACTCTCACCCGATTGTTGCAGTGCGAGCTTGAGATCTTGATAAGCTAGCCCCGATGCCAGTCGGAGATTACGCTCGCTCGGCTCAAGTTGTATTCACCAAATAGCTCGGTAATTTCCGCCGCATTCGGCAGTTTCCAATGATATTCGTGGATAAATCTTGCCAATTCGATCGGCAACGGAGTATCGTCTGTCTGTAATAGCACCAGCCGATAACGATCCTGGCACAGGGAGTAAAGATCGGCGAACTGCTCGTAGATGAGTTGCCGCTCCCACGGCGCGAGGGTGGCAACGAAGGTTAAGTAATTATCAAAAATGAAGTTGCCCTCGATTACATTCCGAATGGCATCGAGCAGCAGCCCAAATGGGGAAGCGATCGCATCGTTGGCAATCGCCACATTCAATCGCCACCGCTGGCAGTCGCTCAGATGAGTGCTGACGATCCATTCGCGATCGAGTGGATTGCAGCGCACCAAGATTATCCGGTGCTGGGACATTAGCTGGCTAAGATCTTGTGACATTATCGGCTCTGGGATACTTCTGGGTTCTGGGCGCGATCTTTCGGGAGTGCCGCCGCTTGATGGGACTCGCACGGCTTCTTTTTCGCCACGAGTCGGAACGCTAACGCCTGGAGCCGTTGGCAGGGGCAGAAGCTAACTCAGGCGAGTCATTATCGATATTTAGAGTGGAGTTGGACGTGCTGACTTCTAGAGCGTTACCAGCAGTAGCTAATTCAGGTGAGTTATTTCTAGTCTTCGGCTTGGGTTTGGGTGTATTAACACTTGGAGCGTTACCAGCAGTGGCTAATTCAGGGGAGTTGCCAATACTTGGCGTGGGGTTGGGCGCGTTTTCCTGGGTGAGTGGGAGGTATTGAGGATCTTTCGATCGAGCGGCTATTTCAAGTTGTTGGGTTTCTTTAACTAGTTGAGGGTCGATGCCTCGTGCCGCCAAGACTCGATCGAGTGCTTTAGTAACGTTAGGATCGTTAAGTTTGGGATCTGGCGTAAAGTTACCATCTTTATCGAGTTCGCCAATCCGAACGGGTTTGCTACCTTCACTTGGGGTAACAGAAATGGAGCGGGTTCCTGTAGTAGTTTGACGGTTGAGTTTGAATGTCCGATCCCTCGATAGCGATGCTTTTGGAGCTTTTTGGTTTGGACTTTCGCAAATTCCGACTTTAACACTCGATCGTAAGTAACACTGGCTATCTGACTGGGATCTACTTCTGTTGTCGGTTCGGCACGATCGAGCGTTTTGGCGATCTGGGATTGGGGAGCCACTCTACTAACTGCTTGAGGTAGTTTTGGTACTACTACATTGGCAGTTTTGCTAACTTTAGCCTCCAGATCGGGACTTTCCGCCATGCGTTTGGCATAATTTGTGAGTTCGGTCAGTCCCTTCTCGTCCTTGAGTTTAATACTGCTCAGAAGTTCGGGATCGCGATCGTAAGCACTGTAAATGACCACACCTCGATCGTCGGTTTCAAACAGCTTTTGTCCGTTATATTCGATGAGAAGATTCTCTCCCCCTGCAATAGTCGTGCCCTCTTTACCCTCCATCAGATCGAGAATCGCTAGGGCATCTTTTTGGGAGAGAGTCTTTTCAATGAAATTATTATTTGAGTCATAACCGTATAAAACTTCAGTGCGATTATTTATCTGCTTTGGACGTTCTAAATCCAATTCGCGCTCCATCCGCGCCACGATTTCTGGGAGATCTTTAATTAATCTCGATTCATCTCCTGCAAATCTAATTTTGCCCTGTTTAGCGTACAGTTTAGAATCTTGGGATTGAATATTTATCGCACTGCCTCGATATTTCTCGAAATTATATTTAGTTCCATTTATATCTAGATCGCGCTGAAAGTAATTCCGCTCTGGCAGGAGGCTATTTAACCGCTCGATCGATTGCTCTGCCTGTTGCTTAGGGCTGAAATCGAGATGATTAGAATCTTTTCGGGTAACTTTAAATCCAGAATCCATAGTTGCTGCGGGTGAATTTGTCCGAGATACTGTAAATGATTTAACAGCAGGTGCTGCGCGAGTTACTTGTAGCGATTTAGCTTTGTTCTTCTCCCGATTAGATAACCGAACTAATGCTGCCATCATATTAGCGAGTGCGCTAGCTCCTACCTGATTGAGCTGCTGAGATAATCGTTCTGACTGACTATGAATTTCCTGCATCTATTTTCGTGATTTAGAAAGGAGCTTGATGGGGAGTATTTGTCTTGTTATATGCAACCAGAGCGCAAATATCATCAGTTTTAAATGCTCTCGATCGCCCGTCGAGCGTTAAATTCGTGGGAATATAGTATTTTTTATCATCTTCAATGTCGAAATCGATCCTAAAACCTGCTGCCTCTAAAGACTGTTCGATGTCGCTACCAAAAACACAAAGACGACCGACACCAGTTATCGGATCTGGTTCGCTAAATATATTGCAAATATCTACAGAACTATTCCAATCGACAATATTCTGTATCCCTGACGGTGACAGATCGACAAGTTCATCTTTAACAAAATGTGGTGGGATAAAATATAGCTTCTCTGGATCGAACGGCAGACATAAATATTCAGCTAGAGGGTAGTCATAAAAGTAAGAATATCCAGCTCGTTCGACAATATCGATCGCGTATTGTCCCTTGACATACAAAGGTTTTCCGTCATATTTGCCATCATGTACGATCTCTTGCCCGTCGCCATCGCACAGCCAGCCAAAAAACACCTCACATCGCTCGTTAAACTCACTAAGTTCGCTCGTATCCTCAATTTGTTTGATGTGACTATGATAAATAGCCATCCCGATCGGACATTCTACAACCGTGCGATTAGCAACTAAATCGTGGAAATAGATCGGTCGATCGTTTAAATGGATCGAGATATATGTTTGTGACAATAGCGGATCGCGATCGACATAAAAAGTACTCCCACAATCTAATGCGAATAGACATTGCTTGTCGGTTCTAACGTAAATTCGATCGTAAGTTGATGCAGCATTTAGCATAAATTTAAGGTAAGTAAAAATCAGACAGCCGTAAGCCTAATCCCCGCCAACAGCTAAAAATAGTATCTAGAGATTCGCGCCCGTAGCGGCGGGGATGGGCGGCGGCGGTTTCTCGTGCGACGCTCTGTTGTAATCTAAGAGTCTACCGAGATCGGTATACGTTAGTGGTTTGAGTTCGTCTTTGACCATTAAATCTGCGGGGATCGGGTATTTTTTCTCCTGTTCAATTTCATACTCAGATATATCGAAACCAGAAGCTTGAAAACAATTGATGAGATCGCTACCAACAACATGTAATGGATCGAAGTTAGATATTGAATCTTCTGTTCCTACTTCGTTACCTAATGGCAATAGTCGCTCTAGAATTTGTGTATATCGTAATAGTTCCTGACTGAAATCGATCTGTCTAGAGCGATCGCGCTCGTTAATTATAAATTCTCTAATAGCGTTGTAATCTGCAAGCGATCGTTCCTTAAAAGCTTTACTCTGCTTTGAATCGTAGCTAAACTGATGGACGAACGGGATGCTAACATTATCTTTGTCTCCCGTGCCTGGAGATTGAATGATACATTTACCTTTGGGAAATTGACCGATAACGTGAGCTTCAATTAGCGGCTTTTTATGTAACTGGTCGTTCACCGACCGACTGTTACCGCTATTTTTACCGAAGTTGTAAGACTTAGAGTTTGACTTTAACTCCAGTTCTTCCTCTCCAAAGGCTTGTGAGAGAGCGCGTTCTGTATCGGGATCGCCTGGGTTAAACCATGCTTTAGTATTGCAATTAGTTAAAAAGCCTCTAGCTCGGTCTTTGCCATAGATAGCATCCAATTGACTTAGGTATTGAGTACCGATGATAATCGACGATCCGTTGTAACGATCGACAGCCAACCATTTTAGAACGATTGGTAAATTCAGTAAATGGAACTCGTCGAGACTAACCACCATTGGCTCTTGCCGTCCAGCTCTGAGGTTGTAAGCAACGACTTGGTGGATTGCCATCGCAATCAATGGCACGGTACTAGCTACATTTGTCAGGATCGAGCATAAAGACGACCATCTGCTTGCCATCAACCTTGAGTGGATCTTGAGGGTCGAAGCCTGGAAAGGTAGTTTTACCGCAAAATGTCGAGAGATAATTCGGTATTACCAGCGGAGCCAGCATTTTAATGGCTGTGGCTAAAATACTGCCTTCAGGACTATTTTGGCCGTCTTTTTTACCAGTCGCCGTAAGAATTCCAAATTCAGAGTAGATCCAGGGATCGATGGTGTCGCGACCAGCTATCAATCGCTTGGATAGGTTTGATAACTTGAGGATCTGGTTTACCATTAAGATGTTGGCGAGCAGCGGATCTCCTTCAACTTTGGCAACCCACTTAGCCAGTAAAAAGGCACCAGATAAAACCGAAGATCCCGCAGGATCGAAGAATGAGTCCTTCTTCGCGTCCTTTTCGCTGGTATTGTCGATTAGTACTGCTACTCGCTCCCGCGCCCCAGCGACATCTCGCTCGTCTTTAATCGAATCAAAAGTGTTGAAAGTGTTGGAAATTCGATCTCCTGGAGCTAGCACCCTAACTTCATAACCATGTCTGAGGGCGAGCGGAATTAACGTCTCGGATTGACCGCCACGACCTTTGCCATCGAATAAAGCGATCGACATTCCTTGAGCGATTGCCGAATGTAGGCAAGGATTGATGATATTGTCAGTCTTGCCACAACCAGTACCTCCGCAAGTAAATAGCCCGCGATTGATTTCTGGAAACATGATATTCGTACCAGACTTTCGCCCCAAAACCCGATCTAGGGAGCTTACTGGCGCACCGATCGGTTCGGTAATATAGTAAGCAGCATTATCGAATCTACGTTTGCGGATCGCGCTTTTAGCCAGCTTGCGACACCGTTGAATCTCGCTGGGAGTCGCCCACCTTGCGGTAGCGGTTTTCCCTTTTTTCCCGTTTCTGCTCTGAATTAGACTGAGGATAACAAATAGCAATCCCAGACCAAAAATAGCCAATAGCGAGGGATCTAACTTCGTCGCCTTGAGCAGTGGCGGGGGAATGAAACTAACTTGGCTTACAGATTTCATAATCGTCGATCGTGTTATTTATTGGTTGTCTGGTATTAAAGCAGCCTTTTTTATTAACAGATGAAAATGGGAACGATTTGTCTGGTAGGTCGATTAGCTGCAAAGAAACGGCATGTTTATCGCGCTCATCTACTACCACATGCAAGCAACCAGCTTTGCCACAAGTTTGCGGGAAATTAAACCGATAAATTGTAAACTTGGTTCCACCACTTTCGATCTGCGCTGCGAGAAGCTTCTTGGCAACTTGTGAGACAACAAAACTTTTAGAAGTGTATACACTGCGATCGATAACTCGCTCGATTTCTTGGGTTGAAGAAATATCCGTTGCGATCGAATAAACACCTTTGGGGGCATGAATTTTATCCCCGATCCAATTGGCTGTGCGAATTGCGATAAAAGACCCACTTATTGCCAGCAGAGCTGCTAGTATAAATGTCGATCTGACTCTAACCGAACTTTTCATGACGATTCACCAAGGGCGACGCTACGCGAACGATTGCAGGTAGTTTTGCTGACGCTCCCCTGTCGGAATATACGTTCAAAGTCGGACTATAGGAGTTCTTAGTAGCACTCCCAAATAGGGCTACTTTGTCAATTCCAACAGCGGATGGAATGGTGGGCGAAATCCTTGGTGATGGTGAAACTGAAGCTATTGAGGGAGTCGAAGGAATTGATGGAACTGATGGAATTGTTGGCGATGGAAACAATTTATTTGCAACGGGCTTAACCTTCATTGGCAGTAGCAGATTAGCTTGCTTCTCATTTGCTGGAAGTGGTAGCGGCAGAGCGAGAAAATAGGGGGTGGCTTGGAATCCGAGAAATGGTAGGGTATAACAATAGCGAAAACTAAGTGTTTGTTGAAACGTCCCAGCTTGGACATTAGGCGATCTAGCAGACCATTTCGAGCCGCAGTCTCCAAAACCGATATATGGGACTTCAAACCCTGAATCCTCTCGAACCCCAGCAGCAGTAAACAAATCTCCGAGCAATCCTTCGCCACCTTTTAGCCGCAATCCAATCGGCCGAGATCGTCCCGTTGTAAGGGTTTAAATTGCTATTGGCGGCTACGGCACTTAGCAGTTCGACTGCATCGCAATTTTTACAGGGAGCATTCGGCTCTTTATTACTTCCTGCGGCAACTTTATCGCTATTAGCAACGCTCAATTCTTTTTGCCCAGAGTGAAGGAGATCGAATTTTAATAGCGTTAATCCTGAAGGAATGGCACCAATTTTCACGAATTTATCCCAGGATAATTTAGAAACACCAGGCATATCGGCAACATAGACCGTCTCACCTGGATTGGTGGGATCGAGCGGTGGTTTGCCGATACCAGGATAGTCGCCGTATGGAGTATCGGTAACGCCAAGAAGGTTTGATGTTGGGGTAGAGGCTAGAACTTCAGGGGGTAATGGAGTTTTCCCCAGAGGGCTATTAGCTACATCCGCGACCGATTTGGATGGATCGGCTGCACCCCAACTTGGAAAAACATCACCAACCTTTAACTCAGCGAGCTGGGGATTTGCCGCAACAACTGAGGCAAAGGGCAATTTGCCAAAAAAGGGTAAGGACGTTAATTTTGTGTTGGCAAAGGCATTGGGATCGCCACCTGCATCGGTAGTTGCCGATTGTGGCGAATACTTACTCGCCCCCATCATCGATGCCATCGCACCAGGAACGGCTTTAGGCAACGGCGTACCCTCAGCATACGAAAAGCTAGGAATTTGCGGTATGCGGGGATCGGCAACATAAGTCGCGGCTGTAGTCGTCGGCGGACTATTCGCAAATGTAGCTGTAGACAGAGCCTTTTTAACTGTGCCTAGTTGTTCTTGGCTAAGTTGATGTACTGTTGTGTCGGCGCGAACTGGCAGCGACAAATAACTGGTACTAAATAAAATAGATAAAAAAAGAT
This sequence comes from Chamaesiphon sp., assembly GCA_965246715.1. Lineage (GTDB taxonomy): Bacteria > Cyanobacteriota > Cyanobacteriia > Cyanobacteriales > Chamaesiphonaceae > Chamaesiphon. The sequence goes on along the minus strand of CBDFFH010000027.1, from coordinate 192,211 downwards.
TGCGATAAATCATGTTACATAACCTCCTGAAAAATAGGGAATATATACTCTTTTAAAAACACGAAGATACTCACACTACCAGTGCAAATGTGATAACCAGCTACGCTAATAGTTGAATAAACCGCAGTTCTCATCGTAGCTATGAAAATCGCACGACGATGTTTGTAGAACCATTGCCCGATTGACTCCGAGCTATGTTGTCTAAAAGTACGACTTTGCATCATTTATTTAGCTTGTTGTTGATAATTAGGTTTGAAGTAGCGCAGTCCCCCATACAGCCCAGACATTACTCCAAATAAAGCACCCATGAATGTGATTATTACGATCGCTTGAAGAGTAAAGAGTTGGATCTCTCGCCAATTTCTTCGGTTCATTTGGATTAGAGTTTATTACTACTTTTGCGATTGGAGCTAGGATAACCAACTCGCTCTCTGTTGTAAAATCCTGTCGTTGGCGTAGCCCCTCCAACGGAGGAGCGATAGCTTGGTTGGCTGAGAATTGCAACAGGTGAAAATGTCATCACGCTATCATCAACCTGCTTGACTTTGACTACATTCACCGTCAAAACACGCTTTCTGCCCGAACGATCGTTGAGGATCACTTTGAGCGAACCATCCACATAACGACCGCTAGGACGGGCACTAATATTTAACAGAGAAGCATTGACACATTTATTGTTAGTGCAACCATCGGTAGTAATTACAAATGAATCGCGGAAACGTTCGGGATTGTCAAAAAATATCCGCTCGATTCGGCGATCGGTTGCCGACCAATCGAGTAGCTGTCCGGTGTTTTCCGATACATTGGCAATTACACGTTCTCTTTGTAGCGACACCGTACCAGCCCTAGCAGGAAGACTAGAAAGTAGAAATGAAAGTAGTACTAAAAGTGGAATTTTATTTAATAACATAATCACCTTGGGTAGTCTGTACTGTCATGGGTTGAGTTGGCGCGGACGGATAATTGGGGTTGAGAATTGGCGGTTGTGAAATTACTGGCAGATCTGGAGTTCCTGGGGGTTGAGTTGGAGTAGTCGTGAAATCGGGACTGGTGCTTGGAGGCGGAGGGGTTGCTGGCTGGGTTGGAGTTTTTGGAAGCTCAGTTGGAGCGGTAGTGTAATTACGGTCGATCGCTGGAGGCTGAGAAGTTGGTTGAGCTGGGGTAGTGCTGTAAATAGGGTTGGTGAGGGCTGGAGGCTGAGAGGTTGCTGGCTGAATTGGAGCAGAATAGAAAGGACTGGGTGCAACGACATCCGAGCCGCTGGAATTAATGACAGATTGAGTAGACATCGGATTTGGTGGTGTTTCTACAATTAAAGAAGTGGCTGAAGCGTCCAAACGAGCGACTTTTGCTGCTGGGGTGGGTGGATAATTTTGGGTTGAACTCGAAGTTTGAGGTGTGTTGTTGTTATCGATCGGGATTTGGAATGTTGCAGCTTGAGCGACATATACGCGCATGGGCGTACCAGGCAGCAAGTAGCCCACTTTGCTCATTTTCTGTAATTTGTTAGCCAGACTGTTTGCGCGGTTGACTTCAGCTTGAGCTTGCGGGCTAAACGCACCTTTAAATACGGCACCTAAAATATTGGGACTACCGTTATTTTGAGTGGCGATCGTCGTGCCGACTCCGACGCTCACAGAACTGCTATTGCCGCTGTTAATTAGAACGTTACCAATTTCAGCCGCGCCTCCGAAGATAGCGGCGCGGGTGTCGGCTGCGGCAAGCTGCGATCCATTAACCTCTTTGATTTGAGCGAATAGAGGCTGGTTGTCGTTACCAGTAATTGCAAAGGCTCCAGCAGGAATATCGATCTGAGTATTGCCGTAAGTAACTTTTTTCGATATTGCCTGAATCATCCCGTTATCGGCAATCTGTAACTCAAATTCGATCGCCGTACCGACTGGTAAGTGCCAACCGGAGCCAACCTCGATCGCTTTGTCGATCGTCACTGTTGCTAGGGCTTTAGTAGAATTTTGAGATATCCCTTCCCCATTGCCGATCGATGTGTAAAACGGTGTAACCAGTTTCCCTGAGACTACCTCCCCGACTGGTAAACGGAGAATCGGTGACATGGCATTGCCTCCAGCAAGCGTGAGTGGTTGATTTTGCTTGGTGGGTGCATCGTTAGGAGTAGAAATACCACCATAATTAGCTAGGCTCGATGCTTGCTCCCAATCAAGCCTGGGTTGTTGGGGGACTGTAGGCCGATTAGCGGTAACTGTGGGCTGGATAATCTTGGGTGTTTGAGCTTTAGCAACGATTGGTTTTTTTGGGGCGACAGTTTGGGGTATTGTGGATGGCTGAGTTTTGGCAACAATCGTGTTTCTCTGGACGACTCTTGCGGGTTGTGGCGTAAAAGTCTTTGCTAAGTTTCCATTTCGCTGACTGCGGAGTGTAGCTTGCTTTTGTCGCTCGTTGGCTGTTTCGGATCGAGCTGCTAATAACTGGGATCTCTCTTGCTGGAGAGATTGGCGCAGTGATGCCAGTTGGGATGTTTCCTGTTGCCGCGACTGACGCAGGGATGTTAGCTGGGTTAGTTCCTGCTGTTTCTGTTGTTGCAGAGAAGCTAGTAGAGCCTTATCTCGGTCTGAAGACTGCATTTTGTCGATCGGTTTATTTGCTATGGTCGCAGCCGGAGGAGTTGCCAATGGAGGAGAGCTAGGAGTTGGGGCTGGACTTGGCGGTGAAGCTTTCGCTCGCTCTCCAGCGACTCGTGCTGCATCGGCTTTTTGCTGTTCCATCACCAGCTTAGTTTTCAAATCGGCAACTTCTTTTTGCTGTTCGGAAGTCGATTTAACAGCTTGTTCGCTATTATCTAGAGAATCCGGTTTTTTGGTAACTTGCTGATTTGTGGCACTGCCTAGACCCCACAGTAAGAGCATAGTTCCAACACCTAAAGTACTAAATAGTGCCAATCCTATTAATAAGATCTGAAGTTTTGGATTTTTCTCTGGCGGCTGCGAGTCTTCTTCTAGGTCTGCCGCACTAGCAGGTTTAGTTTGAGATTCTTGGGATAAATCGCCAGATTTTGGCAGCTCGATTCCCATTCTTTGAGACACTTCTTCAAGTACTAACTTTTGATTTGACATATAAATATTCCTTGGATTTTGTGAGATTAATCTTATTTAATATTTGTAATTGAGATAACTTCTAGCCCCTCAGCACGAGCGATCTGAGCGGCTTTAGCAATGCCGATATCTTCATACTTGCGAGTGACTTCCGATAATAGCGGTGGTGGCACCGCTCGAACGGTCATCTCGACATTAATGTTTAGCTTTGTCGGTTGCTCGTTGCTACTATTGACAATTAATTGAGTGCCAGCAACTTTGACCTTCCATTTCCCAGAGCCTAAAGATTCTGGTTCGCTAACTTGCTCGATAATGTATGCAGTTTGCACCGAACTATTGCCACTTCCTCGCACGATCGATTGGAGTTCGCCTAATTGTTTGCGATAACTATTAGCAAATTCTGGTTCTAAGGCAAGAGTATAGCGATATGCAGTAGTTGGAATTTTTCTTCCGCCTTCGACAGCGATACCAGGATCGGGAATATTCCCCTTTTCTGGTAGCGTGTTTCGCCAAGTATAAATACCACTCATGGTTTTTTGAGCGAAGAACTTAATCAGCGTTGGCGACCGATCGGTTCCCGTGAAAAATTCCAGATTTTCGGTTTCACCATTACCACGAGTAATGAAAGTTGGCATCGATCGCGAGATGGCAGCAAATAACATGCCGATAATAGCTACTCCAAAAAAAACATTGACAAAGAGTAAGCCGATTGTGGCGATCTTCCACCCAGTAATAATGTTTTTTGAGCTGATTACTTCCGAATTATCTACAATATATTCCTCTGGTGCATTATCTCTCGAATCGTGGAGAACTATTACCGATGAATGTTCATCTTGTTGTGGAACAAAGTTTGATATTTGTCTGACTTTCATTGTTTTACAATAGAGTGACAATCCGATGGCAGAAACTATAATTATTTTTTAGGAATCATCTTGGATGGTGCTACAAGTCCGATTAGATCGGTTGTAAGTTGAGCCATTAGTGCGTAGATACCCGCTCCGCCACCCTTGGCAATTACTCCAGCAATTATCGGTGCGCCGATCGCATAGCCTAGTTGTAAGCTATAGGCTGGCTGGCTTCCTGATGTATTTGCGTTGATAAAACCCATCATTGCACCCAAGATAGTTAATGAGAACTTGAAAATACCTAATCCCCACAATGAAGCAAACCAAATTTCAAGTGGTTTGGTATTCAAAAATGAGAATGCAAGTGGAATTGGTAAAGCCAAAATTGACAGGATGAAACCTTCATCAGCTATTTCACCAATCATCACAGACCAGCCATCTAAGATTGCACCAACCAACCAATCGCGCAACCATTTATCTGGGTCATTTGCAAATTTAACAAATTGATTCCAGACGCTGTTATAGTCATACGAATCGACGAGACTATTCATTTTGGCTTCTGTATCGGCTAATTCTGTGACAAGTTCGGGATTCGCCACCGATAGTTTAGCTGCGACAACCATCGTCTTTACATCTTTAGTACACTGGACGTATGCTGGATTTGGAATGACATTTCCTGGCTTGGCGGGATCGGGATCGGCGATAGTCTTCGGTAACTTGATGCAGACTTGCATTTGATTACTAATCGCCTTAACAGTTTCATTGTCGGTTTTGATCCCCGCAAGTTCGGCATTGACACTTCCTAGCAATTTTGTATTGGTGGCGATCGAACTATCGATACCTCTAATCAGGGCATAGTTACCGATCGCAAACACCCGCGCTCCATAAGCATTTCCTACGAACATAAATGTGATGAGCAGTAGTGTTAAAATCCTCAGCAGATGATTTTTAAGGTTGTCGAAAGATAAGTCGGGGATAATTGGCACTAGCCAAAACAATACTCCAACTCCGGCAATAACCTTACATGGTTCTACTATTGCCATCCAAAAAGTATCTGTAAACGATGCTGCATTACCAGTGATGAGAATGCTAATTATTTTAAAGAGTGCTTGTTCGTACTCACTCGCAATTACAGCAGGATCGGTTGAGGCTAGGATTGTAGTGTGAAGAATATCGGCAAACAAAATAGCTCTGCTCCCTGTAATAAAAGACTGTCTATCGATTTAAGATATTTACACGTAGCAAATATCTTAAATCGACGTTCGATCGAATCGAACACTATGAATTAGATCCAGCAAATATTACTTGAAGCGCACAACCGAGCGCGAGCTTTGATTTTGTTAGCTTCAAGATAAGTCGTTTTGAGGGAATCCATGTCTGCTTCAACTCGTTTTTGCTCGTCCTCAGCGATACTCCGCTGTTGTACCAGAGCGTTGTGCTTGGCTTGATTTTCTCCTTGAGATAAATTAGCCAGCCCGATGGTATTTGCAGTGGCACCCATAATCAGACTTTGGGAGAGCATATTGTTCATCGCGCCCATCCGGTTAAAACTGCTACCCGCTTTGGCACTAAGATCGGCTTGAGCGGCACCAGTCGCCAATGTGGAATTATTAGCATCGCCAGTCGCACTCATAATTGAGGAAACTGCTTTGTTGGTGTTTTGGCGATTGGCTTCGGCAACACTGGCTCCAGACTTAGATTTAGCTAAATCCAATTGAGCGATGACAGCTTTGGTGTCTAAACCTTTGCCGTTGAGGAGGTTACTCGCCTGATAAGCAATCATTTTGCCTGTCGGATCGTCGGTTTTGACGCTGCCATCGGGATTTAATGGTTGAATATTACCCGCTGCATCTAGTCCCCAGGCACCAAAATTAATCCCGATCCCAGTACCGCCATTCATCCCTGCCGCAACTTGTCCGATTTGTGCTGGCGTGGGTTGCTGACCTGCTAGTACGCTTTGTGCGATCGGTGCATATTTCGATGCAGTTGTTAGAGCTGAGGCAATATTCGGATCTAGCCCTGGAAATGCACTAACGATGCCACTAAAGACAGTAGATAAATTGCCATTGCTCGATAAGATCGACTGAATGCCGCTGGGGTTGAATGTAGGATTTGCTGTTGGGTCGGTGGGATTTGCCGTGGGTGTATCGCTAGGAGCGATCGAATCTGGAATTGTCACTGGCGGTTGCAAGGTTGCAGCATTGGCTCCAGAGATCGATGCAACTAGCAAGATGATATTGCCTACGATCGTCAGTAATAAAGGATATGTTTCATCATAATCTTCCTCTCAATTAGTAATCAGGGTTAATTCGTCGATCCGACCGTTAGTGGCTGCGGCGCGAGCTTTGCGCTCTTGCTGCTCGTCGATATTGTTAGCTGTGAGAGCCACCAACGAGGGCGGGAGATAGATCCGCGCGGGAGTAAACAGATCGTCTATTTTGAGCAACCACTGGCTAGAGCAAGTGGCTTTATCTGGCTCAAAATCTTTTCTGGCATTATTCACATGCCAATGCTTCGGGGACTCCAAGCAAGTCGGGATTGCAATACTCGGAGAGACTGTCACCAATTCTGCCGATGAGGTGATATGAAAGTGCGTCCTTAATTTTCTTCCCACCCGCGCTATTAAAGACGCTACTCGGCTCCTGTGCCGCAATCATCAGGCGCATTCCGGCTTTGAGTCCGTTTGCTGCAACCCGCCCGACGCAGAGTGAGAGCGGATCGAGATCGAAGGTAATCGAGGCTTCGTCGATAAATAGCAACGAACCTTTTCCACTGGCAGCGGCAATCGCTCGCCGCATTGCCGCTGCGTACATAATCGTGCCGAATACAGCAGCATCATCGTTGTTACTGACCCCGCGCATCGCGATCGTCATTAACGGACTATCGAGTTTTACGGAACTGGGAGAATTTATAGTCTTACCGTAGGAGCCATCGATCCACCGTTGTAGCTGCAATTGAATTGTGCCAAGAGTCTCGATATCGTCAGCAGGTTGCCTCTGGAAGATTTATTCGTTCGATCGTGCAAAACCTCTTGAAGTCTGACAGGATCGGATAATCCTGCCAAGCGATAGAGCCAATCCCCCCGTTTATCGCTCGTTCGTATCGGATCAAAATCCGCTCGTCTTTGAAGAAGTTTTTCAGAGCGGTTGTCAGCATCGAAATGACCTTACTGCTACTTACGCCCTTCAGTTCGCCCTTCCATCCCAACACCATTGAAGTCAGAATTTGAAGGATAAACTCTTCATTCTGCCTTTTCATGTCCTCGCGAGTCTCTGTGTCGATATCTTCAGCAATGAGCGGAGTCTCAAAGAAATTAATCGAGTCGTTAAACACATCGATATACGCCCCGTTCATGTGTTCGGTAAAAGCCTTGAACGAACTAGCTTCCTTTGTCGGCGGCTGATCTAGAATCGTCACCGGAATTTCTTGACTGAGTGCTTTATGAATATTGAACGCTGCGAGTAAGGTTTTACCCGATCGAGTTTTACCCCAAATGGCAGTGTGTCCCATGTGGGTGAAGGGATCGAAATAAACGGGCGAACCTCCTTTATTCGCAATAAATTCGATTCCAGATTTGTGAGCGTTAACTGTCGTTACCAATGGAAAGTAAGCAGCGACGATTTCAGGGCGTTCGCGATCGCGCCTGTCGCGGACATCCACCAGCATCGATTTTGCATAAAATGGTAGCGATGATACCCACAGCGAATCAGAAGTATCTACTTCGAGTAATACAATTGCTGGCGAGCGAAAATGCGAGCAGAAGTCACGCGCGGCAAAGTGCATCTGCTCTAAAGTTTCTCTGTAGACAAACATACAGAGCGAAAATTCGACACTCGTATCGCCACCGATTAACATCCGCTCGGTTTCAAGGGCTTCTTTCAGCTCCTCGTCTGCCAAAACGTCAACTTGTCCTTTTTCCTCTGTTTCTTTCTTGCGGTAATGATTCTGGCGGATGAGTTGCTGGTTGTTGTAACGAACGCCGAACTCTTCTGGACGCGATAGCTCCAGCACGATTCGATAATCGTAAGCCGAGCCGATTGCCATTAAATTCGATAGATAATGCAGTTGAACTTCTTGATACGACTCATTACCCGCTTCTTCAAAGACTTTGGGTTGAAGTTTGAGTAGCAGACTACCGACGTATTGACGATCGACTTTGATGTGATCGCGGTTGGAAGAGGGAACGGCAGACGGATAGCGCATCATTACGCTAGTTGGATGCAGCCGCGTCCGCACGTTTTCGCCAATGGTGCCTTTTTGCAGATTGAATTCGATTAGTTGTGGTGCTGGCTCTGGTTCTATCTGTTCGGCGCGATCGTTAAACCGATTGAGTTCCTGCCAGCAATGCTGCCATACTCCTTCACCAGACAGGGGAGTGGCTTTGAGCTGAAGTTTATCTCTAAATAAATTAGACCACTCAAAAAAGCCCTGCTCGTAGGCATTTAGTAGAATCGCATCGATCGTTTGTTGGCGAACTTCCTCGATCGAACCCGACAATCTTTGATACCAGAGAGTACTAAATTTAATGATTTTCTCGATGAGCTTTTGCTCTCGCGCTCCTAAGTTAGGGGTAAAAGTGCCCATCAAAAATACTTTATGAGGGCGACGTTGACCGCTAATGTCGAGATTCTGTAAAATCAGCATTTCCTCAGCAATTAATGGCTGAGATTGAGGCGATGCTGTTTCAAATTGGGCGATTAATTCATTCAGGCGATCGGTACGATCGCAGAATGATTGAAATTCAACACGCAACTTCTCGCCGATCGGTAATTCGTGTCCTAGAGATGCGATCGAGTTAACGATAGATTTAGCTGCTACTTCACCAAAATCATCGTGAATGCCTGGGCATTCCCAAATAAATCGCAGTTTATATTCTGGAAGGTCTACTTTATCGCTGGCGTTCATCAATAAAGCACCAACTTGAGTACCATTTGGCAAGGTATAGTTGATGATACTTTGTAAATGTGTGGAGGTTTCCAGCGGGTAGAGCAGCTTCTTTTTTTTGCCCAAACCTTTATGCTTTATTTTTCTGAGTTCTCGCTTTTGTTTTTGGGATTTACTGCTTTCCTTATTTTTCATAACTGATAAATAAATTAAAGGATTTAAAACAGACGAAAACCTAACACTGAGATTAATTTATAGTCGTTACTTTTTTTAATTAAACGAGCTATCAACTGAGGAGTTAAGTCTGAGAGTGGCGATCGATAATTTAAGCACCCTCTAGTGTAATTTTTTGGTTCCCTGTTTCTGGCTAGTACGTCTGCCATTCCATCTTTTAGGGAAAGTATGGCTGTGAAAAATAAAGTAACGAAAATTGCTGTAACGATATTGCCAGGAACCTTCAAGTAGCCTAGAAACAGACAGAAAACCACGATTAGTGCCAAAACTATTGCGACATCGCGAGGAATGCCCATCATCTTCGCTCTGCGCCTCAATGCTCTATTGACTTCGATTCGCGTTTTTCTTTCCATATAATTAGGTAAAAGCTGTCACAGCTATTAGATATTTATCTCGATTAAGCACCAGTAAATATAAAGTTGATAATTCTATCTGTCGCAATGACGAGAATTACCAGGACGATGATATTTAACATCGGTTTAACTATCCCAGAAAAGTTTTCTCGATCGTATTCCTGGTATCCCAAATAAGCTTGCCAGATGACAATACCACCGACCATCAGCAGTACAGCCCAGGGAATTAGATTGACAATTGCAGTAAACAGAGTCGTAAATAGTGGCCCTGCAACTGGGAATCCAGCCATTATTGTGGTAATTTTAGTAGTCGATACTGTTACGAAAGCATCATAGATTGGGGCAGCATCAGCTTTAGGAGCTAAGTTCCATCCCCAAATAATTGGCGAGAAACAGGAAATCAAGGCATATTGTATATACTTCCAAGAAATTTTATTTCTAGGTTTGCTTAGTGAAGTGAGCGTAGTTCATGATGACACTCTATATTTTCAGGAATATAAGTTTTGACTCGATTCGTTTGAGCAATTGCCGATCGAACAGCAACAACTTTTGCATAAAAAAAGACCACGATCGCCATCGATCTGAGATTCAGTTGACAGCAAAGTGAATAATAACAGGTATATATCGAGTAGAATAAACTTGACTTGATTAGCTGGTCAGGTTAAATTCACCTCCTCTTTTATCCGCATGAGATTATAGACGATTGCTGAAAATAATCAAGAGTAAATCCAACAGTGAACAAAACTTTACAATCGACAAAAAAATGGAGTAGTTATTCAACTAAATTGCTGAATAACTACTCCATTCGAGGTGTAAGCATTGGCGATCGATATTGAGTTCGATCGTCGGCTCTCGCAATCTCTGTCAAGTTTCCTTAAATTAATAGCGACGGTACCCGACTATCGATTTAGACTTTTGCCTGACGCTAATTCTGCTCTGGCTCTTTGACTCACGGATATTCTATTCGTGCTGCATTCGTCCGAGTCGTTGAGGAGGATTTCCACATCACGATCGGCCAGATCTGGATTAGCAGTAACGAGGGTCATGCCTTCGACTCGTGCTTGAGCCAGCAGGATCAGATCGAATCGATCTAGCGGCAATGTTGCTAGCTTCAATACCTGATCCGCTCGAATATCCAAAAATTGTGCCCGCAACTTTTTCATCCGACTGGCAAGATACGAATCGATCGGTTCGGGCAGCGATAACGTTCCCAGTGACACCTTAATCGTCAGCTCGCACACGCTGGCGACCGAAAACCAGAGTGAGTTAGTTTCGTCAGAGATTGCGGCGATCGTTGGAGCACTCAAGCGATCTGGTTCGACAAACCACCACAAAAAACACTGGGCATCGATTAGTATTTTCACTCGCGATCTAGTTCCTTACTCTTGTTTGGCTGAAATACTAGGAAAGTCGGGTTTATAAATGAGGGGGCAGCGGGTTTTTGAAACTGGAGGGGATAAAATATAAGCCGCGATCGACACCCATACTGCGACTGCGCGATCGCTTATTTTCCACAGGTACTAACCTAGCCACCGCGATCCCTCGATTGGCAGATGATTATCTCTTCCCCTAGCTCCACGCGGGATAATAATTTGGAGAACTGGGATTTGGCGTTATAGATTGTAAATGTATCCATCACGATCGCAAGAAATTAGATTTCAAACTTATTATAGAACAAAAATACTAGTATTTTGTTAAAGATATGGACATCGAGAGTCTTAGGAACTGCATTAGGATACGCACTCTGTTTCAACCCCTATTAGAGTTAAACTAAGCGACCATCTCACGACAGCCGCTCGTCTACAAAACCGTGCTTGACAGTTTTCCGTCACACTATTAAACCACTCTGTTATTTCGATCGATCGGAGGTTGTCGCGACAGCTACCGATCGATCGTGAGATCTATAACTAGCCAGGGCTTCAGTTGTGTCGATCGATGCTGTCGTTTGTCCAATGACAGCATATTTGACCCCAGAGCCGATCGCTGTCTCCCCGCCAATTGTCGTGTCATTTAATATAGCGGATCGTATTAATCTGTTGCAAAGTTTTTTCGTAATGAGCCGCTATACATGCGAGCGGGATTGGATTTTAGAAAGAGATTGGGGAATAATACAAGAATACATCAGGTATTAATTACATTATTCCATCGATCGTCGATCGACTAAATTAGATGCAAAATCACGCATTACAACTTTTGCGTCAATCTCTGAACGCTCCCACAGCTAAATTCCGAGATGGACAATGGGAATCGATTTCTGCATTAGTAGAGAATAAATCTCGATTATTAGTGGTTCAACGTACAGGTTGGGGTAAAAGCATCGTTTATTTCCTCGCTACTAAACTGTTAAGAGAGAAAGGCGCGGGAATTACTTTACTCATTTCTCCGCTTCTTTCTTTAATGCGAAACCAAATTAACATAGCAGAGAAAATGGGAGTTAGAGCGGAGACAATTAATTCTAGTAATACCGATGAGTGGGAATCTGTTAAGTCAAAAGTTTTGTCTGGTACTGTAGATATTTTATTAATCTCGCCAGAACGCCTAGCAAATGAAAAATTTAGAGAAGATATACTAGCACCAATCTCTCAAAATATAGGATTATTCGTGGTTGATGAGGCTCACTGCATTTCTGATTGGGGACATGATTTTCGACCAGATTACCGCCGAATTGTGAGAATTTTGCAAGCTTTACCACCAACTATTCCCGTACTAGCAACTACAGCTACAGCTAATAATCGAGTGGTCAGAGATATCGAAGATCAATTAGGTGCTAGCCTACGGACGGTTAGAGGCAAGTTAACTCGTGAAAGTCTCCAATTACAAAATATCTCCATCCCATCTCCAGCAGCAAGAATGGCTTGGTTAGCCGAACGTTTACCTAATTTGCCAGGTAGTGGGATTGTTTACGCATTAACGGTTAGAGATGCCGATCGCGTAGCTGAGTGGTTGAGACAGCATAACATTAATGCAGCAGCCTATCATAGCCAGTTAGATCCAGAGTTAAGAATAGAGTTAGAAGATCGATTACTCAATAATGAAATTAAAGTCCTAGTTGCTACAACTGCATTAGGCATGGGTTTCGACAAGCCAGATTTAGGTTTCGTAATTCACTACCAAAGACCGGGTTCTGTCGTGCATTATTATCAACAGGTTGGTAGAGCGGGTAGGGCAGTCGATCGAGCCTATGGTATTTTGTTAAGTGGCTCTGAAGATGACGAAATTGCCAACTATTTCATTGAAAATGCTTTCCCTCTTCAAGGTCATGTTTTGCAAGTAATAGAAGCATTGAAAATAGAAAATGGATTATCTGATGTTTCTTTGGAATCTAAGACAAATCTATCATTAGGAAGAATCAGGAAAATATTAAAATTCCTATCCTTAGAATCACCATCCCCAGTAACGAAATTGGATAGCAAATGGTATGCTACCCCAGTTGAGTACCAACTCGATCGAGTCAAGATCGACCAACTAACAGAAATTCGTCGTCAAGAACAGCAGCAAATGCAGAATTATATGGCGAGTTCACAATGTTTGATGACCTTTTTATCCACAGCGTTAGACGATCCAAATTCTCAAGCTTGTGCTAAATGTGCTGTGTGCCTCGATCGCGATTTAGTCCCTACCAAATATTCACCGACTTTATTAAACCAAGCCATTCAATATCTCAAACGTAGCGATCGCATTGTCGAACCTCGGAAACAATGGAGTGCAGGTGCATTAGCAAGTTATGGCTTTTCAGGTAATATTAAACCAGAATTACGTGCAGAACGTGGAAAAGCTTTATCTCTATGGGGTGATGAAGGCTGGGGTCAACTGGTAAAACAAGGTAAGTACAAGGATGAGTCCTTTAACGATGACCTAGTTCGAGCTACAATTGAGATGATTCAACGATGGCAGCCAGATCCCTTTCCTACTTGGGTGACTTGCGTTCCTTCGCTCAAACGTCCTAATCTAGTACCTGACTTTGCTCGGCGGTTAGCTGAAGGTTTGCAGATCCCCTTCTATCCAGTCGTGAGAAAAGTGCAGGAGAATCAACCGCAGAAAAATATGGGTAACAGTTATCAACAGGCTCATAATTTAGATGGAGTATTTGAGATCGATCGATCTGAATTGCCCTCAGGAGCAGTGTTTTTAATCGATGACATGGTAGATTCTGGTTGGACTTTTACCGTTATCGCCGCTTTACTCAGACAAGCAGGTAGCGATCGAGTATTTCCCCTCGCATTAGCCCTCAACTCTCTCAATTCTGCCGATTAAAATCATGTCTAGCCACCATCTCACTCCAGATACTCAGGCTATTTTGCTACTTTGTGCGAGATTTGGCAATAGTAGCGATTCTTATTCCCAACCTTTGAGTTTAGGGGAATATAATTCCTTAACTCAGTGGTTGATCGATCGCAAGTTACGTCCGGCAGATCTATTAGAATTAAACGGACAAGAATTACTCCGAACTTGTGAATTACTAGATCGCGATCGCCTAGAATCTCTATTGGCAAGAGGGATGATGTTGGCTCTGGCGGTTGAGAAATGGACTAGTCAAGGGTTATGGATTGTCGGGAGAGGAGATTGTCATTATCCAGCGAGATTAAAACAACAACTAGGAGCTAATGCTCCAGCAATTTTATACGGAGTGGGAGATATAAAGTTGTTATCTCAAGGTGGATTAGCTGTTGTTGGTTCCCGTAACGTGGATGAAGATGACATTGAATACACAAAAAGAGTTGCCGATAATTGTGCGGGAAATGGTATCCAAATTGTGTCAGGTGGTGCCAGAGGTGTGGATACAGCCGCGATGCTAGCAGCTATAGACGCAGGGGGGACTGTGGTGGGAATATTAGCTGATAGTTTAGCTAAATCTGCTGTTTCGGCTAAATATCGATCGGCAATTCAAGAACAAAGACTCACTTTGGTATCCGCTGTCGATCCTCAAGCAGGATTTAATGTGGGTAATGCAATGGGGCGAAATAAATATATTTATGCCCTAGCTGATTATGCTTTAGTTGTAAGTTCAGACTACAATAAAGGTGGTACTTGGGCGGGTGCAGTGGAAGCTCTGAAGCTAGAAAAGGGTATACCAGTATTCGTGAAAACAGAGGGGAAAATATCTCAAGGAAATAAGCAGTTACTTAAACTAGGAGCTAGAGAATTTCCTCCAGCACCTTGGCATCATCATTTAGAACAAAGATTGCAAGAAATTATCAGTACACAATCTGTACCACTTGAGGCTGTTCAATGTTCTTTATCTTTAGATAATATTGCTACTCAATTACAATCGATAGGAGGATTTGAAGCGGTAGATAATGATACCGATAGAACTAAAGATAAGGATACCGAGGAAACTAAATCACCCACTAACATCTATGAAGCTGCATTGCCATTTATCTTATCTTATTTGCAGCAACCAGTTGATGCAAAATCTCTAGCAGAAAAACTCGATGTTAATCCCAGCCAATTACAAAATTGGTTGAAAAAAGCGATAGAAGATGGTCGGGTTACAAAAACAAAGAAACCTGTCAAATATGTTTCAAAATCTATTCTCGCTCTAAGATAATAGAACAGTAAACTTTGCCAATCGAACATAATTTGTCGATCGTTCGTGGAGCTTACCGGAGATATTCTCAAGATCCCGATTTCCATCCGCTGTCGATTTTTCCAGAAATATATCCACGATTGCTCGGAGGAGGAAAAATGATGAACTTAACTACAACTTATCTTGGATTAGAATTGCGATCGCCTTTAGTAGTCGGAGCCGCCGCCCCCCTGTCTGAAGATTTAGATAATATCAAACGGCTAGAAGATGCCGGAGCAGCCGCGATCGTGCGCGTACAAAACGTCTTCCCACAACCTGGGCCACCAGTGAGAATCATTACCCGTTGAGTTGCCGCCATCTCTACCGCTTACTGTTGTTCGGGCGAAAGACTGATGCCCTGACTTTGGGTAAATCGATCGATCCAACTGCGGACGCGGGGTAAATCTACCGATTGAGGCTGTTCGAGGAGCTTGAGGATGGAAATGGCGAGATTCTGTTTGATGTAGAAGAAGCTAGGTTGGAAATATAACGGAACTTTCTCAACTGTTTCCAGGATTAAATCCTGTTCCACGCTCATTGCTTTCAACACTTCCAGTACCGCATTATCCGTCGAGGTATGTTCTTGAGTCATGAGTTTAGTCGTTGCCGCTGTTAATAATTCCGGCTGAGGCAAAAAACAATGCCCATCTTCAGCAGCTTCACCCAAAACGTGTTTGATACCCGCTCGATAGCGAAATGTCGAAGCAGGATCTACGCCTAAATTTCGGGCGATCGTATCGGCGGTAATAAACCCGATCCCAAAGATATCTTCCGATAGTTGATAGGGATTATTCGTGACAATATAGATCGATTTATCCCCATACTGTTTGAAGATTTTCACTGCATAAGTCGTCGAAACCCCATGACTTTGGAGGAACAGCATTACCTCTTTAATCGCCTTCTGTTCCACCCAGGCTTTTTGAATCATCTTGACTCGTTTCTTACCAATGCCTGGAACTTCAATCAGTCGATCGCTATCTTGTTCGATAATTTCTAAAGTATCTAGCGCGAAATGCGCCACAATCCGTTTGGCAGTAACGGGGCCGACTCCCTTAATCAAACCGCTACCTAAATACTTCTCAATCCCTGTCAGGGTTGCGGGTTTAGTTTCGCTGTATTTAACAACCTGAAACTGTTGCCCGTATTGAAGATGCTCTTTCCAAGTCCCCTGAAGTTGGAGGGTCTGTCCAGCTTGAATATTCGCGAAGTTACCAACGATCGTGGTTAACTCGCGAGCGCGGGGTGATTGGAGGCGAGCGACGGTGTAGCCACTTTCTTCTGAATGAAAGGTAATCCGCTCTACCACTCCAGTCAGTGAAACCTGGGGTGCAACTGAAGAATCATTTGACTCGACTGGTTTGGGTGTAGACACTATGCGGTGAAACAAATAATGGATCTCGATCGATACATCTAGGAAAGTATCAAGCTAAACCTTGACAGATAAAACCTGCCCAGTAGTAAGGATCGGCGAAAGGGTATTCTTCTGTGCCGTTTAGAAGACTCCGAAGGCTCATCCGAAAAAATGTTGTTCCTTCTAGTATTTGTTCTATTTCTTCGCAATTAAGATCGATCGATTGAGGTACATCTTCGTTAGATAATGCACAAACTTCGAGTAGCTCTTTTTTTGCTTTTAGAGCATTGTAATAGTTTTTAAATTCAGATTGGAAAGGCTTGATTTGCTCTTTGTGGAGGTTGCGGAGTTGAAATTGGGCTTGTTGGATGGCAGTGGATCGATCGAGTCCATCGCGCCGGAGTCGATAATATAGGACTGAGAAGATACAGGTAGCGAGATCGTCTACTTTCCACAGGGTGCTGATGATACTGCGGGCACCAGAACAGAGGAAGGCGGTAGCGAGGGTGAGGAGATCGTCGGTGAAGTTGGTAGTACCGAGGTTGGTTTCGCAGCAGGAGAGGAAGACTTCGTTGAGGTGGGGATAGCGGTTGGTGAGGAGATCGCCGAGGCTGACTACTCCATCGGCGAGTTTGAGGTGGGATTCGAGGGGGTTGGAGAGGTTGAAGGATGCGTGGTGGCTGGAGTGGATGTTGGTGACTTGGGTGAGGAGTCGTTGGTAGTTTTGAATGGAGGCTTGGGTTTTACCGCGCAGTCGATATGCTGGCTGAATTTGGAAGAGTTCGGCGATTTGATGACCTTCAAATCCGGCTCCAGGGAGTGTGCCATCGGCATCTTCGATCGTACCGTATTGGGGTGAGACGATCGCGGTTCGATCGGTGCAGTATTTGAGGATTTGGCAACTGGGAGCGTAGCGGATGGTGAAGCGATCGCCGAGGTAGCCACCAACTAGGGGCAGTACGGCAAAGGGGATTTGGTGGAGGTAGAGGTGGGGGATGATAATTAGTTCGGTGATGTTGGGGAGTTTGGCAACTAGTGCGTCTAATTCCAATCGCTGGGAAATCTCGATCGAAGTATCTGGCATCAGATCTCGCCAGCTTTTTTCACTCCAGAGTCCATCAGTTTTAAGTTTGGCAATATATTCAGCTAATTCAGCCTCTATCCCTGGTAGAGCGTCTGGTTTGGCTTGCTTGATTTCCGCATTGAATCGATCGATGTTTTTGCTAATAGAGTAGTTACCCGACCATGTTTTCCCCAGCCATTCTTGGAAGTTCTGGCAGGTGTGGATTTGGGGTTCGCTGTTGCGGGCAATGATGAAGATGTGGGTGTCGTTGTCGGTGGTGTAGAAGCTGAGGATGGCGGTGTGGGGGGTGGAGATGAGGGATTGGATCGTTGGGAGATCGATCGGGGCTACTTGGATTTGTCCGGCGAGTTCGTGGTCTTTTTTGCGGATCTGTTGCCAGATGCGGTCTTTTTCAGCGGTGAGGGCGAGAATCGCAGCGGTATCGGCGGCGAAGGTTTCACTATTGCGGCTGGCTCGATTTGGTTCGGGCTGTTCGGGGTTATTGCTGGAGTTGGTGTTTTGGTAATCTCGGATGTGGTTGTTGATGTCTTGATATTTAGCGAGGAGTTCTCGCACTTCGGGAGGGATTTCGCCATCGGCATAAAGATCGTTGGTTTGCATGAAGTCAACGAGTTGACGACTGCGGGCGCGTTCGCTGGTGGTAATGGCTTTGTCGATTTGTCCGAGGTTGATGTATGCCTGAATGGTGTTTTGGTAGACGGTGATAGCTTCGCCGATCACACGCTGGCGTTCGTCTTCGCTGGTTGACCAACTACAGGAGGTTTCGACGGATTGAATTGCTAGATCGTAGGCATCGATCGCCTGTTGCCAATTACCCTGGTTAAATAAGAGATTGCCAAGGTTGCGGGCTGTTCGGAAACAATCGATCGGGAATGATTGCGGAGTGTAGATTTCTAGGGCGGACTGAAAACACTCGATCGCCTCTGGAAAACGCTCTCGATCGATTAATGTCATCCCTAGATTATTTTGAGTCCTTGACCACATTTCGGGATAAGCTGCGCGGGTTCTTACCTCCAGAGCCAAGCGATAACAGGCAATCGCTTCCTCCAGATTCGCTGCCCGCTCGCCCCTAATTCGAGACTGATAAGCATTAGCCAGATTCATTTGCGTCCTTGCCCACTGTTCGGGATAGGCAGCGTGGGTAAATACCTCTAGAGCCAAGCGATGACAGGCGATCGCTTCCTCCAGATTCGCTGCCCGCTCGCCCCTAATTCGAGACTGATAAGCATTAGCCAGATTCATTTGCGTCCTTGCCCACATATCGGGATAAGCAGTGCGGGTAAATACCTCCAGAGCTAAGCGATGACAGGCGATCGCTTCCTCCAAATTCGCCGCCCATTCGCCCCGAATTCTCTCTCTATAAGCATTAGCCAGATTTATTTGTGTTATTGCCCAATCTTCGGGATAAGCAGTGCGGGTTCTTACCTCCAGAGCCAAGCGATAACAGGCGATCGCTTCCTCCAAATTAGCTGCCCGCTCGCCCCGAATCCGATCTGTATAAGCAATAGCCAGATTCATTTGCGTTCTTGCCCAATATTGGGGATAGGCAGCGCGAGTTCTTACCTCCAAAGCCAAGCGATAACAAGCGATCGCTTCCTCCAGGTTAGCTGCCCGCTCGCCCCGAATTCGAGTCTGATAAGCATTAGCCAGATTATTCTGAGTAGCTGCCCAATCTTCGGGATAGGCAGCGCGAGTTCTTACCTCCAAAGCCAAGCGAGAATAAGCGATCGCTTCCTCCAGGTTAGCTGCCCGCTCGCCCCGAATTCGATCTGTATAAGCAATAGCCAGACTATTCTGAGTAGCTGCCCAATCTTCGGGATAGGCAGCGCGGGTAAATACCTCCAAAGCCGAGCGATAATAGGCGATAGCAATTTCCAGATTCTCCGCCCGCTCACCCCGAATTCGAGCTGTATAAGCAATAGCCAGATTCAATTGCGTTCTTGCCCAAGCTGCGGAATAGGCAGCGCGGGTATATACCTCCAGAGCCAAGTGATAACAGGCGATGGCGATTTCCAGATTGATTAACCGACTTCCCAAGGGAAATTGTCGAATTAGATTGGCAAATACAAACACAACTTCTGCAAGAAAATTTTTACCATCCTCATCTACCTCGGTAAGCCTAGATTGACGATACCATGTGGTTAGGATGGGGATAAGTGCTTCATCCAGCAAGGAAAGATTAGCTCGCAATAGGAAGTCTACTATTCGGGGATTTCCTTGACTATCAGCACCTTGAATATCAGCAACAGCCTGAAGAACACTCATCAGGAAATTGAGTCTAGAGTCCGATTCTTCAGGCGGAGGTGGGCTATTTAGTCCCAATACTTGGGCGAGTTGGTTAGCAAAGTTTGTCAGCCATTGCCTGGTAGGTATGGCTTTGGGGTCATTGTTTTGCTCCAACATTTGGGCGTAAGCTAAGAGCGTTGTTACCAGCCCCTCATCCACCAATTCTGGCTGGCTGGCTAATACCTCGTTTCTTTGCCACTTT
This sequence comes from Chamaesiphon sp., assembly GCA_965246715.1. Taxonomy (GTDB): domain Bacteria; phylum Cyanobacteriota; class Cyanobacteriia; order Cyanobacteriales; family Chamaesiphonaceae; genus Chamaesiphon. Next base: position 172,338 of record CBDFFH010000027.1, on the reverse strand, counting down.
CACATGACAACAAAGCATTTACTAATTCAAAATAATCCTGTTGCCGCTGTTCGTTCATGGGGTAAACTCCCTGAATTTTGATGTTGCGATCCGCTGAAAACTATTGCACCAAGCAACTCACTACAAATATTCTAGAATAAAAAAATAGACTCCATTCGCGAGGTTTAAGATCGTGTTAGACATCATCACCCCAGAAGACGAGATCCTCATCTCCCTAATTACCGCCCTCGCTCACCAAACCGAACCCCTCCCCCCAGCCATTACCGCCCAACTCCAACAACTCGGACAAATTCCCCCCGCCCAACTCACCGACGCGATTCAAGACTTCCTCGACGAACTCGACTACCAACCCCTGCGAGAGAGCGTCAACGCGATCGAGAAACAACTGCTCGCCAACCCAAATCGCAGCGCACCCCCACCACAATTCAAACCGAACATAGTAAAGAAATTTTCAACCACTTTAACTCCGTCGTTAGAGCTAACGATCCCATTAAAGCCGCTCAAACATTGCCACAATACTTCTGGCAACAGACCGCCACACGACCATGAGTGAATCAATTATCTACCCGACCGTCAATCTCTACCTCTACGATCTGTTGCAAGGTTTAGGCGAGTCAGAATCTAGCTCTAGTGCTGGAGTCACGCCCCCGATCGTGGGCACAGCCGCTCCCACAGAGCATCGGGCGAAGAACTTCTATCGGAAAATTTATGGCGATCGGGTAGATAAAGATCTCGCTCATTTTCGCTCTCGCGAACTTGCTAATAGCCACTTCACCGAGTTGCACCCCCAGCAGATCGAACCATTTGGCGATCCGGCAGATGGTTATTACTATCCCGTGCAACTAGACGATACCTATGCTCTATTAGTCGATTATTCTGGCGATCGTCAGGGTGGTAAAGACAACTTCGATCCGCAAGATTTAGCCACAAATCCCTTTGGCGATCGTCATCAAGAGATTGTCAAACGCCTGCACGGTGGCACGTTTACCCTCGGACAAACTTGGGTGCTGCGGGCGACTCTCACCAATCCCGATCTAGATTCAGAAGCGATCGCGCGAATCTGCTACGACCAAACCTTTCCCAATACCGACCCCAATAATAAGTGGGACTGGGATACCGACTATCTCGGATGCGGAAAATTATTAGGCGGGGATCTATACGAACTGTGGAGGTATCCCAGAGCTATTAACGATGCGACTGACGCGATCGGTTCCAGCCAGCATGTGTTAATTTGGCTCTTTCCCCATACTGAGAGCGACCAGATCGCCCTCAACGCTCGCATCGCCGCCACATACGGAGACTGGCTGCGTCTATTCCACTATCGGCACAAAATTTGGGCAGCTTACGCCCAAAGCCAATCGATCGCCGCCAATCTCACATCGGAAGTCGTTAAGATCCACCAAATCGGCGATCGTACCGAATCTGCGCTGTCCACTCTGATTCAATCCCAATCGTCTCAGATCGTCCAAGTCTGCTAGTAGCCAGATCGTCAAACACCAACTCGATGAATTGCAAACCAGTTCCCTCCACACTCTCCAACAATTTAAAACCTATACCGAAGGATCGATCGATTTAGCCGACCAGGGACGGACGATCGCCACAAACTGCGATAATTACCGCGATCGATTAAAATCAATGACTGCTCGCTACCCAAATAGCGACCTGAAATTTCTCAAAGAATTCAACGGCGATAATCATGCCAATCGCTACGCTCGGCAAATTGCCGCCGATGATGCGTTCTTAGCTCCCCGCCTGACCTATCTCGAAAAACTCTTTCAGGCGATCGATAACACCGTGAAAATCGTACAAGCAAAAAGCAGCGTCGAGCAAGCAGAAAGCAGCGTCGAGCAGACTAAACTCGCTCGCTTCAACAGTGAAATGATTGCCATCGTTGGTGTCGGTTTATCTGTTACCCAAGTTGCCACTAGCACGATCGGTGCCCAGCCGCCAGAACCAGGTCAAAGTAAGGAAAGTATTGCTGCCACTGCACCGTTTTATGGATTACTTTGGGGCGTTGCTGCCAGCCTCATCGCAGCTTTCATCATCCAGCGATTGAATCGTCGTCGGTGAGTTTGTAAAGGATTAGGAGATACAGAAACGAACCCAGCAGATCGATCTTAACAATCTGAATCATGCATCTGCTAATCCTAGCAAGGATGCGATCGGGTAGGCTAAGATCGGTCAAAAACTTGGCATCATGGAATTAACAGAAATCATCGCCGAACTAGAGAACTATACTGGCACATTTCCTCGTCTAGCTTTAGAACGAGCGATCGCCGAGCGGACGGCAATTACCCCGATATTATTAGCGACACTAAGGGAATGGAAATCTAAGCTTGAGGAGTTGGCAGAACGCCCTAACTATTTCCTACATATTTATGCCATGTATTTACTGGCACAATTTAGGGAATCTCAAGCTTATCAGCCGATCGTCGAGTTTTTCTCGGTGCCTGGAGAGATCTCAATGGACGTTACAGGAGATCTAGTCACGGAGGATTTAGGCAGAATTCTTGCTAGTGTTTGCGACGGCAATATCGAACCGATCCAGCAACTAATCGAAAATCGGCAAGCGAATGAATATGTGAGAAGTTCTGCGCTCAGTTCGTTAATTATTTTGGTCGTTCGAGAGACGATCGATCGAGAAGTTGTAATTAAGTATTTTGAGGAACTTTTTTCAACCAGACTCGAACGAGAATATTCCTATATTTGGACTAAATTAGTCATGGAGAGTGCCTTCATCGCTCCGCTCGAACTCAAGCAGCAGATCGATCGAGCTTTTGATGAGAATTTGGTGGAGAGTTTTTTCTTCGATCGGGAGGATGTCGATTACTATATCAACCTCGGACAAGAGGCATCATTGAATGAACTACGCGATCGCAAGCATTATACATCGATTGAAGATACGATTTCGGAGATGGAATGGTGGAATTGTTTTCAAGATAAAAAACGAAAAGAGTCAATCAGTAACCCTTTTGGTGCGAGAGAATTTAGGTTTATCCCCTCAGAAAATAGCCATGCCAACCAAAAAGAAATCTCAGGTGAAGATGCAAAAGCAAGCACGTCGAAAAAAATCGATCGAAGAAAAAATAAGGAACGAGAAAGTCACCCGTAAACACGGCAAAATAGTTGAACGGCTAAAAGCGGGGATGCTGTTGCCAATGTCGCTCGGTTGCCTCATCTGTGGGAAACGAGCGATCGAGCCAAACTTAAATTTATCGGTCGTTGAGCAGTGATTAACGATCGACGAGTGGACTCACAACACCTCGCCCTCCACGATTCAGAACGTGGCTATAAATCATCAGTTTCGTCGGGAGAGAGAACGCTCGGAATTTGCTGTGGGCGTTTGGCACGGATGGCATTAATGCGACTATCTAGTTCCTGCTTGCAAACCTTGGCGGTACAGAAATAAAATTGCGTTGAGAAGTTCTGATTTTGGGTAGCGGCTGCGACGTTGCCTTCGACTGCCAGATGAGTCAAAAATTCCTTTATGTCTGGGACTCCCATATCTTTGGGATGACGCTTGTTATGAAATAAAATGTATCGAACAATCCATTGCACGTAGGTTTCTTCTGTGCGGTAGGAATAATGTTAGAGACGGATTGCGTCTCTAACTTGGTCTGGAAGCTTCTTCGGGGGATTTTGCATAATATTACAATATGTTGAAAAATTCAGCAGATCCACCTTAAATATGATGATCGGCAGAAACATTCTGCTTTTATATGGGGAATATGCTGAATTTTTCAGTCTATCTACCCGAATTTGGCTGAATAGGCGGAAACTTTCCGCCTAATAATAGTTATCGCCGACAGCGTAACATATAATTTTTTAGTATATGTTAAAATCTCTGGAACGCTGCGGGATAACAAGGTCGCTGGAACCGACAACGCCTATCGCTAACCGCACGGCGGCGCAAGACGGCGTTGCGGTTCAGCTCGATCGTTAGCCTGCTTAGATTTATAAAGAGGTATATTTAGCTATGTCAAAAGATTATGTGCTATTTCTGCATGGTGTAAATGTACGGGAATCACAGGAAAATGAAGAGAAACAGATTTATACCTATGCTGACAAGCTGTTTAAGTTGATCGTTGAGGTAGTTCAGCAGAAATCTTCCCATCGTAACTGTATTAAAGTGCCTCTTTACTGGGGTAATGTTAATCGGGCAGCTTTAACAGAACTACTGTCAAGTTTGAAAGGCTCTTCCAAGTGGAGCCAAGTTTGGTTTCAAGATTTTCGCAAGAGTCAACTATTGCAATTTGTGGGAGATGCAGGTCTTTACATCAGTCGTCTGATTGGCTCTATGGCAGCAGATCAACTCAAAGAACAGATCTTTAAAGGTTTAAAGGACTACAAGCTAGGAGAAGATCGCTTACATTTAGTAACTCACAGTTGGGGAACAGTAATACTCTTCGATATTTTGTTTGCTAGTCGTTGGGATGATCCAAAAATTTCTGGCTATCAAAGTGTAAAATCTATCCGAGATCGACTTTATGGAATAGGGGAAGATCCTGGGCAAGGTATTCGACTGGCTAGCATTCAAACTATGGGTTCTCCAATTGCTTTGTTTAGCCTGATTACTATTAGTGGCAAAAATGAAAATCATGAGAGTACTCATGATTTAAGCCCAGGCTTAGAGAATTTATTGAAGAATCTTGCACAGGGAGATAATAGGCTGCCTTGGCTCAATTTCATTCATCCTGGCGATCCAATTGCTTGGCCACTAGAAAAAGTAATCAATAAATTAATTGTTGGCTCTGAGAATTATGTTCAAGTAGAAGATGTTCTCACTCGTGGTTCTGGTTTTTGGGAATTCATCGCGCAACTACCTCCTGTTCGACAAACTTTCTTGGCTTTAGCAAATGGGGGCAGTGCTCATGGGAGCTACTGGCAAAATCAAGACGTGGCGCAGCAAATAGCAACAAACATATTGAAGGTCTAACAATCCCGTTGCACACCGACCGTATTAAGGTAGTTAGTTGAGAATGAAAGGTTACTAGTGGCGGGTGAACGGGGGCGTTTCGCGATCTCTTACTATAATGGAGGAGACAGTGAATGTTTTTTCTTCCTATGCCTGTAAGCACTGAAGCCCTCAAACAAGACTTAGATCGACTGACTCACAATCAAATCCAGCAAGTGGCTGATTTTATTGCTTTCTTAAAGTTTCGTAATCAGCGTCGTAATCGGGTTGTCCTCGATCCAATGCAACTGGCTGACCTGTTTACGGAGTTTGCTGACTGAAGATCGCACCTTTGCCGAAGTAGGCATGAATGACTATGCAGTAATGCTCCATCAGGAAGACCAATTATGACTCATCCTCTTAAACGGGGTGAAGTCTGGCTAGCCGACCTCAATCCAACTCAAGGTTCCGAACAAGCGGGCATTCGCCCCGTCATCATTTTCCAAAATGACCTTGTTTCCAAGTTCTCCACCACGATCATTGCCATTCCCCTTACCACCAACCAACGCCGAGCCGCCTTGCCAATATGTTTACTCATCGAACAAGGTAATGGTGGACTCAGCCAAGATTCTGTTGCCCTATGTTTTCAGATGAGAGTGCTCGATAAAACTCGTTTAATTCGTACACTAGGACAACTGAGTCCCGAAATAATAGCTCAATTGGAAGATGTGGTCTTGCTAACCTTGGGATACGAGTCATGAATTTAAAAATAGGAAATGTGGATCTTTCAGTTATCTCTGGAAGCAACGAGGCATAATCAGGGCTTGCAGCGGACGGCTCCAAAACTCTATTTATGACTCAAAAACTCGTGCCGCCGCTTATCTTGGCTGTTCGATTGCCAAAGGCAGGGCAAAGCCCAACGACATCACATCGATATTAATGCTTATACATTCGATCGATCGACCAAACTTAATTTTGATACTGAACTTTCACTCGCTATTCCTGGACTCGATCTGGAAAAGATATCTCCAAAAACTACACAACCAAGATCGGTTTTGAATGGCCCGTGAATCTCTCCAGGTGGTCTACTGGCATAATGTCCAGTCTCTAGCCACATGTCGAAAGCTAGATCGTAAAGACGACCGCTGACAATTAAAATCTCTTCAGGATAAGCATGACTTTTGGCACCGAAACTAGTCGTATCAGCACCAGGATAAAACCGAGTCAAGCGGGTGTATTCACCAGTTTCAATATCTATGCTGAGAGTCAGTTCTTCTACCATTTCTTCAAGCCCTGCGATCGATTTCCACAGGGTTTTATGTGCTTGATGCAATGGGTTCCAATACTCGATCGTCGATTTTGGCATATCACCTCATTCTAATATCAGTGTGGCGGAATCGCACTAGTGTGACCTGCGATAATTTGAATCGAGCCACTAGTAGAGATCGCCCAAACACGGGTAAATCGAATATCTTGCTCGACTGGGGTACATTCATAGCTGCCTAATATGTGCATTAAAACAGAAACAACTGCAAACCCATGATTGAGTTGAATCTGTCGATCTGATGGTGTAATTTCGGTAAGATTAAGTTTCCCAGAACGGTGAGCATCAAGATCTTCCTGTTTACTAAGAATTTGCCCCAGATGATTTGTAAACAGCAGTTCGGGGGCGATTAAATCATCTAGTTCGGCAACATCAGAATGCAGCATTGCTTGTCTGAGTCGCTCTTCTAGTTCGATGATTTGAGCTTGAGTAACTATCATAATTTGCTCCCATTGTTTCCGCAATAGTATTTTGTTAGAGAGATAACATTTTACTTTTGGTTATATGCTCGATCTTAATAATTGCGATCGAACTATGGTGCTTTTACCTGGCTCGATCTAGCAGCATCCGCACCGAGATTACCCAATTTTGGACTCCACCACACCCCCTCTTTCCCCCTAAAATAAGCGACATCCTTGTGTTTGGGCTTGGTTCGAGCTGCTGCATCCGAACACCGTAACATCGACTTGGCTTGTCCATCCTTCGTGTAGCTGTATTCTTCCAGCGGCTTCTGGCAAACTGGACAAGGATGTTCGGTAAGTTTCGCTGGAGATGACTGCTCGGTTTTAGGTTGCGGAATTTGCCATTCATTCGATCGATCCGACCAAAACATTACTAACCCTTTGCCCTCAGTATCTTTACAGCCATCCTCACACTTGAGAAAATAGCCCTTCTTCACCTTCTTGGTCGGTACTTTAGACATTGGCTTGCTACAAGTCGGACATTTCGAGCGCGATTTCTCCAGCTCCTTACCCTGGAACGATCCATAATCCTGTTCTGGTAGATTCTTAGTAGCTTTACTCAACGCTGGCGCGAAATAGCTCCGGTTCCACTCAATTAGATAACTTTGCCATTCTTGCTGCCCCTTGGAAATTGCATCGAGTTGGGTTTCCATCCCCGCCGTAAATTCCGATTGAATCAACTCTGGTAAAGCTTGCATCAGAAAATCATCCACTTGCAAACCAACAGTCGTCGGCTGCACTTTACTCTTAACTAGTTCGACATAATTACGTTGCTTGAGCGTGGCAATAGTAGGCGCGTAAGTAGAAGGACGACCGATACCCTTACGTTCCATCAGTTGGACGAGTTTTGGCTCGGAATAGCGTGGCGGTGGTTGGGTTTGCTTCTGCTCGTGACTGACGTTTGCTGCGGTAAGCGGTTGCTGGGGTTGCAAGCTAGGCAATACGGCATCGCCGCTGATATCCTTCCAATATTTGGCATAGCCTGCAAATTCCAGCATTTGCCCTCTGGCTTGCCACTGAATCTCACCAGACTGAGTGACGATCGTGGTTTTGCGAATCTGTGCGGGTTTGCACTGAGACGCGATCGATCGCATCCAAATCATCACGTATAATGCGAATTCATCTTCGGAAAGCTGCTGTTTGAGGTCGCTTGAAGCTTTTGTTAGATCGGTCGGTCTAACCGCTTCGTGGGCTTCCTGAGCGTCTTTGGAACTGCGCTGTTTGGCAACTTTTGTAGGTACATTATCTTTATCGTGAGCGAGCAGCCATTCCCGTGCAGCGGTGCAAAAGTCCTGACTGAGTTCGACCGAATCAGTCCGCATGTAGGTAATCAACCCAGCCTCGTAGAGTTTCTGGGCGACTGACATCGTATGTTCGGGGCTGAACTTTAAGCGCGAACCTGCGGCTTGTTGCAGTGACGAGGTGATGAATGGAGCGGGAGGCTTTTTGGGCGCGAGTTTACCTTCGATCGTCTTAACTTGATGGGGGTGAGATTTTCCAATTTCCACCAATCTTTCGGCTTCAGCCTGACTCAATACCCGCGTCGATTCAGCGACTTTTTCGGAAGCTCCAGCATCGTCGCTAGTTTCCTCCTCTGCTATTGGTGAGACAACTTGAGCAGTTCCGTTGTAAAAGGCTCTGAATCCTTCGGCATAGTCTACAAATACCGACCAATAATCTTGTGGTATGAAGGATTGAATTTCTCGTTCTCGTTGGCAGACTAGGTGCAGGGTGGCGGACTGTACACGACCGACGCTTTTCGCCCCGTTATTGAGTCGCCAGATGAGGGGCGAGCCTTTGTAGCCGACCAATTTATCTAGACAATCGCGACACCTACCCGCCTCTACTAGAGCCATATCGAGGGAGCGAGGGCTGGCGATCGCTTTTTTGACTGCGGACTCAGTAATCTCCTGATAGACAACCCGCTGGGGCTGTTTGAGTTTCAATACCTGGGCGATATGCCAGCCAATTACTTCACCTTCTCGATCTGGATCTGAGGCGATGAAGACTCGATCCGCTTGCTTGGCTGCGGCAATGAGTCCGGCAATCGTTTGTTTGGCTCTTTCGTCGCGGGGAATGTAGCGACAGTCGATCGTATCTGCACCCAGGTCGAAGCCTAACGCACCATCCCCATCGTTAGCAAGTTGGCGAATATGCCCGATCGATGCCTTGACATCCCAGTCAGAGCCGAGGATACTCCTAAGCTTTTTGATTTTGCCAGCAGATTCAACAATCAACAGATTTCGCATAAATTTAGGTGAACTGAGGATTCAGCTAACCGATTGAGTGAAGATCGATCGTTCGAGCCAAACCGATCTAATTACTGCTAATAACTATAATTTGGAGAACTGGGATTTCGCGTTATGGAGGGTAAACGTATTCATCTCGATCGCAAGCAATTAGATTTCCAACTTATTATAGAACAAAAATACTAGTACTTGTCAAAGGACATGAATACCACGCCATCCGATCGATGCTAATTCGCTCGTTACGGTAGAAAGTCCAAATGGTTGGCAAGAGATGCTTGTTGAATGGCAGGACGAAGACTGGAATGATTTAAGGATAGAATTTGAGAATCTGGGCAAACCAAGGCAGATTGCGCTCGTTCGTACAAAGCAAATGCTTCCTCATCATTGTGAGCGTTGAAGTAGCTAATACCATCTATTAGCCCATACAATTCCGTTCGTTCGTAAAAGTAGCGCGACCATTCTTGAGAGATCTGCCGATCGGCAATTTTAGCCAAAGCCGCGACGGAGCCAGCCCTCATCGCTCCATTCCCTCTCAAGTCTAGAAGGTTAAGCTCGCGCTCGATCTGGATGCGACCGATTTGTTGTCCTTTGAGTTCGATAACTCCGCTATCGCCAAAACACTCAACCAGACAGCAAGAGAGAGTCAACCCAGCGTAGGAGATACCGCGTTTTAAATCCTCAGTACATCCACCTTTAGGCAAGGGACGTTGGTGGTCGAATCGACCGATCGGCCCGTAATAACGGAAAGTTAGAGCGGTAGTGCCGTAGCGGGTAGGATCGAAAATCCGCAGGATGCTAGTACCAGCCGCAAGGGTACGGAACGAGGGGGAAGGAGGTTTTGAGGGAGGTGGCAGAGCGATCCGAACCATCAGATCGCTCCTACCGCCTTAGCTTCGGCTAAGACACGCTCTTTTTCTCCCTGCTTCAGAGCCTCAATTGGGGTGAGGTTGTCTAAATAGGGGTTGGGGCGAGTCAGCCAATTGAGCTTGCTATAGTCGGATACTTGCAAAGCCTTGAGGATATCTGGCAAGCCATCGATAACCCCATCCGATCCTGTCGGGTCGAACTGCCAAACTGGAAAGCAGAATTTACCGTTTTCTTTAATAGCGATTAGGGATTGACTGCCAACCCGATCGTGAGGGGTTTGGCGAGAAGTGCCCAAGATCTGTGCCACATGGCTAGCACTAATAGCTGTATCGAGCAGTTGGCGGCGGTGCTGGAAATGTCTGCTGAGGGTTTCTATTTCTAGTTGGATGCGTTCGGTGCGGGTAAAGGATCTGCCAGCGATCGATTCTGCTAGAGTCTCGATCGCGGGATCTGATGTTTCTTTACTGGCAACTCGTTCGAGGGCTTGGGTCACAAGTTCGCGCTCGGTAGAACTGAGAGCTTGATAAGCTTCGAGGTGTTGCGCTGTTTGCGGATCGAGAGTAACAACCATAAAAATCTCCTTGTAAGAGATGTCAAGTTATCTTTATTATCTAAAGTAATGTAAGAGATGTCAAGTGTTGTGAGTCTTCTCGTCTATCTTTACCGAACACGATCGCCATTAGACGACACGGTTAATGTCGGTCGCAATCGACTGGGAACGCTCGATCCAGAGAAGCTTCGCTACCAGGAAAAAGCAAAAACAGAACGAACCGAGAAAGCGGATCGAATTTGACAGATAGCTGGCGATAATCGATCGGTTTGTTGCTCTATCGATCGATTATCGCTGTGTGAATAAACTTGACAAACCAACTATAACAGGCTGAAAATGAGACTAGCCCATAAAATAGCCCATGTAGTTATTTTTAATGGCTGGAAGTCTTGGAAGATAAGGCTTATATCTTTAGCTACACTACTTTGGGGTAGTAGGGGTCGGAGGTTCAAATCCTCTCGTTCCGATTTGATTGAAACATATTGCTGGCAAAGCTTTTAGGAAACCAACCATTTCTTAACAGCCGCTTTTTCGTGTCTATGCACTCAAAATAATGTGCTGTTTTGCGTGGTTTGGCTGGTACGTCGCCCACCATTTCACCCACTGTTTTTATGCACATTGAAAAACGCGGCAATAGCCTACTTATCAGGTTTTCGCACGATGGCAAGCCCTATAGCTTCAGTCTGCCCAAACACAATAATCCGGTGGGGATGTCTGCTGCCAAGATGAAGATGGCACAGATCGAGAAAGACATCAACTACGGAAACTTCGATACTACACTATTCAGATACAAACCTCGCAAGCTTGGGAACGATCCCACGGCTATTAGTGCAGTCGAACTATTTGAGAAATATATTCCCTTCCATCAACAAGAGCGGGGAATAACTCACGGATCGGGGCTAAGACTTAAAGCGATCCTGTCCAAACTCGATCGGTTACTCGGTGATAAACCTGCCGAGAAAGTGACTGAGCCTGTAGCAAAGGATCTGGTCACTAAATGGTTGGAATCGGCATCAAGTAAGACAGTCAAATCATATCTGTACTATTTAAAAGCTTGCTGGGATTGGGCTAAGGGAAAGTACCACGTTGCCGAATCTAATCCCTGGGAGTGTTGTTTAACCACTACGATTACCAGGGGTCACAAAGCCCCAAATCGGCAACAGAAGAAACCCTTCACTATTGCCGAACTCCAAGCGATTATCTCAGCGTTCGCGATCGATCCATATTACTCTCACTACACTGAGTTCATCATCTTTCTCGCCTCTACTGCTTGCAGATTTGGCGAAGTTGCAGGGTTGCGATGGCAGCATCTAGGTTCGGACTACAGCACAGTATGGATCGGGGAATCCATCTCTCGCGGCCATCAAAACCAAAAGGGCACCAAAACGGGAAAGCATCGCACTATCCAGTTACCGCCGAATGTGAGAGCGATGTTGGTAGCCAGATTCAATCGACTATCGCCACAGCCGGACGATCTGGTATTTCCCAGCCCCAAAGGTTTGCCCATCAATGACCATACGTTTAGAAGAAGAGCATGGAAAACCATACTTGAAAGCTGCCAGATCGAATATCGCTCACCATACAATCTTCGACACACTGCCATCTCTCATGCGCTTCATAACGGTGCTAATTACATCGCACTGGCAGAACAGACTGGACATGATAAGCGCATGATGTTATCTACTTACGCTCACGCGATCGGCAGTGAATGTTTGTTTGTTGATATTGGAACAAGCCATCTACAACCCCAAAGTAGTGCTAATAGAGTCACAAGCCTTGTCATACAAGGCTTACAGCCATTTAAAATAACTACGTGGGCTATTTTATGGGCTTGTCTTACTTTTAGCCTGTTATGACTGGTTTGTCAACTCTATTAAGTAATATGAGCTATGCTTACCTTGCCAGAAATTCCTTATTTTGAATTTCTGGCAAAATCTGGGTTAAACCGCATTGGGGTCTTGGCAAATGTGTCACTCCTTCAATGGCGATGGGTTACTCTCTTCGCCCATTTTCTATCCATGAACTCTTGACTCAGCGCAGCTTTTCATCTCTCCCTCTTTAACAGACCAGTGCCCTATGACGCAATTACCCATTAGCGATATTAGTTATCAGCTTGGATTTGCGAGTCAAAGCCACTTTGCCGCCACGTTTTGTCGATTTACTACAGGCACACCTAACATGTATCGGAAAGGTTGATGGGCAAGTTTTTGACAAACTGAGCAATAATTTGGTAGCCCATAGTCGATCTAGTCGCTATGGTAAAACTAGATTGACTATTAGTTTTATTATGACAAATCAAGAATCAGCTATTGTGTTCGATCGGCAAATGGCTTCTTCCTATGACAAAGGGAATGCCGTGTTTGCGCCGACACGCGATGCACTGAATTTTCTCATGCGTAGGATATTGTCCGAACTTCCAAGCGATGCCCAGATCCTCTGCGTTGGTGTCGGCACTGGTTCAGAAGTAATCGATCTTGCCCAAGCCTTTCCTCAATGGCGGTTCACATTGGTAGAGCCTGCGGCACCGATGCTGGATATTTGTCGCCAGCGGGTCGAAGATATTGGCATCACTTCCCGCTGTACTTTTTACGAAGGTTATCTTGATTCACTACCTGGATCGGACACATTTGATGCAGCAACTTGCCTGTTTGTGTCTCAGTTCTTATTACAACCAGAGGAACGGCGCAACTTTTTTCATCAGATTGCTGTAAGACTGCGCTCTCAGGGGTATATGATTAATGCCGATCTTGCTTACGATCGATCTGCTTTAACCTATCCAGAACTTCTGGATATTTGGCTGCGGATAATGGCATCTGCTGGGATGCCAATTGAAATGGTTCGGGCTAAAATTAGTGCCGCCTATGGTCGCGATGTGGCTGTGCTACCACCGTCAGAAGTTGCCTCAATTATTGCAGTAGGAGGATTCGACTCACCTGTACTATTCTTTCAAAATCTGCTGATGCACGCTTGGTACACCAGACGCAATCCTATTCCTCAATCTCGCGGATAACACGACAGGAGTTTCCTAAATTTTTGGCGGGGTTTCAATAAATATTTTTGGCCATCTGCAATAATTTGTGTGTTTAGTTTTATGTTTGCTTGTAAATATAAAACCAGTACTTTCGACAGAGTGATTTTAGATCTAACTTGGTTTACAGTTAGATTGTAGTTTTACAAATTACAGATAAGTATCAAGAGTTTTAATGACACAAGATACGCACAAATATAGCTAATTATCATATTGCAATTCGCAGTACCCTAATTAAATTTGCGATCGAGATCGAAAAGCAGGTAAATCTTTATGGGTAAATTCGATCGAAATAGATCCCATTTTGATGCGTTCCCCTTGCCCTCCCACTAGTACCTAAAATAACCGATGAAAGCACAGCAGTCACGTACTCGAATCTGGCGATCGCATTATCTACCCTCGTTGGCGTAGCCTACCGGAGGTAATCGAGTTATTGCATAGTGCTGGTCAAAGTGCTCATTCATTGCCCCGTCATTTTCACGAAGAACTGGAGCTAAATATCAAGCAGGGTAACGGCTGGCAGTTTAATTACAGAGGCACGACTCACAACGTGCCAGCAAATACATTAGTGATAACACAACAGGGCGAAGCACATCAGGCGGATTCGACTGATAACTCTTCAGGCAAGAGCCTCCGCCAACGAGATTACACTTTTAGAGGACTGCGGATCGGTTTAGATTTACTTCAACAAGTGGCGATCGAAGTTGCTGGACGCGAAACAGATCTGCCATTTTTCCCGCTGCCGTTAGTCCACGATCGCGATCTCACCGACCAAAACGTTTCCTCAGTCAAGACTGGTCGATCGATCGAGTCGTCTCAGAAACTGGCTTTGACTCGCAAAGCCACTTTGGTTTACATTTCAAGCGACTGATTTGTATCACTCCTAAGCAATATATTCAAGACAGCAAGAACGTGATAGATTTCGCCGATTAAGTTCATTAAGCTGAAGACAGGTTCGATTATATAGCCTTAAACTTAAACGTGCAAAACATCATGAATCAGCCAATTTTAGTAGCAGGTGGAACGGGTAATCTCGGCGGACGAATCATTAAAGCATTGATAGCCAGAGGGGCAGAAGTTCGCGCCATCGTCCGCAACGGTAGCGAACCGGAAAAAATCCCCAAACTAACCGCACTCGGTGCGAAAGTAATTACTGTCGATCTGTCGGATGTCGAGGAACTCAAACAAGCCTGTCAAGGCACATCGTGTGTGGTTTCGGCTTTGGCAGGACTGCACGAGACAATTGTTGACTCGCAAATCAAACTGCTGGATGCAGCAATCTCAGCAGGTGTACCGCGCTTTATTCCCTCGGATTTTGCTTCTGACTTTACCAAACTGCCCACAGGTGAAAATCGAAATTTCGATCTCCGAAAAGAGTTTCATCAATATCTAGACAAATCCTCGATCGCAGCCACTTCGATCTTGAACGGAGCTTTTGCCAATGAAATTTTGAACTCTAACACGCCGCTTTATGATGTAAAAAATCACAGCGTCGGCTATTGGGGCGATAATCCCGACTGGAAAATCGACTTTACAACGATGGATAATACGGCAGATTATACTGCCGCTGCCGCGATCGATGTCTCAACTCCAAAAATTCTGCGAATTGCCAGTTTCCAAATTAGCCCGAACGAATTGGTGGCAATCGGCAAAGAAGTTAAAAAGACAGAATTCAAGCTCATTCCAATGGGCAGTCTGGTAGATTTCTCTACCTTAAATAAACAAGATCGCGCTGCTCACCCAGAAGGAGAAAAAGAAGTATATTCTAGCTGGCAACTCAAGCAGTATTTATACAGTATGTTCAGCGTCCAGAATACACCCCTGGATAATGACCGCTATCCCGATGTCCGGTGGACGAGCGCGATTGATGTGCTTTCAAAAATTTAATTTCTGGCGATCTTTGTCAATCATCCGATCGATCGCCGTTCGTGCAAGCGGCTGAATAATTAACATAGAGGACAATCATTTATGGCACCTTTAACTGGAAAAGTGGCGATCGTGACTGGCTCGTCGCGCGGCATCGGGCGAGGCATTGCGGAACAGTTGGGACGCGACGGGGCAACGGTGGTCATCAACTATTCTGGCAGTGAACGGGAAGCCAATGAAGTTGTAGAGGCGATTGCCGCAGCGGGTAGTAAGAGCGTGGCAATCCAAGCCAGTCTGAGTCAGGTGGCGGATATTCGCCGTCTGTTCGCTGAGACGATGCAGCACTTTGGTCGCATCGATATTCTGGTTAACAATGCTGGCATGAGTTTTATGGGCGCGATCTCGGATGTGACTGAAGACGAGTACGACAAAGTATTTGACCTGAATGTTCGCGGCGTTTTGTTTGCGTTGCAGGAAGCCTCTAAACACATGAATGACGGTGGCAGAATCGTTAATATTTCCTCTTCGACCACCTTTTATCCTGAATCGGGGATGGCACTTTATACAGCGAGTAAGGCAGCCATCAAGCTGTTTACCGTCGTGATGGCAAAGGAAGTTGGATCTCGCGGCATTACCGTCAATACCGTCACGCCTGGTCCCACAATTCCTGGAATGTTTGGCAATTTGCCGCCAGAAGTGCAGCAGCGAGCCGCTGCCAGTTCTCCCTTCAATCGCGTCGGAACGCCCCAAGACATCGCAGCCGTGGTGGCATTTTTGGTAAGCGAAGAAGGGCGGTGGTTAACCGGACAAGATATTTGTGCCAATGGCGGCGCAAACATGTAACTGAGATTTCGATCGCCCGAACCTCCAACCAGGCTTGAGATTTCGAGTTCTAAATTCGACCGTTCATGCTTTGTAAATCAACGTTCCGAGGAGTTGCCAAATTAGTAATCTCAAATGACTCAAACTACACCGAACTCTCGCTCGTGGCCGATCCTGCTGCTGCTCTGTGCGGCTCGGTTCATGATGGTACTCGACTTCTCGATCGTCAACGTGGCACTCCACTCCATCCAGCGTGATTTGGGCTTCTCGCAGCAAAATTTACAGTGGATAGTCAGTGCTTATTCACTCGCGTTTGGCGGCTTTTTGCTGCTGGGCGGTAGAGCGGCAGATTTGTTTGGGCGGCGACGCGTCTTGACGATCGGGTTGGGACTGTTTACAATCGCTTCTTTAATCGGGGGTCTAGCTCAGTCTCAAGCGATCCTGGTTGTGGCTCGTGCCGTGCAAGGACTGGGAGCGGCGATCGTTTCTCCAGCAGCCCTCTCGATTCTGACTACCACTTTTGCTGAGGGAGCAGCTCGGAATCGTGCTTTGAGTGTTTGGGGGGCGATCTCGGCGGGTGGGTTTGCGGTGGGTGTATTACTCGGTGGCATTCTTACGGATGCCTTGAGCTGGCGATGGGTGATGTTTGTGAATGTGCCACTCGGCTTGTTGACCCTTTTCTTCACACCAATCCTGCTGCCAGAAAGCCAAGCGCGATCGAGCGGCCATAAAATCGATCTCCTGGGGGCAGTGACGGTGACATCTGGACTGGTGGTGCTGGTTTACGCGTTAGAGCAAGCGAGTGGATCGGGCTGGAGTTCTGCGCCAACGTTGATTTTATTTGCGATCGCGCTGGTACTACTGGCAGCATTTGTTTGGATTGAGGCACATGCTCAAGATCCGCTCGTGTCACTGGATATCTTTCGCTTGCAAACATTAACTGGGGCAAATCTGATTGGACTACTCATGAACGCCGCAATCGGCTCGACGATTTTCATTTTGACCCTGTACATGCAGCAGGTGCTGCACTATTCGGCTCTGCAAACCGGACTGGCATTTTTGCCCCATGCGATCGCCTCGATGGTTGCTGCCCCGATCGCGTCCCAAAGTGCGACCCGATTTGGCATCAAAACGACGCTGACAGGCAGCATAACGCTGGTAGTAGTCGGACTCTTACACCTGAGCCGCATTCCGGTGCAGGGCAACTTCGTGCGGGATTTGTTGCCCGGTACGGTCATCATTGGCTTGGGCTTCGTGATGACTCTGGTTTCGGTGACGATCGCGGCGACGGCGGGCATTAGCGATCGCGAACAAGGGATGGCATCTGGATTACTCAACACCTCACAGCAGATTGGAGCGGCGTTGGGACTCGCCATCCTGATTGCCGTCTCAACGGCTCGAACGCAGGCAAGGCTCGCTCAGTTGGATGGAGTGGCAGATGCGGGGCGAATCGCATTGACCGCAGGATTTGGAGCCGCAGAGATCGGTAGTGTTGGTTTCGCGATCGTCGGACTACTGGTTGCCTTATTTGTAGTGAGGGAAACAGACTGCCGAGGGGCAAAAGCTCAAATTGTCGAGTAAAACCCTGCCCTACTCCAAGCCAGCGACAGCATCCTCTGTAAATTACCGCGATGTCGCAGCAGTCCGCCCTGGCACTGACGAGCGATCCGACTAGAAACATCACCTATGAAAGTAAATCACTCACACATTAGAGTTTGGAGATCGCACTACCTGCCATCGATCGAGTTGGTGCATAGTGTTTCTAAAGCCGCTTCATTGCCCCGCCATTTTCATGAGGAACTGGAGCTTGTCATTAGACAAGGTGACGGGTGGCAGTTTAACTATCGCGGCGCGATGTATAGCGTTCCGTCAGATACCTTAGTAGTGACACAACCTGGCGAAGTCCATCATGCTAATTGGATGAGCGAGCGAGACTGTACATTTCGAGGGCTACGGATCGATCTAGATTTACTTCAACAAGTTGCTCTAGAAATTGCTGGACACAAAACAGCGGTGCCATTTTTTCCGAAGCCGTTAGTCCACGACCGCGATCTCACTCACCAAATCGTGCGAGTTCATCAATCCATATCGCAATCGGGTTCTCAACTCGAACAACAAACTACGATCCAGGATTTGGTAGCACGATTGATTCTGCGCTGTGCTGACAATCCACCTTGTCTGGTTAGATTAGGACAAGAACGTCAGCCCATCGAGCGCGTTCGATCGTATCTCGAAGACCATTACAGTCGAGAGATCTCGCTAGAGCAACTAGCACAGATTGCCGATTTGAGTTCGTTTCATCTCAATCGCTCGTTTCGCCAAATATTTGGAATGCCACCGCACGCTTATCAAATTCAAGTGCGAATATTGCAAGCAAAAAGGCTACTCAGACAGGAGCTATCGATCGAAAAAGTAGCCATTGCCACCGGATTTGCGAGTCAAAGCCACTTTGGAACGCACTTCAAGCGGCTCGTTTTCGTTACGCCGATGCAATACGTTCGAGACAGCAAGAACATGATAAGTTTCAGTGTTTAGATTTGTTAGGTTATAGGCACGTTCGTTCTTAACCAGAAAGTCATAACATCCAAAATCGGCAAAATTAAAATACATGCTGGAACACACCGCTGAAATTACCAGCTTTCATGCCCATATTTATTACGACCTCACGACCCGCGAGATGGCAGAGCGTGTGCGGTATGGATTAGGCGATCGCTTTGAAGTGCAGTTGGGAAGCTGGCACGATCGACCGATCGGCCCTCATCCAAAGTCGATGTACCAGGCTGCTTTTGCCTTAGATCAGTTCGATAAGGTCGTGCCTTGGCTAATGCTGCACCGCGAAAACTTAGATATTCTCATTCACCCTAATACGGGAGATGCAGTGGCAGACCATACAGATTATGCTCTGTGGTTAGGAGAGAAACTGCCAGTCAAAATTGAACCCCTGCGGCAGTTTAACAAGTCACTTGTGCTGGCACAAACTTGAGTTCCTTAAATCTATTTATGAAAGCAAATCTGCCGATGAAAGAAGATCTATTACGTCCTAAACTTTGGCGATCGCGATACCTGCCATCGTTGGCGTAGCCTACCGGAGGTAATCGAATTCTTTCAGAATACTTGTAAAAGCTTTTCATTGCCCCGCCATTTTCATGAAGAACTGGAGCTTAACCTTAGACAGGGTAACGGCTGGCAGTTAAACTACCGAGGCACGATCCACAGCGTGTCCTCAGAAACCTTAGTTGTGACACAGCCAGGTGAATTGCATCAAGTCGATGCTCCTAGCGAGCGGAGCGGCACTTTTCGCGGGCTACGGGTGGGTATAGATTTACTTCAACAAGTGGCGACAGAAGTTGCGGGACGCGAGACAGATCTGCCACTTTTCCCACTGCCATTAGTCCATGACGGCGACTTTAATACCCAATTCGTTCGAGTTCATCAAGCCATCGAACGATCTACCTCTGGTCTCGAACAACAAACATTGACCCTAGATTTGTTAGCACAATTAATTCTCCGCTATTCAGAAAAACCACCGGATCTCGCCAATTTAGAAACGGAAATTCAGCCTGTCCATCACGTTCGTGACTATCTAGAAGATAATTACAATCGAGAAATATCGTTAGAGCAATTGGCACAGGTGGCGAATTTGAGTTCCTTTCATCTCAACCGTTGGCATAGCCTACCGGAGGTAATCTTTTAGCAGAACTTTTGGAATGCCGCCGCACGCTTATCAAATTCAATTGCGAATTTTACAGGCAAAACGTCTACTTAGAAAAAAGAAATCGATTCTCCTGAAGGAGAGGCTTCGCCAACGAGAGTGTAGCTATTGAAACTGGATTTGTGAGTCAAAGCCACTTTGGTTCGCACTTCAAGCGGCTGGTGTCCATTACTCCGAAGCAATACATCCAAGACAGCAAGAACGCGATCGGTTTTGGTGTTTAGATTTTGGTTGGCTCATGACACTTAGCTACTAATTGTTCGGCCAAATCCATATCTGTTGAAAGTTCTGAAGGTCGATCGATTTTGGAATTAGACCAGTACTTACCAGTAATTTGCCCACCCTCATCTGACAAAGCTAAATATATAGAACCTATTTGAGATCTCTTGAGCAATGCGCGATCTCAAACTTGAATTAGTTATAGGAACAAACAGTGAAAGTTAAAAGCTACTGAACATCTGTCTGTCTAACGTCAGAGGTCAGCCGCCGTCGAAAGCGTTCGGCGGCAAAGAAGAGTTAGGCAAATCCGCACCATGTTATGACTTCTTGGCAAGGTGGTAAGCAACTACTGCGTTTGCGTAGCCATGCCCCATTCCATGCTCGGACTTTAGCCAGTTCACGATTTCCATGTGTTTTAGACCGCTCTGTTCATCTACGAGCGCGAACCAGTAGCTCATTGGCTTTTCGTATTTCTTCTCAATTGACGGAAAATAAGCAGCAGGCCCCTTCACATTTGGCTCAGTCGTCATTTCTTGGCTCCATTATCAGTAGGTAGTCGCGCGGACGGGTGTTTTTGTTAGCCTGACTACTTATTATATGGAAACTTTCCGCCTATTTCCTGGAAATCGGGATGATATCCAGAAAGTTTCTTGATATCACCCTAAATCGGGATATTATCTGTAAATAAAATTGTAACGACAACAGCCCTCGCCTAAAAAGATCTTAAATGGGTTCTATAGATGTTGTCGTGCCTTTGATCGCTGGAGCGCGGACTTTAGGCACCAGAGCCGGACGCTGGAAGTGGACAGACTTCTATGGCTTCGATCGATCCCTGCTCGATCGTTGGCGAAGCCTACCGGAGGTAATCGCCGAAACATCATCGTTCGCGAAGTGTGGGCTTTGCTCAATCGTTGGCAGCTTTCGTCTGTTGAATCATCTCTTGGATGGTTTCAGTTTCGCCAATTTCATAAAGCACGATCCTCTTGCAGAGGGGCTGTGCCAACGCATCATTCTCAATGGTAAAGATTTGCTTAACTGTCATATCCGCAAGCAGATTGCCTTGTAAATCTCTGACGATTTGATGAACGGTAACGACATTGCGATTCTTTTCATCCGTCTCAAACTTTAAGGTTTCAAGCTGCACTTGAATAACTTTATATTGATTAGTCCAGTATTCGCGCACCGCGTCGCGTCCATAGACGAAACCGCCTTCTACCCCGTTCGCCCATTTCACCTCTGGGTGCATCACCGAGATGATTGTTTCCAGCTCGCGGTTATTGAAGGCTGCGTATAAACTTTGCAGAAGCTGTTGATTTGAACTCATAGTTAATACTCCAGGTAATTTTTGGTGCAACCAGTAATGCCAGTTGATTTGGTAGTTCGGGAATCCCGAATATCGATGTAAGCCGTCTTTTGAGGTAGAAGCGGCTGTCTGGAAGGGATGTGCGATCGCTGTCCCAGATGTGAATTGAGAGTCAATCTCCCTACGAGATCGATCGGCGATTGGCCGCCCAAATACAGGAATTGACACAGCACCTGTACCTCGATGCTGAAGTCGGACTTGGGTGCCGCCTTCGACTGGAAATAATGTCCAGATTACTCGTGACGCTATATCCGAGGGATGCTCTTTCCAGCTATAAACTAGGCGTTTTGGTGCTTCCACTTCTAACACTTGGCAGTAAATTGTGACTTTTAAACCTGGTAGCGGACAACTTTCAAACCGAAACTGATGCCCCAAGCAAGCTTCAAAATCGTTGTTCATCATCCAGACACTCAAAGCACGGCGATCGGTCAATGCCTGCCACACGCGCTCCGGTGGATGGGGATAAAATGTTTCCAGCTCCATCTCCTGGTTCATAGTTGTTCCTCCAGATACTCTCCTAAAGCATCCAGTTTTGCCGTCCAAAACTGTTCGTACTGACTTAACCAGTCTGATACTGGCTTGAGGGATGCTGGATTGAGTCGGTAGATGCGCTGTCGTCCCCGGCGGTGCTGGATGACTAATCCCGCTGCGGATAAGACTTGCAAGTGTTGCGAAATGGCAGGTAAAGACATTGCGAAGGGTTCCGCAAGGTGCTTGACAGGCTGCTCGCCACACTGCAAACGATCCAGAATCGCCCGCCGAGTGGGATCGGCGATCGCTTGAAAAATGTCGGTACTGGCAGTCGATCGACTCATAGAGATAATTAAGCAAATGCTTAACTAAAGGATACTTTAGCATTTGCTTAATTGTCAAGCCATGCTTCAGCCTTAGATTAAGCACCATATATGCGTTCGCGTAGCGTACTGGAGGTAATCGAGCGTAAACTGTCGATCGGCAATAAGTGGGCAAAAGGCTCCCGATTGCAATATTTGTAGATTGTCGGGATTCATCTTAATTGAACTACAGATCTAGATTTTGGGCATACTAAGTTTGGGTATATCGCACATACCTTAATTCTATGTTTCGGAGTCTTGGATCTAGTTATGAGCGATCGATTAGTCATCTCACTTAGCCCAGAGCTAGAGGAGTTATAGCGCAAAGCTGAAGAATTATCAGCTTTAGAGGCCGATTTGGTGCAAGGAGAGTTAGCTCTGGCGACTACTCACGGGGAGTTGCTAAGCGGTGAATCAGGACAAAAAAGTTGTAGGTTGGGTAGAGCATTAGCGAAACTCAACATTTATAAGTTGCTAATCTAAAACCTGTCATAGTAGCCAAAATTCTGATGCCTACCTCTATCTATCACATAACGCATCTCCGAAACCTACAATCGATTATTGATGCGGGGGGGTTGATGGCTAAGAATACACTCGATCGGCAACAGATTAATTATGCAGATATAGCCCATCAAAGCATTCAAGATAGAAGAGCTACTATTCAGGTTCCCTGCGGTGCAAAGGGAGTGTTGCACGACTATGTACCTTTCTACTTTGCCCCACGATCTCCAATGCTCTACACCATTAAAATGGGCAATGTTGCAGGTTATCAAGACGGTCAAAATCCAGTCATCTATTTTGTTTGTGAGGCTGAATCCATCTCATTGACAGAGATCGAGTTTGCATTTACCGATGGTCATGCCATTATGGGATACTCCTCTTTTTACAACGATCTGAATGCCTTAGATGATGTAATTGACTGGAACTTGATGCAATCGAGGTACTGGTTTGATACAGAAGATGACCCTAACCGTAAGTGTAGGAGACAAGCTGAATTTCTGGTTCATCAAATTTGTCCGTGGCATCTGATTCGAGAGATTGGTGTAATCAACCCCCAAATGAAAGGAAAAGTTGAAGAATTGTTGCAAAATGTTAACTACTGCCCCCCTGTGAAGGTTTACTCTAGTTGGTATTACTAATAATTGATAAAATATTTGTATTAGTACTTTTGTACGAACAAGGTGATAATCATGATTGAATTTAAGCAAGGCAACATCCTTGATGAGAATGCTGTAGCCCTTGTTAACACGGTTAATTGTGTTGGCGTAATGGGTAAAGGTATTGCTTTGCAGTTCAAACAGGTCTTTCCTGAAGTTTTCAAAGAGTACAAAAAGGCTTGCACAGCAAAGGAAGTCAAGCCAGGAGAGATGTTCATCGTCTCAACGGGTAAGCTTTTCCCCCGCTATGCGATCAACTTCCCTACCAAACGTCACTGGAAAGAAAAATCGAGAATTGATGATATTCAGTCTGGACTGGAAGCATTAGCAACAGATGTTCAACGGCTGGGCATAGAATCTATCGCCATTCCACCTCTTGGTTGTGGTAACGGTGGACTGGATTGGAATGATGTTAAGCCACTGATCGTCAAAGCGTTTGAGAATTTACCAGAAGTTAAAGTAATCATTTTCGAGCCTAGCGGCGTACCTGCGGACAAGATGAAAGCTGGCACTAAAAAGGCGAATATGACCCGCCCTCGTGCTTTATTCGTTCGATTATTGGATTTATACGGTGTTCCAGGTTACAGTCTCTCCAAATTAGAGATTCAGAAACTTGCTTACTTCCTACAAGAAGCAGGTGAACCCTTAAAACTACGTTATCAAAAAGATCGGTATGGGCCTTATGCTGACAACCTGAATCATGTACTGCAAGCAATTGAAGGACATTTTATCAAAGGTTACGGAGATCGATCCCAAAACTCTCAAATCGCTGTTTTACCCGCAGGAAGAGAAGAAGCGCAGGCATTTCTCTTGGGTTGTGAAGAATCTCATTCACATTTAGAGCGTGTTAGTAACCTGATTGTTGGCTTTGAAACGCCCTACGGAATGGAAATGCTGGCAACAGTCCACTGGGTCGCAAAAGAAGATCCGCAAGCGGCAATTGACTGCGATCGAGCGATCGAGTTAGTTCAAGAGTGGAGCGAACGCAAACGGAATATCTTCAAGGTTAGCCACCTTCGCACTGCTTGGAACCATCTTTATCAACACAACTGGTTAACTGCTCCGAATACTTAAAGGTATTCCAGAATACTCATTTTAAATCGATGGCAAAGTTATCTGACCAAACCTTATCGATGACTTTCCAGCTACTACATCGTGTCATATGATGATTTATTAAAATCATTAGACCTCCTGCGAAAGTGTTTTAACTATCCTTTAATACCAAGCATTTCGAGCATTGTTAGCTAACAATAGAAGATTAGCTAAACGTGTTGATAATTATAGGTTGTGCCGATCGAACTCGGACTTTCGCAGGAGGTCTATTGGAGCGAGATTATCGATCGATGCAAGGGATAATGCTTGGCACCGCACCTAATTTTGACGATGTTATTGAAGTATTAAAACAGTTAGAGAATCTTCTCAATAGAGCATCGAGCGAGTATCAATCTCAGCTATTGCGATTACCTTCGGTAGGCGATGCCAACGAGTGAATGAATAGCGATCGCAATAACAATCTGAAATCATTGCTCCGTCAGAATTTGCTCGTGGGCACTGCCCACCCTACTGGCTGGCGAGGTCAAGCATAGAACTAATGACGGTAACGAACATGCTGCCGCGTTACCATTAACAACGAAGCTAGCAGCATGACGATAAGGAGTAACCAACTGGCTGTATAACTGCCCGTAGCATCCCGTAACCACCCTAGCAATGGCGGACTGCCGATTACTGCGACTTGATTGATTGCCATTGCTAGACCCAGCGTAAACCCTTCCCGCAACGGTGGTGCTGATTCGCTCACGTAAGTCACCCACGGGCCATACCAGCCAAACCCAAAAAAACCCAGCCAGATCGACAGCACCGCCAATCCGATGACAGAGTTTGTCAGTGGTATTAACAGCAGCATCAAGCCTAGAAGTACCGCGACAATGCTCACTAAGACTGGAAAAAACCGTCCCTGTTGGCTGCGATCGCTCCACCTGGCCAGGGCAATTCGTCCGACTACTCCCGCACCTTGAGCGATAAATAGCATCACAATGCTGGTCTCGATCGAGATCCTGAATCGCTCATGCAAGTACAATGCCAGAAAAATGACGATTCCATACTGAGCTGCTATCAGTGAGACACCGGAGCAAATAATATTTCTCATCTGAGGCAATCTCAACAGTGCCAAACGATCGCGCCAAGTTGATCGCACATTTGGTTGAGAGGTAGAAGCCGAAACTGCATTCTCCGGCGGAGATCGGTAAACCAGAATAAACACTACTGCCCCTGCCAAGGCGACTCCTGCTCCGACTTTAAACGCTGCCTGCCAACCATAATTTGTCGCAATGAGCGGCAAGCTTGCCGCCGCGATCGACCCTCCCAATGGTAGTCCAGCCTGACGAATTCCCATTGCAAATCCCCGCTGCGGCTTTGAGAACCACCCTGACACTGACTTACTACCTCCAGGCTGTGCGGTGCTGTAACCCAGTCCAGTTAGCGTCAGCCAAACTAACAAGTTGCCATAGCTGGTTGCCAGCGATGCCATCCAGAGGGACACCGCCACCAGTAATGTTCCGATGCCAACGATCTGGCGTTCGTTAAACCGATCGAGCAGTTCGCCTGCAACTAGCAACCCCAGTACCGGAACGATCTGGGCCGCCGAAACCAGCAATCCAATCTCGAAAGCATTGAGTTCGAGCGCGGTTTGCAGATGACTGGATAATGCCCCCAATCCTTGCACCAAAAAGCAGGCAGTTGCTTGCGCGATCGTTGCCACACCCAGCACTAGCCATCGGAATCCGGGCTTTTGAGATAACTGCATCTGAGGTGATAAAAAGGTGATGTCGAGTTCCGCGATCGATCTAAAGAAATTATATTTTGGGTCGAGTACAGCCTAGACAACATGGTTTTGTCGCAAAAACAAGGTCGATCGTCAGGGCAGAAAGCATACCGACATTTTCTAGTTCATATATAACTATGTTAGCCAGTAATCGACTAGTAGTGCCTTGGGATCTACCGGAGTCTGAAGCAGAAAACTATCATCCTGGAACAGACCTGCCGATTATTATCAAATTGTCCCAACCAGAAATCTGAATTAGCGTGCTCTTGCTCCCCCGAAAATAATTACTCTGAGCAATACATCCAAGACAGCAAGAACGTGATAAGTTTCGGTGTTTAAATTCGTTAGGGTGTAGATATATTCGCTTTCAGCCAACATCGCCAGCGATAACTATGACTTCAACGAAACGATCGAAGTGGAAGATCGGCAGATCGATCTCTTTGGTGGCAGTATTTACCACTGTGTCTCCATCGTAGAAAATATTCGTGGATAAACAACAGGAGACTTGGCACGACAAGATTTTTAAGACAGTAGTGTTGACACAATAGTCTGGACAATTTTCCGAGCAAACACTGAAACCCTGGATTTCTCGTGAGATTAGCTGGCGAGAGATCTAGGTTTACACAGCATCAAACTTAAATATCTAAAATATCATGAACCAACCAATTTTAGTAGCAGGCGGAACGGGTAATCTCGGCGGACGAATCATCAAAGCCTTGATAAAAAGGGGTGCAGAAGTTCGCGCCATTGTCCGCAACGGTACCGAACCCGAAAAAATCGCTAAACTAACCGAACTCGGCGCGAAAGTAATGACGATCGATCTGTCGAATGCCGAGGAACTTAAACAAGCCTGTCAAGGCGCATCGTGCGTAGTTTCGGCCTTATCAGGACTGCATGATGCGATCGTTGACTCGCAAATCAAACTGCTTGAGGCAGCGATCGCCGCAGGTGTCCCACGCTTTATTCCTTCGGATTTTTCTTCCGACTTTACCAAACTTCCCACAGGTGAAAACCGAAATTTCGATCTCAGAAAAGAGTTTCATCAATATCTAGATAAATCCTCGATCGCCGTCACTTCGATCTTAAACGGAGCTTTTGCTAATGAAATCTTGAGCTATAACACGCCGCTGTATGATGTGAAAAATTATAGCGTCGGCTATTGGGGCGATAAACAAGATTGGAAAATCGACTTTACAACGATGGACGATACGGCCGATTATACTGCCGCTGCCGCGATCGATGTCTCAACTCCAAAAATTCTGCGAATTGCCAGTTTCCAAATTAGCCCGAACGAATTGGTGGCAATCGGCAAAGAAGTTAAACAGACAGAATTTAAACTCATCCCAATGGGCAGTATGGAAGATTTTTCCGCCTCAAATAAAAAAGAGCGGGCGGCACACCCAGAAGGAGAAAAAGAATTGTTTCCAGGTTGGCAAGGAATGCAATATCTATACAGTATGTTCAGTGTCCAAAATCAACCGCTGGATAATGACCGATACCCCGATGTCCAGTGGACGAGTGCATTTGATGTGATTTCAAAAATTTAATGTCAAATCGGTTTAAAACGGTTACTGCACGCACACGAACAATCGATATATCTAAATACAATCGCCAAAGGAGACGGCAATGACTAACGATAAGATGAAGATTGCATTGGTCACAGGATCGAGCCGAGGATTGGGCAAAAATACTGCTTTAGCACTTGCTAAAAAAGGAGTTGGCATCATTGTCACTTACAATAGCAGTCTCGACGAAGCAAAGAACGTCGTCTCTACCATTGAAGAAATGGGTGGTCAAGCCGTTGCACTACAGCTAGATAGTTCAGACACTAAAACCTTTGATGGTTTTGTAGCGCAACTCAAGCAGTCGCTTCAAGACAAATGGCAGACCGATCGGTTTGATTTTCTGGTGAATAATGCCGGGATTGGTGTTTATGCACCGTTCGCCGAGACAACCGAGGAAGACTTCGACCGATTGATGAATATTCAGGTTAAGGGCGTTTTCTTTTTGACCCAGAAATTACTATCGACAATCGCCGATGGCGGGCGGATCGTCAATATTTCGTCAGGTCTGGCGCGCTTTACACTACCTGGTTATGCCGCCTATGCCAGCACGAAGGGGGCAATTGAGGTATTAACCCGATACCTGGCAAAGGAATTAGGCTCCAGACAAATCACCGTGAACGTTGTTGCTCCTGGCGCGATTGAAACGGACTTTGCAGGCGGCTCAGTCCGCGACAATCCAGAAATCAACAAATTCATCGCGTCACAAACTGCTTTGGGTCGTGTTGGTGTTCCTGATGATATCGGCGGTGCGATCGCATCCTTGCTTTCGGAAGAAAACCGTTGGGTGAATGCCCAGCGAATTGAAGTTTCTGGCGGTCAGTCGATCTAATTCCAAATATTCAAGAGAGCAAGAACGTGATAAATTTCGCTAATTAAGTTCATTACGATAGAGACAGATGGGTTCTAAATCGAGTTGACATTGCTTTAGCACCACAGACTCGAACAAATTGGCATCTTTACAACAATAGATTTATTTGGTTCGCACCAAACTCAAGCCCAAGTCTTTCGCGGTGGCGGATGTCTGCCGTTAGGCACAGGGTAAACTTTGCTCGTTGGCGGAGCCGCGCCGAGAGGTAATCGAGAACTAGTCGGCGATCGTTTTAATAACCGCGTAAATTACAAGGATTTATCAATGAACGCACAAAATCAGCCACAAGCTTTTGAAGTCAATCAGACTGAAGCACCCGCTTACTGGGGTGTAGGTATTCTCTGGATTATGCTGGCGACTGCCGAAGATACGAATGGAGAGTATTCCTGTATCGAACAGTTGATCCCACGCGGTGCGGGACCTGGCCCTCACATCCATGAGCTGGCAGATGAAACCTTCTACATCCTCGAAGGCGAAATGACCTTCATGGTAGAAGACAAGCCGATTAAAGGCACCGCCGGATCGTTTGTGGCAATTCCACGCGGCACAAAACACGCTTTTCAAATCGATTCGGACACGGTACGGCTACTCAATACCTATGTACCCGCAGGGTTTGAGCACGCGATTATGGCAACGTCGGTACCCGCTCAAGCCCGCACATTGCCACCTGGTGGGGTGACTTTTCCCGACCAAACAGAAGCTGTTCGAGCACTAGATAAAGCCGTTGAGAATTATCCTGCGGCTAAAACTACTTACTTGGAAGGTTTCGCCGGATAAACTACCCGCCACCGGACGATCGAAGTCTAGTTTCGATCGCCAATGTACATAAAAAGAGCCATCCATGAACGTACAAAATCAGCCACAAGCTTTTGAAGTCAATCATACCCAAGGTCGCGCTTACTGGGGTCAGGGCATTCTCTGGATTATGCTGGCAACTGCTGAAGACACCAACGGAGAGTATTCCTGCATCGAAGAGCTGATCCCGCAGGGGCCAGCAGCACCGCCGCACATTCATGAGGCGGCAGATGAAACCTTCTATATCCTCGAAGGTGAAGCTACCTTCTTTGTTGAAGACCAGCCGATTAAGGCCACCGCCGGATCGTTGGTATCAATTCCACGGGGCACAAAACACGCTTTTCAAATCGACTCAGAAACGGTACGACTACTCAATACCTATGTACCCGCAGGTTTTGAGCACATGATTATGGCGACAACTGTGCCCGCCCAGGCGCGGACATTGCCGCCTTCGATGCCTTTTCCCGACCGAGAACAAGCTAATCGGGCGATGGCGCAAGTCATTCAAAAGTACCCTGCGGCTAAAACTAATTTCTTACAAGGTTACGAAGACTAAAACCTAACATTAGGTGATTTGAGTTTAGCTCCGACGAATCGTTGGCGTAGCCTCCGCTGCGACCAATCGCGACAAATGACAAATTCTGTAAAATTTACAAGGAAAATCATGACTAGCAAACTGACGGTTCTAGTTGCTGGTGCTACAGGAATGCTGGGTACTAAGATTGTTTCGGCTCTCCTCGACAAAGGTAACATTGATGTTCGGGCAATGGTACGCTCGATTAATGACAGCAAGCCAGAAAATCGCCAAAAGATCGACGCATTGAAAGCCAAGGGCGCGACGATCGTCGAAGGCGACATGATGCAACCTGAGACCTTGCTGAACCCTTGTACGGGAGTCGATGTAGTCGTATCGGCAGTCGGTAACAATGAAGTGACAGTTCCAGGGCAGAAAAACTTGATTGATGCTGCCAAACAACAGGGGGTGAAACGCTTCATTCCTTCAGATTATTCGGTGGACTATCGCAAGCTGGACTATGGGGACAACGACAACTTGGACAAGCGTAAAGAAGTGCTTGAGCATCTCCAGCAGAGTGGTTTGGAATATACCCTAGTGTTGAACGGGGCGTTTATGGAGTTTATCCCCTATATGCCTGAGTTTGACCTAGAACATCAGACATTTCAATACTGGGGCGATGGTGAAATGCCGATGGATTTTACGGCTCCTGATGATACTGCCAAGTATGTAGCCGAAGCCGTGAGCGAAACAGGCTTGGCAAACACAGCATTAGAAGTCGCGGGTGATACTCTGACCGCCAAGCAGTTGAAAGCCACTTATGAAGCGGCAACGGGCACCCAATTAGCCGAAAAACGGTTGGGCAGTATCCCAGAAATGCAAGCTTGGATTGCTACCAAAAAAGCGTCCGTCAGCTCACTCGCTGAGTATATATCGGATCAGTATGATTATGCGATGGTATCGGGTAAAGGCAAGCTCGATCGCCTTCAGAACGATCGCTATCCCCACATCAAACCCATGAGCGTTAAGCAATTTATGAACCAAGGAAATGCTTAAAATGAATTCTCTCTCTGAAGATTTCGAGCAAACATTTACGCACAATACAGTAAACCTTGATGGTGTGCGTTTACATTACGTTATTGGCGGACAGGGTGAGCCAATTGTGTTGTTGCATGGCTGGCCAGAAACCTGGTATGAGTGGCGCAAGATTATGCCAATACTTGCCCAGCATTACACTGTTATTGCTCCTGACTTACCTGGACTGGGAGACTCTTCTGAGCCAACAACAGGCTATGACAAACGATCGATCGCCAAAGTCATCCATCAGCTCGTCACTCATTTGGGGTTTGAACACATCCACCTCGTCGGTCATGACATTGGCGCAATGGTTGCCTATGCCTACGCGACTATTCATCCAGAAACTATACAGCGATTGGTACTGGCAGAATCTTTGCTGCCTGGTTTTGGGCTAGAAGATAAAATGGATGTTGCTAAAGGCGGCTTTTGGCACTTTGGCTTCCACATGGCTCCTGAGATTCCAGAACTGCTGACAGCCGGAAGAGAGCGAGAGTATCTCTGTGCACTCGTCTATCGAACTGGAGTCGAAGCGGATGCAATTGAGGAATATGTCCGTCACTACGCCGCACCAAACGGAATGCACAACGGATTTGAGTATTATCGCACCTTGCTCAAAGATGGGCAGCAAAACCGCGAACTGGCAAAAAGCAAGCTGCTAATGCCAGTCCTGATTTTGACCGGAAGCAATAGTCCGATCGAGGGACTGCTTGAAGGAGTGCAAGCAGTCGCAGCCAATGTGCAAAGTCAAATCATCGAAAACTCTGGACATTGGCTTGCCGAAGAACAACCCGATAGCCTTTCGAGACATCTTCTCGCTTTTTTTGCTGGTGCATCAATCTAGTGTCGCTAGTTATAACCTAAAAATTTATCAGGAGAATGAATCATGACTACAAAATCGACGGTTTTGGTTGCTGGTGCAACAGGAATGCTGGGTACTAAGATTGTTTCGGCTCTACTCGACAAAGGCAACATTGATGTTCGAGCAATGGTACGCTCGATTAATGACAGTAATGAAAAAAATCGCCAAAAGATCGACGCAATGAAAGTTAAGGGCGCAACGATCGTCGAAGGCGACGTGATGCAACCTGAAACTCTACTCTCCCCTTGTACGGGAGTCGATGTGGTCGTATCGGCGATCGGGAATAGTGACGCAACCGTGCCAGGGCAGAAAAACTTAATCGATGCTGCCAAACAGCAGGGCGTGAAGCGGTTCATTCCCTCCGATTATTCGGCGGACTATCGCGGGTTGGACTACGGCGACAATGATAATCTGGACAAGCGTAAGGAAGTACTTGAGTATCTTCAGCAGAGCGGTTTGGAATATACCTTAGTGCTCAATGGGGCATTTATGGACAGCATCACTTATATGCCGCTGTTCGATCTGGAACATCAGACATTTCAATACTGGGGTGATGGTGAAATGCCGATGAATTTCACCACTACTGATGATACCGCCAAGTATGTCGCCGAAGCTGCGATCGATCCTAGCTTGGCAAATAAGGCACTGGAAGTCGCGGGTGATACTCTGACTGCCAAGCAGTTGAAAGCCACTTATGAAGAGGCGACAGGTACCAAATTAACTGAAAAACTATTGGGCAGTGTGACCGAATTTAAAACCTGGATTGCTGCCAAAAAAGCGGCAGCCAGTAAACTCGAAGAGTACGTTTACCACCAATATATTTACGCGATGGTATCGGGCAAGGGCAAACTCGATCGGATTGAAAATGACCGCTATCCCCAAATTCACCCGATGACAGTTAAGCAATTTCTCATCAGTAAAGAAGCTGCATGAAAAGCCCCACCCAAAAATGATGTTTTGGACACTCACGCGCAATCGGGTGTCTGAAACCTAGATCCTAAGACTTATCGATTTCAACGATCCGGCAAACCAATAGCAGCAAAGGGATTAACTATCGATGAATCAACAAACAATGCAAGCAGCTTGGTACGATCGACCGGGTAAAGCACATGAGGTGATTCAATTTGGACAAATCCCAGTCCCAGAGCCAGGTGTGGGGGAGGTGAGGATTAGAGTTTATGCTTCTGGCGTAAATCCATCGGATACCAAACGGCGGAGTGGCTGGGGTGGAGTCGCGGCATCTCTCGATCGGGTTATCCCCCACCAGGATGGCGCAGGCACGATCGAGAGCATTGGGGAAGGCGTAAATCCAAATCGAATTGGCGAACGAGTTTGGATTTATGAAGGGCAATTTGAACAACCGTTTGGGACAGCGGCAGAATATGTCGTTGTGCCCGAACGAAAAGCGGTGCATCTCCCCGATCGAATTAGCTATGCCGAGGGGGCTTGTTTGGGTGTCTCAGCGATGACGGCTCATCGGGCGGTATTTGCTGATGGCGATGTCCAAGATCGGCTCGTGCTCGTTACAGGGGGCGGCGGATCGGTCGGTAGCTACGCGGTGCAATGGTCGAAATGGGGTGGTGCGACTGTTATCGCGACAGTCAGCCGTCCCGAACAGGCAGAAATTGCCAAGGTTGCTGGTGCTGATGACATCATCAATTACAAGCATGAGGATGTCGTCGCCCGAATTCGGGAGCTAACTGGCAAAGAATGTGGAGTCGATCGCCTTGTCGATGTCAACTTTGCGGCAAATGTGGCGATTGCTGATGCCACTCTAAATACTAATGGTGTGGTGGTACTTTATGCCGGAAATCCTGGCGAGCTGCTAAATATCCCAATCGTCCCGTGGGAGTTCCGCAACATTACAATTCGGATGATTCGGGTCTATACAGTGCCCCAGGCTGCCAAAGATGCCGCAATTCGTGACATTACCACTGCTCTCGAAGCTGGAATCTTGCACTTCCAGATTGCCAAAACATTTTCGCTACAGCAAGTGGCTGATGCTCATGAAGCCCAGGACAGCGGACAGACGATCGGTAAAATCATCATTGAGATGGCGTGAATCAGTTTGCAGCTTTGTAGCAGTGCCCACCATCTAGATTTCAGACATTATCTATTTGACAAATAATTATAACAACCAAGATTATTAGAGAAAAATCCAAATAAATCGTGTTCAGCTTACAGATCGGCAGTGCCCACCCTACTTTTCTCGATTTGACTTTGGCTGGAGCCTAGATGGTGGGCGGCGGTATATTGCAGCTTCTTTACCTATGCTCCAAACGACAGATTATTGATTTTGTGGCAATAGTTATCAACACATAGCGTTTTTCTTAAACTTTCGGAGAGTACAAAAAATATGCCAAACATTCCCCAACAAATGACAGCAATGGCTGTTGACGAGTTCGGCGGCTCTGACAAGCTGACGTTGCACACCTTACCCGTGCCTACGGTGGACGCGGGCGAAGTTTTGATTCGGATCGAGATCGCTGGAGGTAACATCTGGGACGAGCTAGAGCGCGAAGGCGTGGTGTCTAACGAAGTCCACTTTCCGCGAGTGCTGGGCAGCGAATGTGCGGGCACCATCGCCGCTGTCGGCAACGGTGTCGAGCGGTTTGCCGTCGGCGATCGTGTATACGCCCAAAGCTACATGAACGACAAGGGCGGTTCCTACGCACAATATGTCGTCGTATCCGAACAGACGGTCGCGCCGCTGCCCGATGGTCTCGATATGCTGATGGCAGGCGGACTGCCGTGCGCTGGTGCGACGGCACTGAGTAATTTAGAGGCATTAGAGATGGGCAATGGAACTAAATTGATGCTGTGGGGCGCGAGCGGTAGTGTCGGTCACGCCGCGCTTCAACTCGCCAAGCGCATGGGGGCACATGTTTTCGCCATTGCATCGGGCACAGACGGCGTGGAGTTGGTCGAGCAGTTAGGTGCTGATGCAGCGGTGGACGGACACAGCGACGACGTTATAGAACGCGCCCGCGCCTTTGCGCCTGATGGTTTCGATACCGCGCTGGTGCTGGTGGGCGGCGACAAAGTTCAATCCACGCTGAGTTTGGTTCGTCAGGGCGGGATCGTCGCCTTTCCTGATGGCGTGATGCCCGAACCCAAAGTGTCAGAAGGGGTGGAACTCAAGAAGGCAAATGGATTCGCCAACCCGATGTTGCTCGATCGACTCAACCGATTGGTGGGCATCGGTGAGTTTCAAGTTCACATTGCCCAGACATTTGCGCTGGAAGAGGCGGCACAAGCACAAGACGCGATGAAACATCA
The DNA here is from genome assembly GCA_965246715.1 of Chamaesiphon sp. Lineage (GTDB taxonomy): Bacteria > Cyanobacteriota > Cyanobacteriia > Cyanobacteriales > Chamaesiphonaceae > Chamaesiphon. Next base: position 137,215 of record CBDFFH010000027.1, on the reverse strand, counting down.
TTATCTGGGCAAAATCGTGTTGCGCGTGAGCGGCAAAGAAGAGTCGATCGAATGACCGATTATTGATTTTGTGGCAATAGTTATCTTCAATACATAGCGATCGATTTGGAACAAATCGATGCCACAGCGTGGTTTTCCGTAAAACATTAAGGCTGATGGCGCAGGCACGATCGATCGCGCTATGTAATGCGTTTATGGTGCTGAAACGCGACTTTTCTGCACTGAGCGACTTTGAATCTTATCGGCGCGATCGGGGTTGGGTATAAGCATCCAAACAGAGCATGACAGATCGAGTCGTTGGCGGGAGCCTCTTCTACGGAGAATCGTTTTTCCTTCACTAGTTCTAGCAATATTTACGATCGAGGAGCACAAATTTTGATTACACATGAAAATGTCCACAGCATCTTCGCTTACTTATCAAGCGACACACCTGGGCGATTTTTTGACTACGTTGCAGATGATGTGAAGTGGACTGTGCTTGGCACACAGCCACTGGCAGGCAACTACCCGTCGAAACGCGATTTCCAGCAAGCCACTTTCGATCGGCTTACTCCCCTGTTCGATGGCGGGTTGAAGCTGTTTATACGCAAGGTGTTTGTAGATGGAGATACTGCGATAGTCGAACTTTATACTCAAGCCACGACCAAGAGCGGTATTCAGTTCAATAATGACTACTGCTGGATCTGCCAATTCCAAGCAGGGCAGATTGTAGCAGTTCGCGCCTACTTGGACTCGGCATTAGTCTCGAAGGTCATCGAAGCGGCAGCAGTGTCCGCCTGACTATGCTGCGTAAACCAAAGCGTAATGCAGCTTTTCGTTTATCGGGTCAATGATGATTTGAAACCTCTGCACAGGAGACAGCTATGTAGACGCTTGAAAATAAAGTTGCCTTGACGAGCGGAACTTCGGGAATTAGCAAAGCAACATCGATCGAAGCTGGAATCTTACATTTCCAGCTTGCCAAAACATTTTCACTACCACAAGTGGCTAATGCTCGTGCAGACTCAGACAGCGGACAGACGATCGGTAAAATCATCATTGAGATTCTGTAAATCAGTGCCGCAAATTTTGTTCAGCCTCACTTAGAGCATGATTAGCTCTCGATCCACAACGCAATCTGATAAAACATTCACGAAAGAGGATATTCGAGATGAAGACAATTCAACTGCGCGATCGCTTTGGAATCGACAACTTGCACCTAGTAGAAGAGCCTCAACCTAGTCCAGCTCCAGGCGAAATCCGCGTCCGTATGGAAGCTGCTGCGCTCAATTACGTAGATCTGCTCGTGGTCAAAGGTCAACTCAATCCTTATCTGCGGCTACCCTATATTCCAGTTGCTGATGGCGCAGGCACGATCGACAGCGTGGGTGAGGGCGTGACTGAGTTTGCGGCTGGCGATCGAGTTGCGACAACATTTGTCTCCGAATGGGTAAATGGCGATCCGACACCTGAGACGACAGATGACTCGACTCGTCCAGGGCTGGGCACTATTCCCGGACAGCTCAGTGAGTACAAAATTTTCCGCCCTCATCAACTGATAAAAAGTCCTACCAATCTATCGGCGATCGAAGCTGCGACATTACCAGTCGCGGGACTAACCGCTTGGAATGCACTGCACTATGGCAATATCCAAGCAGGTGATACGGTGTTGCTACATGGTACGGGTGGCGTATCAATTTTTGCCCTCCAATTTGCCAAAGCTCACGGTGCGCGGGTAATTATTACGTCGAGCAGCGACACGAAATTGGAGCGAACTCGCCAGTTGGGTGCAGACCTTACTATTAATTACAAAACTACGCCAGATTGGGCAGCCAAGGTGCAAGCATTAACCGACGGTGGAGCCGATCTGGTCGTGGAAACAGTCGGTGGTGAAAACTTAAAAAAATCGATTAATGCCCTACGGATGGGCGGACACATCTCGATCATGGCGGTGATGAGTGAGTCCAGCGAGCTGCATACGCTAGAGTTTTTGACCAAACAAGCCACGATTAAGGCAATGGAAGTGGGTAGCACGCGAGATTTTAAGGCAATGAATCGAGCGATCGTTGTCAATAATATTCATCCAGTTATCGATAAAAAATTCTCATTCGATCGAACGCAGGCGGCTTTTGAATATCTAGCTGGGGGTGCTCATTTGGGCAAGGTTGTCATTACAGATGAACACCTGTAATCCTCAATGCTCAAATCTCCGCTTCCCGATCGCCAACTCAACTCACAGGATAAATATTATGCAAGCTGCAACTAAACCACATAAATCGGTCATTATTACAGGCGGAAACAGTGGACTAGGCTATGCCTGTGCAGAAGCGATCGCCCGATCTGGACAAGATTGGCACATTACGATCGCTAGTCGAGATCTGTCCAGAGTCACAGCAGCAGTTGATACCCCGATCGCTGAAACAGACTATCCTCAGATTGAAGTGTGGAGTTGGTCAAACTTTCAGATAAAGAATTGACTTTCTGGCAATGCGGAGTTCGAGACTTTAATCAAGGTATTTAAGTAGCTTACTCGATAATTTCCATCGCTAGTATTAACCGATTAAATCCAGAGGAAACACATGAATCTTAAATATATCTGCACTAGATTGAATGTCGAAAACTATACAGATTGCAAGCTTTTCTACCAAAATATTTTAGGCTTTAAGGTCTCCTTGGCTGATGATGCTGAGGAATATGCCGAGCTTGATGCAGGCGAAACTAAAATTACAATTCTCAATCGATCCCGCTTGAAAGATTACATCGACTCGATTGAAACAGCAACTTACGATCGTCGCGATGCCAAGATGATTTTAACCTTTGCCGTGCCCGATCTCGATGACGCGATCGCCCAGTTGAAAGCCAAAGGTGTTCCCATCTTCAGTAGTCCTTGGCAATTCTCAGATGATGGGCTAGCGGGCGGGGTTCTTAGTGCCTGTATTCGCGACCCAGACGGTAATACGATCGAACTCGAACAAGTCCTCAGCTAAGTAACCCATGCTCTTGAATATGCCAAGCAACAATTTTCTGGAATGACATCGAAACAGGTTCACTATCGCCCAAAGAAGCACCATCAGAATCTGAAAGAAGTTGAGTGTTGGAAGTCATTACACTACCCGTCGTGCTCGCCAGTCATTGGATGGCTGGTGCGGCCACATTGCTGGCACTCAACGGTGCCAAAGGCTTCGAGAGTGTCCGCTCCATCAGGCTCGGCGCAATTGTTGACGAGAAAGATCCAGTCGGGCCAGCGGCGATCGAAGACATGAAGCGGGTACACAGTGCTGCTCCCGCCGCACTGGTATTCGAGGGTGGGCGGCGCGGATGGCTGTCTGGCGATGCCGCAAAGGGCAAGTTCACATCAGTTGACGGTCGATCGCTCGATGCCAAACTCAACTTTTAGATTCAGAATTACATATTCTTTCCACACGGTAACGTGTGAATTCAGCACAGGAGTTTTATGATATCCAACCGATCGAATGTTCTAATGCCAGATTTTATCAGTGAGACGATCGATATTGATGGGGTCAATATTCACTACCAGATCGGCGGCGATCCTAACGGTCAGCCCGTTCTGCTCTGGCACGGCTTTCTGAGCACTAGCTACGCATGGCGGAAAGTGATGCCACTCCTAGCAGCACATGGATATGCAGTACTCGTACCAGATATGCGTGGCTATGGGGACTCCGACAAGCCAGCCGGAATCGAGGGTTATGATGCCCGCGCTCTCGCCGAGGAGTTCCGCGTCCTCGTCTCGAAGATTGGCTTTGGGGCGGGGCAGCCACTGACGCTGGTTGCTTACGATATGGGCGCGCCGCCAGCTCTGATCTGGGCTGCCGACCATCCAGAGGAGATCGCAGGGCTGCTGTACGTCGAGGCACCCGTAATGCTATCCGAGATCCTCACCAAGATTATCGCCTACACGCCGGAAGCGATGAAAGAAGGCTCGATGTGGTGGTGGATTCTCCCACTTGCACCCGATGTGCCGGAACGTCTGGTTGTGGGTCACGAACGGGCATTTCTAACTTGGTTTTACGAGCGATTCACCTTCGATCCTAACTCGATCGATCCAGAGACGGTAGATGAAGTTCTGCGTACCTTCTCTGGTCGTGAGGGCGTGCTCGGCGCGATGGGTGTCTATCGAGCGGCATTCATCACGATCGAACAAACAGCACCCCTAGCTGGAATCGGTCATCAGGTGACAGTGCCCGTTGTGGCACTCGGCGGCGAAAAGGGATTGGGTGGCAAAGTCGGCGAGATGGTGAAGACAATTGCCAAGAATGTCGATCGGTATGTCATTCCCAATTGCGGACACTTCGTGCCTGAAGAATGCCCAGAGGAGGTTGTGCGCCACGTATTGACCATGACGGCCAAACTAAACCCAAACATTAAAGGAAGTAATTTAATATGACTGCAACTCAATCGTTGGCGGAGCCTCTCCACCGGAGAATCGCCCAAACGACATCCGGTAAACTCAATGGCAAGGTCGCACTAGTTACAGGTGCATCATCGGGAATTGGCAGTGCCACTGCTAAAGCACTAGCCGCAGAAGGAGCCAAACTCGTCCTTGCTGCTCGACGAGAAGACCGTCTCCAGGCGATCTCCGATGACATCACTCATGCTGGCGGCGAGGTATTGGTGTTGCCTGTCGATCTGTCTGACGAACGAGCTACCTTTGAACTTATCGATCGAGCTTACACTCACTGGGGACGGCTCGACATTTTAATCAATAGTGCGGGTATTGCGGATGCGGGTTCTGTTGAAACCGCAGAAGTGAGCAGTTGGCGGCGAATGTTTGAGGTTAACACTTTGGGCTTAATGATTGCTTGTAAGGCAGCGATCCCATTGATGAAAGCGCAGGGAGGCGGTCATATTGTCAACATTTCCTCAACAGCAGGTTTATTCGTAGGTGCTGGTACATCTGGCTACTGCGCTTCTAAGTTTGCCGTCGAAGCCTTCAGCAATGCGTTACGCCTAGAAGTCAGTAAAGCCGATCGGATTCGGATTACCGTTGTCGAACCGGGACTGGTTGAGACCGATTTGGCGACACACATTAGCGATCCCAGCTTGCGTCAAGGCTTTCTGGATTCGGTCGCCTCGATCGAACAGTTGCAGCCCGAAGATGTAGCCGCAGCAGTTGTTTATGCAGTGACTCAACCACCACGAGTGAATGTCAATCAATTGATAATTCGCCCTACCGATTCGGATACGCAACTCTAAGCAATCGTCCAAAGTCGTCAAATAGTGACTTTGGCTGTGGAGATCGACAGTCGTTGAGATTTTAGATCGCCATCACTAGATCGAACGATCCGTATAAGCGATTGGGTAGAACCCACGCTGTGCTTAACGGCAGGCTTCCGCCAACGCGTTGGCGTAGCCGCGCCGCGAGGTAATCGCAAATTACACAAACTCAACCAAAACACAACAGGAGACATCATGGCTCAGATAACAGTAGCTGAATTCATCCAAGCAGTCAAACAAGATCCAACTTTGATAGCGGAACTCAAAGCAGCCGTAGATATCGAGTCTTACCATCAAATCGCCAAAGCACATGGTTATGATTTTACACCTGAAGAATTTCATTCAGAGTTAAGTCAACGATCCCTAGAAGAGTTGGCGATGACGATAAATCCCGGTCTAGCACCACGAAAACACCTAAACGGTCAATAGAAAATCGTGACAGATTTGACAAATTGCGAAATACGACTATTCTCCAGTCCCATTATTTCAACATCATGAACACTCTCACCCGCCCTCTCGACCTAATTTACACAGACTGGACACTAACCGAACCTGAATTCGACCCAGCAAAATTACGTGCCAGAGAAACCGTATTTACGATCGGTAATGGTTACTTAGGGACGCGGGGCAGCTTTGAGGAAGGCTATCCTCATGCCTTGCCAGCCACCTTAGTGCATGGCGTATATGACGATGTGCCTGGGGTTTATACAGAGCTAGCAAATTGTCCTGATTGGCTGTCCTTAACGATCGTGGTCAACGGAGAGCGGTTTCGATTAGATCGAGGCGAAATCCTCCATTACGAGCGGCAGTTGGACTTACAGCACGGTATCCTGAGTCGATCGATCCGCTGGCGGAGTCCGATTGGCAATACCGTAGATTTAAAGTTCGAGCGATTTGTTAGTTTGGCAGATCGGGAGGTATTGGGGCTGCGGTGCCAGATTACACCGATCGATTTTGATGGCACCATCGAGATTCAATCTAGTATCAATGGCTATCCCGACAGTCAAGGCTTCGACCATTGGGAGCAACTAGATCGCGGCAAGATCGATCGGGGAATTTGGCTCCAGCTTCGCACCCGCACTACCCAAATCGAACTGGGCATGGCGGCTAAAATGACAGCGATTGGCTCCGATGCGGCGTTGCAGGTAACGAACCCGCTCGACTATCCCACCTTGACGACTACGTTTCTTGCTACAGCAGGGCAAACCGTAGGCGTGGACAAGGTTGTGACCTTATTTACATCCCAGGATGTAGAACAACCCGTGCGAGCGGCTCAGGCTAAATTGGCGAGTCTGCCATCACAAGCGATCTTACTCGCCGCACATCAGCAGGCGTGGAAGGAAGTTTGGCAGGATAGCGATGTCGAGATCGAGGGAGATACTCAGGCTCAGTTGGCAGTTCGCTACAACCTGTTTCAACTCTTAATTAGTGCCTGCCCCCACATCACTGGTGACTGCTCAGATAACAGTCGAGTCAGCGTTCCCGCCAAAACACTGTCAGGCTTGGGCTATCGGGGGCACGTCTTTTGGGATACCGAAATATTTATCTTGCCTTTTTTCACCCTGACTCAACCCGATATCGCCCGTAGCTTGTTGAACTACCGTTATCACACTCTGGATGGAGCGCGGCGCAAAGCAGCAAATAGTGGGTATCAAGGGGCGATGTTTGCCTGGGAAAGTGCCGCCACTGGCGACGAGATGACCCCCCGCTGGTCGATTTTAGAAGATCCCTATGCCGAAGCTGTACGACTATTGAGCCGCGATCTGGAAGTTCATATCAGCTCGGACATTGCCTATGCTGTCTGGCAATACTGGCAAGCAACAGGCGATGACACCTGGATGCGCGACTATGGAGCCGAAATCATCCTCGATACTGCTCGGTTCTGGATGAGTCGAGTGGACTGGAATGCTAAACGCGAACGGTATGAAATCTGCGGAGTCATTGGAGCCGATGAATATCACGAGCAGGTGAATAATAATGCCTACACCAATCGGCTGGTGCAGTGGCATCTAGAAAAGGCGATCGCTGTCTATGCCTGGTTGCAGCAGCACTTTCCAGGGCGGATCGGCGAATTGGATGGTAGCCTACATCCCACTCCAGCAAGAGGGTTGCGGATTGAGGCAACCACTACCCAAATGTACATCCCCAAGGATACCAAGACCGGACTAATCGAGCAATTTGAGGGTTTTTTCAAACTCAAGGATATTAATTTGAGCGACTACGAACCACGTACTCGATCGATTCAAGCTGTCCTCGGCATGGACGCAACGAATCAGACGCAGGTACTCAAGCAGCCCGACGTGTTGATGCTGCTCTACTTGCTGCGAGACACACCAGAAGTCACAACTGAAATCCTCCAAACCAATTGGGACTACTACGCGCCACGCACCGATAGCACATACGGCTCATCCCTCTGTCCGTCCATTCACGCGATCCTCGCCAGCCGTTTGGGTAAATCTGTAGATGCTTATCGAAATTTTATGCAGTCAGCCCTAGTCGATCTCGAAGATAGTCGCGATAATACCGCCGACGGCATTCATGCGGCTTCTGCTGGCGGTGTCTGGCAAGCAGTGGTATTCGGCTTTGCAGGGATTCAATTGACAGAAAACGGCCCCGTCGCGAATCCCCAGCTCCCGCCCACTTGGACTCGGATCAAATTCAAACTGAACTGGCGCGGCACTTGGCACGACTTCGATTTATCGCCTGCCTCGGCTCCAGCTCCGGCAATTGAAGGCTATATCTTTGATGTCGATGGGGTGTTGACCGATACTGCCGAATATCACTATCGCGCTTGGCAACGACTGGCTGATGAAGAAAAACTGCCCTTCGATAGACAGGCAAATGAAGCCCTGCGCGGCGTAGCTCGGCGAGAATCGCTGATGCACATCGTCGGCGACAGACAGTACTCAGAAGCTGCACTTCAGGAAATGATGGAGCGTAAAAATCGCTACTACCAGGAATCGATTCAAAGCATTACACCTGAGGATATGTTTCCAGGAGCAGTTGAGTTATTAACAGAACTCCGACAAGCAGGACTCAAAATCGCGATCGGTTCTGCGAGTAAAAATGCTCGCACTGTGATCGAGAAATTAGGGATTGGAAATCTGGTGGATGCGATCGCCGATGGGAATAGCGTCGAACGCCCCAAGCCAGCCCCGGACGTGTTTCTATACGCTGCGAAACAGTTAGGACTCGAACCCTCCCACTGTGTGGTGGTAGAAGATGCCACCGTGGGGATTGCAGCGGCGATCGCGGGTGGGATGCGATCGATCGGCATCGGCCCTGCTACTCGCGTTGGAGCCGCTGACATCGTGTTACCAAACTTGATTGGCGTTCACTCGATCGATCTCCAAAGCCAATTAAAACTAGCTTTAGTAAAACCCATCCCATCGTTGGCGTAGCCTACCGTAGGTAATCGTCCTCAATCCGTTAGCAGCGTGTACCGGAGGTAATCGAGCTTGCCTTTACCCGATAGCATCCCGTACATATACTGGTCGTAAACGTACTCTTCCACTGTACTCGCTGACGCTTTTTTGGTCGCGATCTCAGCTTGCATCTCGGCGATACTGCCCAATTGTTTTTCCACTAAGTGCTGACCCGTTGCCACTTCATAACTGGCTTTTAATTGCTTGGCAGTCAGCGTATCACCAGCGACTTCTAAGGCGGTGTTGGCTAAACTGGGGTCGCTCGCGGCTTCGGCGACATACTTGGCGATATCATCAGTGGTCGTCAGATCCATCGGCGTTTCACCATCGCCCCAGTATAGAAGTTGTCGTTTGCTACTATCGATTCCGCGTAGCAGGCTATTGCTAAGGCAAACGCTCCGCTACCGCCAACGATGAGGCAAATTCGTTAGTTAAAGAGCGATCCCACACCAGAGATTCCGCGAAGCGGAGGCTACGCCAACGAGCTACCGAAGCACAACTCAGATCGTCCGGGATCGGGTAATTTAGCCGTCGTAACCTTGTAAGAAATTAGTTTTAGCCGCCGGATATTTTTTGATGACTTCCGCCATCGCTTCATTGGTTTGTTCCAACTCAGGCAACGGCATCGAAGCTGGAGGCAATGTCCGCGCCTGGGCGGGCACAGTCGTTGCCATAATTATGTGCTTAAACCCTGCGGGCACATAGGTATTGATGAGTCGTACCGTTTCCGAATCAATTTGAAAAGCGTGCTTTGTGCCGCGTGGAACTGACACAAACGATCCCGCACGATCTTCGATACAGGAATACTTGCCATCCGTATCTTCAGCAGTTGCCAGCATCGTCCAGAGAATACCCATCCCCCAGTAGGCACGACCTTTGCTATTATTGATTTCAAAAGCTTGTGGCTGATTTTGTGCGTTCATTTAGTTCACTTGGTGAGGACAAGGATCGCCAATTAACTCGATCGATTACCTCGCGGCGCGGCTCCGTCAACAAGCAACGCTCACACTGTACCTAACGACAGGCATTCGCCAACACGAGCGGGTTCGACTTGAGTTTGGTGCGAACCGAATCTATTGTTTTAAAGATGTCAATTTTTTCGAGCCTGCGTTGCTAAAGCAATGCCAACTCGATTGAGAATCCATCTGTCTCTAGCGCAATCAACTTAATTAGCGAAATCTATCACGTTCTTGCTGTCTTGAATGTATTGCCTGGGAGTAATGCTAACCAGCCGCTTGAAGTGCGATCCAAAGTGGCTTTGACTCACAAATCCAGTTTCAATAGCGACTTGCTCGATCGAGTGTTCTTTTCGGAGTAAGCGTTTTGCCCTCATTATTCGTACTTGAATCTGATAAGCGTGCGGCGGTATTCCAAATGTTTTGCTAAACGATCGATTGAGATGGAAGGAACTTAAACTTGCAACTATAGCTAATTTCTCTAACGATATCTCTTGCTCAGAATGTGCTTCTATGTATGTCCGAACACGATTGACAGGCTGAATTTCTGCTCCTAATTCGATCGGGCAATGCGTACTATCCGCATACCGCAGAATTAATTGTGCCAGCAAATCTAAGACTAATGTCTGTTGTTCGAGCTGAGAATTGGATCGTTCTAAGGCTTGATGAACTTGAATGAATTGGGTATTAAAGTTGCGATCGTGGACTAGCGATATCGGAAAAAATGGTAATTCTGTGTCGCGTCCAGTAACTTCGTTTGCCACTTGTTGAAGTAAATCTAGACCGATATGTAGCCCGCGATAAGTGCAGTCTCGGTCGCTCGTACAATCAGCCTGATGCGCTTCTCCAGGTTGGGTCACTACCACAGTATCTGACGGCACATGGTGCGTTGCACCTCGGTATTTAAACTGCCAGCCATCACCTTGCCGGATGCCAAGCTCTAGTTCTTCATGAAAATTGCGGGGCACTGAATGACTTTTAGAAACACCATGTATCAACTCGATCGATGGGAGGTGCTGCGGTCGCCAAATTCTAATGCGTGAGAGATTTGCTTTCATAGGTTGCTTTTCTACTTGGGCTGCAAATTCTTAACTTCGACTGGGCGGCTAGCCAGCTCGTCGAAGTTAAGATTTACATCGCGATTACCTACTTCGAGCGCGGCTACGCCAACGTTACGCAACAACTAAATCAGGGTCGGCGACTCGCAGGACAATTTTGCCGCCCATGTGTCCCTCGGCTAGCTTGGTGTAAGCTTGTTTGACATCTTTGAGATCGTAAACGGCGGCTACTGGAACCTGTAACTCACCGTTGGCAACTAAACCAGCCACCTCGGCGAGCACGGCACTAGATTCAGCCGCAGAGCTGCCATCGGTATGAACTTTGTGTCGAGCTGCTGCTGCGAAATCAATAATCGTGTTGATGCGATCGGGTGGGATCCCCAGATCGATCGCCAAGTCTACATAGCCATGACCGACAGTATCGATTGCTGCGTCGAAGCCGCATGGAGCCAAGCGATTTAGGCTCTCTTTCAAGTCAGTTTCGTAGTCTACTGGTGTAACGCCGATCGATTTCAACCAGTCGTGATGTGACTTTCCAGCAATGCCGACGACAGTGGCTCCAGTCCGCAGCACTAACTGAGCAGCTAGCGAACCGACCCCGCCGGAGGCACCAGACAACAGGATAGTTTCGCCGCGTTGAGGGGCAACGGCGGCGACGGCGGCTGTCGCTGTCGTTGCGACGACGTAGAGACCACCTGCCACATCCCAATCGAGGGCTTCGGGTTTGGTGACAAGTTGGTCGGCAGGAACGGCAACAAACTCAGACTGGGCGGAGCGTTCGTTCGACCAACCGATGACTGGTGTGCCCACACTAGGGCTGGTTACATCCGCTCCCAGCTCGGCGACCACCCCAGCAAAATCCGCCCCCTGACCTGACGGGAACGTGGCTGGAAATTGCTTATCGAGTAAACCTTCGCGAATGGCGATCTCACCAGGATTGATTCCTGCCGCGATCGTCCGAACTAGAATCCGACCGGGACTGAGTGATGGTCGTTCGACCTCTTTGACCTCTAGCACATCAATATGTCCATAGCGATCCAAGCGTACTGCTTTTGGCATCTTTTATCTCCTAGTAAGTGGATGATGTCATGTACAAGATAGTCAAGGAATTACCTATCTTGTACATTACTATCCAAAGATGAGGAAACTGTGAGGATTAACGCTTCATTACACAATCCATTATTTAGGATTATTGGCTGGAATCTCATTGCAATTAAGATGATGTCTACTTAACTAAAATTACATCTCTCTTTAGACAGACTTTGTTAGTACCATTGGATGTATTTTTAATATGTATAGTTGTCCAGATCTAACAATATCGCTTGATTACCCACTAACATCATTACCTATTAATAGTAATAATATTAGCTGTAACTTGCTAACCATAACACTTAGATCGTTACCATTCACAACTCCTTTATTATTTAACCCAGGTAAGCCCTGTTTCTACTAAGACGATCGGACTATGCCCATTAGCTTCAACATTTTTTCAAGAATTATTGGTTCTTGATGTCGAACTTACTTTTGATTATGATCGATCGATTGATAAAGATAAAGATAGTTTCTACAGATTAATTGTTCGTAATTTTGGATAACGATTGAGTGGTATTCCTATTGGCGCGATCCTTATCATTTGCGCGATTTTCCCACCCGACTGCGCGCGTGGCGTTTAGCGACGTTGCCACGATCTCACCGCACGAAGCAGTGCCCACTTTAAGTTTTCGGACGGCAAATCAGCGCAGCAATCAAATTTTAGAAGCACAGCTCAAGGTGTATTTACTGCGAGATGAGCTGACTGCCGAAGGGCAATATATTCGTCGGATTCATGACTTGCGGTTGGTTCGCAACCAATCGCTAAGTTTTGTACTATCGTGGCTGGCACTGCACCCGATCGATACAGCTAGCCCACTGTATGGAGTGACACCCACAGATTTACAGAACACCAATAGTACGATCGTGGTGACGCTCAGTGGCGTAGATGAAACCGTTACCCAGATGATGTATGCCCCTCATACCTATGCGCCCCAAGACATTTTCTGGAATTACCGCTTTGTCGATTTGGTGTCTAAAGCTGATAATGGCGATCAATATTTGGACTACAAACATTTCCATGATGTCGTACCAGTTGAGGTGGCTGCCGAATCTCCATCGGTGACAAATTAGACCTCCTGCGAAAGTCCTGGAAAGATCGACAGAACCTATAACTGTCACCATATTTAGTTAATCTTTTATGATTAGTTAATAATGCTCGAAATGATTGGTATCAAAGGATAGCTAAAATACTTTCGCAGGAGGTCTATTGAATCGGCTGATATTCTAGACCTGCAACATCGAGATGCAGATCGCCTGCCATCTGCCGATCCCCAGGGCGCACCAGCAATTCGGATGAACTTTTTACAGCGAAATTTAAACGGGCTGATTGGGGGGTCGATCGAGTACTTTAGCTTTAATGGGTTAGACAAAAAACATAGTGGTATACATGACTAGCACCTAAACATTGAGGAGCAGGACGAACCTAAAGTTTAAAGTCCAGTTTTGAAGATGAGCCGTTCCCTTGAGAGAATCGCTTAGTTTAACCGTCGAAACAGCGGAATGTGGGATCTAATAGGGGATGGAACAACGTGCGTATCCGATTGCAGCTCCTAACGCTCGCGATGTCCATGTCTTTTAAGAAAATACTAGTATTTTTGTTCTATAATAAGTTGGAAATCTAATTTCTTACGATCGTGATGAATACATTTACTATCTATAACGCTAAATCCCAGTTCTCCAAATTATTATCCCGCGTGGAACTAGGGGAAGAGATAATCATCGCCAATCGAGGGATCGCGGTGGCTAGGTTAGTTCCGGTGGAAAATAAGCGATCGCGCAGTCGCAGTATGGGTGTCGATCGCGGATTGTACTACATTTCCTCCAGTTTTAACAACCCGCTGCCCCCTCATCTATAAACCCTATTTTCCCGATCTTTCAGCCAAACAAAAGTAAGGAGCGATCGCGAGTGAAAATACTAATTGATGCCCAGTGTTTTTTGTGGTGGTTTGTCGAACCCGATCGCTTGAGTGCTCCAACGATCGCCGCCATCTCTGACGAAACTAATTCGATCTGGTTTTCGGTTGCCAGCGCGTGCGAGCTGACGATGAAGGTGTCACTGGGAACTTTATCGCTGCCCGAACCGATCGATTCGTATCTTGCCAGTCGAATGAAAAAGTTGCGGGCACAATTTTTAGACATTCGAGCGGATCAAGTGTTGAAGCTGGCAACATTGCCGCTAGATCGATTCGATCTGATTTTGCTGGCTCAAGCACGAGTCGAGGGGATGACCCTGATTACGGCTAACCCAGATCTGGCTAATTGTGATGTAGAAGTCCTTCTCAACGACTCGGACGAAGGCAACACAAATAGAATATCCGTGAGTCAAAGAGCTAGAGCCGAATTAGCAACAGGCAAAAGTCTAAATCGATAGTCGCCAAGTTCGGATACCGTCGCTATTAATTCAAGGAAACTTGACGGAGATTGCAAGATCCGACGATCGAACTCAACATCGACAGTAAATTCGCACACCTTGAAAGAGTAGTTAGTTAGCTATGCGGCTGACTAACTACTCCATTTTTTTATTAATTGTAAAGTTTTATTTACTGTTCGAGCTGACCTTGCTTATTTTTGTCGATCGTCTATAATCTCATGCGGATAAAAGAGGGGATGAATTTAACCTGACCAGCTAATTAAGTCAGGTTTATTCTACTCGAAATATGGCTGTTATCGTTCGATTGTCGTCAACTAAATCTTAGATTAATGGCGAGCGCGATCTGAAATTTTCATGTAAAAGCTATTATCGTTCGATCGGTAATTGCTCGAACGAATCGAGTCGAAACTTATATTCTTTAAAAACATAGAGTGTCATCATGAACCACGCCACTTCACTAAGCAAACCTAGAAATAGAATTTCTTGGAAATATATTCAGTATGCCTTGATTTCCTGTTTCTCCCCAATTATTTGGGGATGGAACTTAGCTCCTAGAGCTGATGCCGCTCCAATCTACGATGCTTTTGTAACAGTATCGACTACTAAGATTGCAACGATTATGGCTGGATTCCCAGTCGCAGGGCCGCTATTTACTACTCTGTTTACTGCCATTGTCAATCTGATCCCTTGGTCTGTATTGCTAATAGTCGGTGGTATTGCCATCTGGCAAGCTTACCTGGGATACCAAGAATACGATCGAGAAAATTTTTCTGGTGTAGTCAAGCCAATGTTAAATATTATCGTCCTCGTAATTCTCGTAATTGCAACAGATCGGATCGTCACCTTTATGTTCACAGGTGCATAATTCAAGCGGTATCTATTAATGGAAAGAAAGACACGAATCGAGGTTAATCGAGCATTAAGACGCAGAGCGAAGATGATGGGTATCCCTCGCGATGTCGCGATCGTTTTGGCTCTAATTGTAGTTTTCTGTCTAGTTCTAGGATATTTGAAGGTTCCGGCTAACATCGTTACAGCTATTTTTGTGACTTTATTTTTCACAGCCATACTTTCCCTAAAAGATGGCATGGCAGATGTACTGGCAAGAAATAGAAAGCCAAAGAATTACACCAGAGGATGCTTGAATTATCGTTCGCCAATTCCAGATTTAACTCCGCGATCGATCGACCTTCACTCCAAGAAAAGACCCTAGACCTTATTTTCGATCGATTGGCTTGAATCCTTTAGTTTATTTAGCGTCATGAAAAACAAGGAAAGCAATAAACCTCTGAGCCAAAAGCTAAAACTAAGAAAAATCAGACATAAAGGTTTAAGCGACAAAAAGAAACTGCTCTATCCTCTGGAAACCTCAACTCATTTGCAAAGTATCATCAACTATACCTTGCCAAATGGTATTCAAGTTGGTGCTTTATTGCTAAATACCAGTCATGAAATTGACAAGCCAGAATACAAATTGCGATTTATTTGGGAATGCCCAGGCATTCACGATGATTTTGGCGAAGTAGCGGCTAGATCGATTATTAACTCAATTTCATCTCTGGGACACGAATTACCGATCGGTGAGAAGTTGCGCGTTGAATTTCAATCATTCGGCGATCGTAATGTTCGCCTGAATGAATTGATCGCTCAATTTGAAACAGCATCAGCCCAATCTCAGCCCTTAATCGCTGAGGAAATGTTGATTTTACAGAATCTCGACATTAGCGGTCAACGTCGCCCTCACCAAGTATTTTTGATGGGCACTTTTACCCCTAACTTAGGAGCGCGAGAGCAAAAGTTAATTGAGAAAGTCATCAAATTCAGTACCCTTTGGTATCAAAGGCTATCGGGTTCGATCGAGGAAGTTCGCCAACAAACGATCGATGCAATTCTCCTAAATGCCTACGAGCAGGGCTTTTTTGAGTGGTCGAATTTATTTAGAGATAAACTTCAACTCAAAGCCACTCCCCTGTCTGGTGAGGAAGTTTGGCAGCATTGCTGGCAGGAACTAAATCGGTTTAACGATCGGGTAGAAGGACTCAAACCAGAACCAGCACCACAGATCGTCGAATTTAATCTCCAAAAAGGCACGATTGGCGAAAACGTGCGATCGCAACTGCATCCAACTACAGTAATGATGCGCTATCCTTCTGCCGTTCCCTCTTCCAACCGCGACCATGTAAAAGTCGATCGTCGATACGTCGGCAGTCTGCTGCTGAAACTTCAACCCAAAGTCTTTGAAGAAGCGGGTAATGAGTCGTACCAGGAAGTTCAACTGCATTATCTCTCGAATTTGATGGCAATCGGCTCGGCTTACGATTATCGAATCGTGCTAGAGCTATCGCGTCCCGAACAGTTCGGCGTTCGTTACAACAACCAACAACTCATCCGCCAAAATCATTACCGCAAGAAAGAAACAGAGGAAAAAGGACAAGTTGACGTTTTGGCAGACGAGGAGCTGAAAGAAGCCCTCGAAACCGAGCGGATGTTAATCGGTGGCGATACGAGTGTCGAATTTTCGCTCTGTATGTTTGTCTACAGAGAAACTCTAGAGCAGATGCACTTTGCCGCTCGTGACTTCTGCTCGCATTTTCGATCGCCAGCAATTGTACTACTGGAAGTAGATACTTCTGATTCGCTGTGGGTATCATCTTTACCATTTTACGGTAAGTCGATGCTGGTGGATGTCCGCGACAGACGCGATCGCGAACGCCCCGAAATCGTCGCTGCTTACTTCCCAATGGTAACGACGGTTAACGCGCATAAATCTGGAATCGAATTTATTGCGAATAAGGGCGGTTCGCCCGTCTATTTCGACCCTTTCACACACATGGGACACACCGCTATTTGGGGTAAAACTCGCTCTGGTAAGACTTTATATGCCGCATTTAACATTCACAAAGCACTGAGTCAAGCAATTCCAGTGACGATTCTCGATCAGCCGCCGACAAAAGAGGCGAGTTCGTTCAAGGCTTTTACCGAATACATGGATGGGGCTTATATCGATGTCTTTAACGACTCCATTAACTTCTTTGAGACTCCGCTAATTGTTGAAGATATCGATCCAGAGACGCGCGAGGACATGAAAAGACAGAATGAAGAGTTTATCCTTCAAATTCTGACTGCAATGGTTTTGGGCTGGAAAGGCGAACTCAAGGGTACCAGTAGCAGCAAGGTCATTTCGATGCTAACCACCGCTCTGAAAAACTTCTTCAAAGACGAGCGGATTTTAATCCGGTACGAACGCGCGATTAATGGGGGGATTGGCTCTAGAGCTTGGCAAGATTATCCCACCCTCTCAGACTTCAAGCGGTTTTGCACGATCGAACGAATAAATCTTCCAGAGGCAACCGCTGACGATATCGAGACTCTTGGTACGATTCAATTGCAACTCCAACGGTGGATCGATGGCTCCTACGGTAAGACTATAAATTCTCCGAGTTCCGTCAAACTCGATAGTCCCCTCATGACCATCGCCATGCGGGGAGTCAGCAACAACGATGATGCTGCGGTATTCGGCACGATTATGTACGCAGCGGCAATGCGGCGAGCGATTGCCGCCGCAAGTGGAAAAGGTTCTCTATTATTTATCGACGAAGCCTCGATTACCTTCGATCTCGATCCGCTCTCACTCTGCGTCGGGCGGGTCGCAGCAAACGGACTCAAGGCTGGAATGCGCCTGATGATTGCGGCACAGGAGCCGAGTAGCGTGTTCGAGAGTGCGGGTGGGAAAAAAATCAAGGACGCGCTCTCGTATCACCTCATCGGCAGAATTGGCGACTCTCTGGCTGAGTATTGCAATCCCGAATTGCTGGGAGTCCCCGAAGCATTGGCATCGAACAATGCCAGAAAAGATTTTGAGCCAGATAAAGCCACTTGCTCTAGCCAATGGTTGCTCAAAATAGACGATCGTTTCACTCCCGCGCGAATTTATCTCCCGCCCTCGTTGGTGGCTCTCACAGCTAACAATATCGACGAGCAGCAAGAGCGCAAAGCTCGCGCGGCAGCCACCAACGGTCGGATCGACGAACTAACCCTTATTACTCATTGAGAGAAAAATTATGAAAAAATATCCATTATTACTGACGATCGCATTCATGTCCGGCTTTGTGATGAGCTTACTCCCACTCGGAGCTGAGGCAGCAACTCTTGGTGGAACAGCCAATCCACTTCCATCCTCGGTCGCTCCAGGCGACACACCCACGGCAAATCCCACCGACCCAACAGCAAATCCCACATTCAATCCCCAAGGCATTCAGTCGATCTTATCCAATCCTGGCAATCTTTCTAACGTCTTTAGTGGGATCGTCAGTG
Source organism: Chamaesiphon sp. (assembly GCA_965246715.1). Classification (GTDB taxonomy): domain Bacteria; phylum Cyanobacteriota; class Cyanobacteriia; order Cyanobacteriales; family Chamaesiphonaceae; genus Chamaesiphon. The sequence continues at coordinate 118,785 of CBDFFH010000027.1, read as the reverse complement.
CCTTTCCAGGGCTAGATCCAAATATCGCCTCAGCTCTGACAACTGCGTCGAAATACGCACCGATCGCACAAAGCGTATTAGCAGGTCAGCAACCTACCTTGGCACAAATCGGACAAGCTACGGCAGGGATGAACGGCGGTACTGGTGTAGGAATTAACTTCGGCAGTTACGGACTCGATGCAGCGGGTAATATCCAACCTTTGAATCCAGATGGTAGCGTCAAAACCGACGACCCTACAGGCAAAATGATTGCTTATCAGGCTTCTAACATCCTCAACGGAAAAGGACTCGATACCAAAGCTGTTATCGCTCAAATAGATTTAGCCAAATCTAAGTCTGGAGCCAGTGTTGCCGAAGCCAATCGCCAAAACACCAACAAAGCAGTTTCCTCGATTATGAGTGCGACTGGCGATGCTAATAATTCCACATTGGCGACTGGTGCCGCTCAAGCCGATCTCAGTGCCAAAGCGGGTAGCAGTTTTAACCGCATGGGAGCGATGAACAATATGCTCTCACAAAATCTGATTATGAGTGCCACTGCCAATACCATCGGGCTGGCTAATTTATCTCAAGGAGAAAATCAAGCCAAGCACAACGCTCTGGTACAACAGCGGAGTATCGCCGAGGACGAGCAAAAACGAGTTGAAGCAGACATGGATTCGCTGAGAACCACTTATCTTGACGCTAACAAAATCAAAGCTCGCGCTCGATTGTGCGCTTCAAGTAATATTTGCTGGATTTAATTCATAGTGTTCGATTACCTACGGTACGCTACGCGAACGAATCGAACGTCCTTTAAGATATTTGCACTTAGCAAATGCAAATATCTTAAATCGATAGACAGTCGTTTATTACAGGAGCAGAGCTATTTTGTTTGCCGATATTATTCACACTACAATCCTCGCCTCAACCGATCCTGCTGTAATTGCGAGTGAGTACGAACAGGCACTATTTAAGATAATTAGTATTCTAATTACTGGTAACGCAGCATCTTTTACAGATACTTTTTGGATGGCAATAGTCGAACCATGCAAGGTTATTGCCGGAGTTGGGGTATTGTTTTGGCTAGTGCCAATTATCCCAGATCTATCTTTCGACAACCTTAAAAATCATCTGCTGAGGATTTTAACGCTCCTGCTGATCACATTTATGTTCGTGGGGAATGCTTATGGAGCGCGTGTATTTGCGATCGGTAACTATGCTCTGATTAGAGGTATCGATAGTTCGATCGCCACCAATACAAAATTGTTAGGAAGTGTCAATGCCGAACTTGCGGGGATAAAAACCGACAATGAAACTGTTAAGGCGATTAGTAATCAAATGCAAGTCTGCATCAAGTTACCGAAGACGATCGCCGATCCCGATCCCGCCAAGCCAGGGAATGTCATTCCAAATCCAGCATACGTCCAGTGTACTAAAGATGTAAAGACGATGGTTGTCGCAGCTAAACTATCGGTAGCGAATCCCGAACTTGTCACAGAATTAGCCGATACAGAAGCCAAAATGAATAGTCTCGTCGATTCGTATGACTATAACAGCGTCTGGAATCAATTTGTCAAATTTGCAAATGACCCAGATAAATGGTTGCGCGATTGGTTGGTTGGTGCCATCTTAGATGGCTGGTCTGTGATGATTGGTGAAATAGCTGATGAAGGTTTCATCCTGTCAATTTTGGCTCTGCCGATTCCACTTGCCTTCTCATTTTTAAATACCAAACCACTTGAAATTTGGTTTGCTTCATTATGGGGATTAGGTATTTTCAAGTTCTCATTAACTATCTTGGGTGCAATGATGGGTTTTATCAACGCAAATACATCAGGAAGCCAGCCAGCCTATAGCTTACAACTAGGCTATGCTATCGGCGCACCGATAATTGCTGGAGTAATTGCCAAAGGTGGCGGAGCTGGTATCTACGCACTAATGGCTCAACTTACAACCGATCTCATCGGACTTGTAGCACCATCCAAGATGATTCCTAAAAAATAATTATAGTTTCTACTATCGGATTGTCACTCTATTGTAAAACAATGAAAGTCAGACAAATATCAAACTTTGTTCCACAACAAGATGAACATTCATCGGTAATAGTTCTCCACGATTCGAGAGATGATACGCAAGATGAATATATCGTAGATAGTTCCGAAACAATCCGCTCGAAAAATATCATTACTGGTTGGAAAATCGCCACCTTCGGGTTGCTGGTTATTAATGTTTTTTTTGGAGTAGCTATTATCGGCATGTTATTTGCTGCCATCTCGCGATCGATGCCAACTTTCATTACTCGTGGTAATGGTGAAACCGAAAATCTCGAATTTTTCACAGGAACCGATCGGTCGCCAACGCTGATTAAGTTCTTCGCTCAAAAAACCATGAGTGGTATTTATACTTGGCGAAACACGCTACCAGAAAAGGGAAATATTCCCGATCCTGGTATCGCTGTCGAAGGCGGAAGAAAAATTCCGACAACTGCATATCGCTACACTCTTGCCTGAGAAGCTGTTTGAAAAGTATTGAGAACGCCTCTGAGCCTCTGTGACAAGGCAATTGTAAAGTAAAAGGGTCTAAAAACAGACCCTTATAATGACACGACTAGCATACGACACAGACCTCACAGATGACCAGTGGCAAATTTTAGAACCGTATATTCCGGCGGCCAAACAAGGAGGTCGTCCTCGGAGCTTAGAGATGAGAGAAGTGCTCAATGCAATCTTCTATCTGCTGGCTAACGGGATTAAATGGCGAGCAATGCCCCATGACCTACCAAAATGGCCGAGTGTTTACACCTATTTCCGCGCATGGGAGGCAGATGGGACATGGCAGAAACTCAATCATGAATTACGAGTAAAGGTGCGACTAGCAGCCGGAAGAAATGCCCAACCGAGTGCAGGGAGCGTGGATAGTCAATCGGTGAAAACAGCCAGTGGGGGTGAGGAGATCGGATTTGATGGTGGCAAGAAGGTTAAAGGACGTAAACGAACCATCTTGGTCGATACAATGGGTCTGCTGCTGGGTGTCTGTGTGCATAGTGCTGGACGCTCCGACCATGCGGGGATGATTTTACTAGCCACGTTCTGGGCTTGGTTATGGCAGTGCCTGCAAGTGATTTGGATCGACAGCACCTTTGCTGGTAAGGAATTTGTGGCAAAGATCGAACGACAGTTTGGCTGGAAGTTGGAACATCTCAAGCGTACTGATGAGAAACCTGGTTTTCAGGTTATTCCTAAACGTTGGGTGGTGGAGCGGACTTACTCCTGGTTTGGACATTATCGGCGTTTAAGTAAAGACTATGAATTTTTGCCCACTACCAGCGAAATGATGCTGTTTGCTGCTATGGTTCATTTGATGGTTCGTCGATTAGAGCCTAAAACTCATGCTGGGTAAGCTATCCTCAAACTTTTCAAACAGGTTCTAAGAATCCATTACAGAGATGTAATGTGGAAGTGAAATGCTCATTAATTATTTGTTCGGAATGCTCTTCTTTTTTATTGTTTGCCATATCAACGGATCTCCAACATACATACAGTTTTACCAGTTTTTTTAATTCCTTTATGAATACATGCTTCTACCGATCTATTCCCAGACACAAATGCACGACGAAGAATCTTGCCATCGGACGTACTCAACCATTCCAGCATCGCTCCATCAGAACCTCTGGCTAATCTTAATTGTTGAGGAAAGACTACAAAATATGCCAGTAATGATGTAGCTACCATGCCGATCGAGAAACCGCCTAGACTCCAAGATAAACTCATGAGTCTATTGTTAATATTCCTACCGCTACGATCGATCGCTTGTTTGGTTAAGTCGCGATAAGTTTCGCGATCTCGATCGAGTTTTGTAAGTAGTTGTTCTTGTCGAGTATCGATTGTTGAAGATTCGGTTTGACGTTGTTGACGTTCTTCTTCGAGTAACATTTGAATTGCTTGAGGCACAGCAGAAGTAACCACATGTAGATACTCGCTAATTTTCTCAATTTGGGCGACCGTCCCAGTTATATGATAGATCTCATCATCGGTAGATAATTCGCGGCTGTTAACGAGCTTGTCGATATTAGCTAATGCTTCTGTTCGATCGATAGCATCCAGATAACTAGTAAGTGGAGACTTACTGGTATCGCCACTATTTTTATTAGTAACTTTAAACATTTTGGTATTAATATATTAGATCGGTTTTTAATTTGATGATGTTACTTTTGCAGGTCGGTAAGGATCGAAATTCCGAGGTGCCAGAATACTCTGTTTTTTTGAATGAGAGGGCTTTGCTAATTCGCGGATTGAGTTTCTGATTGTGACAATTTGTTTGGAATTGCGCTCGAACAGACAATTAAATTGCATTGCTTCCTCAAGTAAATCTCTTGCTGTAACTTCTCCATCAGGATCGCCCTCTTTAATTCTTGCAATTGTATCGATGACAATTTGCTCGATTTCTGCACCGACATACTCAATCGTTTCATCGAGAATGCTTTGCCACTCGTATTTATCAAAAACTAGATCGTCTTTAAATCTAGAGTCAAATCGGTTGAGAAATAGTATGAATAAATTCAGACGAGATTCGGCATCGGGAGAATCGACTTCCCAAACACAATCAAATCGACCAGCACGAGTAGCCTCAACGGGTAAATCTTCAATCCGATTGAGAGTACCGATAACAAAAACTGGGAATGTTTTATCTTGCAGCCAAGTTAATAGTAGGGATAGAAGTGGCTTATCGTCCCTGGTAAATAGCTTCTCGATCTCGTCCATGTAGAAAATACATGGGGCACAAACGCGAGCGATTTCTAAAACCCTTGCCATTGCCGTCAAACCACCGACCTTAATTTTGTCGATCTCTAGCGATAACATGGGGTAGCCCAGTGCTGAGGCGATCGATCGCGCAGAATATGTTTTTCCCGTTCCTGGTATCCCGACTAGCAGCCAGCCTTTCGGGTAAGGTAGTCCAATATCGATCGCACGTTGGCTGAATCTAAATTTCAGCTTATCGATTGCCAGCACCAATTCATCTAATCCAGCGATTTCTTTGAATGCTGGGGGCGGATCGTATTTAACACCTAGCAGGGAAAGTCGTGCGTTGCGATAAGTTTCTAAATATAGTTCTGGCTCTGGATGGTCGATCGATTGTTGCAGTGCGAGCTTGAGATCTTGGTAAGCTAGCCCCGATGCCAGCCTGAGATTGCGCTCGCTTGGCTCGAAGTGGTATTCGCCAAATAACTCGGTAATTTCCGCAGCAGTCGGCAGCTTCCAATTATATTCGTAGATAAATCGAGCGAAGCGATCGCATCGTTGGCGTTGGCGTAGCCTCTCCCTTGGAGAATCGCAACATTCAATCGCCACCGCTGGCAATCGCTCAAGTGAGTACTGACGATCCATTCGCGATCGAGTGGATTACAGCGCACCAAGATTATCCGGTGCTGAGTCATTAGTTGGGTAAGGTCTGGTTGTGACATTATCGGTTCTGGGATACTTCGGGTTCTGGGAGCGATCTTTCGGGAGTGCCGCCGCTTGATGGGACTTGCACAGCTTCTTTTTCGCCACGAGTCGGAACGCTAACGCCTGGAGAGTTGGTAGGGGCAGAAGCTAACTCAGGCGAATCATTACCGATATTCAGAGTGGTATTAGGGCTAGTAACGCTCGGAGCGTTACTAGCCGTGGTAGATAATTCAGGGGTGTTATTTTTAGTCTTTGGCTTGGGTTTGGGTGTATTAACACCTGAAGCGTTACCAGCAGTGGCTAATTCAGGGGATTTGACAATATTCTGCGTGGGTTTGGGCGCGTTTTCCTGAGTGAGTGGGAGGTATTGAGGATCTTTGGATCGAGCGGCTACTTCAACTTGTTGGGCTTCTTTAACTAGTTGAGGATCGATGCCTCGTGCCGCCAAGACTCGATCGAGTGCTTTAGTAACATTGGGATCGTTAAGTTTGGGATCTGGATTAAATTTACCCTCTTTATCGACTTCGCCAATTTTGACAAAATCGGCATCTTTACTTGGCTTAACGGAGATGGAGCGCGTTCCTTTGCGAGTTTGAGGGTTTAGTTTGAATTTCACCGCCTCGATCGTCTTTTCAGCGCGGTTGACGGATTTAGCTTTAGCAAATTCTGACTTGAGGACTCGATCGTAAACGACACTAGATGCTTGCTGGGGATCTACATCTGTTGTAGATTCGGCGCGATCGCGAAGCGCGCCGAGGCGGTCGAGCGTTTTTCCGAGCGGGGATTGGGGTGCTACTTTACTAACTTCTTGAGGTGGATCTGGTACTACTACATCGGCAGTTTTAGTGACTTTAGCCTCACGATCGGGAGACGCAGCCATGCGTTTAGCGTAATTCTTGAGGTCGGTCAATCCCTGCTCATCCTTGAGTTTGACACTGCTCAGAAGTTCGGGATCGCGATCGTAAGCACTGTAAGTTACCACCCCTTGAGCGTCGGTTTCAAATAGCTTTTTACCATCATATTCGATTAGCAGATTCTCTCCCCCTGCGATAGTAGTTCCTTCTTTTCCATCCATCAGATCGAGGATAGCTTGGGCATCTTTTTGGGAGAGGGTCTTTTCAATGAAATTATTACTTGAGTCGTAGCCGTATAAAACTTCAGTTCGATTATTTATCTGCTTCGGTCGTTCCAGATCTAACTCTCGATCTACCCGCGCAACGATTTCTGGTAAATCTCGAATTATTTTTGATTCATCTCCTCCAAATGTAATTCTCCTTTGCTTTGCAAATAACTTAGAATCTAAGGATTCAATATTTATCGCACCACCTCGATATTTCTCAAAACTATATTTAGTCCCGTTAACATCTAGATCGCGCTTAAAGTGCTTCTGATTTACCAAGAGGCTATTTAATTGTGCGATCGATTGCTCCGCCTGTTGCTTAGGGCTGAGGTCGGGGTTACTTGAATCTTTTTGAGTAACTTTAAATCCAGAATCTATAGCTGCTTCTGATGAATTTGTACGAGATACTGTAGCCGATTTGACAGAAGGTGTTTCAGAGGGATTTTCGCGAGTTAAGTAGCTAGACAAAATTAATTACATAGTTTTTACCAAATTCTTTGAGGATCTTTTCAACAGACAATACCAATGATTGCCAGCTAGAGTACGCATCTATTGTCAGCCATTCATATTTAATAAATCGCCATAAGATCTCAATTAAATTTAATTCAGGAGAATAAGCAGGCAATTCAAAGATAGTTATACCTCTCTCTTTCCATTCTTCAAGGCGTTCAAAAATCGCCCCACTAGTATGAATACTCGCTCGATCTACCACAATATAAGTAGGTAGATTGACAACTGGGAAAAAAGTATCTATACAGGTAGCAATCACGTCAGAGTTAATAGTTTGAGTTGAGATATAGGCTTCAAGATGATTCTTTCGGCTGATAATTCCTAAAACGTTTAATCGCTTACTCCGACTACTATCTATTGATAAATATTCACCAATATTTTGCCAGCCATAAGGTACCACAGGAATCAAGCAAAAACCAGTTTCATCTAAATAATACAAACTAATTTCTCCAGCATCTTCTAATTGTTTTAATTTGGCTAGCTCTGCTTGCTTTTGGATGTATTCCGCTGGATCTGGCTCTCCCCTAACACCTCGGCGCATCCGATGCCAACTCATTGACAATGATTTAAGTATTCTCTTGATGGTTTTAGTACTAATGTCAATATCCCATTCCGCTTTGACTTTTTGTACCACTTGTTTCAACTGTCTTGGCTCCTGCTTTGCCCAGTCTTTAATTTTTTTTGATTGATCAGAATTAAATGTCTTTTTCCTGCCTCTGCCTGGTTGATTATATAGCCCGACCATTCCTTCCGACTCCCATCGATTTATCCAGTTATAAACCGTTTTATAACTAATATCAAATATGTCCATCAACTGATTGACTTTAGTTTGCTGCGAAGCTAAAATTAAAAAGTGTGCTCTTTGCCGTACCTGATGATGTTAATTTCCTGCATCTATTTTTCCTAATTAAAAATTCAGAAAGGAGCGCAATGTTTAATATTTTTCTCGTTGTATGCAACCAGATCGCAAATATCATCAGAAGTTAGCGATCTGAATTGCCCATCGATCGTTAAATTGGCAGGGATATAATACTTTTTATTGCTGTCGATAAAGAATTCTCTTTTAAAGCCTGCCGTATCTAAAGATTGTTCGAGATCGCCACCAATAACACATAGAGAACTAGAGCCAGTCGATCGATCTTGTTCGGTAAATACATTGCAAATATCCACTGGACTATTCCACTCAACAATGCGATCTATCCCCAATCGCGACAGATTGAGAATTTCATCTTTGACAAAATGTGGTGGCACGAAATATAGTCTTTCGGGATCGAACGGCAGACCTAAATATTCTTCCAGAGAACAGGAATAAAAATCAGAGTATCCGGCTTTTTCGACGATATCGAGTATATATTGTCCTTTAATATATAAAGGTTGGCCGACATACTCGCCATCGTATAATTCCTTTTGTCCAGCGAGATCGTATAACCACCCAACAAATATCTGACATCGCTCGTCAAACTCATTTTCTTCACCGATGTTCTTAATCGATTCAAGATGACTATGATAAATAGCCATACCGATCGGACATTCTATTAAAGTGCGATTGGCAACCAAATCATGGAAATAGATCGGTCGATCGGTCAAATGAATAGCAAGATATGTTTGGGAGCATCCCACTTTTTATTTAGCGATCGCAAATTAACCCATTAAGGTAAGCGCAGCGATGGGCTAGTACTTGAGGGACGTTTTCAGCCTTCCACTGCGCTCCAGAGATTTTTGTGCGACGATCTATCTGCTTAATCGTAGATTCAATCGCTCCAGAACCAATCAAGAATTTCTCTTCTTTCTCCAGTCGGTGCAAATTCTTGAATAATATTCCATACGCCATCATGTCCATCACCCAAGCAAGTAACAATCGGTGCTAACTCTTGACTATTTACCCAGCTAATAAGCACATCATTTTCTTGGAATGAACCTGCAATTACCTGGTGTCCATGCAATACTGTTGCTTTATACCCTTTCCAGCTAGATGGCTCTCCTTCTAATGTTCGGACTCGGATATTGCCGCCATCTACACTTAATTCTGCGACAATTGATTCAGCTTGTGGCAATTCAAATTCTTGTCGATGAATCAATCTCTGTTGAGTACTTTTCGATATTTCTATTCCCGTTAAATATTTAATTTCTTCAGTCGTCCTTTCATAAGAAACTGATGCACTTATCCTCAAACAACATGCTTCTAAGTAAGGGCTAATTTGTGAATGACTTTTTACTTCCAGCTTGTTGGCCTGATTACTTGTAATCACTAGCTCTCCGATGATGCTTTTAATATGTCTTTCGTATCCACCGCTTTCTCCGGTGACATTTTTGATAAAAAAATTCCGACTGACGGCATCACATATTCTTGCATTCTATCTCGCACCACCTCTTCTATTTTCCCTAAGCTAGTTAGTTGTTCTATCGGCGTATTTTTATACAGGATTTTAGCAATTGCTTCAGTATATGCTGCAATCTCTTCTCGTTCTTCTGGACTCATCACACTACTTTAATGTACTTGGCTTGACTTCATTATCTCAAAATTATTGTCAATCTGCTTCCATTTAGAGGCAAATTCCTCAACCATCATAATAGTACATAAGATTTACCTCTGTCGATCGAATAAAAAGTGGGATGCTCCCCCTTCATGCTTTATTTTTCTGAGCTGTCGTTGTGGCTTTTGAGATTTTTTGCCTTCTTTATTTTTCATAACCGATAAACAAATTAAAGGATTTAAACCAAGTAATTAATTCACTGAAGCGGTGGCAAACTAATTTTTCTTAAAGCGGCGATTTCCCCAAGGGAGCGCTAGGCGAACGATAATTTAGACATCCTCTGGTGTAATTTTTTGGTTCCCTGTTTCTTGCTAGGACATCCTTGAGAGAGAGTATGGCAGTGAAAAATAAAGTGACAAAAATAGCTGTAACGATGTTACCAGGAACTTTCAAATATCCTAGAAATAGACAGAAAACCACGATTAGTGCCAAAACGATCGCGACATCGCGAGGGATACCCATCATCTTCGCTCTCCGTCTCAATGCTCTATTGACTTCGATTCGCGTTTTTCTTTCCATATAATTAGGTAAAAGCTGTCACAGCTATTAGACATTTAATTGAATTAAGCACCAGTAAATATAAAGTTGATAATTCTATCTGTGGCAATGACGAGAATTACCAGGACGATGATATTTAACATCGGTTTAACTATCCCAGAAAAGTTTTCTCGATCGTATTCCTGATATCCCAGATAAGCTTGCCAGATGACAATACCACCGACTATCAGCAATACAGACCAAGGGATCAGATTGACAATCGCAGTAAACAGAGTCGTAAATAGCGGCCCTGCGACTGGGAAGCCAGCCATTATCGTTGCAATCTTAGTAGTCGATACTGTTACGAAAGCATCGTAGATTGGAGCGGCATCAGCTCTAGGAGCTAAGTTCCATCCCCAAATAATTGGGGAGAAACAGGAAATCAAGGCATACTGAATATATTTCCAAGAAATTTTATTTCTAGGTTTGCTTAGTGAAGTGGTGTAGTTCATGATGACACTCTATGTTTTCAAGGAAGATAAGTTTTGACTCGATTTATTCGAGCAATTGCACGTCAAACTACGAACGGTTTAGATATAAAAATCTAGGCTGCAATTGCCTTTAATCCAAGATTCAGTCGATCGGGAATTAAGCAATAACAGCCGTGCTCAAAGCAGTATAAACTTGACTTAATTAGTTGGTTAAGTTAAATTCAACCCCTCTTTTATTCGCATGAGATTATAGACGATTGACAAAAATAAGCAAGGTCAGATCGAATAGCAAATAAAACTTTACAATTAATGAAAAAAATGGAGTAGTTAGTCAGCCACATAGCTAACTAACTACTCTTTCAATGTGTGCGAATTTACGGTCGATGTTGAGTTCGATTTTCGGATCTTGCAATCTCCGTTGAGTTTCCTTGAATTAATAGCGACGGTTCCCGAACTTGGCGACTATCGATTTAGACTTTTGCCTGACGCTAATTCGGTTCTGGCTCTTTGACTCCCGGACATTCTATTGGTGTTGCATTCGTCCGAGTCGTTGAGGAGGATTTCCACATCGTTATTAGCCAGATCTGGGTTCGCAGTAACAAGGGTCATCCCCTCGACTCGTGCTTGGGCGAGGAGGATCAGATCGAATCGATCTAGCGGCAACGTTGCTATCTTTAATACCTGATCTGCTCGAATATCCAAAAATTGTGCCCTCAACTTTTTCATCCGGCTGGCAAGATACGAATCGATTACCTACGGTAGGCTACACCAACGGTTCGGGCAGCGATAACGTTCCCAGTGACACCTTCATTGTCAGCTCGCACGCGCTGGCGACTGAAAACCAGAGGGAGTTAGTTTCGTCAGAGATGGCGGCGATCGTTTCCGCACTCAAGCGATCGGGTTCGACAAACCACCACAAAAAACACTGAGCATCGATTAGTATTTTCACTCGCGATCGATTCCTTACTCTTGTTTAGTTGAAATACGAGGATAGTAGTGCTTATAAATAAGGAGGCAGCGGATTGTTGAAACTGGAGGAGATGTAATACAATCCGCGATCGACACCCATGCTGCGACTACGCGATCGCTTATTTTCCACAGGAACTAACCTAGCAACTGCAATCCCTCGATTGGCAATGATTATTTCTTCCCCCAGTTCCACGCGGGATAATAATTTGGAGAACTGGGATTTAGCGTTATAGATCGTAAATGTATTCATCACGAGCGCAAGAAATTAGATTTCAAGTTTATTATAGAACAAAAATACTAATATTTTGTTAAAAGACATGGACATCGCGAGCTTTAGGAGCTGTAATAGGATAGGCACGCTGTTCCAAACCCTATTAGATTAACTAGAGATTACGACCAAAGACATCGACGGACTTGGGGTGCCACACTTTGTTACATTCGCTGAGAACTCGATCGCTCAATTGAGACTAATATGGTAGATAACATTTCTGAATTGGTGGCAAAGGGTTCCCGATCGCGAACCGTAAGTCTGTAAGTCAGCTTAGCTTCTGAAAGCAGGAGAAAAAGAGGATACTAGAACCATCGATCGATCCACTCCACGAGGAAATTGCCCAACTACAAGAACAACTTGCAGCTCTGGAGCAAGAGAACGCTAATCTACGATCGCGTTTGCCTGAAGACCTGCGATCGGTCGGAGCTACCCAAGATCTAGCGCACCCCACCAACGATCCCGCTGTGGAGCATCGTCTGTTAGAAGCTACCGCAAGGGTTGCCAATGCCTTGCTGACGATCGCGCCGCTAGATGTGGCAGTGAATGCCGCGCTACAAGTCATGGGGGAAGCATTAGATACCGATCGCGTGGGAGTAATCGAGAATTTTGACAACCCTTCTGACTCCTCATCCGTCTGGTGGCGACTGCTCTACGAATGGACTTCGCCTCATGCGATCCCACAGATCGCGCATCCCGATCTAGCTCAGGGGAGTTATGAGGGAATTGAGGAGTGGTATGCAGGTTTGAGTCAAGGGCAAGGCGTTAGCTGTCTGCTGGAAAATATGCCAGAGCCGTTTCGGAGTGGACAGGCAGCACTCGGTTTGAAAGCACTACACTTTGTTCCCATTTTTGTGGAGCGTCAGTATTGGGGCGCGATTGGGTTCGATGACTGTCGAGCGGCAAAACATCGCAGTCTGGCAGAACTAGCGGTGTTGAAGATTGCGGCTGATTGTATTGGCAGTGAGATTGAGCGTCAACGCGCCCAGCAAGCGACTCACCGCGCCGAACAGGAATTTGTTGAGGAATTGCAACAGCTTACCCATGATGGGCAGCAAAGCTACCGCTTACTCTCAGTCGTTGCTCAAATCGCCAAAGATCTGTTAGAAGCTGAGGATGTCAATACTGCGATTCTCGCCGCTTTACAGGCAGTTGGGAACGTGGCAAACATGAGCCGGGTAATGCTGATTCTCGAACGTCAAGCTCCAGGAACGCAACGACTAACCCACTACGTCGAGCAGGAGTGGACGGCTCCAGAGATTTCGGATCATGCAGCGGTTGGCATGATGGCGATAGACAACGAGGGTTTTCAGGTCTTGATTCAACCCCTTCATACGGGTCGTTCCATCTGGTATACGATCGACGAGTTGCCAGCGGTGACACGCTCTCAGTTTGAAAAGCTGGACATTCAATCAACGGGTGTGGTACCGATCTTCATTGAAGGACGTTACGTTGGCTGTGTCAGTTTTGATGATTGTGTGAGTGCTCGTCACTGGAGCCAGCAGGAGATCGATGTCCTGACTACGGCGGCTGAGAGTATTGGGGCAGCACTGCACCGTCAGCAATTAGTCGATCTATTGATTGTAGAACGTGGGGCCGAACAAGAACGCGCCGCCGAATTGGAACGAGTGAATGAAGTATTGAGAGAGCGCAGTTACGAATTGCAGCGCAGCTACCGCATTCTAGAAGCGACGGCTCAAGCTACAGATGCCTTGCTAACGATCGAGAATTTCGATCGCGCCGTTAACACCGCACTACAAATTCTGGGTGAGAGTCTGGAGACCGATCGGACGAAAGTGCTAGAAAGCCTATTTGATGATGCCTCTCGCCCATTCTCGCGCTATCACAACCTGCTCTACGAATGGACGAGTCCTGGCACGGTTAGGCAACTCTCGCACACTCGACAAGTCGATACGCGCGGACAGATGGAAGGCTTCTTCGAGGGATTTCTGCAAACAAATGGATTCGGCGGATTGCTAGAAGAGTGGGATCGATCGCTACATGCGGCGTTCCAAGCTCTGGGAGTGAAGTCCCTGTATGTCGTGCCGATTTGGGTGAATGAGCAGTGGTGGGGGATTCTGGCGTTTGATGACTGTCGAGAGGCCAAGCACCGCACGCCAGCAGAAATGGCGGGATTACGGACAGTGGCTAACTGTCTTGGCAGTGCGATCGAGCGTCAACGTCGCAACCGAGAGCATGAGGAAGCAGAGCGACAAGTGTTGTTAGAGCGGGAAGAAGTTGCACTAGAACGCGCCGCAGAACTGTCAACGGTGAATGATTCCTTACACGTAGAAGCAATGGAACGTCAGCGCGCCGAACGCTCGATGCAAGGACAAGCTGAGGCATTAGTCGGCATGTTAACTGCCTTAGCTGCCGCTCCTGTCTTAGACAACTTTCTAGGCATCGTGCTACGAGAGATCGTCGAGCAGTTGGGCGGACACGCTGGCAGCATTTGGCTGTATGACGAATCTCAAAACACGACTCTGTTGCACCTCAACTATGAGGATGGACAGATTCAGCAGGGGAGCCAAATCCCTCATTTGGGCAGGGATCGTAACTTTCTGCGGCAGTGGAATACCGAGTATCTGCAAGTGCTGCGGCAACAAAAGATGCTGATTCAGGATCTCCAGCAGTTTGCCAACAATCCAGCTTATGAAGCTTACTACACCCATAACCAGCAGCACGGCATCAAAACGATCCTGGTAGCTGCCCTGTTTTTTGGGGAAACCTTGCTGGGCAGCATTATCCTCCGCTGCACCCAACACCAAGAATATAAGTCCGAAGATTTGACGTTAGTCCGAGTCCTCACCCATCAGGCAGCACTGGCGATCCAACTCACCCGCCTAGCCGAGCAGGGTAAACAAGCCGCGATCGGTGAAGAACGCAACCGCATGGCCCGCGAGATTCATGACACTCTTGCCCAATCCTTTACCAGTATTCAGATGCAGCTAGAAGCCGCGCTCCGTCTGCTCGCCCGCAATCCAGAGCAAGCTCAAGCCTGCATTACGCTTGCCCAAGATCTAGCAAAAACAGGTCTGGCAGAAGCCCGACGATCGGTCTGGGCATTGCAGCCCGAAGCCGAAGACTACCGCCAGCTCGCGACGACTCTCCAGCGTCTGGCCGCCCAGCAGACGATCGAAACCTCGATTCAAGTGGAGGTGGTAATTGTCGGTACGCCTTACACCCTGCCACCCGATGTCGGGATGAATCTGCTCCGAATCGGACAAGAGGCACTCACCAACGCCCTTCGCCACGCTTCTGCCCAAACAATCCTGACTCTCACCTACGCGCCCGATCGGATTCAACTGCAAATTCAGGATAATGGAGCGGGATTTGACCCCCAACAACTCAGTAGTGGTTTTGGTTTGATTGGAATGCAGCAGCGCAGCGATCGACTCGGCGGCAAATTCGCGATCGATAGCCAGATCGGACATGGCACTGAGGTAAAGGTGACGGTGCCAATTCAGCCAGAACAGGAAAGGGATTAAGCTAATTTTTCAGCAAGAGATTCTATCATGACTGCCACTCAACCGATTCGCATCCTGCTAGCTGACGACCATCCACCCTTACGGAAAGGGCTGGCACTGATTTTGGATAACGAGGACGATATGACAGTCATTGCCGAAGCAGGCAATGGGAATGAAGCGGTCGCCTTATTTCGGCAACATCAACCCGATGTCGCGCTGATCGATTTGCAGATGCCCCAGTTAAATGGAGCAAAGACAATTGCTGCCATTCGTGCCGAGTTTGTCGATGCTCGTCTAATCGTACTCACCACCTACGACGGCGACGAAGACATCTATCAAGGACTCCGAGCCGGAGCGATGGCTTATCTGCTCAAAGATACGGACTGTGATGAAATTATCGCTACGATCCGCGCCGTTCATGCGGGAGAGCAACGCCTGCCCTCGGCTGTGGGCGTGAAGCTGTTCGAGCGTTTGAATACCTCAGAACTGACCGATCGCGAACGGCAGGTGTTGCAATTGCTGGCAGTCGGCAAAAGCAATCAGGAAATTGGTACTGAGTCGGGGATTACCGCCAGCACCGTCAAGTTTCATATCAACAATATTTTGAGCAAGTTGAACGCGAGCGATCGGACTCAAGCTGTAGTCACAGCCTTGCGACGCGGGTTGGTTCACCTGAGCGATCGGTCTTAAACCCAGCCCAATGTTTTGAACCGATCGGGTTCGATCGAAATAACGGCAAAATGCAGCGGCGGCAAGTAACCTTGAAATCATCACCAGCGGCTGTCGTCCGTCCGCTGCCATGACGTGTTAGGTGGCTGGCAACTAGCGACCAACCCAAAATCATGACATAAACTCTAAAACTAACTGATTGAATTTTTGAGGATGCTCGATCGAACTCCAGTGACCACACTCTTCAATAATTTCCAACCGAGCATTCGGAATGATTTTAGTAGCACTCTGAGCATGGGTTACAGGAACCATCGGATCTTGTCTACCCCAAACAATTAGGGTCGGAGCCGCAATAGTCCCTAATCTTTCAGTAATCGACTGGTGAAATTGTCCCCAGATATTGAAATTGGAACGACCGACGTTTAATGTTGCTTCTGACGAGCCAAGAAGCGTCGCCATTTGATAGAATTCCTCGACGATCTCGTCAGTAATGAGAGCTGGGTCGTAGACTGCCTGTTTACACAACATTGCCACACCCGATTTACTTGGTGAACTAAATAATTTGCCTAAACCCGGAAGCGTTGTGACCCGCAGCAGAAAATTGATTTCTTTACCTAAACCAGCACTGCCAACCAGAACAAGGCGATCGACTAACTTTGGAAAGTTCAGCGCAACGGTGAGTGCCACCCCACCACCCGCAGAAGTTCCAATCAAACTCGCTTTAGAGATATCTAAAGCCTTCATGAAATCCCGCGTGAACTGCGCCATAAAGTCAAAGGTGTAATCAGCATCCGGTTTATCGGATCGACCTGCACCCACCATATCAAACGCATAAATGCGGTGATGCTTGGCTAATTCAAAGATGTTGTGCTTCCACAACTCAATGTAGCCGCCACCCCCATGAAGCAAGATGACCGTGTTGCCTGAATCACCAGCTTGCCAATATCGGGTATTAATTGAACCGACTTTGACATATCGATCTTGTAGTTGCTCGGTATTCATCTGGACTTTGCCAAACTTGTAACGCTTAACCTCAATTTTACGGCTTTACCGATTTTCTCAAGACGGCTTTCGTTTCAAATGCTAACAGGCAATCTCTCAACGATGTCCTCACCGAAAAATTAAGCTGCCTAACTATTTATTATACGGAAACTTTCCGTCTACTCTCTAGAAATTGGGTTGATATACAGAAAAATGTCGGCTGAAAGCCCCATGCGTCATCAATACATTCTGTATATTATCCTAAATCAGCGCGATATTCAGAAACTTTCTAGATATCCCCCCAAATCAGGATATTATCTGGAACTAAAATTGTGGCGACAGAAGCCCTCACTAAAAAAGCTCGTGGACAGAGTTAGAGACGCGATCCGAGTCAAGCAATACTTATCCAAGACCGAGCAAAGTTATGTAAATTGGATTATCAGATATATCCTCGATCGTAACAAGCGACATCCCCAACAGATTGGTAGCAAGGAGATAGAAGAATTTATTACTCCTTACCACTCTCCTGTTTTGACATTCTCTATTAAGGTTAGCAAATATTCTGGGGTGAGGCGTTATAACGGTTAGCTGGAATGCCTCACCAATTCGACTCGCTGAGTTTCCACGGCTGCTGCCTCCATCCTATTTTCCGTTTTGCTGAGGAAGTATCTACTTGAGGCATCTCAATCTCGACGAGCTTGATAGTTTCTCGAACTAACACTTCAAGCCGATCGACAGCGACAGGGGCTTCATCATGAAACAAACTTTCGAGACGTTCATCGAGATATTCAGGCGCAACCTCCATCTGTTCGATAAATCTGCTCATTCGCTTGAATTGAAACGTTGAATAATATAAGTGATTCAGACCAGATAATACACCTAGAATGTTTTGAGCGGACTCAACCAGAATTTGATGATACCACAGCGTTGTATCTCGTCTAGCCAGCTTCTCCTGCATTCCCCAAATTGGGACAAATTTGAGATAATGCTCGACCATTTTTTGTGCGAGTCCATCTGGATAATTTGCAATTTTAGCTTTCCACTGCTGAATTAGCGGCTCGCCGTACAAGGGAACACCGATTAGGGTTCCGGTCATCGCTTTCATCATTGGAGAAAGGTCGAACTCCTCCAAAATAGTCGCAATCTCCTTTTCCCAGTTGGCGATCGTCTCGTGACCGATCTGAAATTCAACCCCGTTCACAAGGTAACTTTCACCAAATGAACCCTCTTGTAAATTGCCTAAACTCCAGAGAGGCTCTGAACCCTGATTTTGCTGCCGCGCTAGGCGCAACTCTTCTTCAGACGGTAACTCGTCGTAGGAAAAGATTATCTCGCAATCGGAATATTCATCGCATAGCCCTTCTGCAACTGAACCCGTAACCATTGCAGCTTTCGCTTTCGGATTAGCAATGTAAGCTACGGCATTGCGTTTGGCTAATTCCAACAAATATTGATTTCGGTCAGTCATAGATTGTTGCGACTTGGATAAAGGTTTGCATCCATGATGCAGCACCGAGTTTTTCCAGCTAACTGTTTATTATATGGATTTCCGTCTATCCCTGAAATAGAGGGCGATCTCCGCCAAAAATATCGGCCCAAAGCCCGATGTGTCATCAATACACTCTATATATTATCTTCTACATTGTTCATGAAGATTGCTAGAAATCGCCAAAATCCTTGCAGGAAAAGAGTTAGAGCATCGACGTTAAAAATAGTCTGTGTTTGCAAGGTGCAGTTAGGATCTACATTTCATTAGTTATTGAATAATTCAGGCTGGCTTTAATCGGTCTTAAACCTAGCCAAAAGTTCGGGTCTTTTCCTGTCCGTGCGACAGTAATTCGCTGGCGATTTTGCGAAATTTTACTGAGCTTAAAGGGGGCGACAGCCAGCCTTCGGCATCATATAGTGAGATCGGTACCATTATAGGTCGCTCATGTATCCAGAAGACGGTCAGGCTTTCACTCCCCCACTGGGAGAAGACGATCGTATTCAAGGTTCGACGGATGCGTCGATCGTGCTCACGGAATACTGTGATTATCACTGTCCTCAGTGCGGTCAGGCACATCCGATCGTGCGAGAGCTTCAGCACCAACTAGGAGCACAGTTGTGCTTCGTGTTTCGCCACTTTCCATCGCCTCAACATCCTCAAGCGCACAGAGCCGCCGAAGCCGCCGAAGCTGCCAACGCCCAGGGGAAGTTTTGGTTGATGCACGACATTCTATTTGCCCATCAACAGGCATTGGAGGATGCCGATTTGGTGGAGTATGCAGATGCCATCCACCTCGATATGCCGCGCTTTCTGCGAGCGTTGGCGACACGGGTTTATGTCGATCGGATACAGGTAGATATTGAAAGTGGTCATCGTTGTGGGGTAGAGGAGACACCTACCTCTTTCATAAGCGTTCGTCATCAGGGAACCCAAAACCTGAAGGCGTTGACGATGGCTCTGTTACAGGTTAGCAACGATCGGTCAACTTAACTCATTGCCGGAACTAAGATCGCACTTCAAGTCAATTAAAGGAAGCAGGTTCTATGAAAATTGGAATAATCGGATCGGGCAACATTGGGGGAACGCTAGGGCAACACTGGATGAAAGCGGGACACGAGGTAATGTTTAGCTCTAGAAACCCGGAAGAGCTAAAGCCGATGGCAGCAGCGGTGGGTGCTCGGACGGGATCTGTTCGGGAAGCGGCTACCTTTGGCGAAGTGATTTTACTAGCCATTCCGTTTGGCAAAATTCCTGACTTAGCGCAGCAGATCGGACGATTGGACAACAAGATTTTGATTGATGCGACAAATCCCTATCTGCAGCGAGATGGGGCTGTGGCTCAACAGGCGATCGAGGATAAATCGCAAACAGCGACGGGCTATGTTGCCAGTCAGTTTCCAGGCACTCACACGATTAAGGCATTCAATTCTATCTACTACAAAGTATTGGCAGAGAAGGCGTTTCGTGACGGCGATCGACGCATCGCGGTACAGGTATGTGGCGATGATGTGCAGGCAAAACAAACGGTTAAACAACTAATCGAAGACATTGGCTTTGTGCCTCAAGATCTTGGCGATCTGAGCAGTGGCAAGATCTTTGAGCCAGGTGCGCCACTTTATAACCAGAACCTGCCGATCGCCGCAGCGGAAGCTCTACTGAAGCAGCTTGTGTAAACAGATATATAGATTGGGTCGATCGCGGCGAAACTAGAGCAGCCTTAACCGGAGTTTCATTCATTGATGAGACGACAGATATGTCGGTTCGGTTGCTCGGAAAGAAAACAGAATTATGCACAGAAAATCTAAATGAATCATCCACATTTCACTGATGAAATTACCTTAGCAACCCAAGCCGAAAACTTGGGACGCATGGCACTGACGCTGGGATTGATTCCTAGCTTTGTCGTGCGGCACTTTCGAGATAGCTGGGAGTTTTATATCCCCGATGAAACCACGAATTCACTCTCGCCTGAAGAGGCTTATTTACACCTCAAACAACTAGTAGATCCTACATAGCTCTCCGAATGTCATTGATGAGAACACAATCCCCGCCTTGTCACAAAGACTCGCGATCGCTAGCAGCCAGTCTCAATCCACTCAATTTAGAGGAAACAGATGAATCTTGACTATGTTTACACTCGCTTGAATGTTCGAGACTATGCAGCCTGCAAGCTGTTCTACCAAAACGTTTTAGGCTTAAAGATTTCCTCAGCTAACGATGCCGAAGAATATACCGAATTTGATGTCGGCGCAATTAAAATTACGATTCTCAATCGAGCGCGGTTGAAAGACTTTATGGACTCGATTGAGACCGTAACTTACGATCCTCATGATGCCAAGATCGTTTTGACTTTTGCCGTGCCCGATCTGGATGAAGCAATCTCTCAGTTGAAAGCCAAAGGAGTGGCGATCGTCAGTAGTCCTTGGCAACACCCAGAGGAAGGGCTAGCAGGCGGGTTCATTACTGCCTGTTTTCGCGATCCAGATGGCAATCTCATCGAACTCGAACAATTTTTGAGTTAAGTTACAAACTTCACATCTACATTCCGCACCTTGTGAATAGTTAGCGGTTGAAATCGCTGCTAATAATACATAATCGCTACGCGGAATAATCGGTCCACTCCGTTCCACCATAGGAGGCTTGCTAAATGAACGTGAATCCTCAGCGCAATAAACGCGCTTTAGTCACAGGCGGCAATAAGGGAATCGGGTTTGCAATTTGTCAAGGTTTACTCAAAGCTGGATTTGAGGTGACTTTGGCAGCCAGATCGCTTGACAAAGCCAACTTTGCCATCGCTCAACTAAAATCCGATCGGGTACATCCCCTGATTTTAGACGTAGCTGATGACGACTCGATCGATCGCGCTGTCACTGCTTATCGCCAAGAATTCGAGCAGCTCGATGTCTTAATCAACAACGCAGGTATCTACCCCGACAAGGGTGTAAATATCCTGAACATCGATCGCGATTTGTTAGCTCAGGCAATGAATACTAATGCTTTTGGGGCGATTCGGACGACCCAAGCATTCTCGCCACTCTTAGCAAAAGCTGCGGCTAGTCGGGTAATCAATGTTTCTAGCGGCTATGGAGCACTAGATGGATTATCAGCCGATGTCCCCAGCTATTGCTTATCAAAACTCGCGCTCAATGGCGCAACCATCATGCTAGCAACAGCCCTAAAAACCCAAGGCATTGCCGTGTATGCGATGTGCCCTGGCTGGGTGCGGACGGATATGGGTGGTGCGTCGGCGGATCGATCGCCAGAGCAGGGAGCCGATACGGCGATCTGGCTGGCAACGGAGGCTTCGCCTGACTTGAGTGGGAAGTTTTTCCGCGATCGCCAAGAGATTTCTTATTGAGAGAAGTTGTGAAAGTGAACATAACGCTAATAACCAAAACTATGAGCATTAAACAATGAAAATTGGCATTATTGGCAGTGGCAACATGGGACGCTCGCTCGGCATTCTCTGGGCAGAGCAGGGACATGAGGTGTTTTTTGGTGCCCGCACTCCTGAAAAAGGTCAGGAAGTAGCCGCGAGCGCAGGTCACAAGACTCAGACTCAAGGCGGTTCAAATGACGAAGCGGCGGCGTTTGGAGCGGTGTTATTGTATGCGGTGCGGGGTGTGAACCCTGCTGAAGTATTTTCGTCGATCGACATTCTCGATGGCAAAATTATCATCGATTGTAATAACCAGGAAATTCCAGAGAACTTCGCGTATCCGGCAATTACGCGATCGCTAGCTGAGAAACTTGCTGCTGAAGTGCCCAAGGCACGGGTGGTTAAAGCCTTCAACACGATGGCACAAGAATTGTTCGAGCTGGCTCCAGACCCGCTCAAAAATTACAATGTCTCGGTGTTTGTGGCAGGTGATGATGGATCGGCAAAACAAGCAGTGATGCAGCTTGCGACTGAGATTGGCTTCCAACCGATCGATTGTGGCGAGTTGCGCCACGCTCGGTTAATCGAGGGTACGGGAGACTTAATCCGCCTATTGATGATTCAGCAACAGATGGGATCGTCTGCAACCATCTCTATCCAGTCCTTACCACCCGCTCAAACCCAACGTTTAGGCGGACGACAAGCCTCAAACCTCAGTTGAGTGTTTGATTGCCAACCGATCTCGAAAACGAATTTAACTATAAAACCGGAGACTACATAAAATGGCTCGACTAGAAAATAAGGTTGCTCTGATTACAGGTGGCAGTAGTGGCATGGGTCTAGCAACAGCGAAACTCTTTGCTCAAGAAGGTGCCAAAGTTGTAATCTCAGGGCGATCGCCGGAATCGCTTACTAAGGCAGAACAGGAAATTTCTGAATTAGGAGAAGTTCTCGCAATTCAAAGCGATACGTCCAAATTAACTGATATTGAAACTCTATTCCAAAAAATTGAAGCACGTTTTGGCAATATTGATATTTTGTTTGCTAACGCGGGTATTGGTAAATTCTCTCCCATATTAGAGGTGACTGAAGCAGATTTTGATGGAATCGTAGACATCAACTTTAAAGGATTGTTTTTTACAATTCAAAGATCTTTGAAGGGCATTAACAACAATGCTTCAATTATCCTGAATGCCTCATGGACAGCGCATCGAGGTCTACCCAAAAGTAATGTTTATGCTGCTACTAAGGCTGCTGTAATTTCTCTAGCTAAATCGCTATCAGCAGAATTAGTCGAACGGGGAATTCGGGTCAACTCTATTAGTGCTGGCTTTATTGACACTCCAATTATCAAAAAAACTGGAGTTGATGCGCTGCAACATATCGAAGACAGACGACAACAAATTCCGATGAAGCGGTGGGGAACGGCAGAGGAAGTAGCTCCCACAGTGTTGTTTCTAGCGTCTGATGAGTCATCCTACATTACTGGACAGGACATCTTAATTGATGGGGGTATTGTGACACTCTGGCATTGAGGGAAATAAAGATAAAGGCTTTTTTGCCCATGCTTTGCCATCAGCTCAAACTCAAGGTCTCGACAGACGAAAAGCATCAAAGCTTAGGTGAGAGAGTAAATCATGCCTAGAGCGATTTACAACTTGCTCAGAGAAAAGATATCGATCGTTGACGATAGTAGCTGAACTGGACGCTTGAAGAGAAATGTCGATCGACACTGCATTCGATGGTATTAAAGTCAGACACTTGGTACACAAACAGATTTCTAAACCTTAATTTGAATCTATTTTTTAGGAGAACAAAAATGAAGACCATGACCTTCGATGATTACGCCAACAAGTATGAATCCATCCATCTAGAGCGGCAAAACGGCATTTTAGAGATGCGGCTGCACACGAATGGAGGCTCCTTAGTCTTCAATAAAACAATCCATGAAGAGCTTGGGTTTGCCTTCGCTGATATCAGTGCCGATCGTGACAACAAAGTCGTGATTCTCACTGGTACAGGTGAAAACTTTTGTGCTGACTTCGATCCTGAGAGTTTTGCTAGCTTTGATGGCTTGGGTAAAAACATCACGGCTAGCGGTTGGGATCGCACCTACTGGCGAGGCAGACACAACGTCAACGCTCAGCTTGACATTCCCGTGCCGACGATTGGCGTTGTGAATGGGCCTGCGATCGCTCACTCAGAGTTGGCATTGTTGTGTGATGTCGTACTGTCTTCTGAAACAGCAATATTTCAAGACTTTCCGCATTTTGGGAACGGAGTTGCTCCAGGAGACGGCGTTCAGGTGCTGTGGATGTTGCTCTTGGGTGTGAATCGCGGTCGTTACTTCCTGCTGACACAGCAAAAGCTTTCAGCACAAGAGGCATTGGAATTAGGTGCCGTGAACGAAGTTTTATCGCCCGAAAAGCTGTTGCCCAGAGCGCATGAGTTGGCAGCACAAATGGCGGCACAGCCACCGTTAGCTTTACGATACGCCCGTTTACTCTTGACCCAACAACTGAAGCGATCGATGGAAGATGGAGTCAGTATCGGTCTCGCGCTTGAGGGTCTCTCGGCGATCGATGTGATGCAGCAGCGATAGGGTTTGGCAGCAGATTTTTCTCAAGACTAGATAACGATCGATGACTGACTTTTAGTTCTTTGGAGGACACCAAAATGACATTTGCAGACTATCAAAATAAGTACGAAAACCTGAAACTGGAGCGCACCGACTCTGGCATTTTGACGATCGCCATGCATACCAATGGCGGTTCGCATATTCATACAGGGACAGCACACCGAGAGTTTGCCGAGGCGTTTGGTGAGATTGCCCGCGATCGACAAAATGAGGTTGTTATCTTTACGGGTGCTGGCGATGAGTGGATTAGCGAAATCGACTTTTCCACAGTGGGCGACATTACAAAACCTGCGGGCTGGTATGCCATCCTTACCGAAGCGCGTCAGCTTATCTATAATTTTCTCGACATTAGCGTTCCGGTGATCTCAGCGGTGAATGGTCCAGCGCGGATTCACGGTGAGTATGCGCTGATGGCTGACATTATTCTGGCGGCTGAGGAGGCGTACTTTCAGGATAATCAGCATTTATCGGTCGGGGGCGGCGTTGTGCCTGCTGATGGAGTACAGATTCTCTACCCACACGCAATGGGCGATGTGCGGGCACATTACTTTCTGTTGACAATGCAGAAGCTGACTGCGACAGAGGCGTTGCAAATAGGTATGGTCAATGAGGTTCATCCCCGTGACAAACTGATTGCCAGAGCCAATGAGTTGGCCGAACAATTGCTACGCCTCGATCCCTTCACTCGCCGCTACACTCGGCTGATGTTCACGCGCAAATTGAAGCGGCGGGTAATCGACGAACTGCCATTTGATATGGGCTTAGAGGGATTATCGATCGTTTCATCGGTCAAACCCAAAGATGCCTAATTCAGGCTTCCGTTGTGAATAGCTTAACGGAACGAAAGCGAGTAACCACATCCATTTTGAGAACACTCTAAATACAGGGAGAAAATTATGAAAGCGATATTTGTGACTGAGTACGGTGGGACTGACAAATTACATCTTGCCGATCTTGCCGTACCAGAAATTGGTGCTAGCGATCTACTGGTGCAAGTCAAAGCTGCTGGTGTTAACTTGGTCGATACGATGTTCCGCGACGGCTATATGGGTACGAACGTGTTTCCGTCGGTCATGGGGTCAGATTTCTCTGGCATTGTGGTCAAAGTTGGGGATGAAGTCACAGCGTTCAAGGTTGGCGATGAGGTCTTTGGCTATAAGCTGGGTGGCAATGGCACCTACGCTGAGTTTGTCAGCGTGTCCGCAGCTTATACCGCACATAAACCGCGATCGCTGAGTTTTGAAGAAGCGGCTGGCTTACCCTGCGTCGGATTAACTGCCTATCTTGCCATCATGGAAGCCCTCAAAGTGCAGCGAGATGAAACGATCGCGATCGCAGCGGCATCGGGTGGGGTGGGGAGCATTGCCGTTCAACTGTGTCATTACCTCGGTGCTCGTGTAATTGCTACAGCCTCAGCCCGCAATCATGAATTCCTTCAACAACTGGGAGCAGATGCCGTTATCGATTACACGCAGGGTGATTGGGTGGAGGCGGTAAAAATACTTCATCCAGGCGGTGTGGATGCAGTCTTGTCCTGTATTGGTGGCGAAACTAAGCGATGCGCTCCTGGGGCAATCCGCGATGGTGGCAAGCTCTGCTGGATTAGTGGCGAAGAGAAGCTGGGTCCGCCAATGGAGCGCGGCATTCAAGGCTGGTATACGGGAGGTCGTCCTGAAGCTTGGATCTTAGATGAACTTGGGAAGATCGCTGATGCGGGTGGAATTCAAGTACCGATTCAAGAGGTTTTTACGCTGAAAACCGCAGCAAAGGCGCAGGAGCAGGTTGCAGGTGGGCGTACCCGTGGCAAGCTAGTGATTTCCTTGAGTTAAAGGGCGATCGATGAATTGAATTAACTTAATTATGGAGCCGAGAAATGAAGGCACTAGTTGCAGGTGGACTTGGAGTTACGGGACGAGCATTGACCAATTATCTGAGCACATTATCAGAATGGGACGTTGTAGCAATCTCACGTCGTACTCCAGAATTTGAAACGTCTGTATCATATATCAGCTTGGATTTGACAGATGCGGAGGCATGTAAGCTGGTACTGACAGAGGTTAAGGATGTAACCCACATCTTTTTCGCAGCATATCAACAACAGGCAAGCCTCGTTCGAGAAAGTGCCGTGAACTTATCATTGCTCAAGCATCTGGTTGAAGCAGTTGAGAGTACATCTTCATCACTGGATCGAGTTGTGCTCGTGCAGGGCGGAAAAGTATATGGCGTTCATTTAGGTGCTTACAAAACTCCAGCTAAAGAAACCGATGCCCGTCACATGCCGCCGGACTTTTATTACGACCAAGAAGATTATTTGCGATCGCACAGCCAGCAAGCAGGTTGGACTTGGACGGCACTACGACCCTCCGCAGTTTGCGGTTTTGCTGTTGGCAATCCGATGAATCTCTTAACTGCGATCGCCATGTATGCAGTGATTTCAAGAGAATTAGGATTGCCTTTGCGGTTTCCAGGTAAGAAAGCAGCCTACTCCACATTGTTTGAGGTGACTGATGCAACGCTACTAGCCAAAGCAATGGTTTGGTCAGCAACCGAGGAACAGTGTGCTGGTCAAACCTTTAATATCACGAATGGAGACTTCTTTCGTTGGGAACATCTTTGGTCTAAAATCGCCACCCACTTTGGTCTGGAGGTAGGCTATCCCCAGCCGCTCAACTTGGTAGAGTTCATGGCTGATAAGTCTACCTTGTGGGATTCCCTCGTTCAGCGTTACGAGCTTCAGCCCTACAAATTTGAAGAGATTGCATCCTGGGCATACGCCGATGCCTGTTTTGCACTCGATTATGACATCATGTCCGATACACTCAAAGCGCGACAATATGGGTTCTCTGACTGTTATGACTCCGAACAGATGTTCTTGAATTCCTTTCAGAAATTGCAAGTCGATCGTGTTATTCCATAGCGCATCGCTGCCCACCAGCTAGATTTCAGGCACGATCGTCAAGAGATTTCTGATTAATCGAAATAGGAGAACCCAAGATGGACTTACAACTTCAAGACAAACGAGCACTTGTGACGGGCAGCACTAGCGGCATTGGGGAAGCGATCGCCAAAACGCTAGCAACTGAAGGCGCGATCGTTATCGTGCAGGGCAGGAGAGAAACCGCAGCCAAGCGAGTTGCCAATGAAATCATTGCAGCAGGAGGGAGAGCGTCGATTGCAGTGGGCGATCTAGCTACAGAAGCAGGAGCAGAAGCCGTTGTCACAGCAATACAGAATACCCTGGGCGGCATCGATATTTTAGTCAACAATGCAGGCATTGCACCGATGGGGGATTGGTTTCAAACAAATGCCGATACCTGGATGGAAATCTATAACCTCAACGTTGCTGGCATTGTCCGGCTGACCAATCGCCTTGCGCCAGGAATGCGGGAGCGGGGCTGGGGAAGGATCGTCTCCATTGCCAGCGGCGAAGCCAGTAAACCCTTGGTCTATCAGGGTGCTTATGCTGCTTCAAAAGCAGCCGTAGTCAATCTTTCTGTTTCGCTTGCCAATGCCCTGGCTAATACAGGTGTGACGAGCAACGCTATCAGTCCTGGAGTCATCTGGACAGAAATGATCGACAAGCTGGCTGATGAGGCGGGAGTTCCTAAAGATAAAGGGGAGCGCGAACAGAAGTTGGTGGCGGAGTGGGGACCAAATCCATCGGGACGACTCGGACGAGTTGAAGATGTTGCTAACGCGGTTGCCTTTATTGCCAGTCCTAAAGCTGACTATATCAATGGTGCGAATATTCGAGTTGATGGTGGCTTTGTGCCGACGGTTAACTGAGAGCTTACGTTCTGTTTGGCCGCGCGATCGCACCGATCGATCTTTATCCCGATCTACTTATTTAATTGAGGCAAGATGAGTGATGACATTAGGTGAAGGAGTTAAAAATGCGATTAACAAATAAGGTTGTAGCGATCGTCGGCGGTGGTTCGGGTATTGGCTTGGCAGTGGCAAAACTAGCGCATAGTGAAGGTGCAAGCATTTTCATTTTGGGACGATCGCTATCTAAACTCGTTGGCGTAGCCTCCGCTTTGCGGAATCGAGCCAAAGATGCGATTGGAGAGCATGTTCGAGCGATCGCAATTGATATCATGGATGAAGCTGCCATATCCCAAGCATTTGCCAAGATTGGGGATTTCGACCACCTGTTTATTTCCGCTCAAGATGCCACCACTGCTACCTTACCCGCAACCACGATCGAGAAACTGCGTCCGACTTTAGACAGCAAGATTTGGGGAGCTTTACAGGTAGTGAAACATACCAGCGATCGAATTCGGATGAATGGTTCGATTACCTTTATTTCAGGGTTGGCTGGTCGGCGCGGTTATCCTGGATTTGCCGTTGCTGGTGCTGCCAATGCTGGGATTGAAGCTGTAGCCCGAAATTTAGCCGTAGAGTTAGCACCAATTCGAGTAAATACAGTTTGTGCGGGTGTAATCGATAGTGAAATGCTCGATAAAGTATTCGGCGAACAGCGGGATGAAATTGTCGAAGCGATCGCTAATAAGTTGCCAGTCCAGCGAATCGGTAAACCTGAAGAGATTGCTGATGCCGTACTTTTTTTGATGGGTAATGGCTTTGTCACCGGAGCTACTTTACTCGTAGACGGCGGCGATGCTTTAGTTTGATTTAGATTGAAAGTTGACAGGAAACCGATTAGCGGAAGTAATTCATGACCACATCTATTGGTATGCAATGGCTTAACGATTATGCTGCGGCATTACAACAAACTAACTCGCAGGCGATTGCCCAACTTTTCCATCCAGGACTGGCTTATATTGTCAATGATAAGTCGCATGAAGGTTCGGCATTCTTCTGTAACCCAACAACTTGGCAATCAATCTTTGCCAAAATCGAGTTTAAATCGGCTCAGGCTTATAATCCGATTGAAGTCTACCCAGGTCGCATTATCTATCATGAAGTCTTGAAGATTCGGATTAAGTTCAGCGGTGAAGAGTTAGAAGGACATTTCGGCGATCGATCTATTGTGAATAGTGATGGAAAAATGTTGCTAATTAATCGCATCGCCGATCCTGCCTACTTCGCTAAATTTACCTCAGTCCTTGCTAATAATTAAAATGAAAATTCCCAAAATTGGCATTCGATCGCCGCAATTATCTTCAAGAAATAGACTCCATATCAAGGTTGAAGATGGGCTATTTTCAGTGCAGGGACTCAACAAATGGTATCGAAACTGGCAAGAACCTTACCACTTGATGTTGACATTGCCTTGGTGGGGTTTTATCGTTATTGTTTGCTGTTTATACTTGGGCTTGAATGTTATCTTTGCGGGGCTATTTCTGCTGGGAGGAAATGGCATCCTCAATGGTAAACCTGGCTCCTTTGAAGATGCTTTTTTCTTTAGCGTTCAGACTTTTGCGGGGATCGGTTATGGGGTGATGTCTCCGCAAACTACCTATGCCAATACGATCGTGACGATCGAATCGATCGCCAGTTTGTTTGCACTCGCACTATTGACGGGAATTAGTTTTGCGCGGTTTTCGCGTCCGACAGCCAAGGTGATTTTTAGTAAGTTTGCCGTAATTGCACCCCACAACGATCTGCCCACTTTAATGTTTCGAGCTGGCAATCAGCGGCGCAATCAGATTCTCGAAGCACAGGTGACGATCTACCTCAGTCGGGATGAAGTTACTACAGAAGGGCAACAGATTAGGCGATTTTATCAACTGTCGTTATCGCGTTCCCATACGCCCACTTTCTCACTCCCGTGGACATTGATGCACCCGATCGACGAGCACAGTCCCCTATATGGTTTTTCGGCTGAATCTTTGATTGCTTCTCAATCGCAGATTATCGCAGCATTAAGCGGGATGGATGAAACTGTCTCGCAAAATGTGCATTCTCGCCACACTTATGGCGCGCATCATATCGTTTTGAATCACCGACTAGTCGATATCATTCACATCGTTGACGATCGCAATCGGTATATTGATTTTGCTCATTTTCATAATATAGAGCCACTCGAACATCTCCAGTCATCGATCGGCTAAAAAGATATTAGATCGAGTTGTAACTATTAATAAAAAAGAGTTAACTGATGTCAAATCCCAATACTTGGACGACCAAATTAACACTGTTATTGGCTAGTAGCCTGACGGTGATGTCTGGGGCAACTGTCTCGCCAGCTCTACCCGCAATGACCAAACATTTTGTAACTGGGAGTGTCGATCGGGACACCCTAACTACATTAGTCAAATTAACGATTACTATGCCCGTACTGTTTATTGTAATTGGTTCGCTAATTGCCGGGGCGATCGTCGATCGTTATGGACGCAAAACCTTACTATTATCTGCAACGTTTGTCTATGGACTAGTAGGCAGTTCGGGGCTGTACCTCAACGATTTAACCGCAATTTTAATCGGACGTGCCTGTTTGGGATTGGCGGTTGCTGGCGTAATGGTGAGCGCGACGACGCTGATTGCCGATTACTATACTGGCTCAGATCGAGCAGCCTTCATGGGTTTGCAAGCAGGCTCGATGGGTTTGGGTGGGGTGTTGTTCCTGACGCTGGGAGGCACTCTAGCACAGCAAAATTGGCATTTTCCCTTCGGCATCTATCTGTTTGCTTGGGCGATTGTCCCAGCGATCGCGCTATTTATCTTAGAACCCGATCGGCAGCATTCGATCGCCCGCGATTCTAAGGCAAATACCTCTACTCAGGCTTTACCGATCGCGATTATGGCGATCGTTTATGGTTTAACAGTAATCAGCCAACTCGCTTTCTATCTCATTCCCGTGCAGTTGCCGTTCTTCCTAGAGAGCTTAGTCAAAGCTGAACCTACCCAAAGTGGGATGGCGATCGCTTTATGTACGTTATTTAGTGCTGGAGCCTCTGTAAGCTATGCCAAACTCAGACAGCGGCTAGACTTTGTTGGTTTTCTACCGATTATCTTTGGCTTGATGGGCATTGGCTATTTACTCATCGGACAAAGCTCGATCTGGGCGCAAGTGTTGGCTGGTTTAGCAATCGCTGGAATGGGGCTGGGGATCTTAATGCCGAATATGACAGTTTGGCTCAGTACCGCCGTCCCCGATACCAAGCGGGGTCTGGCTTTGGGCGGTCTTTCCACCGCGATGTTTTTGGGACAGTTTCTATCGCCGATTGCCAGTCAACCATTTACTAAAACGCTCGGCTTAGGCGGAGTCTATGCTCTGACTGGCGGGATTTTAGTCGCGATCGCGCTGGTAGTTGCAGTCTTTAAGTCTCAAGTGC
The DNA here is from genome assembly GCA_965246715.1 of Chamaesiphon sp. Taxonomy (GTDB): domain Bacteria; phylum Cyanobacteriota; class Cyanobacteriia; order Cyanobacteriales; family Chamaesiphonaceae; genus Chamaesiphon. The sequence goes on along the minus strand of CBDFFH010000027.1, from coordinate 87,126 downwards.
GAAACCTCACCCGCTCTGAGGCAACTTAAAATCTCAATACTTTTTAAAATCGCGATCGAAATGTAGAGGTTAAATTTAGCAAATTTGGTTCAAAAATCTTTCTTTTGATTGATTTCGAGATTGGGCGATCGACCGTAATATCCCAAAAGGAATACTTCAACCATTTTTTAGTATTTGTTGTAAAGACAGAATTTAAAATAGTAAGAGGCTACTCATGACAAATTTAACCGGAAAAGTGGCGATCGTGACGGCTTCATCGCGGGGGATTGGGCGAGCGGTGGCTTTACGCTTGAGTAAAGATGGTGCAACAGTTGCAGTCAACTATATCGCTTCCCCCGACAAAGCTCACGCTGTAGTCCAAGAGATTGAATCGCAGGGTGGACGAGCGATCGCAATTCAAGGCAGTGTGGCAGATCGAGCTGACGTGCTGCGCTTGTTTGATGAAACCGAACAGAAATTAGGCGATATCGATATCGTTGTGAATGTGGCAGGAGTATCGGTATTTAAGCCCCATACCGAATTAACTGACGAGGACTTTGACAAAGTATTTTCGGTCAATGCCAAGGGTGCGATGTATATGTTGCAAGCAGCCGCTAATCGCGTGAAAGATAGCGGTCGGATCGTCCAATTCTCGACTGGTGGGACGATGATGCCGATTCCAACTGGTGGTATTTATGCCGCCAGTAAAGCCGCAGGCGAACGATTTGCTTTCGCTCTGGCTAAAGAAATCGGGCATCGTCAGGTAACGGTCAATGTCATCTCTCCAGGTGTCACCGATACGGATGGGTTAACGATGCCTCAAGCTGCGATCGATCCGCTGATTCAACAAACACCCCTCGGACGCTTGGGACAACCAGGAGATATCGCGGATGTGGTGGCGTTTTTGGTCAGTGATGATGCCCATTGGGTGACAGGACAGAATATTCAAGCTAACGGTGGTATTTTGTAGCTTCACATCACCTTTGGTGAAGATTGAGGAGTTATTCGATCGGGCAAACCTCTAAAAATTCAAGGAGAAATTAAATTATGAATCGCATCACAATCAAAAAGAGCAATCCAGTCATCACGATGGTGAATGTCTTTACAGTTGCAGCAGAAAAACAAGCAGCTTTGCTAGCTGCACTGCGATCGGAACTCGACACAGTAATGCGGAAACAACCTGGATTTATTGCTTCAAGCATCCATCGGAGTATTGATGGTGTGCGCGTTGTCAATTATACCCAGTGGGAAAGTCAAGCAGCGTTTGAAGCCAGTCATCGGGATGCTGAGTATCTGAGGTTGCGGGAAGTTAATAAAGATTTATTAATTAGTGCCGACCAACACCTTTATACGGTGGAATTTACTGCCGATATAAATGGCATTGTAGAGGATTAAATAGTAGGGAGTAATATGAGAAACATCCGAGCTGGTAGGTCAATTATTACATTTGTTGCGGTGTTTACCATAATTAGCCCATATGTATTTGATTGGAATCAAACACATATTTATAATCCACATTGGACTCCACATGCTAAGTTTCATAATGCACAAACAATGCTGCTGGCTGTAGTGCTAGGCACGAGTACGCTCTGGTTTACATGGCGATCGGCACGAGATATTTCAGCTCAGAAGGTTCAGCTTAGAGCCGCATTGGTATTTGCATCTGCTTACTGGATTACGCAACTAGGTAGCGTGTTTTTTCCTGGAACCGCACTAATCGATCCAGAGTTTGCTGCAAATGCAGTTCCATTTCAACCAATTGTTGATGTGGTTATTTTCATATTGCTGGGTATTGCTTATTCTCTAGAGCGCAAGCGGCTGAAGAATTTGCAACCATAACTTAGTTACGATGCAAATTAGTCTAGTGCAATTCAATCGCGCTAATGGCGAACGATCGTTGTCAACAACTTACATATTTTGAGATAGGAGCAGACAGAATATGAACATCGCTGAATCCGATGTAACAAGAGAAGTGATGGCTGCGGAGCAGGAATGGATTGATGTTTATATCAAAAATGATGCTGAAACCTTCGATGATTTTTTGACCGATGACTTCTTGTATACCAGCCCTGTTGGTGAAGTCGTCGATCGCGCAACTTATCTAGAGAACTTAGCACAGAAGCTAGTTCAAATGGAATATATCAATCCCAGCGATATTTTAGTCCGAATTCACGAAAATACCGCGATCGTCACGGCAACTTGGGATGTGAATGAAACATATAAAGGCAAAACCGATCGCGGACTCTACCGGATTATCCGAGTCTGGCTACGGCAGCCCGATCGTTGGCGTGTAGTAGCTTTTCAAGTAACTAGTCTGCCTCATTAAATGGTGTCGTAAAAATATTTCTGTGAAAGCTAAATTACTGCCATTATAATCGCTGAAAACTAGAAAAAAGGACAAGAAAAATCATGGTAGAGCCAAACGTGACCGACAATGCCATGCTACATCAACTAGTAGACGAAGCGGCGATTCGTGCTTTATGCGATCGCTCTGCTGATGCTGCCAATCATTTGGATTATGAAGCATTTCGCGCTACTTGGGCAGCCGAAGGAGTTTGGGACATTGGCGAGCAGATAACGAACAAACTCAATTACTTCGATTTGAGATGAGACGGGCGAGATTGGTGAGGGTTGAAGGCGATCAAATCTAGCCACTCGATCGCCGATATACGAAATTCATTAAACAATAACAGGAAAATCATGACTACAAAATTGACTGTATTCAACTTTTACAACGCTGAGGTGACACAACTATGATTAAACTATTCTACGCTCCTGGAACCTGCGCTCTGGCCCCTCATATCGTTTTGGAGTGGATTGGCGAAACCTACGATCTCCAAAAAGTGCAGCCGAGCGATCCAGAGTATCTCGAACTCAACCCGTTGGGACAAGTTCCTGCCATCATTGACGGCAAGAGTGGCGTGATGAATCAAGCGGATGCTGTGCTCAAATATTTAGCGCGGAAATATCCAGCGGCAAAGCTGGGCGATGATGGCACGTTGCAAGATGGGTATGACCTCGACCGCTGGCTCGCCTTTCTGACTGGTGATGTACATCCTGCCTTTTTTCCATTTTTTGTGCCAGCTCGGTACTCAACCGACACCAGCGATCGAACCCAGCAATCCATCAAGGAAGCCTCCTATAAACTCATCGATCGCGTGTACCAGCATTTGGATCGACATTTAGAGGGTAAAGATTATGTGGTGGAAAATCGCCGCACAATCGCAGATGCCTATGCGTTTGCGATGATTCGTTGGGGCAATTTGTTACCGAATGGCTTGGCAGATTATCCCAATCTCGACCGCTTTTATCATCATTGGCGCGAAGACGAGGGGGTAAAACGGGCGATGGAGCAGCAGCAGATTAGTTAAACCGTTTACACCTTAATCCAAGCAAGTCCACTAATACAAGGCGATGAGATGATTAGCAATACCGTACACACAATTCACGACCGCAATCTCCGAGGGCATAGCAAAATTGGTTGGCTAGACAGCCACCATACGTTTTCTTTTGGCAACTTTCAAGATCCCAATCGCATGGGATTTCGATCGCTGCGGGTAATCAACGACGACAGGGTTATTCCAGGTGCTGGGTTTGGCACTCACGGACACCGTGACATGGAAATTCTCACCTATGTGTTAGAAGGAGAATTGGCACATAAAGATAGCTTGGGCACTGGCTCGGTGATTCGCCCAGGCGATGTGCAAATCATGAGCGCAGGCACGGGCATTCAGCACAGCGAATTTAATAATTCCGATCGCGAACCCGTGCATTTTCTTCAAATTTGGATGCTGCCAGATCGCCAAAATATCACCCCTCGCTACGACCAACGCGATTTCCCCTTGACAGAGAAGCAAGGCAAACTGCGACTGGTTGCTGCCAAAGATGGGCGAGAAAGTTCGGTCGTGATTCATCAAGACATCAATCTTTATGTCTCAGTGCTATCAACGGGCGAGCGGATCGAATTTCAAACACCCCCCAATCGTTTCGCTTGGCTTCAAGTGGCAAGGGGCATAGTGACACTAAATGGCGAATCATTGCGAGAAGGCGATGGGGTGCAAATTAACAGTCCAGAATTGCTGGAACTGACCACTGAATCCAACGCTGAAATTTTGTTATTCGACCTCGCCTAAAGAAGTTGCTATATGGTTATTTCCACTTCCGATTCGCCTGCTGAACTCTTGTTCCCTAGTTTGCCGCTGGCAGACTGGCAAGAGACCTACACAACACTCCACTTATGGACGCAGATCGTGGGCAAAATTCGACTGGCACTGTCTCCCCCAGTCAATCACTGGTGGCATTCAACCCTCTACGTGACCCCACGCGGGTTGACAACTGGGACAATTCCCTACAAAACCCGTGCTGTAGAGATCCGGTTTGACTTTATCGATCGTCAGTTGCACATTGAATCGAGCGATGGCGCAACCCAAACCGTTGCCCTGATGCCGCGATCGGTAGCAGATTTCTACCAGACGGTGATGGCAGCATTGAACCAGATCGATATTGAAGTGCGGATTTGGACGATGCCTCAAGAGATCGCCGATCCCATTCCCTTCGATCGAGATAACGAACATACTACTTACGATCCAGAATCAGCCCAGCGATTTTGGCAAATTCTGGTGCCAACCGATCGCATCCTGAGAACTTTTCGATCGAACTTCATTGGCAAATCTAGTCCAGTCCATTTTTTCTGGGGTAGTTTCGATCTCGCCCTCACTCGCTTCTCTGGACGACCAGCTCCCCAGCATCCTGGTGGAGTGCCGGGAATGGCGGATTGGGTAACGCGGGAAGCATACTCCCATGAGGTGAGTAGCTGCGGATTCTGGGCAGGAGATAAAGCAGTGACAGAGGCTGTTTTTTACGCCTACGCTTATCCCGAACCGTCCGCCTTTCAAACCTATCCAATTCAGCCCAAGGAGGCGTTTTACAACTCCCAGATGCGAGAGTTTATCTTGCCCTATGAGACAGTACGGCAAGCAGCCGATCCAGAAGCAATGCTGCTGACGTTTCTGCAAAGCACCTATGAGGCGGCAGCAAATTTAGCCCATTGGGATCGAGGGTTACTAGAGCGATCGCTCGGCTCATAAATATATAGGAAAAAGAATGACAAAAGTTTTAGTTGTCTATACTCAAGCTTTAGTAACACACAGGGAAAATCTGACTGTTTGACACAGAGCGATCGCAATCACTCAATCGCCGTTATACGCAAATTCATTAAACAATAACAGGAAAATCATGAGTACAAAATCGACTGTTCTAGTTGCTGGTGCCACAGGAATGCTGGGTGGAAAAATTGTTGCGGCTCTGCTCGACAAAGGCAACATTAATGTTCGGGCAATGGTGCGAACGAGTATCGATAGTAATGCAGAAAATCACCAAAAAATCGACGCAATGAAAGCCCAAGGTGCGACGATCGTCGAAGGCAACTTGATGGAGCCAGAAACCTTGCTGCAACTGTGTACGGGAGTAGATGTGGTCGTGTCTGCGGTCGGCAATAATGAAGTGACTACGCCAGGGCAAAAAAACCTAATTGACGCGGCTAAACAGCAGGGTGTTAAACGCTTCATTCCTTCCGATTATTCAGTGGACTACCGCAAGTTGGACTATGGCGATAATGACAATTTAGATAAACGCAAGGAAGTATTTGAGTATCTCCAGCACAGCGGTTTGGAGTATACATTGGTACTCAATGGCGCGTTTATGGATAACGTCGGTACTCCCTATATGCCGCAGTTCGACCTAGAACATCAGACATTTCAGTACTGGGGCGATGGCGATACGCCGCTCGATTTCACGACTACCGACGACACTGCCAAGTATGTCGCTGAAGCTGTTAGCGATCCAGACTTGGCCAATACGGCACTGGAAGTGGCGGGTGATGTCCTGACTACCAAGCAGTTGAAAGCTGCCTACGAACAGGCGACAGGCAACATCTTAAAGGAAAAACCCTTGGGTAGTGTAGCAGAATTGCAAGCCTGGATTGCTGCCAAAAAACCTTCAGCCAGTTCGCCTGTAGAGTATGTTCCACAGCAGTACGAATACACGATGGTATCGGGTAAAGGCAAACTCGACCATTTGCAAAACGATCGCTATCCTCACATCAAACCTCTGACGATCGCGCAATTCTTGAGCAAGGGAGAGTCTTAAAACCGCAACTTCAACAGAAGTGGCAAAATGTGCGACCGCTGAAGTTGCCGCTTACCTGCGCCTTCGCTTTAATTTGGTCTGTTGACGAGGAAACATTTAACGTCTGGTGACGTTCGCCCATTATCTCAAATACAGGAGTCAATCGATGGCAATGATGAAAGCAATGCGAATACATGCCTACGGACCAGCAGCACTAGTTTATGAGGACACACCACGTCCAGAACCGCAAGCGGGTGAGGTCTTAGTAGAAGTTTACGCCGCTGGCATTAACGGCATCGATTGGAAAATTCGCGACGGGGAATTGGAACAAGTTTTTAAATTTGAATTACCGATCGTACTTGGTTCGGATGCCGCTGGAGTTGTGGCGGCACTCGGCGAGGGTGTCACTGCCTTTGAAGTGGGGCAAGCCGTGTACGGCATGATGGAACGCAGCCGTTCTGGTTCGTTTGCTGAATATGCGATCGCCAAAGTCGATGCGATCGCGCCCAAGCCCGAATCGCTCGATTATCTCGAAGCCGCCTCCATTCCAGCCGTAGCATTAACAGCGTGGCAAGCATTGTTCGATCGAGGTCGCTTGTCTGCCGGACAAACCGTGTTGATTCATGGAGCAGCAGGTGGCGTGGGGATGTTTGCAGTTCAGCTTGTCCTAGTGCATATGAGTGGTATCTTACTTATTTAAATGCAATGGATAAACTCGACATCGATACCTATGCCACCTTCTTGGCAGAAGATTGTGAAATGCAGTTTTGCAACAATCCACTTGTCAAAGGTAAGCAGAAGATTGTAGAAAGCTTAGCAGCCTTCTGGGCAACGATCGATAGCGACGAACACAATTTGCAAAATATCTATGGTGACGATCGGAATTTTGTCTTAGAAGCATTCAACACCTTTAAACGCAAAGACAATCAATCTATAACAATTCCGGCTGTGGCGATTACAGAGAAAAATGATGAAGGATTAGTTACCTCTGTTCGACTGTTTATGGATATCTCTACTCTTTTTGCCTGACTTATCGAACCTATTGAAAAATAAAAAACCCTATTGGAGGTCAGAGCATTGGCAGATTTGACAGGAAAAGTAGCTATTGTCACAGGTTCATCGCGCGGCATCGGACGTGGCATTGCCGAACGACTGGGACGCGATGGCGCAACGGTGGTTGTTAATTACTCAGGCAGCGAACAAGAAGCGAATGAAGTCGTGAAGGCGATCGAATCAACAGGCGGCAAGAGCGTGGCAATCCAGGCAAGCTTGAGCAAAGTGGAGGATGTTCGCCGTTTGTTTGCCGAGACGATGCAGCACTTCGGGCAACTCGATATTTTAGTCAACAATGCAGGTATAGGCGTGGTGGGTGCGATCGCGGACGTGACCGAGGAGGACTATGACAAGGTGTTTAACCTGAATGTGCGTGGCGTGTTGTTTGCCCTACAGGAAGCCGCACGACACATGAGTAATGGTGGCAGAATCGTCAACATTTCTTCCTCCACCACCCTTCATCCCGAAGCTGGGATGGCAATTTATGCAGCAAGTAAGGCAGCAATTAAGCTCTTTACTCAAGTACTGGCAACAGAAGTGGGCGATCGCAATATCACGGTCAATACTCTCATGCCTGGGCCGACAGTTCCTGGCATGTTTGGCAACATGCCGCCGGAAGTGCAGCAGCAAGCCGCCGCCAGTTCGCCCTTCAATCGGGTGGGAACGCCCCAAGATATTGCGGATGTGGTGGCATTCTTGGTGAGTGAAGAGGCGCGGTGGTTAACAGGTCAAGAGATTTGTGCTAACGGAGGGGCAAAGATGTGAGCGAGACAATCTCGACCGTTTCAACGTTAATCGATCGGGTAAGGCAGCTCAAACTCGGATTTACCTATTATTTCGTCGATCGGGAGATGCCGCGATTTTCTCTCAAAGAGACTTCTACGAAGGTAGGTGCGATGCCAACGTCGATTTTTGGTGTGGAACCTTCGGCGATTGTCAGCAAAATTTTTGCTATTTTATCTAAGTCAAATTCTATCTATTCTTGAGAAATAACAATATGAAACTGGCAGGAAAAGTCGCCTTAGTTACGGGGAGCAGTCAGGGGATCGGACAAGCGATCGCCATTCGGCTAGCCGAAGCTGGAGCTAGAATTGCGATCGACTATCGTTCTCACCCAGAAGGCGCAGCGGAGACTCTCGCCAAGGTGCAAGCGGCTGGCAGCGGTGGTTTTATCGTCCAAGCGGATACGGGTAAGATCGCCGATGTCCAGCGGATGGTATCAGAAAGTATCGCTCATTTCGGTCAGCTCGATATTTTGGTCAATAATGCGGGGATTGAGAAGAATGCCGATTTCTGGGATGTTACTGAAGCCGATTATGATGCGGTGATGAATGTCAATCTCAAGGGGATCTTTTTTGCCATCCAAGCTTTCGTCCAGCATCGGATGGCACTCAAGCAACCTGGCAAAGTCATCAATATTAGTTCGGTACATGAAGAGCTACCTTTCCCGCACTTTGCCGCTTACTGCGCTAGTAAGGGTGGCTTGAAAATGCTGACTCGCAATCTGGCGATCGAGCTTGCTCCTTTGGGAATTACGATTAATAATGTGGCTCCAGGCGCGATCGAAACTCCAATCAATACCAAGTTATTAAACGATCCCGAAAAACTCAATGCCCTGCTCCAAAATATTCCGCTCAAGCGATTGGGAAAACCGGAAGATGTGGCGGCAATGGTGGCATTTTTGGCTAGCTCGGAGTCAGATTATGTGACTGGTACCACCTTCGTTGTCGATGGTGGATTGCTGTGGAATTACCAAGAGCAATAGCCGCGATAAGTGGGTCGGTGAAAATATATATAGAACAGGCAAGAATGCCTGAAACCTAGTTGGTGGACATTGCCCACCCTACTGGCCACTAATATGACCGGACTAAAAATGTGTGTAATAACGATCGCGTGAAATATAATAATTGTATTTTCAGGGATCTAAATGCTCACAGTTTTAGTCCGGTCACGCCACTACTGGGACTTCTTGCTATAAAGATACATAGGAGGCATAAACTATTATCAACGTCCCAATCAAAGAACTCAAAGCACCAATAATATTGCCGATAAAGACAACTTTATTAGACCATATCCCAGACCAAGATAAACCTCTATCCCCTACAAACGGCTCAATCGTTAAGGCTATACAGAAACCATAACCTGAAATAATAAATGTGATTGCAATTGCCCACTGAATGCCTGTATCAACTTGCAGAGATGAAAGAATCGCTGCCATTCCAATCATCGTAGTCGCGCCAAGCGATAATGCGCCATGCGCTAGTTTCCATGCCCTGATTACTTCATCACTCTTTTTATTCACGATCGCCTGACCGTATGGTACGCCGCACAGTAATCCAATGAGGAGAACAATTGAGGCGTGAAACAAAAGATAACGTGCAGGTGTTTCCATGTTTGAACTCCTAAAGTAACATCAATCTTTGATAAAGCGAGGCAGTTATTGCTCTACATATCCGTCGTGCTGTCTATGTTCGAGCGCAAAAATTAAGCTGTCGATCGACCATTCATAACTATCATCTAAGGATTGAGGTGCAGTAAATCGCCTTGAGCGTTCCAACAATACAAAACCATGACAGGTAGAAACTAACAATCGCATTGCGTGAATGATTTCATCCCCTTGTATTCCAAAAGGTTGTAAATATTCACCATTGAAGGCGAGAAAAGCTTGTTTAGCTGATTCATATTCGGGATCGTCATCAACTGGGGTTGTGGTAATCACGCTATGTAAAGCAGGATGCTGATGAAAAAACTGGCGAATTCCGATAGCGATCGCTCGAATGAGAGACCGATGATCTTGGATACCTTGCACCTGATGACTCAGATAATCGGTCAACCGACGCATTCCTTCAATTGCTACTGCACGACGTAATGCTTCATTACCATCAATGTGCTTGTACATCGAAGGAGGGCGAATTCCCAATTCATGAGCAACTCGATTTACACCTAAACCAGACTCACCATCTTGTTGCAAACAGTGGATGGCAGCATTAACCACATCTTTTCGCGAGAGTGTTTGTCCTCTAGGACGTGACATAAGCTAAATATTGATTGACAACTAAGAAGCTAACTCAATTAGCTTAGGTTAACTTAATTAGGTTTGTCAAGCCTGAAATTGAATTTTCTGCTTAAAGCAGTCAGTAGGCTGCTCACTGGTCGCCATCTACGTTTAAGTCAACTCAATCAGCACGATTGAGAGCGAACTAATGCTGTTTGGTCGTGATTAGATCGAGAAAACCTAAACGTAGTTTTGGGATAAATTTCTTTTGCGTTAAACTACTCTATAGCGATCCATTGACGTACATTCTCCAACATGGTTAAACCTGTCATTTTGACCAGTGAATGATTCAGGCTACATTGATTATCTAATTATCTCGGTTTTTTCTTGACTTTTAAGACAATCGCTACGTGACTCGATCGATGTTAGCCGTACTGGAGAAAATTTGATGACTCAAGAGCAACAGAGACTAGCACAAGATCGAGAGCGGGTCGCTTATTGGAAACGTTGGGGGTCATATCTGAGCGATCGCCAGTGGGGCACCGTCCGCGAAGATTATAGCCGCGATGGGTCGGCTTGGGACTACTTTCCCCACGACCACGCGCGATCGCGGGTCTACCGTTGGGGTGAAGATGGGATTGCCGGAATTTCCGATACCAGGCAACGGTTGTGTTTTGCGATTGCATTGTGGAATGGCAACGATCCGATTTTGAAGGAGCGACTGTTTGGATTGACGGGGAATGAAGGCAATCATGGTGAGGATGTCAAGGAGTACTATTTTTATTTGGATAATACGCCGACGCATTCTTATATGAAGTGTCTGTATAAGTATCCTCAACGGGCATTTCCCTATACTCAGTTAATTGAAGAAAATCGCCGCCGCAGTAGATTGGAGCCGGAGTTTGAGTTACTGAATACAGGTATATTTAACGACGATCGCTACTTTGATGTCTTCGTGGAATATGCTAAAGCGGCACCAGAAGATATTCTGATTCAAATTACGATCGTCAACCGGAGTAATGAAGCTAGCACTTTACAGCTACTCCCAACCCTCTGGTTTCGGAATCTCTGGGATTGGAACCCAGAAATGGAACGACCCACGATGAAAGTGGTAAATTCAGATTCTATCCTCAGCCGGATTGAGACGCATCATCCCTCACTAGGAACGCGCTGGCTAGATTGTGAAGGTGCAGCCGAATTGCTATTTACCGATAACGAAACCAATTACGATCGATTATTTGGGACGGAAAATCGTTCTCCCTATCTCAAAGATGGTATTAATAATTATGTGGTAAATGGACAAAAACAGGCGATAAATCCCGATCGCATCGGTACCAAATTTGCTGCCAATTACTCGCTTTCATTTGCGCCTGGAGAGACCAAAACCGTGCGACTGCGATTGAGCGATCGATCTCAGATTTTAGAACCGTTTGGCGATGAATTCGATCGTATTTTCCAAATCCGCAAACAAGAAGCCGACGAATTCTATCAAGCAGCTTGCCCATTCCCCATGTCGGAGGACGATCGCCAGATCCAAAGACAAGCTTTTGCCGGATTGCTGTGGAGCAAACAATATTACCAGTACAGCGTCCATGACTGGCTTAAAGGCGATCCGGGCCAGCCTTCGCCACCTGCGGAACGGAAAACCGGACGGAATCACGAATGGACGTATCTATTTAGTGAAGATATTATTTCCATGCCCGATAAGTGGGAGTATCCCTGGTTTGCGGCATGGGATCTGGGCTTCCACCTGATTCCCTTAGCCCAGATCGATCCTGACTTTGCCAAGCTGCAACTCGATCGGCTCACGCGAGAATGGTATATGCACCCCAACGGTCAATTACCAGCCTACGAGTGGAAATTTAGCGATGTCAATCCCCCCGTTCAAGCGTGGGCGGCATTGCAGGTCTATCTCATCGAGCAAAAGTCTTGCGGACAGGGCGATCGCGCCTTTCTCCAGCGGGTGTTTCACAAGTTGATGCTCAACTTTACCTGGTGGGTAAATCGCAAAGATATTTCCGGTAAGAATGTGTTCCAGGGCGGATTTCTAGGGCTGGATAATATCGGGATCTTCGATCGCAGTGCCGAGTTGCCGACTGGCGGTTATCTCAATCAAGCAGACGGTACTAGTTGGATGGGGATGTATTGCCTGAATATGCTCAGGATCGCCCTAGAGCTGGCGAAAGCGGATGACGCTTATGAAGATATTGCCAGTAAATTCTTCGAGCATTTCCTGTATATTGCCGATGCGATCGATGGCATCGGCGAAGACGAGATTGCCCTGTGGGATGAGGAAGATGGCTTCTACTACGATGCACTGAACCTGCCCGATGGACGACAGTTGCCGCTGAAAGTGCGATCGATGGTGGGATTGATTCCCCTGTATGCTGTCGCTGTATTGGAACTAGAAACCCTAGAAAAATTCCCTGGCTTCAAGCGGCGGATGGACTGGTTCATTCGCAATCGCCACGATCTCAAAGATAATGTCGCCTGTATGGAAACGCCAGGAACGGGAGCGCGGCGATTGCTGGCGATCGCTTATCGCAGCAAGCTTCAGCGGATTCTCCAACGCCTGCTGGACGAAAATGAATTCTTTAGCCCCTTTGGGATTCGCGCCGTCTCCAAGTACCATCAAGACCATCCCTACTGCCTCAAATTAGACGGTCACGATTATTACATTCATTACGAGCCAGCCGAATCCACAACGGATTTATTTGGCGGTAATTCCAACTGGCGCGGTCCCATCTGGTTCCCTGTCAACTACCTGATTATTGAATCCCTGTGGCAATTTCATACCTACTTCGGGGACGATTTCAAGGTCGAATGTCCGACCGGATCGGGAATTGAGATGACGCTCAAAGAAGTCGCGATCGCCCTATCCGAACGGTTAGTCGCCCTATTTCAACCAGATAAATCCGGTCGCCGTCCAGTCTATGGTGGGATTACCAAATTCCAAACCGATCCGCATTGGCGCGATTATATTTTGTTTCACGAATATTTTCATGGCGATAATGGTGCCGGACTTGGAGCCAGCCACCAAACAGGTTGGACGGGCTTAGTCGCCACCCTGATTTTCCAAAATGCCAGACATCGCACCGAGGCGGAAGGGGATGGAAAACTTTAGAAACCACTTGCCAGAATACCTGATGGAAGCAGCCATGCTGGGGCTATTCATGATTGTGGCGGGGGTAATGACGCTCGTGTTTGAGTATCCCGACTCGCTCATTCATCACAATATTCCCAACGGCGATCTGCGGAGATTTTTAATCGGCATCGCGATGGGGTCAACCGCGATCGCTCTAATTTATTCGCCTTGGGGAAAACAATCTGGTGCCCACATGAACCCAGCCGTGACGCTGACTTTCTACCGTCTGGGCAAAGTTAAAACCCAGGATGCGTTATTTTATATCTTGTTTCAATGTTTAGGCGGCTGGGTGGGTGTTTGTCTAGTTGCGATCGTGTTTGGGCAAGCATTTACCCAACCACCGATCGATTATATCGTCACGGTACCTGGTGCCCTGGGTTGGAGTGGTGCGTTATTGGGTGAATGGGCGATCGCCTTTATCATGATGATGATGGTGTTACTCACCAGCAATCACCAAAAACTAAATCGCTACACCGGACTATTTTCGGGATGCCTAGTCGCCCTCTACGTCACCCTAGAAGCCCCTTTATCGGGCTTTGGGATGAATCCAGCACGAAGCCTTGCTTCTGCCTTACCTGCCCAAATTTGGACGGCATTCTGGCTGTATGCGATCGTCCCACCGAGCGGGATGTTGTCAGCAGCAGGTTTATATACTTATCTATTTGGTAAACGGGCTGTCAAGTGCGCCAAATTACACCACGACAACCACAAACGCTGTATTTTTCGGTGTAATTTCGATCGAGATAGAAAGATGGATTTGAGCGATCGACTCGTGTAATCGCTTCGGATTAGTCAGTAAAGCACTCTCTTGCAATATTTTATGTTGATTCTTCGTCAAGCCACAGAAAATGATCTGACCGCACTCCTAGCGCAACCCGAACCATCTGAAATAGAGGGATTATTGCTACCTAATAATGAAGAGGTTGCCCCCCGTTTCTTGTTAGAGTTTGTGAACTATCGATTAAACAAAGACCCCAGAAATAGTTTTTGGTGGTCGCCTCAATTGATTGTAGTCGATCGATTAATTGTGGGGATGTGCGGTTTTAAAAGTCCTCCAGATATCAACGGTTCGGTTGAAATTGGATATGGAATCGTGCCTTCCCAACAGAGACGCGGATTTGCTACTCAAGCTGTCGATCTGTTGCTTAGGGAGGGATTTTCCCATGTTGAGATTCAAACGATCGTGGCTTGTACGACTCCGTTGAATTCAGCATCTTGGAGAGTTTTGGAGAAGAATCAGTTTGTTAGAGACGGGAGTAAGATCGATCCAGATGATGGTGAAGTCTGGATTTGGCGAAGAACTCGGTAAATAACCCAAGCGAAGTAAACGATCTCAACGTAATAACTTACTTGCATACTTACTATATAGAAACTGCCGACCGAGTACCAGAGGTTTCTATCGTCGGTAAAACGAGACGTTACACCGATTGAATCAGTAAATTTCCTAATAATCTCCAAGAAAAATCAATGTCTACCAACACTCATTACGACATCATCATTATCGGCACAGGCGCAGGCGGCGGCACCCTAGCGCATCACCTCGCTCCCAGCGGTAAACAGATCTTAATCCTCGAACGCGGCACCTTCCTCCCCAGAGAAAAAGAAAACTGGAGTGCCCTCGAAGTCTATCAACGCGAACGCTATCACACCTCAGAACAGTGGTTCGACACACACGATCGCGCCTTCCGTCCCGCAACAAACTATTGGGTAGGGGGTAATACCAAAGTCTACGGTGCAGCCCTGCTCCGTATGCGCGAACGGGATTTTGAAGCAGTCGCCCACAAAGATGGAATTTCGCCAGCATGGGGGCTGAAATATGCCGATTTTGCCCCTTATTACGATCGAGCGGAACAACTGTATGATGTCCACGGACAAGCGGGTAGCGACCCCACCGAACCCGCTCGCACTCACCCCTATCCCCACCCCCCAGTCAGTCACGAACCTCGGATGCAAGAGCTGGCAGATGGGTTGAGTAATGCGGGTTTGAATCCTTTCAATCTGCCATTGGGCTTGAAACTTAACGAAGTCGATAAAAGCTTGGGCAATTGCATTCGTTGCAATACCTGCGATGGCTTTCCCTGTTTGACACAGGGTAAAGCTGATGCCGATGTCAATTGTATCGAGCCAATTCGCCACAATAGGAATGTGACTTTGATAACTGAAGCTAGAGTCACCCGCCTGCATACCAGTCCTTCAGGACGCGAAGTAACCCAAGTCGAAGCAGAGATTCACGGCGAAGTGCAAACCTTTACAGGCGATATTATCGTAGTTGCTTGTGGAGCAATTAACTCAGCAGCATTACTACTCCGATCGAGCAATGACAAACATCCCAACGGCTTGGCAAATAGTTCCGATCGAGTGGGACGCAATCTGATGAAACACGTCTGCACTGCCTTGGTACAACTCAGTCCTAAACTCAATCCTGCTGTCTATCAAAAAACCATTTGTATCAGCGATTTTTATTGGGGAGAACCCGACTTTCCCTATCCGATGGGATTGATTCAAAATACAGGCAATGTCCTCGCCGCGATGCTACCAGCCGAAGCCCCCGCCCTCCTAGCTCCCCTGCTCAAACTGCGCCCAGAAGCAGAACTCAAGACTGTTGCCGATCGCACTGTCGGCTGGTGGCTGCAAACTGAAGATTTACCCGATCTTGCCAATCGGGTGCGCGTAGCTGGAGATCGGCTCTATCTCGACTATACGCCGAATAATTTAGCGGCAAGCGATCGGTTGACGAAACGCTGGATTGACACGCTCAAACAAGTCGATCGAGCGGAGCAGATAATTCCCTTTAGTATCTATCCGCGCAATACGATGACGCTGCCATCGGTAGGGCATCAGTGCGGTACCTGTACCTTTGGGACAGATCCCACCACTTCAGTTCTAGATTTGAATTGTCGCACTCACGATGTGGATAATCTCTATGTGGTGGATGGGAGTTTCTTCCCCTCCAGTTCGGCTGTCAATCCGACATTGACGATTATTGCTAATGCGTTGCGGGTGGGCAATATTCTGATCGCTCGACTGAACTAATTCGATCTCAATCCAGCACAATTCGATCCAAGATCTTCTCGTCTCCCGAATCTATCGCCACCAAAATTGAATCTCTAGCTCACTGGTAAAGCCGTTGCGCTCGGAGTAAAATTGAGTTGGCGTTAGGTTAAATTGCAGTTGTAAAAGACATCCAATGGTGAAGCAACTTGAATTAAATGAGTACAAGCAAGGGGTGGCGGAATCTTACGATCGTAGAAGTCAAAGCTATGATAAGAGCGAATGGCATGTGCAGATTTGTCATCATCTGCTGGAGTATTCGCAGGTTAGTGCTGGGCAGACTGTTTTAGATATTGGCACAGGCACAGGTCATCTGGCGATCGCGGCAGCCCAAATTGTCGGCAATCGAGGGCAGGTGATTGGAATCGACATTTCTGCTGGAATGCTAGAGCAAGCACAAAGCAAAGTTGAAGCATTGGGACTCACGAATGTATCGTTTCAGCTTGCAGATGCCGAGGCTCTCGATTGTCCGGTCGATCATTTCGATTATGTTTTGTGCGCGAATACATTTCCCTGGATGGAAAACAAGCAAGCTACATTACGGCTGTGGCATCAATTTCTCAAGCCTGGGGGTCGAATCGGTGTTCATACTCCCGCTGATACAGCATATATTGGGGCTGTTGTGTTAAGAAAAGTGTTTGCAAAATATGGCGTTTCGTTAGAGGCTAGCAATCGGATTGGATCGGTTGAGCAGTGTCAAAATTTGTTTATTGATAGCGGCTTTTCGGCAGTTGAAGTCAAAACAGAGCAATATGGCAGCTACACGGATTTAAATAACGCAAAAGCAACCTGGCAAGGAGTCGTCGTGCATCCTTCGTCTACCTCCTTAAAGTTATCTGGCAATGAGTTACCACAACTTTCATCAGCACAGTTGGCACAAGCTAAAGCGGAATTTGAGGCAGAGCTAGAATCTCTCATAACTCAGGAGGGAATTTGGGATGACCTCACTACTTTATATATACTGGGCCGAAAATAGAGATTTATAGAGCCGTTGCACACCACACAATAACCCTTGTAGAGTGGGCATTATTGCTAATGCCTTGGGGGGATATTTTAATCGATCGACTCAAATAATTCGATTGCGATCTTTTATAATAGGGAAATCCGAACGTTTTTTCTTCCTATGCCAGTAAGCACTGAAGCCATTAAGCAGGACTTGGATCGACTCACTCACAGTCAACTCCAGCAAGTAGCTGAATTTATTGCTTTCTTGAAGTTTCGCAATGAGCGTCGCCATCGGGTTGTCCTCGATCCAATCCAACTGGCTGACGTGTTTGCGGAGTTTGCTGATGAAGATCGTGCGTTTGCCGAAGTGGGCATGAACGACTATGCAGTAATGCTCGATCGAGAAGACCAACGATGACTAATCCCTTGAAACGGGGTGAAATATGGCTAGCCGATCTCAATCCTACTCAAGGTTCCGAACAAGCTGGCATTCGTCCCGTCATCATTTTCCAAAATAACCTTGTTTCCCAATTCTCAACTACGACTATTGCCATTCCTCTAACTACCAACCAACGTCGCGCTGCCTTGCCAATCTGCTTATTAATCGAACAAGGTAATGGTGGACTCACTCAAGATTCTGTCGCCCTATGTTTTCAGATAAGAGTGCTAGATAAAACTCGTTTGATTCGCACATTGGGACAACTAAGTCCCGAAATAATTGCACAATTGGAAGACGTAGTTTTGCTAACATTGGGATACGAGTCATAAGTTTGAAAATGAACAACGAAGTTAATCGTGTCATCGCTGTGATGATATTTAAAGATGTCGAAATCGAGATTGGTAAACTAGCCGCGATCGCCTAAACCTAAAATCTCATGGCATAGACGATAGTTGCTAATGCCCTGCGGGTGGGCGATCTTCTGTTCGATCGACTGTATCGATTACTGTCCCACTCTTTTACTATTCATGCAGGAGGTAGAATGGACATACAGATTCGTCTAGCTCGCCAAGAAGACATCGCTGCTTTAGCGAATCTGATTCTAGAATCCGCTAGAACACTTCAAGCAACCTACTACACGTCAGAACAAATTGAAGCAGCATTGGGAACCGTTTTTGGTGTTGACAGCCAACTGATTCAGGATGGAACTTACTTTATAGCCGAGAACACGCACCAAATTATCGGCTGTGGTGGTTGGAGTAAACGAAAAACGCTTTATGGAGCCGATCGGGCTAAGAAGGCGGAAGAAGATCGGTTGCTCGATCCAAGCTTTGATTCGGCAAAGATTCGTGCGTTCTTTGTTCATCCTGAGTGGGCACGAAGAGGGATTGGTAGCCAGATTATGGAACAGTGTGAAGCAGCATTAGAAGCTGGATTTAAGACTATTGAGATTATTGCCACGTTGGCGGGGGAACCGTTATATCGCAGATTCGGCTATAACGTGAGTCAGCAATTTGATATTTCGCTTCCCAACGAAAGCGTTCTTCCTGTTGTTCGTATGGTCAAAAGTTTTGCACAGACTCACTTGGATCGTTGAAGGGATGCTAATTAAGACTTTTTGCGGTGATTGGGAACGTTCTGCCGCTTTAGTCACAACAGGATATCTACACTACCCTCGATCGAGATGAACTTTACGCAAACTGATGATGCGTTAAACTTCCTTAACTCAACCTCCACAAGCTGAGGATTATTGCTAATGCTCTGTATCGAAGACCTCGCCAAGCTGGAATTATTTCAACACCTACCACCAGAACGACTACATTGGGCGTGCGATCGCGCCCACAAAGTCGAGCTAACTGCTGGCGAAATCCTCGTCCAAGAAGGCACCATCGCACGAGGCGTATTTATCTTAATCTCCGGTCAAATCGGGATTACCCGTATCAGTGAAGGCATCGACATCCCGATCGGTCAACACAGCGCACCTGAATTCTTTGGTGAAGCACCGATCCTCACTGACGAACCCGTACCCGTTACCCTACATGCGCTCACACCCTGCCTGACTTACGAAATTGCAGGCGATGATTTTCGCACCCTGCTCCACGAATGTCGGGACTTTGAACGGGCTGTGTTTCGCGTGATGGCGCGGCGACTGCGCGGGGTCGAATCATTCATTCGCGGTCGCGAGAAGATGGCAGCATTAGGTACTCTGGCGGCGGGTTTGGCTCATGAACTGAACAATCCCGCTGCCGCTGTCGTCCACGCCTTGAAAGATGTCATTCCCGCCTTATTTGAGCTACAGCGGATGAATCTAGTCTACGGGCAGCACCAGCTCGAAGCCGCACACACCCAGCAGTGGCTGCGAGTCCACGACGAGGGCTACGATCGGATCTTGCACGATCGTCTCGACTCGCTCCTAGTCAGCGATCTGGAAGAACAGTTATTAGAGTGGCTAGAAGACTACGGGGTGGACAATGCCTGGAACCTAGCTGCACCACTAGCGATCGGGGGTGTGACGGTAGAAACCTTGGCAAATCTCACCGATCGCTGGCGGAACGATCCGACAGAACTTCGAGATCTGGGCGTGCGGTGGCTGGCACTCTCGTTTGATGTGATGTCGATGATTGACAGCGGGTTGCGCGGAGCCGAACGGATTGCGGCACTAGTACAATCGATGAAGTCATATTCCTATCTCGATCGTGGGGTACGGCAATTAGTCGATGTCCATCAGGGCATCGAAGATACGCTGCAAATCTTCTCACATCGGCTCAAGACCGGAATTGAAGTCGAGCGGTGTTACGATCGCGCCTTGCCCCAAATTGAAGCCTATGGGAGCGAACTCAATCAGGTCTGGACGAACCTCATCGATAACGCGATCGATGCAATGGATGGCAAAGGTCGGCTCAAAATTACTACCACGCAGGACGGTAACTATATTCGCGTCGAGGTGGCAGATTCTGGCATGGGCATTCCGCCAGAAATTCAATCGCGGATCTTTGAATCCTTCTTTACTACCAAACCCGTAGGACAGGGCACTGGGCTGGGTTTGGATATCGTCCGGCGGATTGTCGAAAATCGCCATCACGGGACAGTATCCCTAGACTCTAAACCTGGTGCGACTTGTTTTTTGATTCGATTACCATTGCCTGTAGTTAGTCACGATCTAACTAATCCAGAAGAAACAGATGAAACTTAACTATGTCTGCACGTTTGGGATATGGAAGAATACTTGAAAGTTAGTGAAATTATCGATTGGCAGCATCCTGAAATCATCGCATGTGCCAAACAAATTGCAGCGGGAGAGCGGGCACCAATCGCGATCGCCAAAGCCTGCTTTAAATGGGTCAAAGACGAGATCCGTCACAGTGTTGACTATCGAATGAATCCCGTGACTTGTCGAGCGTCAGATGTTCTTCAGCATCGAACAGGTTATTGCTTCGCCAAGAGTCATCTGCTAGCAGCACTACTACGAGCTAATCTAATTCCAACCGGATTTTGTTATCAGCGATTGAGTATTGATGACAAGGGTGCGCCTTATACTTTGCATGGTTTTAATGCCATATATCTACCTGAGATTGGTTGGTATCGGGTTGATGCCAGAGGTAACAAAGCGGGCATTAATGCTCGGTTTACGCCACCTCAAGAACAGTTAGCGTATAAAATTCAGTTTTCTGAAGAGGCAGATTTTCCAGCGATTCTTAGCGAACCGCTTCAGATTATCGTGGAAGCTTTGCAAGGACAAAATACTTGGGATGATATGCTGCGTAACCTGCCAGACATTTCGTTAGCATCAGCGAAGAACTTTGGTCTGATGAATGATTAATGAGTATCGATCGCGCCACACACTATTTTGACACCATTTTCCGATCGAATGATACTGCTAATTTCGCTCGCTTTGGCTGCATAACTCGACGATTTAACTGTTTTACCGCTTGAATAATTTCTTGATAAAAACTGCCAGGAGTCATCACGGCGGCGGAATCTAATGTAAATACGACGGGTGGTTCGCCTGCGTAAAATTCTTGAACATCCGAATGACTGGAAGAACGTTGTTATTAGGAAGCGCGATCTCAAATCGAGCGATTAAATGATACCCGAAACTTTGATATAGCGGTTCGCCCGCTAATGTAGCAACAATCTCAATGGTTTTAAATCCAGCGTCTAATGCTGCCATTTCACATCGGCGCATAATCTCGCTACCGATTCCTCTTCGTGCCCATGCTGGATGCACAAAGAATGCCCGAATCTTGGCAGCATCGATACTGGGATCGAGCAACCGATCTTCCTCGATGTTCTTGCCCCGTTGGCGGAGCCTCTCTGCGCAGGCAGACGCTTCGCCAACGGTACGAGAATCTCCACCATAAAGTGTTTTGCGCCTACTCCAGCCACCACAACCGACAATCTGGTTTTCGCTTTCGGCAATGAAATAAGTAGCATCCTGAATCAGTTGACTATCGACACCAAAGACGGTTCCTAACGCTCCTTCAATTTGCGCCGGAGTGTAATAGCTTGCCTGAAGCGATCTAGCAGATACTGGAATCAGCGCGGCTAAAGCAGGGATATCTTCTAAGCAAGCTAGACGAAGGTTAATGCTGTCTGTCGCTTTGGGCATCAAGTCTCTCCTTGAAATACTCCTCAGCCTGAATGATATAATATCTATACTATCTCAAGTCGTGAGGTAAGATTCGATGACGATCGTTACTGCGAAATGGAGTCTCCAAGATTATCATCAGATGATTGAGATGGAGATACTCGATGAGCGCAAAGTAGAATTAGTTAGAGGCGAAATTATTGAGATGTCGCTAGAAGGTGCCCCCCACTCATCCTATTGCAGCGAAATTGGCGAGTATTTACGTCAGATATTGGGCGATCGATCTTCAACAGCTACTAGCTTAGAGCATTAATCCCACAAAAATCTGAGCCAGGGAATACGCGCTTTCAACTGCGATTGCCAATTAATCGATCGACTTAATCTATTTGGAGCAAACATCAATGAGTACACCCTGCACCCATCTCCAACATGGTTAAACCTGTCATTTTGACCGTTGATGACGATGCTGATGTGCTCCAAGCCGTGGCGCGAGACTTACGACAGCAATATGGCGATCGCTATCGGATTATCCGTGCCGATTCTGGCGCGGCGGCACTTGAAGCCACCCAAAAGCTCAAACTCCGCAACGAACCCGTCGCTCTATTTCTCGTGGATCAGCGGATGCCGCAGATGAATGGGGTCGAGTTTTTAGAGCAAGCCTTACAGATTTTTCCTGAAGCAAAGCGAGTATTGTTAACAGCATACGCCGATACCGATGCTGCCATTCGCGCCATCAATAGTACCCAAATCGATTACTATCTACTCAAACCCTGGAACCCGCCGGAAGAAAAACTTTTCCCAGTCTTGAACGATCTCCTTGATGATTGGTTTGCCAACTTTCGCCCAGCTTTTGAAGGCATCCGCGTCATCGGCAATCGGTGGTCGCCCCAGTCCCACGATATGAAAGATTTCCTGGCGCGAAATCAAATCCCTTATCAGTGGTTGGATATCGAACTATCCGAAGAAGCCCAAAAACTCGCCACCTTTGCCAACTGCGATCGCTTGTCTCTACCCCTGGTCATCTTTAGCGATGATAACAGCTTAATTCAACCCTCGATCGCCCAAGTTGCCGAAAAAATCGGCCTGCGTACCCAAGCCGAAAAGCCTTTCTACGACCTGATTATTGTCGGCGGTGGCCCCGCTGGACTGGCTGCTGCGGTCTATGGAGCATCGGAGGGGCTAAGGACAGTAATGGTCGAACGCGAAGCCCCTGGCGGGCAAGCAGGCACCAGTTCGCGCATTGAAAATTATCTGGGCTTTCCAGCGGGTTTGAGTGGCAACGATTTGGCCCGACGTGCGGTCACTCAAGCTAGACGCTTTGGGGTGGAGATTCTCAGCCCGCAAGAGGTAACGGGAATGCGGGTCGAAGATCCTTATCGTTTTATTACTTTATCAGATGGGAGTGAGATTAGTTGCCACGCGCTGATTTTGGCTCTGGGCGTGTCATGGCGGCGGCTGGATGTACCGGGACTCGATCGATTGACTGGAGCGGGCGTATACTACGGAGCGGCGCAGACGGAAGCGATGTCCTGTCAGGATGAGGAGGTTTATATCATTGGCGGTGCTAATTCTGCCGGACAAGCGGCGATGTATTTCTCGAAATATGCCCGTCAAGTGACGATGCTGGTGCGGGGTGAATCGCTGACTAAAAGCATGTCGCAATATCTGATCGAGCAGATTGCCGAAACGCCGAATATTACCGTCCAGCCGCATTCGAGTGTGGTGGAAGCTAAAGGTGAAACGAGTCTGGAATCGATCGCGATTGAGGTTGCAGGGGAAGTGAAAATGGTACCCGCAACCTCGTTATTTATCTTTATTGGTGCCGTCCCGCGCACGGAATGGCTACATGGGACGATCGAGTGCGACGATCGCGGTTTTATCGTCACTGGAGCCGATCTTCACAGTGGTAGTAGTCTATCGAGCGGTCATCGCCCCAAGGGTTGGAAACTCGATCGCGATCCCTATTTGCTGGAAACTAATATTCCTGGGGTGTTTGCGGTGGGCGATGTCCGGCATGGTTCTGTCAAGCGGGTAGCATCGGGGGTGGGTGAGGGGTCGATCTGCGTTCAGTTCGTCCATCAGTATTTGGCAAATGTTGGATCTCTAAAGTGATTTGATATGAAATTAATTGATAGCCAGAATAGTGATGTTGTTATATTAGGCAACGTCGTGGTTCGTCGTCCTCGTTATGCGGATGCGATCTCAGGAGTTCGTAAAGAAGTCAAAGTTTTGCCGCTACTCCGCAATTTGCTGGTGCTGCCAATTCCAGACATGCAAATTGTGGAGATTAGTAATGAATTCGTAACATTGCATCCCCAACTTCTGGGCGAACCACTCAGATCGGTACAAAATCTTACCGATGCGACTAGAAACCTTTTAGCAACTCAAATTGGGCGTTTTCTGATGTCGCTGCACGAAATCGAGCCACATGTGTTGAGTGAGATCGAGCTACCTACTATCGATCGGAGCTGGTGGACATGTTTTCTGGATAAAGCAGAGCAGTTTGTTTTTCCTTGCCTAGCTTCAACTACTGCTGCGGCTTTGTATTTGCAGATTCAATCACATATCGAGCAATTGCCGAGCCTACCTTGTGTATTGAGACACGGTGACTTTGGTTCGAGCAATATTCTCTGGGATGGCGAACAGAATATCACTGGCATCATTGATTTTGCTACATTGGCATGGGGCGATCCTGGCTGGGATATAGCTGGGCTTGTTGTCAGTTATGGTAATCCTTTTGTCGAGCAGCTTGCATCAACTTATCCTGTGGTTGACTCATTATTGGAGCGATCTTCTTTTTATGGTCTGATGTTCGCTTTGATGGATGCCATCTTTGGAGCTGAATATTCAGATCGGGAAACTTTTATTTCTGGATTAGATACACTCAAGTCGATTGTCTAATCTAATAAAATATCTTATGGATCGATCGACTGTTTGCATCACTAACAAACTTGAGGCGATCGATTCATTCGATCGGGCAGCTTTAGGTGTTCGCCAAGGGTCGATCTGCGTTCGGTTCATACGATCGTTATTTCGCCAATGTTGAATTTTAATATGAGCTAGCAAACTTACTGGAAAGTGCCCTTTGTCTGGGAAGAACCTCAGCCATCGATCGAGGTTCCCGCTCGATTAGAGTTTAAAGCTGCCAACACTCTGAGCGATAAGGTGTTAATATCGGTAGTTGCCCAGGTGATGGAGTCCTCAATTGATGCTAAAGACCGCAAACAAGTCTCAGAACTGGGTGCTCGACAAGCTGCCAAGCAGTTTCTAGCTGAGTCGAAAGATGGTTTCTCTTATCGAGATGAGTGGTGGCAAATTGGAGTCGATAAAGACGATCGAATCGTTGGGTTTGTTTTCCCTGTCATTTATTCAGGCAGCAAGCGAGACGGGCTGGAAGAAGCAACTATTTATTACTTCGGGGTTTTGCCGCAATATCGCCGACAGGGTTTGGCGATCGATTTGTTGCTTAAAGGAACGAGGGTATTACAAGATATTGGAGTGTGGAGGGTGTTTTGTGATACAGATGTCAATAATATCCCGATGATTTCTACATTTAAGCGAGTTGGTTATCAACAGTACAGTGAGCCTTGGCAACGTCCCTTGTAGATAGACAAATGTAGCTATCCAGTTGGGCGCAGTCGATCCCGATCGATTCGATCGATTCAATCTGAGAGCGGACGATCGCCTTTGCTAAAATGAGTACGCACTTGCTTATATAAAAAACGCACGATAAGATATTATTTATCAATGAAAGTGAGCGAGTGCTTGCTTATGTTATTTGTCATGCTACGCAAGATCGGAGATCTGCAATGAACGAACAACTCGGTGCTGAAATTTCAATGACCCTGGGAGAGGCAATTCAAAAATTGCGCGAATCGGAGTCTGAAGGCGACATGTCCGCTAAAATATCCGTTGAAATAAAGCAAGCCCTAGAGCAGCACGACGCAGTACATATCTTGTTCGATCTGGGCACTTCCGTTCGAGATGAAATCGCCGCACACATCTGGATGCTCCTAGCCACAACCGCAGACATCAGCCAGATGCACCGCGCTGTTGCCAGCCAAGAGCATCGCAGTGTTTTGGCTGGGATCGGACATTTCAAGTTGATGGGTATCTGGTTGACGTGTCTGCCGCACATCGTGGCGATCGTATTCAAAAGCTTACGCATGAAAAAAAGAGTGGCTGTAGCAGAACTGGCAAAGCTCAAGGAACAGTCGATCGCCCAAATCCGCCGCGAACATGGGATTATGTTGCGATGACAACCTCACGCCCAGAGCCTTCACCTAACTGCAAATTTAATGCCCCGCAAGAAAACTATTACAGATGAAGAAATTCTCGCAGTAGCGCGATCTCTCTTTCTCCAGGAAGGCGCGAAAGCTTCGACTAGAATGCTGGCTAAGATGGTGGGTATCTCTGAAGCTGTAATCTTCCAGCGATTTAGCACCAAAGAAGAGATCTTCTTTGCCGCAATGGTGCCGCCAGCAGCCGAACTTGATGCCATATTTGGCATTCAACCTGGAGAAAAAGAGGTAATTGCCAACCTTAAAGCGATCGGTTTACAGATCGTGGGTTACTTCTGTGAGGTAATGCCCATCTTTCTATCCTTAATCGCTCATCCAGCCTTCGATCTGCCCACATTTTTGCAACGTCATATGCTACCTGGAATGCAAATTATCGATCGACTTACTGAATATCTCAATGCTGAGGTAGAATTGGGGCGAATCCAAGGGAGTAATGTTGCGGCGACAGCAGCAATTCTCCTTTCACACTTACACAACCTCGCGTTATCTGAAAGTATTGGTGCTCATCAGTCGATCGATCTAGAATGCGCGATTTCCGATGCGATCGAGGCATTGTGGCAAGGTTTAGCTCCATAATTTAAGAGATAGTTGGCAGAACATTTCATGGCGATCGGATATTTATATCGCCAACAACTTGTCGTCACAGATCGAGTGACGCTATCGTCTAGATTTTATAGCTGTGAGCGATCGCCATCTCAAATTGGGCAGATGCCCAGTCGATTTACTACCGTTTGCGATCTTGACTGATGACGATCGGACGATTTATTGCATGATGCGGTTAGATCCAGACAAACCCGTCATCTATTGTGCCAACGGGATAAAGCTACCACCGATGTTAGTAACCGAAGAATTTTTAGAAACCCAGCCTCAATTTATTCGTTTGAGCGATTTCATCACATTTTTGACCTCAGTTTGTCAGCAGGGGATTCAACCGTTACCTAGTCAAGCAGGATCGATCGTCTCAGGGGAAAATCTGTTGGACTGGGAACTTAAGTAGTAAATATTTGCGCCAAGCAATTTAGCGAAGGACATTTCATTAAGATCGATCTCGCATTGACATCGCCTGATAACTTGCCGCGATCGAATGATGAAGTGCGAAATTGTTCGGAAGTACCCACATCGATCGCAATAATCGACCGTTAACTAGCTAGCAAAAGGAAAAGAGGATCACCCCAATGCAGAGTAAAAATCTCCGGTTCGAGCCTCTGACTGCTGCCCATGCCGACGAGCTGTTCGCCATTCTCAACGATCCTGCTGTTCTCGCCTTTATCGATGCGACGGGAAACCCACCCACAATCGAAGAAATGAGGATGAATTATGCCGCCCGATCTCGCGCTCCAGTGAATTCCACAATGCCGATTATCTCCGGTAGGCTACACGCCAACGAGCGATGGTTTAATATGGTGGTGCGGTTGCCAGCTCCTGAAGCTGTGGCGATCGGTCGTCTGGAGGCGACGTGGTACGGCGAGTGGGGCGAACTAGCGTATTTATTTGGTCGAGATTGGTGGGGAAAGGGATTGGCTTTTGAAGCAATGTGCTGGTGGCACGATTACCTCGATGCAGCGTTGCCAGGAACCCAATGGTGGGCGACAGTACATCCAGCGAACCACAGGAGTATTCGGCTGTTGAGGCGGCTTGGGTATGAGGAAGTAGACAGCAGCGATCGCCCGCAACTTCAATCCTACGATCCGGGCGATTGCTGCTTTGTCCGAGCAGATCGTCTAAATTTAGGGCAAGATATTTCATCGCGCTCGCCTGTTAACATCATCTGACAACGTGCCCAGATCGATCGTCTTTCTGCATCACCAGATAAATGTTGGCGATCGCATCTAGCCATTCGATCGCCACAAACAGCCACCTGCTCATCATGGAAAAACCAAGCTTTATCTAAATCGATCGGTCTTGTTATAGTTAGAGCAGACCTTTATGCTGGGCAGATAATCATCGCCACAACTCTATCCTCTCATCAACATTAAGATTGTTAAAACCAAGCAAGTGAATTCAATTATTCCGTCTCGTCTATGTTTGGGCACCGAGCAACTCGAACATCTGACCATCGACTATTGCCAACAAGCTGCGAGTGAGCTGCCAGAATCATTGCTTGCCAAACACCGAATCATGCTCAATCTTGGCAACAATTTTCATGTCGAACAGTGGTATAACGGATGCTATCAAACAAATCAACTGCATCCAGGCGAGTTTACCTTCTTGCCGATGGGGATGAGTCGCCGTGTAGTTTGGGATCGATCGATTGAATTTCTACTTATCGATCTCGATGCCAATTATGTTCGTCAGATGATGCTCGGTCTGAGCGATCGCGATCTCATCGAAATCGTCCCACACTACAAGCGTCAAGATCCGCTAATTAATGCCATCGGGTTAACAATAAAGCAGGAATTAATAAGTCATCATGTTAGAGAAAAACTCTACATTGAATCTCTGATAGCAACTTTGATTCTACAATTACTCAGGCATCATACAACATCAACCTCGATCGCTCAAAACTCAATTGGGAAATTGGATCGAGAGCGGTTAGAAATTTTGACTAATTATATTAATAATCACCTCGATCGAGATCTGAGTCTGGATGAATTAGCAACTATTGTTAAAATGAATAAGTTCTACCTAATTCGCTCGTTCAAACGATCCACTGGCAATACCCTACACCGATATGTAACTAATTGCCGAATCGAACAAGCTAAACAACTACTAATCGATGGAGATCGATCGATTGTCGAAATTTGTCACGTTGTTGGCTTTGACAGCCAAAGTCACTTTACTAAAGTATTTCATCGCCATGTCGGTATTCCACCAGGAATATATCGCGATCGGTCAAGATCTCGACAAATTTTTCAATAATTGACAAGACAGAACTCAATAAAGTCGGTATTCTATGAGGGCAGCTCTGGAGTTATCCAAGTCAATTAAATCAGCCCAAATATATATGCACCCTAGCCGACAGGTAAGATTCCCCAGTTTGCCCGCACAGTGGACTCCGGTTACGAACGTTAAAGCACTCGATCAAAAAGGGATTTTAGCGATCGAGTTAGATAGCATTCCGCTAGTGTTTTTTCGTGACGCTAATGGTAATGTTAGTGCTTTAATCGATCGATGTCCCCACCGTAGTGTCAAACTATCTGGTGGAAGCATAACTAGTGACGGTTGCATCCAATGTCCATTTCATGGCTGGCAATACGATGGGCAAGGAAATTGCACTCTTATCGCGCTCAATGATGCGCCCAACCTAGATGCCGTAAAAGCTTCAGCTCTACCCTGTCAAGAAGTTGGTGGTTTACTGTGGGTTTACACTAGCACGGACACGACGAGCGAGATCCCACTGCTAAATATCCCAGATTCCCTTGCAGCGGCTGGGTGGTTTGGTAATATTACCGAGCGGGAATGGGATACACATTGGAGTCGAGCGACTCAAACGATGCTGGATGTGGCACATATTCCCTACGTGCATCCGCGCACGATTGGAGCGGCATACGGGAGAGCATTAGGCAAATCACAAAATCCTCATCTAGAGACAACAATTACCAAGGGGGTAGATGGTGCTTTCCGTCTCGATTGGTTAATTAAAGCCGATAAAAATACTGAATCTTTAGATAAAGGATGGTTAGAATTTTTGCCGCCAAATGGACTAACTTTAGGCATTCCGACTGATTCTGAATCTAAACGTTCATTGCTGCATATCTGGTGCGTACCGATCGCTGAAAATCGAGCGCGAATGATAGTAGTGAGTCGGCGCAATTTTGGACACTTCAATCCAATTCTATCTTTATTTAACTTACTTACTCCAATTATCTTGGGCGAAGATCGCCGGATTATGGAGACAGCTTCGCCTGCTGAAGTTCCACCTTTAGGGGTTGAGGTTTTAGTGCCTTCAGATGCGCCGACGATCGAATTTTGTCGATATTATCAAGCACATTTTCTCGATCGCCGCGCTGAATCGATCGAGTATGATAAAAAGGACAGCTAGTAGAACCTCTAATATTTTACTCCCTCAAATCGATCGCTCGATCTCGTAAGTATTTACATTTATTGCGGTCGCCGAAATGACGAATATTATTAGATTACCTTTCGAGCAAAAATCGAAGTGCGAAATGTAGGTTATAAATATGACTGAAACAATTAAAGAGCAACCAACTCAAGAAACCTTATGGGCGGGGCAAAACGGCGACCGCTGGCTTGCCAATGTCGATCGCTTTGAAGGGATGATTAAACCCATCGGCGATGCCCTCATCGAACGGGCTGGATGTCGCTCAGGCGAGCAGATTATCGATATCGGCTGCGGGGCTGGTGCGACTAGTATCGCAATCGCCCAACAGGTTGGCGCAGCAGGTGCAGTGACAGGGTTGGACATCTCACCAGTGCTGGTGGCTGAAGCAACAAAACGGGCAGCAACATTAGGAATTGAGAACGTACAGTTCGTGCTTGGCGATGCGGCGGTGACTCCGCTAGCTACTGAGCAAGCGGATTGTATTGTCTCCCGCTTCGGCATCATGTTTTTTAGCAATCCCCATGCAGCCTTTACTCATATCCACGATTTCTTAAAGCCGAGTGGCAGGCTGTCTATGGTTTGCTGGAACTCCCTGCCACAGAATCCCTGGATGTTTGAAGTCGTGAAGGTTATCGCCGCTCGTGTGCCTTTGCCCACACCTGTCCCTCGCGCTCCAGGTCCGTTTGCTTTTGCCGAGCCGAGCTATGTAGAGGAAATCCTTCACACGGCTGGCTTTCAGGATATCGATATTTCACCTTGGCAGCACGACTTGGCGGTCGGTGGTGCGGGTGCTAACCCTGAATCAGCCGCTAAATTTCTGCTCGCAGCATTGGGTGTTGCCCAATTGCCACCAGATTTACCCGATGCCGTCAGGACTGCTATTGATTCGGAACTGTCCGATCGCCTAAAGACCTACCATACCGAAGATGGAGTCCAAATGCCAGCCTCAGCCTGGTTAGTTAATGCTACAGCCTGAGCCAAATTAGCAACAAAGAGCTGAGGGACTGCTTGACAGTTGCAGTGCTAGATAGGTGATACCCAGACTAGTTAGTATAAATCTAGGGTGACATAACACTATGACTACACTTCCAAACCTCTCTGTTGCCGAAGTTCCGTCCACAATTCGCCCCGCTATCCCGTCCGACACGCCCGATCTAATCGCCCTGGCGATCGCAGCGGGAATGTTTCTGCCTACTGAGGTCGATTTCCTCCAGGAAGTATTGGATAACTGTCCTGCCGACCATCGGGTCGAGATTTGGTCGGACGACCCTAGTGGCTTGCCGATTGGGGTAGTATATTTCGACCCGAACGCTATGTCCAACCGCACATGGGATCTGTGGATGATTGCCGTCGCACCAGAACGCCAGGGACAGGGCATCGGTGGCGAACTGCTGCGGTTCGTAGAGGCACATGCCTGTGCGGGCGGCGGTCAATTGTTAATTATCGAAACGAGTTCCCTACCGAAGTACGACGCGACTCGCGCGTTTTACGGCAAGTATGGATATAAAGAGGTTGGTTTCATCCCAAACTTCTATGCGGATGGGGATAGCAAGGCAATCTATATGAAGCGGATAGCGCAAGCAGTCAAGGTGTAGCGGAAGTAGCTTAAAAATTCAAGTAGTTCTCACCTGGCAGTTAGATTAAGATTGTCTAGCTGGTGGCTCCATCTGGCATCAAACGATCGCGATCGGATTGCTCGATCCATTCAGGTCAATCTAGAGCGTGTCATCAATTAAATCTAGATACCCGATTGCCTCAAGTTTTGAACCGATCGGGTGCGATCGCATCAACAGCAGCCTAACAGTTCCAGCCACCGGACATAGATATCCTTTGCAGTTCACCGATCGCTTGACATTGTTCCGGTGCATTGGGATTGTTATCCGTATCACTCGTCGCATGTTGTTGGCCACCGATAGTGCTCCTCAGCCAACCACGAACTTGCAAACTTCACTTGAATGCTCCCGAAGAAATGCCTGCTTATTTGGCAACGGCTCCGTAGTTTGCGGCGGCGGTAGATCCATGAACGAGAAATGGTCAGCACCATCAGTGACGCGAACATCCACTGTTTGCCAATCGCGCACGGCATGAGCCAACCATTCAGTTTGGGAGGGAGGCGTGATGCCATCCTTGGAACCCACCCATGCCAGAATTGGAACCCGCACCGCATCAAGTGCTCCCGGAGCTTGGAAGAACCCGGTAGGTGTCGCCAACAAGGCGAGGCGAGTTAATCGGCTATCCGGTGTGATATCGACGCGCAGACCAGTCCCTAACCACATTTGTGCTCCCGTTAGAGCAACAAGGGTAGCTGCACCAATAGAATGCCCCACACCTGCCGCTGTTGCGCTAGGTTGAACGAACGCGTCGAGTGTGAGGGACAAGCGCCTTGCCCGGAGAGTTAAGTCCGCTTCCGTAGGAATTGGCGAAGCAAGTCGCTCGAAATGCGGTGCAACAACCGTGCAACCGGATTCAGCCAAGGCGTTCAAAAGCGTAGAGTGACGTTTCGGCTGACCACCTGCTCCCACTGCGAAAAGCACTATGGGGGAACTTTCTGCGGCTTCGTACACCGAGACGATGAATGACTCAGCCCCATCTTGCAGTGTCTGCATCCGCATTAAAAGCTTGCTCCTTTAACTAGGCGTGTCGATACGGATAACTATTATTAGGCGGAAACTTTCCACCTATCCATCCAAATTCGGGTAGATAGACTGGAAAATTCAGCATATTCCCTATGCAAAAGCAGAAACTTTTCACCTATCATCCTATTTAAGGTGGATCTGCTAAATTTTTCAAATTATTGTAACATTATGCAAAATCCCCCTAAGAGGCTGCTAAAGCAAGTTAGAGATGCAATTTTCGCCTCAAGCATTACTCCTACCACATAAAAGAAACCTACATGCAATGGATTGTTCGTTATGTATTGTTGGGGCATAGAGACGTGAAAACTACGATGATTTATACTGACGTTCTCAATTGTGGTGGTGAAGGAGTCAGAAGTCCTTTGGATTAGCCGGAATCATTTACCATTTCGCATGGAACATCCGAAACTCTTGAAATATCGAAAGTGACTGCGCCTCGATCGACACTCCGTTCTACGATCGATCTCCAAAAGTGTTTCTCCACAAAGGTTTTCAGGATATCCCGATCTTCAGGAATTAGCTAGGACGATTTATGATGCGGCGGCATGTGGCTACGAACAGCCTCAAGTGCCTGTAATTGGCTTTTTGATGTATGAGATTGTTGCGAGAGTCGGATTCATCATGCGGTTGACGATCGATTGTCAGTATCAGCGGCAAGGCTATGGACGAGCCACTATGACTGAGATAATTCGCCGTCTCAAGTTGTGTCCTGATGTGGAAATCATCGCCACCAGTTATCGCAAAGAAAATGAAGTAGCTGCTGGGTTATATCGAAGTTTAGGCTTTCGGGAATGGGACATCTCCTTTGCCACAGCTCACCCAACAGAGGTTTATGTAAAACTGGAAGAATAGGAATGCTACCCGCTCGGCAATATTGTCGTCAGTAATTCTAGTTCTTGAAAACTCCCCATCGCCCCCATGCAAATTGACACCTTCCGTCGAATGCCACTGTTTTCTAACCTGAATGACGAGCAATTACAGTGCATCGCCGGACTGGGTAGCGAAATCACGATCGATCGCGGTACGCAAATTGCCAAACAAGGCGATCCGCCCGATGGTTTCTACATCATTCTCGCCGGACAAATCGAGTGGACGCGCAACGTCGGTGGAGAAGTCGTGCCAGCGGTGACACTAGGTATGGGCGAAGTGTTTGCCGAACTGATTTTGTTGCTAGAGCAGCCGTATCCGACTAGCGGACGGGCACTCACCAATGTGCGGTTATACAAGCTGTCTCCCGACGACTTTTGGAAAATGCTGGAACTGTGCCCTGGTGTGATGCGGCGCATCCTCAAGATTGCCGTCGAGCGATCGCAAATCCACGAAACCGTCACTCAGCAGCAAGCAAAACTAATTTCTTTAGGCACCTTATCCGCCGGACTCGCTCACGAGTTAAATAACCCCGCCGCTGCCGTTCGCAGCAATGTAAATAACCTCGAATCAGCCTTACAAACCCTGCCCTCTTTAGCACTCAGACTGCACCAACAACTGCTTACAGCCGACCAAATTGCTTTTTTAGATGATTTGTATAATAAGGCTAATACCGCCGCCCTCAAGACTTCGCAACTCGATCCGATCGCGCAAAGTGAAGCCGAAGATGAGATTGCTGATTGGTTAGACGCTCATGAGGTCGCAAACGCTTGGAAGCTGGCTCCGATGTTGGTGACTGCGGGTTTGGATGTGACGCAGCTAGATGAAGTGACCGCTCAGATTACTCCTGATTGTCTGGAGTGTGTCTTGACTTGGCTGGAAACAACCCTGACTAGCATCAAGCTATTAGAAGATATTAAGCTCGGATCGACGCGGATTTCCGAGCTAATTACGGCGATGAAAAATTACTCTTATTTAGATCGATCGCCATTACAAGAAATCGATATTCATGAGGGAATTGAGAATACGCTCATCATTCTCAAGCACAAACTCAAGTACGGTATGGTAGTAGAAAAGCAGTATGGGAATGTACCCAAAATATCTGCCTACGCGCCCCAACTCAATCAAGTTTGGACGAATTTAATCGACAATGCGCTCGATGCCACCAATGGCAAAGGACATCTATGGATTCGGACATCAGTTGAAGATGAATATGTCCTAGTCGAAATTGCCGATGATGGTGCGGGGATTCCCACTGATGTCCAACCGCGTATTTTCGACCAGTTTTTCACGACTAAAGAAGTTGGGAAAGGGACGGGATTGGGACTCGACATCGCACGGCGGATTGTCGTCGGGCAACATCAGGGCAAGCTCGGCTTTACATCGGAGCCTGGGAATACGCGCTTTCAGGTGCGATTGCCAATTAATCGATAAATTAGTGGTATTACCAACAGGAGCGGATTGTGCTCACGATCGCATCCCTGGACTTAGAAACCGCACGAGTTGTTGAGTAGTCGATCGAATATCTTCAGGGCTATTGCTTTTGAGTAATCCATAAGGTTTTCCAGCTTCAGTCAGCACCCGAATTAACGCGGCAATGACCAGATCGAACTTCCAACTGAGTTGCGATCGCGATTGTTCGGGCAAAACCCGCTGCAATACATCTAAATACGCCGCCATTGCTACCACAAATTCCTGATTCGCGATACTCTGAATCGGCTCTGGCTCCGTGCGACAACGCCCCATAAATTTTGCTCTAATCAGCAGGATATCTCGATCTTGGGATAAGATTTCCAGGTTGGGTTCGAGCATTGCCGTCAAGATCGCTTCCACCGAAGGTAATTCATGGGCTGCTTTAAGTTCTTCTAGCAGTGCTAATTCTCGATCGACGATCGGACGAGCAAACCGCGCCACCACGGCTCGATATAACTCTTCCTTGGAACCGAAGTGGTAGTGAACGGCTGCCAAGTTAACACCCGCCTCACTCACGACATTTCGTAACGTCGTCCCAGCAAAGCCGTGCTCCGCAAACAGCCGCTCGGCGACGTTAATGATTTGTTCTTTAGTATCGGTCGTTGAAGTGGGCATTTCCTATGTCAGTAAGAGTTCGAGCGATGCTAATCGAGCACGGGCTAGTCAGCACATAAATCCAGCTTACCAGCTATTTTAGATTCGGACTTGGGAATTAATTCAAACGTATGTTTTAATAGAGTTGAGTCAGCTCGATCGCAAATCCAGTTAAATCATCATTATGAGCAACCTTACCCAACGCCCTCAATATGGCATCGATGCACCAGGTCTAGTTCGCTTCTTTTTTATCGCTGGTACAGTTGCGCTAGCAGTCTTCCTGGTAGCTTTGCTCTCATCAGTATTTGGGCTAACTCTAAAAATTATTATCGCTACAATATTTGGCATTGCAGCCACTTACCTGCTAGGGATGGGCTGCTTCATGATTTATTACAGTAAAGTAGCAAAGCTAAAAGACAGCGAAAACCTCCTCAATCTAGTCCAGTGGTCGGGTGACGAGCTAGTCCTCGATGTGGGATGTGGACGGGGTTTGATGCTAGTCGGGGCGGCAAAGCGGCTAACTTCTGGCAAAGCGATCGGTATCGACCTATGGCAGCAACAAGACCAAGCGAATAACAGTGCTGATGCTGCCTTATCCAACGCCGCAATTGAAGGGGTCATAGAGCGGATTGAAGTCAAAACAGCCGATATGCGTCAGTTGCCTTTCCCCGAAAACTACTTTGATGCGATCGTTTCCAACTGGACGGTTCACAATTTGGAAGCAGCAGCAGATCGCCAAACAGCCCTAGATGAAATTGTGAGGGTGCTCAAACCTAATGGCACGATCGTTTTATCCGATATCGTCAACCAAGCTGAGTATGCAAAACACTTCGAGCTTCGCGGTCTGGTAAACGTACAGCTTTACAACAATCCGGTTCGAGATTTAGTGCTTAAAGCCGTATCTTTTGGCAGCTTTGCGCCATCGGCTGTATCAGCACGTAAAGCCGCCTAACGAGGCGTTGCCACTTCTTGGTTAGCAAGTTCTGGTCATTTGTGCAAACATATGGTTTAATATCAAACGAACGTATGAATTAGCTGAAGCGATCTAATATCATCTCAACTCTACAACCTAGAATTCAAAGAACTTTCTTAGCTCTGAGTCGAATTTACAGGTTCTAACAGGTCTAAAATTTTCAAACTATCGTATAAATTTAGGAGTTGGCTATGTCTGTCGAGAATATTGAAGCATTGAAGTGTCCAGTCGCGCACATGCGATCGCCGGAGCAATTCAACCCCTTTACGCCCCACTTTAACCTTGCCCCCCAATCAGCATTTATGGCAGCGCAGCAGGAGCAGCCTGTGTTCTTCAGCCCAGTCATGAATATGTGGGTGGTGACTCGCTATGATGACCTCAAGGCAGTTATGCAAGATACCAATACATTCACCTCTGGTGGAGCATTCTCCGCTCCAGCGTTAGTCTCGCCAGAAGCACTCAAGGTGATGGGTGGATTGGAACATCCGGTGTATCGTTATTCGCTCATCGATAACGATCCTCCCGCTCATACGCGATTACGCAACAATTTCCAGCGAGCGTTCACGCCCCGTCAAGTTGCGATCCTAGAACCACAAATTCGCGAGCTAATCCACGAATTACTTGCCGAGCTGCGGACAAATAAGCGGGCTGAAGTTATCAAAACTTTCTGCGACAGGCTGCCATTACTGACGATCTGCCGTCTGATGGGGATCGCCGATGCGGATGCGCCAGACATCAAACGCTGGAGTACCGATTTTGTCAAGCTACAGAATCCTGGTTGGAGTGCAGAAGAACAGCGGGCGATCGGGCAAAGTGTCGTCGAGTATTATACTTATATGCTCGATCGAGTCAAATACTACGCCACTAATCCCGCTGATAACTTAATCAGTTCCGCGATCGAGGCGCGACAAAGTGACGAAGATCCCCTGAGTGATGAAGAAATTGCGGGACTGACAGTTGGCTTGGTGTTTGCAGGGCATGAAACCACCGCCGCCTTGATTGGCAACACGCTGTATAGTCTCCTGAGTCAGCGCGAACTGTGGGAGGAGTTATGCCAGCACCCCGATCGCATCGCTACTGCTGTAGATGAGTTAATCCGGCATGGTGGTTCGGCGATCGGGCTATTCCGTCGTACCAGCCGCGATGCCGTATTGGGCGAAGTGACGATTCCCAAAGACTCCACTGTCTGGATTGCTTACCTAGCGGGCAATCACGATCCGGCTCAATTCCCTAATCCCGATCGGCTGAACTTCAGACGTGAAAATGCTAGCAGTCACCTCAGCTTTGGACATGGCATTCACTACTGTATCGGCGCATCCTTAGCCAAACTCGAAATCCGCCTCGTGTTGGAGGAATTAACGCGACACTATCCCAGTCTGCACCTAGAGCTAGGACAACCACTCATACCCGTCTCGAACTTTATGTTACGTGCTTATCAAGAAATGGTGATAGTCATAGATTAATAGAATCAATCCGAGGCAAAAAATAGCTGAAACTTGGCAAGAAAACCTCAATTTAGAATAACAGCACAAGCTTCAGGTCTTGGAGAACATACAAACAATTTCACTGTACCAAAACGGGCTAAAATGAGTTAAGAGTTGCAATAATTGTCTACAGCAGTGCGAGATCGCCCAGAAGTAGACGCGTTCGATGTTGAAGGTGCGATTTGCCGATGACACAAAACCATGCAATCGCGATCGACCACAGCCAAGAGTCTGTGATTTTGCAGACGGTTCCAGCCGCTCAGGTTGAATTTAGCAGCAAAATCCAGTTGAATGGAATCTACTTAGAAGCTCATCACTCTTCAGCTCACGAAACACCAGAGCATTATCCAACCCAACATGTAATTGCGATTCAAACTCAGGGAGTAGTGCAGTCAGAACGAAGGTTAGATGGGCAATTTCGCCATGAATCGATTATTGCTGGGGATGTTTGTATCGTACCTGCAAATACACGCCACTGGATTCGATCGACAGGAGAACAAGATCTACTCTTGATCGGTTTTGAGCCAACCTTTTTAAAGCAATTAGATCCTGAAGTTATCGACCCCGATCGAATCGAAATTTTGCCTCATTTCGCTAAATCAGATCCGCTAATTTATCAGCTTGGGCGATCGCTAAAAATAGCTTTAGAAACCGACCCGATTGGCAGTCGTATTTATGCAGAATCACTGAGTAATGCGCTTGCGGCTCATTTAGTCTATTGTTATTCAACAAAAGCACGACCGCTAGAAACTATTGGGTGTTCTTCTCATCCACAAACTCAGCAAGCGATCGATTATGTTCACGCTCACTTAAGTGAAGATTTGTCCTTGGCAGCGATCGCGACAAGCGTTGGTCTGAGTCAATTTCACTTTGCGCGGATGTTTAAACAAACAATGGGAATCCCATTGTGGCAGTATGTGATGCAACAGCGAATTGACTTGGCAAAGCGATTATTAACTCAACTCAATCTCTCGATTGTTGAAGTTAGTAATTATTTAGGTTTTTCTACTCAAGCACAATTTACTAACTTCTTTCGCAAGCATACTGGTATTACTCCCACTCAGTATCGAAAAAAGCTTTAGCTCCGATCGAACCTTTCGACAACTGCAAACCGCAAGATTTAGCAAAATATTCGCAAGATTTGTCAAAGACATCATCGATAAATCTCAATATGCTAGTAGTTATGAGAGTTAGAGCTAGTCTTTAACAGCATTATTGTACCTTTAGGTAGAAAAAGATGAAAATTTTAATTACAGGTGCAACTGGATATGCCGGATTTCATGCGGCGATCGCCCTTCGCCAAGCAGGTCATCAGGTGTATGGATTAGTCCGCGACGTTGGCCAACCCCGCGCTCAAGAGCTGCAACGGCACGAGGTTCAAATAGCAGTTGGCGATGTCAAACAACCACAAACTTATCACCACTTGCTCGAACAAACTGATGTTCTCATCCATACCATGATGGATTTTGAAGATCCGCAAGGAACTGACTTAAAACTGTTTGAGACATTGCAGCAAGCAGCGGAAACTTCTCCACGGAATCGGCTGTTCATCTATACAACAGGCTGCTCGATCTATGGCAAACGTCCCGAACGGGTCATGGATGAGACGACTCCAGCAAACCCCGAACACAAGCTGGCATTTCGCATGGATATGGAGCAAAAGATGTTTGCCATGCCAATCCCACATTGTCGGAAGGTTGTTCTACGTCCAGGTTTTATGTATGGTATCGACGGTCGATCGAGTATTAGCAGTCAATGGTTTGCGATGGGACAGGGTAGGGCGGTATATCGCGGCGATCGCGAGAAAGGTTGGAGCTGGGTACATATTCATGATTTAGCAGAAGCTTACGTGCGGGTGGCAGAAAGTGGAGCCGCGATCGATGGTGAGATTTTCTGCATTGCCGACGAGCAGCGTCCAACTTGTTTGGAAGTGATGCAGGCTTGTTTGAAAGCCGCCAACTATAGCGGTGCAATCGAATTTGGACTACAGCAAGAGGATGATTTAGCCAGTACCTGGTTCGACCAAAACGAATTCATCACTTCCCGCAAAGCCGCACGAATTTTGGGTTGGAGTCCTCGCCACACGGGAATCATTGATGAAATTGAAACCTACTACGCCTCCTGGAAGGCTTCCCAACTTAACTAGCGATCGAACTTCAATTTTTTGTAATTTAAAGAGGATATTCTCATGAAAACCGACGAACTCAAAGTCAATCAACTCAGCCATAGTTCATATGAGTGGTATCTTACGTACTTAAATGCAATGGATAACCTCGATATTAATGCTTATGCCACATTCTTGGCAGAAGATTGTGAAATGCAATTTTGCAATAATCCGATCGTTAAAGGCAAGAAAAATATTGTAGAAAGCTTAGCAGCATTCTGGGCAACGATCGATAGTGACGAACACAATTTGCAAAATATCTATGGTGACGATCGAAACTTTGTTTTAGAAGCATTCAATACATTTAAGCGCAAAGACAATAAATCTGTAACAATTCCGGCTGTAGCGATTACCGAGAAAAATGATGCAGGATTAGTTACCTCTGTCCGACTGTTTATGGATATATCAACCCTTTTTACCTGACTTATCGCTCTTAATGTGGATCTTTTCGTCTTGGTTACTTAAAAAATTATGGTATTGAGGCAGTTGCACCGACGAGAATCTGACAAAACTAGTAAGGACATTAGATCGACAGGATGAACGAGCAAAACTTTGACAGTATATTTAGTCATCATCGGATTCAAGTTAATGGGGTTCGACTGCACTATGTAATGGGTGGACAAGGCGAACCGCTCGTGTTACTACATGGCTGGCCGCAAACTTGGTATGCGTGGCGCAAAGTCATGCCTTTATTAGCAAGTCAATATACCATTATTGCCCCAGACCTCAGAGGCATCGGCGACTCCGAAAAGCCGCAATCGGGCTATGACAAGCGAAATGTGGCAGAGGATATCTACCAACTAGTCCAGGCTTTGGGCTACGATCGCATTTGCCTAGTCGGACACGATATCGGCGGCATGGTTGCCTACGCCTATGCAAAAGCTTATCCAGATGGAGTGCGGCAATTAGCGATCTTGGATGTCCTCTTACCAGGTTTTGGTTTAGAAGATGCTAGGGCGAATGGTTTTTTATGGCACCATTGGTTTCACATGGTAGACGATCTTCCCGAAGCGTTAACGCAGGGTCGTGAAGAACTGTACCTGAGTGCCATTGCTTACAGGCGAGATCCCTATAATCCTCAAACTTTAAGCGATCGAGATATTGCCGAGTATGTGCGCTGCTACGCAGCTCCAGGCGGAATGCGGGGTGGGTTTTCCCACTATCGAACATTCGTGCAAGATGCGGAACACAATCGGCAAAGTGCTAAAACTCTCCTATTGATGCCTGTTCTGGCAATTGGTGGCGAAAGCGGTGCTGGCGATCGATTGTTACAGACTATGCAGCCCTTGTGCCAAGATATCCGAGGCATAACGATCGAACGTTGCGGTCATTTGATACCTGAAGAACAACCCGAACGACTGACACAGCTCCTGTCATCCTTTTTCAAGGAAACGGCTAGATCGAAGTAATCCAGCCGTAAAGATTGCTAATAGTTTATCGATCGAATTGCAATCGATCGCGTATTGGCATCGCCTGAAAGCAGGTTATCGATTGCAATTCGATCGATCCTTGATAGATATTCATTAAAAGTTCGATCTTTTTAAATCAAGGATTGATGCGGACGATCGAGCGATCGTACTATGGGGTTTTTCCTGACTTGGTTGTTGTATCTATTAGGTGCGGTGGCTTCTGCTTATTTTATTGGAGTTGGAGCCTTGTCTCAACGCTAGTTAGCTAGGGAATCGATCTCCGTCTATGTTTGCTCGTGGCAATACCCACGAGCAAAAACGAGCGGGAGATTTAGGATACAGATTGCTGCTGTCGATAAAAACTAGGAGCAATACCCGCCCAGCGTTTAAAGGCTCTACTAAAAGATACTTCCGATTCATAACCGACTTGCAGTCCGATCTCTCGCAGTCCTAACTGACTATCCCGCAATAAACCCGCACCTTTAACCATCCGCCAGTTGGTTAAATATTGCAGTGGTGGCTGTCCGACTAACTGGGTAAATCGCGCGGCAAATGCCGAGCGAGACATCGGAATCTTGTCGGCTAAATCTGCAACCGTCCAAGGATATTCGGGAGTGCGATGAATTAGGGATAAAGCAGTGCCAATTTCTCGATCGACTAATGCTGATAGCCAGTTACCTTGTTCGTGAGCTAATCCATTCACATAGGCGCGAACGGCTTGAATGAATAATACATCCATCAGCCGCGCCACGACTGTTTGACAACCAAGTTGCCCGATCGCAATTTCAGCGGCGATAAATTGTAATGTCTGCTCCAGCCAAGGCACCAACAACGACCGCTCATTTTTGATATGGATTAGCGGTGGTAGTGCCAAGAGGAGCGGATTGCGATCGCGGTCGCCCAATAGCTCGAAACATCCAGACACCAGCTCTGCGGCAATGCCATCGCCACCATAAGAAATCTGGTTATAGCCCTGATTTGGCTCGATCCTAATCACCTCGTCGAGATTAGCTACTGGACTAGATACTCGATCGCAAATAATATGTTCGACTCGTTCGAGCAAGATGACTAGATCGCCACTTGTTAAGTGAATGGCTGTACCATCCATCAGCAGCCAGCATTCCCCCTTCATCACAATGTGATACGCCACTTCTCGATCGTTATCGTTGGGAATTCTCACGCCCCACGGTGATGTGAACTTGAAATAGCCAGAGTGAGTGTTTTGTAGTCGGAGCGTCTGGAGCGCATCGGTAAGTGCGTCAGGAATTAACATTACTTCTGGACGATCGGTTATGAAATGCGGACTTTTAGCTATTCTACATCCATCATCGATCGTGA
The DNA here is from genome assembly GCA_965246715.1 of Chamaesiphon sp. Taxonomy (GTDB): domain Bacteria; phylum Cyanobacteriota; class Cyanobacteriia; order Cyanobacteriales; family Chamaesiphonaceae; genus Chamaesiphon. The sequence continues at coordinate 44,064 of CBDFFH010000027.1, read as the reverse complement.
TATCGTACAAACGTTCTCAAATCGGTAGCAGCCATGAAATTCTCTCATCCAACTTTGTTTGTCAAAGACGTTCCCAAAGCGATCGCTTTATACGAGCAAGCGTTTGGTTTCCAGCAACGTTTTGTTCATGAAAATGGCTTATTTGCCGAGCTAGAAACGGGTGAAAGTACACTTCATTTTGCTGCGAGTGAAGCTGTAAAATATGGTCTTTCCCAAGGGTTTCAAGAGCACAGCCTCTCTAATTTACCTGCCGGAATTGCCATTTGTTTTGTCACTGATGATGTAATCGCAGCTTTTGCAACTGCGATCGCTGCTGGGGCGACTGTTTATGCAGAGCCTGTAGTTAAACCTTGGGGACAGACGGTGGCATACGTTCGAGATGTGGATGGCATTCTGATTGAAATTGGCAATTCATCCTGGTAATCAGAATTTTTGAGTGCATAGCTAACTCCAATCGGTACAAATATTGCTCTTAAAAGTTCATGACTATTCTAATTACAACGCCCACTGGAAATATCGGTCGCCATGTCTTGAGGTCGGTCGTAAATGCAGATCGATCTGTGCGGGTTATTGCTCGTTATCCTGACAAAATCGACCCCGATGTAGCAAATAAGATCGAGATAATTCAAGGATCTATTGCCGATCCCAATGTGCTATCGCCAGCACTTAATGGTTTAGAGTCACTATTCTGGTGTATTCCCCAAAGCCATACTCAGGATAATGTTCTAAAATATTACTTAAATTTTACTCAAGCTCTTTGTACTGCGATCGAGCGAATAGAATTACCACCGCGCATAGTAGCAATATCCAGCGGTGGCAAAGGACACGCTCAAAATGCAGGTGCAATTTCGGCACTTCATGCAATGGAAGAACTGCTCGATCTGACTGGTGCCAACATCAAATATTTACGATGTGGCAACTTCATGGAGAACTTTTTATGGCAATTGAAACCAATTTCCCAACAGGGATTATATTTTTATCCCTTTCCTGCTGACTTGCCAATCCCAATGGTGTGTACTCAAGATATCGCTGCTGTGGCTCTCAAGTGGTTACTCGATCTAGATTGGTGGGGACAAAGCGGCGTTGGGGTGCATGGTGCAGAGGATCTATCACTCGATCGAGTAGCGACAATTTTGAGTGAAGTGCTCGTTAAACCCGTGCGCTTTCAACCTATTTCTGCGGAAGCTTATTACCGATCGATGCTGACGAATGGCTGTAGTCCAGCTTTTGCACAGAGTCTAGTGGATCTGTTTGCCGAAGTCGCTGAGGGGATCTATGATGCCGAACCTCGCACCGCCGAGACAAGTACTACAACAACATTCAAGCAATGGTCTGAGGATGTCTTCCGACCGCTCCTCACAGCCGATCGATAGGTTAGCATATATGCGCGACCTGAATGGGATTCTAATTGAGATTGGTAACTAGCGAATTGATGGGATTTGGTCGGAGAACTAAGTTAGATCGCTGCATGGCGTATCTATCATTCGAGCGAGTAGCTACAATTTTAGTTCGAGTTCTCGATCGAACTATCGAGAGTAAGTGTTTGAAGACGGCTGAGAATCGAATTCAACCGCTCCCATTTCCTCACTCGGCTGCTGACTGGCAGCATCGATCTCTTGCTGTAATTGTGCGACTGCATCCAAAATCGAGATGAAACGTTGCCCAAAATTGGTGAGTTTGTACTCCACTCGTGGCGGAATCTCTCCGTAAGCGATCCTTTTCAAAATCCCAAACCCCACCATTTTGCTCAAGCAATCTCCCTGAACTTTAGTCGTCAGTCCATCGATCGATCTCGTGATGGCACCAGGGCGATCCACCCCTTGACGGATCGAGGTCAAAATGCGAATCGACCACTTACAACCGACGATATACTCCACCATTGCTGCTGCTGAAGGTGCTTTATCTAGCTTTACAATATCCATTTGTCCAACTCAAAATTTTGTTCGCTTCCTACCTTAATTGCTACCAAAAAGTGCGTACCTCACCGGAAAGTGCTTACTTTTCTAATCTATCTGAGTTGATTATGATACTGCTGCCATCAAGATCGATCTTCTCAACCAGGAAATTATCATGTACTCAGAATTTAAGCAGCAACAAGCTCTCATTATCGGTGGTAGCGGTGGGATCGGACGATCGGTTGTCGAAATTTTACTCGCGCAGGGGGCGAACGTCACGATCGTCGGACGCAATCTCGACGAACTTCAAGCCACAGCAGCCGATCTCGAAGATCGCGGTAAGATCCATATCTGGCAAGTAGATATCAGCGATCGTCAAGATACGTCTCGACTAATCGATCGTATTGCAGCCGAACTCCCGCATGTTCGCTATCTCGTCAATACTGCGGGTGTTTTTCAACCCAAGTCATTTCTCGAACACTCAGAAGCCGACTACGATCGCTATCTCAATCTCAATCATGGCACCTTTTTTGCTACACAGCAGGTCGTGCGGAATATGGTGCAACAGCAACATGGCGGTGCGATTGTCAATGTGGGATCGATGTGGGCACATCAAGCGATACTCGCGACTCCATCCTCAGCTTACTCGATGGCGAAGGCAGGTTTACACTCGCTCACCCAGCACTTAGCAATGGAACTGGCTCAGTACCAAATTCGGGTCAATGCTGTGGCTCCTGCTGTCGTCGAAACGCCAATTTATGGAGCGTTTATCCAGCCAGAAGATATCCACACTACCTTACAGGGCTTCAATAATTTTCATCCCATCGGACGGATCGGGCAACCCGTTGATGTGGCAGAGACGATCGCGTTCTTACTGTCCGATCGATCTGCGTGGGTTACAGGTGCGACCTGGAATGTGGATGGTGGTGTGATGGCGGGACGTAATTCCTGAGATCGATCGCTGGCAACAAGAGATGCCACGATCGAGAATTCATTGTATTTATTATCCGCCAGTTTCGATTTGTTTAAGAAGATAGGGGAGTAAGATTACTCTCGTCCTTTGCATTAGTTTGGTTGAATTCATGGATATGATTTTCAGCCCACTCATAAAGCATTGCCAATGGATCGACTAACGTTTCACCCAGCGGAGTTAAGAAATAATCCACTTGTGGCGGCACGACTGGATGCACGATCCGTCCGACCAAACCACAAGCTTCCAGCTTCCGCAAATTTTGAATCAACATTTTTGGCGATACACCTTCAATTTGCCGCTGGAGCTGGCTATATCGCTTCGTACCCTGCGAGAGCGCGTAAATAATCAAAATAGCCCACTTACTACCAATATGGTCGAGGACGCGCGGGACTACACAGGTGGAATTAAACACCTGTTTTTGGTTGAGAGCCTGTCTTGCCTGTTGGAGCGTCGTGCTATTCATGCTTCTAAAGCCTTGTAAATTAACTATTTTCACTATTTGGTAAGTATCGCACTTTTTGGTAAATACTTCCATTTGGGAGGTAGATCGTGCTTTGATTGAGAAATGTTCGATCGAGACAAATACTAGAGGAAATCTTATGAAATTAGCTGGAAAAGTTGCGCTGGTGACAGGTGGAAATAGTGGGATTGGATTAGCAACTGCGAAACTATTTAGCCAAGAAGGGGCTAAGGTTATTATTGTTGGACGCGATCTCGATACTCTCAATAACGCAGCTTCAACAATTGGTGGAGATGTATTAGCACTGCAAACAGATGTCGCAAATCTGGAACAGATCGATCGACTTTACCACTCGATCGCTGAAAAGGTGGGTAAAATCGATGTCTTGTTTGCAAATGCTGGGATTGGCAGATTTACATCACTAACAGATACGACTGAAGCAATCTATGATGAAGTCTTTTCAATCAATCTCAAAGGACTCTATTTCACAGTTCAAAAGGCTCTAACGCATCTTAATGACAATGCTGTCATTGTCCTCAATACTTCTTTTATCGGTAGTCTCGGTCTTCCAGGTACCAGCGTTGTATCAGCCAGTAAAGCAGCAGTAAGATCGCTAGCTAGAACATTTGCTGCGGAGCTAATCGATCGAGGTATCCGCGTGAATACGGTTAGTCCAGGTGCGATCGCCACCCCTTTTCACAGTCGAACTGGTTTATCTCCAGCAGCTCTCGAAGCAAATGCACAGAAATTCATCGCTCAAATCCCGATGAAACGATTTGGTACTCCTGAAGAAATTGCCAAAGCAGTCTTGTTTCTAAGTACGTCAGATTCCGCTTATATTTTGGGTGCTGAAATTGCCGTCGATGGTGGGATCGGTCAACTCTGAATCTGACAATTTTCTGGATGCCATCAATCAACCGATCGAGTTTCAATAATTATTTATTGACTCGATCGCGTTACCAATGATGACTGGCAGCAAATGTACAGAAAGCTTTCACCGTATCGTTATCCTGTCCCGTTCGCCAGACTAAACCGATCGATCTGCTTGGGTTATAGGTGCGACGTGGGATTCGGTAAATACTCACGATCGAGTCGTACCAGAAATTGATACAGGTTGCCCAGTGTAAGTTTGGAACGGTGGTTCTGAAAATCTTTTTAGACCATCTAAATCTTTTTGGTGCATTTTACGCGTCCAACTCACAACGCCAACAAGTCTGAGTATCAGATTGAAAGGAGGCATAATCTCGTTATTGAAGTGCAATAGCACTTTTGTGCGCGTCGCGTTTATCGGTATCAATTCAAACTGCATCTTAGCTTTGTGAGGCGGACCACCACCGAAGAGTTCAAAATCGACACTTTTATTTTCAGATATCGCAGTGACTTCCTGATGTCCGCTCCGTTTGCCGTCTTTGCCAAAAAACACTGTTTGAGCACCAACGCCACCATCTTCCTGCTGGCATTCACAGGTCGATCCAGTTACGCTCGGCCAAGCCGACCAGCGCATCAAGTCTTTTTGGAACCGAATATGGTCGTAAACTTGTGAAGCAGCAGCATCGATCGTAATTTCTTCTGTGTACTTAACAAACTTGGGAGTGAGAAAAACAACAACGGCGATCGCTACTGCAATGCCTAAGATAATGGTTAATAGCTCCATGACTGATTCCTTAAATGATGAGTTGCATGATAAACCTCGTTCATCTAGAATATAAATAATCAAGTAACTTGTCAATCAAGCTAATATTGAGTCTGCGATTCGCGATGTCTTTTGAGCTACGATTTAGGAATTTACTATGGAAGAGCAGATCGTTGAGGATGGTGTAGATATTGTTGCGGCTTGCCGTCAATTGCACTCGGCAATCGATCGGCTAGACCATGCAGCGGCTAACAGTCTTGCTATCGCTCGCAACGATCTACGCTGCCTCAATTTGCTCGAACATGGTTCGGTTACGCCGACTTATATCGCCACAGCTCTGGACTTGACCACTGGTAGCGTTACTGCACTCATCGATCGCTTGGAAATAAAGGGATTAGTCGAGCGGATGCGCGATCCCAATGACAGACGCGGTATCTTGGTAGCTGCGACTCCCAAAGTATTTCAAAGTCTTGGCGCAATCTACGGTTTATTTGCAAATGAACTGCGCCTTACCATTGGTAAGTATTCAGACACCGATCGAGCTTTAGCCATTCGGCACGTACTAGATTTGACTCAAACCTGCTTGAGTGTGGTCGATCGCATCGAAGGGTAAAATTTACCACAATTATTTGCGAATAGATTACTTTGAGACCGATCTGCTTGGGTTGTGGGTGCGACGGGGCTGAATTCCTGAGATCGATAGGTGGCTAGTTATAATTTGAAGTATGACATGGCGATCGGTATTGCCAATCGACTTAATTTATGTGGAGCAAACATCAATGAGTACACCTTGCACCCATCTCGACCAAATTCGTCAAGTCACACCCAGCAGCACCAATGGCTGCGAAGAATGTCTCGCAATGGGCGACACTTGGGTACATCTGCGCGAGTGCCTAACTTGCGGACACGTCGCTTGTTGTGATTCGTCCAAGAATAAACATGCCACCAAACACTTTCACACTAGCGAACATCCCATTGTGAGATCGATCGAGCCAGATGAAGATTGGCAATGGTGCTATGTCGATAAAACCTTTATCTAATGACCAACATCATCAAACAGCCTTGCGATGAAGGTGCGATCCGCTCTCAACCTTGTGTGACCCCTTGCGCTCCCAGTGCCCAGGTATGGGTCTTGGTCGCTACAATTCTCGGCTCTAGTATGGCTTCGATCGATAGCACGATCGTCAATGTTGCCCTGCCCACTCTCCAAACCGAACTTGGCGCGACAGCTACTGATGTCCAGTGGGTGGTCGAGTCCTACGCGCTGTTTGTCGCTGCCTTAATTCTCGTTGGTGGTGCTTTGGGCGATCGCTTTGGACGGCGGCGGATCTTCACGATCGGGGTAAGCTTATTCACCCTAGCATCCGTCTGGTGCGGGTTATCGCCCAATGTGCAGCAACTGATTTGGGCGCGATCGTTACAAGGTATCGGTGGTGCTTTACTCATTCCTGGCAGTTTGGCAATTATTAGCGCGGCGTTTCCACCAGAGCGACGCGGTAGGGCGATTGGGGTTTGGTCTGGCTTTACAGCGATGACCTCCGCGATTGGGCCAGTACTCGGCGGCTGGTTAATCGAACATGCTTCTTGGCACTGGCTATTTTTCATTAATGTGCCGTTAGCGGCGATCGTGCTGGCTGTGAGTCTATGGCAGGTACCAGAAAGCCGCAACCCAGAGGCATCTTCAAAACTGGATTGGGTAGGCGCAGTATTAGCAGTAGTTGGTTTGGGCGGCGTGGTGTACGGACTGATTGAATCCTCCAGCCAGGGCTTTGGCAATTTCCGAGTCTGGAGTGCGATCGCCCTCGGTACGATCTGTTTGGGTGCATTTATAACGATCGAATCCCATCTGGCAGCACCGATGGTGCCGTTGCAATTATTTCGTTCTCGCACCTTCAGCGGTGCCAATCTGCTCACGCTCTTGCTGTATGCGGCACTGGCGGGAGCGTTATTTTTTCTGCCATTTAATTTAATTCAAGTGCAGCACTACTCGCCGACAGCGGCGGGTGCAGCACTGGTGCCGTTTCCAATTTTGATGTTTTTGCTGTCGCGATGGTCTGGTGGGTTGGTCGATCGCTATGGTGCCAGAAAACCGCTCGTTGTCGGCCCGACGATTGCGGCGGTGGGACTGGCTTTGATGAGTGTACCGAGCATCGGCGGCAGCTATTGGACGACATTTTTTCCGGCAGTCATCGTGCTGGGTTTGGGGATGGCGATCTGTGTGGCACCGCTGACCACCACTGTGATGGCGGCTGTGGAAGTGCGCTATGCAGGCGCAGCTTCGGGCATTAATAACGCCGTTTCCCGCATTGCTGGTTTGGTGGCGATCGCGGTTTTGGGCATTATCGTCGCCAATATTTTCAACGCCAGCTTAGATCGCAGCATTATCTCACTCGATCTGTCCGTACCAGCCCGACAATTTCTCGATACCCAGCGCATCAACTTAGCGGCGGCAGCAGTGCCTCCAGGCTTGAGTATTAATGCAAGTGCCGCACTGCGGTCGGCGATCGCGCTGGCATTTGTCGATGGTTTCCGTTGGGTGATGTGGATTGCGGCGGGATTAGCAGTTGCCAGTGCTGCGATCGCGGCTGTGATGTTAGGCGAAAATCGGCAACAGTAAAGGACTAGATTTCAAAATCGGCCATGCTGCTCCTGGCTAGTCCCCATCCTAACAACCCAATTCTCTGCTTGGTGCGCTATACCGTCGGGGAACCCGACGGTATAGCGCATCTGCAATTCTCAATTAATTTAAACATTGCTCACTTTCTCAAAAACAGTAAGTAAAAAAGTATATTCCAAAGCGATATCCTTGAGATATTCATAACGTCCCGATGCGCCACCGTGTCCAGAATCCAGATTGGTTTTGAGCAGGAGTAAATTCTCATCAGTTTTGAGATCTCGCAATTTTGCCGTCCACTTGGCAGGCTCCCAATAAGTCACGCGCGGATCGTTCAACCCCGCCGTAATTAGTAGGTGTGGGTAAGCTTTAGCTTCGACATTATCGTAAGGGGAATAGGAGTGAATATAGCGGTAAAACTCCTCATCGGCGGGATTGCCCCACTCGTCGTACTCTAACTGCGTCAGGGGCAAATTGGCATTCAGCATCGTATTCAGCACATCGACAAATGGTACTTGAGCGATCGCCGCCTTGAATAGTTCGGGTTTGAGATTAATCGTCGCCCCGACTAGCAACCCACCCGCACTACCACCCGCAATGGCAATATTGCCCGCGCTGGTATACTTTTCGGCAATCAGATGTTCGGCACAAGCCACAAAGTCCAAAAAGGTGTTCTTTTTCTGCAAGAACTTACCCGACTCATACCAGTGTCGCCCCAACTCCGAACCACCACGAATATGGGCGATCGCGTAGATAAAGCCGCGATCGAGTAAACTGAGTCGATTGGTAGAAAAGCCCGGATCTAAGCTCGCACCGTAGGAGCCGTAGCCATAGAGAGAGTGGAGCTGTGCCATGGCGCTGAAAGTCTCGACGATAAACGATCGAGATCGGCACTTCCACACCATCGTGAGAACGCGCAAAAATTCGCTCTGAATGGTACTGGCTGGGATCGTAACCCCCAGGAATCTCATTTTGCTTGAGAATTGTCTGCGTTCGCGATTCGGCAGAGCCGACGCTTAGCGAACGCAGATCGTACTCGAATACCGTCATCGGTGAGACTAGAGATGTATAGCCAAAGCGGAATGTCTGCGTGTCGTATTCCCAATTAGCCGCCCCAAACACCAGATAAGTAGAATCGTCGAATTCCAGATAATGTGATGTTTGACTCTGGATCTCAATTGCCCGCAATTGGCCTAAACCCCGATAGCGTTCGCTAATAATGAAGTAATCTTTAAACTCATCAATTCCTTCAAGTAAGCGATCGGGATCGTGAGGAATATACTCCTCCCAATGCTGTTGCTGTGGTTGCGCTACCAGCGTCCTCACGATCCGGAAGTTCTGTGCGTTGTTATTGGTGAGAATGTAGAAATAGCCCTGATGATGGATGACGCTATACTCATGCCCTTTCTGACGAGGTGTAACGAGCTTAAAAGTATCCTGCGGAGTGTCGGCTGAGACAAAATATGCTTCGCTGGTGATTTTGCCGTTAGTGTTTAAAAAGATATAGCGATCGTCGCGGGATTTGTCGCAACCGACAAAAAACTGTGCATCCCGTTCTTCATAAATTAGCTCATCGCGCTCGACAGGCTGTCCGACTGTGTGCCGATAGAGCCGATAAGGGCGCAAATTTTCGTCCAAAACGGTGTAATAGAAAGTCCGATTATCGTTTACCCACTCTAACGAGTAGTAAGTATTGGCAATTGATTCTGGCAATAGCTCGCCTGTCTCCAGATTTTTAATTCGGAGTGTATATGTCTCCGAGCCATCGGTATCTTCGGAATATGCCAGGAGTTGGTGGTTGGGACTGATGCTAAATGTACCAAGCTGAAAATAAGGCTGACCTTCAGCAATCTGATTTTCATCCAGGATGATTTCTTCAGGACTAGTTAGATCGCCTTGCTTGCGGCAATGAATGGTGTATTGCTGACCCGCAGCAACTCTGGAGTAATAGTAATAACCATCTTTTTTGACGGGGACACTGTTATCATCCTGTTTGACTCGCGCTTTTAGCTCTTGGAATAGACTCTCCCGCAATTCGGCGTGTGGTGCTAATATTTGCTCTGTATACTCATTCTCTGCATTAAGATATGCCATCACTTGCGGATTATCTCGATCGCGGAGCCAGAAATAGTCATCGACGATCGTGTCCCCGTGAATCTCAATCTGGTGAGCTAGCTTGGCTGCGTGAGGCGGTTGCATAAGCAAGTAACAGATAAACATCAGATCTCCATTATCGATCGATTTGACAGTAAGGTAAGCTGTAGAGGTTCGATCCACCACACTGAAGCTAGCGATCGTCTGCAAATCATCGATCGGCTAATTAGCGATCGAGTTTTAGCAACTAAACATTAGTTTTATATCGATCGAGAATACCTGAAACCTAGTTGGTGGGTAGTGCCCACCCTACTGGGACGACCAGACTAAAATTGTGGGCATTCAGAACTCTGAAAAATACAATCAGTAATATTTTGAGCGAGATCTTTACCCACAATTTTAGTCTGGTCAAGCCACTACCTCTACTTGACTTACCTATTATGCCTATCAAGCGAGCTGACGGTGTTACCGAATCAGAATGCTACCTAAAGCATCTTTGCGACCGCACTTTTTTATCACTTTGGAGTTATCCAGGAATATATAGAGACCAAGATTTAAGCAAGAAAACAGAGGGGAAAGAGGTATGCGACTTATTGGTGATATTTGAAAACCACATCATTATTTTTTCAGACAAAGATTGCCAATTTCCTAATAGCGCTCGGCTTGAGATTGACTGGAATAGATGGTTCAAGAAAACAGTGCAGAAATCAGCAGATCAAGTTTGGGGAGCTGAAAGATGGATTGGGCAACACAGAAATCGTCTTTTTTTAGATCGTTCATGTACTTCACCTTTTCCTATCGATATCCCAGATTTATCGACAGCGAAGTTTCACTTAATTGTTGTTGCACATGGTAATTCCTTACGCTGCCAACAAGAATTTAATGGTAGCGGAAGTCTTATGATTAATTCTTCTATTAAAGGCGCGGTGAATCATTACATGGGGGCAAATGGAGGTATTCCATTTTGCATTGGAGATATCGATCCAAGTCGAACATTTGTTCACGTTCTCGATGATACGTCTCTGGATATTGTTTTGAACACATTAGATACTATTTCTGATTTTGTTTCTTATTTAGATAAAAAAGAGAAACTAATTAGATCGGACACGACTATTTTTGCCGCAGGAGAAGAAGATTTACTAGCTTATTACCTTCTGCATATGAATGAGAATGATGAGCATGATTTCGTCATTCTGTCTAATGAGAGCGAGCAAATAAATTATCTTTTTTTTGACGAGGGTTATTGGGAAGAATTCACTGAAAGCCCCGAACGAAAAGCTCAAATTTTGGCGGACAGAATCAGTTACGGATGGGATCGGTTGATTGAAGAATTCAGTAATCATGTAGTGGAAGGTACTGAGTATTTTACAACTCATGCTGGTGTCCAAGGAACAGAACCACTTCTCCGTTTTTTGGCACGAGAACCACGTTTTCGGAGGAGAAATCTTGTTGCGGGACTTATGGGAATAATTCAGTCAGCACCAAGAAATATGCGTGCAACTCGGTATCTTTGCGCCTCGTCACCTCAAGAACCATACTATGTTTTCCTAACGCTGCCAGAATTTGATTCGATGGCTTATGATGAATATCGAGAAAAACGCAGGTATTTGTTAGAAGCTTGTTGTTCGAGCGTGAAGCTTAAGTATCCTGATGCTCAGCATATTATCGGAATAGCTACTGAACCAGGCATTGAAAACGGAGGTCGATCTCATGATGCTATATACTTGGATGTAACAAATTGGACAGAACAAGATGATATTTGGGTAAGAGAAGTTGCTGAAGCATTTAACATTTTAAAAAATCCAAATAAGTTTACTGTTCTAGATCGGGAATATCCGATTCAAGAACCTACAAGAGAGTAAAGCAAAACATCTCTACCGTAGGGTGGGCAAACTTAGCACCAGAATAATCAATCGAAATGATAATATTTGCCCACCATCATCAGCTCAATGAAAGCAAATAAATTGACAACGATGGTAATGGCGATCGAATAAAAGAAATAATCTCTCGATCAAAATTGATAAATAAATGACGAGCGGATTTTGGCAACTAATTAAAGATAAGCTTCAGCTCGATCGACAATGCCTGAAACCTAGTCGGTGAGCATTACCCACTCTACAACCCACATTCCGCACTTCGATTTCCGATCGAAGAGTAATATACGAAGACTCGACATTTTAGCCATGTTACTGATTGTAAATGCTAGTAGCTTGTCGATCGCCGCAACGTAAAATCAGGCTTTTTTCATACTACTTTTCCGAAGTGCGGAATATGGGCTACAAAGCTAATAGCTCTGTTGTGGTGTAAGAGCCAAGGTCATCAAATGCTCATCGTAGAGGCATCCAGCTTTTGAAAATGTCTCTAGTTCCGTACCATAGATGCAAAAACCGAGCGATTCATAGAGCCGGATTGCGGCTGTTTGTTGGGTGACAACTGTAAGATTGATTCGTCTGATGCCCGATAAGGTAACAGCCCGATTCAACGCCTGCTTGACGAGTGCTCTCCCACAACCGCTGCGCCGAAAATGAGGTAACACATACAGCCCAGCTAAATAGGCACGATGTTTCTCATTGGGTGCATCATAACGGGAAAGCCGGACGATGCCGATGAGTCGCTCGTCTTGAAATGCCCCAAAGAAGCAGCGATCGTCGCTTTGGGTAAGTCTGGCGGCTGTTGCGGCGAGATTTGGCTCATCCTCTGGGAGCGCACCGAAAGCTGGAGGATCTTCCTCCAGTGCTGCTACTCGCACCGCTCGATAGGCTTCGGCATCTGCCGCAGTCAGCACTCTGAGCACGATCGGCTCTGAGCCAGTTCGATTGTCAAACTCTCGATCTTTATTCATGTGGAAATCTTCGGTGCCCAGCAAGTCGTTGTATATATTTAAATTAGCTTTGGCTCGATCGCTTCACGATCGTTCTGCCTCCCCCTGGCGTTTTACCACCAGATCGATCGCTTCAAGTGCTTCATCACACCAAGCTACCCACTCGCGCTGATAGCGAATGCCCCGCCGAATAATCAGGTGCATATAGAGGTCTTTTAGCTCCAACTCATCGAGATGTTGGGCAAAATACTCGTCCAATTTTTCAACCTGCTTGGCAGTGTCTTGATGGAGTTGTCTGCGACGTTCGATTTCGCGAATCATCAGCGACGAGGGCACCAAATGACCCGCTAACCCCATTACGCCCAAATCTTCACGCAAAGCGGCAGGTTCGCAGGGTTTGGACAGCCATTCGATCAGTTCTTGCTGCCCTTGCTCGGCGATCGAATAGATCTTTTTATCGAGTCGTCCGGGTTGGGGAATCGCCTCATAAGTCACGCTGCCTTGCTGTTCTAACTTCGTCAGTTCGGCATAAATTTGTTGTTGGCTGGCCTTCCAGAAGCAACTACCAAATCCTTCGGCAAACTCTTTGGCAACGTCATAGCCACTGAGGGATTGACGGGATAGGAAGGCTAGGATCGTGTGCTTGAGTGCCATAACCAATAACTTACTTGACAAATCTAATATCTTCAGCTTACCTTAGTTGTTGTACTCAATTTTTTGAATACAAGTATTTTAGAGTATGATAAACAAGCCGATCGTGCTCGTCACAGGTGCCACTGGCAAAACGGGAAGTGCTGTAGTTTCACAGCTTCTTGAGCTTGGCTGGCCAGTTCGGGCTGTTGTCCGCACCCTTGATGCGCGCAGCAAAAGATTGAGCAGAGCGGGAGCGGATGTGGTCGTCGCAGACTTGTTCGACCCAGAACAGCTCTTGAGAGCGATGCAGGGAACTTCTCGTGCTTACTACTGCCCACCTTTTCATCCATATACGATCCAAAGTGCGGTCGCCTTTGCGATCGCCGCACGCGAAGCGAAGCTTGAAGCAATCGTTCAGATGAGTCAATGGCTGTCGCACCGATCGCATCCAGCGATTTTGACCAGACAGATTTGGTCGATCGATCGGATGTTTGCGATGATTCCTGGCATCGCGCACACTATTCTCAACCCTGGCTTGTTTGCTGACAATTTCCTGCGGACGATGGACTTCGCGGCATTGCTCGGCATCTACCCGATCCTTACGGGTCAAGGAAAAGCGGCACCTGTATCCAATGAAGACATCGCGCGGGTGGCTGTCGCCGTGCTGATGAATCCCGATCGTCATGCTGGCAGGAGCTATCGTCCGACTGGGCCGAAACTCCTGTCTGGGAAGGAAATGGGTCAGATTGTTGCCAAGGTGGTCGGTCATCGCGTTATCCCCGTCAATATCCCGTTCTGGATGTTTTGCAAAGTCGCCCAACAGCAAAGAGTCGATCCGTTAGAGATTAGCGGCTTTCGTTACTATGTGGAAGAAATGAAGCGCGGCACGTTTGCGCTTGAAGGTGGAGTCACCAATGTTGTTGAAGAATTGACCGGAACGCCAGCCGAAAGCTTCGAGACAACAGCACAGCGATATGCTGCGATGCCGTTCGCCCAGCAAACCTTCGGCAATCGCCTGAAAGCGTTCGTCAACTTCAATCTGACACCCTTTTATCCTGGATACGATCTCGAACGTTGGGATCGACAGAAGGGCTTTCCGATGCCACCCAGCCCCAGCTACTCGATCGATGATGAGCGGTGGCGGTTCGAGCATAGTTTGCAACATACGCGCCAGTCTGCAATCGATCGATCTCATCCCCTCAACTTCACAAATCCACAACATCAGGATTAATTTGATGAAACTCTACAGTGTTCCGCTTTCACCCTTTGCCGCGCGTGTCCGGTTATCGATCTATCGCAAAGGTTTAAATATTGAGATCGTCCCACCACCCGAAAGCGGTATTAAAAGTGCTGCCTATTTAGCCTTAAATCCAATGGGTCAGATTCCGCTACTGCTATTGGACTCTGGAGCGGCAATCCCAGAATCGGCCACGATCCTTGAATATCTAGAAGATGTCTTCCCAACACCATCTTTGCGTCCGATCGATCCGCTGGAATTAGCTCATGCCCGTTTGTTCCTCCGCCTCCCAGATTTTTATCTTCGACCGTCCATCTTTACTTTAAGAGATATGCGAGATCCAGCCAAGCGCGATCGGGAAGAGGTGAAAACACAATTTGAAGCGATCGATCGAGGCTTGTCCTATCTCGACCGTTATCTGAGTGGGGATGTCTGGGCTGTAGGCGATCGACCGTCGATCGCTGATTGTGCCCTCGTGCCCATACTCAATGTAGTCAATGTGCTGATATCGAACTTCGGACAACCGGATCTCATCGGTAAGTATCAAAAGCTCGATACTTATTGGCAAGCAGCGAAGACTGATGAAATTAATACCAAAGTAATTGCCGAACAACTGACGGCTCTACAGAAAGCTTAGGAGTCTGTATACAAACACCATAGCGAACAAAAAATTTTATAAAAAGGCAAGTCAAAATGTCAGAAGAAATATTAGACAATCCAGGAGTAATTGCTTTTCCACCAGCACTTTATACTGGAACGTTATTAGTTGGATTAGTACTTAGTTTCGTATTTCCGATCGACTTTTTACCGCGATCGATCTCCCTAATTTTGGGCGCAATAGCAATTATTGGCGCGGGATCGATCGCAATTTCAGCTTTTCGAGCTATGCGCCTCGCACAGACAGCAGTTAACCCTTCACAGCCGACAACGGCGATCGTTTCTGATGGAGTTTTCAGTTGGAGCCGCAACCCAATTTATTTGTCTTTAACGCTACTTTATAGTGCGATCGCGTTGCTATTAGGTTCGCTCTGGGCATTGCTGCTGTTATTACCCCTGTTATTCGTCGTTCAAATCGGCATCGTCAAGCGTGAAGAGATTTATTTAGAACGTAAATTTGGCGATGAATATTTGCGTTATAAGGCGAGTGTAAGACGTTGGCTTTGAGTATAGCTGTTCGTTTGCACAATAATTGGATTGAAATTTACTCATCTGTTCTTGATACTAATGGAGAATCGAAAAGCAAAATGGCGATCGCCCCACTGGGGAATCCTGCTGGGGGTAGGTGGTTTGCTGGCGATTGGTAGTGGCGTAGCTTATCGACAGTGGCGGATTCAACCACTGCCACAACCGTTGGCGAAGCCTCTCCCTTGGAGAATCGCTGTAGCTGCTAAACCTATAGCTGAGACAGTATCTGCCCTCGGAAGATTGGAACCAGAAGGCACTACGATCCATGTATTTGCGCCCACAGCCACAGAAGGAGCGCGGGTAGAAAGCCTCAAAGTCAGCCACGGTCAGCAGGTTCGCAAAGGGGATATTATCGCAGTGCTGGATACTTATGCCCGTCGTCAGTCGGCGGTGCGATCGACACAAGAAGAGCTAGGAGTTGCCCGATCGAAGTTAGCCCAAGTGGAGGCTGGAGCCAAGCAGGGCGAGATTCAAGCTCAGCAAGCGACGATCGGTAGGTTTCAAGCCGAACGGGATACCCAGACAGCCGCACAGCAAGCGACGCTAGCTAGAGTCATCGCGGAGACAACCACGCAAACCGCATCGCAACAGGCGACTGTGGCAAAGGTCATCGCCGAAACCGCCACCCAAATCGACGCACAGAAAGCAGCGATCGCCGAATCACAAGCGGGACTCGACAACGCGCAGTTGGAGTACAACCGTTATGCCACCCTGTATCAGCAGGGCGTAATTACGGCATCGATCCGTGATAGCAAACGGTTAACCGCTCAGACAGCCCAGCAAAAAGTCAATCAAGCCAAAGCTAATTTGAATCGCATTACAGATTCTGGCAAGCACCAGATCGATGAAGCCAAAGCTAACTTACGTCGGATTCAAACATCGGGACAACAGCAAATAAATGAAGCCAAAGCTAATTTGCGGAAGATCGAAACATCGACGGCGCAACAGGTAAAGGAAAGTCAATTTACCCTCAATAAAATTGCCGAAGTGCGTCCGGTAGATGTCACAGTCGCTCGATCGCAAGTAGCCCAAGCCCAAGCAAATGTAGCCCAAGCTCAAGCGAATCTCGATGCGACAATAGTGCGCTCGCCTCAAGCGGGGAAAGTCCTCAAAATCCATACTCGCGCTGGCGAACGGGTTGGTAATGACGGCATTATCAGTCTGGGACAAACCGATCGGATGGTCGCTGTAGCAGAGGTTTATGAATTGGATCTAAGCCGGATTCGATCGGGACAGAATGCAACTGTCACCAGCAAGAATAACGCCTTCTCCGATGTGCTGCACGGCAAGGTGGTTGAAGTCGGATTAGAAATTAACAAAAAAGATGTCTTAAATACCGATCCAGCCGCCAAATTTGATGCGCGGGTGGTAGAGGTCAAAGTGCTATTGGACGAGCCTTCTAGCCGTCGGGTGGCAGGTCTGACTAATTTAAGCATTCAAGTAGCGATCGATGTCAAATCTTGAGGAAATAATATGGCTCGGATAATTCGGGATGAGACAATTCGGCAAAGCAGAGGCTCCGCCAACAATCGCCAGCAACCGGAGCAGATTGGCAAAAAGAAGAAACCGCTATTTTTGTCCTGGTTGCAATTACGCAAAGAACGGACGAAGCTGTTAGTCGCGATCGCGGGGATTAGCTTTGCCGATGTGCTGATGTTTCTGCAAATGGGCTTTCAGGGCGCATTGTTTAGTAGCGCGGTGGAATTTCACCATAGCCTCAACGGTGAAATCGTGATGACGAGCAGTCGATCGCGCGCGTTGATTTCTCTCGACAGGTTTACCGAGCGGCGGCTGTATCAGGCAGCAGGTGTAGCGGGTGTTGCATCTGTCAGTCCGATCTATCTCAATGCCATTCAGTGGCGCAATCCCTACAACAAAGAGATCTGGAGTATTTATGCGATCGGCATCAACCCCGAACATCAAGTCCTGAATATCCCTGGTGTGGAAGCCAATCGCCAGAAATTGCGCGAACCGGATACCGCCTTATTCAACCTGGGTTCTCGTCAAGAATTTGGCCCGATCGCCCAACGTTTTGAGGCAGGAGAGTCAGTAATTACCGAAATTAACCAACGCCAAGTGCAGGTGCGGGGCTTATTTAATCTCAGCCCGACTTTTGGGATTAATGCTTACCTAGTGACGAGCGATGTCAACTTTTTACGGATGGATGCCAATCGCCAAGGGGGATTAATCGATGTGGGGGTAATTAAGCTCAAGCCTGGGGTAGATGTGCAAGCTGTTTTAACTCAGATGCGATCGCGGTTGCCTGATGATGTCAAAGTGATGACCAGATCTGATTACGAACGAGCGGAGGTGTCGTTTTGGAAGGCGAGTACGCCTGTCGGTTATACCTTCGATTTGGGTGTGGTCATTGCTTTTATTGTGGGTGCTGTAATTGTTTATCAGATTCTCTACAGCGATGTGACCGATCATTTGCCGGAATATGCCACGCTCAAGGCGATGGGATTTCGAGATCGCTATCTACTCATCGTCGTTTTTCAAGAGTCGTTAATTTTGGCAATACTGGCATTCATGCCAGGTGTGGCGATCGCTTTGGGCATCTATCAGATTACCAATATTGCCACGAAGCTACCGATGGCAATGGATTTGGGGCGAATTGCGTTCGTTTTTATCCTCACTGCCATCATGAGTTCATCTTCAGCCGCGATCGCCGTGCGGAAGCTGCAAACTGCCGATCCTGCCGATATTTTCTAGGAGGTAAACATGTCTCAATTGTCTGAAATGTCTGTCATGGCTCCGACTCAAACAGCGATCGCCATTAGCCGTCTAAATCATTACTACGGTCGCGGCTCGCTTCAAAAACAGGTCTTATTTGACATCGATCTGCAAATCGATCGGGGTGAGATCGTAATTATGACAGGCCCATCGGGTTCGGGAAAGACCACATTATTAACGCTGATGGGAAGTTTGCGATCGGTCCAGGAAGGAAGTTTGAGCATCTTGGGTAATGAGTTAGCCAACGCCAGCAAAGAGCAGATGACCCTGGCGCGTCGCGATATTGGTTATATATTTCAAGCTCACAACCTTTTGAATTTCCTCACCGCCTATCAAAATGTCGAGATGGCACTGGAAATCCAGGATGTAACGGCGGCTGAAGCAGATCGGCGGATTCGGCAGGTATTAACCGCCGTAGGTTTAGACCATCGCATGGACTATTATCCGAGCGACTTATCCGGCGGTCAAAAACAGCGGGTGGCGATCGCCCGTGCGCTAGTCAGTCAGCCGAAAATTATTCTCGCCGACGAGCCAACAGCAGCACTAGATAAGCAGTCGGGACGAGATGTGGTGGAAATCATGGAGAAACTAGCAAAAGAACGGGGTTGTACGATTCTACTCGTGACTCATGACAATCGGATTCTCGATCTAGCAGATCGGATTATTTATATGGAAGATGGTTATTTGGAAAGGTCGTGAGTCAGTACAATTAATGCCAGATACTAGCAAGCCTAAATTCGACGTTACTAAATTGCGGTATGATTCGCTATTTTTGAATTACTCCGAGCTACAAATACGAGATCGAGCGCGGCCTAGCAAACGAGTGACAGAAACTTCACGATTGGCACTGGGGTGGCGGAGTCAATTTTCCAAAGAGAATTAACCTGTCGATCGTCCAAATTATAGAGTCAATTCAAAACATGACAGTCATGAATGCCGATCGAACCGAGTGGAAGAAGAGATTCCCTTATCATCCCGATCGTGGTTTAACGATGCACAAATTCTCACGGATGATGAGTACAATTTTCTCTGTACGCTCTCGATGTCCATGTCTTTTGACAAAATATTAGTATTTTTGTTCTATAATAAGTTAGAAATCTAATTGCTTGCAATCGAGATGAATACATTTACCATTTATAACGCTAAATCCCAGTTCTCCAAATTATTATCCCGCGTGGAGCTGGGGGAAGAGATAATCATCGCCAATCGCGGTGTCGCAGTTGCTAGGTTAGTTCCAGTGGAAAATAAGCGATCGCGCAGTCGCAGTATGGGTGTAGATCGCGGCTTATATTTTATCCCCTCCAGTTTCAAAAACCCACTTCCCCCTTATTTATAAACCCGACTTTCCTAGTATTCCAGCTAAACAAGAAGAAGGAATAAATCGCGAGTGAAAATACTAATCGATGCCCAGTGTTTTTTGTGGTGGTTTGTCGAACCAGATTGCTTGAGTGCGGAAACAATTGCCGCCATCTCTGACGAAACTAACTCAATCTGGTTTTCGGTTGCCAGCGCGTGCGAGCTAACGATTAAGGTATCACTAGGAACGTTATCGTTGCCCGAACCGATCGATTCGTATCTTGCCAGTCGGATGAAAAAGTTGCGGGCACAATTTTTGGATATTCGAGCGGATCAAGTGCTGAAACTAGCAACTTTGCCGCTAGATCGATTCGATCTGATCCTGCTGGCTCAAGCACGAGTCGAGGGTATGACCCTCGTTACTGCTAACCCAGATCTGGTAGATCGTGATGTGGAAATTCTCCTCAATGAATCGGACGAAGGCAACACCAATAGAATGTCCGCGAGTCAAAGAGCCAGATCGGGATTAGCGTCAGGCAAAAATCTAAATCGATAGTTGCCAAATTCGGGAACCGTCGCTACTAACTCAAAGAAACTTGACGGAGATTGGGCGATCGTCAGATCGCGCCCAACATCGATCGAAAATGCCTACACCTTGAATGGAGTAGTTATTCAGCTAAACAACTGAATAACTACTCCATTTTTTGTAAATTGCAAACTTTTGTTTCTTGTTCGATTTAACCTTGATTATTTTTGTCGATCGTCTATAATCTCATGCGGATAAAAGAGGGGATAAGTTTAACCTGACCAGCTAATCAAGTCAAGCTTATTCTACTCGATATATGGCTGTTATCATTCGATTGTCTGTCAACTGATTTTGGGTTAATGGCGATCGCAATCTAAATTTTTTATGCAAAAGCTATTATCGCTCGATCTGTAATTACTCGAACGAATCGAGTCGAAACTTATATTCTTTGACAACATACAGTGCCATCATGAACCACGCCAATTCATTAAGCAAACCTAGAAATAGAATTTCTTGGAAGTACATTCAGTATGCCTTGATTTCCTGTTTGTCCCCAATTATATGGGGATGGAACTTGGCTCCTAAAGCTGATGCCGCCCCAATCTACGATGCTTTCGTAACAGTATCGACTACCAAGATTGCCACGATCATGGCTGGATTTCCAGTAGCAGGGCCACTATTTACGACTCTGTTTACTGCCATTGTCAATCTGATCCCTTGGTCTGTATTGCTGATAGTCGGCGGTATTGCAATCTGGCAAGCTTACCTGGGATATCAGGAATACGATCGAGAAAACTTTTCTGGTGTAGTCAAGCCGATGTTAAACATTATCGTCCTCGTAATTCTGGTAATTGCGACAGATCGGATCGTTACCTTTATGTTCACAGGCGCATAATTTAAGCGGTATCTATTCATGGAAAGAAAGACCCGAATCGAAGTTAATCGAGCATTAAGACGCAGAGCGAAGATGATGGGTATCCCTCGCGATGTCGCCATAGTCTTGGCTCTAATTGTAGTTTTCTGTCTATTTCTAGGATATTTAAAGGTTCCTGCCAATATCGTTACGGCTATATTCGTGACTTTATTTTTCACAGCCATACTTTCACTAAAAGATGGCATGGCAGATGTACTGGCAAGAAATAGAAAGCCAAAGAACTATACCAGAGGATGTTTGAATTATCGTTCGCCACTGCTTGTCTTGACGCACACAACCTGGAGGGAACCTCCAGGTCGATGCGTCGCTGGTGAAACGCACGCCGAGGAGCGGCTCGCGCTCGGCGGGTCTCCCGCCGAAAGAAGCGAGACAAGACAGACCTCGGCGCGATTTCATCCGCTGCCAGCTTTAACTTCGCGATCGATCGACCTTCATCCAAAGAAAAGATCTTAGAACTTATTGCCGAATCTATTGGCTTAAATCCTTTAGTTTATTTATCGCCATGAAAAACCAAAAGCGAGAACTAAGAAAAATTAAATATAAAGGTTTGAGCGACACAAAAAAACTGCTCTATCCTCTAGAAACTTCAACACACTTGCAGAGTATCGTCAATTATACTTTTCCAAATGGTACTCAAGTTGGTGCCTTATTGCTAAATACCAGTAATGAAATTGACAAGCCAGAATATAAATTGCGATTTATTTGGGAATGCCCAGGCATTCACGATGATTTTGGCGAAGTCGCGGCTAGATCGATCGTTAACTCGATCGCATCACTAGGGCACGAATTACCGATCGGTGAGAAGTTGCGCGTTGAATTTCAATCGTTTGGAGATCGTAATGTTCGCCTGAATGAATTGATCGCTCAATTTGAAACAGCATCAGCCCAATCTCAGCCCTTAATCGCTGAGGAAATGTTGATTTTACAGAATCTCGACATTAGCGGTCAACGTCGCCCTCACCAAGTATTTTTGATGGGTACTTTTACGCCGAATTTAGGAGCGCGAGAGCAAAAGCTCATCGAGAAAATCATCAAATTCGGTACTCTTTGGTATCAAAGATTGTCGGGTTCGATCGAGGAAGTTCGCCAACAAACGATCGATGCGATTTTGCTCAATGCCTACGAGCAGGGCTTTTTTGAGTGGTCTAATTTATTTAGAGATAAACTTCAACTCAAAGCCACTCCCCTGTCTGGTGAGGAAGTTTGGCAGCATTGCTGGCAGGAACTAAATCGGTTTAACGATCGGGTAGAAGGACTCGAACCAGAGCCAGCACCACAAATCGTCGAATTCAATCTGCAAAAGGGGACGATCGGCGAAAACGTGCGGACGCGACTGCATCCAACTAGCGTGATGATGCGCTATCCCTCTGCGGTACCATCTTCCAATCGCGACCACATCAAAGTCGATCGTCGATATGTCGGTAGCCTACTTCTAAAACTTCAACCCAAAGTCTTTGAAGAAGCGGCTAATGAGTCGTACCAAGAAGTTCAACTACATTATTTATCAAATTTGATGGCAGTTAGCTCGGCTTACGATTATCGAATCGTGCTGGAACTCTCCAGACCGGAAGAATTTGGCGTTCGCTACAACAACCAACAACTCATCCGCCAGAATCACTACCGCAAGAAAGAAACAGAGGAAAAAGGACAAGTTGACGTTTTAGCAGACGAGGAGCTGAAAGAAGCCCTCGAAACAGAGCGGATGTTAATCGGTGGCGATACGAGTGTCGAATTTTCGCTCTGTATGTTTGTTTACAGAGAAACTTTAGAGCAGATGTACTTTGCCGCTCGTGACTTCTGCTCGCATTTTCGATCGCCAGCAATTGTATTACTGGAAGTAGATACTTCTGATTCGCTGTGGGTATCATCGCTACCATTTTATGCCAAGTCGATGCTGGTGGATGTCCGCGACAGGCGCGATCGCGAACGGCCTGAAATCGTGGCGGCTTACTTTCCGTTGGTAACGACTGTTAACGCACATAAGTCTGGAATTGAATTTATTGCGAATAAAGGAGGTTCGCCCGTTTACTTCGACCCCTTCAATCACATGGGACACACCGCCATTTGGGGCAAGACTCGATCGGGTAAAACCTTGTATGCAGCATTCAACATTCACAAAGCACTGAGTCAAGCAATTCCAGTGACGATTCTCGATCAACCCCCAACAAAGGAAGCTAGTTCGTTCAAGGCTTTTACCGAATATATGAACGGGGCTTATATCGATGTCTTTAACGATTCGATTAACTTCTTCGAGACACCATTAATCGCTGAAGATATCGATCCAGAGACGCGCGAGGACATGAAAAGACAGAATGAAGAGTTTATCCTTCAAATTCTGACTTCAATGGTCTTGGGTTGGAAGGGCGAACTCAAGGGCACCAGTAGCAGCAAGGTCATTTCGATGCTAACCACCGCTCTGAAAAACTTCTTCAAAGACGAGCGGATTTTGATCCGGTACGAACGCGCCATTAATGGGGGGATTGGCTCTCTAGCTTGGCAAGATTATCCCATCCTCTCAGACTTTAAGAGGTTTTGCAGGATCGAGCGGATAAATCCCAAAGAGGCAACCGCCGACGACATTCAGACCCTCGGCACGATCCAATTACAATTACAACGCTGGATCGATGGATCTTATGGCAAAACGATCGATTCACCCAGTACCGTCAAACTCGATAGTCCGTTAATGACGATCGCCATGCGCGGGGTCAGTAACAACGATGATGCCGCTGTCTTCGGCACGATTATGTACGCAGCGGCGATGCGGCGAGCGATTGCCGCTGCCAGTGGCAAAGGTTCGTTGTTATTCATCGACGAAGCTTCGATTACCTTCGATCTCGATCCCCTATCTTTGTGCGTCGGGCGGGTCGCCGCCAACGGACTTAAAGCGGGAATGCGTTTGATGATTGCGGCACAAGAGCCGACGAGCGTGTTTGGTAGTGCGGGTGGCAAGAAAATTAAGGACGCACTTTCATACCACCTCATCGGCAGAATTGGTGACAGTCTTTCTGAGTATTGCAATCCCGACTTGCTGGGAGTCCCCGAAGCATTGGCATTAAATAATGCCCGAAAAGATTTTGAGCCAGATAAAGCCACTTGCTCTAGCCAGTGGTTGCTCAAAATAGACGATCTGTTTACTCCCGCGCGGATCTATCTCCCGCCCTCGTTGGTGGCTCTTACAGCTAACAATATCGACGAGCAGCAAGAGCGCAAAGCTCGCGCCGCAGCCACCAACGGTCGGATTGACGAACTTACCCTTATCACTCATTGAGAGAAAGATTATGAAAAACTATCCCTTATTACTGACGATCGCATTCATGTCCAGCTTTCTGATGAGCTTACTCCCACTCGGAGCTGAAGCAGCAACTCTTGGTGGGACAGCCAATCCACTTCCATCCTCGATCGCTCCAAGCGATACACCCACGGCAAATCCCACCGACCCAACAGCAAATCCCACATTCAACCCCAGCGGCATTCAATCGATCTTATCGAGTAATGGCAATTTATCTACTGTCTTTAGTGGGATAGTTACTGCCCTTCCCAGGATTAGATCCGAATATTGCTTCAGCTCTAACGACTGCATCGAAATACGCCCCGATCGCTCAAAGCGTACTAGCAGGACAGCAACCCACCCTTGCACAAATCGGACAAGCTACGGCAGGGATGAATGGTGGTACTGGTGTAGGGATTAATTTTGGCAGTTACGGACTCGATGCAGCGGGTAATATCCAACCTTTGAATCCAGATGGTAGCGTCAAAACCGACGACCCTACAGGCAAGATGATTGCTTATCAGGCTTCAAACCTACTTAATGGCAAAGGTTTAGATACCAAAGCTGTGATCGCTCAAATAGATTTGGGTAAATCTAAGTCTGGAGCCAGTGTTGCTGAAGCTAATCGCCAAAACACCAACAAAGCAGTTTCCTCAATTATGGGTGCGACTGGCGATGCCAACAATTCCACACTGGCAGTTGGTGCCGCTCAAGCCAATATCAGTGCGGGGGCAGGAAGCAGCTTTTCCCGCATGGGAGCGATGAACAACATGCTCTCACAAAGTCTGATTATGGGTGCCACTGCAAATACGATCGGGCTTGCTAATTTATCTCAAGGCGAAAACCAAGCCAAGCACAACGCTCTGG
Source organism: Chamaesiphon sp. (assembly GCA_965246715.1). Lineage (GTDB taxonomy): Bacteria > Cyanobacteriota > Cyanobacteriia > Cyanobacteriales > Chamaesiphonaceae > Chamaesiphon. The sequence goes on along the minus strand of CBDFFH010000027.1, from coordinate 18,895 downwards.
TACAACAGCGAAATCTCGCTGAGGACGAGGAGAAGCGGGTGGAGGCAACAATGAATGCCCTCAGCGATACTTACCTTGAAGCTAACAAAATCAAGGTTCGCGCTCGGTTGTGTGCGTCAAGTAATATTTGCTGGATCTAATTCATATTTATCAACGATCGACTATCAATTCTCAACTCTCAACTCCTGAAATGGAGCATAACTATTTTGTTTGTCGATATCCTTCACACTACAATCCTGGCCTCGACCGATCCTGCTGTAATTGCCAGTGAATACGAGCAAGCACTCTTTAAGATAATTAGCATCCTAATTACTGGCAATGCAGCATCGATGACCGATACTTTTTGGATGGCAATTACGGAGCCATGCAAAGTTATCGCTGGAATTGGCGTACTATTTTGGCTGATTCCAATTATCCCTGACTTATCCTTTGATAATCTCAAAAATCATCTACTGAGGATTTTGACGCTGCTGTTAATCACATTTATGTTCGTCGGCAATGCCTATGGAGCGCGTGTGTTCGCAGTCGGGAATTATGCCCTAATTAGAGGGATCGATAATTCGATCGCAACCACGACAAAATTGCTAGGAAGTGTCAACGCCGAACTTGCCGGAATTAAAACTAACGACGCAACTATTAAGGCGATTAGTAATCAAATGCAGGTTTGTATCAAGTTACCGAAAACCATCGCCGATCCCGATTCTGCCAAAGTAGGCAACGTAATTCCAAATCCAGCATACGTCCAGTGTACTAAAGATGTAAAAACAATGGTTGTCGCAGCAAAGCTATCGGTAACAGATCCCGAACTCGTTACTCAATTAGCCGATACAGAAGCCAAAATGAATAGCCTCGTCGATTCATATGATTACGATAGCGTCTGGAATCAATTTGTTTCATTTGTCAAAGATCCCGATAAATGGATTAGAGATAAGTTGGTTGGTGCCATTTTAGATGGTTGGTCGGTTGTCGTTGGCGAACTGGCAGATGAAGGTTTTATTCTGTCGATTCTGGCTTTACCGATTCCATTAGCATTCTCATTTATTAATACCAAACCACTAGAAATTTGGTTTGCTTCATTATGGGGATTGGGTTTTTTCAAGTTCTCGATGACGATTTTGGGTGCGTGTCTTGGTTTTATTAACGCCAATACATCGGGGAGCCAGCCAGCCTATAGCTTAGAACTGGGCTTTGCGATCGGCGCACCTATCCTGGCAGGGGTAATTGCTAGAGGAGGGGGCGCAGGTATCTACGCACTTGCGGCTCAAGTTGCAGGTGAGATAGTAGGTTTTATGAAACCATCCATGACTAAATTGGCAAAATAATTGTAGCTTTTGTATTCAGTTTATCGATCGTAAAACAATGAAAGTTAGACAAATAACAAATTTCATTCCACAAAGTGACGAACCTTCGTCGGCACTAGTTATCCACGATTCGAGCGACGATTCCGCGCGGCGGACGCTACGCGAACGACAAGAGGAATATATCCTAGATAGTTCCGAAAAAATCCGCTCGAAAAATATTATTACTGGGTGGAAGCTGGCAACATTTGGATTGCTCATTATTAATGTTTTTTTCGGAGTAGCGATTGTCGGGATGTTATTTGCTGCCGTCTCGCGATCGATGCCGACATTTATTACTAGAGGTAATGGAGAAACAGAAACACTCGAATTTTTCACGGGGAACGATCGATCGCCAACGCTGATTAAGTTCTTCGTTCAAAAAACCATGAGTGGTATTTACACTTGGCGGAACACTCTGCCCGAACAGGGCAATATTCCCGATCCTGGCATCGCTGTAGAAGGCGGAAAAAAGATTCCAACTACTGCATATCGCTACACTCTGGCCCTCGATCCAGAATTTGCCAATAGTTATCGCAAAGAATTGGGCGAACTGCAATCGATCGTGCAGGGAAATGGCAACAAATCGGTGCAAACTGCTTATCTAGTCGAGCAAGTTAGCGAACCAGAATCTATAGGTGCGGGGAAATGGAAGGTCAAAGTTGCTGGCACTCAATTAATCGTTAATAGTTCTAACGAGCAACCAAAGAAACTAAACATCAACGTCGAGATGACCGTGCGAGCGGTGCCACCACCACTATTATCTGAAGTCACTCGTAAATATGAGGATATCGGCATTGCTAAAGCCGCTCAGATCGCTCGTGCTGAAGGCTTAGAAGTTATCTCAATTACCAATATTAAATAGGAATAATTAGATGTCATTCCAAAAATTATCACTTGCAGAAATTTCTAAAAATATGGGGATCGAATTGCCAAAATCTGGCGATGGATCTCCAGAATCCCCATCTCAACCTGCTAGTGCGGCAGATCTTCAAGAAGATTCGCAGCCACAACAAAAAAATCCAAAACTTCAGATCTTATTAATCGGATTGGGGCTATTTAGTACTTTGGGTGTTGGAACTATGCTGTTGCTGTGGGGTCTGGGCAATGCTACAGCTCCACAAGTTGCCAAAAAATCCGATTCTCTCACCACTGGCGAAGCTGTTAAATCAACTCCCGAACAGCAAAAAGAAGTTGCAGATTTAAAAACTAAGCTGGTGATGGAACAGCAAAAAGCCGATGCAGCCAGAGTCGCCGCAGAACAGGCGAAAGCTGCATCGCCAAGCCCCAGCCCAACGCCTAGTGCCAGTCCATTACCGACTCCTGCTGCTGCGACTGCGACTGCAACCAAACCGATCGACAAAATGCAGTCTTCAGATCGGGATAAGGCTATACTCGCTTCTCTACAACAACAGAAACAGCAGGAATTAACTCAATTATCATCCCTGCGCCAGTCGCGGCAACAAGAAACATCCCAGCTAGCATCTCTGCGCCAATCTCTCCAGCAAGAGAGATCGCAGTTATTAGCAGCTCGATCTCAAGCTGCTAGCGAGCGAAAAAACCAAGCGTTACTCCAAAGTCAACGAAATGGAAACTCAGAAAGGACGTTTACACCACAACCCGCACGAGTCGTCCAAAGAAACACGATTGCTGCCAAGACTCAGCCGCTTAGAACACCCCAACCTATCGTCCAGATAAGCCCGATTGTTACCAAGCCTCAGCCTACAAGAGTTGTCGCCCAAAATCCGAGCCTTGCCAAGCCTCAGACTGTCGCTCCTCAACCCAGACTTGATTGGGAACAAGCCTCAATCTTAGCTAATTACGGTGGTATTCCTAATGATGCAACTACTAATAAGCCAACCGATCGATCGTTCGCTCTTGCTGGAGGCAATGCAATGTCGCCCATTCTGCGCTTACCAGTCGGTCAGGTAGTCTCTGGGAAACTAGTTACGCCGTTTTACACATCGATCGGCAATGGGGAAGGGGTATCTCAAAATTCCAAAGCTCTGGCGACTGTGACGATCGACAAAGCGATCGAGGTTGGCTCCGGTTGGCACTTACCAGTCGGTACGGCGATCGAGTTCGAGTTGCAGATTGCCGATAACGGGATGATTCAGGCAGTATCGAAAAAAGTTATTTACGGCAATACTCAGATCGATATTCCCGCTGGAGCCTTTGCCATCACTGGTAACGACAACCAGCCGTTATTCGCTCAAATCAAAGAGGTCAACGGCTCGCAACTTGCCGCAGCGGATACTCGTGCTGCGATCTTCGGAGGTGCGGCTGAAGTCGGTAACGTTTTAATTAACGGTGGCAATAGCAGCTCTGTCACCGTCGGACTGGGTACGACCATTGCTACTCAAAATAACGGCAGTCCCAATATTTTAGGTGCTGTATTTAAGGGTGCTTTTAGTCCGCAAGCTCAAGCTGAAGTCAACCGCGCTAATAGTCTGGCTAACAAATTACAGAAAATGAGCAAAGTCGGCTACTTGCTACCTGGTACGCCCATGCGTGTGTATGTCTCCCAAGCTGCAACCTTTCAACTCCCGATCGATAACAACAATGCTCCTCAAACTTTAAGTTCGACCCAAAATTCTCTACCCATGCCAGCACCAAAAGTCGCTCGTTTGGACGCTTCAGCTACTTCATTAATTGTAGAAACACCACCAAATCCGATGTCTACTCAATCTGTCATTAATTCCAGCGCGGATGTCGTTGCGCCCAATCCTTTCTATTCTGCGCCAACTCAGCCAGCAACCCCTCAGCCTCCAGCCCTCACCAACCCTAATTACACCACTACCCCAGCTCAACCAACTTCTCAGCCTCCAACGACCTGCCAAGGCAGTGCTTGCGCTATCGACCCTAATTACACCACCGCTCCAACTGAGCTTCCAAAAACTCCAACTCAGCCAGCAACCCCTCAGCCTTCAGGCACCAGTCCTGATTTCACGACTACTCCAACTCAACCCCCAGGAACTCCAGATCTGCAAGTAATTTCACAACCCCCGATTCTCAACCCCAATTATCCGTCTGCGCCAACTCAATCGATAACAGTACAGACTACCCAAGGCAATTATGTTATTAAGTAAAATTCCACCTTTAGTACTACTTTCATTTCTACTTTCTAGCCTTCCTGCTAGGGCTGGCACGGTATCGCTCCAAAGAGAAGGCGTAACTGCAAATGTATCCGAAAACACCGGACAGTTACTCGATTGGTCGGCAACCGATCGCCGGATCGAAAGGATATTTTTTGATAATCCCGAACGCTTCCGCGATTCATTTGTAATTACTACCGATGGGTGTACTAACAACAAATGTGTCAATGCTTCTCTACTCAATATTAGTGCCCGTTCTGGTGGTCGTTATCTGAATGGTTCGCTCAAAGTGATTCTCAACGATCGATCGGGCAGAAAGCGCGTTTTGACTGTAAGCGTAGTCAAAGTTAAAGAGGTTACTGATAGCGTGATGTTTTTTTCACCCGTTGCGATTCTCAGTCAACCAAACTATCGCTCCTCCGGTGGAGGGGCTGCGCCAACGACTGGATTTTATAGAGGAGAGCGAGTATTCAAATGAATCGAAGAGATTGGCATCAGGCACAACATTTCGCCCTCCAAGCGATCGTAATAATTACATTCATAGGTGCCCTAATTGGAGTTGTGTCTGGACTGTATGGAGGGATGCGCTACTTTAAATCAAACTATCCACAACAAGTTAAATAAAATGCAGAGTTATACTTTTAGACGATCTAAATCCGAATCAATCGGACAGTGGCTTTACAAACATCGTCGGGCGATTTTCATAGCCACACTGAGAGTAGCGGTTTATTCAACTACTGTGACGGCTGCTTACAACGTTATAGCAGGCGGTTGGAGTGTTTACGTGTTTTTGGAAAATTATGTCTTCCCTATTTTTCAGGAGGTAATGTAATATGATTTATCGCAATCTTTTTCTGGCTATTTTATTTAGTCTCGGCTGTTTGTCGCTCCCAGTTCGCGCTGAAAATAGCGACACCAAACTGAGTGACGAACAAATAACCGCAGTTAAAAAGTCTCTATCTCAGGCAACATTTGTCAATAGTCCGCCGACGACTACATCTGCGACTTATGTTGCCGATCCGCGCATACCGCAAATTCCTAGCTTTTCGTATACTGCGGGTACGCCACTTCCGAGCGCAGTTCCTGGCGCAATGGGGTCGATGATGGGGGCGAGTAAGTATTCGCCACAATCAGCAACGACAGAATCAGGGGGCGATCCCAATGCCTTTGCCAACACCAAATTAACCGCCCTACCTTTCTTTGGCAAATTACCCTTTGCTTCGGTTGTCGCAGCAAATCCCCAACTTGCAAAGTTAAAGGTTGGCGATGTTTTTCCGAGCTGGGGTGCAGCCGATCCCAATAAGTCCGTGGGAGATACTGCCAATAGCCCACTAGGGAAAACTCCACTCCCTGCGGATGTTTTAGCCTCCACCCCGACTGAAAATCTCCCTGGCGTTACCGATACTCCCTACGGCGACTATCCTGGGATCGGCAAGCCACCACTCGATCCCACCAATCCAGGTGAGACGGTCTATGTTGCTGACATGCCTGGTGTTGCTAAATTATCCTGGGATAAATTCATTAAAATCGGTGCCATCCCTCCAGGATTGACGCTGCTGAAATTCGATCTCCTCCATTCGGGGCAAAAAGAATTGAGTGTTGCTAATGGCGATAAAGTTGCCGCCGGAAGTAATAAAGAGCCGAATGCCCCCTGTAAAAACTGCGATGCCGTCGAACTGCTGAGTGCCGTAGCCTCCAATAGCGATTTAAACCCTTACAACGGGACGATTTCGCCGATTGGCTTGCAGCTCAAGGGTGGTTATGGATTCCTCGGCGATTTATTTACTGCTGCTGGGGTTCGGGAGGACTCAGGGTTTGAAGTCCCATATATCGGTTTTGGAGACTGCGGCTCGAAATGGTCTGCGAGATCTCCTAATGTCAAAGCTGGGACGGCTCAACAAACGCTTAGTTTTCGCTATTGTTATACCCTGCCAATTATTGGATTCATAGCTACACCCTATTTTCACCCCCTGCCGCTGCCGCTCCCAGCTAATGAGAAGCAAGGTAATTTGCTAATTCCGATGAAGGTTAAACCCGTTGCCAATAAATTATTTCCATCTCCAACAATCCCAACTACTCCATCGATAGCTTCGGTTCCAACAGCGACAGAAACCCCATCCGTAACACCTAGCGTTCCATCCACAGTTGGGTATGACAAGGTGGCATTATTTGGGTCGGCTACTAAGAACTCATATAGTCCCACTCTAAATATCTATTCCGATAGTGTTGCTAAATTACCATTTGCGAAGCGATACGCGGTCTAGCAAGAGTAAATATTTAATGAGAAATTTCAAAAGTCTTAAATCTACACTCACGTTAGCCGTTCCACTAGCGATAGTTAGTGTCTTGTTAACAACTCAAGTAGCCAATTGGGTTAATGGTAAATTTCATGCTACCAATGGCTCGTACTCGATGGCAACAGATATTTCTTCAACTCAAGAGATCGAGCGAGTTATCGCTCGCAGTATCAACACATCTAAAACTTTTACTGCTTCCCAAATAGTTCAGAAAATTCTTGCCACTAGGATCGATAGCGGCGGAACGACATTTACGATTTATCGGTTTAATTTTCCTCAAACTTGTGGTAAAGCGGGTTGTTTGCATGTGGTGGTAGACGATCGCGATAAATATACAAAGTCTTTACAATTAATAGATTTGCCCGATAAGTCATTTCCATTTTCTACTCTTAAAAAGAGCGGTTGCTTCAACGTCAGACAACCAATAAATAATACGATCGACGATTATGAAATCTGCAAGCCAAGTTAGTTTCATTCCCCCAGCACTGCCCAAGGAAACGAAGTTAGATCCATCCCTAATGACTGTTTTGGGTCTGGGATTGCTATTTATTATCCTCAGTGTCATTCAGAGTAGAAACGGGAAAAAAGGGAAAACTGCTACCGCAAGGTGGGCGACCCCAGGCGAGATTCAACGGTGTCGCAAGCTGGCTAAAATGGCGATCGCCAAACGTAAGTTCGATAATGCTGCTTACTACATCACCGAACCGATCGGTACGCCAGTAAGTCCCCCAGATCGGATTTTGGGGCGAAAGTCTGGCGCAAATATCATGTTTCCAGAAATCAATCGCGGGCTATTTACTTGCGGTGCTACTGGTTGTGGCAAGACTGACAATATCATCAATCCTTGCCTACATTCAGCGATCGCTCAGGGAATGTCGATCGCTTTATTCGATGGCAAAGGTCGTGGCGGTCAATCTGAGACGTTAATTCCGCTCGCCCTCAGACATGGTTACGAAGTCAGGGTACTAGCTCCAGGCGATGCCATTTCCAACACTTTCAATACTTTTGATTCGATTAAAGACGAGCGAGATGTTGCTGGGGCACGGGAGCGAGTAGCAGTACTAATTGACAATACCAGCGAAAAGGATGCTAAGAAGGACTCATTCTTCGATCCTGCGGGATCTTCGGTTTTATCTGGTGCTTTCTTACTAGCTAAATGGATCGCCAAAGTCGAAGGAGATCCGCTGCTTGCCAATATTTTAATGGTCAACCAGATTCTCAAATTGCCCAATCTGTCTAAGCGATTGATAGCTGGTCGCGACACCATCGATCCCTGGATCTACTCTGAATTTGGAATCTTAACTGCAACTGGTAAAAAAGACGGCCAAAATAGTCCTGAAGGCAGTATTTTAGCCACAGCCATTAAAATGCTAGCTCCACTGGTAATACCAAATTATCTCTCGACATTTTGCGGTAAGACAACCTTTCCAGGTTTCGACCCTCAAGATCCGCTCAAGGTTGATGGCAAGCAGATGGTCGTCTTCATGCTCGACCCCGACAACGTAGCTAGCACAGTGCCATTGATTGCGATGGCAATCCACCAAGTCGTCGCTTATAACCTCAGAGCGGGAAGGCAAGAGCCACTGGTAATCAGTCTTGATGAGTTTCATCTTTTAAATTTACCCATCGTTCTCAAATGGTTGGCTGTCGATCGCTATAATGGTTCCTCGATAATTATCGGTACGCAATATCTCAGTCAATTAGATGCGATTTACGGTAAAGATCGAGCTAGAGGCTTTTTAACTAATTGCAATACTAAAGCATGGTTTAATCCAGGCGATCCCGATACAGAACGCGCTCTCTCACAAGCCTTTGGAGAGGAAGAACTGGAGTTAAAGTCAAACTCTAAATCTTATAACTTTGGTAAAAATAGCGGTAACAGTCGGTCGGAGAACGAGCAGTTACATAAAAAGCCATTGATCGAAGCTCACGTCATCGGTCAATTTCCGAAAGGTAAATGTATCATTCAATCTCCAGGAACTGGAAATAAAGATAATGTTAGCATTCCGTTTGTCCATCAGTTTAGTTACGATTCAAAGCAGAGTAAGGCTTTTAAGGATAGCTCGATTGCAGATTACAACGCTATTAGAGAATTTATAATTGCCGAGCGCGATCGCTCCTCGCAAATCGATTTTAGTCAGGAATTATTACGATACACGCAAATTCTAGAACGGCTATTGCCATTAAGTAACGAAGCAGTAACAGAAAATTCAATATCTAATTTTGACCCATTACATGTTGTCGGTAGCGACCTCATCAATTGTTTTCAAGCTTCTGGCTTCGATATAAATGAGTATGAAATTGAAGAAGAGAAAAAATACCTTATCCCCGCAGATTTAATGGTCGAAGACGAACTCAAACCACTAACTTATACCGATCTCGGTAGACTCTTAGATTACAACAGAGCGTCGCACGTTGGCGCAGCCTCCTCGTTGGGGAAACAACCGCCGCCGCCCATCCCCGCCGCTACGGGCGCGAATCTCTAGATACTATCTTTAGCTGTTGGCGGGGATTAGGCTTACGGCTGTCATATTTTTACTTACCTTAAATTTATGCTAACTGCTCCATCAACTTACGATCGAATTTACGTTAGAACCGACAAGCAATGTCTATTTGCCCTCGATTGTGGCAGTACTTTTTATGTCGATCGCGATCCGCTATTGTCACAAACATATATCTCGATCCATTTAAACGCTCGATTGATTTATTTCCACGATTTAGTTGCTAATCGCACGGTTGTAGAATGTCCGATCGGGATGGCTATTTATCATAGTCACATCAAACAAATTGAGGATACGAACGAACTTAGTGAGTTTAACGAGCGATGTGAGGTGTTTTTTGGCTGGCTGTGCGATGGCGACGGGCAAGAGATCGTACATGATGGCAAATATGACGGAAAACCTTTGTATGTAAAGGGACAATACGCGATCGATATTGTCGAACGAGCTGGATATTCTTACTTTTATGACTACCCTCTAGCTGAATATTTATGTCTGCCGTTCGATCCAGAGAAGCTATATTTTATCCCACCACATTTTGTTAAAGATGAACTTGTCGATCTGTCACCGTCAGGGATACAGAATATTGTCGATTGGAATAGTTCTGTAGATATTTGCAATATATTTAGTGAACCAGATCCGATAACTGGTGTCGGTCGTCTTTGTGTTTTTGGTAGCGACATCGAACAGTCTTTAGAGGCAGCAGGTTTTAGGATCGATTTCGATATTGAAGATGATAAAAAGTACTATATTCCCACAGATTTAACGCTCGATGGACAAGCGAGATCGTTTAAAACTGATGATATCTCTCATTTAGTTGAATACAACAATAAAAATGCTTACCATCGCGCTCCGTTTTAACTTATGCAGGAAATTCATAGTCAGTCAGAACGATTATCTCAGCAGCTCAACCAGGTAGGAGCTAGCGCACTCGCTAATATAATGGCAGCATTAGTTCGGTTATCTAATCGGGAGAAGAACAAAGCTAAATCGCTACAAGTAACTCGCGAAACACCTGCTGTTAAATCATTTACAGTATCTCGTACAAATTCACCCGAAGTACCTATGGATTCTGGATTTAAAGTTACCCGAAAAGATTCTAATAATCCCGATCTCAGCCCTAAGCAACAGGCAGAGCAATCGATCGAACGGTTAAATAGCCTTTTGCCAGATCGGAAATACTTCCAGCGCGATCTAGATGTAAATGGAACTAAATATAATTTAGAGAAATATCGAGGCGGGGCGATAAGTATTCAATCCCAAGATTCTAAACTGTACGCTAAACAGGGAAAAAATAGATTTGCAGGAGATGAATCGAGATTAATTAAAGATTTACCAGAAATCGTGGCGCGGATGGAGCGCGAATTGGATTTAGAACGTCCAAAGCAGATAAATAATCGCACTGAAGTTCTATACGGTTATGACTCAAATAATAATTTCATTGAAAAGACTCTCTCCCAAAAAGATGCCCTAGCGATTCTCGATCTGATGGAGGGTAAAGAGGGCACGACTATTGCAGGGGGAGAGAATCTTCTCATCGAATATAACGGACAAAAGCTGTTTGAAACCGACGATCGAGGTGTGGTCATTTACAGTGCTTACGATCGCGATCCCGAACTTCTGAGCAGTATTAAACTCAAGGACGAGAAGGGACTGACCGACCTTACGAATTATGCCAAACGGATGGCGGCAAGTCCCGATCGGGAGGCTAAAGTTAGCAAAACCAATCCCACATCTGAATTAGTACCAAAACCACCTCAAGAAGTTAGTAGAGTGGCTCCCCAATCCTCGATCGCCAAAACGCTCGATCGTGCCGAGCCGACAACAGATGTAGACTTCCAGCAGACATCCAGTGTCATTTACGATCGAGTTCTAAAGTCGGAATTCGATCGAGTCAAACCAAAAAGCTACAAAAGCATAAATATTGGGGGGACAACGTTCAAGCTCAATCGTCAAACTCAGAAAGGAACGCGCTCTATTTTCGTTACCCCAAATGAAGGTAACAAATCTATTCAAATTGGCGAACTCGATCGAGATGGAAACTTTAAGCCAGATCCCAAACTTAACGATCCGAATGTTACTCAAGCACTCGATCGAGTCCTGGCGGCACGAGGTATCGATCCTCAACTAGTTAAAGAAACCCAACAACTTGAAGTAGCGACTCGATCCAAAGATCCTCAATACCTCCCACTCACCCAGGAAAACGCGCCCAACCCCACGCCGAATATTGGCAACTCGCCTGAATTAGCGACTTCTGGTAACGCTCCAGGTGCTAATACACCCAAACCCAAGCCGAAGACCAAAAATAACGCACCTGAATTAGCTGCCACTGCTGGCAATGCTCCAGGCGTTGGCACATCCAACTCCACTCCAACTATCGGTAACGATTCGCCTGAGTTAGCTTCTGCTCCAAGCGTTACCGTTCCGACTCGTGGTGAGAAAGAAGCCGTGCGAGTGCCGACTGGCGGTGGCACTCCCGAACGATCGTGCCCAGAACCCGAAGTATCCCAAAGCCGATAATGTCACAAGATCTTACCCAATTAATGACCCAGCACCAGATAGTCTTGGTGCGCTGTAACCCACTCGATCGCGAATGGATCGTCAGTACTCACTTGAGCGACTGCCAGCGGTGGCGTTTGAATGTTGCGGTCGGTAACGATGCGATCGCTTCCCCATTTGGGCTGCTACTCGATGCCATTCGGAATGTAATCGAGGGCAACTTCATTTTCGATAATTACTTAACCTTCGTTGCCACCCTCGCGCCGTGGGAGCGGCAACTAATCTACGAGCAGTTTGCCGATCTTTACTCACTGCGTCAGTATCGGTATCGGCTGGTGCTATTGCAAACAGACAATACGCCGTTGCCGATCGAACTTGCTCGATTTATCCACGAATATAATTGGAAGCTGCCCAATAGTGCGGAAATTACCAAGTTATTTGGCGAATACCACTTTGAGCCAAGCGAGCGCAATCTTCGGCTGGCATCGGGGCTAGCTTATCAAGATCTCAAGCTCGCACTGCAACAATCGAGTGAGAGTCCAGAACCAGAACTATATCTAGAAACCTACCGCAACGCCCGTCTATCTCTGATGGGTGTTAAGTACGATCCGTCTCCAGCATACAAAGAAATCGCTGGATTGGATGAGTTGGTTCTGGCGATCGATAAGCTGAAATTTAGATTCAGTCAACAGGCGATCGATCTTGGGCTGCCCTACCCTAAAGGTTGGCTCTTGGTTGGCATCCCAGGAACGGGTAAGACATACTCTGCAAGATCTATTGCTTCTGCTCTGGGCTACCCCATGTTATCCCTAGAGATCGACAAAATTAAGGTCGGCGGTTTGACGGCAATGGCAAGGGTGTTAGAGATCGCTCGTGTCTGCGCTCCTTGTATATTTTACATGGATGAGATCGAGAAACTATTTACCAGGGATGATAAGCCGCTCCTGTCATTACTATTAACCTGGCTACAGGATAAAACTTTCCCAGTTTTTGTCATCGGCACTCTCAATCGAATTGAAGACTTACCCGTTGAAGCTACTCGTGCTGGCAGATTTGATGCTGTCTGGGAAGTCGATTCTCCCGATGCCGAATCGCGGTTGAATTTATTCTTACTGTTTCTCAAGCGATTCGATTCTAGATTCGCGCAAGGTCTAGTTTTCGATAAATATGAATGGCAAGGCATTCTCGATGAGACTATCGAGTATGTCGGCGCAGAAATCGAACAAATCGTTATCGATACAATTGCCAGAGTTAAAGAGTGCGATCCTGATGGAGAAGTCACTGCAAGAGATCTACTTGAGGAAGCAATGGAGTTTCATTGCATGTTCGAGCGCAATTCCAAACAAATTGTCACGATTAGAAACTCAATCCGCGAATTAGCCAAGCCCTCTCATTCAAAAAAACAGAGTATTCTAGCACCTCGGAATTTCGATCCTTACCGACCTGCAAAAGTAACCTCATCAAATTAAAAAATTACAACATACTTGACGCAAAATGGTTACAGTTAAAAATAAAAACGGTGGCGAACCTAGCAAGTCTCCATTTACTAGTTATCTCGATGCGATCGATCGAAAAGAAGCATTAGCTAATATCGACAAGCTCGTTAATAGTCGCGAATTATCAACCGATGATGAGATCTATCACATCACAGGGACGATCGCCCAAATCGAGAAAATTAGCGAGTATCTACATGTGGTTACTTCGGCAGTGCCTCAAGCAATTCAGGTGTTACTTGAAGAGGAGCGACAGCAACGTCAGGCTGAATCTTCAGCGAGCGATGCTCGACAGGAGCAACTATTTGAAAAACTCGATCGAGATCGTGAAACTTATCGCGACTTAACCAAACAAGCAATCGCTCGTAGCGGTCGGAATATTAACAATAGACTCATGAGTTTATGTTGGAGTCTAGGTGGATTCTCGATCGGGATGATAGCGACATCATTGCTGGCGTATTTTGTCGTGTTTCCTCAACAATTAAGATTAGCCAGAGGTTCTGATGGCGCGATGTTGGAATGGTTGAGTACAACTGACGGCAAGATTCTTCGTCGTGCGTTTGTGTCAGGCAATAGATCGGTGGAAGCGTGTATTCGTAAAGGAATCAAAAAGACTGGTAAAACTGTTTGTATGCTGGAGATTCGTTGATATGGCTAACAATAAACAGCAAGAGAATTCAGAACAAACAAATAATGATAACTTTGCTCCCACATTACATCTTTGTAATGGATTCTTGGGTGGAGTCGGAAAATCTACTCTCGCACGGCTATTTTGCGAACGTTTTATCAAGCTGGGGCGAGCATTTACATTAATTGATGCCGATCCTAATTATAATGTAGCTCGTGCTTACGATCGAGAAACCGTGGCTCTTTGGCAGCACAAGGATGTTAAGTCTTCTGTCAGCTCTATTAGCAGTCGCTTCGGTCGCTCGTTGCCAGAAAAAGAAGATGTTGTCAAGGTAAGATCGAACTTACTTAGCGAACAAATTATCTTCTCTAAAGATGCTAAATTTAGCTATTTAGGCGATCGCCTATTAGATATTATTTACAGTGTCAAGCGGGATCTAATTGTTTCACTGCCAGCAAACGATGGCATCGATCTTTGGCTCGATAGTAATAATATCAATGAGCTGATGGAGAGCGAATCGCCACCTTTTAAGGTTGTAAATTGGTGGTGCAGCTTTGGGAGCGGTACATCGCAACAGATGTTCGTTGATTTTGTTACCAAATATCCCAACCTGAACCATGTCTGCGTATTTAACTTAGGCATCACTAGCGCGGTTCCTAACTGGGATAGATTCGATCCACTGCCATCACTAGATAGACTCTCTCAAGATGAAAAAGTTAAGATATCTAACATCCTGCCCTGGCTTGCAGATCCGGCAATTCTTGAAGCGGTAGATCTCGGTACCCCGTTACATGAAATTATCAAAAATGGGGATCGGCAAGGGAAGCAACTCAATCCGATCGTGAAACTGAAAATAGATAAATGGTTAGAGGCTAATTGGCACTCGTTTAGGAATACGGGGTATTTACCTTGATTAATTATGTTTCATCGGGGGGAGAATTAGTCGATCGGGCTTTGCAAACTCTGCTGACGTGTTATGGAGCTTCATTTCAACGGCACATGTTTCCCACGATCCCAGATTGGAAACTAGACGAGTTATTGTGCGACGATCGAGTTCATGCGATCGTATCTGAGTGCAATCCTCTCCAATTCAATTTCTATCTAGAACGCCTTCCGATTAAAATCGATACTCGCGCTCACTGGTGGCAGATTCTACCCCCATGCCACAGACAGTTACAAGAAATCGTCTCCTTAGTGGTAGGATTTAGCAATAAATATAAGCACTTAAAATACAGCTTTTTCTTGAGTCAAGCTTATGACGCATCTGTTTGGAAGACTATTTTTACTAAAGTCGCTCCGCACACACTGAAGGCGATCGAACGAAAAGATCTCCTATTCAGACTAGCCGATATCGATCTTCAAAAACTCAACTATACATGTTATAACCGACAGGTTCGTAGTTGCTTAGTCTATCCCCGTTCCGATCGTTATACAAATGCTAAAGTTACCGATTTATTATTAACAGTTAGTCAAATTCATCCTTATTTTTATTATTAGTTTTCATATTAAAAACCTAATTTTTTCTTCGGAAATGGCGGACGCTCGATCCAGTCAATCTCATCTGTTAAATTTGTTACTTACGATCGGGTTGATTTTCGATCGCTAGCCATCGCTTTTAGGCGATCGCGGCTAGTCTCCAACAAGTCGATTGCAAATCTCACACGGATATCGATAACCCAGCCTTGAGGTATGCGCTCGAATATCGCTTCGATTGCCTCACGATCGATGGTGGCAATCCGCTCGATCCATCCGCTTGTTGCTTCTGGCTTTAGATCCAGCAAGCGACGAGCCAAACCATCCATTGTTAACGCACCGCCAATCTCACCTTGAATCGACGAACGACAATCCCTAGAAAACCCCGAAATGTCAAGCGGCAACTTATCTTCAGGCATCCTTACTCCTAGAGCTAATCCGTGGTCGTAAGTAGGTAACAATTCTCTTCTCCCGTCGAGAGTTCTCTGAATCCCCCAATTTCGGCTGTGTCGATCGATATTACCGATCCAGCTATCGAACATCAAATAGCCAGCTAGGAGGTCGCTAGCTGTTGAGATTGTTTTAGGAGGTTCGTAGTTACTTGGCAGCGCAATATCTAGAGCATCAACGACAGACAAGATGGCATCTGGTGTATAAAGGTAATTTCTGCCAAGGGCATCTACTAACAATTTCTCTCCAGGAATCTCTCTGGCACCATCCAAGAGAAAACTGGGACTAGCAATCATTTTTAAGCCATCTGCTCTCTGTGCCAACTCGTAGCCTACGACGGGCAAGCCAATTCGTTCTGCTAAGATAGCTGCAACTTTTTCGACCCAAGCACCTCGAAAATCGGCTTTGAGCAGGGATCTCCCAAGATTGGGTAGATCGAGCCAATATTTAGCGATCGCACCTTCTAGTATTGATTCAGATTCATTTTCAGCAGGTACAGGAATCTGGATGACAGGGAATTTAGACACCAATCGCCTCTCTATTCGCTAGTGCGAAGTTGCGAGTGGCGTACAAGTTAACTGGGGTATTGAATGAGATTAAAGTCAGACAACCCATAAAATAATGCGGTTCAGAAATTCTGACAATGCTCGGATTGCTAATTTCATTTTCCAAGTACGAAAAGTGTGGCAACAACTCGCCAAGCGGTCGATCGTCAGCAGTAACGATCGTTGGTTCGTCTTTACGAGCGATTGCCTTCAACTGTGTAGCTTCATTAAGGCTGTCGCGTACCTCCCGATCTACGTTCCGTAACTTAGATTCATACGTGTAACTACCATCCGCATTCGGCTCGACAATCGGGCAAGTACTAAACTCATCTGCAACCATAAATCCTCCAGTCCTACCAGCGAACTCAAATACATCCATGTTTGGGTAGGGTAGATTGAGGAAGCGAGCATACCATTCATAATCTTCTCTAACTAGAGGAATTCTTCTCTCTAGCGCAAACGGCAATTCGAGTGGGTTGGGATAAAAGCTCAGAGTGTCTTCCAATCCTGGATAACGCTCGATCGTTGGAGCGCAAAGCTGTGTCCGCTCGCTTTGATATCCTCCTGGGCAGCGGATGGTTCGATACATGGGTTCCCATTGCTTGCCTTCGGGGGGAATCCAACCTAAATAAACACCCATTACTGGTTTCATCATATTCTGCTCTAAAAAACTTACGTTCCTAATTCAAAGCTTTTAGCTCGACAGTCTTCAGTAGTAAAACATCACATCGACAAATCGATATCTTCAGTTGGCGAACGTTCTACTACTATAGAATTATTCGATCTGTTAACGGGTACGATGACAGTAGGCTCTTGAGATATCGATATAGATTGTCGTGCCTTGAGGGGAGTTGCTTCGTTTAATTCTCTGTCATCGAGCCTAGTTGACTGCGAAGATTCGAGTTGCCGTACATCGATCGCTAACGATTGCTGTTCGCTCGTAGTTATGCCCACATTTAGACTAGTAAAGTCATCTGGTGCGCGATTTCCGTCAGGATAAGCCCGATTTAGAGCATTTCCTAACTCTTTAATTCTAGCTGAATCTTTTGTTTTCCCTGCGTTAGATTTGAGGGCATAAGCCGTTCGCAATTCTCCTGCGCTGGGATAATAGAGAGTGTCGGGCACCGGAATTTCCACAACCCAATGAGAAAAATCATCTGGTGCGCGATCGCCATCGGGGTAAACGTCATTGAGCAGCGTTCCTAACCCCTTTATCTCTGCCATTTTTGCAATATCTCCAGCCAGTTCCGAAGCTTGATAGAGCTGCCGTAGCTCTCCGGCGGTCGGAAAGTATCGTCGAGCGGATGAGACGGCTGGATCTTGCCGCTCCAGCGGGATAGATTGCTGGGGCAGTGGAATCAATTCGCCGCGATCGATCCTGGAGACGGGTTGATGGTCGATGAGTCGTTCGACTTGAATTTCTAAGATGTTCTCACTCAAGCCACGCGACAACGTACCTTTTAATAAAGTACTGGCATGATTGAGTTTGGCTTTAGATTCTTTGTTAATTAATTCTCGACCCAGTACGCCAATCGGAATGCGCCGTCCCCCAGAGCCAAGATAATGGACGGCAATATCTTTCCCCTGACGGTCGAACGCGAAGTTACCAGTAAAATCTTCAATTCCGATCCGACCGATCGTAGGAGCTGGATTGACGACAAATTCTCCTAGCTCGGTACGGATTCTCAGCTTGGGATCGAGCGGTCGTAAGATTTTAGCAGCTACCACCGTGCCGGGAGCCAACAGCGGTGAGTCGCTGTAAGTAGTCAAGCCCAGATCGCGGACGCTGCCATCTGGCGCGATCGCACTCACACGTAAGTCGCGCTCGAACCTGATTGCCAGTCGCTCTCCATCTCGTAACTCAAGTGCGGCTGGGGCGGGACGATTGAGCGCGATTGGCGGTACGTTATCTAAGTGCTGGCTAATTTCATGGGCAAAGACCTTAGTAGCCATTCCCATTCCCGCGCTCGAATGCCATGCGGCAGAGGCATATTGAGATCGTTCTCGGTCGGGGATCGAACTTTCCAATTTGTCAATTACCCGATCGGCACTAGCAAAAATTAGATCGACATCATTTTCTAGAGCGTAGGGCAGATGAAATTCGATCGTCGATTTCGATATGGATAAGCGTTTTTTACCTTCAATATTCTCAAGTGGAAGATTTATTAAATCTTGATATGCTGAGCAGTCTGGAGCTACATATCCAATAATGCTTTTAATACCATCTTGTCTAGATGTGTAAACTGCATACTTTTCCTTACTCCCATCATCAAGCACGATCTCGAATTTAGCGTTACTTTCACCCTCACCTAAGTCCCACACAGGGGAATCACCCTCTGTATCGGCATCACAAAGTCTTTGAACTATCAGGCTCTTACCGCTACTGGATAAAATTGCGATCGTCGGCTGTTGGTCTTCAGGTAGTTCTTTATATAATCGCTCTTTAACGCGCCCGATCGCGTTAGTGCAATTACGATATTGCTGGGCAAATTCATCGACGACAGCCTTTTGAGTATCGTTATGGGTAATCGGGATCAGCGAGCGGAACCGTTTATTCAAATTATCCGATTCGATTTCCTG
>CBDFFH010000026.1:0-17089 GCA_965246715.1 Chamaesiphon sp. | reverse complement strand
CGATCGAAATATTCTAATTCAGCAGCGGGTTGTTTATATGGTGGCTGGATCAATCTAAAGTCGGCATCGTACACTTCATCGCGTCGAGGTGGTTCGACATCTCTTACAAAGGTTTGCCGAGGAGCTGGATAACTGCGCTCTTGGCGAGGTGGTAGAGTTGGCTTTTTGTTGGCGTGGTTGTGGTGCAGGATCGTCCCACTCTAATTGATTATTCGAGACGGTTGCTGCGTCCCAGTCATCGTCATCATCGACTACCCTGTTAGTGACGGGTTTAGATTTGAATTTGTCAGCAAAATTTGCTTTATAGCTACTAAAGATGCTTTTTTTTTGGTGCGGGTGGCTCTGATGCTGCGCCTGGTGTTTCCGTCGAAACTCGCGCCTCATTCCGATAATCGACTTTTGGTGGTTCGGAAGTATAGGTGAAGATATCTTCATCCTGTTTCAATCGCGATTGTAATTGTCGAATCTTGCGCTCGAGTAGCCGACGGTCTAAAAATATTAAAAATTGAAAGATACTACTAGATAATAGTCCTAAGCCGCTCGCGATCGCCAGCCACAAGCCAACAGGCAATGCGATCGTCGGTTGATTTAACAGCGTCACTGTCATCGTGGGGATGAGATTAGACCCCACGATAATGCCCAGAGTAATTAATACTATCAGGGTAATGATTATTTTTAGTGACTGCATAGGCTGATGACGAATTTATTCTCTAAATTACCATTCAATTATTCTGGTAACTTGTAGCGAGATACGATTTTCTTGGCGAATTCTGGGACGTGTTGTTCTAATTTATGTGGATAGTTGCGTTTGGTAAACAGGTAGTTGCGAGTGAAGTGAGAATCGATCGAAAACCGCGCATATTCCAGTCCTTTTGGGCCGATCTTATCGATGACGACACCCATCATCTTCGCTACCCACATTGGCAGAGTTACCGCTTTATCGTAGGCTGGGATGCTCTGTTGGACTGCGGCGGTACGATCGCCTTTAGACATTACTGCTTGAGTTTCGATTGCGTCGTTGACTAAATCTAGCATCTCTTGGCCGCGATCGTTTCTGACGACGATCCATTGCCAACCGTATGGCGCGCCCATATAACCGACGACGAGATCGGCAAGCGAGTTGACATAATCGAAACAACTCAAGCAGGATGGTGCGAATACGTCTTTGAGTTCCTTAGTATTTAGTCCAAAAAATGGTACTAATTCGGTCGAACCGTCTTCATGTTTGAAATGGACGTTAAAGTCCTGCATGAACTCATAATAAACGACAGTCGCTGGCGATCGACTGGTGGTTTCTAAAAACTTCTGCAATCCGGCGCGGGTGACGTTATCGGTGCAGGGAGTGCCTAATACATACAATTTCTCCAACCCTAACTCCTTTTCAACCGCCCGCAATGCCTGAATTTGGCAGCCGACACCGATGACTAAGAGCTTCTTCAATCCCGACTGTTCGATTTGCTCCAGTACCGAAAGATTGGGAGAAAGCGTGGGTTTATTCACCTTTGCTGCTAGGATTTCCTCCCGTGTCCGCGCGATAATCGGCATTGGCTGAAAACGGTCTTCGGGGGTATTTTGGACGCACACAACGCCTTCTACCAGCCCCTGCTCTAGCATTTCGATCGCGATCGTACTTACGATTCCCGTCCACTGAGCGCCAGGAATCGGATCGATCTTCCGCGCCGCCATCATCTGCTGATGCACGCCAAAGTAGAGATCGTCTTCGCGTTCTAAATCCCGACTGCGCCCGTGGGCTTGCGTTTCGAGGGCGGGAATCTGCTGATTGAGGAAAGCACAAGCTTCTTTGACATAGTGGATATAATAGGTATCGCACAACCCGCATTCGCTACACAGTTCCTTTGCAGGGCGTTTGCTATTGGGTTTTAGGGCTTTGGCTTTCTGATGTTTGGGCGCAGCAGTCATATGGACTCTCGATCGATTGTCAGCTCATTTTAACTTACTGGCTAGTCCCAATGCTTTGTCTGAGTCGTTAAATGATGTTGCTAGAGCTTACAATTTAGATAAATTGACGAGTTGTTATGGCTACAACACCACTAATTATCGATCGATCGGCTGCACCGATTTTAATCGGCGGGATGACATGGCGTGAGTTTAAAGCCACGGAGCAATTACTCGCT
Source organism: Chamaesiphon sp. (assembly GCA_965246715.1). Classification (GTDB taxonomy): domain Bacteria; phylum Cyanobacteriota; class Cyanobacteriia; order Cyanobacteriales; family Chamaesiphonaceae; genus Chamaesiphon. The sequence goes on along the minus strand of CBDFFH010000026.1, from coordinate 14,954 downwards.
CGTCCTGGTGTGCGGCTGTCTTTCTTAGATGGAGTATTGGAGATTCGGCAGATGCCAGGAAGACAACATGAAATAATTAAAGGTCGCATCGGTGCGTTGATTGAGGCACATCTGGAAACGATTGGATTAGATTTTGTGCCAACCGAATCTTTGACACTCGAAAGTGAAACTGGCTCAGTCAAACGCGAAGCAGATAAATCTTACGAATTAGGTACGAATGAAAGAGCGTCCCGATTTAGCAATCGAGGTAGTTGTCACGAGTGGCGGGATCGATAAATTAACCGCTTACGAACGCTTGCAGATTGCTGAAGGATGGTTTTGGGAAAAAGGCGAGTTATCTCTCTACGCACTTGGCAATACTGGGTATGTCAAAATCGATCGATCTCAAGTTTTGCCCCGTTTGGATATTCAGCTATTAGTTCGCTGTATCGCTCTGTCCAATCATCTGCAAGCAATCAAGGAGTTTCGGCAATTCGATCGATCTTGAAAATATCCGCCGTAATTATGCTCGCGACAACGATCCAACTGCAATTATTATATTTACCGATAACATTAATGTCGAAGTTCAATAATTAAGACGATCGAATCCCACGATCGATTTAGGATTGCTAGATCCATTGCTAAAATTGGAGATAGTGCATTAATTCACCGATCGATTCACCAGACAAACCCAGCCGTTGTTGAAAATCGACTAAATCTTTAAAATTCCCGCCTTGCTCGCGCTGGCTAATGATTTCAGTCGCTAATTCTGGAGAGATTTGCGGGATTTGAAGTAGCTCGTCTACTGTGGCGCGATCGAGTTTGACAGATGGCAAAGCTAGCGTCGGCTCATAATATTGAAAACTCAATACCGGAGCCAACCATTGCAATCTTTGGATCGGCATACTGAGTGCCGCCGCTAGATCGGAGATCGAATGAAACGCGACTCCAGATTGGCTGAGCGTAACTAATTGTCGCGCTTGATGGATCGAAATTCCAGGCAATCGCAACCAATCATCTACGTTCGCTTGATTGACATCGATCGTTACTCCCAAATCAGCAGCCACAGCAATCTCAAATGCCGATTTGAACCGATAGTATGGGTCTTCGAGAATCCGCGATCGCAAGGACATTTTAAAGAAAAACTGAACGGTACGGGAGGGGTCGTGAGTCAAGGGAATTATAGGTGATAAATTTACGATGACACGATCGAATTCAACTTAATTAATCCCGCGTAATTTACGGGTATTCTCGACTAAACTACTAGCAAATTCGTCGAGACGTTTTGAAAGTTTGTCATCCGTCAGTTTACCTTCGGGGCTAAAGGCTTGCCAAGCTTGTCCGATGGCAACTTGTTCGGGAATCGACCACGCATGAACCCACCGCATAATTATCCGCATTTCGTTGAGAGCATTACTATTGCTCTGTCCGCCTAAAATACTGATAAATCCCGCCACTTTATCAGAGAGTTGCTCGAAACTCATCAAATCCAAAGCATTTTTGAGTACGCCGCTGACACTACCGTGGTACTCTGGCGAAACTAAAACCATGCCATCGGCTTGACTGAAAGCAGTCTGGAGTCGGGTAACATCGGGATATTGGGGATATTCCTTACTACCATCACAAAATGGTAATTGCAGCTGTCGTAAGTCCATAATTTCTACTTCTGCACCCAACGCTTGGAGCTTTTGTGCTGCTACTTGTAGGGCGAATTGGCTGTAAGAATCCGGTCTCAAACTACCTGCAATGCCAACAATTTTTACCATGTTAATTTAGGGGATAGGGATTAGGGGTTAGGGGTTAGCTCAGGGCTATTTCAGTCTAGTGAGGAGGGTAGGTTTTGTTGTTGGAAGATTACTGATAAATATCGCCGGATACTCCCACGAACCTCCTCCTACAGATTGTAAATAATATCAATGAGAGGAGCTATTTTTATTCTATCGCTTATCCCCTCCCCCTAATTCCGCTAAACTCGATCGAGCCATTGACGGCGTTTTTGCTCGAATTCATATTCGGAGATCAATCCGTCGGCGCGGAGTTTGTCCAATTCGCGGATCGTATCGATGGCGGTAGTGGCGGGTTGGGTAGCTACTGACGCAGCATTCAAACCATGCGAGTTAAAATTTCCATCGAAGTGTGTACTATCTTGAGTAAGATACCAGACAGCCTCGATCGCAGAAGCGATATGCGGAATTGGTGTCCAAGATAATAATAAGTAAATCGCACCCCAAACGGGTTGTCCGAGATAAAATTTATGAAATCCAGCCACGGGGAGCATCATCCCGACGAAGGCTAACATTATGGCAACTTGACGATTTTTGGGTGTCGCGCGATCGAACATTGACCGATCCTCAAATACGGTAAACCGCAGTTATCATGGGCTGGAGACTGACTTAAGATGGAAACACGAGTGGATCGAGTCACGCTCTTAATTTTAAGTTTAACCTTACTAATATATTTTTAACCGTCATGGCATTTTTTGATTCTGATATCATCCAACAAGAAGCCAAACAGTTGTTTGAAGATTATCAACATCTGACCCAACTGGGCGGTAGCTATGGTAAATTCGATCGCGAAGGTAAGGTGATGTTTATCGAGCGGATGGAAACCTTACTGGATCGGTATCGGATTTTTATGAAGCGGTTTGAACTGTCTGATGACTTCATGGCAAAAATGACGGTCGAGCAGATGAACACGCAGATGAGTCAGTTTGGCATCACGCCGCATCAAATGTTTGACCAGATGAATATGACACTGGAGCGGATGAAGTCGGAGATCGATAAGTAGCTCAAGTTGCTACCTACCCTCAAAGTGGTTAAAACCACTCCTCGGAATACAAAGTCCGCCTGTCTTTAAAAGGTGCTCTACTTGGGGAAACCCCAAGACCGCACTTTTCGCTTCGCGGACTGAATATTTTAGTCCGCGAAGGCGGACTTAGCACCACTAGCGCCGATTTGCGATGCGCGCACACCTTTGTTTCCCGACGTAAAAAGCCAGTAGTATAGATTTCAGCATATTACCATCGTCTGAGTTATGGGCATAACCTAAGTTATAGCTCTGAACCGATCTAAGCGGTGAAGATCCTGTGGGTATATGAGTTCGAGAGTCGATCGATATAGTGCAAAGACTATCTAGAGAGTGGCCCGATCGATATATAGAGGTAAAATTACAGGAGATTTGAAAGATCGATCTCATTGATGAATCGCGGATATCGCTTTCTAGCGACCAGGAAGTGATTTGGCTGAAGACGACGCTATCCGATTGAAATATTTAATTAGGTTCGGACTGGAATGAAGGATACGGATAGCAAAAGAGTTGGGGATTTTCTCAAGAAGTGGTTGGGTTCGGAAGGAAACGAACGGGCGAATTATCAAACCTTTTTTGGCGATCTGTGCGTGGCTCTAGCTGTACCAGTACCACCCCCAAAAGGCAGTGTCGAAGGCGATCGCTATTGTTTTGACAAAAACATCAAATTTTTCAGTGAGAAGGCTGAGACGACGCGATTTGCGGACTTTTATAAAGAGGGTCACTTCCTGATTGAGGCGAAGCAGGGTAGTACCAATTCGAGCAAGGGGCATGGCAAGCGGGGGACAAAGGGCTATCGGGATGAGATGCAGAAGGCATTCAACCAAGCGAAATCTGGCGTTGCTGGATTAAGGTATGATTTGGCGATCGAGTGGTACTCGCGCTCTAAGATCGTGACTATTAATTGATGTGGGAATTGGCACTCGATCGAATTTTAGATAGTGAGCGTCGCGGGTCACCCGCAACGCAATAAGTAAGCGAATTGAATGCTTGAGCATTTGTGTAGATTTAGAATAGCAAAGTGTTTTGCGTTTTAGTCGAGCTAGATAATGTCTCAGTCTAGTATTTTCTCCTTCTACTCTGGTCATGTAAGTCTTGCTAACGATTTGGTCTCCATCAGGAATAAACATTGGGTAAACTGGCCACCCATCTGTGACATAGAAGTAGCATTTCCACTTATTTACTACCTCATCCCATAAAGGTTTAAATGTTTGAGCACTGTGGTCTCCTAATACCCATCCTAAAATTCCTGGGCGGAAGTGATCTACTGCTGTCCACAGCCAGATTTTGTTTTTTTAAACCCCACAAACGTTTCTAATTCATCTAACTCACCTACTTCCGGCGTTAGCTCTGGGTCGTAATAATCTGGTAGGAGTTCACCTACTTGCTTCACCCAATCCATTATCGTTGTATTATGAATTCCTTTGACTCTCTCAATTGCTCTAAATCCCATGCCATTTACATACATGGTTAAACATTCTTGTTTAATTTCTTGGGCAGATCCTCTGGGAGATTCATAATTCTCTATAAATTGCCTACCACACTCCACACAAATATAGTTCTGCTTCCCTCTTTTGCAACCGTTCTTATTGATGCGGACTGACTTACATTCAGGACATTCCATTACTTTTAACCCAAATTAATTATTGGCGATCGATACCAATCATACCTCAATCCAGCAACGCCCGAAATCTTATGCCTATAACCGGATGTTGCCATCGCTACCACCGTTTTTGATGACCTGCGATATCGGTTCGCATTTTGAGGTGTGGGAGGGGTTTAGCGGCGAGTATGGGAGTTATGGGGCGCGTCAGACAATTAATCTCAAGGATCTGGCGCAACCAGAAATATTTGACAGGTTTGTGGCAATTTTCACAGATCCGCAATCGCTCAATCCTGAGAAATATCGGGCGCGGGTGACGCGAGAAGTAGCGGCGGAATTGGCGAAGTTGTCGCGGTGGTTGGAGGAGAATCCTCAGCGGTTGAAACCGCCGCTGGGAATGCAAAGTCCGCCTACGCGGACTAAGACTAGTGCCAAATCTGCAAAGGCGGACTCTAGATCTCAGGCCGCGCAGGCGGACTTTGTACCAGTAGCCTCGATTTCAATCGACGGCGGCATCGACAGCGAACCATCGCCCGTTTCGGCGCATGAGGTGGCGAACTTTTTGATGCGGTGTATTTTTACGATGTTTGCCGAGGATGTGGAATTATTGAAGGGGGAGGTATTTACCAAGGCATTACGCGATCGCTGGATTCCCAACCCGCACACATTTAAGCCCGAAATCGAACAGCTTTGGCAAACGATGAATACAGGTGGAACCTTCGGCTTCGAGCGGATTTTGCGGTTTAATGGGAGCTTTTTTGAAGATGCGACGGCGTTTGACTTGCCCAAGGAACAGTTGGAAATCTTGTATGCAGCAGCGGCGAAGGATTGGAGTCAGGTAGAGCCTGCGATTTTTGGGACGTTATTAGAGCGGGCGTTGGAGAAGAGAGAGCGGAGCCGCTTAGGGGCACATTATACACCGCGATCGTATGTGGAGCGGTTGGTGCGTCCGGTGGTGATGGAACCGTTGCGCCAACAGTGGGATGAGGTGGAGTTGGAGTTACGGCGGATTTTAGTCACGGCTGAGGGGAAGGAACCGACAGCGGCGCAGCAGAAGAAGGCGGAGCAGGAGATTCAAGCCTTTTTGACGCAGTTACGCCAGGTGCGGATTTTAGATCTGGCTTGCGGTACGGGGAATTTCTTGTATGTGACGCTGGATTTATTGAAAGGGTTGGAGAAAGAAGCCATTGCACGGCTAGTAGATGTGGCGGGAAATGTCCAGTTGAATGTGTTGGAGCAGGTGAATCCGGCGCAGTTTTTGGGCATCGAAATCAATCCGCGTGCGGCGGCGATCGCCGAACTGGTAATCTGGATTGGGTATCTGCAATGGTATTTTAAGCGGTATGGCGATGCAGCACCACCGGAACCCGTATTACAAGCGTTTGGGAATATCGAATGTCGGGATGCGGTGTTGGCTTATGACGGTACAGAGCCAGATCTAGACGCGAAAACGGGGGAGGTTCGATCGCGTTGGGGTGGCAAGATGATGAAGCATCCGGTGACAGGTGAGGATGTACCAGATCCGCTCGATCGAGTCGTTATTTACAAGTACTTAAATCCCCGCGCTGCGGTATGGCCAGATGCAGATTATATCGTCTCAAATCCTCCTTTTATTGGGAATTCACGGATGAGAGAATCACTCGGAGATGGTTATTCAGAAACAATTAGACAAACATATAAAGAAGTTCCTGAGACTGTCGATTATGTAATGTATTGGTGGGAAAAAGCTGCAATTTTACTAAAATATGAGAAGCTGATCAGATTTGGATTCATTACGACAAACAGCATAAGTCAGGTTTTGCAAAGAAAAGTAATCGAAAATCATTTAGCTGCCAAAAAAGCAATTAGATTATTTTTTGCAATCCCTAATCACCTGTGGGCTGATAGTGGAGCAGATGTAAGAATTGCTATGACTGGGGCTGAATTCAACGATTTGCCAACAACAAGAATCATGCGATTAGGATATGTAATCGATGAAGGCTTGGCAGAAACACCAGAAGATCGTGCAGAGAAACTCGATTTTAAATGGCACGGTGTCGGCGAAATCTTCAGCGACCTCAGATCGGGTGCAAATATTCTTAGCAGCAATCAATTAAAAAGTAATGACAGACTTTCAGGCAGAGGAGTTTGTCTGCATGGTTCTGGCTTCTTGGTTGAAGAATCAGAGATGCAAAAGTGGGGATATAAGTATTTAGGGAAAATAATAAAGCCCTATCTAGACGACACAGCCGTATTTGCCGCCTACGGTTGGCAAGACTTAGCAGGTAAACCTAACCCCAAAATCACCGAAACCATCCTCGAACGTCTCGTCGCCCTCAACGCCGAACGCGCCGTCGAAGAACGGAACGGACATATCCGCTGGCTCCGCCCCGAATACCAAGCCCCCGAAACAATTCAAGCCACCCAAACCACCCTCCCAGGCATCACAGACGAAGCAGAAATCGCGATCGCACCCCTCGAACAGCAAAAATGGTCGAACCAACCCAAAGACCAACTCGCCGCCATCCGCGACCTGTTACGCAGCAGTGGTGGTGAATGGACAGTGACGCAGATCTCCAACCAATTTACAGGCAAAAATGCCCAGAAGAAATTGGATGCGATTGGTGAAAATCTCGATCGATTACAATGGTTTGGGCTGGCGATCGATCGAGAAGATGCAGGGATAGTCTATTTGCAATATGCCGAACTCCAACAAACAGCTTAGGATTGCGATATCCCCGACTTCTTCAAGAAGTCGGGGATATGTCGTAACCACTTGACTAAAACTTTTGCAGTATTTCAACGATCTTGTCGATCGCATTATCCAATTTTTCTAGTGAAATTTGACCAGCTTTGTAGATGATAATGTTTTCAGATGCCGTAAATAATCGATTTGGTCGAATATTGCTGCGTTCTCTTAAACCGCCTGCAATAAAATCTTCCTCGGAGATTAGGACAGCATATTCATCCATTATGGTTTGACTGGTAATCTGACAAAGAATTAAGTCCTCACCTGGCAAAATTGCAACTACTAATGCGGGACGGCGTTTCGTTTGGGTTAAGTCCGAAAAGGGGAAAGGAACTATGACGATATCACCCCTTATAAATCTTGCCATGCTGCTTCCTCTTCAGGCTTGAGCCAATCTTCTTGCAGCACAGACTCACTCAGTAGAGCGGTTTCGGGAATTCGTTGTTGGTGTTTGGCTTTCAGGTATTGCAGATATTCCAGCACTTCTGACAAGATAATATCTGAGACATTTTCGGTTTCTTTGAGGACTCGTTCGCGAATATTCATCAGGATCGCTCAAAAACATTAGTAACAACTCGACGACACGCAAGCAATCGATAATCTCAATTTTATCTCGATCTCTACCATTACGGCTAGATCCAGGCGGCTTGACAAAGATCGGTAATGAAGAACCAAAGGCGCGATGGCGAACATCTCGCTCGATTACAATGGTTTGGGCTGCTCATCCACCGCGAGGATGCAGGCATCACGTACTGGCAATATGCCGAGCTTCAACAAACCGCTTAGATAGATCGACTACATGACTGTCAAAATAGAAATCCCCGTCATTTATCATACATCTAAGCATTGCCAAGCCTTATTAGAGATCTGGCAAACAGTAAACCAAAAAATTGAAACCTCCTTAGACTTGACCCTTGATTTTCAAAAGTGTAGCTTTCTGAGTCACCTTGGGGTGGCGTTTCTTGGCGGACTTAGCCATCACGTTCGATCGAAAGGCGGACAGTTAAACTTCGACTGGGACACATTACAGCCCAAAGTTCACACTAATCTCGCTCAAAATGGATTCTTGTTCGGTTTCGATCGAGAGATAGAGCCTTGGAGTGGAAATTCTATTCCTTATCGCCAAGATCTAGACCAGAACAAATGTGCTATAATGGGATACCTGCTAAATGATTGGTTAGGAAAAAGCTGGGTCAATATTAGCTCTGGCTTACAGGGTGCGATCGCTGGTAGTGTGTGGGAAATCTATGCTAATGCCTGAATCCTCGATCTAGTAACATTAATGTTTGAGGCTTAACTAGCTTCAGCATGTCTACTTCAAACCTCATGTCACTGGCTTTTTCATTCTCCTGAAACCAAATTTCTACTGGTAGTCGAGTTACTATGTCGATAACTACTCCAATCTTTCCAGCTAATTGATTTTTCGGTACTGTCGATAGGCTCTCTAGTTTTCTAAATACTGCTTCCAATGTTGAGCCATCGCACGCCCAAATTCTGGCAAATTTAGTCCGCGCAAATTGAATACTTTCTGGCAGTGGCCTTTGCTTGCGGCTGTGCCATTTTCGCTCGAATTCTGGCAGTAATTCTTTGAATACTCTCTCAAATATTTCGGCAGGAAATGTCAGGAATCGTTGTGATAACGCTTGTTGACTTGGTCGCGATTTGTTGTCCGCTGTCTTGTCGCACTTGTATGGGCGGGAAACCCGCCCACAGTGCGCCGCTTTTTTGGCATGGCTCACATCCTAGACTCTAACTCACTCCTCATCACAGTTTCACCTCTTTTCTTTCCAACCTTGACAACTATCGGCTTTTCTTAACTTGTCACGAATCGACCGACCCGAAGCGACGTTTTGGGGGGGAAGCTTCCCCCCAAAAGCTCGCGCCTCAGCAGCACTTTTCGCTTCGCGGACTGAATATCTTAGTCCGCGAAGGCGGACTTTGAACCACTAGCACCGATTTCAATCGAGTGCGGTGCTAGTGCGGAGGCAATATCCTCAACCCGAACTCACGTTAGGCAAATATCAGTTAAGCTCCTACGCTCCCACTTCCGCAGGCATGGTTTTCATGAGCGTAGCCATTTCGATCGCATTGAGTGCATAACCCCAACCGTGATTTCCCTTAATCCCCGCTCGTTCTAAAGCTTGAGTCATGGTATCCACCGTCAGCACCCCAAAAATTACTGGTGTACCAGTCTGAAATGCAACATTAGCAACACCTTTAGCTACTTCCGAAGATACATAGTCAAAATGCGGTGTATCGCCCCGAATTACTGCGCCCAAACAAATAATCGCATCATAGCGTTTGGATAGCGCCAATTTCTTTGCCACCAGTGGTACCTCAAAGCACCCAGGCACCCACGCATAGTCTACCTGACTACCATCAGGGTCGATATCGATTCCGTGTCGTTTGAGACAGTCCTGACAGCTTTCTAGGAGTTTATTAGTAACGAGGTCATTAAACCGACCGATAACGATCGCAAACCGCAGAGAACTATCTGCGACGAGAGTGCCTTCAAAAACTGACATCTAAAAATTATGAATTACTTGTACTGAGCATAGTCGAAGTATGAGTGATGAAGCCAGTTACTAGATTGGAGGCTTTCTAGCAAAGCGATCGACTGTAATGACGACATCGATGCGTTCTAACAGTCGATCTTCATACCGAGCAATCTAGACGACGAGGAAGTTCAACACACCTACGACCACGACTAAAATCGTCCAAGCTCCCGAACCGACGAACAGGAGTTGTTTCGATCGATCCCAGTTTTGTGGTGCTGCGTAAGCAACAGGCACACCGACGATCATCACGAACGATAACAGCACTAGCGCAAACAGTAGTGTCGTCCCAGTAGGGTGGGCACTGCCCACAGACCATTTAGAGTCGAAGTAATAAAAGTTTAAACTGTTTGATTCTATCGAAATAATCTCGCTCTATCGTAAGATCGATCGGCGATCGTCTGGGCGATGAATATTAACAACCTAGCAAAAATTTACCTGGAGAATGTGTAAACTCCGAGCATTTGCGATAAGTGACTATTGTTGCGGGATTGCCGATGACGACAGCTAGAGGTGGTACGCTCTCTCTCACCACCGCACCCGCACCGACAACACTACCGTATCCCAACGTTACGCCTCCCAAAATCATCGCATTCTGTGCTACCCACACATAATCTTCGATCGTAATCGGCAATAATTTGCCATCAAAAATCGGACTATGGATATCGTGACTGCCAGTGAGAAGCGTTACACCAACGCCGATCAGCACACGATCGCCGATCGTCGTTAATTCCCAACCATCGATCGACACATCGCGCGAAATCACCGACTCATTACCAATCCGAATGCTCGATGGTGTAGCAATCTTTGCCTGTCGGCTGATGTAAGTATCGGTGCCGATCGTCGCACCATATTTTCTTAGCGTGCGCGCGCGAATGTGGCTATCGACTAGTGGCTCTGGTAAGCGATTGGCAAGCAGTTGCAAGCGTCTGACGATCGATGATGACATAAACTTCTCTAATGTTTTTACAATTGATATTTAATGAATTGTCTTAGCAGGAATGAACTTAGCAAAGCGATTTAAGAGATTGGCACGCTCGGACTTATTTAGCAGTAAACCAAAAGCTAGTAATATATAAATTGCGATCGCTAAACATATTTTTAGTGCCAAACCAATCCAGCCAAATTCCAGCGTATCCCTAGTAAAAAACCATAAGAAACAGCCCAACGGTATGCCGATCGCAAACGGTTTGACGACCGCGCCTAGTAACTGCCACATCGGAATCTTCAACTCCCGCTGAAACAGCCAGGGCAGCCACCAGAGATAGGTTGTCATGAAAGCAATAAAAGTCCCGATTAACGGCCCCGACACACCTAGATGGACGGTACAGAGCCAACTAAGCGTACAATTGACGATCGCCGAACACACCACGATCGGAACTAGTAAAGCAACATTCCCAATCCCGATTAATAATGTCGTCCATAGTGAAAACACCGCCAGTAATAAGTTATTCAGACTGGCAAAAACTGTGACTAATTCGCCAGCATATTGAGTTTTTCCCACCCATAACGATACAAAATTCGAGTTGTAAACTGTAACTGGCAATAAAATGGCAATACCAACTACTACCGTTAATTTGGTCAGTTCGACCAGCCGTTGTGAGAAGATATCGGTTTCGCCATTGTGGTAGAGATCGACCAATCCCGGCCAACTTGCGGCTGAGATCCCCTGAATCTGGTTGGCAGCTAAAGTAGGCAGTCGCTGAGTCAAGAAAAATGATGCGACTAAACTCGGCCCGAGGACTCCAGCGATAATAATATTGTCGGTCATCAGACTAAATCGACCGCAAACACTAATAATAAATACAGGCCAATTAAGTTGCCATAACTCCCGCTCGATCTGTAATTTTAATTCCGTTGATTTAGTAAAAATCGTCGAGAAAACATTGGGATACAGCCGGACAAAAAAGATCGTCAGACCGATATACAACGGTAGACTACCTAAGAATGTTGCGGCAAATTGTCCGGCAATACTCAGACCCAGCCAAGCAAATAACAGTGAGAAAATATTAATCGAGATATTTTGCACTAAATTGAGTGCATTAAAGATATAACCGCGCTGACTGACTTGCGCTAGTACTTGAAAAGTCGTAAGTGGAAATAACAACAACCCCAGCACGCTAAACCCGACACCCCATTGTAAATTAGTCGTCAGGCTCGGACTGACCCGCACTAAGTTGGGGATAAACATGGTCAGGGCTATACCCAAGACTAACATCAGTCCACAGATAAATAGATAAGAGCGCATCGCGATCGCGACCGTCAAGCCGATGTGCTCCTTTGTCTCTTTCGCACATGCTCGTGCTAACACCGGAATTAAGGCACCACCAACACCAAATTCTAACAATGTTAAATAACCCGTCCAATCGCTAGCTACTCTAAATACACCAAATGCTTCTTCACCAAGCAAATGCAAAATTATGGGCGTGGCAACAAAGGCAAAAACATTGGTACCGATGAAGCCCAGGAGGCTACTCAGATAAGTCCATGTTGCCCGCCGCGTTCGGGAGATAGTTTTAGTCATGCGTACAAACTATCTCGCGCTCGACTTTCTGAAACTGCTCGATCGCTTTTGCGGGTATCCCCACAGCCAAGCAATATGCTGGAATATTCTTTGTGACTACTGCATTTGCACCAACGACGGCACCCCGACCGATCGACACACCTCTAAGGACGGTAACTTTATAAGCCAACCACACATTTTCGGCCAGCTCGATCGGGCTGGTAATTGCCTGACGCAAAGGCATTGGGGTTGACAGATCGGTATAATCTTTGTCAGTATCGATGACGGTACAGTAAGCCGCCAGCGCACATTTCTGGCCGATAACGATCCGTTCCGAACTGGCAATTTCGCAATGATGACTGATAAAAGTATCATCCCCGATGTCAATCTGACTGCCAGGATTGGCATAGATATGCGTATACGAGAGGATCGTTACATTATTGCCAATTTTTAAGCCACTATTAGCGGCACGCTGGATCTCGACATGTTTACCGATATAAACATTTTCACCTAACTCGATGCCATGAAGTTTCAGCCACAATCTTTGCCGATGCAGCCGCAAACCATTGAGCTTACCATTGATATATTCGATCGGCTTAACAATTAACATCACAGCTAAATAAATAATGAATTTTTGAGATTAAATTGCTAACCCTCGATCGTTACGGTCGATCGAAATTTATAAATAGCGCCTAAGATTAGAGCCGAACTACTTTGCCACTTAATGGAAAATATCTTTTTAAGCGTAAAAACTGACTTTCCCAGCCATACCAAGATAAATAAGCTAGACCGAAAGAACATGCTGTCACAACTCCAGTTAGGAGTAAACCACCAAAGATATCTCGACCTCGGATGAAGCCAGTTGTAGGAGAGAAAATAATCGGAGCCACCAGCTCAACTACTACAGAATGAAACAAATAAATTGCGTAGCTATACTTACCTAAAGATCGCAACCAGGAATTGGAGAGTAATCTATTGAGCAAAGATCGATCGCTAAATGTGACAGAACACCCGATCGTACTGGCAAAAAAGATTACCAAGCCACTGATTCCCACAGTTAGCATTTGTACGGGAGCCTGCCAAAAACTGAAATGTTTTTGCCCGATAAACATGCCAACCAGAAAACAGCTTGAGGCGATCGCAAGTCGTGGTGCCCAGATCTTGAGCGATTTACCAGCATCGCGCGATAGCCAGGCAACAAACGCACCAGCCGCAAATGAATCTAGGTTAGCTGGTGCCCACCCATACGATATCCAGATCGATTGCCCGAGCGCTCTCGTTAAAAATCTCCAAGCAAAAGAAAAAATGACGATCCCTACTAAGACCTTTGGCAGCCATCGATGTGGAACTAAACCGATTAGAAACGGCCAGAATAAATAGACCTGTTCCTCCACTGCCAACGACCATAACGGAGATAGTGGAGCAACATTGTCTATAGTTCCACTCAGCCATTCCTTCATATTAGTGAGGTAAGACCAATAGTAAATGTAGTCTCCAGATCGTGGCTGAGGTAACTTCACTAAAGCCTCAGGAAGATGTGGTAAAACGAAGAAGTATATAGCGAGAAAGGCAAAGTATAATGGAAAAATTCGTAGGGAGCGACGAGCAAAAAAATCGCGGAGATAGTGCTGCTTGTGTTGAGTATCCAGCAAGATCCCAGTAATTAGAAATCCTGAGAGCACAAAAAATAGGGTTACACCAATCCATCCACTACGGGTGAGTGTGTCCAGGCTTCGACCGAATACAGAACTGCCCTCATATGTGAAGGTATGAACTAAAATCACCAATAAAATGGCAACTCCTCTCATACCATCTAAGGGGCTAAAGCGACTAGTTGTGCTCTTAGATTTATTAGCTGCTTCTATCGATAGATTAGAGTCGATCTGGCTATTTATCATGTGATTGACTGTGGTATTAGATCTAGTTAATGCTAATTAAATTATTTTGTAATTCATCGATCGCTACGCTCGCAAACAGTCGATATACAGCTAAAGTATCCTCTGTCGTCTGTTCCCAACTAAATTGCTGCGCGCGTTGCTGGGCGAGATTGCTGGATCGATCGGTAGCCAATATCTCGATAATCGATCGTGCCGCCCCCGCATAATCACAAGGATCGACAACCCGCCCCGCATCGCCGACGATTTCAGGGAGTGCGCCCCATTCGCTCCCTACTACCGACACGCCTCGCGTGAGGGCTTCGAGTGCTGGCAAGCAAAAAGTTTCACGCCACGATAACGATATAAATAGTTCGGCAGCATCATATAAATCTGTCAACTCAGTAGTGAGATCGACTAAAAAGACAACATCACTCCCTTCAACTAAATTCAACTCTACAGCTCTTTGTTTGAGTCGATCGGGTAATGCTCCGCTACCGACAGCAACTAACATTAGATCGGGTCGAGTTTGCTCGATAATGGCAAATGTCTCTAGCAACCCATCAGCATTTTTATGTGGTTCGTAACCGCCGACATAGAGTAAATATGGCTTGTGAATCCCTAAAGATTGCAGGACGATCTCGCGTTCCATTACCGATCGTGGTGGCTTGGTAAATTGCTCGTGGACTGCTAAATAAGTTGTCGTTACTCGCTCTGGTTGGACATTTAAAAAACTAATTACTTCCTGCCGACAAAATTCGGATGGGGTAATAATCCGATCGGCACGCAAGACTTGCAACCGAAATAAATAATCCCAAAAACCTCGGCGGTTGGGATCGAAATCGTAACCAAGATAGTCGCTAACTCGACCTGGTAACTTTCCACTCTGGACGAGATGATGATAACT
>CBDFFH010000025.1:0-87355 GCA_965246715.1 Chamaesiphon sp. | reverse complement strand
AAACCGATTGGGGCGATTCTCCAGAGGAGAGGCTCAGCCAACGATCCAGTCCTAGAACTCCTCGGCGCGCGCTTCCAGATGCCGATAGCATCGATTCGAGATCGGAACGCAGAACCAGTCGCAGCAATGGAGTGCCTGACGAAGAGCGAGAACCCCGTGAGTCCCGCGAGCGTGAGTCGCGCCGTCGCGACGAGCGGTTCGTTACCGACGATCCAGAGGTCACTCCTCGCCGCCGATCGCGTCCGCCACGCGATCGCGATAACTTCTCTGCTCAGTCCGAGCGACCCAGAGATGTCGAAGGTACGATGGCAAATTATGTAGATTACGAGCCAATTGTCGATCCCGATGACAAACCGGGCGAACCACCTTCAGGACTACCACCATCCGGCACAGAACCGATCGTTTTCCCCGATCGTTACTAAATAGTCTCAAGATCTAAAGCGCACCCCTTAGACCCAATTTTTGGCCTACGCGGGTGCGCTGTTTTATGACGAGTTAACTTAGCGAATTTCCGAGCTAAAAAACCTAGATTTCTAACTCTGGCGATCCGTTACTATTTTGTCGCAAAATTTGCCGATCGCCATGAGCGTGAAGCTGTGGAAATAAATTAAGACTCGCAGGTAATGGCTACCACTAGCTACTAGCTACCTAAAAATTAGAGCCTACCTTTAAGCTCTAAACTAGCCACTAGGAACTAGTAACTAACTAACGAAGTCCGAGCCATGTCAATAAATCTTCACCCGTTACTAATTCGAGCACCAATAACAATACAAATCCGACCATTGCAAATCGACCATTAATTTGTTCGGCATAGACATTCCAGCCAAAACTAGGTTCGATTGGTGAAGTTGTGACTTTTGAGTCTGGTTGTGTTTTTTCGACCACGATCTTATTTACCTCCGATTACTCGATCCGTTAACAGCATAGCAAAAAGGTTTACCGGGCGGATCTCGATCGGTCATATTTCATAAATCATATTTAGTGGCAAATATCCGCCATTGCAGTCCGCTTCCAATGATATTTAGCGAGATTGTTCCTCACAAACTTTACGGAAATTCACTAAATCGCAAAAAATCTTTGTTCTTTTTGGGCAATTTGGATATATATTTATAAAGAGCTAATTTTTGCTCTCAACAATGTCGATCGCCATAAAGATGTCGAAATATTTGGTAAGCAAATGACGGAAAATTCACCTACTCCCCTTACAGGGAAAGCGCTACTTCAAAAAGTAAAAGAACTCTCAAATCTTCCTAGACGGGAAACAGCTAAACAATGCGGTTATTACAGCACAGCTAAAACGGGTCAAGTCCGTGTGAACTTGACTGATTTTTATGATGCTGTATTAGCGGCAAAAGGTGTACCGCTAGATCCAGAGGGTAGCAAAGATGGCCGGGGCCGCGAACCTACTTATAAAGTAACCGTTCATAAAAATCTGCAAATCGTGATCGGCTCGACCTACACTAAAGAGATGGGTTTGGCTGAAGGCGATGAGTTTGAAATTAAGCTCGGTTACAAGCATATCCATCTGATTCAGCTCGATCGCAACAAGGACTAAAAATCGCAAGTTTAGCAATACTATTGCCTTAGATCGATCGAGTCGCCAATCTTACTGCACGAGCGAAATCTCTTTACTTCGATCCCAAGATTTATGCCCGATTCCAGACGCACAGATTTCGCTCGTGTAGCTGTATCTTTATCACAGATCTTCCCAAAGTTGGCATTCAGACTAGATCGATAGCGTTACGCAAGTATTTTTATTTAGGCTAGCGAGTAGCCTTACGGCAACTAGCTTTGTCTATAACCAGCCGATCGTCTACCTTGAAAGTAGATGATTTTTTATTACCCATGTGTGAATTTTTGCGCTCCCCACTACTCGTTGGTGAAGCTTACCGGAGGTAATCGAGCGATTTGGACTGGTTATGTGACGAGGATCGAGGGGTAACGGATAGATCGATCGCAAACATTTCGAAACTAATCGTTGAGAATGGAACTAAAGCAACGTCAAATGTTGGCGGCGAGAAAAATACGTGCAAATACTGAGACCTAAATATTTAACTTTACAAAAATACAAATGACTAGTAATCTCACTGATTGAGTTTAGCCCCCTCTGAGATTAAAATCGATGGGTCGGGAACAATCGAGTTACCGAAAACGATTTCATCAAGGTGCGCTACGCGAACGTAATTGAGTTGATAGAGCTAGTGAGAACTGCTAAGTTATCGAGCGAACTTAATATCCCAAACATACTACTTTGAACTTTAAGCATCTAAATGTGGGAGCTAGACTAAACCGTGCGGCCGACCGCAACAAGTAATTAGATTTTTAAACTAAATAATCGCTATTGAAGCGAATCTAAAATCAAACATTGCTGGCAAAAGCGGTAGTAGTGTCGATCTTCATGCCATGATGACTGATTTTTAGTTGAATCTAGTGCTGGCAAAGCAGCTCTGTCAGATAATTTCTTGAATCTGCCATTGGTAATTTTAGTTATTACCTCAAATTCTTAGTGCTCGAACATCAAATCCTACCTTGAGAAATTGTCATGACTACCGTTTTAGAATGCGATCTGAAGCACCACAGTTTACAACTATTGCGAGAATACAAGCAGACTGGCAAAGCAAGACTCCGCAACCAGATCGTGGAACTGAATTTGGGATTAGTGCGGAAGGAAGCACACTATTGGGTAAATCAGTGCAAAGAAACCTACGACGATCTGCTCCAGGTAGGTAGCATTGGCTTGATTAACGCGATCGATAAATTTGAGATCGTCAAAGGATGTGCGTTCAGTACCTTTGCGATTCCGTACATTCGCGGCGAGATTCAACACTATCTGCGCGACAAAGGTTCTGTGCTCAAAATGCCCCGCCGCTGGTTTGCATTAGCCCAACAGGCTGGCACGATTACTAAAGATTTACAAGCAAAATACCAACGCCAGCCGACAGAAAGTGAAATCGCGCTAGCTTTAGATGTTTCGCTGGTTGAATGGCAAGAGATCAAACTAGCTTATCAGAACCGTCAGCCAGTAAGCTTAGATTGTCCGATTGGCAATGATGAAGAAACAGGTAGCTTAGCCGATTTATTACCCGATCGTCACTACCAGAGTTTTCAACTATCCCAAGAAGATCGCCTGCGAGTGCAACAGAGTTTAGTCACACTCGAACAACATACCCGTCAAATTTTGGAATTTGTGTTTCTCCACGATCTGACGCAGAAACAAGTTGCCGAGCGGATGGATATCAGCGTGATTACAGTATCGCGGCATGTCAAAAAAGGACTAAACGTGTTGAAAGTAATGTTAGTCAATAATGATGCTTAAGCTCGATCGAGCGCGACGATCTAGCGCTTTTTTTCGCTCGATCGACAATCCAAACTAAATCGACGATCGCTAACGATATCTTTGCAGAGGATTTGGGTAGTATAAAAATAGACAGCCAATCGAACGGTGCGATGCCTTAAAAGTAAATCTAGTCGCTCACTCCGAGTTTTGAACGCGGAACGGCTATCACCTCACCGTTGGCAATCTAACCGCTGATAGTGACATAGAGTAAACGCCCGATCTCACCTGTCCGCAAAATTATATGTATATAGATATCCAGGGAAGCGAGGTATAGAAACTAATGAATAAGTCTTGGTTTTATTTGGGTTTAGTCGGGAGTTTAGCGCTCGCCATTACTAGTTGTGGTGATGGTGGCAAACCTGTTGCAACCCCTGCCGTAAGTCCTAGTCCTGGTGTTAGCCCCGCTGCCAGTCCGAGCGCTGTGGTGCCACCGGCTGCTTCCACTACTACACCTGTTGCCAGTACTACCCCAGCTATTGCTGCGACACCATCCAAACCAACAAAACCGGTTACTGTCGATCTTGCCGCAGGGTTAATCGCACCAACAGACGCTGATAATTGGACAAAAACCGTCTCGAAGGGTCGCTCCGATCCCTTTGCAATGTTAGCGTTGCGAGCCGTTGAAGTTCCCACTGGCACAAATCCGGTGGCACAAATAAGTAATTCCCAAAAGTCAGCGCCTAAAATCACCAGTGGCGGCTCGACACCGATTAAGTCTGGTGCCAACAAACCGCTCCCTGGAATTAAAGTCAATCAAACCACCGTCGCCGCGATTAGTCCGACTCGTCCGACCAACGCCCCGGTCGGTAAAGGGAATGTCGATATCTCCCAAATTCCGAGATCTGGAGTCGATCGCAAGTTACCGAAGATCGTCGTTGCCATCAAGCCAAAAACGGTAGATCCTAGTGCGGCAACTCCTCGAAATCCGCCTATTGCCATGAGACCAGTTTCCCTGCCACCACGGGATCGAGACAGGGTCGTTATCAAACCGCTACCCCAACCATATCAACCCGATAGAATGCCTGCGATCTCTAACGTAGCGCCGACACCATCGGAGCCGACATTAGCCCGAACGGTAGGTGTCTCTGGCATCATTGAAGTTGCTGGCAAAACCCAAGTAATCGTGCGATTGCCAAATGAATCTTTCAGCCGCTATGTCGAGATCGGCGATCGCATTTATGATGGCAAAGTCAAAATCAAACGAGTTGAAGGCGAACAAACTCTCTCGCCGATGGTCATTCTCGAAGAATCTGGGGTAGAAATTACCCGTAAAGTTGGTGATATCGCTGTCACTCCGATTAAGGAAGCCGCTACTAAATAGGCACAACAATCAATTAAGTCGGTATGGTTAGATCGATCTAACCATACCGACTTACGATTTACGGGGTGCAAATGCCCGCATGTGTTGTGTCACGATCTCCGCGAATGTAGTAAACGCACAGATCTGAGGGTACCCACAAGGGGCACCCCTACACAATTAACCTGTAGGGGTGCCCCTTGTGGGTACCCTAAATCTATATTGGTGCAAGATGTGAGGATTATTAAAAGGCGATTAGATCGGAAATAGTAACGACGCGTTGCTGCTGGAGTTGTTGCAACCTTTGTTTGACAGCTAAGTATGCTTTGAGATTGTCTTGTTGATTGGCGATATCTTCGAGGTCTTGACTTTTCAATTTGTTGAGATATTCTTGACATTTACGTTCGCAAGTAGCTTTTTCCAGACAAGCGATCGCGGCTCTGAGTACCAATGGCGAGCGTTGAATCTCTTGGGCGGTATGCTCGTCAAGATGAAATAAATGCTCAATCGCTCTAGTTTTACTGGGATACTCGATCGCTAAGTCTTGAAGTTTAATAATTAATTTTTCGTCTAAATAATCGATCTCTTGTGGCTGCGAATTACTCTGTGATGACACCTCGATAATTTTCTCCCACAGAAATTGATGATGTGCTAGCGTGAAATTTAACTCAGCCGAATCTAATTCATCGATAATCGTCAATCGCTGCGCGGGATAATGTAGATACAGCCGCAATAATAAACTTTCCGCCTGTTCTAATAATCTGTGATTTGGATGAATGCCAACTGGAGCTACTTCAGCGGCTACCTCAGCATCCTCTGATTCGTCCGGAGACTCTAATTCGATCGGTTCTAATTGCGGCGTTCGAGTATACCCCTGTGTCGTTTGGCTGGTGTAGGGTATTTTGGTTGGTTGAAACTTTTTAATCGCTGTTTGTAAGTTTTCAATCAATAATGGAATCATCCGCGTCTCTGATGCGCTCAACAATCCTGCTGAGTGTTTGAGATAATGAGCGCGAGTATTTGCATCGGTAATATTGGCAAGCAGTTCGACGACTTTCTTGGTTGCTTGTTGATAATGTTCTGCTTGCGTGAGATCGCGACTCTCGATCGCTTGCTGAATTTGCCAATCCAGCCACAACGGCGCATCATCTAATAATTTGAGATAACTTGCTTGACTATTAGTTTTGAGAAATTCATCAGCATCTTTACCACTGGGTAGATTGAGAATCCGCAGTTGGACTTGTCCTTGATATGCCAGATTGGCAATCTCACCGATCGCCCGTTCGGCGGCGATATTTCCAGCTTTGTCCGCATCAAAATTGAGAATAATTTGCTTGGAGTCAGTATACTTAACCAACTGCTTGACTTGAGCTAAACTCAATGCTGTTCCCAAGGCTGCTACCGCACTAGTGATTCCTGCAGCATGAAGGGCGATGACATCAAAATAGCCTTCAACTACTACCGCTCGATCGGTTTTATTGATGCTATCTTTAGCCCGATCGATTCCATATAATGTCTTGCCTTTATCGAATAACTCCGTCTCAGGTGAATTAAGATATTTTGGCTGTTCGTCGCTTAATGTTCTACCACCGAAACCAATTACTCGTCCGCGAAGATCGCAGATCGGCACCATCAATCGATCGCGAAACCGATCGTAATAACTATTACCATCCTTACGGGGGATAATCAGACCTGCTGCTTCGATCGCTTTAGCGGGAAACTTTTTTTGTTCGATCAGATAGTTAGTCAGAGTTTCCCAACCTGATGGTGAGTAACCCAGTTGAAATCCTTGAATCGTCTCATCGCTAAAGCCGCGATCGATCTTGAGATAATTTAAAGCCTTCTCGCCTTGAGACTGGTTGAGGGCATGTTGGTAAAAATTGGCAGTTATCGCCAAAATCTCATACGATTGCTCGCGCTGCGATAATTTGCGTTGTAATTCTTGGCGTTGCTCTGGCGCTAGTGTCTGAATCGAGATCTGATATTTTCGCGCCAGATCTAAAACAACCTCAGTAAAAGATTGCTTCCCAACTTCCATCAAAAATGTAATTGCATTTCCGCCTGCTTGACAGCCAAAACAGTAATACATCTGCTTGGTTGGGCTGACTGAAAAACTGGGAGATTTTTCCTGATGAAATGGGCAAGAACCCAAATAATCTTTACCCCGCTTCTTGAGCACGACATGCTCGCCGACTACATCGATAATATCGACTTTATTTTTTACTTCGTCGATCGTTTCGGGATGTAAACGGGGAATATCCATAATTGCTGGCGATCGAAACTAGACTCATATTTTACTCGAATTCATTATCAGCTCGTGTAAACGAATTCTAGTTTGTGTAGCTCGCAAATGTTTGTAAGAATCATGGCAATGGCGCTCGCTCGAGTGAGGTATGGTCGATCGGCCACTAGCCACTAGCCACTAGCAACTAGATTAGATTTGAGATTGGGTGGTTACCAAGTTACCTGGAAGTGCAACAGGGTTTTTGTCTTCCTTATTGTCTAAAAATCCATGAATGCGGAGAATCTCTTCAAAATCGACATCTCGTTCTAAGAGTACAGCGTGTCCACCATCAGGAATCAAGTGAAGATCCGATCGCGGAATATTTTGGTTCAGAAGCTTTCCTTCAGCTGCTGAGGGTAATAATCGATCCCTACCGCTACTAATAATTAGAGTCGGTTGAGCGATCTGCTGAAGTTGTTCGACACTCACATCAAAACTATCCAGCAGTGAAATCCGCCACATCGCACTCTTAAATCGTACCGATTGCATCACTTGTAGCAACAGATTTCGATCCTCCCGTGCGATCCGATCTAATGCGGCTAGAAAGGGCAGTAATACCATGCAAGAGAGCGAATATAGGTTTGCTGGTAACAGGTGCGTAAAGTACGTCGCCCAGCGCATCCAGGGTTGCTGCTTGAAGGAAGAGGCCGGATTGACTAAAATCAAGCGATCGCATAATTTTGGTTTGGCAATCGCTAGTTTTAGCGCCAAACAACCACCAAATGACTCACCGCATAAATACAGCGCGCGACGCGGAATTTGTGTACCTAGCTCTGTTTCGATTAAGTCGGCAATCTTGTTCACCAATGCATCCCAGTCAGTCAAGTCGTCTACCGGGATCGACAATCGTCTGATATCAAAAGATCGTTCTAAGGAACTGGCTTGAGATCTGAGTAGCTGTCCCGTGCCATCCATACCTGGTAAGTAGATTAGCAGTGGAGCGTGCGGTTGGGGATGTTGCGGTGGGAGGAAGTGAATCAGGTGCTCGACAGACATGTAGGTGATTTAGAATAGTTGATTTGGTATGGATCGGCGGTTTAAATTCCCTCCCGATCGTTAACAGTTCGTGGCTAGCCACTTATTGACTAACTCAAAGTGCTGCTCTGAGTAGCGATCGAATCTCTTGTTGACAATGTGCGGTTAGCTCTTTGACCCAAGTTAGCGCCTTTCTCCCATGATAATCCTGTTTTTGGGTTGAGGTAATGAGAATGGGTTTACCGATCGACACTTGTACCTGATGATAGAGCACTAATGGATGCCAATCCGGTCGATCGAATAAGGGTTCGGCTGGATCGAATAACTGTAGCCAGCGAACGGGAAATAAACTCGTATTCAACTCTTGCCGCGCCGCGATCGCTACCGGTAATACTATCAAATTTTCCACTGGAGCGCGTAGCGCCAGATGTGCGAAACCGCGTTGGAATTCACCGATCGATCTTGGGGATGTCGATTCTACCATCGGCTTGGTACCCTCAGGGAAAATCCCGATCGCTTCGTGGTTTTGGAGCAAGAGGCTCGCACGATCGAAAAAGGTATTATAACGCTGCTTCGGTTCATCTAAGGGCAGAAATCCCAGTTGAGTCACCATATCTCCAAAAATCGGCACTTGTCCCATGTAGTGATGACAAGCAAAATGAATCGGCAGATTTAGCGCATTCATCAGTACCGCCACATCCATGAAACTACGATGATTGCTCACCACCAACACCGCAGTATCGGTAGGGAGGTTGTCCTGTCCACTGACAGAGATTTGGGTACCCAAAGTAGATAAAAATTGTCGTGAGACAAAGAGAGGATTAGCCGACTGTTGCAAAAAATCTACGAGCATAGTCTCCCTGGTTAAAAACAAATGAGTAGGTGGACATCTGCCACGGGATAACCACAGCTTATCAAGGAAATCAATAAAAGGGTATCTGCCTGCAATTTTTCTAGCTTATCAACAGCGATCGGGTTATTTTCTCTCCCAAGTGGGGTAACTCCAGAATGTCTATCGCGAGCTTTTTGGCGCAGATAGTCCCTTTGGGTGCTATTTAGTCATGCATTTGGGAGATGAATTGTCAAGTGCGAAGAGATTAATCTAAGTGCATGGGAAGCGACAACTGTAACCACCACAGCCCATTCAAGGTAGCTCAACTAACAGCAATGGAGAAAAATGTCATGACACCTGAATGCTTAAGCCTATCGATCGAGCAAGAATTTAAAATTCGTAGCTTCGAGATCGACAGCCAAAACCTCTCCGACGAAGAACTTAGAAAATTATTCATCGAAGTTTCACGGCAATTATTTGTCAAAGACAATGTAATTCGCCACTTGATTAAAAACGGTGTAGCTTAATGTCTCGCCGCTCCGAGCGCGGAGTCCCTGGCTTCGGACTCCGCCACTTTAAATCATTTGCCTAGCTACTACATTTCAATTCGGCAAATAGAATAGCTTTTTTAAAAACCTTTTAATATCTACATTTACATCGATCGAGGAACTTTAAGATGTCTGCCAATCGGCTCGCCCAAACAGTCCAATTCTTGAGAGAGCACTTGATGTTACCCCAATCATCGATCGATCTCGCCCTCAAGAAAGCACCCACTGAATATAATGTTTTACCGATCGTCATGTGGCAATACGGTTTAGTCACACTATCGCAACTCGACGCTATCTTTGATTACTTTGAAACTCAAGCTGAATGAGCCAATAGATAGCTTACTTACTATTTATACTTACCTTTGCCGATCGCGATCGAATCAGATGATTCGCCCTCACCCCGCCCTCACCTGCGGCTCTAGCTCCCCGCCCCCAAGTGCTTGGCGGCTCGCGCTCATCAGGTTTCCTGACGGTTTAGCCAGACAAGAGAGAGGGGCTGGGGGTAAGGGCTAGATCTATGCTTCATGCCCCCATTGAGCAACACCGAATGTTTTACTAACTTGCTATTAACTCAAGCTCATCGCATAGAGATCGGTATAAATTCCTTGCTGCGCCAATAACTCATTATGCGTACCTTGCTCGGCAATTTGTCCTTGCTGAATTACCAAAACTCGATCGGCTTTAGTCACAGTGCTCAGGCGATGAGCAATCACAAAACTCGTCCGACCGATTAATAATTTATCGATCGCTTGTTGTACCAAAACTTCCGTTCGTGTATCGATACTGCTAGTCGCCTCATCCAAAATTAGGATTCGTGGATCTACTAAAACTGCCCGTGCGATACTGATTAATTGTCGTTGTCCTTGACTGAGATTTGCGCCGCGTTCGCCTAATGGCGTTCCGTAACCTTGGGGTAACTGGACGATAAAATCGTGGACATTGGCAACTTGCGCCGCTGCTTCGACTTCGAGATGGGTAGCATGGGGACGACCGAAGGCAATATTCTCAGCGACGGTACCACTAAATAAAATATTTTCTTGAAGTACTAAGCCAATCTGATGATGGAGGCTAGCTTGAGTGACATCACGGACATCGAAACCATCGATTTTCACCGCACCACTAGTGACATCATAAAAGCGTAAAATCAAATTGATAATCGTACTTTTGCCCGCACCTGTCGCCCCGACTAAGGCGATCGTTTGACCTGGTTTGACATGGAGGTTAATATCTTTGAGAACTGGTCGATCGGGATTGTAACCGAAAGTTACGCGATCGAATGTCACCTCACCCTGAATTCTCGGTAGCTCGATCGCATCTTTAGCATCTTGTAATGTTACTGGTTCATCTATGAGCTTAAAAATGCGTTCGGCACCTGCTAAAGCTGATTGAGCTTGGGTATAAAACTGACTTAAAATCTGAATCGGACGAAAAAATTGCTGGACGTAAATCAGGAACGAAGTCACCGTTCCTACCGTTGTCGTTCCACTAACGGCAAAATAACCACCCGCAGCTAAAACAGCCGCAGTTGCTAAGGTATTCAGGAGATCGATCGAGGGTAAAAATGCCGAAGTAATCGCGACGGCTTGGACATTGGCATCCCGATTAGCAGCATTTAGCACCATAAACTCGCGAATATTTAACGGCGCACGCGCGAAGGCTTGGGCTTCTCTGACCCCACCGATATCCTCTTCTAACTTAATCGACATCTCACTAATCGTCTGCCGCGTAACCCTGAATCTCGCCCGCGCCCACCGCGCAAATAATCCAGTCGTAATTAGCATCAACGGAATAATCAAATTGCTAATTAAACCCAACCGTAAATCGATAGACAGCATTGCAATAATAATTCCCGTCAGGGTAAACAATTGCCCTAACATCTGCGCGACAGTTTGCCCAAAGGCTTGATTGACCGTACTGACATCATTAATCAACCGACTCATCAGATCGCCTGCTTCACTACGATCGAAGAAACTAATCGGCAAACTTTGAATTTTAGTGAAAATATCTTGACGCAACTGCGCTAATGTCTGTTGCATTATCGTCCCGATGCGATAGATTTGTTCGCGAATCGCCAGTACGCCAATAATATAAATAGCTGCTAATAATAGCAACATATTCATCAAACCGCGCACATCACCCCGCCGAATGAAATTATCGATCGACCACCCGATGAGAAATGGCCCGATCGCTTGTGTCGCTGCCCCAATTAAGACGAAACCGAGCGCGATCGAGATTTGGTAGCGATGAGGTTTGAAATATCGCAGTAACCTAAATAAAGTCGATAATTGCTTGGTTGCCTTTTGCTCTGGCGTAGCAATCGGTGTATTTACTCTCATCTGCCGCTCCTAGACTTACCGACCCACATGGCAACATTCATCTACTAATAAACTAACGCATTCGAGCGTTCCCGGACTTGTGGCGATAAATAAACCGCATCCAATGACCGCAAGCGAACCGAGCGTTGACCGTACTTACAGGTGATTATTGACCTGACCACATTGGAGAAAAGGGGTAAATTTACCGCATTTGCAACATTGATACATATTCGAGGGCGGCAAGCGGGGACTGCATTTGGTGGTGATGTACTTAGTCGTTGGACAGTGGAGAATACCATGGGCTTTTCGCTCTTGGCGCGGCAAGGGCACAACTACTCCAGCTCAATTAGGACTAAAATTGTTACGCACCTTGCCAAAGAAACTCACTTACCGCTTCCCTTGTCCAAGTATTAGCTGATACTGGATTTAGCAGTGTCGAATTCCTCAAGGGGGTCAAAAAACTTCGTCATCAAGCAATTGTCGGTATCCCTAACAACCGGAAACTGGCTGATGGGAGACAGATTAAGATGCTAGGTAAGAAGGGTCAATAAATTCAGCTATCAGGCTTGGATGGCGTGGTTACTGTTTCCTGGTTTTACTTGAAGCGGGATGGTAAGTTGGAGAAAAGATTTGTGATTTCTACCCGCGCCCCACCAGGCAATCGTACTGCCTGGTGGGGCAGTCGTCGATGGGTAATCGAAGGATTTTTCAAGACGGCTAAATATCAATTTGGGCTTTCTTGTTTCGGCCAACAAACACTTCTACTCCCTTCCCGCCGTAAGATCATAGAATTAAGTTGCAGATATGTTTAATTGGATTTTCAATCTGAATTGAAGTCTGTAATTGTTGATGTTCAAAGAAGCTTTCAATCCGCATTCTTGCTTGTTCAATGGTAGTGCCAATTGGCAAATGATGCAATAGCCTTAATCGGAGTAAATGGATTAGATATTCAGCCAGATTGAAATTAGCTGAGTAGGGTGGCAAATAAATAAACTCAACTGCGATCTTTTCTTCGCTCTCTCTGATGATTAATTCAGACCTCAGATGACGACGGAGCTTGTTTTTGTGAGTGGGATTATTATCTAAGATGATTATCAATTTTTTAATATTTTGGTCTAGGCAATCTTGGCATAACTCTCCAAAATATGTTGCCAGATCTTCAGTTATTCATGCATGATTGGAAAGTTCCCTTTGATAATAATCAAGCGGAGCGGGATCTGCGAATGATGAAGTTGAAACAGAAGATTGCTGGGACTTTCCGCTCAATTGAAGGTGCCCAACAGTTTTGTCGAATTCGCGGTTATCTCTCTACTGTTCGTAAACAGGGCATCCAAGTTCTCGATGCCCTCAGACTTGTTTTTATGGAAACCCCACTTTTCCTAGTCTTCAACCTGAGTAGTTACAATCTTCTACACCACAATCCTTGAGACCATAAATTCCCGTAGTCGAGGTCATATTAAACTGGAGTGGCACGATCGTAATATAGTTACGTTTAATCGCTTGTACGTCGGTTTCAATTTCTGGTGGCAGGTGCAAATGCTCTGGCTGATCCAGATCTTGTATTACCTCTCCCGAGAGCCAATAGTAAGTTTTGCCGCGCGGATCGACCCGCTTTTGGAAGGTATCGAAATAGCGGCGGATGCCTTGACGGGTAACTTTAACTCCGGCAATTTCAGGGGTAGGAACTGGCGGAATATTGATGTTTAATAACATCGATTCCGCTAATGGTTGCTGCTCCAAATGACTAATTAATGTCTTCGCAAAATCCGCTGCTGGCTGAAATTCTTGACAACTAAAACTCGTGAGGCTGAATGCGATACTTGGAATGCCTTCGATCGTCCCTTCCATCGCCGCAGACACCGTTCCCGAGTACAAAACGTCTGTACCGAGATTCGCGCCGTGATTGATGCCGGATAGGACAAAATCGGGGAACTCGTCTAATAATGCGCCCAGAGCTAACTTGACGCAATCTGCTGGAGTCCCAGAACAAGACCAAGCTTTGATGCTGGGATGAAATACTCCCGTTACTAACTCGGCACGAATCGGATCGTGCAGTGTCAAACCGTGTCCGGTGGCCGATCGCTCGCGATCGGGACAGACGACAATTACTTCATGTCCGGCTAAAGCTAATGTATCCGCTAATGTCTTGATACCCAGAGCGAAAACCCCATCATCGTTGCTAATTAATAATCTCATCAGATTTTAGATTTTGGATTTTGCGTCTTCTCCCGACGGGAAAAGCGAGACAAGATAGGATTTTGGATTGAGTCCACGGATAAATCCGGATAAGAGCATCTCGATTTTGGATTCAAGTGTGAATACTATCGACACTAGTCGCCCTTTTATTTTAGATGGGGTGATACCATTTATCGCTGATGCCGAACGATAACTCGATGTGTCGAGATGGAATATCGGTGCAAATCGGGATGCTGGGCAATGCCCAGCATCCCGATTTGCAAATTTTGAGGATACAGTACGAGCTAGGGATCTTCTAGAAAAAATAATCCAAAAGTGATAAGATTTTTGAAGCGTCTCAAGAACTTTTCAATCGATTCTCTTTAAGTAGCATCTAGTTAACTCAGACCGATCTCAACTATTATGAGTACTTCGCTCTACACAATACTCATAGTTGAGGATTTTGCAGCCGATCGCCTGAGACAGCAATTGCAGCAGATGCAGGATCGCTTTCTGCTGTCGATCGACAAAATGATAAATTTATGGTGTCTTGGCGGGACGAAACTGCCCAAAGACAGGCCGAGATCGGTTTGCAAACTGATCAGCAACAAATAATCGATATCTGGGAAAGCATGACCGATGCTTACGTCACGGTCGATCGCGATTGGCGGATCGTCGATGCTAACCAAGCCGCCACCGGAGTCATTTGCGATCTCACCAACTTGGCACCCACAGAATTTTTGGGCAGATACCATTGGGATCTGTTTCCTGCCCTAGTCGGTACTGATGTGGAGCGGAAGTTTCGACGCGCACTCACAGAGCGAGTTGCCGTCCATCTGGAGGGATGGTTCGAGCCGACTGCAAGTTGGTTTTAGTCGCATCTTTATCCCGCCGCCGAAGGCTTGGGAATTTACCTTCAGGATATTACCGCGCGGAAGCAGATGGAGGCGGAACGGCTCGCAGCGGAGCAGGAGCGCGATCGAGTCTTCAATCTGTCACTCGATCTGTTGGAAGTCGCGAATTTTGATGGCTACTTCACGCGACTCAATCCAGCATTCGAGCGGGTTTTGGGCTTCACAACTGCTGAATTAACGTCCCAGCCCTTTATTGAATTCGTTCATCCTGACGATCGAGCAAGTACGGCTACTGCTACCCAAAAGCTTGGTGCAGGTGAAGAGGTGGTGGGCTTTGAAAATCGCTACCGTTGCAAAGATGGCTCGTATCGCTGGATATTGTGGAGTGCCATGCCAGATGTCGAGCAAAATCTAATCTATGCGATCGGGCATGATATCACCGAGCGCAACGAATTCTATGAATTTGCGATTGCCGATGATGGCCCAGGGATTGCGCTAGAGTATCAAGATCGCGTATTTAATATCTTTCAAGCCGTAAATCCGCAAAATCGCACCGATAGTACTGGCATCGGACTGGCGATCGTCAAAAAAATCATCGAAGCCGAAGGCGGTACTATTCGGCTAGAGTCCCAAATTGGCAAGGGGACGACGTTCTATTTCACTTGGCCGAAGCAGATAGAGAGAGGATAAATGGTAGTGGATCGACTTTTTTGTATGCTGTTTTTTCCAAGCGTTTAACTGTTAACATAGCTCATGTGGATGTA
The DNA here is from genome assembly GCA_965246715.1 of Chamaesiphon sp. Taxonomy (GTDB): domain Bacteria; phylum Cyanobacteriota; class Cyanobacteriia; order Cyanobacteriales; family Chamaesiphonaceae; genus Chamaesiphon. Next base: position 71,974 of record CBDFFH010000025.1, on the reverse strand, counting down.
CATAAATATTTAACAATTGCGCTGTTGGCGATCGCTTGTGATTCGTTTCAATCCCTTTACCGCGATCTAAGTGACTCATCAAACCTATACAGTACTGATTGTTGAAGATTTTCCGGCAGATCGAGAGCTATATCGCCGCTTGTTACAACAAGACTCAAGCTGCAATTACGAGCTGCTCGAAGCCGAATCGGTGGCAGCAGGGCTAGAAATCTGCCGGACACGATTCTCCAGAGGAGAGGCTACTTCGACTTCGCTCAGCACAAGTACGCCAACGATCGATGCAATTTTGCTTGATTATTAGTTGCCCGATCAGGGTGGTTTCATACACCGGAAGAAAAATGAGGATAGACTAAGTTACCTCGCAAAGGAAATTAGTCTAAATGCTCCTCACAGAACAATTAAAGCAAATACCAGACCATCGGAAAGCAAAATGTACTAGTTTTGGCGGCAACACCAGTCAGCAGAATTTCACGAGTTTAGTCTCGGTTTATGATGACCAAGCGGCAGGTGTAGTTCAACTGCAATCAGTCATGCCAGTGTTCTTGATTAGACCTCTTGCGAAAGTCCGATCGCGGTTATGTAGAATATAGATAATAGAGCAAGCTAAAAAGAAGAGATTGTGAGATACGAAGCAGCTAAAAATTTAGAGCCAGAAGAGTTTAACCGCTTATTTGGAGTCAGTTTGACAACATTTGAGCAAATGGTAAAAGTAGTGGCAGCAGAAAAGGTGCTAGCAAAAAAGAGCGGCAGACCAAGCAAGCTGAATATAGAAGACCAAATATTAATGACATTACAGTATTGGCGAGAGTATCGAACCTATTTTCATATGGAAGGAGATTGGGAGTTAGACGAAACAAATGTACTAAGGAACGTCAGAAAAGTAGAAAATATACTCATTAAGTCAGGAATGTTTAATGTAATCGGAAAAAAGCAAGTAGAATTACTAGATTTAGAAACAGAAACACTCCAATCTAAAAAACGAGAAAAACACCTTTAAATAAAGACCAGAAGAAATTCACCAAGAAACTAGCAAGAGAAAGAATTATAGGAGAACACGTTCACAGAAAATTAAATATCTTCAGAATCTTATCATCAAGATATAGGAATCGTCGGCGCAGATTTGGTCTGAGGATTAATTTAATTCCTGGTATCTACAATTATGAGCTTTCTTTGCTACCTCAAAAAGCGATCGATTAATACTTTCGCAGGAGGTCTCTTGTATGAAACCACCCTGCCTCAACGGGGGGTCTGGGGGTTCAGACCCCCAGACCCGGGTTTTGCCCTCACCAGTAAAACTCGCACCCCATCAACACATACCACTTGCCACTTCGCTTCAAACAGATCTTATCGCGTTAGCATAGCCCCTCAAAATAGCTAAATCTTGACTAAGTAGGTAGGTGCAATTATTTATAAAATAGATTATGCCTGAAACCTAGCTGGTGGGCAGTGCCCACCCTACACGAGATCTTATATTTAATTACGCCCATCTACTTACTTCTGGTGCTCGACTTGCCACACCAAAGTTAGCGCCTTATCAGATTCGCGTTTATTTCCCTGTTGTTGATACAATTTAGCCGCAGTTTTAAAATCGCTAACCGCACCCGATCGCTCATTGAGAGCCTGACGAGCGATCCCCCGATTATAATAACCTTCGGCAGAATTAGGATTGAGAATCACCGCCGTACTAAAATCATCAGCAGATGCTTTAAAATCTTTTAACTCTCTTTTGACAATGCCCCGATTGGTATAAGCCGCCGAGTAATTGGGTTTGATTTCGATGGTTTTATTGTAATCGTTAATCGCACCTTGATAATCGCCAGCCTTGCGCCGAATATTCGCCCGATTGTAGTAGCTGATATAATAACTCGGGTCGAGAGCGATTGCTCGATCGTAATCGGCGATCGCGCCTGTACTATCACCTAGTTCTGATTTTACCCAGCCACGATTGTTATAGGCGAGTTGATATTTAGGATTGAGTTGAATTGCTCGATCGTAATCGGCGATCGCTCCTTGACGATCTCCCGCTAAATATCGAGCCAAGCCGCGATTGAGATAAGCTTTAGCTTTCTTCGGCGTGAGTTTGATAACTTGCGAAAAATCGCTAGTCGCCCCAGCTAAATCTCCCGAATCTTGGCGAAAGTTGCCGCGATTGAGATAGGCATCTGCATAGGTAGGATCGACTTGAATTACACGATCGAGATCGCTGAGCGAGCCTTGTTTGTCGCCTTGTTTCTCCCGCAGTACCGATCGATTGAACAATGCATTCACATTATTGGGATTCAATTTAATGACTTGGCCATAGTCCTCGATTGCATTGCGCCGATCGCCCAATAGACTATAAGCAACAGCCCGATTAAAATACGCTTTCTCAAAGTTGGGACTGATTTGAATTGACTTAGTAAAGTCGGCAACTGCACCAGCATAATTATCCAACTCAAATTTTTGATTGCCGGATGTCAATAGATCGTTTGCTTGTTTTTGATAATCTTGCGCGATCTGTCGATCGAAATGGTGGACGATAGGCTGGCGGCTGTTCGCGGCGATCGTCTGCGGGGAAATTATGCTTAAGTAGCTAGCAAATACTGCAAGTGCAGTGGCTGCTTTATAACTAATTGATAGTTGCATGACTAGATTATTTAACAAAATTAGGAGTAAAATCGATTCAAACCAAACACTTTATTATACCCGACCGAAAAACTGGGTAATTTGTTCGCAGTTTTATTGGATCTTGAGTTTTATTCTAATGTCTTTAATTGAGCGTGACGAGTAAAATAACGATTGGCAATTCCTTTTGTCACCAGCAACGCCGCAATTGTATTACTAGCGATCGCGGTAAATAACGCAACGATCTGATATCCAGCCGCATTGACAGGTTGAACGTCAGCTAGCAGCTCTCCACTTAAAAACCCCGGAATCGCCACCAACCCCGCTACCATCAGCGTTTCGATCGTGGGCAATAAGGCAACTTTAATCGCGGCTTGCCGATAGGTAGCGATCGCGAGATCGGGAGTAGCACCCAGACTTAGATGTGTTTCGATTTCTACTTGATGTCGATCGATTTCACCGATCAGGCGTTCGCCAGCAACCGCCGTACTATTGAGCAGATAACCCAGGCTAATTCCGGCATAAGCTAATAAATACTGCGGTTGATACCAATAGGCTGGCTTAATCACCACTAAAATTGTATACCCTAGTGCCACAACCAGACTCGTGAGGATAGCTCCAATGACGATCGGGAGTAAATTTTTCACTCGATCGCTGATGCGATTGCTAGCGGCAATTGCGGTCGCGATCGCCAGGACAAAAATCGCGCTGACGGTTACGAGTGGCTGGTTCAGTTGCCAGATTACCTGTAACCCAAACCCCATCACCAATAACTGCAACAGCGATCGCGCCGCAGCCACAGCCAGCTGTCCGCCGATCTTGACGCGTTGCCACTGCAATAAACCGATCGAGATCGCAATTAGCCCGAATGCCCAGGCTAAATCTAACAGATCCAGAACGCGCGGAAAACTTGTCATTGTGGATTTAATTATCTCAATTTATCTCAATTGCCACTAATTTTTGTACTCATTTCCGATAAATATTCTAGGCGCTCGGGGCATACTATGACAGTACCGCACTAGAGATCGAAATAGGAGCGAAAATAAAATGAAAGATCCGCTGGCAGGATTTTTGATGCTTTTGCTAGTCATCACAATAATTGGTAGTTTTACCTGGCTGGTAATCTGGATGGGAAAGAAGCGAACTCAGGAGCTGCAAGCGATCGCCCAAGAGTTAAAGCTCCAATTTTTTCCTAAAGGCGACGCTCGGATCTCACCGTTATTAGCCAATCTTGAATTCTTTCACTATGGCACGAATTGTAAAATAACCAATTTCATGCACGGTCAGCTCGCACGCGGTCGTAAGTCGGTGACTGTGGCGATTTTTGACTATGTATTTATGGTGGGTACTAATAGAACCGATACTAGCATAAATATTGGTGATGATTCTGCCTCGATCGAGAGTAGCAATGATGACGATCGTGAGAGTTTTGTCCAGACAGTAATTATTTTCCACGACGAGACGATCGATGTGCCAGCATTCAATCTCCGCCCTGAAAATTTCATGGATAAGCTCGGGAATGTTGTAGACTTTCAGGATATTAATTTTGTTGATTTTCCGGTTTTTTCTAAGAGGATGTTTGAAAAGTTTCTGGTCAAATTTTATGCTAAACGCCGCACCATTATACGGATCATCACCAGATAAATAAATGTCTCGGATGTTTCAGGTAGTTTCTCATAATCTCTGGTCAATCGCCGACAGTTCATTAACCAACCAAAGGTACGTTCGACAACCCAACGCTTAGGTAATAGCACAAATCCTTTATGTTCTTTTGGTCGCAGCACGACCTGCACCAGCCAATGACAGACATCCATTACCAAGTGCAGAAAATTCTCACCACTAAAACCACCATCCACCCAAATTGTATGCAGTCGAGATACCGATTGACCCATTTGTTTGACTTTTTTCAACACTTGGATGCCACCATCTCGTTCAGTGATATTGGCTGCTGTCACCCATACCCGTAAGACTAAGCCGAGTGTGTCTACTGTCACAAACCGCTTTCTGCCCTTGATTTGCTTACCTGCATCATAACCAACTGCCTCACTGACCATTGCGGCACTTTTGACACTTTGGCTATCGATTGCAGCCTCTGATGGGCTGGGTTGACGCTCTTGTTCTATTCTTACCCATGCTCTCAACCGATCGTGGATTTTGACCCATGTTCCATCCTTGCGCCAGTCTCGAAAATAAGTATATACCGTCTGCCATGCTGGGAAATCTCCTGGTAACGCTCGCCAACGACATCCTTCACACAGTAGATAGAAGATTGCGTTGATTACCTCTGCGATCTCCACCTCTCGTGGACGACCACCTGGCTTTGGTGCTGGAATCATCCCACTAATTAATTCAAATTGGTCTGTGGTCAGGTTACTAGGATATGCTTTACTCATTCTGCTCACTTAGCACTACTCATTATCTATCTGTAGTCTATACCGAGTGAGCTTTTTTACCAACTGACTTTTCAAACATCCTCTAAGACTAAGCCGAGTGTGTCTACTGTCACAAACCGCTTTCTGCCCTTGATTTGCTTACCTGCATCATAACCAACTGCCTCACTGACCATTGCGGCACTTTTGACACTTTGGCTATCGATTGCAGCCTCTGATGGGCTGGGTTGACGCTCTTGTTCTATTCTTACCCATGCTCTCAACCGATCGTGGATTTTGACCCATGTTCCATCCTTGCGCCAGTCTCGAAAATAAGTATATACCGTCTGCCATGCTGGGAAATCTCCTGGTAACGCTCGCCAACGACATCCTTCACACAGTAGATAGAAGATTGCGTTGATTACCTCTGCGATCTCCACCTCTCGTGGACGACCACCTGGCTTTGGTGCTGGAATCATCCCACTAATTAATTCAAATTGGTCTGTGGTCAGGTTACTAGGATATGCTTTACTCATTCTGCTCACTTAGCACTACTCATTATCTATCTGTAGTCTATACCGAGTGAGCTTTTTTACCAACTGACTTTTCAAACATCCTCTAAGCGATATCGATTGGATGCCGATCGAGTCGATGAAGTCAGCGATCTCTTCGCCCCCAATCTTCTAAAGTTTTATGAAGGTCATAAAGTTTGTACGCAGGCAAATGGATCTGCAGTGATGATTTATCCATTTGGGACTGGTACGGGTTTTCAATCCGTACGCAATGAACAGGGTAAAACTTCTACCGCTAGTAGTTTCATTGCACCCAAAGAGATAAAGTCTTATCTGGATCTAGGCTTACGTTTGCTGAGTTTATTAGAGCGCAATCTCGTCCAAAAAAGTACGTTTTAGTTACATGCCAGCTCTATTGGATCGTCTGCTATATTTTATTTCACAAATTGCAAAAAGCAATTAAACTGGCATAAAGCGAGCGAGCCGACTGATGATGACGGAAGCGCTACCCCAAGTTGAAGGCAGATTGTTGCGAAATTTAGCATCCCCACACAGAGATCGATCGAGCTAGCGGTGGTTGCGGTAAAATGAGAGAGACTGCTCCCTGTGTCCTGTAAAGCAATGTAAGCGATCGATATGTCAGAAGAATCTCAAGACAAAGCTCCCGCAGCCGCAGGGAAAAAAGCCAAACCACCCGCTACAGATGCGGCGGCACCTGAATCCGATACCGCTGCACCTGCGGAAAAAAAAGTCCCCCCCAAGAAGGAAAAACCACCAGCGCTTGAGGATAAGCCCTTCACTGACTTTATCCAACAAGAGTATTTACCAGCCCTCAAACAAGCCCTCGCTGACAAAGGCATTAGCGATCTCCAGATCGCTCTAGAACGGGCGAAAATCCCCGTCAAAGGCTTTGAAACCGCGCCGGAGTGCAGTCAAGTCATCGGTCATTGGAATGGCGGACAACGCCAATTTAACGTCTATTTTATCGATGATAATATCCAAGGGCAACGAGCGATCTCCTGCCACGATCGTGGGAATAAATCGAGCACGATCGAACCCTTCCTGATCGATGAACGTAAAATCACCCTCGATCTGCTCGTCTCAGGCGTAATCCTCCGGCTCAATAGTCAAAAATGGCTACTGCGGAATTAGGGGCGATCTCCTGCCACGATCGTGGGAATAAATCGAGCACGATCGAACCCTTCCCGATCGATGAACGTAAAATCACCCTCGATCTGCTCGTCTCAGGCGTAATCCTCCGGCTCAATAGTCAAAAATGGCTACTGCGGAATTAGGGGCGATCTCCTGCCACGATCGTGGGAATAAATCGAGCACGATCGAACCCTTCCCGATCGATGAACGTAAAATCACCCTCGATCTGCTCGTCTCAGGCGTAATCCTCCGGCTCAATAGTCAAAAATGGCTGCTACGGAATTAGGGGTGAATTGATTGATTCATCACTGAGAGCGCGCCACCACCCTCCGATCCAGCAACTTGCCAGCGCGATCGACACCGACTGGGAAAACCACCTTTAATTTTATGCTCGAAACTAGTACCCATTCGCTGCGCTCGCGCCAACACAATCTCATTCAGCAACTTGCAAATGCGATCGAAACCGTGTGGGAAAAATACTTGGATCTGTCTCCATATCACCTTCCGGCGGAATTAGGCTATGTCGAAGGACGACTAGAAGGGGAAAAGCTAGTCATCGAAAATAAGTGCTATCAAACGCCCCAATTTCGGAAACTCCATCTCGAACTCGCCAAAGTTGGGAAGAACTTAGACATTCTCCATTGTGTGATGTTTCCGCATTCGGAGTACGCACTACCGATGTTTGGGACGGATATCGTAGCAGGGCGCGGACAAATCAGCGCCGCAATTGCCGATTTATCCCCACTCAATGCCCAGCGAGTATTGCCAGATAAATATCGCATCCCCCTGCACCAATTACCCGCACACAAATTCACTCAACCGCGCGAATTGCCAGAATGGGCGGATATTTTCTCGGAATTTTGCTTTTTTGTGCGCCCGACTTCTCCCGAAGAAGAGCAATGGTTTCTCGATCGAGTGACGGCGATGCTGACGATTCACTGTCAACAAGCAGCTCGCTCTGTCCCTGTCAGTTCGATCGAACGCGCTGAAATCGTTGCCGCACAAAACTACTATTGCACCAAGCAACAACAAAACGATAAAACTCGCCGCATTCTAGAAAACGCTTTTGGTACTGAATGGGCAGAAAATTATATGACGACTGTTTTGTTTGATAGTTAACGTGAGTGAATTCGGGTCAGGGATATTGGCTCCGCTCTAGCACCGCACTCGATTGAAATCGTTGCTAGTATTGCAAAGTCCGTCTGTCTTGAAAAGGTGCTCCACTCGATCGAAGCCCAAGACCTACTGGTCTAATGGTCGGCGAGCCGACCAAAAGGCTAGCCGACCAAATGCACTTTTCGCTACGCGGAGTAGTTAATCAGTCCGCGTAGGCGGACTTTGCATCATAAGCAGCGGTTTTAACCGCCGGCGGTGCTAGAGCGAAGCCAATATCCTTAATCCGAACTGAGGTTAATTACTGACATGACAGTAGATAAATTATTAAACTCTCACGTGTTGGAGCTTATCGAGTTCGGTTAATACTTCCTTACTGTGAGCGGTAGGATTGACATCCGTAAACGTAGCACGCAAAATACCTTGCGGATCGATGATAAAGCTGTGACGCATCGAATAAATCCCCATCCACGAACCATAAGCCTTACTAATCGCCCCATCGGTATCGGCCAAAAGCGGGAACTTCAACCCCTCCGAATCGCAAAATTCCGCATGAGAATCGATCGAATCCGCACTCACACCGACAATTTCGGCATGGCGTTGTTGATACTTGCTGATATCTTGTTGAAATCTCCGTGCTTCCAAGGTACAGCCAGAAGTAAAGTCTTTAGGGTAAAAATATAAAACCACCCATTTCCCTGAATAATCAGCGAGCGAGATTTGCCCTTTACCTGTATTCGTCGGTAGTGTAAATTCAGGTGCGGGTAGATCCAATGTCGGTAGTTTCCCGCCCATCGCCCATACTGCAGGGGTGACATTCAGCCACGCGATCGCACTCAGACACATTGCTAATAAACTATTGAGAAAATAACGGCGAGACATAAATTTTAAAGATTGAGGGATATCTGTTTTCTCGTCAGAGCGATCTTAATGAATACCAGTATGTACAGAGCGATTATTAACTAATTTAACGTGAGTTTCTCCTACCGGAGAGGCTACGCCAACGGGTTAAGGATATTTGCTTAAGAGGTACTCCACCGAGTAACTCTAAAAATACGACCTTCTGGAAATTAGCTTCGCTATCGACCGAATTCGATCGCGAATTTTTATCAGGATTATTTAGGTCGGAGATCGGCGCACTCGGCGGTTAAGCGCTGCTGAAATTGCTATAGTGACCACTAGAAGTCGATCGAGATAAGATGTTAAACAACTTTTGGTATGCTGTCGAATTTAGCAATCTCATCGATGCTCGACCACGCTCGCTGCACATCATCGATCGCAAGCTAGTACTGTTTCGCACTGCTGATGGGCAAATTTACGCGATGGACGATGCCTGTAGCCATCGTGGAGCAGCTTTAGCCAATGGTTGGGTAGAAGGAGATTGTCTGGTTTGTCCCTATCATGGTTGGCAATATCGATCGGATGGTACTTGTGTGAAAATTCCTTCACAGCAAGGCTCCGCTAAAATTCCCGATCGAGCCAAAATTACCACTTATCCAGTCCGGGAAAAATATGGTTGGGTCTGGATTTTTATTGGCGAGTCAGCGCGAGCGGAGCAAATCCCCCTGCCAGATATTCCCCAATTTGGAGCCAAGGAGCTGAGATCGATTCATGGTGAATTTCACTGGAATGCTAATTACGAGCGCGTGTTGGAAAACAGTTTAGATTTTGCTCACGCACCTTTCGTGCATGGAGGCGCATTTGGCAATCCTGAAGCGCCCGAAATTGACGATTTGATAATTGAAAATTTTGACTGGGGCGCTAGTGCGACAGTGATGCTCGATGCTAATCCCCCGAAAGGTTTGTGGAAACTGCTGGCAAAAAAAGAGCGCCCGCCGATTAAAACCCGCACGGGATTTGTATTGCCCAATCTCACCTTTCTCGAAGTCTATCTTCCCTTCGGTCAATTAACAATTTGGACAGCTCACGTCCCGATCGATCTGAATACTACCATAAGTAAATGGGTGAACTTTCGGAGCTTTTTTACCGGAAAGTGGGCAGATCGAGATGCCGATCGGCGAACGATGAAAATCTTCGAGCAAGATCGGCCGATTGTCGAATCTCAATCTCCCCAACTAATTCCTGACGAACTTACTGCCGAAATTTTTGTCGCTGCAGACGCACTTCAGTTACAATACCGCAAACTCCGCAGTGCCAGGGAGCTACCATTGTAGAATTTTGGCACTGCGGGTAGGTTTTATCTACAGCTTATGTGGTAGAAACGATTGCAGCATAGAATCAATCACTTTTCGATCGATTTACGGTCTCGTGTCGTTCGTATGCTGCGACAATTCGCTCTACTAGTGCGTGGCGCACGACATCGCTTTTAGTAAAATAGCAGAATTTAATCCCTTTGATATTCTGCAATATTTGTTGGGAAATAACCAATCCGGAAGTTTGATTTGCCGGTAAATCGGTTTGCGTCACATCGCCAGTCACGACCATGCGCGATCGATAACCGAGCCGCGTCAGTAACATTTTCATTTGTGATGGGGTAGTATTCTGTGCCTCATCGACAATTACAAAGGCATTGCTTAACGTCCGCCCCCGCATGTAAGCCAACGGTGCAATTTCGATCGTCCCTTTCTCCATCAGGCTCGGAATCTTATCGGCATCGATAAATTCATGCAGAGCGTCATACAATGGGCGCAAAAACGGATCGACTTTCTGCTGGAGATCTCCAGGCAAAAACCCTAATTTCTCCCCTGCTTCGACGGCTGGACGCGTCAGCACTATGCGTTCGCACTCTCCATCTAGTAAGGCGCGAACAGCTAAAACTGCTGCTAAATAAGTTTTCCCAGTCCCCGCAGGGCCGATACAAAAAGTCAGTTCGTGTTCGCGGATGGCACGCACGTATTCCCACTGGGCGACAGTTTTCGGGCGAATTCGATCGCCTTTACGATTGGTCGCGAGAATTTCAGTTTGCATCGCCCGCAATCGCTCTTGCTTGCCATCGTCCAACGCTTGTACTGCTGTCCGAATTTCTACGGCGGAAATCTGCTTCCCCTCTTGCCAGAATGGTTGTAATAGCCGAATAATCGCGCTCGCACGATCGATTTGAGCGCTCGTACCACTGACAATTAGATCCTGTCCGCGCAATACCAATCTCGCCCCAGTTTGTTGCGCCAAGATTTTCAGATTTTCGTCCTGAGTACCTGCTAATGCAATCGCGCGATCGTTACTCGATAACTCGATCGATATCTGTGTGGGCAAGCCATCGGTGATTGTTTCGGTCATACAGGGGAGTAGCAATAAGTGTATATATCTAAAACAATAACAGGAGTGAGAAAACCCTGTTTCTCACTCCTGTTAGTTACATCCTAGCAGTCGATAATTTAGATCGAGCTACTATCTAGGAGTTGGGGGTGCAGGTGGAGTAGTAGGTACAGATGGAACTGTTGGATCCGAAGGTGTACTAGGCGCAGAAGGTGTGCTAGGTGCCGACTGTGCGGGCGCAGGTGCCGATTGGCTGGCAACTTGAACTAATTGGCTCAACAATCCTTGCAGTGCTTTTTGGCCAGCAGGTGCGTTAGCAAGTGCTTTTTCTGGGCCTAGTTCGCCAACTAGCGCTTTCACGTAGTCGTTATAAGCTGGCACTGCTGCATTGAGTTTGGTGGCATTGATCTTACCGTCACCAGACCGCAGCCCTTGAACGGTAGTAGCTAAATTAGCAGCGGCTTTACCAGTCGCACCATCAGCAGGAACGCCGCTGGGTACTAAAGCTGCAACTAAAGGCCCAGGTGCGCCACCATTGATCGTATCGAAAGTAGCTTGGTCGCCGAGGCTATTCGCAGTTAAAGACTGTGAAAATTGGTCTACAGCACTTTGACTTGCGGATGCATAGGAAGGTTGACCGCCACCGCCGCGAATACCGCCGCCACCAACATTGACGAACGAATTGAAGGTATTACCGTTGTCAGATCCGTTACCGACTTGAGCGTTAGCCGCAGTAATATTGAAGGCGATCGGACTAGCTACCGCCAGCAATCCTAAGAGATAAGCAGATATTTTCATAGTTTGCACTCGTGTATGACGAAGATGAATAATTCGATTGGGAAGCATGAGCGCAAGTGCTCAAACTTCCCTCAGATCGACAATCGACTAGCTGCGATTAGAATTGGAAACCCAAACCACCGCTGACAACAAAGCGTGAACCGCCAGTTTCATTATTTACTAGATCGACAAGCGCAGGAGTCACTTGGAAGGAAGCACCACCATCGCCGAAAGGAATGGTAATGGGTAAACCAACTCCCAAATCTTGACCATTCCAGTCAGCAACGAGGGAGAAGTTAGAGGATAACCGAGTACCGATACTACCAAAGACGTTGACAGTATCGCGTCCATTGCGGATATCACCAACAGTCCGGAAGCGACCAGCACCAGCACCGACTGATAGTGTTGTATTGCTAAAGAAGCCAGGATTAGGATCGGGATTGAGGACGATACTAGCCACACCGTAGCCAGTCCGACCGCCATTTACGCCGCCATCACGAGTGGAGAAACCACCTGAGTTGTTACCGAACGTAATCGCATTTTCAAATCCACCAGCGATCGCAAAGTTTTCGCCGATTAATTTGTGCAGCTTGAAACTGATGCCACCATTATCAAAAATACCAGCGTTAGGTCGGTTGTAAGTGGTCGCAACTGTCTCTAAGCCTACAAAGTTACGCGCGTCACCCAGACCGATGCCAGCAGAGTAGGCATAAGTCTCTGGACGTTTATTTGTTTCTGCCGTGAAGGGTACAGCAGTGTTTGGTGGAGTCCCGTAGATATTCGGACGAGTTTGATTTTGGTAGCTAGCACCAACAAATAAGCCCGTGCTCGCTCCAAATGCTGTCGGCGTACCGAGACCGCCGACGGGGAATGTATTGACAGCACCAGATTTACCCGCAATTTCGGGTAATTGACCGGGAACGCTTAATTTAGAGATCGCTTCATCAGCAGTCACAGTAGCAGGTGGCGGCGTAGTGGTACCACTAATGCTAGTTACGTATGTACCTTGAGGACAAGATGCAACGTATTTATTCCCAGGACTGTTAGCCGGTAAAGCAGTTAATTTGCCCGCACCGACTAATACTTGGTGGATATATGCAGCTACATCAGCACGAGTGGCAACGGTATTGGGGCCGAAGTTACCACCAGGGAGTTTGCTGCTATCGTACTCGACACTCACAGCTACGCAACGTTGGGTTGCGGCGATTAATGCGTTCTGACCGTAACTAGGTACTTGAGCGGCATCGCCAAATACGCTATTTAGATCTAATGTGCCAGTCGGCTCTAACTTGCTGCCATTAACTAGCGAAACTAAACTTTGAATCCGGACGATATTTTGTTTGGGAGCAAAGGTACCGTTGGGATAGCCAGCCAAAAATCCACTTTGGTAAGCTTTTTGGATGACATCTGCGGCCCAATATTTTTTGGGTACGTCTTTAAATTTACGAGCAGCCCGCACGGGTTGAAGCTCGAAAGCTTTGTTGAGTAACGCGGCAAATTCGGCGCGAGTGATCGGTTGGTCGGGTCGGAAAGTTCCATCAGGATAGCCCTTGATGATATCTTTCTCAACTAAAACTCTGATGAAAGGTTCGGCCCAATTACCGGCAACATCGCTAGCTTGTGCGATCTGTTTTGCTGCTGGCGCAGTAGTCGGGCGATCGGTTTTGAGCGTCTCGGTCGTTGGCGCTGATGTAGTGAGCTTGCCAAGCGAGTCATTGATACGAGGCGCATTCGATTCGGCAAATGCCGATCCGGTAGCCAGCATACCTGTCGCAATCGAGCCTAATAGCAAAGCTGCAATTCGACCGACTTGGGCGTATTTGAAATTAGATTGTTGGTTTTTTTTGTTCATGGTTTCCCTAGTGCACTCCTCACCGGAAAAGTATTCACTTACATTCTACTGTAAATTTCCGGATCGAGAGAAATTAATTATTTGTTGTAAGTTTATAAAGCGATCGCTTTTGGGCAGTAGTTTGTTCCACCCATCAGTTGAATTTACGCATATTTTTTCCTAATCCAAGACTTTTCAGATCGAGACAGTAGCGCAATTGCTCTCAGCCTCTGTCTGCCAAGTTCAGATATTTGGCTGAGTACATTTGCCGGAAAAAAATATACTTTAGAAGTATTGGTCAAACTCCCATAAGCTGTCCCCGAGCATCGCAGTCGCTCAAAAGTCCTCAGTTTAGATCGGTTCGTTCGATCGGTTGCCAATTTACTAAACTAACTTATCGGTTAGATTGCGATATTGTTAGTAAAGTAGAGAAATCAAGTTTCAAACTTGGTTGAAAAAATAATTTCCACTTTGTTAAAACCGTCGATCGTGTCATAACACTATGTTCACTAACAGCCGATCTTTGTTGAGTATTGAAGCTACAGCAAAAACTCTTGAAAAACTGGTTGATGCACTTTCTAACAGTCAGAAGTATACGATCCTGACGGCGATCGACATCGGTTTGTTCCTGACTTCAATTTGTGCGGCGATCGGGATTGAGTGGGGATTTGGCTTCATACCCATGGAACTCTGGCAGCATGGCACATTTGTGGTGCTGAAGATCGCCGTCACGATCGGAATGTTTTGGGTGTTGGGGATTTATCAACAGGTCTTACGGTACACGGGTGGAGAATTTCTGTTAACGATTGCCAAGGCGGTCTTATGCAGTTCGTTAATTACTGCCGCGATCGTTAAATTGTATGTAGACCCGACGATCCCAATGTCATTGCCGATCGATGATGGAATACTAACACTAATTTTAATCGTCGGTTTTCGGCTGAGCGTCCGGTTGACTTTAGGTCAAGTCCGCCGGATCAACTATCCCATTAAACATACTTGTCGGGTCGTCATCTATGGCGCTGGTAGCGCTGGTTGTATCCTCGCTCAAGCCTTGGCTGGAGACCGTGGTAAACAATCGATCGGGTTTGTCGATGATAGTCGCTATCTTCAGGGTCGTAACGTCCAGGGTACGCGGGTATATGCCCCAGCAGATTTGCTGAAGTTAAAAGCAAATATTGGGTTCGAAGAGATTCTCCTGGCGATGCCCTCGATCGAAGGACAGCGCAAACGGGAGATCTTACAGCAACTCCAAATTTTGGGCGTACCAGTCAAAACCGTACCGAGTATCACTGAGATTTTGAGCGGTCATGTCTCGGTCAATAAAATTCGCGAATTAGACATCGAAGATCTTTTAGGCCGAAAACCGATTGCCGCAAGACCCGAATTACTTCAGCATGACATTACCGATCGAGTGGTATTAGTAACTGGAGGCGGGGGATCGATCGGGTCGGAACTCTGTCGGCAAATTGCCAAGCAGCAGCCTAAAATACTTATCATCTATGAGTTGCATGAATTTGCACTCTACCAGATGGACATGGAATTAGGCGAAAATTACCCCGAATTAGCGAAAGTTGCTTGCCTGGGATCGGTCACTGACGCTCAAAAGTTGACGCAGGTGCTGACTGACTATCAAGTTGAAACTGTCTATCACGCAGCAGCCTACAAGCACGTGCCGATCGTCGAAGCCAATCCCATCTCTGGGGCGATCAATAATATTGGCGGTACATTAACTGCTGCTAAATGCGCGATCGCTTGTCGAGTCCACAAATTTGTCCTGATCTCTACCGATAAAGCCGTTCGTCCGACGAACATCATGGGTGCGACCAAACGCGCCGCTGAGTTGGTACTGCAAGGTTTAGCCGATCTCCCTACCCACACTACTTGCTTTACGATGGTGCGATTCGGTAACGTGCTGGGGAGTAGTGGCTCGGTAGTTCCCCGCTTCCGCGAGCAAATCGCGTCCGGAAAATCCTTGACTGTTACCCATGCCGATATTACCCGCTACTTCATGACTATCCCCGAAGCTGCTACTTTGGTGATTCAAGCAGGTGCGATGGCAACGGGTGGTGAAGTGTTTCTTCTCGATATGGGCGAACCTGTCAAAATCTACGATCTGGCTACACAAATGATTCGCTTGCATGGGATGGAACCCCACAAGGATATCAAAATCGAAATTACTGGGTTGCGCCCTGGTGAGAAAATCTACGAAGAACTGTTAATCGATTGTAATGCCGCGATGCCGACAGGGCATCCGAAGATTTTCTGCGCCCACGAAGCGAAGTTAGGTTGGAAAGAACTGTCGCAGCAACTTAACGATTTGTTGGAAGCCGCAGCTCGGGGCAACGTGGCTGAATGTGTCGTGGCACTAGGGGACTTAGTGCCAGAATATCAGCCGATGGGTCAGTACGCCAAGGTTAAAGATCGCCAGTTGGCGATTAAATAAAGGTCGATCGGTCGAAAAACGTAAGCTCTCAAGCAACTCTAATTTACCAATTTCTTAAAGTGGACTCGATCGATAGCCGTAAATTTTATAGCTATCGATTCTTTGCGCGATCGCGCTTTATCAAGCAATAAATCCGATCGCATCAAGCATAAATGAATCAGCTCCTCACAATTTCCTCAAATTCGTTTGTTAGGGTTAAGAAATTGGCAGCATGTCGCCCTCTCATCAAAGTTCAGTAAATTCAACCCTTTGTGAAGCTTATGTTGGTAAATTCCCGACCTCAGGAGATGGCGAGCGATCCCTCTGACGTAAACTCGACGAGTGCTTATGGACGAGCACGCGCCACCATCACAGGTCAGCCACTAGATTCAGAAGAACTTCGCAAAATAGATGCTTATTGGCGGGCTTGTTGCTACATTGCTGTCGGAATGATTTACTTATCTGACAACCCGCTATTAAGATCGCCGCTGCAACCAGAGCATATCAAGAATCGCCTCTTGGGTCACTGGGGATCGAGTCCTGGTTTAGCGTTTATGTACATTCATGTCAACCGCCTGATAAAAAAACTAGACTTAAATGCGATCTTTATCGCAGGGCCAGGGCATGGCGCTCCCGGCGTACTCGGCCCCGTTTATTTGGAAGGAACTTATAGTGAGGTTTACACCGATAAAAGTCAGGATGAAGCGGGTTTAAAGAAATTTTTTCAACATTTTTCGTTTCCAGGTGGTATTGGCAGCCACTGTACTTCCGAACTACCAGGCTCGATCCATGAAGGCGGCGAGCTGGGTTATGCGCTCTCTCACGCTTATGGAGCGATCTTTGACAATCCCGACCTAATTTCGATCGCGGTCGTCGGCGATGGTGAAGCCGAAACCGGGCCGATGGCCACAGCTTGGCATTCGAGTAAGTTTGTCAATCCGATTCGGGATGGTGCGGTACTGCCGATCTTGCACCTTAATGGCTACAAGATCGATAACCCGACGGTGTTGTCGCGCGTCACCCACGAGGAACTCGAACATCTGTTCCGAGGGTATGGCTATACGCCATATTTTATCGAAGGTGACGACCCGCAATCGATGCATCAAGCGATGGCTGCGACTTTAGACCACTGCGTGCAGGAAATTCGGAACATCCAGCAAATAGCCCGCAGTTGTGAGGTTGCCGAGCGTCCGTATTGGCCGATGATAATTTTGCGATCGCCCAAAGGCTGGACTTGCCCCAAAGAAGTCGATGGACATAAAGTGGAAGGATTCTGGCGATCGCATCAAATACCGATCGGTCAAATTAAGGAGAATCCCGAGCATCTACACATTCTCGAAAATTGGATGCGCAGCTACAAACCAGAAGAATTATTTGACGAAAGTGGTAAGCTCATCCCCGAATTACAAGCACTCGCGCCCACCGGAATGCGCCGGATGAGCGCCAATCCTCACGCTAATGGTGGTCTCTTGCGCCAGAAACTCAAGCTGCCAGACTTTCGGAACTACGGGATCGAGGTACCCCATCCCGGCCGAATCGAAGCCGGAAATACCTATCCACTAGGCGTATTTTTGCGCGATATCATTAGTGATAATCCCCATAATTTTCGGGTATTTAGTCCCGATGAAAATACCTCCAATAAACTTACGGCAATTTACGAAGCGAGTAAGAAATTCTGGATTGCCAAGTTCCTGCCAGAAGACCTTGATGGTGGTGAATTGGCAAATGATGGTCGTGTGATGGAAATCCTCAGCGAACACACCTTAGAAGGCTGGCTAGAGGGCTATTTATTGAGCGGTCGACATGGGTTCTTCTCGACTTATGAAGCCTTTATCCATATCATCGATTCGATGGTCAACCAGCATTGCAAATGGTTGGAAACTTGCAATCGGATCCCGTGGCGAGCGTCGATCTCTTCGCTAAATTTTCTGATTACTTCTACCGTCTGGCGACAAGAACATAATGGTTTTACCCATCAAGATCCTGGCTTTTTGGATATATTGGTGAATAAAGATCCAAAAGTGACACGGATTTATCTGCCGCCAGATATCAATTGCTTACTTTCCGTTGCCGACCATTGCTTGCAGAGTAGCGATAATGTCAATGCGATCGTGGCAGACAAGCAAATGCACTTGCAATATCTCGATCGAGAAGCCGCGATCGTCCACTGTACTAAGGGTTTGGGGATTTGGGAATGGGCGAGTACCGATCGTGGCGAAGTCCCCGATTTAGTGATGGCGTGTGCGGGCGATGTTCCGACATTGGAATCGCTGGCGGCTACGGCGATCCTGCGCGAACATTTCCCCGATCTTAAGGTGCGATTTATTAATGTCGTCGATCTATTCAAGCTCCAGCCAAATACCGAACATCCTCACGGTTTGAATGCCAAAGATTTTGACTCGTTATTTACAATCGATCGACCGATTATCTTTAACTTCCACGGCTACCCCTGGCTGATCCACCGACTCACTTATCGCCGCACCAATCATGACAATCTCCATGTGCGCGGCTATAAGGAAAAAGGCAATATCAACACGCAGTTGGAGTTGGCGATCCTCAATGAGATCGATCGCTATAGTCTGGCAATAGATGCAATCGATCGAGTACCCAAGTTGCAAGCTATCGGCGCACATCTGCGGGAGCACCTCAAAAACATGAAGATCGAATGTCTCAACCACGCCCGCACGTACGGCATCGACAAACCTGAGTCGGTGAATTGGAAGTGGCCGTTTTAAGAACCGATTTAGTCTCGTCAACCACTCCCCCAGCACTTCTCCGAAGAGCTGCTACTGTGGATACACAAGTCGGCTGGGCTTCGTTTTAGGTTGGTTTACCCCCCCCAACCCCCCTTAGAAAGGCAGGGTGGTTTCATACACCGAAAGAAAAATCGCTCAGTCCACTGCAGTGGACTTTTGCTCTTAGCCCGAAATTCATTTCAGGGCGGTTGAAGACTGAGCACCAAGGTTCTTGCATTTTTATTTTCTTGTATGAAACCACCCTGCCTTAGAAAGGGGGGCTTTAGCTCCCTCCCCTGTCTTGTCTACGCAGCAACTCTAACAAACTTGTGTATCCACGGTAGCCGAAGAGCTGAGGGGAGTAAACTAGGGGCACGCCTACCTCAATTTTAGTGGTCTCGACAATTCTAAATCAGCGGTAGAATCAGCGTGAAAAAATAATAAACTAGCGGCGCAGTAAAAATATAACTATCGGTACGATCGAGGATCCCACCATGACCGGGGATTAATTCGCCCGAATCTTTAACCCCAGCATCCCGCTTGAGTAAAGATTCAGTCAAATCGCCTAATAAACTCGTCATACCGATCAAACTTCCCAACGCCACACCCCCGACAAAAGCATTGTGCCAGCTTAGTGCCCAACCGCCAAGCACACCAACGAGCAGGCTACCCAAAATGCCAAACATCGCTCCTTCCACGGTTTTTTTGGGGCTGATCTCTGACAGTCGCGTGCGTCCCAGCCACTTACCAAACAGATAGGCACCGATATCGGCTGCCATAATACACATAAATGAAAGTAATGTCAGCGTAAACGAGCGTGGCAGTAAGCTCAAATCGAAACTTTTCCAGACACCCGCCCAATCGGTATGAAACGGGAAAGCAATTGCCGCACTCGAATCTAAGTCCAATCCGACTCGGAGCCGAATCCAGTAGCTGGGTAGATAGCCCCCATAAAATAGCCCGAAGATCGATGTCGAGATATCCGCGATCGAGGCTATTTTAGGCAAAAACAGCAAGTAAAAGCAAATCGCCGTGCCCACGATCGGAAAGAGTGCATTGTCCACTTCTGGAGCAAATGCACTGACTAGCAATAAGACTTGGCTAGCAATCAATGTGGTTTTACTAGCTGGCTCGATCCCCTTCGCTCGGACTAATTGAAAATACTCTTTTTGTCCTAAGTAAACAATCAGGCACATCCCGATCGTAAAGTACCAACCACCCAGGATTAACATACATAGAGCTACTGCGATCGCTACTATGGTACTGATGACGCGGGTTGAAGACATTTTTAGATCGGTAAATGGGTAAATGGGGAATGGGGGAGTGGATTGTAGCACTTTCAGGAGCGTGGGCAAGGACAAATGAAGACAACTACAATCTTTCTTCACCATCTATTCACTAGCCACTAGCCACTATTCACTTTACTCCAACTTCTCCGCGCTCAAAATAAACATCGGATCGACAGCCGCAAAACGCCGACTATTGCCTCTAGTTTCTAAACGATTGACTGCGGCTTGGACGACTTCGACATTACGTGCGCGGAGCTGGGTAAAACTTTCCGAAACTTCGTAGAGAGCTTCGAGACTATCTGCGGTGACGACGATTCGCCCCGTCATTGGTAAGTATGCCCAAACTTGCTGCAAAATAGATTTAATCGCCGTACCACCCTCGATACAGACGCGTTGCGGTTGAGTGGTAATTTGTTTGAGACATTGGGGCGCGCTACCGATGACAATTTGGACGTTGGTTACTTCAAACCGATCGCAGTTAAGCTGAATTAGATTTGCTACTTCCTCATCGCGCTCGATCGCGATAATTCGACCTTCAGGGCATAGTAACCCAATTTCTACCGGAATCGTCCCCGTACCCGCACCGATATCCCAAACGACGGAATTTGCCTCCAATCTCAAAGCAGAAATCAGCAATAATCTGATTTCGCGTTGACTCATCGGAATCCCCGGCAATCTTTCAAATAATCGATCTGGAATCCCTGGCGATACATATTTCCACAGTTCGGACATAATCTAGCAGTCAGGGTATAAAACGGGTCGGACAGCAATCGATCTATTACTCCACAATAGATCGATATTTACCAAATACCTAATTAATGTGCGTTGATATTTACGCGAGCAGCGACACTAACTATCACCGATCGAGTGCGCTAAAAATCTTACCTGAGCCTAATTCATAATTTACAATTCATAATTCTTTAAAGATCTACGATCTCGATCGTGTCTAAATTCGGATCGCTACACCCGACGAGTTCGCCACCAAGTTCGAGGATCTGTCGCAAGTATTCTAGCGCATCGGTGGTAATAATTTCACCAGGAATGATGACGGGAATTCCTGGTGGGTAGGGACAAATGGATTCGGCACTAATTTTACCGATCGCGTTATCGCTAGCTACACTCACATGCAACGCTCGACTCGCGCAGCGCGGCGAAATCGCCATTGCTGTTAAAATCCGACTTGGCGGTTGAATCTGCGGTAATTGTAACGGTAACTCCTGACGATAAGTTGTGGCGAATTTCCTAAATCCAGCGACCAATCGATCGACATCCGCACGCGTATTCCCCAAACTAATAATAAATGTCAAATGTTGACGCGAGGGCAATTCGGCGACGATGCCCAACTCAGTGGTTAAAATCTCATCCACCGCAAATCCAGTGAGATTGAGATCCGTCACCGTAACAGTCAACCGCGTCGGATCGAGATATGTAAATCCTGGCGTTGGCTGCGTGAATTCGAGTACCGAGAGTCCATCGATCTGCGCGATTTCCAATCTGGCAATCTTGGCTAATGCGATCGTCTCCTCCATCAATTTTTGCCCATGTAGTGCCATCTGGTGGCGAGCGGCATCCAGTGAAGCTAATAGTAAATAACTGGGACTAGTCGATTGGATCGATCGTAACGCCTGAGCGATCCGTTTCGGGTTTAACCGATCGCTATTTACATGCAACATTGCCGATTGCGTTAGCGAACCCAATAACTTATGCGTCGATTGCACGGCGAGATCCGCGCCAGCAGTCAACGCTGCTGGCGGCAAATCGGGATGAAAGCCAAAATGCGCACCATGAGCCTCATCTACCAATAAGGGAAGATCGTAACTGTGAACGATCTCCGCGATCGCTGTTAAATCGCCGCAAGCGCCATAATAAGTTGGATACACCAACATTACCGCTTTAGCATCTGGATGTTGCTCTAGGGCGAATTTAACTGCCGCTGGAGCGATCCCATGTGCCAAATCTAGTGCCGGATCGTACTCTGGTGTAAGAAAAATCGGGATCGCCCCAGCATGAATGATGCCAGCGATCGCCGAAGAATGAATATTACGCGGCAAAATAATCTTCTCACCTTCCCCACAAGTAGCCAAAATTGCCGCAATTACACCTACTGTCGAACCGTTCGTTAAAAACCACGTTTGCGTTGCACCAAAAGCAATCGCGGCTAACTCTTGGGCCTCAACGATAACGCCATCTGGCGCATGGAGATTATCCAATCCTGGTAATTCTGGCAAATCCCAACCAAAAATGTCATTCCCCCACTGCTGTTTTAGTAATAAATTCATCCCTTGACCCCGCTTGTGTCCTGGCGTATAAAACGGTGCGTGAGATTTATTTACCCACTCTTGAAGAGCATTGACAAGCGGGGTTTGGTGTTGGGTTAACTCAGTTGAGATTGTCATTTTGAGCTGTTAGCCATAGACTATTACTACTCCAACTATTCCTTGATATTCTGTCGGTAGCTCTCCTACTATTGTTTTCCCCTCTTCTGTGATGTATTCTGCTAGCTGAAATCGGATGTTATGCCGCTTGATTATTAGCTCTTGTACATCATAGTTTCGATAGCCATTGAATTTCGCTTTGGGGGGTATGCTGTCGGGCTGGATGGATATTTCTTCGTCGATCTCAAAGTTAGATTTTTTACTATTTTTGGCCCAAGCTGCTCTTTTTTCTGAATTTGGCTCTTTCTGTTCGGGCTGGTTCAACAGACTGGCAATTAGTCTGGGCTTTCCTTTTAGTTTCTTTTTTGCCCTCAATTCTGCTTCTAGCTGTTCGATTCTTTCTTTCGGATTTTCCAGTTGCTTGAATAGTTTTTCGGCGTTGCTGAATTAATGTATGAAACGCACAAACAATTTTTGTCGGGGTGCCCCTTGTGGGTACCCCGACAACAAATCATACCCATATTCAGCAACGCCAGTTTTTCTATGAGTTTTCGCTGTTCCTCCACTAGTCGCCGCAAACCTTCGACCTCCGACTCTGGTGTGTTTGCTTTGGCTGGACTAGTATCGCTGTTTCTGCTCATCTCTTTGTTAAACCAGATTTTTGCTCTTTTGGCAACCTCCTGCTTTACCAGCTTTTATTGAGTCGTTACGATGCGATCGCGGCTCGTCTTTTGGCAGAATTGCAAAATGCTGATACTATCGACACAAGCGATCGCTGGACAGAAGAATATCGATCGGATAGCTCGGCTCCCATAATCAATGATTTCCATAATCATTTTTTAATCGATTCTACCCGATCGCTTAAAAGATCTCAAATGGATTCTATAAATGCCTCCTGAGTTTGCAGCTACCCACATCTTCCCCTCAGCTTCATACATATCGATATCCTTGGATCGGATATTATCCATTCTAGAAGAGATCGCATTTCCCATGCGATACAGATCGACTGGCGTTTTCTTCACAAGCTCATTTTCTCGATACTTAAATTAAATTTTAATCGATCGTTGTAGTGACGATCGATCTGCTGAAATTGAATACTCGATTCCGCCAATTGGACGCTCCGCGAACGAAAGATGATGGGGTTTGCTCGATCGAGACTTCAGTCTCCAGGCTCCTCTTATCCCAAACTCAGGTTCGATTACCCTTTGCCCTTTATCCCTGACCCTACCAACTTTACTCACAATTTGTTAAGCTAAAGGTGAATAATATCAAATTTTGTTAAGAAACTTGTGAGTTAAATCATGCCTCCCTCACGTAAACAAGCAGTGTTGCTCGTTGACGGCTACAACGTGATTGGAGCCTGGACAGACTTACACGATCGCGCTCACAAGAAACGCAACCCACTTCAGTCCAGTTCCGCCGAAGAATTAGAATCAGCTCGATCGGCACTAATCGAAGCGCTGATTAACTTTAGCGCCTTTGAAGATTATGAGACTAAGGTGGTCTTTGATGCCTATAGTCGAGACTTACCAGCCTACTGCGAAGCAGTTACTCCGAACTTATCGGTTCACTACACTGACTTCCTCGAAACTGCCGATACATATATCGAAAAGTTCTGTGCTGCCTTTCGCCATGACTTAAACTATTCAGCTTCGAGACTGATCGTTGCTACATCCGATCGCGCTCAACAACTGACAGCGATCGGGTTTGGGGCTGAATGGATCTCCTCGCTCCAACTGATTTCGGATGTCGATTTTAGTGCCAAACGATCGCAGCGACGGCATCGTCCGCAAAAGCAATCATCAGGACGTTTCCTGTTTAACTCACTGGATCCTAAAGCACAGGCAAGATTATCTGCACTCCGCCACGGATTACCGATCGACGATATCTGAATGCCATTTATTTTCCAACCGAACTAATTTAATTACCTCACCACAAGCAAGATCGTAAGCCCGCCAGCGAGCGTCACCAGTCAAAGCGGCTACAATCCCCAGTACAGAACCTTTATGAGCGATCGCCAAAATATTTTGACAATTGTTTTGTACTAATTTATCTGCTATAATAATTAAACGTGCATCTAGTTCCTCAGGAGTTTCAGGGTAGCAAGGTACAACTAGAGATTGATAAGTGAGATCGATGTTTGGATAGTCCAGTTTTAATTCATCGATCGCCATAGTTTTCGGCAATGCTGGTGTCCAGTCACGACATAACCATTCACATAAGCCCCATTCCAACCGAATGGGTAACCCAAGTATGCGAGCTAAGGGATCTACCGTCTGGATCGTCCGCAGGAACGGAGAGGTGAAGATTGCCTCGATTGGCGCTCGACTCAATTCATGAGCCAAAGCAATCGATCGCTCGACTCCCGCCACTGAAAGTGGCGGATCGTATGGATAAATTGCAGTTTCAAACCAGTCTGGCTCGATAAAGTCCAATCTGTGGGCGTGACGAACCAGCCAAAGTGTCTGCATAGATTCCAAGAATAGCTCCTAAATTGTGTTGTAGATCGCGGCTGTGTAAATAAATTTTAACTATTATGCAAGTAAACCCTCATCAATTTGTGCGGTTATTTGTACCGATGTGGGTGTAAATACCGATCTGGTACAATCTCAATACTATCAGAATCCTTACTCTCAGCCAATTGGCTGAGGATCGAAAAATATAGTCAGTGAATGTTTAGAAATGTTAAGATTATTAGAATAAACGTCATAGACAAACTTAAGAACTAAGCACTGTCGATCGCCCCAATGCAACAGTCATCGCAGATCGGCGATCGACTGTATTTAGTAGAGTAATTTCTGCGATCCTGCATTGGAGACGCTGCTCGAACGAGATTTTGCATCTAAATTACCCCTACATTTTAGCCAGAGTCATGAAAACTGCTCAAGCATCAACCGATACTGTCCGTACCTACCTCCGTGAAATCGGGCGTGTGCCCCTGCTCACTCACGAACAGGAAATCCTGTATGGAAAGCAGGTACAGCAGTTGGTTGCTTTAGTAGCAGTCAAAAACACTCTTACAGAAGAACTCGGTCGCGAACCAAGTTTGACTGAATGGGCGACTGCTGCAAACGATGTCGATCCAATCCAACTCCAAAAAATCATCTCTGCTGGCGAAAATGCCAAGCGACGGATGGTTGAAGCCAATCTGCGGTTGGTAGTTTCTGTCGCCAAGAAATACATCAAACGCAATATCGACCTCTTAGATCTGATTCAAGAAGGCACGATCGGAATGCAACGTGGCGTTGAAAAATTCGACCCCAGCAAGGGCTACCGTTTCTCTACCTACGCTTACTGGTGGATTCGCCAAGCGATTACCCGTGCGATCGCGGAGAAGGCACGGGCGATTCGACTTCCGATCCACATTACTGAAAAGCTCAACAAGATCAAGAAAGCACAACGCGCTCTGGCTCAACAATTTGGCCGCGCGGCAACGATTAATGAGCTAGCTGCCGAGCTAGAATTAACTCCCAAACAAGTCCGTGAGTATCTAGAACGCGCGCGTCAGCCGCTGTCCCTAGATCTACGTGTCGGTGACAATCAAGACACCGAGTTGGGCGATCTGCTCGAAGATCCTGGGATCTCGCCAGAGGAATATGTAACTAACTCTTCCCTGCAAAATGACTTGGAGCGGATGATGTCCGAATTAACCCCTCAACAGCAACAAGTACTGACACTCCGCTTTGGATTGAAGGATACTCAGCCGCTGACACTCGCCAAGATCGGCGATTTGCTCAATATCAGCCGCGAGCGTGTCCGTCAAATCGAGCGCGAAGCAATCGCTAAACTCCGCAAACGCAAAGCTGATATTGGCGAATACTTAGCTTCATAGTCTCAATCTAGTCCGCACGAGCGGACTTTTTTATAGGTCTATGAGCAGCCGCAAACAGACAAAGTTATAACTTACGATCGACTATCCACGATAAATTTTGACTACAATCTTACCCCACAAACAAATCGGTGTCGCGGTCATCTGGAATGAATCCGCCCAAATTTTGATCGATAAGCGGAAGATGAGTGGCTCGATGGGCGGGCTGTGGGAGTTTCCTGGCGGTAAAATCGAAGCAGGTGAAACGGTTGCGGAATGCATCCTCCGGGAGGTTCGCGAAGAGTTGGGGATCGAGATTGCTGTAGGAGGGCATATGATTTCGATCGACCATACTTATCCAGATTTTTCCTTGACCCTAATCGTACATAATTGTCAGCATCTCAGTGGTATTCCCCAACCGATCGAGTGTGATGAAGTCAAGTGGGTGGAAGTAGCCGAACTCGATAATTATGAATTTCCAGGTGCGAATAGTGTAATCATCGAGACAATTAAGTACACATATTTAGAGTGATTTCACTCACCGAGCATTCTCACTCTGACACTTCAGCCAAAAATAAATAATCGATAGCATGTATATAAATAATACAGGGATAAACATCGATTCAATTTGCCAATGTGGGCGGTCTAACATTTCTCCGAACACAAATAACTTATCTGCATACATTTGGATAAAAGAGTAACAAGTAGCTCCCTGATGCCATCCGTAACAACTAGCTGGACTGCACAGGATAACTAAAGCTTGAAGCATCACGATCGGTAGCAATAGCCATACTCGATATTTGATGACGATCGACTGTGTTTTCGAGCGATTGAGGATAATTGAGACCAGCCAGAGCGAGCAAAAGCCATAAAATGGAGCTAGGGTAAATATATAAATTATCCACGCCATCGATGTAAATGCCGACCATAGATGAATAATTAAACTCAACCCAGCATAGACAATAAAAATAGCAGTCAATTTATTAATAGCGATCGCTTTTAACATGCTAGGTTAATTTGAAGAATAGCGAACATAGAGAATAGTTATTTTTGGTAAGTCTTGTCACTTGGGACGAGAGCTAAAATTCATTGTGAATGATGCAAAACAACAATTCGAGAGTTATGCTAATTTTGCGATCGAATCAAGCGGTCGATCGCTATCTGAGTGTTGTCGGACAGTCAATTTAGAATATTTTTGCCAATGCTGGCCCATTTCGCGATCTGCTAACTCACTTTGTAGCAATTGGAACGGCAATTGTTGAGCATGAACTACCAGCGATCGATTCAGTTAGTAAAGCTCTATTATTTTATCTACTAACTAGAGGTTGAAAAATATATTTCTACAACTTTTTACGATTAACTAAAGTAAGAAATTGATCCGAATTAACAACTTTTACTAATTCAGTACCATTAATATACTTGTTCAAATCTCCATTTAGATAAGCTTCTTTCAACTTAGGATTCCAACCCTCCCCGCCTATAATTAAGTAAGCGTAGGGGAATCTATCATTACTTTTTGCAATAGCATCAATTAATTTTATTATTTCAAATGGGACTTTTTGTTCGGCCGTACCTGATGTTTCTTGCCACTTCTTAGATAAAATAATCCACCGGAGATCGGGAGTTTCAATTACTCGATCTGGCAAATGCTTTCCTCCACTAATCGTTGGTGCTAAGAATGACTGATATTCATCTTTAGGCAGAATTCGATAACCTTGTGTTGGTAAAACCGTATCAAAAAGCTGCTCGAATATCTTGCCTGTGTTAACACCAATTTTAGACATTGACCTAGAACCCCTTACATGCTATTACTTCTTTGGCTGGGCGACGATCGCCATTACAAGAAATGCGCCGTGGTGCATCTACTATTGTTATAGTAAACCCAGATTCTTTGTACAAATCAACAATTCGATCGGTTGCTTGGTTAGATAAGACAACTTTTCCAGGATGCTGGGCTAGCCATTGAGTCAATCGCAATTGATCTTCCCAGGTAAAATCAGTCTTACTGTATTTAGTAAATTGCACATCATAAGGCGGATCGGCGTAAATAAAATCTTCAGGTTCTAGCGTTAATTCCTCAAAATCATTACACGTAATTTTCCAGGCTTGTAAGGGAATTTGATACGCACTAAAATCGGTTGTATAATTAATAGTTTTATATCGTCCGAATGGCACATTAAATTCGCCACTATTATTAAATCGGCACAAGCCATTAAATCCCGTCCGATTTAGATAATAAAATATTTGTGCTGCTTCGCTAGTGTCTTCTTGCTTATCGCGAGTCAATTGATTGAACCGCGATCGCATTTGATAATAAAGAATACTATCGTTTTCCATCTCGATCGTCACTTCCAATCCTTGCTGTAGATGACGATAAAAATTAGTTAGATGCGGATTGACATCGTTAAGTAGGGCGCGGTGCGGCTGTAGCCCTAGAGCTACCGATAGGCTACCCATAAAAGGCTCTACTAAGCGAGATCCACGACTTGGTTGCCATAGCTCTAGCAATCTAGGCAACAACCATCGCTTGCCTCCAGCCCATTTCAAGATCGGCTTGAGCGGACTTGTTACCAGGGAGATAGTCATAGATTGAGTTGCGGCAGTATAAAACCTCAAAAAATAACGATCGAGGCTATTTAGGATTAATTCGATCGAATTAATCTAGGATATATAATTGTAGGTCTTTCTTAGAGATTATTAATAAGTTTCGAGAGCTATTTTCATAAATGTACCGCCCGACTCGCTCGATTATGGACAGTCTAATGATTCTCTAGTAGATTTGCCAGTTTTCGGATTGGTGCCTTTAGCGATCGCACACAATTTCTTTTGAACATCTTTGCGGAGCAATACATCGGTAAAATCTGCTCCGTCGATAGTTGCACCACCAAAATTAGTGTTCGTGACAAAAGCACCGATAAAAATCGTATTTGTTAAATTTGCTCGTGTCAGCCGAGTTGTGTCTAGCGCCGCATTAGTCAGATTTGCCCCAGTGAAATCAGCCGAATCAAAATCGCCACCGATCAGGCTCACGCCCGTCATATTTGCATTAACAAACTTGCCACCGCGCACACTGGCTTGGGTAAACTCAAAACTAGTTAAATCTTTGTCACTGAAGTCAACACTACCTAAAGTTGCTTTGGTAAAATCATCAGCAATCGCTGCTCGGGGACAAATACCGATCGAGATAAACGAGATCGCAACAATTAATACAGGCAATAACCAACCTGCGATCGTCCGGCGAAAATTTAACTTCATTGTTATTTATGGCTAACTAGTTTTAGTGTCGATTACTACCAATCTTAGCATTCAGACACCACCGGATAGCTGGAGATCGAGGGTGGCGAGCGCTACATCGGTCGATCTCAGCAATCGCTTTGGATGTAGCCATAGTCGGAACCAATCTCACCCTACCTCTAAACACTCATTCACTCAACTTTAGATCGTGAATCATCCACTCACTTCATCTATTATGCTCGGGTAACCTCAGATTTGAGATCGCGATGAATACGGAACTTTGGATAGCGTCTAGCTAGCTTCTGTTGCGATGTCGGGCGATTTGCATCAGTGAAATTACGGAGGTGTCGGATTTTGAAAATATTTAACACGGATTTGCCAAAGATGAAGCTACGAGTTCGATATTGTTACTTCAACCCACAGTCTATGTCCAGAGCCATTTTATAATTCATTAGCGATCGTTCATAATCGATCTTCCTGCTGTTAAAATAGAGGAGTTGTAGCGATCGAAATTGTAAGCCTGTGACAAGTATCCCCGCACCAACTCAGTTACCTGCCGAAATCGAACTTCAACCCAGTTATCGCATCCCGATCGCGATTGTGGCGATCGCGATTTTTATTGCCATCATTCAACCCTGGGTAGGTTTGGGACTGGGAATCTTTGGGATATTTCTATCGATCCAAGCAGTTTTAATTAGATTGAAATTTACAACCGTCGCGCTAGAAGTCTATCGCAGTAATAGCTTAATCCGTACATTTCCCTACAGTGAATGGGAAAATTGGGAGATTTTTTGGCAACCCGTACCCATTTTGTTTTACTTTAAAGAAGTCAATAGCATCCACTTTTTACCGATTATCTTCGACGCGCAGCTGCTACGGACTTGCCTCGAACATTATTTTCCTCGCACCGGACGGGATCGATCGACAACGCACTCCTAACAGCGCTCGCACCCCCCTCGATAACCGATGCCCTTAGCGCTCCCTACGCCAAAATCTATGAACCCTGACGGAAATCCCGATCGCCAACAAAATGTCAAGACATCCCCACAGCCGCCGGAAATTATTATCGATGTGAGTGTGGTTGAAGAGGTCTCACCCACAGCGGAGCCGCTCGGTGATGTTTGGGAAAGCGATGCAGTTGTCGATTCCGCTCCAACCCAACCGTCAGAGCCGATCGAATCAGCGGTAACCCTGGAGTTAACACAGCCAGAGACATCCACCCCGACAGACAGAGCTGCTGTGCCAGAAGATCGATCGTCGATGACAGACAATTGGAGTATTTTGCTCGATGAGATCGGTCAAGAATTAGACTCAGAGCTAGAAACAGACAATACTAACAATCCCAAAATCGAGTTACTGTTGCGATCGGAAGCTGAGATCAAAGCAGAGATCGCTAGACTGCAAACAACTAAATTACAGCTCCAAAAACAAATCGACGATACCCAGATAAGTTTCGGGCAAATCGTTCAAACATCTATTGCCGATCTGGAGCAACGTCGCCAAAAATTACAAATCTCCGTCGAACAACTCGAACGCCGTCGCGATCGCATCAAGCAAGAGATCGATAAAAGTTTTGCGGGTGCGTCTCAAGATATCGCCATTCGCTTGCAAGGATTTAAAGATTACCTCGTGGGTAGTTTGCAAGATTTAGTCGTCATCGCTGAAGAAATTGAATTTCCACAACCACCCCCCGCTCAAATTCGCATTCAGACTCCACTGAGCACCACCACGCCAGCTCCCGCTACCCCTCGGAACCAAACACCTCAATTTGCCGAACCTGCCTTTAAAGCCACCGCCAGTAAGGTAAAAAGTTCGATCGATCGCTATCGCACGGCTCCGGATTATTACGCGCCAGCATGGCAACTGCGCCGCACGCTAGAAGCAGTCCACGCTGATAAAATTTCGGACTGGTTTTTTGCGAAAGACGGGCGCGGTGCAGTACGATCGATGGGCAGTCGCCTCCAGAATATTTTGGTAGCGGCAGCGGCGGTATCGGCACTTAGAGAACTCTATGGTGACTATCTCCGCACGCTCGTCCTCGCCAACCTACCGGAGCGTCTCGGTGACTGGCGCAGAGGCTTTCAAGATTGTTTGGGACTCTCTAAGCCCGATTTTGGTGGCAATGGGGGAATTATTTTATTTGAAGATCCCGAAGCACTCGTGCAAAGAGCCGATCGCATCGTCGCGAATAAAGAAATGCCACTGATTATTATCGATAATTCGGAAGGACAAATTAGCCTGTCGATCTTACAATATCCACTCTGGCTGGCATTTGCCCCAGATCCGGAGCGTCAGGTTGATGATTTTCGAGAATACCGATAAAAATAACCCAAGTTGATACTTGTAACTCAAGCGCTTAAAACAGCTACTCGTGATCCGAAGTCCGCGCAGGCGGACTTGGCAACATTAGCCACGATTTCAATCGTAGGCACTCTATAGAACCCATTTGAGATCTTTTCAGTGGGTAGATGTGACAGCTAAACGTTTGAGCATGAGCCGAATAAAACACAGCTTGAGCTTGGCATTTGAACGTTTAGCTGTCACATCACTTGAATATCCCATGATTTCCACTGCCCTGCTTGGACTTCACCGATTTTAATCGATTCTACCCGATCGCTTAAAAGATCTCAAATGGGTTCTATACACGGTAGCGCCTCAGCGGGGGGTCTGGGGTTCCGACCCCCAGATCCGGGTTTTTGCTTCTCACAACAACATTTGTACTTCTGAACGATCGATTTATATATCGAACTGACCTTACATAGATCGATCGGTAGAATTCCATCGATCGAGAACAAACAGCACGATATTCCCTAACTCTTAAAATCTAAGAATTAGGGAAATCGATCGCGCAAAATTACGAATCGCCAGCGAAGATATAGCGGCGTAATTCATCAGGATTGGGTTCGGGACTATTTTCCGCAAACTCGACCGAATCATCGACGATATCTTGTATTTCCTTGTTAAGTCCCGCGATCTCGTCTTGAGTCATCAAACCTGAATTGACGAGATAACCAGCAAACTTTTCGATCGGATCGCGAGCGAGCCAGAAGTCTTTTTCTTCTTTCGATCTGAGTTCGTCTGGATCTGCCAGTGAGTGACCGCGAAAACGGTACGTGAGGGCTTCGATCAGCGTTGGGCCTTCCCCAGCACGTGCGCGCGCGATCGCCTCTTTAGCGACGCGATAGACAGCTAAGACATCCATCCCATCGACTTCCACGCCGTGCATCCCGAAAGCAGCACCTTTTTTGAAGATTTCGGGTACTGAAGTCGCGCGTTCGTGCGACATTCCGATCGCCCATTTATTATTTTCAACGACATAAATCATCGGCAACTTCCATAATGCTGCCATATTCAGACATTCAAAGAACTGTCCGTTGTTGGCAGCACCATCACCAAAGAAACAAGCCGATACCAAATCCGAACTCGCATCTCCCAAAGCTTCGCGCCGATATTTACTCGCAAATGCCGCGCCCGTCGCCACCGGAATCCCTTCAGCGATAAAGGCATAACCACCCAAAAACTGATGCTCTTTGGAAAACATGTGCATCGAGCCGCCGCGCCCTTTGCTACAGCCTGTCTCCTTGCCAAATAACTCCGCCATCACCTCACGTGCGGGTACGCCCGCACTAAGTGCATGAACGTGGTCGCGGTAAGTACTCGAAACATAGTCCTCACCTGGGCGCATCGCCTTAATCACGCCGGAGGCTACTGCTTCTTGACCGTTGTACAAATGGACAAAACCAAACATTTTGCCTCGATAGTACATCTCCGCGCACTTGTCCTCAAAGAAGCGACCCAGAATCATGTCTCGGTACAACATCGAGCCTTCTGCTTTGGTAATTTCTCCCGGCTGTGGCTCAAATGCGGGTAAAGTTCTCTCTTGAACCATTAGTTTGTTTTATCCACTCGTCTGCGATCGATATTGTCCCCTATTTAGTGCGTAGTGGCTAGTCCCGCACCCTAGAAATATCGGCGTTGCATGAAAAAGAAGATCTGGAGGTTGGGTCGAGCAAGGCGAAGCCCAACAGATCGACTCAGATGGTCCTTGTGAAAATCGTACCCTCATCAATCTTTGTCAAGAGTACGATTTGTTAGAATTAGTTGAGAGGATCGCACGATCGCCGTACCATTGAAAGTTGTCGAGATTGAGGCTAGAGAAAAATTTTGGGTCGAAAAACCGTCTGGTGATGTCTAGTTGAAACCGCACGAATCAGCATCGAATATAGAACAGCGATCTGCTATACCGAAAGAATTGCGAACAAACAATCCAAAATCCAAAATGACACTCATCGATATCCCCCAACACACCACCCAAACATACTCATGGAACTGGCAAGGACAGTCAGTAAGCATTGCCTACGAGACTGATGGGGCAGGAGAACCGATACTCCTGTTACCTGCCTTTAGCACAGTTTCTAGCCGTACTGAGATGTCTGGATTGGCAGCATATCTACGCTCGGAGTTTCAGGTTACTACTGTCGATTTCCCCGGTTTTGGCGATTCCGATCGACCATCGTTAGATTATGCGCCGCCACTTTATCGCCAATTCATCGAAGACTTTCTGCGCGAGATTTATGGATCTGCTCCCGTAACGATTATCGCCGCCGGCCATGCTGCGGGCTATGCACTCGATACCGCTGCCAGATTGCCTCAGCGCGTTGCCAAGCTGGTTCTCGTCGCACCTACATGGCGTGGGCCATTGCCGACGATGGCCAAAGGACAAAAGCCGTGGTTGAAGATAGCGCGGGATCTGATTCGTACGCCGATTATCGGTCAATTTTTGTACCAACTAAATACTACTCCTAGCTTTTTAGGATTCATGTATCGGCGACATGTTTATACCGATGCAAGTAAATTAACGCCTGAGTTTATGACTGGCAAACGCCAACTGACTCAACAGCCAGGAGCGAGATTTGGTGCGGGAGCATTCGTAACTGGGGGGCTAGATCCTTATCTCGATCGAGCTGAGGCGCTGGCGCATTTACAATCTTTAAATATACCCGTCCTAATCGCGATCGGCGAGAATAGTCCACCCAAATCGAAAGCAGAAATGCGTGCACTCGCTGAAGTAGCAGGTGTTGTCAGCGTTACATTACCAGGGACGCTAGGATTGCATGAAGAATATGCGACTGAATTATACGCGGCAATTCATCCCTTTCTCACCTCTGGTTAAGGACGATCGATCGGAGATCTCGCTCCGAGCTAAAAGCCATGTCAAAGGTACTGGGGCGGTTAAAATAACAGCAGTTGAATTTGTGCTAAATCATATTGAAGGGTAAATCATTAGCGATCGCTACTCCAGTGGGTAGTTTTAAAGGAGCTTTTGCTCATGGAGTATTGACTGCACTGGAAGAATCTGGAATCGTCGCCGATGCCTATGCAGCCGCATCTTCATCCGTAATTCCGACAAGTTGGGCAGCGATCGGTCGCGCCGGAAATTTAGGAGTAGACTATTGGTTGGCAGGACTGGATGCCTTGCAACAACCTCGGCAAAATATGAGTAAAGTGGTGCAGCGGGGAATTCGGATCTTTAGTAAGCCGTTACGGAAACAGTTATATCAGCCGCAGACTCCCGCTCTGTATATCGCTACCAATGCAGTAATTAATCCCACCGCAGCCGCGCAAACTCAAAGCCACGAGGCACAAGCACTAGGCAAACGCCTATTACGCGCCTCCGTCCAAAAAGATCGCAGTTGGGTAGATGCCAATCTGCGCTTGACGTTATTTAGCACACATCACCCCGAACCCTTTCGGATTACACCCAATAGCTTTCCGGCTGTAGCTTATGCGTCCTCGCGAATCATGCACGCGTGGGATCTGCCAGCTTGGATCGATGGTCGGCCATATGTAGATGCCGCTTATACTTGTCTGTGTCCGGCATTAGCGATGGTAGCCGCAGGATATCAACAGACGATCGCGATTTCTAACGAACCAGGGACGTTGTATCAGGATATGTTTCATATCGATCCAGTCCCCAACTCCAGCGGTGGTAGGCCGATCTCACTAATTCGTCCCGATCGACCGCTCACGGAATTTGGGGTAGATTTTACGAAAGCAACACCCACCGGTCTAGTTTCGGTGTATCGTCACGGCCGAGAAAAAGGATTAGAATTTGTTAGTCAGTGGAAATAGGATTAGCGGCTAGTTATCGTTAGGTATTTAAAGATGTGTAAGTTGGGCAATGCCCACCATCTAGGTTTCAGTCTTTTCTGATGTTGTAAATATTTGCGCCGCTCTACTTACCTAATTATCGATCGTTAGTTATTTGTGATGTAAAGCTCGATCGAGCTTGATTTTTAGTGGAAGATCTGAGATGTTCGTAAGAGGGGTGACTGACGAACCAATCCTCATCAAATAGGTAATTCAATATTGACATTTGAAATTTATCAAGCCTTAATCCGCCTTTACAATAAATCTTATGAGTACAGTCGTCCTGGTATTAATTGAAGTACTAATTGTGATTGGTGGGTCGCGGTTGGTCGGTTGGCTATTTAGATCGATCGAACAACCATTAGTAATTGGTGAAATAGTTGCAGGGATTGCGTTAGGCCCATCGTTATTGGGCTGGCTATCACCAGAATTATCAGGCTTAATATTTCCACCGACAGCGATTCCCTTTTTGAATGTGCTATCGCAAATTGGGTTAATATTTTTCATGTTTTTAATTGGGCTAGAATTAGATCCGAAATATTTACGCGGCAATCTCAATACGGCAGTCTTGACATCGGGAGTGAGTATTTTAGTCCCGTTTTCGTTAGCCGGAATTTTATCATTAGTTATTTATCCGATCGTCTCTAATGCGAGTGTGTCGTTTACGGCATTTGCGCTATTTTTAGGTGCAGCAATGTCGATTACGGCCTTCCCAGTATTGGCCAGAATTATCACCGAAAATAACCTACAAAATACCCGATTGGGTACCCTGGCATTGACATGTGCCGCAGTAGATGATGTCACGGCTTGGTGTTTGTTGGCTTTAGCAATTGCGGTCACTAAAACCAATAGTATGGTTGGGGCGGTGCCGACGATTATTTGCTCCTTGCTGTATATCGGCGCAATGTTGACCGTCGGGCGCTGGCTGCTGAAAATGCTATCTACTTATTACGATCGCACGGGTAAATTGTCCCAACTGATGTTGGCGGGAATTTATATGGCAGTGGTGTTGTCAGCACTGATTACCGAAGCGATCGGAATTCACCTCATTTTTGGGGCATTTTTACTCGGGGCGGCGATGCCCAAGAATCCAGGATTGGTGAGACAAATTGCCGAAAAAACTGAGGACTTTGTTTTAATATTTTTACTGCCAGTTTTCTTTGCTTATAGCGGCCTAAAAACTCAAATTGGGTTGTTAAATAGTCCAGAATTATGGTTGCTATGTTTGGCAATCCTGGGGGTGGCGATCGTCGGGAAATATGTCGGGACTTATTACGCCGCCAGGAGTTGTAAGATCGGCAAACAAGAAGCTTCCGCACTCGGGTGGTTGATGAATACGCGCGGCTTGACCGAACTAATCGTGCTCAATATCGGACTAGATTTGGGCGTGATTTCACCGTTGTTGTTTACGATGCTGGTAGTCATGGCCTTGGTGACGACGTTTATGACTTCACCCCTCTTGGAATGGACGTATCCAAAAAAATCGATCCGCTTGCAAACTCAACCTACAGAAGATCTCGCAGCATCTGCGGCATTATCGCACCAGTCATCGTTAAATGCAGTAGATTCTGCGTCGATCGGTTATCGGATCCTAGTTCCCGTTGCCAATCCCAATACTCAAACAGGACTGCTCCAGCTGGCAATGTCGATCGCTCACAACGATCGCCAGTCAGCGATTGTCAACCCGTTAAACCTGATCGAGCTAGAAGAGGACTACTTATTTAAAAGTACGCCAGTCGAGGCAAATCGGGCGATCGACCGTCGACTAGCGCGATTGAATGCCGCAATTGCCACGCTCGAACCAGTCTCACTGAGATCGCTATTCCAACCGATCGTCCAAATTGGCTATGATGTCGCCCAGAAAACCGCAATTATCGCCACCTTGGATCGAGCGGATCTCGTGCTGCTGGGCTGGCACCGTCCCACTTTTACCAACAACCGTTTGGGCGGGAGGGTCGCCCAGATGCTTGCTCAGACTCCAGCCGATACGGCCGTATTTATCGATACTAGCCCAGAGCCGCTCCTAGCCTGCGCATACAAAACCTTATTCGTCCCCTATACCGCCAACAATCATGACGATCTCGCGGTAGAAATTGCCCTGAGAATGCTCTGGAACGATCGCCAGCGACAATTGAAACTGATCCACATTGCTTTACCCGACACTCAAGATAATGAATTCAGTGCCGAGCTAGCTAGTTTATTGGAAAATCTGCCAGAGAGTGTTAAATCGCGAGTGAATATTTCGACGATCGCGTCGAACGATCCGATTGCCACGATCGAGCAATTTTCACAGCAGGTAGATCTGACAATTACTGGCATCGGCAGAACTTGGGGACGGCGAAAACCGACACTGGATAGTTATACCGATCGACTTGCCACCCGTTGCGCGTCTTCATTATTAATCGTGCGCCGTTACAGTCAATTTAGTACGCATCTGAGCTTTGCCTTAGACACCGACCAACCATTATGAAAAATTTTTCAGCTCGCTCGCTCGGATTATACAGTCTGGCGATTGGCGGCTCGATCGCCTTTTTTCTCTTAATCACCAATTATGGCGAGGCTCATATCAAAGCGCCGCTTGCAATTACAGGTAGATACTCAATCGTCGATCGCAATTTACCCAATTGTCTGCAAAACAAACAACTTTTGCTCGATCTTCAACAGTCGGGGATATATCTCAATGCCAGTCTAGTCGAGAATAGTGGCAACGCTACCTCCACCACCACTCGTCCCACACTATCCGGTCAGTTATCCGATCGCCAACTAAATCTGAGCGGGCCGCTCCCGATCGCGAGCTGCCCCCAATTAACGAGCGTCCGAATTGTGGGGAAGATCGCCACTACTGGACATTTACAGGGACAAATTTGGCTTACTAACAAGCAGTCGAACGTGCAATCCGCGAGCGAGACCAGCGAATTCACCGCTACCCCCCATTCGATCGCCAACGCACCATCTAGAACATCTCACTGACGTACTTCCCAATCCCCGGATTA
Organism: Chamaesiphon sp.; assembly: GCA_965246715.1. Classification (GTDB taxonomy): domain Bacteria; phylum Cyanobacteriota; class Cyanobacteriia; order Cyanobacteriales; family Chamaesiphonaceae; genus Chamaesiphon. Next base: position 33,394 of record CBDFFH010000025.1, on the reverse strand, counting down.
TCTTTGTGAGGTTGGGAACCGCTACTTTTGGATCGAATAGTAGCAGTCTAGTTCTCCCCTGCGTTACTTACTAGGAGTCTTTGATGCAGACTGAGCGATCGTGGGGCTAGAAATAACGATTTGAAGTCGATTGGGTGCGACTTTATAGCTATTTTCTTCCATGATAGTCTGCTCTAACTGTGGATCGAAGGAATGCGCAAAATTGCGATTGACTTTGGCAGTTCTGACCCGTGCATCTTGTAATGCCGTTGCCAGATGCTCTAATTTACTATGCTGCGCCCAGTTGTATCCAAGTGAATTAACCAAGGTCACGAGACCAAACATCGACAATGATGAATAAGTAACTAATTTGATGCCTACTTCCAATCCCTGGCGGCGATGAGCGTAAGCTGGATTCGCTCTAACCTGCGAGCGGCGCTTACCTTCAGGGCGCTCTATTAGCGGCGATTGCGAGCTGTGCGATCGGGTTTGTTGCGCGCGGTTTGCTGTCCTAGATGGCAATCGCTCTTCTGGCGGCTCGAACGAAGGTAGTGCATTCATCAGACTTAAAATATTCCCAATAAATTTTTTACTTATTATACGCTCTGCCCCATAGCTCCTGTCAAAATACTGAGATCCAAATGACACACAGGATTTTTGGCGTGCTGAATTAGGCGGGGAGGGAGAGAGGAGCTATAAATCTTACTCTTGGCAATGCCGAGTTAGTTGATAAAAATGAGGAGTAGTCAATTGACTGCTCCTCGGCTTAATATGCTCGAAGTTAGATCTGCTGAAAATAGCGATCTCCCTTCCAAGCGCTCGTCCGATCGAACTATTTATATAATTCGGTAGACAAACGTAATGCCAACAATCCAGGAATCAGCGCAATGGCTAAAGCCACAAAGACTTGAGTATCAGACATGAGAGATTCCTCCAATCACGAGAATTTTATCTGTTCACAGTGTGCGTTAATTTGAGCTAGGACTGGCAATACTGTAACAAAATGTAGAAAGTGAGGCTAAGGCAGATAGTGGGTAAACAATGGCAGCGGATAACGCTCGGGATCGCGATCGCAATTTTTATCGTCACACCGAGTTGGGCATTACCGATGGTCAGCTCGATCGGTGTTGCTGGGATCGATGCCGTGCAATTGCATCGGGCACCTTACCAGCTCACCGGTAAAAAAATTGCGATCGGGCAAGTGGAAATCGGTCGTCCGGGGCAATTTGGCTGGGATAAGGCAGCTCAAAACCCCAAGTTTAAGCTCGAACAAATCTTTTATCAAAATGGGGCGGCCAAAGCCAATACTCACGTCGAACAGCACGCGATGATGGTCGCCTCCGTCATGATCGGTCGGGAGAAAGACGCGATCGGTGTGGCTCCCGATGCACGGCTCTATGCTGCGGCCGTGGGCAATCCCAAGCTTACCGGGCAGCCAGAGGAATGCCTCTCGCTCCAACATATTGCTACCCAGAATGGGGGTGATGTCCGCGCGACCAATTTGAGCTTTGGGGAGCCACTAGAGCGAGATCCGCGTCCGCAGGCCAGCTTGGATGGCAATGCGCTATTTACGCAATGTCTGGATTGGTCGGCGCGCGCCCACAATGTCTTATATTTAGTTGCTGGCAATCAGGGTAAAGGCGGCATCTCGATTCCCACCGATAACTATAACGGTCTCAATATCGCCTACTCTACAATCCGGCAGGGCATTTACACTAAATTAGATTTTGCCAATCTCAGCGAACAGCCGATCGGCACAGCCACAAAACTCAAGGATCTGGAAGTTAATAATGACAATCGGCGATCGATCGGCTTAGTGGCTCCTGGTGGCAATCTCCGTCTGTACAATCTCGCAGGTAAGGCCGTGACCGCTAATGGTACCAGTTTTGCCACACCGCACGTTACGGGGACGGTGGCTTTATTACAGGAGTTTGGAGATCGCCAGTTACGCGCGCGGAAGTTAATCGTGGACAAGGGTAAGCTGCGGACGACCAGCCGGAATCTAAGTTCGATCGATCGAGCTAAATCCCAGATTTCTGCTAACTTGGAAGCGCATTGGAGTCTCGATGCGCGGCGGCATGAGGTCATGAAGGCCGTACTGTTAAATTCTGCCGATAAAATTAAAGATCTCGGTGATGGCTTGCGCCTGGGGATGACGCGGACGATGTTGGCCAAAAATAATCGCGATTGGCTTGAATCCGAAGCTTACACCGATCGGCAAATTCCGCTAGATTATCAATTGGGTGCGGGACAGTTACATGCGATGCGCGCTTATCAACAGTTTAGCGCTGGACAGTATCAACCGACCCCATCCGTGCCCCCCATCGGCTGGGATTACAATACAGTCGGTGTAGGGACGTATCGAGATTATCCGATCGAGCGACCTTTGGCCGAAAATAGTTGGGTGGCGATGACGCTAGCATGGGATCGTCTGGTAGAATTAGCAGATCCCAATCCCAATAATAAATACGATCTCGGCGATAAATTTCGCGATCGCGGCCTCAATCATCTCGATCTCTACTTAATGCATGCCGAAGATGATAATATCGATCGCAGCTTGTGGGCATCCACGAGCAAAGTAGATAGCGTCCAACATCTTTTTCATCAAATTCACGATCCGGGTAAATATAAAATCCGCGTTCACTTTCGTCAAGCTATCAACTTACCTCAGCAAGCTTATGCTCTTGCCTGGTGGACGGTTCCTGCTAAAAATTAGCATCTTGTATCCCATTTGACATATTCCCGATCGCCGATCCTCTATTCACAATTGGATATTTCTTATTCCTTAGCCAAATAATGACTATTTTCACTTGTGTAAAGAGCTGAAAATCTGAAATAATTAAGAAAAGGTTAACTTTTTAAGCCAGTTGTTAAATATTATACATTAACTTGCTCAAAAGGCGAATTTATCCTGCTGTAATTGCGCAGTTGTAACTTTTTCAAAAAAAACTTAGCGACATAGTGCTAAATAGTTAAAAACTGGGGATTTTAGATCTATACAGAACAAATATTAGCGTTGGTAGGAACAAACCCGATGACATTGATGAGCGATACCCCCCAAGTAGAGCCGGTGTGCAATCGAGAGCGCGACGCACTCGAACGGTTAGAAACATTTCTATACCTTACACCCGTCATTGGACTAGTACCTTCAATCTGGGCACTCTACCGTCGCCAACGCGATCGCCGTCAATTAGCGGCCTGTCGCTTATCGATCCTCTTGGCCTTAATGTGGTTGAGTGCTTATCTGAGTCTAGATGTGGGCACAGATCTCGCAGGTGCATCGACAGCCCTCGCACTCCGGTTATTATTTCTGAATGGTCTGGCTACCTCCAGCTACTTTATCGCTAGTGTATGGCTGATGGTGTTACTCTGGCAAAAGAAATCAGTGCGGTTGCCAGGGTTTAGTGCCTTAGCCGAACGGATAGTACCAGACAAAGCAGCTACGAAAGACAATTAAAAACCACCACGACTACGAAAGACAATTTAAAGACGACCACGACAGCAATTATTTATACCCCACCCCAATTAATTAAACTGTGAGTAAAGTGGAAGCTAGAAAAATCGATCGGCAGCGCCGCAAATCGGCAAAATCTCAACCGCCAATGGTACGCCGCCAGCAGGCCAAAAAGCATCACAAAATGCCATTATGGGTCTGGCTAGTCATGGGCGGTCTCGGTGCGCTTTCGGCTGCTGCTGGTGCCTTTTTAGCTGTCTCGCTCACTGCTGCACCACTGCAACAACGGACGCTTTCTGCGGCAGATGCCGCATTTTTCAATCAAAATGGCAAAGAAGCTTTTTCTAGGAATTTGTTACAGGTTCCCGAAGTTTCCAAACCTGTAAATATCTTACTTTTGGGGATTAAGACTAATCTCTCCGATGTCAAAAACAGCGACGGTAGTACTCGGAAAAAAACTGGCTATGACGCAGAGGTCGATTCCCTAGATGGCCTGTCCGATACGATCATGCTGCTGCGATTCGACCCGCAAACCCAGCGGACGGTAATTCTGGGGATTCCCCGCGATACGAAGATCGAACGCACCGGACATGGGACAGAAAAGATTAATGCTGTCGACCACGAAAGCGGCCCTGCTGCTGCCGCGAAGGAAGTCAGTAAGGTTTTGGGTGGTGTCGCGATCGATCGGTACATTCGCCTCAATAATCTGGGTGTAGCGAAACTCATCGATGAGTTAGGTGGTGTAACCGTTACCGTGCCGAAAGATATTAAATATCAAGATGACTCGCAGCATTTTTATGTCAATCTCAAAGCTGGCAAACAACATCTCGATGGGATGAAATTGCTCGGATTGCTCCGCTACCGGCACGATGCAAATGGCGATATCGGGCGGATGCAGCGCCAGCAGATGGTCGTTAAGGCATTGATCGAACAATCGCTCAATCCAGTGACGATTACGCGAATTCCTCAACTATTTTCAGTAATCCAATCCCACGTCGATACCAATCTTACCGTCGAAGAATTACTCGCCGTGGGTGGCTTTATGATGCACAATGGCAAGTCCAAGATGCAGATGTTGATGATGCCGGGTGATTATAATGGTGACGGCAAACATGAGATTAGTTACTGGCTGCCCGATGAGAAGGGGATTCAAAATATGATGGCGAGGTATTTCGATCGCGGTACGCTGACGATCGAACAACCGAAAGTGGCAAGTCTGCGGATTAATATTCAAGATACCAGTCATTTCCCAGACGCGACCGCTCGATTAGTCAAGCGACTAAATAAAGCGGGTTATCAAAACGTCCATCTCGATACCAATCTCAAACTCAAAGAAGACTTAAAGACCACCGAATTTGTCGCTCAAAAGGGCAATCCGGAGGTAGCTCAAGGTTTATCGAATTTATTAGGCTTTGGAGAAGTCAAGGTCGATAGTTCGGGCAATCTCTACTCTGATGTGACAATCAAGCTAGGTCGCGATTGGGTGCAAAAGGAGCAAACGTATAAGTCACTCAATCAGAAGACTAACTAGTTAGTAGCTATAGACTAGCTACTGGATCGACATTTAGGGGCGATATTCGGGCTTTTCAAGCACTTTATCAGGCAAGCAATGCTCGCCTGTTGAATGAAGCTAAATGAAGTTTAAAGAATTAACTAGCTTCCAATCGTTGTTCGATTTCGGTCGGATTGCGGAAACCAACGGCAATAGCTCGGCCATTTTTTACGAATAAAGGACGTTTTAGTAACATCACATCATCGCTAAAAGCTGTTACCCAGTCGGTATCCTGCCACTTATCTTTAGTTTCATCCAACGCGCGGTAGGATTGACCGGAAGTATTTCGCATGGGTTGATAGCCCAAGCTTTCAACCCAACTAGCTATTTGTTCCGCACTCGGTGGCTGTTCCTTGGTGTTGATAAATTCATAACTAATTTCCTGTGCATCTAGCCATTGAAGCGCTTTTTTGCAAGTACCACAGGTAGGAATTCCATAAACTTGAAGTGAGGACATATGAATTATGAATTATGAATGACGAGTTATGAATTTTGAGGTGGGAGTTCTTAAATACTATAGCCTTTTTTTGAATGAACGATATGATTTAGCTGGTTTAAATGACAGCTTGAAGTGACGCTCGCGCTTATTTACTCGATCGTGAGACTTTTCAAGATAAGCTTCAAACAATTGTATCAGCTGAAAATTTATGAATTTTTCAGGATAATAAATAAAACGGTTCTAATCTCACGAAGCATTCATTGATGTGCCAAAAATAAGAAATACTTGTCAATAAATATTTATAGCAAGCGAATAGATCTTAATTTTATTAGCGGCGATCGTGCCAATAGCCATTAGTAATTAGTGGTTCTAGCTCTACTGCGGGTAACGGGCGGCTAAATAAGAAACCCTGAACGGCATCACAATCGATCGAGCGTAAAAATTCTAGTTGTTTCACTGTTTCTACGCCCTCGGCAATGACATTAAGATTTAGTTCGCGACCTAAATTAACAATAGTTTTGACAATCGCTGCATCGACACTATTAGCACTGAGTTGTTGAATGAATAATCGATCTATCTTCAGCCGATCGAGTGGTAAATATTTGAGAGCGGCTAACGAAGAAAATCCCGTACCAAAATCATCTAGTGAAATTTTTACCCCGATTTTTTGTAAGCCTGCCAAAATTGAGATTGTTAATGGTAGATCGTCGATCGCCGTACTTTCGGTAATTTCTATTTCTAAATAAGTAGGCGGGAGACCAGTCTCAGCTAAAATATCGATAATTCGGGAGAGCAGCTTGCAATCTTGCAGTTGCCCGAGCGAAAAATTAATCGCGATCGGAAAGTATCCTAAGCCCATTTCTTGCCATAACTTATTTTGCTGACAAGCAGTGCGTAAAACCCATTCACCAATCGGTAAAATCGAGCCAGTTTCTTCAGCAATCGGAATGAATAAATCGGGGCCGATCGCGCGATCGGCCAGATTTTTACAGCGCAATAATGATTCGACACCTACAACTCTTCCGGTTTTAAGATCGATTTGTGGCTGATAATGCAAGATTAATTGCCGATCGTCGATCGCCCGATAGAGAATATTTTCTAATTGAAATGGATCGATCGATTGACTTGCGGTAGCATTATTGTAAATCTGATAATTATTCTTCCCACTTTGCTTTGCCCGACCGAGGGCGGTATCGGCATCCTTGAGCATACTTTCTAAATCGACATCGCGATCGGTAGCAATCGCAATTCCCATACTTGCTTTGACATATACTGAGTTAGTTTTCAATCTCGGAAAACTTTGCGCGAAGACAAACGGACGCTCGAAGCACTGCAAGATCCGCTCGGCAATTTCACTCACTACCGATACGTTATCGAGATCGGGTATTAATAACATAAATTCATCGCCACTCCAACGGCCGACGATGGCTGTGGGTTGGAGTACTTGTTGTAGGCGCTCAGCAATTAATTGCAGCAAGCGATCGCCAAAACCATGACCGAGACTATCATTAATATTTTTAAATCGATCCAAATCGAGAAATATAACTGCTAAAACTCGATCGGCTGACTGCATTTTTGCTAGTTCGAGGGTCAGTTGTTGGTGCAGAAACAACCGATTGGGCAAGCCAGTCAGCAGATCGTAATACACCCGATCGCCGAACATCTGTTTGACTCGTCTGTGCATCACACTGAGATATAATTGCATCGCCAGACTTTGGGCTAAATTTGATTCCTCGATCGTCCAACCGTAATCTCCAGCAGGCGAAGGCGTAGATCTAAATAACGTCAGACAACCCACACATTGGCGCGCGTAGCTCAATGGCAAGATTAACAGCGACTCGATCCCAACTGTCGCAAATGATTCGAGCAGCAGTTCTAGCTGTGGTTGATGGGCGATACTCTCGATTTGGCGGATGTGATTCGCGGTTGGATTAGCTGCTACCAAGTTAGCGGCAGTAACGACACCAACGCGCTGGCGTTCGGCAGATCCCTCGTATAATAGCTCCTGCCACAAATGATTTTTTTCGATCGGGGTGGCCGTTTTTGGTTGTACTCCATGGGTAAAGATTTGAGCGCGACGAGCACAGGGTTCGGCAAGAAGTAACAGTCTACTACCATCAGCACCTAGAGTCCGCGTAATTTCCGCTAGCGATTCTGGCTCGATCGTAAACTGGATCGTCTCTACTCGATTACTGTCGACAACTGTCATTCGATTTGGGATTTTGGATTTGGGATTTGGGATTGAAATCACATCGAGGATAACTGGTGCAAGTGTTTCAGATCGGAGAGATTTTCTGCGCCTCAAATGGACGGAAGCTTGAAGGGACGGAAAAACTTGTTATTTATTTCCCTTGATAGGGGAGGGTTGGAACATGTTTACGTTGGGATCGAGAAACTTTGCTCTAACTAATTAAATCGTGCTGGGTCACGCTCTCCACATCTCGTTCGGGAAGTCATCCAGGGTGCGAATGCGGTAAGCTGGACTTCGATGCTCTATTCGTCGCTCGATTGGGATGATGTTGCACTAGATTAATTATGCTCTAAAATATTGCCTTGTGTTGGTGGCGCGAAATGAATTGCCAGCAGATAGCCACTTTACTCTCACATATTCCGACCGGAACACAACTTTTATGGGCGACAGCACTGACGATCTCGTTTTACCGATACTCCCTCAGAACGGCTGCGCCAAGGATCTGCCAGCGACAGCATCCGAACTCGCCGAATTAGTTCGCATCGCTCACCACACCAAATCGCCAATTTTAGTTGCTGGAAATCAGAGTAAATCCGACTGGGGCGGCTGTGTGACAGGTGCCAAGACCACTATTAGCACCCAAAAACTCGATCGACTCATCGACCATGCCGTTGGCGATTTAACAGTTACGGTCGAAGCCGGGATGAAGTTCGATCGCTTGCAGCAGATTTTGGCTACCGCACAACAGTTTTTACCACTCGACCCAGCTTATCCCGATCGCGCGACGATTGGCGGCATTATTGCCACTGCCGATGCAGGTTCACTCCGGCATCGTTATGGGGGCGTGCGCGACCTACTATTAGGCATAAATTTTGTCCGTGCTGATGGCAAAATGGCGAAGGCTGGGGGCAGAGTCGTCAAAAACGTCGCTGGCTACGACATGATGAAGTTATTTACTGGCTCCTATGGCACGCTGGGAGTTTTGACTGAAGTTACTTTTCGGGTGTATCCACTCCCCGCTCATTCTGGCACCGTCATCCTCACTGGAGAGGCATCCAAGCTCGTAGAGGTAGCGAAAATATTGCTAAAGAGTACTTTAACACCGGTCGCCGTAGACGTGCTCTCTACCGCATTCAGCCAGCATCTGGAGATTAGTAATACACCCAGTCTCGTCGTCAAATTTGCCACTATTCCCGAAAGTATCGCCCAGCAGTCAGCGCAATTGCTGAATCTGGCACGAGGACTTGGCGTTAAAGGTGGGAGCTGGCAAGCAGCACCAGCAAGTAATCTCTGGCGCGGGATTCAGACGGGAATTTGGGGAACTACGCCAATCGCCTGTAAACTAGGCGTGAGATCGACTGCTGCTGTCGCCACAATCGCCACACTCGATCGACTCACTGACAATACCGCACGCGGTGTAATCCATCTCAGTAGCGGGATTGGAGCCTGTGCGATCGAGCGATCGAGCGATATTTTTCCCCTTCGGAATGAGTGTGAGACAGCCGGTGGTTATCTCTCCGTGCTACAAGCGCCTGAAGCTGTCAAACGCCAAATCGATGTCTGGGGCTATCGCGGTAATGCCGTACCGCTGATGCGTGCCATCAAACAACAGTTCGATCCTGACAACATTCTCAATCCCGATCGCTGTTTTTATGCTGGTTAGAGAGTGATATCCCAGCATCCGCACGATCGGGTTATCTCGCGTGCAGATGCCCAGGTAATTGCCAGATTTTGTGCGGATTTACGGCCAGCATAAAGAGATCTACTAATTTCGATTCCCGGCATTGCCGCCGCTACTACGAGCGTTAGTTAAGTGAGTAAATATTGCCATCTACTAGTAATCTGGCAATTCCTTTCGATCGCAAGTGACCGATCGTTTTCTGGAATACGCGGCTATCTGGCACCTTAATTACCCGTTGCGTGCGCTGATTAGAGAAGCGTTTGGCGACACGGTGATTGTCAAAAATCGGTAAGGTGCGCTGCTGGATTTCTTCGCCAGGAATCTGTCCTAATTCCGCAAAATCCTTGAGCGGACGCACGATCAATTCGGCAAACTTGTCGATGACGATATAACAGGTACGTGGGAGCGTAGCTTGCGAGAGTGGTGTAACTTGGAGGTGAGATCGATCGCCAGTTAACAACAAATCTCGATCGCTAAATCCATCGATACTTACAGATTCTTCCTCCCAATCGTCATCTTCGTCATCCTCATCATCCCCTTCGGCAATTTCTTCGCCAAACATTGCTGCTAGGACATTGACATCCTCGACATCTTCTTCAATCTCCTCCTCGAATAGTTTGCCACCTGTTTTATCGCGGTCGATGCCAGAGTTTTCTGACAGCTCTCGTGGCGCTTCACTGGCAGTAGGCGCGACTGACTCAGCAAAGTAGTCATCTCGGTTACCAACTACGCCCCGCAATACTGGCATCTGCGAGACGCGGGTTCTGATACTCTTGGCAGTAGAAGGTACGATCTCTACTGTGGAATCACGGAGATCGTTGGTGGATAAATTTGCTGGAGTTGTGACGCGAGCTGAGTTTTCCACTTCCGATCGATCGAAATCTGTTGTCGGACTGGTTTCGGCACTGACTAATGCTGGAGTGACATCATCCAGTCGTGCTGAAGAGCGACGACGTACCAGACGTTTACTGGCACTTTGTTCGTCAGTCATGCTGGCTGTTGGCAGCTGTGAAACGCTACTCTCCCGAACTGCGACAGCCGATTGCGGTGGAGATTTAGCCTCAAAATCGCGCTCGCGCTGAGTCGAAGCCGCTATTGTCTTGCTTTCTACGTCGAATAAATTTTCTTGGGTTTGGAGCGAGGGGATTTCTGGTGGATCGATCGAGGTTTCAGCCACAATCTCTGGCGATCGAATGTTGCTCTCTTCCAATCCAGCTTCACCAAAATTGCTGTCTACTGCGATGCCGCTCGCCACTGGTGAGATTAGTATCGGCTCATCGAACGGTTGACCGTCTGCACCAGCAATTGCCACTAAACTTTCTTCGCTACCTGCTTTGGCTCCGCGTTTTTGCTGGATCAGTAGCTCGTATTCATCCTCATGAATACTCGTTTTGAGCAGACGGCTGATCGTAGAATTGCTGACTCCATAACGAATTGCCAGAGATGCGGTAGTCTCTCCAGACTGACGATAGAGATCGACAATCTCTAATTTATCTGCATCGGTAATTTTTTTAGGACTCATATTTATTTAATAGCAGTCCGTCGGCGAGCTAGACGGCGAGCACGAATGGAGTTATCAAATTCTAACGCAGCAGCGATGCCAAACTGCACGATGCCAAAAACCCAGAACACTTCCATGATAGAGCCACTTTGATATCCTTGCACTTGATTATTGGCATATGCAAACCAAGTATCGGCAATATAAAAACATAATACAGCTTGAGCGGTCATTCGCCACGGCAAACCCATTTGACCGCCCCAGAATCCTAAAAATAGAATCGCTGCAAACACGAGCAAGATCAGGTCGCAGAGGACGTAGAACAGATTGAAGGTACTCACAAGTGGCCGCATCCAGCGATCGACCGTCAAGACCCAGCTAGGCTGCTGTGGATAAGCTGGGGATACAACTGTGGGCATAGCGGGAGCGAGCCTCAGTGGCGTACTAGTGCCCAACATCAGGCCATCTTGGTGCGGGAATTCAACTTGCCGATCGATCGCCAATGGTGACTGAGCAGTTGATAACTCCGCTCTAGCCGAAACTGTAGTCAACCAACAACCGATAACTAGCCCGCAGGTAGCGACACTCACCACTGCCGCCCATTGCTGCCCTGCCAACCGAACATCTCGATCGAGAATCGCCAGTCGCACTCCACCAATCAGCATTAAATAAAATAAAACAAAAAAAGGATTTCCGGCTGAAGCGGCTGGATCTAGTCCCCAGATTAATTCCCACAAACTAAAGCACAAATTTCCGATAAAAAAAGCAACCATCGCGATCGCAAATAACAGCCATACTGCTCTACCGCTAGGAATATAATCACTTTGCCAGTTGCGCCAACACAACAGTCCCGCTACTAACAACCCAATTTCTTCAAATCCCATGGTCGTGATGATAAACCAAGTAGAACGCGCACTACCAGGATCGACGACACTAAAATTAAGATACAAAATCAACGCCAGCACCGACCAAATTATGCCCCCATAAGTAACATATTCCCCTTTAATCCAAGTTTGCCGCTCTAAGTCGGTTGGCGATAATTTATTCATATTAAAAGTGAAAGAATAGAGGAGCAGGGGGCGAAATTAAGATTAGAGATTTAAAACACGTGCTAAGGTCTGGCTGAGGGCATCTGGCATCGATCGGACGATCTCGATCGTCAATTTGGTACCAAATTCATGGCCGAGCTTTTTCTGAGTTAGATGATAAAGTTCGCGAGTGAAAGCGATCGAGTCTTCCTCAGACCAAGCTGTTAATTCTTGGGCTGTCAACGGATCGAGTGTAGATAATCGCTCGAGATCCACCCACGAGCGCACATGGGGCGTGACGGTAATTAAACTCTTACTCAATAGCTGCAATTGTCGATCGCCTAATAATTCGTCTAACTGGAGCCATAATTCTTGAAATAGCCAAATGCTAGCTTGCTGCAATGCGAACTTACCCGCTCCTTCGCGCTCGGAGCGAACGCTGGAATCTACCATGGTTAGAGTCGTTCGCGCTATCTGCCATAGCGAGTAGTAGCCGATCTCTCGCACCAGTAAATACCCATTTGCTAACGCATTTCTGACAGCATCACGCGATCGGACTCCCAGAAATTGCTGCAATTTTTGCTCGAGGCGATCGGGTAGACTCGGAGCGGTTGATTCGAGTTTATGAATGGCAAAAACCCGAACTAGATCGTAGAGTTGCGATTGATAATTGAGTCTCAATACCGATTTTTTACCGCCAGCAATAGTAGCGATCCCGATTTTAACTAGTTGGGACTCAATAACTGGCATATCTTCGATCGAGAAAAAATAGTTGATAATATTTAATCTCGAATCGCTGGATAATACCTACAGTATTATTGCCGAACTAAATCTTGCGGGTTGGGATATTTTGCTCGATCTAAAACTTGCGATCGCTGCAATCGTCATTAAAGTGTGCTATAATACTGGGCTAATGTGGGTGAATAGCTCAGTCGGATAGAGCAACTGCCTTCTAAGCAGTCGGTCGGGGGTTCAAGTCCCTCTTCACCCGTAGCCTAAGACCATTACAAGCTATCTAGAATATAGATGATTTGTCATTAGCGAACCCATCTGGCATCGCCCAAATTTTAGTGACTGAAGATGACTGAATACTTTGCAACAGTAGCCAGAGGCTTGGAACAACTAGCCGCAGCAGAACTAACCGAAATCGGCGCAACAGATATCGCTCCTGGTTTTTGTGGAGTCTCGTTTCATGGCGATCGCGAATTACTCTATCGCATCAATCTGTGGGCGCGGTTGCCATTTCGCGTATTAGTAAAACTCGGCGACTTACCCAGTATCGATGACAATGAACTATTTGAAAGCATCCAAAGTATCGATTGGGGACAGTACCTTACCCCAGATTTGACGATGGCTGTCACCGTGACGGGTAAAAATGAAACTTTAAACCATAGTCATTTTACAGCGGTACAAGTCAAACGCGCGATTACCGCCCAACAAACCAAGCAATTTGGAGATCGATCGAATGTCGATATCGCCGACCCCGATGTCCGGATTAACGTCCATATCGACAAAGATCTCTGTAGTGTCAGTCTAGACAGCTCTGGAAGCAGCCTCCACCGTCGTGGCTATCGCACTGCTGTCGGCGACGCACCATTGAAAGAGTCACTAGCAGCTGCATTAGTCAAAATGTCCGGCTGGACTCCGGACTTAGCCTTCGTCGATCCGCTCTGTGGTTCGGGTACATTGCCCCTAGAAGCCACGATGCAGGCACTCCATATCGCTCCGGGCGTATTTCGCGAAAGCTTTGGCTTCGAGCGCTGGCTAGACTTCGATCCGGATTTATTCGATCGATTATTGAAAGAGGCTGAAGCAAACGAACAGCGCGATCTTCAGTTAACGATCGTCGGTAGCGATCGTAATTATGACGTAATTAAGCAAGCCCAGTCTAACGCGCTCAAATCCGGTGTGGGTAGCTATATCGATTTTGCCGTGCGCGAACTAGCGGATGTTGAAGCTCCAGCAGATACAGGGATTTTGCTCTGCAATCCGCCTTATGGGGAACGCCTGGGACGCGGTGAAGATTTGGGGGCTTTTTATAAACTATTGGGCGATATCCTAAAGAATCGGTTCAAGGGTTGGACGGCTTACGTGCTGAGTGGAAATAAAGAATTAGCAAAATCGATCGGGTTGCGTTCTACCGAACGAACGACCGTTTACAATGGCACATTGCCTTGCCAATTAATGAAATATGAGATGTATTGAACTTTCAGCTTCAATCATTGTCGTAGCTAGCCTCAGTTCGGGAAAAGGAAAATCGATCTGCTCCGCTCCAGCACCGCCCTGAACTATAAGTTCGGGCTAATAGCTCAAGTTCTCTTCAGAGAACTGCCAAATTAATTAGTTCGTTTCAATGAACTTTTGCTATTAGCCCCTGCTTGGTGCGCTAAACCCTCGGGGAACCCGAGGAGCGCGCATCCGCAAATTTATTTGAGGGTGGTGTAAAAGCGAAGCTAGAATCCATCAAGCTTCTCCCAAAAGCACGTTTTGTTAGCCACACCCTTACTAAAAATTAGCGTACTGTGGCGGACTCGCTCCGACTTTACTAGTAATACAGGGATATTTCTTCTTCGGAGCATCGTCAGAGATCGAAATTACTTGCACTTGATGCCACCAATCGTCGCCAAAATCAAACCAGTAGCCAAAAAACTCACCCACAGTCAAACCCACATTGGTAATCGTCGTGTCATCCACATTGCCAGCTAGATCTGAATCTGCTGTTTGTTTCAAACCATAGCGTCTGGCATCAGGATCGTTGGGGCCATTTCCGCCCACTTGAAACTCATACATGTGGGCATCTTTGCGATTGAATGCTGTAAAAATAATATCGTGTAAATCCATTAAAGTATTGCTACCTTTTATTTCGATCGTGCGGGATACTTCGGGATTTTTATTGATAAATTTCTCTGTCACTGGGCCATCAATCAGTAGCACTTCCAGCGTATATAAGGCATTGGGGTTAGAGTTAACTATTTTTGCCTTCTGGCTAGATTTTGTTGTCGCCTCAACCTTCACCGATTTACCCGCATCGGGCACGTATGGAATCAAACCTTTTGCAAAAGCTGTTTCTTGAATTGCTCGTGGCGCAGATCTGACATCGACAATCGATCCATCGACCATAATCATCCAAGCCAGCGGATTGTTATCCAATTGACTGGGTAAGCACCAATCGGTATCCATCAGCGACATATCTAATAGATCTCGCACGATTTTGGATTTGCCCTGTCCGGTACTGGAGGCGACTCCAAACCATTCATATAGCTTACTCGCACTGATATGTAGTGTCATCGCCGGATCGAACAGAAAATTTACCATCCCAATCGCATGAGTAATGCCACAAGCCCAGGTTTTGTCTTTGCCAGTAACTAGAGGTGACGGTCGTTTGCGACAGAGGGCGGCAGTAGCCAAGCGAATGAGTTGAGCGTATTCATCGTTGAGATGCTGTTTGGCAAATTCATCGGAGATTGCAGTGATACGATCGAATTTTTCCTGCATTTGCTGGGGAACTTGTGCCGATTTCTTACTCATGCTTTTTCCTCCAGTCTCATGTTCAAAACAGATATAGACCGTTATTATATGCCACGATCGAAAAAAGCGATCGATCTGTAAAGGATCTAAATATCTATCGATCGACTAATTCTATAAATCTAGCATCATCACGAATACGATCGAAATCTAAGTCGGTTTTTGTCATGTCTTGATATGTTTCTGGCTCTAAGTCAAGCGAGAGATTACTGAAGGTAAATCAATGCAAATGGATTGCGATCGGTAGTCACGAAGATTATGAACGATTCTACTAACTAGGTAGATTGAGTAAAATAATCGATCGAATTTGAATGCTTTCGATTGATTATATCAGAGGGTGTCTGAAAAGTGCCCCCTAACCCCCAATTCTGGGGGAACCGGATCGAAAAGTCCACCATAATTGGGGGATTTAGGGGGCGTTTGGGTCTTCGATCTTACTTTTCAGACACCCTCTCAAGGCATCATTTAACTACCGCCGATATCTTTTCCCAATTAAACATTTTGGCTAAATCTTGTGCTGTTTGACCATGCACATTTTTTATTCTCTTGTCTGCACCATACTTTAGTAGTAGTTCTACCTGAGTAAGATTTCCTGCTAACGATTCAAATTGAAGCATGGTCATATTAAAAACAATAGGATCGTTAATTTTTCCTTCCATTTCTCTGATTTCATCTTCGGATTTATCTACCATGTTCTCACTCATAGTATGCTCTGGCAGATCGATCGATGGGGTGAGTAAAAACTTGCTAAACGAAAGTATTGGATCGATGTTGAGATTGAGCGGATCTCCAAAATCTAGACCCCAAGCATCATCATGTTCCTTCAATTCCTTTTTTGTCATTCGGCTTCTAAGAACATTTACCGTGAACGCGCCATAAACCTTGCCACTAATTGAGTACATCCAATCTGATATTTCTTCATAATCAAATTGTACAATGTCACCTTGATTTAGATTTTCTATTTGATTTGGCTGGTTGAGTAGATTTCCAGTGATTACTTTGCCATCAAATGAAATGTCTCCAACCCACATATATTCAACTGACAGATTACCTTTTTTATTTGTAGGGAAACCTCTCTTTATCACACTCATGTCAATTCCTGGAACGATTCTTCGTGTTTCCCATGACAATTCTCGCCAAAAAATCTTAAACGATTTTCTAGCATTTACTGATGCTTCTTCCATTTCAGCATCTGCGGAACGAGATAAAAATATTTCTTCTGTCATGGGATGTAATGTAAAAATGAATATTCAACTCTACCTACTATGCCCGACAAAGTGAGATCGCGAACAATTGCGAAATTAAGCCGATCGATTGCGTAGTATAAAGTCGAATCAGGCTAAAATCGATACTACTTCTGAATCGATCGAGCCACAAAGCATTTCAAAAGCTGAACCCCAAATCTCTGGATTATTTCATCTGTGGAGCCACATATATGTCCGAAGTCCCAGCAAATACCAGTCCAGAATCAAACGTAGGTTTTATCCCCCATTCCGCGATCGGTACCAATCTCATAGATGTCCGCAAACGGCGACACGAGCACGATCCGACCCCTTTAGATTTACAACTTTGCTGGTATCTCACTCCCGAAGCGGCGAGTCAAATCAAGCCTGAAATATTAGTAGCGTTGAGTGCAGATAGACAGCCGATCTACGGTGTATTGTTGAGTGCCGATCGCGAGAAATTCGATCGGTATCGCGATTTATTACCCGAATCGATCCAACATCAAATACCCGATCTCGATCGACTTCCTAAAGATCTCTGGGGCTATGCTTTTTTTGCTTGTCCGTTGCCACCTGTAACGACCAACAATGCCGCTCAATATGCCCGCAGCGATCGAATGGTACTCAATGGCGATGGGATGCTCTATCGGCTGGTATTTGAGGCTGGAAGGGCGCTCCTCAAAACGCGGATGATGAAACCGCCGTGTTATTATGCCGATCTTGCTACCCAACTTCTACCAAAATATGACAAAATCGGCTACCGTTTCCTCGATGGGGGGATGGTGCGGAGCAGTCTGGTATTGGGGACGCGAAACCAGATGAATACGGCCTTTGTCGCCACCAAAGAGCATTTACTCGCCACTTTCGATGCCGCGCGTCCGCATATCATCGACCCCGATACATTGGAATTGCTCGAACCCATCGGTGAGGCTAGCAATTGGCAAGGATTGGCACCCAAACAACCCGCATGGATTACCCAAGTATTTCAACCCTATTCCAACCCCGCTCACCCCGTCTGCGACCATTTACACGTACCAGTGACATCTGCTGGAGAATTTATAACCGCAAATTATTCCGCTGGAGTCAGTTTACTCAATATTGCCGATCGATTTCGGCGGTGGCTCAAGGCTAGACTGAGCGAAGATGGGATTATTCTCACCAATCCGTGGGGTGCATTTACCAGTTTGATTAGGTATCGATTCGACAGCCAAAGCTTTGAAAAGTGGCGACTCGTCCTCCCCAATGGCGAACCCGTAATTATCCAGCAAGCGATTCACCAGATGGCGTTGACTGAGGATTATATTCTCGTTGGTGATATTGCCTTTAAAATCGAATTGTCCCAAATTTTTGCACCATTCTTGTATGGGTATATCCGCAAATTCTCGGCACAGATCGGTTATTGGTTATCGATTACCTTTACAAAATTAGTTCAACCATTGCCATATGCTAATTTATATCTGGTTAAAAGAGCCGATCTCGATCGACCCATTCCTTCAGGCGAAAAACCAACACTTACGGCGATAAAAATTACCCTGCCGCGTGAAGTTTCTCACTTTGTCACCGATTACCGCAATCCCGATAATAAGATTACCCTGATGTCGGCGCATAATGGTGGCTGGGACGTAACTGAATGGATTGGGGAATACGATGAATCGGTGAATCTCGACTGCGAAAAAACCCCACCGATTACCAAGGGAATTGAAATGCTAGCGGGGGTTAATCAAGGTCTACCCGAAAAACCACCTGTCAAATGCCTGCATAAAGATTACCTGGGAATGCAACCTGCACCTGTAGATCTCAATAGCGTCGCGCGCTACACGATCGATGGTAAGACAGGTGCGGTACTCAAAGCTAATTTCTTGAGCGATGCGGGGGACAATCCCAGTAAGTGCAATACTTGGTCTGTTTCTGTCAATACCCACCGCAATCTCAGCCGCGATAGCAAGTTAGAGACTGGCGAAAAGATTACCAATTTGTATTGGATGGGTTGGGGTTTCTCGTGGGAAATTATCCCCAAACGGATCTATCGAGCATACCGCGATCGCGACAACCGCGTCATCCCGATCGAAGGTTTACCCGATGGCGATATGCCTGTAACGCTTTTACGGCTCGATACCGAGCGGATGGAAATCGTCGATAGTTTTGAATTTCCGATCGGATATTTGGCGCGCAGTCCCCAATTTATCCCCAGCAAAGAGCCTTGTCCGTCAGATAAAGATCCCACCACTCATGGTTATATCGTCTGTGTCATCATGTCAGATGCCGAGCCAGGAGATTCTCAAACTGCCGCCAAAGACGAAATCTGGATCTTCCATGCTGACGATTTTAAAGGAAAACCGATCTATCGCTTAAGCCATCCAGACATCAATCTCGGACTGACGATTCACTCCACCTGGATTCCCGAAATTCAAGTTGGGAAATATTCGCAAGCCGAACGCGAAGCAATGCGAAAAGCAACACTCGATCGCGACTACAATCCGATCGTCCAAGCTAAAATCTTTCCGCTTACTAAGGATCTATTCCGCGATATCGTCTATCCCAATTACATCAATCAAACCAGCGAAGCCGATTTAGAACGGCTCTGGAAAAAGTAACATTCGATCGCTGCGTTTTTTTAGCACCTACGTTTTCAGGCGTTGCTGAATCTGGGTCTCATTTATTTTTTAAGCAATACCTGAAATTTAGGGTAGGGGCAATTCATGAATGGGAGCATCCCACTTTTTATTAGTTTTATGTAGATAAAGCGTATGTACTAGTATGGCGATCGAGAAATCTGGTGAAAATAGCAGCAGAGGGAGCATAATCTTGAGATAATGGGGTCAAGTAAACTAAGGTAGTGTAATGAGTCCAGAAGAGCAAAAAGAACTCGATCGACACACAAAAGCTATTGCCAAAATATTGTATAAAAATACACCAAAAGAAGAACTAACAAGCTTAGGAAAAATCGAAGAAGCGGTGAGAGCGAGAATGCAAGAGTATGTGATGCCATCCGTCGGAATTTTTTTATCGAAAATGTCACAGTCGAAACTGGAGGATATAAAAGACAGATCCAAAGCATAATTGGAGAATTAGCAATCACAAGCAAACAGGCAGCCAAGCTAAATATCAAAAGTCATACCCAAATCAGTCCGTATTTGGAAGCTTGTTGCTTGCGTATAAGTGCATCAATTTCTTACGAAAGGACAACAGAGGAAGTCAAATATTTAACTGGAGTGGAGATATCAAAAAGTGCCCAACAGAGGTTAATTCACAGACAAGAATTTGAATTGCCTCAAGCTGAGACACCCGTGGCAGAATTGAGTGTAGATGGGGGGAATATTCGAGTGAGAACCCCAAAGGGAGAGGTGTGTAGCTGGAAAGGATACAAAGCAACAGTACTACATCAACAGCAAAAAATTGCATCATCATTTCAAGAAAATGAGACGATCGTTAATTGGGTAAATAGTCAAGAATTAGCTCCAGTTGTTACTTGCTTAGGTGATGGCCATGACGGGGTATGGAATATCATCAAGGAATTTGTACCTATTGGTGAAAGAAGAGAAATTCTCGACTGGTTTCATTTGATGGAAAATCTCCATAAAATTGGCGGTTCCAACCAAAGATTATTTGCAGCCAGAGAATTACTCTGGTACGGAAAAGTTGATGAGACGATTAAGTTGTTTGGTGATTGTAATCTCAAGCAAGCTGAAAACTTTTGTGCTTATTTAGAGAAACATCGTCATCGGATAATTAATTATTATTATTTTCAAGCCGAACAAATCTGCTCTATTGGTTCTGGTTCCATTGAGTCTACAATTAAACAGATCGATCGCCGGACTAAAATTTCTGGAGCGCAGTGGAAATCTGAAAATGTTCCTCAAGTATTAGCGCATCGCTGCGCCTACCTCAACGGGTTAATTTGCGATCGCTAAATAAAAAGTGGGATGCTCCCTTCATGAATTGCCCCTACCCTAAATTTCAGCTGCAACCAAAAGATCTAACAATGATCGAACGGATGCGCTATCCGTTTGAGGCCACCATACTACTGCCTCAGTAGACGCAAGTTGTTGGAGCAGCAGCACATTTACTGGATCTGCTGCTCCAGGTAGTTCCAAGTTGCACCCTTCTTCCTTGGCAACTGCCAGAAGGAGAAAGTGGATCGATCGAAGTTTATCTTGATGGGATAACCGATCGATCGAATTATCATCACTCACATCTAGCTCCTATGCAATCACTTTTTTACCGAATTTTTTGGCGGCTCTTTTCGCGGAGTCTATCGATCGAGCAATCGAGCAGTAATGACCGCTTCATCAGCAATTCCAAATTCAAAATATTTTGACGCTACTTGAGACTGACAAGCCTTGAGCTATCGTTGACTTATTGAGAACAAAGTCAATAAATTTTGCATGGAGAACGTAAAAAGTCTCTTTCAGGTTTGAATTTGGAATTGCTGCCGCTTCATAATTGCGATTTTTGAATCACCAGTACTCTGCTCCGTAAATCTGATTTTCTTGTAATGTATATTTATTTGGTTCAAATATTTCTGTTGCTTTTTTAACCCGATCGCTAATTACTATGTTTTCGCTTTCATCCAAGAAGTACTTAGTTACTTTCGTCTCATACCATGCTGGGGTATGTAAAGTAGCAGAATAATGAATACATATTTTATCACCAACATATGAAAATATCACTTCTAGTGATGTTTGACATTCATGGCCACTCAAGTACCAATAATCTCCAACTTTAGCCTTCAACAGGTAACTGGCATCTGACCATTGAATTGAAGAAGTTCCATTTGGTTGTCCGCCGATACGAGATAAAGGTGAGACCTCATCTAAGCTAACGACACTAAAAAAATCAATCAATCCGATCCTATCGTTTACCTCAAAATCGAATTCCAATCCATTGGGGCTTGCATTTTTAATTACTCCATCCAAAACATAGCTTTTAAGTATTTCAGACGGTCGCTTATCGTGCCAACCATTTAGTTCCGAATGCGGTGGCTGCCACAATAAAAATGCTTTTCCCTCCTTCTCAAAATCCTCATTATCCTCAAGTTTAATTGGGTATACTTTCCCGATCCTGGGAAGAATAGTATCAAGTTCTATGATACTTTCAAAGCTAGCTTCCCAGCAAAGATTCGTCCATTGCATGGTTTGGATTAATTCTATACTCATTGATAACCTGTGTAGAAGTAATCACAATGTTATATGCCGATATTATGCACACGTAGCCTCAGAAAATAGGAGCGATTGCCTGAAAATATTCTTGCTATCATATCAAAGTAAACCAGCGGTTGAAACCGCCGCTAGTGATACAAAGTCCGCCTACTCGGACTAACAGTTTCTGTAACCTGCGTAGGCAGGTTTTGCAAATTTAGCGGCGATTTCAATCGCTAGGCTAACAAGGATCGGACTTTTCAGACACCCTCTGAGATTGATGCTGGCGATCGCACATGGTGACTAAGCTAAATCAAATAATAAAATCTCCGCCTGACTCGGACTGGATAACTCGATCGAATTGCTTCCAGAATACGCGATCGCATCCCCTTGTTTTAATACTCGATCGCCGATCGATACTTCTCCTGTCGCCACATGCAACCACACATATCGATCGGGTGGCACCTGATAAGATATCTTGTCATCGGTGCCTAGCAGCCCCACATACATATTCGCATCCTGATGGATAGTAACAGCACCATCGCGGCCGTCGCGAGCCGCTACGAGGCGTAATTTACCCTGTTTTTCAGCAGTCGGAAAAGCTTTTTGTTCGTAGCTGGGTTGTAGATTTAGAGTATCGGGAATAATCCAAATCTGGAGTAAATGGACGGGTTCGGTGTCAGAGTTGTTGAACTCACTATGTTGAATGCCCATGCCTGCACTCATCCGCTGGACTTCGCCTGGATAAATTACAGCACCAGTGCCGAGACTGTCTTTGTGGGCGAGGGCACCAGACAGCACGTAGGTGATAATTTCCATATCACGGTGTCCGTGAGTTGCAAAGCCACCACTAGGGCTGACAACATCGTCATTGATGACTCGGAGACTCCGGAACCCCATCTGGTTTGGGTCGTGGTAACTACCAAAAGAAAAGGTATGATAACTCTGCAACCAATCGATTTGAACTCGACCGCGATCTTCTGCGTTACGAACGATCGGCATGACGGCTTGATTCATAAAAATACTCTAGCTGTGAGGGTAATTTTTGTTGGAGAATTGTTAATCAGCGGCAAGATTTGTCTGCATAAACCTACCCCTACAGAATCTAGATTTGTGAATGATTCTGATTATATTCTAATCAATTACCAGTCCCTTGGTCGCCAACCACTCGCGATTGAATAGCTTCGATTGATATCTTGCCCCACCATCGCATAATATCGTCACGATCGTGTGTCCTGGCCCCATTTGTTTAGCTAATCTCACCGCAGCGGCGACATTGATGCCGACTGAGCCGCCCATAAATAATCCATCTTTACGTAAGAGTTGATAGACTACCTCGATACACTCCTGGTCGTCGATTTGAATCGCATCATCGATGGGTACACCTTCCAGATTTCCCGTCACGCGGCTATTTCCGATCCCTTCCGTAATCGAACTACCTTCGAGTTCGATTTTCCCAGTTTTTACATAACTATACAAACCACTCCCCATTGGGTCGGCGACAACGCATTTAATCGCGGGGTTCTTTTCTTTTAAAAACATCGATACACCAGCAAACGTACCGCCAGTTCCAGTTGAGGCCACCCAGCCATCGATTTTGCCATCTGTTTGCGCCCACATTTCGGGAGCGGTGGTTTCGTAGTGAGAGAGCCGATTGGCAAGATTTTCAAACTGATTCGCCCAGATCGCATTATCCATTTCCGCCGCAACGCGACCGGATAATTTGACATAGTTATTCGGGTCTTTATAGGGCACTGCTGGCACGGTGCGGACTTCTGCGCCGAGCGTACGTAATGCTTCAATTTTTTCTGCCGATTGGGTGTCGGGGATGATAATCAGGCATTTATACCCCTTGGCGTTGCAAATATGCGCCAGCCCGATACCCGTATTTCCAGCGGTACCTTCGACAACAGTGCCACCTGGCTCGAGCGTACCATCGCGCTCGGCAGCTTCAATGATATACAAAGCCGCACGGTCTTTGACCGACCCACCTGGATTGAGAAATTCGGCCTTCCCTAAAATCTCGCACCCAGTTTCATCACTAAAACTATCGAGCCGAATCAAGGGTGTATTTCCGATCGCTTCTACAAAGCCGCGCTTGATATCCATTCTAAATTATGAATTATAAATTATGAGTTATATAGTACCCAAGTTGCTACCTACACTCAAAGTGGTTGTCTTGTCGCACTTCTAAGCGGAGGAAACCTCCGCAGAGTGCGCCGCAAAACCACTCCTCGGAATACGAAGTCCGCTTTCGCGGACTAAGTAATTCAGTCCGCGAAAGCGGACTTTGCAATATTAGCCGCGACTTTGCGGTGCGCGCTCGTCGGGTCTCCCGACGTAAAAAGCGCAACAAGACAAGTCGCAGGTACTCAGTAGGTAGCAACTTAGGTTATATAACCATTATTCCAGGTAATCGGGTAGCACGGGAAACTTCTCCTCAGCTTGGTCTTGTGTATAGCCATTCAGGCTCAGTACATATCTTCTGAATAATGCATCTAGTTTTGATGAATCTGGGTAATGTTTGGGGATGAGTTTGACGGCATTGTCGCAATATTCTATTTCCGATCTAATAAAATCATTAAGAACTGCACTCACTGGAATTGTCATCGCTTCCGTAGCAGTTTGTTTGATAGCTAATAATCGATCGATCTCAGCTAAAATTTCAGGACGATCGCTAATTGTCGGTAGTAACTGACTCAAGACCATCGGTGGCACGGTGCGATGCTCCACAATCCAGCGCGCAGCAAGGATCGGCCTGATGGCATAGAAATACTTTTTCAGCTTGACTGGTGAGGATTGTAGGGATTCCTGGTAACAATTTGTCGCCATGTTCAGATAGTGATGGATGCCAGCACGCGGCGAGTAATAACTATTTGCTAAAGTGAGTAATTCTGCGGTCAGATTACCATCCGATTCGTACGCGAGCGGCGATTGAATCCATTCATAAATAACCGAATTAGAGCCTTTAAATAACTTCAGCGCCTTCCTCAGATCCCAACCATTGATATCTAATACCTTGTCTACAGGTAAATCGATCGTATCGCGCCGATCCTCGATCGACAGATACCAGTCCAGCGGACGCAGATAGATGAACCGCACATCATAGTCGCTATCAGGCGAAGGAAAGCCCCACGCCTGACTCCCTGACTCGCAAGCATACAGGATGACGATTTGCTCTTGCAGGGCTAATTGGTGCAATTGAGAGTTAATATTCTCTATCACTGCTACGTCCATCGCTCTCGATCCAAAATTATCTATACACTCAGATCTTGCACCAGTTTGAATCTACTATCGAGCGGCGTAGATCCAGGGTACCCACCAGGGGCACCCCTACAGGTTAATTGTGTAGGGGTGCCCCTGGTGGGTACCCTCAGATCCCTGCTTTTACTAGTCTTTCCGTATTGGTGCAAGGTCAGTATACTCACATCTTGCACCAGTACATAACAACTGATTTTCGCAGGAGTCAAAATATGAGAAAAAGGGCGTGTAAAAACATTGATGAGAACAGTGAATACCATTCTCCCGTACGCCCAATTAATACTCTACACGTTGTTAGAGCTGATGCCCAGTCCCTATCAGAAACTTAGTCTCCAAGCTAGTTTCGCTCTATTTATGGAACCTAAGAATGGTCAAATGTTACCAGAACATGGGGTGATTAAATCACCTGCGGCTTTGAGCAGATTTTTCAATGAATATGGGTGGCCAACCAGAGCCGTGATTCGTACGACTCGCCAACATATTTTGAAACAGTTGAGTAATTACACAGCCAAAGGACAAAGACCTTACTTGCAGGTAATTATCGATCTGACTACATTGGAGAAAAGGGGGAAATTCAAAGCATTTGCAACGTTGATACATATTCTCAACGGTAAGCGAGGACTGCATTTGGTTGTACTGTACTTAGTCGTTGGACAGTGGAGAATACCTTGGGCGTTCCGTTCCTGGCGTGGTAAAGGCACAACTACTCCTGCTCAATTGGGGCTAAAATTGCTCCGCACCTTGCCCAAGAAACTCACTTACCGCTTTCGAGTCCAAGTATTAGCCGATACTGGATTTAGTAGTGTCGAATTCCTCAACGGGGTCAAAAAACTTCGTCATCAAGCAATTGTTGGTATACCGAATAACCGGAAACTGGCAGATGGGAGACAGATGAAGATGCTAGGCAAGAAGGGTCAACAAGTTAAGCTATCAGGTTTAGAGGGCGTGGTTACGGCTTCCTGGTTCTACTTAAAACGGGATGGTAAGTTGGAGAAAAGATTTGTGATTTCGACCCGCGCTCTTAAAGGCAGTACGATTGCTTGGTGGGGCAGTCGTCGATGGGCAATTGAAGGATTTTTCAAGACTGCTAAATATCGATTTGGGCTGGCTAGCTTCGGTCAACAAACACTTTTAGGTGTATACCGTTGGCTGCTTCTGAGCTTTATTAGTTTTGTACTCACCCACTGGGTCTATTTATCCTCAAACGTAAGCCTTCCGCCTGAGTGGAGACAGGAATCTGAGCTGGCACTTCAACAGTTAATGCCACAGATCGCAGTGAGTTTACTTTTAGTAGAAATCGATCGGAAGCGAGACTTTCTGCTCTCGCAGGGTCTTGCCTTGGAATTAGTCTCGATCTAAATCTAGTACTTATATTCTGGTGCAAGATGTGAGTAATTAAATCATTAATGCTGGTAACTTCCCCGTGGGCGAGTTTGGCACGGAGATCCAGACATCGCTGACAACGGGCGACGTGTTCGCGCCAGGTTTCGGTAGGCAGGGCATATTCAGCAGTAGCAGGGCGATTCCAGCCGTCTCGCTGGGCGACAGCCTCAATTCCAGCTTCGATGTCAGCGGGTAGGGGTGCGTCTACACCCTTGCTTACCGCTGCATAGATGTAGCGATTGGGATTTTCTTTCAGGAGTGCCCACACCGCGCCATCGGGTTGAAAAGCGACGGCGCACTCTTGAGCGGCGGCATCAAACAGGAAGGGAATAATCGTATTCTTGCTGATATATTCGGTGATATCTTCTTTGGTATAGTACGCCCCCATCTGTTTTTGGTTGATGTACTTCTCAAAGATATAACCTAAAACATCGGGGTTGATTTCGTTATCTTGACGCAATGGGCGGTCGTCTAAGAGGATGTTTGAAAAGTTTCTGGTCAAATTTTATGCTAAACGCCGCACCATTATA
Source organism: Chamaesiphon sp. (assembly GCA_965246715.1). GTDB lineage: Bacteria > Cyanobacteriota > Cyanobacteriia > Cyanobacteriales > Chamaesiphonaceae > Chamaesiphon. Next base: position 6,512 of record CBDFFH010000025.1, on the reverse strand, counting down.
CGGATCATCACCAGATAAATAAATGTCTCGGATGTTTCAGGTAGTTTCTCATAATCTCTGGTCAATCGCCGACAGTTCATTAACCAACCAAAGGTACGTTCGACAACCCAACGCTTAGGTAATAGCACAAATCCTTTATGTTCTTTTGGTCGCAGCACGACCTGCACCAGCCAATGACAGACATCCATTACCAAGTGCAGAAAATTCTCACCACTAAAACCACCATCCACCCAAATTGTATGCAGTCGAGATACCGATTGACCCATTTGTTTGACTTTTTTCAACACTTGGATGCCACCATCTCGTTCAGTGATATTGGCTGCTGTCACCCATACCCGTAAGACTAAGCCGAGTGTGTCTACTGTCACAAACCGCTTTCTGCCCTTGATTTGCTTACCTGCATCATAACCAACTGCCTCACTGACCATTGCGGCACTTTTGACACTTTGGCTATCGATTGCAGCCTCTGATGGGCTGGGTTGACGCTCTTGTTCTATTCTTACCCATGCTCTCAACCGATCGTGGATTTTGACCCATGTTCCATCCTTGCGCCAGTCTCGAAAATAAGTATATACCGTCTGCCATGCTGGGAAATCTCCTGGTAACGCTCGCCAACGACATCCTTCACACAGTAGATAGAAGATTGCGTTGATTACCTCTGCGATCTCCACCTCTCGTGGACGACCACCTGGCTTTGGTGCTGGAATCATCCCACTAATTAATTCAAATTGGTCTGTGGTCAGGTTACTAGGATATGCTTTACTCATTCTGCTCACTTAGCACTACTCATTATCTATCTGTAGTCTATACCGAGTGAGCTTTTTTACCAACTGACTTTTCAAACATCCTCTAAATGCCATTGATATTCATCGAAAAAGTCGAAAATCATCGAAAAAGTCGAAAATCTTGGTAAAAGCATCATCGGGAATGTGAATGGTGGTGTATTTCTCTTCCAATTGATGCACCTCAAACAAACCGCCATTGAGGTAAGGAACTTTACCGATTAGTCGTTCTAAATCCTTATTTCTTGCCGATTTACCCAAACCTTCATGAAATAGTCGCAGAAGAATGATGCGATAGAAGGAGTAGAATTCATCCGTGCCCTGTTCGGCTTGACATTTGTTCAATCGATCGCGTAAATAGTCACTATTTCTATCGAGAAATCCTTTCTTCTGGATGAAGTAGACAAACATCAACCGATTCAACATCAGGGACGCATACCAAGTGCGGTCGAATTCTGCTTCAATCCCACTAATAAATCCCAAAAATGCTTGGTGTTCCTTCTCGAATCGCTGGAAGAATTTCTTAGTAACTTTCTCGATATCGAAAGCTTTTTTAACTTTCTGGGTTACTGTTGTCAGAGTAGTTTTTTCCTCTTCCTCAAAAGCAATAACTAGCGAGTCTAGTTTTTGGAGCAGACTCTCCCCAGATGTCCCCTGGCGATAGCGTTCAAATTTAGGAGCGATGGGTTTTCCTGATTCCTGCCTCACCCACATCCACACCTGTTCGGATTTGGATTGGGTACTAAAAATGAGGATATGAGAGCGACTATATTCAGTTAACTGGCGATCGATCTTCATACTCCGAGATCGATCTGGCAGTTCTAGCACCTCACAATCAAACACCGTAAATCCTCGCTTTTCGGCGATCGATCTGACACTGATATTTTCCGTACCGATGGTTAGATCGAGTTTTACTAAATTACCTTTATCCCACCCTAACTCTTCAATAAATAGAGATTCAAAATCGCAGCGATCGAGATATTGTTTAGTGCGAGAGCGGTGTAAGGGCATAATCTGGATCGGGGTAATTAAATCGTAGTTTTCTATTGTGTCAGTGTTCCCTAATTAATCTAGTGAACAGCTAATCTGGCGTAGAGAATAAGCCCAAAGAACAAATGATTTGAGCGGTACGCCAATCGGTTTCTTTATCGATGATACACAGCGCATCGTGTTCGCGCAGGAACACCACCAATTTCGCTAAAGCCTCATCTTTGATACTGGCTTTAAATTCACGGTTGAGACGGGCGATCGCATTGGGGCGGAGGGGATATTGATTGATCTCCTCGATCGCTCTTTCCAAGCTTTCCCATTCAGTACCCCGTGCCAATAGTGGTAACTCAGTACGGACTTGCTGGGTATAAGCCAAGAGTCGATCGTAAGTTCGCGCCGCCGCACTCCGTTTATTGCCCAAAGTGCCCGCGATGGTTTTCGACTGTTCGGCGAGCAACTCAGCCCCCTGCTCGACCAACTGATGGTGGAGAGGGTGGCGAGGTAAGGGTGCGGTATCGTAACTGCATCGCGCCATCCGTAGAATCCTGGTTTGGGATTGGGTGACGCTATTGCCCTGGCGATCGATCCACGCCAGAGAATCATTGCCCTCAGCCGTTTGCATATAGAGCAAAACCCCCTCTGGATCGATGCCGTCGGGTTGATGGTGGCGAGTCGAATAAACCACATTGGGTAACTTTTCAATAATGCCTTTGAGTTCGGGACGAGCTTCAATAGCACTCTGCCAGATTTGCAGAGCTTCGGAAGTTAAATCTACCTCCCCTTCTTCCGCCTCATCTAATACCCCAGATCGTTCGTTATAGAGATTGGTCAGAACTACCCTCTGAGCCTCATCTTCAAAGAACGCCTCATCGCTACCTACCACTTCATGATTTTGGTCGAGTCGGTCGCGCAATCGTCCCCGCAGGTTAATCAGCCGCTCGACTCCATCGGCGGGAAGGAAAGAATAGCAGAGAATATCTGTAGCCTGTTGTCCGATCCGGTCTACCCGTCCGGCTCTTTGAATCAACCGAATAATCGCCCAGGGGAGATCGTAGTTGAGAATCACCGCGCAGTCTTGGAGATTTTGACCTTCGCTCAAAACATCAGTAGCAATCAGGATTCTCAATTCATCTTGAGGGCGAATCGGTTTGTCATTACTACTGGGGCTAAATTGCCAAGCCAGGGCAGTCGGGTCGGGACTTTGACCAGTAGCTAATCCAATTCGTTCTAATCCCCTAGCGGTTAACGCTTGGTGGAGGTAACGAGCGGTATCGGCGAATTGAGTAAAAATCAGAATCTTTTCGGCGGCGTGTTGGTGTGTGACTAGATCGATCAGGGCGTTGAGTTTACGATCGTCCTCAATCTTCCAATCGGATACCAACTCTAGGATTTTCATCAGCGCGTTAGCATCATCTTGTAAGTTTTGCCCCAAACTCTGGGCGAATAAAGTCGATCGAATCCATTTGAACCGTCGCGGATATCTAGTTTGGTAGAGTTGATAAATTTGCTGGGATCGGAGTTGGAAATCTTGATGTATACCTGATTCGGTATCATCGGTAGCTGCATCTTCATCGGTGGTTTCCCAGTCTAAATTTAATAAAGAGCTGTCATCTTCATCACTGCCACCGCCATCTAATAATTCCGCATCCTGAGTACCGATGGGTAACGGTAATCCATGCTCGATCGCCCAGAGAAACACGTAATTGCGTAAGATATGCCGTTCGATCGATTGGATAAAGGCAATCCCACTACTTTCCAACCGTTTGAATAAGTTAGTCCGACAAAAGCCCATCAATCGCTGTCCAGCGTTAGATAAATTAGCTAGTTGCTGGGCTTCTTCTGAGGTGGGATCGGAGCTTGCGCGTCGTTCATCGACGTTCGCTGGACGCAACTCGATGTAATTTCCCAACCCATAGCGCGGGAGATTGAGTTGATTGATAATTGTCACCACACTAGTGTCATACAGACGAGCATAAGGATCTGTTTGCGGATCTTCAATCTTAAATTTGACAGTACGGGGATGGCGATTGGGGAAGTAAGAACGATCGCCATTAGCAAATTCTAAGTAGTATCTATCCTCATCCCGTTTGGCATAGGTATTTTTGATAAAACTCCGCGTCCGACGCACCATATATTGACTCATTAACTGTTGCCAATCTTCAGGTTCGGTACTGTGTTCAAAAGCCAGTAACGATCTCACGGGCGAGGTGCTATGTCTGCGCCGAAACTGGATTTCTCCGCCCAGACTGCGGATATAGGCTTCGGGTTTAATCCCCAAATCCCCTTCAGGCTTGAGGAACAGTTGCAGTTGAGCGGAAATATCTAAATAGGTTTTGTTGTAGGGAGTGGCTGTTAATAGAATACACCGACTACCGCTCTGTTCGATATAGTCTTTGATTGCTTGATAGCGGCTACCTGTTTTATTCCGCAGGTTATGGCTTTCATCGATCAATACCAACCGGAACCGAGCGGGAATCTCTGGTAATACTCGATCTACTTGACTGATCGAAACTACCCTACCCCGCAGTCCATAGGTGTCGATATACCGCTGCCACATTTTCACCAAATTCTTCGGACAAATAATCAAGGTGCTAGTGCCATACTCCTCTTCACAGAGGTGGGCGAGGGCAGTTCCAACGAGGGTTTTCCCCAAGCCGACGACATCGCCGACAATTACGCCGCCGCGTTTATTGATGTGTTGGGCGGCAATCTTGACCGCAGCTTCTTGGAACGGTAATAAACCGAAATTAGCCGGAGTCTGGTAATTACTCAAGCCATCTCGCGCTTCTTGAGATAAGTGATATGCCATCTTCAAGTAGACATAGTAGGGCTTGAGCGATCGACCCGCCCAACTTTCGTCGATAATATCAGCTAACTCTTGAGAGATATCCAGACAGAACTTATCTTCCCACCGATCTTGAAACCATCCCTCCAGTTTCCGCGTATCATCCTTGTCGGTTACTTCCACATTCAACTCACCCTGACGCTTTAAGCCGGATAAGGTCAGATTGCTGCTCCCCACATAGCTAATAATCGGCGTGGCTCGATCTTCCCGATAGATTAGGTAAAGTTTGGCGTGGAGTAGGTGGCGCAGGTATAGTTTGACCTGAAGTTGTCCGTCTAATAACTGTTGGCGCAGTCGCTTTAAACCCGCTTCATCAGCAGCAGAAGGAGTGCCATAGGTTAACTGTTCTCTAAATTCTTGCGCCATCAACATCTTCAAGCGTACTGCCTGTCCTTGGTCGATCCGATCGTCAGACGTGCCAATTGCTAGGGCACGACGTAGTTCTTCGTTGGGAAGTTTGTACATGCCCACTAGCAGCCGACAACAACGATCTTCACCCCCTTGAAAGTTGCTGATGTCCGCATCAATCTCCCGCCACCCCCGTAAGTTGAAGTAGCCAACGCAAAAATCCGCTCGATAAGCTTGGTTTAGGTAAGCTTGCAATTCTGGGAGGAGAATTTGGTCGATGTTGTCGTAGATGCTGGACATGGCGGTTTTTGGTAAATGCTTGCTGGGGGTGTAATCCTAGTCTATGAGGTTCTTGCTCGATATCTCTAGCACAGTTGCTAGATCGAGTGTCTTTGACATTTGCCTGTTTTTGGATAATAATACCTATAGATATTAACAAGTATAAGTAATATTATCCAAAATTAGGAGCGAACCAGTGGCGACTGCTGCAACCAAGGCATTGCAATCGATTCAAGCGCAAGGTCGATTCATTCGGACGGCTCAGGCTCTCAAAGCAGGCATTCACCCCCGCACCCTCTACCAGCTTCGAGACAGCGGTACGCTCGAACAGATCTCTCGTGGCGTTTATCGCCTCTGTGAACAGGCTCCTGTATCCGACCCAGACCTATTTACTGTCGCCACTCGAATTCCCCAGGGGGTAATTTGCTTGATTTCAGCACTAGCCATTCATGGTATTACCACTCAGATTCCGCGAAATGTGGAAATTGCACTCCCTAAAGGGTCTGAGTCGCCCAGGCTCGACTATCCACCCATCACCCTCCACCGCTTTTCCACAGCAAGTTTCAATGCAGGGATTGAAATCCGTGAAGTTGATGAAATCCCAATTCGGGTCTATAACCCAGAGAAAACCATTGCCGACTGCTGCAAGTTTCGACATCAAATCGGGATGGATGTGTTTTTGGAGGCTTTAGAACTCTACAAAGAACGCAAACGGGCGAACTTTGCATCGATCTTAGAATATGCCCAAATTTGCCGCGTGGGAACGGTAATTAAACCTTACCTGGAAGTGATGCTATGACCGAGCGACCGATGAAGAATATTGCAGCTTCAGTGCGGCAACGGCTCCTGAATCAAGCCAAGCAAGATCGCCGTCCGTTTAACGAACTCCTGCAATACTATGGAATGGAGCGGTTCTTGTACCGCTTGTCCCAATCGCCTTATGCCAAACAGTTTATCCTCAAGGGCGGACTGATGCTGCGGGTGTGGAATGCCTCGGAGTCGCGTCCGACGATGGATATCGATATGTTGGGCAAAACTAGCAACGATCCGAGTCAGATTATCCGCCTGATGCAGGAGATTATCGCTCTGAGAGTCGAACCCGATGGCATGGTTTTCGACCCAGCATCGCTCGTAACCGAGCCAATTACCAAGGATGCTGACTATCAGGGCGTGCGGGTGCGGTGTTTGGGTTATTTGGACAGAGCCAAGGTGAATATTCAACTCGATCTGGGTTTTGGGGATGTTGTTTTTCCCCAACCGGAGACATC
>CBDFFH010000024.1:0-28175 GCA_965246715.1 Chamaesiphon sp. | reverse complement strand
GATTCAGTGGCAAGCCAGAGGGCAAATGCTGGAATTTGCAGGCTATGCCAAATATTGGAAGGATATCAGCGGCGATGCCGTATTGCCTAGCTTGCAACCCCAGCAACCGCTTACCGCAGCAAACGTCAGTCACGAGCAGAAGCAAACCCAACCACCGCCACGCTATTCCGAGCCAAAACTCGTCCAACTGATGGAACGTAAGGGTATCGGTCGTCCTTCTACTTACGCGCCTACTATTGCCACGCTCAAGCAACGTAATTATGTCGAACTAGTTAAGAGTAAAGTGCAGCCGACGACTGTTGGTTTGCAAGTGGATGATTTTCTGATGCAAGCTTTACCAGAATTGATTCAATCGGAATTCACCGCTGGGATGGAAACTCAACTCGATGCAATTTCCAAGGGTCAGCAGGAATGGCAAAGTTACCTGATTGAGTGGAACCGGAGCTATTTCGCACCTGCATTGAGTAAGGCTACTAAGAATCTGCCGGAGCAGGATTATGGCTCGTTCCAGGGTAAGGAACTGGAGAAATCGCGATCGAAATGTCCGACTTGCAGTAAACCAATGTCCAAAGTACCCACTAAGAAGGTGAAGAAGGGGTATTTTCTCAAGTGTGAGGATGGATGCAAAGATAGCGAAGGTAAAGGGTTGGTGATGTTTTGGTCGGATCGAGCGAATGAATGGCAAATTCCACAGGCAAAAACCGAGCAAACATCTCCACCAAAACCTACCGAATATCCGTGTCCGGTTTGTCAGAAGCCGCTGGAAGAATATAGCTACATGAAGGACGGGCAAGCCAAGTCAATGTTAAGGTGTTCGGATGCGATTGCTAGAACTAAACCAAAACACAAAGATGTCGCCTATTTTCGAGGGAAGGAAGGGCAGTGGTGGAGTCCAAAATTGGGCAATCTCGGTGTAGATGTTACTAAACCGATTGGATAGCCGGATCTTAATTTCTCGATCGATGGTTTACTATTCTGAAGCAGGAGCTTGAGTTAATGAATAACTGTCTTTGAATTATGGTAACTAGAAAAGGTTCGCTCAAGCCGAGCGATGTGCCGATTGATGTTTTAGAGCAACTTAATTCCGGTGCGACTGAGACTGTCAACCTAGCGGAGTGTCTGGCTGTCGATTTTGCGATTTTAATGGGACATGTCGTTCCAGAATTGGCAAATGTCGCTAAAAGTCGCATTCTCCCATCTGATGGAATTACTAAGCGAATGGCGGCTACGGGAAAGCTGCTGTTAGAACATTTGGGTGCGGTGGACGGGCGAGAGCTTGTAGCGCACCCTTCAGATACCGTGCGAGGTTGGGCAGCCTATCTGCAAGCTGCTATCCCCGATCTCTCCCTCGCAGAAAGATTAAACTCGATCCGATCGCTTGCTAATGATAACCACTTTGGCGTGAGAGAATGGTCGTGGTTGGCCGTGCGTCCCTATGTTGCCAGTCAGATCGAAGAAGCAATCCCCCTATTGATGCCTTGGACGAGCGAGAGTGCTCCAAATCTCCGACGGTTTGCCATCGAAGTAACTCGACCGCGTGGAGTGTGGTGCGCGCATATTCCCAAGCTCAAGCAAAATCCCGAATTGGGCTTGCCTTTACTAGAGCCAATCCGTGCGGATGCCTCTGGTTATGTCCGCGATTCAGCTAGCAATTGGCTCAATGATGCTGCCAAGTCTCAACCGGAATGGGTACAGATGGTCTGTCAACGGTGGCAATTAGAGAGTGATGTAACTGAGACAATTAAGCTTTGCACCAGGGCACTACGCAGTTTGAAAACTGTTTGAATAGCAAGTCTAAATCCCGCACTATTTTATGTCCCCCACCTGCATAAAGTTCAGTGATTTCTAAACAGTCAAAGTCGGGCAACGAACGCAGCAAAATCGCGACAGTTTTGATGGTAGAGAAGATAAATTTCTGAGATAATTAAGTCATATCTATCGATCGATACTCTGTTATTTTCCTACTACTTTAGTGTCTACCGATCGAGCAAACACATCAGGCGATTCTTCAGTTGCACCCCAGGTTTCGCTGACTGGAGTGGTAGAGCGGATTACCTTTCATTCTGAAGAAAGTGGCTATACGGTCGCTCGCCTCCAATCACCCCGCGCTCGTGAGTTAACCACGATCGTCGGTAACTTCGCCAATATCCAGGCGGGACAAACCCTCCAACTCCAGGGCACTTGGAAGGAACATCTTCAGTACGGGCAGCAATTTCAAGTTATCAAATACAGCGAAACTAAACCTGCAACGCTGACGGGAATTGAGAAGTATTTAGGCAGCGGTTTGATTAAAGGAGTCGGCCCCGTTACCGCCAAGCGAATTGTGGCGCATTTCGCGCTGGATACTTTAGAAATTATCGAACGGGATAGCGATCGATTGATTGAAGTTCCTGGTATCGGTAAGAAGCGAGTCAAAATGATTCAACGAGCCTGGAACGAGCAGAAGGCGATTAAGGAGGTAATGTTGTTCCTCCAGAGTCATGGGGTTTCGACGACCTATGCGGTGAAAATCTTTAAACAGTACGGGGATAAATCGATCGATATTGTCACGAATAATCCCTATCAACTATCGGAAGATATTTTTGGGATCGGTTTCATCACCGCCGATACGATCGCGCGAAATTTAGGCGTAGATCCTGCTTCGACATTCCGTTATCGAGCTGGCATCAAACATGTTCTGGGTGAAGCAGCAGAAGATGGGCATTGTTTCTTGCCTCAGCCGGAATTATTAACAGCGGCAACGACTAAACTCACGACTCAAGAACATATCTCGACGGATAATGCGGTACTGGAAGTATTGAGAGAAATGAGTGTGCAGCAGGATTTAATCCTGGAAACAGTCGAAGACATTCCCTTGTATTTCCAGCCTAGCTTCTTCTACACCGAACAGAATTTAGCCATTTCTATCCTCAAGCTGCTCGAACGACCCCAATCGGTAGATTTACCTCGCGTCCGCAATTGGATCGACAGATTTACCCAAAGTCACAAGATTACCCTCTCCCCCGAACAACAGCAAGCGGTAGAGATGGCGGCGACGCAACGGGTGTTGATTCTTACTGGTGGCCCTGGCTGTGGTAAAACTTTCTGTACCCGCACCATTGTCGCGCTATGGAAGGCAATGGGTAAGAAAATCGCTCTAGCTGCACCGACGGGGAGAGCCGCTCAGAGGCTCTCAGAAATGGCAGGAATCGAAGCGAAAACCATTCACCGTCTGTTGGAGTTCGATCCGGCGACTAGAGGGTTTAAACGAGGTGTAGATGAACCTTTGCCACATGAAGCGATCGTTGTTGATGAAGCTTCGATGTTGGATCTATTCCTAGCTAATTCCCTGATTAAGGCGGTGCGGACTGCTGCTCATTTACTCTTTGTGGGAGATATAGACCAATTGCCGTCAGTTGGCCCAGGTAGCGTGTTGGGAGATCTGATAAAATCCGATCGCATTCCCGTCATCAGGCTGACTCAGGTATTCCGTCAAGCACAATCGAGTGGGATTATTCGCGCTGCTCACCAGATTAATCGGGGACAATATCCCAGCATCGAACCGATTTCTGATACGCCGCAGTCTGATTGTCTGTGGCACAATGGCGGATTCGAGCCGGAACATGGGGTGCAGGCAATTTGCGAGTTGATTCGAGATTTTGTGCCTAGTTTGGGGTTCGATCCGGTTGCGGATGTCCAGGTGCTATGTCCGATGACGCGAGGGGTGGTGGGTACGCGAAATTTGAATCAGGTGTTGCAGCAGTTGCTCAATCCGCCTGCGCCGGAAAAAGCTCAAATTAATCGGGGTGGGGATATTCTAAGGGTGGGAGATCGAGTGATTCAGCTCAAGAACGATTACGAGCGGGAGGTATTTAATGGGGATTTGGGGGTAGTTGGCTCGATCGATTCAACCGAACATGAGGTATCGATTCAGTTTGAGGATAGAGCGGTCATTTATGATTATGCGGATTTGAATGAGTTAGGCTTGGCTTGGTCGATTAGCATCCACAAATCCCAAGGTTCGGAGTATCCAGTGGTAATTTTGCCGCTCTATATGCAGCATTATCTGTTGTTGTCGCGGAATTTGGTTTATACCGGATTGACGCGGGCAAAGAAGTTAGCGATCGTGGTGGGATCGAATAAGGCGATCGGGTTGGCGGTGAGGCAAAACCAAGTTGGCAAAAGGTACACGCGCTTACCTCAGCGATTAGGGTTAATTTCAATTTGACAGGCTTTCTGACTGAGCGGTGTCGTTGGCGTAGCCGCGCCAAGAGGTAATCGAGTGTCAGTAATTGTGTCGTTGGCGTAGCCTACCGGAGGTAATCGATATACCTCAATTTCACCGATCGACTCATCTAATTTCAGGGTATGGCAACAACCAAGGCTGTTAGGACGCTAATTTCAAGATATGCTCGATCGTGCAACGTCGCCAATGGTGAATCGTTGTCGATTTCACGTTGGGGGCTGAGACAGAGAGTTAAGCCAGCTTAGAATGTCTTGGGTAGTAGGATGATATAGAATCGTTAAGATCGTCGATAGCAAAAACATCTGGATTGGAATAGTGTTTCATGCCACGAATTTCACTCAAATAATTAATACTTAAAATCTCTTCCTATTGATAGATAAAAGGTTGACAGATCGTATCTAAAAATCTATCTATTTGGTGATTTGTTTGTAACTACTTAGGTTAAAAAAAGAAGAAGTTTTCAGACATCATCTAAAAAGTCGGGTAATGTAGGTCAGTGCAGTAGAAAAAGAAACAGGTGTAGAGAATTGAGCCAGGAAAGTCCGAGGAAATTAATCAGCCGAGAAGAAATCCTGTCCGTGTATGCGCGGGGGGAAGAAGCGGTGATTGAATTAGTAGAAGGACTGGTAGAAAAGCTAGGGAAACTGGAAGAGCGGGTAGAGGCGTTAGAAGGCAAGGACAAGAAAAATAGCAGCAACAGCAGTAAACCGCCATCAGGGGATGGGTTTGGGAAAAAGACAAAAAGTTTAAGAACGAAGAGCCAGAAGAAAACAGGTGGACAGATAGACCACCCTGGCTCGACACTGGAATGGAGTACAGAAGTAGATGTGGTTGTCGAACACAAGGTGGAGGAGTGCCATAAATGTGGAGCATCGCTAGCAATCGAGCCAGTGCAGACAGTATGGGCGCGGCAGGTATATGACATCCCACCAATTGAGCTAAAAGTATATGAGCATCGAGCCGAAGTTAAAAACTGTCCCCACTGTGGAATAGAGAACCAAGCGGAATTTCCGCCATTTGCGAATAGCGTGGTGCAATATGGGCCGAGACTAAAAAGTATGATGGTGTACTTGATGGAAGGTCAACTACTGCCATCGGCTAGAACCTGTGAAGTATTAAGTGATATTGTCGGGGTAAGTGTCTCCGAAGCAACATTATTCAATACCCGCAGCCAATGCTTTGAGCAATTAGCACCAATTGCCAGCACCATTCACGCGGCAATTGTAGACTCACAAGTAGTTCATTTTGATGAAACTGGAATGCGCGTCAATGGTAAGCTCTGGTGGTTACATGTCGCTTGCACCGACGGATTAACCTACTACTTTGTCCATAGTAAGCGGGGACATGATGCCATTGATGAGATGAAAATCTTGCCACAGTTTCAGGGCAAGGCCATTCATGACGGCTGGAAGAGTTATCAGCATTACAACTGCGAACATTTCCTCTGTAATGCTCATCATTTACGAGAGTTAATGTTCATTTGGGAGCAATATCAGCAACCTTGGGCGATTGGGATGCTGATTCTGCTAGGTAGTATCAAGTCTCAAGTGGATGAGGCGAGCCTTGCCCAAACACCATTGGCGGCAGATGTGCTGCAAGTTTTCGAGACTCGTTATCAGACGATCTTAGACCAAGGGTTTGCTGCTAACCCGCCTCTAGCCCCACCACCGACTAAACATCGCCGCAAGAGCGGTGGTCGCCAAAAACAATCACCCGCTCGGAATCTTTTAGACCGTTTGCAAAACCAACAGGCATCTGTGCTGGGATTTATGTACGATTTCGACGTGCCCTTTGATAATAATCAGGCGGAGCGGGATGTTCGGATGGTCAAACTTAAACAGAAGATTTCTGGCACTTTTCGCTCTGAAGCCGGGGCGAAAATGTTCTGTCGCATTCGGGGCTATATTTCTACTTTGAGAAAACAGGGCTTTAATGTCTTGGATGCTTTCATCTCTCTTTTTTCTGGTCATCCTCAATCTCCGATTCCTCAACCTAAGTAGTTACATTTGTTTATTAACCGTGCGACTAATGTTTTTAATAAAGCTTGAAAAAATATAGATCTAAATTACAACTTCTCTACAGTAATAGCTTGCGATCTTATTTTCCTCACAAGATACTCACATTTTTAGCCTAATATGTGAATACATATTTATGGAAAATATCTTGAGTAATTTAATTAGTAGTCCTTCAAAACAACGCAATAACAATTCAAAAGTAGCAGATTTACATACTGATGTGAATACTCGATCTAAGATCGGGACATTCAAAGTTGAAACCCTGGCTAAACTCTACCTAGACAGCGAACCCGCCCAAATTGATGATGCAACGCTCGTCGAACTATGTGATTGGCTTTGGAGTGAGTTTCAAACTACCCCACTCAACCTCGAATTCTCATGGTACGAGCGTTACCAGAATGCCGCCGAAATGTTTGCAGATATCAAGCAAAGTCATCTGTGGGTGTCTGCTGAAAATTACGATACTAGCCTGGGTATCAATCCGATCTATAACTTCATCCTCTATGCAGTGCATAACCACGACCATTATCGCACTCATAGCGATTTTAGTATGGAGGGGGAACTTGCAACTTATAATGCCACTGCCAAACGCGCTCCCAGTCTAATTATCCAAAAGATTATCTATTCTGAAAGTGTGCTCCGACCTGCTGCCTATCTATTTCTGGGACATGCACCGACATCTAAAATTGTCTTTCTCTAATCGATAGTCGATCTGGCAAGTTGTCAATTCTAGCTAACAATTATTGAGGCAAATGAATCTGAGTGCTGCAAAAAATCTTAATAGCAACTGGTGACTCCCCAGAGTCAGCAGAAGTTTTCAAATCTGGACTCACACTCGCCCAAAAATATGGTGCCCAGATCTCGATCGTACATGTTCTCAATCTCTTCCAAAATGGTTTTGAGACATTAGGTACTCCAATGATGGGCGGTACTTATCCAATAATGAACGATCTGGCAATTCAACAATATCAGAAAGAACTACAAGACCGCGAACAACAGGGGATGGAACGGTTAGAATCTTATGCAACAGAGGCTAGGGCAAGAAATATTAAAGCTGAGATTTTTCAAAATCTTGGGGATGCCGGACGCACAATCTGTGAAACAGCAAAAAACTATGCGGCAGATGTAATTGTGATGGGACGCAACCAAAAATCGATGTTGAGTGAGATATTTTTGGGTAGTACTAGTAACTATGTCTTGCATCATGCACCTTGCTCGGTATTGGTGATTCAACAGAAATCAAGTACAAATTAGGGAGCATCCACTTTCAGAAGAAACATAATTGTTACACTCTAGAAACCATGCTATGTGGGGTGTTTAAAAAAGTAGATCTGCCAAAAGTGGGTGCTCCCACAAATTAGCTCTACCAAATATTACAGATCGACTAAATTTTTAGGAGAAAATCGTGTTAGATATCGATGAAATGGGACAGGATGAGATCCATGAATTACTAGCTAAAGTGGGGTACGGTCATCTGGGCTTTATTCACGCGGGCAAACCCTGTGTGATGCCGATGTACTATTATCTCGACAATACCAACATTTACCTATTTACAACCATTGGCATGAAAACTCATGACATGGATGCAGATCCGGATGTTTGTTTGCAGGTTGAAGAATTTCGTAGTCCCGAACATTGGCGGAGTGCAATTGTGATGGGTCGAGCCAAACACGTCACAGAGCAACCAGAGATAGAGCGAGTGATGACACTCGTTAAACAGCGGGATGCTACGCTGTCGCCAGCGATTAATCGAACTTGGACTGACTCCTGGGGACGAGCGGAAGTTATTTCGATTTACCAAATCGAATCGGGTCAAATGAGTGGACGCACGACTGATGGTGTCAGCAGTCGATAGATTTTAGATTTTACAGGAAAGCTCGATGCAAGCCAGTTCGACCATTATGCTGACAGGCTCCGCCAACTTCATTGTTATTTCAAGTCAGCGAAGGGTAAATGGTCTGGATACTCCACCCCCATTGCCTCCACCTGTCGCATGGGGAACGATCGTTAGCATGGGAATATTCTTGACAATCGGCGTGCTAATTTATGCTCGCAGTCCCAAGCGCAAGCAGAATTCATCTAAAGTAACGCTGCCCCTCACTATTACATGTTCTCGCTGTCGATATTTTAATGATAATCACTATCTTAAATGTGCTCTCCATCCAGTCACCGTCATGACCGATCGAGCAGTTGATTGTAAGGATTACTGTCAGAAGGCTAAAGCAAAATGGATTGAAAATTTTGAACAGTATTATTAACAATCTCAATTTTTCTAACCGAACTATCAAAAATAGCTAACATTTATGATGCCAGGAACTTCTTAATGCAACCAGATTACCTAATTATTGGCAGTGGTCTATCAGCGTTGACCTTTGGTGCGTTGATGGCTAACGCTGGGAAGACCGTCCAAATCCTCGAAGCTCACGAGCATCCAGGTGGATTTGGACATACGTTTACGATGGCTAAAAAGTATACGTTTAATGCTCAGTTCCACTACGTTTGGGACTGTGGGGAAGGGCAAACAGTCAATAAAGTGTTGAAGAAACTGGGATTGGATAAGGACGTAACTTTTGAACGATACGATCCAGACGGCTTCGACCACATGCGAATGCCCGGTTATAAAATGGATATTCCTTCAGATCCAGCAGTATTAATCGATCGATTGTCTGCGCTGTTTCCCGACTACGATCGCAACATTCGCCAGTTTGTGAATGAAGTCGAGCAAACTGGTGCAGGCTTGAAAATAGTTGCGCCACCCATTAATCCGATCGAACTACTCAAACATCCCAGTGAGGTCTGGAGTACCGTCTGGAACCTCAATAGCACCCTTCAGGATGTATTTGACAAATTCCAGCTTCCCCAAGCTGCCCAGACGCTTTTAGCCCTGCAATGGCTGGATTTTTTACTACCGCCAAATCAACTTTCTTTCTTTGCATGGGTAGCATTATTTAGAGGTTATCAAGCAGGAGCATTTTACCCAACCCAGCATTTTGAATCTGTAATTAATTCGTTGGTGAAAGTCATCGAATCTCATGGGGGACAAGTATTGCTAAATCATGAAGTCACGAAGTTCAGAGTCGTAAATAAAACGGTGATGGGAGTTGAGGCGATGAATTTGACCACGCATCAACCCGCAGAATTTACAGGCAATACGGTCATTTGCAATATCGATCCTCAACAAGCCGCTAAAACGATCGGATTAGAAAAATTCTCTAAATCTGTCTGTCGCAAACTCGACTATGAATATTCGGCATCTAACTACATGGTTTATTGTGTTGTCAAAGATCTCGACCTGAGAGACTATGGATTTGGCAAGTGGAATCTGTTCCATACAGGTCATGAAAGTCTGAACGAAGCGTTCGCCCAAATGTACGATCGCCACGACTATTCTAATCCGAGTTTTGCTATTACCACACCCACTTTATTAACAGAGGCGAGTCGAGATTGTCCGGCAGATTGTCAAATCGTGGAATTTCTCACTGTTGCTAATTATGGTTATTTTAAGCAATTGCGAGATAGCAATCCCAAAGACTACAGGCAGAAAAAGCAGGAGATTTTAGATTCGATTCTCGATGTGGTGGAAAAACATTATGTGCCGAATTTTCGGAAGCATCTGGTCTTTGATATTACAGGTAGCCCGACTACTAACGAACGCTATTGCTGGTGTCCTGAAGGGAATTCTTATGGCTCGATTTTGACTCCGCGCAATATGGGTTTGGGACGATTGAATCATGAAACTTCACTAGGGCAATTTTATTTCTGTAATGCTTCTTCGGGTTATCCAGGTTTTGCACCGACGATTTGGACGGGGGCATTGTTGTATCAACGATTGTCTGGGGATGTAATTTTAGGGGATTGAATAGCCGGAACATGTGTGTTTGTTTGAGGTGGTGCGGAGATCTACCCACCCCGCCCTACGGGCACCCCTGTCTTGTCTTGCTAAACCGTCGGGGAACCCGACGAGCGCAAGCCGCTCCTCGGAGGGGATTTTCACCCAACCCCTTCGAGGGATTTTCCACAATTGAGAGGTTAACACATGAAAATTGCAGTAATAGGTGGTGGAGCGAGTGGAATGGTTTCTGCATATCTGCTCGACAAACAAGGGCATCATGTTACCGTATTTGAGCGACAACTGATGTTGGGCGGACACATTCGGACACTGAATAAAAATGTTAAACCGAATCGTTCGGATTGTACAGAAGTTCTCGAATGTGGAGTATTGGAGTTTCCGATCGCGTTTGTAGATTTCATTACTTTGATGAAAGAATTGGATGTCGAACTCGAACCCGTGCGGGTTGGTTCGGCAATGTTTTTGAATAATGGCAGTAGTTTTTTATCGGGAGTGACGATCGATAATAACTTTACAGGTATTCACCGCCTCATCGAACATTTACGCCTCGACACCCTTTATGCTCGTTCGGCTAGCTTGTGGCTAAGAACCCAATTAGCCGATCTCCAAAATCTGGCAAATCTTCCGCTTTCAGCATACTTAAAATATTCAGGTACTCGCGATACTTGGTTGAAATTGCTAGTGATGTATAGTTATTCAATTCCATTTGAACTAATCGATGATTTTCCGGCAGAATTAGCAATTCCAATGTTGCGTGAATATATTGCAGTCAATTGGGTCGGTATTAAAGGTGGCGTGTATACTTATATCGAAAAAATCCTCAGTCGATTTAGGGGGAAGATCGTGTTGGGTGTCGAGATCGATCGGATTCTCAGAAGTCCCGATGGTGTCAAAATTATGATATCTACAGGTGAAATTCAGGAATTCGAGCGAGTTGTATTTGCCACGCCACCAGACAAAGTAATGGCACTGTTAGGCGATCCGACTGCTACCGAAACCAAACGATTTTCTAGCTGGAAAACTAATAAAGTTACTAGCATAATTCACACCGATACTTCGATATACGATCGGTTTGGCATCCACAAACCATCGGAATTTGACTTCTTTCAAACAAATACTAGGTGGGGCTATAATGGCTATCTTAATCAACTTGACGACATCTCGTCGCCACCAGATTATTTCTTGTCATTCCAGTTAGAAGAATTAATCGCTCCAGAGCGCATCATTCATACGCAGGAACACTATACCCCTTTGTACACCACCGCATCTTTTCGATACCGCGATGAAGTGGTTGCCACAAATGGTGAGAATCATACTTATCATGCCGGAGCGTATCTCGGTGATGGTTTGCATGGCGGCGCGATCTCTGCGGCGATGCGAGTCGCTCAATTAATTGGCATTAATCAGGAGTCGGTTTCTTCGAGCAAAGATAAACGGGATCGGATTTCAATTGCCTAGCGACGATCGCTAGATTTACACCGCCGACCTCGATCGGTTCTTGGCACAACCCCTCCTGTGGAACATCAACTCAAAAACCTGATGAGGTTTAACTATAAGATAATGTCTAAATTAAATTCAACACTTGCTCCGCTTCCACAATCTACAATCCAGCAGCAGTTAACAATTTTGGAGGGATTTAACATCCTGGTGGTTGAGGATGATGAGGATATGCTGCTACTAATTGCCACTATCCTCGAACAAGCTGGGGCAACAGTTACAGCGGTTGGCTCCGCGCTCCCAGCCCTCCAAGCATTACAGGTGCAGCCCCAATCGTACAATCTGCTCTTATCCGATCTGGGAATGCCCCAAACAGATGGTTGGTCGTTAATCCGTCAAGTCAGGGCGTTACCTGCTGCATCTGGCGGACAGATTCCAGCGATCGCCCTGACGGCATATAGTACCAAGCGCGATCGAGAGATTTCTCAATTTTACGGGTTTCAAATGTTGCTAGCTAAACCGATCGAGCCAACGCAACTAGTGGCGCATATTGCCAAGCTGATTGGGACGTAAAAAGTAGTAGTAACGCAAGTTGCTAGTTATATTCGCAAGGTGGTTATAGGGGAAAGGGCAAAGGGTAAAGGAAATTGTTATATCCTTTACCCCTTACCCTTTCCCCCTTACCCCCTTCCACACTAATAAATCTGTAACTAGCAACTTAGGTTAGTAACTTAGGTTAATTATTATTGGTACCCATTCGCCCCGTCAGAGTGGCAACCATTTGGATCAGTCGATCGGGATCGATAGGTTTAGCCAGATGGACTTGATAGCCAGCCGCGATCGCGAGTTGTTTATCTCGATCGCTGGCATAAGCCGTAATTGCCGCTGCGGGAATCTGCCCGCCGGATGCCAGATCGAAGGTTCTCACCTGATGGATCAATGCAAACCCATCTTCCTCTGGCATCCCGATATCTGCTAAGAGCGCGTCATATTTGCCTCCATTTCCTAGTTTGACAATCGCCTCCTGAGTCGAGTGAGCGATCGTCACTTTTGCGCCAGCGTTTTCTAGGATGTATTTGAGCAAATCGAGAATATCTACCTCGTCGTCAACCACCAAAATCCGTAAGTCAGATAGGGAAAAAACTGCCAGAGTTAGAATTGGTGAGCCGTCTGATATTTGGGGTGTCGCAACAGGGGCTAAATCGCCCGCTACCGCCGTTAAGGGCAATTGAATGACCATTGTGGTGCCCAGCCCTTCTCCGCCACTTTCTGCCCGCACGGTACCGCCGTGGAGTTCGACGATTTGCCGGACGATCGATAGTCCCAATCCCAACCCCTGAGTAGCTTTACTGCTACTAGAATCGCCTTGGCGAAATCTGTCGAAGATATGGGGCAACAACTCAGTACTGATGCCTTGTCCGGTATCGCTGACGCGAATCTCGGCAAAAGTCTCGATGACGGCTAGCGTGACATCGATTCGTCCGCCAGTAGGGGTAAATTTAATCGCATTCGTCAGGAGATTCCACAGTACTTGCCCCAACCTGTCGCTATCGCCGACGATCGTTGTCGGAGTGAGGTGGACACTGAATTGAATCGCTTTGGAATTGGCGGTAAGTTGGACGGATTCGATCGCTGTATTCACGACGGAGACTAGATCGAGCTGTTGTGGATCTAGATGTAATTTACCACTAGCAATCCGAGAGAGATCGAGCATATCCTCGATTAGTTGCGATTGCGCCTTGGCACTGCGGTAGATAACTTCCAAACCGCGATCGATTTTGGTCTGCTCTAGTTGATGGGCGCGGAGTAGTTGCGCCCAGCCGATGATGGCCGTCAGCGGGTTGCGTAGTTCGTGGGATAAATTGGCTAAAAACTCATCTTTAGCACGATTGGCGATCTCCGCTTCTTGACGGGCTAATCGCTCCTGAGTCAGCAGATACGCGCGTTCGGTTTCAAATTGCCGCTGCTCGGTAATATCGGCGATCGATAGCAAAATCCGCTGGGTATCGCCAGCGGCAATAATCTTCCAAGCATTTAACAGCATCTTTTTGTGGCCGATGCGCTCGAAGGAGTGTTCGACCTCAAAATCGGTCAGGATCGTATCATTATCCAAAATATCCTCTAGGTGCGATCGCAAGCCTGGGAGATTCCATTGTCCGTTACCTAGCTCGAACAGCGTCGTGTGCGCTGTTTCGAGTTGAGACACATGAAAGGTGTCGCAGAACGATCGATTGGCGGTATTGACGCGAAAATCGGATTCTAGTACCAGCAGGGGGAGGTGGACGGTTTCGACGATCGCTTCGGCATAATTTCGCGCCGCTTCGACGGTGGCGGCACTACGCTTGAGCGCGTCGATATCGAGCAATACCAGCACCACCCCATCGATCCGATTTTCGGTAGTCCGATAGGGACGGATGCGGAGCGTATACCAGTATCCGGTTTGGGTTTGTACCTCTAGTTCTTTGACACTCAGCGTCTCTAGTACTTCTAAAATTAGCGGCTCTAAGTCAGGAATATTTAGGTTAGTACGGATGTCACTCAACGGGCGACCGATATCGCCACTAATAAAGTTAAACAACCGTTGTGCCATCGGTGTAAATCGCCGAATCAGTAAGTCGTTAGTTAGCATTAAGATCGGGACATTAATACTCGCCAGTAAATTAGTCAGATCGTTGTTGACTAGATCGAGTTCGGAGTTACGGCGGCGGAGTTCGTCGTTGGTAGTATTGAGTTCTTCATTAGTTGCTTGAATCTCTTCTTTAGCAGTTTCTAATTCCTCATTTGTGCTTTGTAATTCCTCATTACTCGATAAGATTTCTTCGTTAGCAACCTTGAGATCTTGATTGCTCGATTCTTGCTCTTGAATGACCGCACGTAAATATTCCTGAGTTGCGGTGCGTTCGCCAATGGCGATCGCTAATTCTTGTCGGAGCTGGGTACTAGCTGACTCTGAATCTTGCAGGGGCATCGGCTCGATTTGCGGCTGTAACGTAGCTAAACTGGCGATCGTCGGCGATAAAGTATCTTCAAATAAGATTAAAAAGCGACGCGCTTGAGTAGTCGGCACATTAAAGGGAATGACTTGGAGATTGAAGCAGGTTAAACGCATCAAAACTTGATATGAGGCGATCGAATTCAATAATACATACAACTTAAGCAGTATTTATGAACTAAATACATTTACGACGAATTCAATTAGAACTGATGTATAGTATAAGGCAATATTTATTTAATTTAATGCAATATAAAGTAGTCGATCGAAGGAATAACTTAAATCGTCGATATATTATAGAAGTAATTTGATTTCAACCAATAGTTCGTAAATTATAAAATACCTTCTAAAATTTCAGCCAAGTATTTGTCATCTATACCTGCTAGAAATCTCTTGCTTTTCACACTTAATTTCCGACTTTTATTTTGACTAATTAAGTTAATAGCTATGTGCCGTAATACTGCAAAATTAGCTGGCGCATTATCTTTCCTAATTCGACTATAATCTTCTCTTAAAGAAACATCAAGTACCCAATGAAGTGAATTTTCTATCCCCCAATGACCTCTAATTGCTCCGGCGACTCTCTTGGCATTATTAGCTAAACTACTAATAAAATAACGAGTCTCTACGGTGGTTTTATCCCCAATAGTTCTTACTGATTCAACCATCGCAATACTAGTCAATTTCATCCAGTTATGGGATGAATCTATTCGATCGGCAACATCTGATATCATTAAATAATTACGGATTTCTTCCCTACCCCCATTAATCTCCTTAGTCCTGAAATCACTCAGATTGAAACCTGCGCCACCAGTTGCAATAGCCTGTTTAAATAGCCTTTCTACTTGGTCGTATAAACTTGGTTGATTCTTTTTCACAGCAATTACATAATCTGCATCTTTTTCAACAATTTTTTTTACTATTTCTCTTTGACATCCCATTGCATCAATGGTAACTATACATCCGGCTAAATCTAGAACTTTAATTAATTCAGGAAGTGCTGTGATTTCATTAGATTTGCCCTCAACCATTTTCTGTCCTAATACTAATCTATTAGTTACAGCCCATGCACTAACAGTATTTAGTACACCTTGTCCATTAGTATTATCTCCTGAATTTCGAGATTGTTTGCCGTCAAGTGCAATTATTTCTCCTGCTGTTATTTTAGATATTCCTTTAACCCAACTCAGGAAACTTTTTTGAAATTCTTCAGGATTAATTCGTGAAAATACCCTTCCAAATGTATCATGTGATGGAATACCATGCGGCAACTCTAAAAATTTACCTAGCCATTCCTTCTTCGCCAAACCATAAATTTCTATATCTATCCATGTATCAGCTCCAGATACTACAGCACAAATGGTAATGGTGATGATATCAATTAATTTATGCTTTTTCCCGCGCTCTGTCCTGTAGTCTTCTACACTCTCGAAGTGTTCTATAATACTATATTTTGGCTTCAGCTTCATTTTAGTTAAATTAAATTTGTTAAATTCTAACATAGTTAATTAGCTCTAACTATTACCTAGCAGTAATTACAAGATTTCTAGATGCTATTTATTCATTCGATCGTCAAAGTTTTTAGTAATAACAAATTTAAGTGCGTTTAACCTGTCGGGATAGGAATCAGCATCGGGATTGTTAATATTCCCGCAATGGTGCCAAACCCATTATTTCCGGCTTGTTTTAGTAAGGCATGAAGTGGTAAAGGTCGATCGGCATATTCGACTAATAATTGGGAAAGTGTTTGAGATAGTTTCATCGAAACAATAGCAATTACAAATTCAAGCTCATTTCTATATGTTGTAGCGGCGGGTTTATGCTAACTAGTCCAGATTTTACCAATAAATACCAAACAAACCCGCCCAACCCCACTAGCAAAGATTTTCGTTCCGTTCGCGGAGCGTCTGCCTCAGCAGAAAGGCTTCGCCATCGACTGTTGGTAAGAAATCGGTAGAATATTTTGAATTTGGAATTGCTGCTGGATTAGCAAAATTATTCTCGTTTTTCCACCACGATCGTCAGATGAGCGACCATCGCACCGATCGATCCCACAGCAGCCAGAATCGGGAAGAAAGCTGCACTAATGGCACCACCTACCACGCCAACAGTTAAGGGGATTTCAATTAATATATGCCCCTCTTCATTTTTGAGAATAATCCGCCGAATGTTGCCTTGATGAATCAGTTCCTTAATTTTGGCACCCAAGGCATCACCATGAATGCTAAATTCTTCTACACCAATCTTTTCGGCTGTTTTTGCTTCATGTTCCCCAGTTACTAATTCAGACTGGATTGTTTCGACGTTTTCTTGAAAGTTGTCATTTGGTACGGTCATGTTATTAATTCCTGTTGTTGGTTATGTTTACAAATTAGAGAAAATCAGCAGCAAACCGTTGGCGGAGCCTCTTCTAAGAAACTTAACCCACAATTAGCTCAGGAACTAGATCGAAGCCCATTTTCTTCGCCCGTTGTTTGATATGCTGGAGCACCCGTTGTTGGTATTGTTGCTCATAAGCTTCTGCACCAGCATCCACAAAATCTTCCCCTGTCGTCCACAAGTGATAAAAAATCCGCGCTAGCTTATGAGCCGTTGCCGTAATTGCAATGGGCGCGCCAGAACGGGTACGAATCCGGCGATAGAAACCACCTAAAGCAGTCTGACTATTAGCTAAGGATTGAGCAGCAATCCGAAAAGCATTTGAGGCTCGATTGACCACCTTGCGAGTTTTAGAGCTGAGGATTTTACCACCGCTAATCTTACTGCCAGGACAAATGCCCAGCCACGAGGTGAAATGCTTGGAGGTAGGAAAACGAGTAGGATCTAAACCTACTTCGGAAATAATTGCCTGAACACTCAGTGCTTCCAATCCATCAATGCTCTTGCGACCAGGCACTGTCTTGACGAAGTGAGCATTTACCAACCGGACTTCTAATCCGCTGGTTTCCAAGATTTGAAACAACGGAATCCAATATACTCCCGTTGATTCCATTGCTACTGTGGTAATCCCGCGCGATTTTAGCCATTCAGCGATGGCGTACAGGTCGGCTGTAAAACAGCTAAACTTCCTCACTGGCTCTGGATCTGGTTCGCTGGGGATACTGACCCAATGTTCTGAAGCTCCAATGTCTATTCCTGCTGCTTGAGGATGAACTCTCTTGAGTTCCGGTTCTACTTTTGGTTTAACCATTTTTTCCTTCTTTTGGGTGAAGAATAGGTGCTCTGACCTGAGTGGGTCGCTGTAAAGTCTTCTAAACGGGATAGGATTATTATTCCTTCGCCAATCTTATTACCACGTAGCTCAGAACCATGCTCCTTTTCGGGCTGCTATCGCACCAGTGAGGCTTCGGTCTTAACTGTCAGGGCACTTCTCTAGCATAATTGCTTGTCAGTGTCCTAGAGCAGTTTCTTTCATCCCTTAAACGACGTAAAATGTCGGCTTAGTTGCTCCTCTGGAGAATCGCGGGTAGTCGGTTGCTGCAAGATTAATCCTTCACCACATAATGGATGGTTATTATCGATCGATTGTCCGCCGACAGAGAGAAAAATCTCTCGATTGGGATCGAGGCTGGTAGCTGTATAAATCACCTGTGCGACTCGATAAATCATTGAGGTACTACCACCACCAGATCGAAATTCTGGCGATAAGTCAACATGCACCCCATCAGCACGAACTTGCAAATTCAGCAGCTTGGTACCTTTAGGAATCGTACTGCTCAAATCATCACGAGGTTGGGCTGCTAGTAATTGTTGCATGGCGATTGTTAATCCTTGCTGTGGGGAACTAGAACTTGGTGTATTCGATGGTAATGATTTGGCAACTAGAGTTAGTTTGTTTTGATTCGATCGTAACCAATAAACTTGCGGTTGAATTTGTTGGGTTGAATTATTGGAAGTAACCGTGGAAGTTGTAACTGGAACTGATAATTTTCCATGCTGAAGAGAAATAGGATTACTTCCCATCCAAATACTCAGAGCAACTGCTATTGTGACTAATAAAGATAATTTGACAGCAGGTTTATTGCTAAAAAATATTGGCTCTCCTAGACTAGCTATGAAAAATTAATAGCAAAAATGCCAATTTAATAAGACTCTTCTTCGGAAGTTGGCAAAATTAGTTAAGCCATAAGCTCTTCTTTTAATTAGTTTAATTTTTTGATTGATTCCCTCGACCGCTCCTTGAGTTGTCCGGTGATTAAAATAAGCCAGAATCTCTTCAAACCATCTTTTGATAGTTTGACAGCTTTGTGGGAACTTCTGATAAGCTAATGCCATCCATTCTACCAAACACCAAAATGCCTCATCTTCTGTTATCTTACGGTTGAGTATATCTCGAAAATCTTCCTTCATTTGATACATTTTTATTAAGCTTGGCATTGACTTTTGGACTTCTGCTAATTTGTCTTTTTCTCGCTCGTTTAAGTTTTCTTTGCTCTTGAGTAAGGGATACTTGCTGTGCGTAATTACCTGAATTTTCCGATCTCTTTCTTTCTTGTTCTTGATTTTATTTGCTGCTCTTTTTTCTCTTCTTCTCTCACGATCTAATTCCTCATTAATTTGTTTCATAACGTGAAATCTGTCTGCTACTACTCGTGCATTGGGTATTAATTCCTCTACCACACTTTTATAAGGAACCCAAAGATCTATGCTCACCTCTTCTATTTGATTTAATAACTCTGAGCCTAATCCCCGCAAGTATTCTAGTATTGTCTCTTTGTTTCTTTTCTCTAGGAGTGCTATCGGTTTTCGCTTGTCTATATCTACCAACACTGCTACATAATTTCTTCCTCCTTTTAAATGGGTAATCTCATCTATTCCTAACCGTTTTAGTTCGGTTGGCTTTTCACTCAAACAATCTTCTTCTACTTCTTTGAGAATTGTTTCGATCTCCGCTGGAGTGATTCTATTTCTTTTGGCTGTATTAACAATATCTGTTTCTAAGACTTCCTCTATTATTTTCTTTGCTAGTCTTTTGGTGTAGGTTCTTCTTTTTTTAATAAAATTTAACTCCTCAGAAAAGAGTTGAGAGCAGCTTCTACATCTAAACTGACGACGATTTACATTTAAAAAAATATCCCAACCACTACCAGGAATATCTCTGACCCGATACCAATGAGATTGATGGACTTTATCAGTACTTTTATTGCAGTGGGGACAAATTACTTCTTTTGCTTTATTTTCCAACTCAATCATTAACTCATTTTCAGTAATAAAATAATAATTTCTAGCTTGAAATCCTTCAAAATTAATGACTTTAGTAATAAAATGGAGCAGAGAGTTAGATGGCATTTTAGTAAAAACACATTTTCTAGCTACTTTGATTGATTTCTTGATATCACAATATGTACCCTCTAGTCAATGCTAGGTAAAAGTTCTGGGTAAATTTATTTTGCGATTTTTAGCAATTTTAATAATTTATTAGTATTGATTTGTCATAACTAGTCTAGGAGAGCCAAAATATTTTCATATTTAACCTCAATCTTGTAATTCTGAGTTGTGGATATTACGATCTGATGCTGCTTCTAGTCCATCTCGACTGGTCATCAATTCTTGTAACCGCTTAATGAATCTGGCTACTGGCACACCATCTGTTACATCGTGGTCGAATATTACTGTCAGTCCTACATACTCACGAATGACAATCTTATCGTCAATAACACCTGGTTGTTTAGCAATTCCTCCCACAGCAATCATTAAGGGATGAATGCCAATCGGAATACTCCAACTCATCCCGCCCCCAAACATACCGATAGATGTAATTGAGACAGTATCCATCGTGCGCTTGAGTAAGAATGGATCGCGAAATAACGGTCGCCAAAACAACAGATTTCTTAAAAAACGTGGCAGGATCGCAAAGATTTTAGTCATCCGAGCTGTCTGGATCGAACCAAGCTGCACTGTCCCTAGCTCAACTGGCGATTTTTGGGCGGCGCGGATTTCGGCATGAATATCCAGCAGAGTTTTCTCGTTGGCTTGCCGAATGATATAAGGCATTGGCAATTTTTCACCTGCAACTGCGCGTTCGATAATAATAGTTACATCCACATCATCAAAAATCACTAGCTGCCGTTGACCTTTGCGGATCGCATGAACATCTTTGTGTTCGCTGACTGCTTGGGCAAGACATTTGACAATCCAGCCTGTAAAACTAATTCCCTGCCCAGTTTTCACTTTGAGAGCGTGGATTGCCGATCGAGCCTCTGTGACATCAATTTGCAATAAAATAGGTATATGATGCCGCTGGCGACCCCAAATCATCGTATCGATCGTGGGGTTACGAAAGCTAGGGAAATTGTGTTTTTCAAAGCTACCAATTAGATCGACTGGATTATGCGGCAAACTCATAGTTAATCTTTGTAACTTTTCCTTTGTAATAGAGCCGAATGCCGTCTGGATACTCCCATCCCACCTCGCCTTCTAAAGGAATCAGCATCCCATTACGAACTGAATAGTCCCAAAACCTGCCGCTCCAAGGCATCGCAGTCAGCTTGTCGCGATAACGCGCTTCAGCCCGCATGGTCTCGATCGTCCCTTCAGCATTAAACCGAAACACGAGGGATACTGTTGTTGGAACATCGGTCAATATAGCGCGGGCTGAGGTATCGTCAATGGCTTCCCAGCGCACACCCTGACTGGGTAATAGCGCAGTCGGATACCAAGGCATCTCGGCAAAAAATCGCAGCAGCTCACCTTGGGCGGCTTCTGGAGTCCCGCGTACATCGGCAACGGTAAAAAGACCGAGCAACGACGCGTGTAAGCTGCCTTCTCCCAACGCATAGACATCATGAACGAAGGCACTCACTCCTGGAGCCATCTGAATCCGTGCATCCCAATCAAACCCCTGACGTTGAGTTGTCACAATTTGAGTGGCAGTAAACGGACTCCACTTGTTCGCAGTTTCACTCATGTTGAATATTCCCTGCTGAGAGAGGTTAACCGCCGCCACGATCGGTTGTCCAGGTTTCAACACAGTCTGAAAAAATCGCTGCACCGGAGTTGGTAGACCTTCAAGCTCCTTTGGATCGTATGTTTTGGGATTAATAGTTTGCTTCCCATTGGTTAACCGAGCGCGCAATCGATCGGTCTCTGACTGCCACCGATATCTGCCATAAAGGCTCACAATTCCAAACAAAACAATAACTGATACAGTAATAATTACGATCGATTTTATCCACATAATACTGACCTAGAGTTGTTGATTTAGGATTTGATAGAGTGTGACGATCGAGATGACTGCAAAAATGGTGGCGATCGCTAAAACTACCAATTTGCCCATTACAATTAGCTAACCATTTGAGGTTGTTCTCTACCGAATTTCCAGAGCAAGATGACACCCAAACCGAACAGATTAATTAAGAAAACTACCAAGCCTCCCAAAAACGGAATCAGTGTCAGAACAGTCAAAATCGCCAAACCAATTAAGAACTGCTGTAATGCTGACTGCTGACTATTTCGATCGATGCGTTGACCGACAAACAAAGCTACACCCAGCGAACCGACTAACGAAGTGACAACCGCACTCAAACTCAGGATTGGAATTAAGGGAATGCCAATTAACGTAATTGCCAAAAACACAGTGCTAAAGAGAATTGATAAAATTGCCCCAATTCCCCACAGAGCTGCCAAACCAGGATATTGACGCAACTTTGTAGCCAAATTCGGTAAAAACTGCGGACTGGTTTGCAAGATAATCAGTCCGAGAATCGCTGATACTACAGCGGCACTAATTCTAAAAATAGCATTGAAGAAATACCAAGGAAATAAACTGCGCCTCCCATAAGAGTCAGGCATCATCCCATGTCTATCGCTAAATGTCGCACGTTCGCCGCCAATAATCGCACCTGGTTCCTGGACGATTTTGCCGCCAAAGGAGTAGGCATCACCATCTACCCGCGCCCCTTTTTTGAGAATGACATCGCCACCAAAAGCAATTGCTGTACCCAAAACTCTAGCATTAGGGGATATCGTTACACTCCCACCAAAAGCATGAGCATTTTCGACAGTTTGGTTCTCTGCTACAGTGACACTGCCACCAAAGCGAATCAGGTTGGTATTGTTAATATTAACATCCGTCTGTGCCAAAGCCTTTCCCGCAAAAATTAAGCAAATAGTGGCTATAAAAGCTAGGATTAATTGTTGCCATTTCATAATTTTTATCCTCGTTAATAACTAGAAAAGTGACTAATTTCATCCGAGCGAGATAAGATGAGGAACCTGTGAGAAATATTTGTGAAAAGTCCAACATCTTACACTGCTAGCATTATCTTTGCCTACCTTTGATAATTATCCAAAAGACAGGGTACACCAACACATTAACTAGGGAGTTTGTGTAATTTTCCAGCTTTGTCCAGCGAGGTTACTACATGTAGCCATCGTCAGTTTATTATTTCGACCGTCATTGATGATTTTCAAACACTTGTCCACGCCTGTAAGCTCATTCCGTAAATTAGAATAGCCAGAGGAACCAGGATTCGCATTGCTAGGTGTAATGCTCCAAAGTTGTCCGGGAGCATCGCTACATTGAGCGATCGTTATTCGATTATTGTTCCTATCATCGATCGTCGCTAAACAATTGTCAGTGCCTGTAAATGGAGTCTGCAAGCGATAAGCTTGAGGATTTGTCTCACTAGCTGTCAGACTCCAACGTTGTCCAGCAACGTTAGCACATCGAGCCATAGTCAGTTTGTTATTATCGCCATCATTGATAACATCTAAACAATAACCCGATCCTGTGAGTGTATTTCGCAAACGATTTTGCTTGACCTGAGCATTGACTTCTTGAGCTAGCAGACTAATTAAAATTAGTGGTAAAGCGACCTTTAAATTTAGACTAATATTCAACATTATTGCCTCAAATTTTGGTGCAGGGATATTAGTTGATGCAATATCCTAGTTGCTATTTTTTTAAGTAAATTAGCTTAGCGATCTCGGCGATTTTGACCATCGCGGTTATATCCACCATTACGGTTATATCCACCCTCACGGCTGTATTGGCGACGTTCCGCTCGTCGTTGCTGCATCTTCAAGTCGCGACGATACTGCCATTCTTCACGGCGAGTATAGCCACGATCGCCGATTCGGAAAATAATTTGGGAGTGAAGGTTTCCGGCTGGTTGCTGCAACGACGACGGCTGAACATTTGCGCTCATCGCTTCAGACTTGGGTGCAAAGGAGACGATCGTGATTAACCCGATTATCGTTCCGATAGGCTGCGCCAACGCTAGTGAAGTAAGTTTCAACATAGGTAACTCTAATTGAATGGTAGACATAAAAGCTCTCATCTTCAGTTGAATCGATCGAATTAATAAAAACCTCTGTCTAAATGTATAGATAAAAATATCTTAATAAACAGTGCGAAATATTAGTAGTCTTTGTAAGTGTTTTAATTATTATTAACTGATTTTATCTGACTATAATTCTATAATTGCTTCTGGCTATAGCTTGCAGTTATCATCATTACAATTTCAAGCAAAATATATTGTACTTACCTCACAATATCCTCACAGTTTAAAGTTAGGATAATTATGCTTAGTTTGAAAAAAATAAATTATTTATTTTAGTTTTTGTAAGTTAACCGAATAATATTGCTCGTGTTTTTGCCTTTCAACCCAAGAGGATATTTTGAGTGGTAGTTAATCAACTTGAATCGGCTACCACAAGCGTTCATCCTGGAATGGGTGCAAATTTGATTGGTGATGAATGTTCGTTTCGAGTTTGGGCACCCAACGCGACCGCCGTTTCAGTTTGCATTTGGCACGACGAGCGAATATCCCAAGTTGCCCTCGCACCAGAACCGAGTAATCCTAGCTATTGGTCGGTAGATGTAGCAGACGTTGTAGCAGGTCAACCCTATCAATTCTCGATCGTCAATAAAGGCGGCGATGCTACCAATCCAGGTGGGATCTTTATGCGGGTGGATACCTACGCAAGACAAGTAGAGAGTGCTGAAGATAACGCCAGAGGGATCGTCGTCGATTGGCAGCAGGAGTGGTCTGAATTTGCCACGCCCAAATTTGCAGATCTGATTATTTACGAGGCGCATGTCGGGTCATTTGCCGGACTCAATGACCATCTCAATATTTCAACTTATGCCACGTTTGCCGACTTTGAGACGAAGCTCGGATACATTCGCGAACTCGGTTTTAACGCCCTCCAACTATTACCCACCGAGCAAGTTGATGGGATCGATGGGGAAGGTTATGGAGCCACCAACCTGTTCGCACCGCATAATGGGTATGGGACTCCAGCAGACTTGCGATCGCTGGTAGATGCCGCGCACAGGCACGGTCTAGCGGTGATTTTCGATGTTGTTTACCATCATGCTTCGAGCAGTCACAATCATTACTGGCAATACGATGGTAATACCACTGATGAAGGCGGGATTTATTTTGAAGACCCATTTCATTACGAACCGTTGCGCGATGAAGACGGTCGCTCCTTCGCACACTGGAAATCGGAAGTCCAAAACTTTTTACTCGACCACGCTCGGATGCTATTGCATGAATATCGCGGCGATGGTTTGCGGTTTGATATGGCCCATAGTCTGACGTGGGAATGCACTCAACATATTATGGCCGGACTTCGCGAAAATCCCTACTGGCGCGATAAATATCTGATTGCCGAATGGACGAGCGAACAGCAAGATCGCTGGGGTAAAGTAATCCGTGAATTAGGCTTCAATGCGGTGTGGGCAATGTCCGATCCGTTTGCTTTTCTTCGTGCTGTCAATGGAGACAATGCCATCGACCAACTCAAGTCATTTATCGGTTGGATGGGATTAGACAGGTCTTGGAATTTTATTCGTTATTTGCTCGGTTCACACGACAGAATTGCTGATTCTAAAAGTGGAGAACAACCCGAAAATCGCTATTTTGTAGAGTTATGTGGCGGACGAGATAACTGGTACGCACGAGCTAAAGCCCGACTTGGTTGGGCTTTAAATGTGGCGATGCCTGGTACGCCAATGTTATTCATGGGATCTGAATGTCATCACTGGGGCTATTGGTGGCCGAATCCCGATGGAAATCCAGTAACTTCCGAACATCGATTCGATTGGGCAATTGCGGGAGATTCGATCGGTATTTCTATGCGAAATCTAGTTAAAGATATCAACTGGGTACGCTGGCATAATCCGGCTTTACGCAGTGATACTTTGCAATTTATTCATGAAGATCGTACAAATACGGTCTTAGCTTTCAAACGCTGGCATGAAGGCGGCAATATTGTCATAGTTGTTGCTAATCTGAGCGATCGTCAGTGGCAAGAACATAATTACGGAATCAATTTAGGTGGAGAAACTGGTCGATGGTCAGAAATTTTCAACTCTCAATCGCCGCAGTATGACGGTTGGAATGATTCAGGTAATTATGGAAGCTATCTTCACGTCGAAGGAGATGGAAAGATCTATGTCAATCTTCCCAAATGGTCTGTTTTAATATTTAGGAAGCAATAGATTTAAAGGGGATAAATTCTCATGGTTAGCAACATTTTAGTAATAGGAGCGACGGGTAATGTCGGGCGAGAAGTAGTTTGGTTGCTTTCTGTTGTGGATTATCCCGTTACCGCAGCAGTCAGAAATATAATTGATGCTCAAAAGAGTTTCGGTAGTAATGTTCGCTGTGTTCCCTTCGACTTTACTAACCCTGATACTTTCGCCTATGCTTTCGCTGGAATTAATAAGCTTTTTCTAGTACGTCCACCTGCGATCGCGGATATTAGCAAAATTACACCTGCTTTAAATGCCGCCAAACGATCGGGTGTTAAAGAGATTATATTCCTGTCAATTATTGGCGCAAATAAAAATCGAATCGTGCCACATTATGCTATCGAACGAGCGATCGAACAGCTAAATATTCCCGCAGTATTCTTGCGCTGTAGCTTTTTCATGCAAAATCTCAATACCACCCATCGTGAAGATATTCGGCTGCGCGATAGGTTGTTTATGCCTGCTGGCAATGGCAAGACGAGTTTTATCGATGTGCGAGATATTGCTGCGGTTGCGGTGAAATTTTTAACTGAAGAACATCATCAATCTCAAGAATTATCAGAAATCAACCGTGCTTACGAGCTTACAGGCGCAGTTGCTTTGACTTACTACGAAGTTGCAACAATTTTTACTAATGTTCTAGGTAGACCGATTCACTATACTAATCCTTCAATTCCAATATTTATTTGGCAAATGTTGAGGCAAGGATTCCCATTGCAATTTGTCTTAGTAATGGTGGGCATTTACACCACTGCTCGATTTGGGTTGGCAGGTATAGTGATATCAGATATACAGCAATTATTAGGTCGATCGCCAATTTCGATCGATCGATATGTTGATGACTATCGAGAATGTTGGTTGCGATCGCAGCCAACAGCCGTTACATAAAGGTTAGATAATCTGTCTACTAAGTAATTCAATAAAACTTTAAGAAGGTGTTCATTATGAACAGGATAAAATTTATTGGCATTGTCGCTGGAACGATCGGGTTAGTTGGGACAACAGCTTATTTATTGAGCGATCGTACTAATCTTGTCAGAGCAGATATAAAACAGACAGAGGATAACAATAAAAATCTCAAACCCGATGAAAAAGAGATTTTATTTCTGGCTTCGCTTGCACCGAGCGGTCACAATACCCAGCCGTGGTTTGTCCGATATCTCGAACCTTATCACTGGATTATCGGCAACGATAAAAGTAAATGGCTCCCTGCTGTCGATCCGACTCAGCGCGAAACAATGTTATCGATCGGTGCTTTCCTGCAAAATCTTGAATATGCTGCTGCTTCCTTTGGCTACGTCTGCGATTGGAAGTTGTTAGCTACGACTAATCAAGACGCGCAAGTGATGGAAGTAAAACTGAGTAAAAAAGCATCTGCAAATAACTTTGACATCACAAAAATTATTAACCGTCGAACTGTTCGCTCTGATTTTCTCAGCGATCTACTAAAACAAGAAGACATTACATATATTGTCGATTTAGAGCCGGAATTTATCCACTACTTACCTAACACTAGTAAAGAAAGTAAATTTATCGACGAGCAAACGATCGCCGCCAATCGCCTACAATCTTACCGCGATCCAGCACAGCAAGAATTAGCTAACTGGATTAGATTTTCCAGTCAGGATGCCGATAAATATCGTGATGGGCTAACAACCGCAGGGATGGAAATAACTGGAATTCCTGGTTGGGTAGTGCGAAATTCTTACGATAAAGACAATGTGATGACCAAGGATTTTAGAGAACGGGGGATCGATAATATTCAGAAAGAAGTATCGGAGTCGGCAGGCTGGATTTTAATTACCAGTCAGGATAATTCGGTAGCGGCACTGCTGGAAACTGGGAGACGCATGGAAAGACTTTTCCTAAAAGTGCGGGAAAGGAATATCGCCATCCATCCGATGACCCAGATCTTGGAAGAACCATCAACCAAAGCAAGGTTGAATCAATCGATTGGTATCGGCGAACATATTCAATTTATCCTACGAACGGGTTATTTAAAGAACTATCCACAGCCAGTCTCACTCCGCCGACCGATCGATCGGTTTATACGGACATGATGAACGACATCCAGATCGAGACGAATAGAATAATCCGCAAGAGAATTTAATAATGCCAACAGCAACAGATTTTAAGGACTACTATGCGACTTTGGGAGTGACTAAAACGGC
>CBDFFH010000023.1:0-12712 GCA_965246715.1 Chamaesiphon sp. | reverse complement strand
CGCCGAATGTTCGAGAATATCCGCGCCCGCCAGCACCGCTTCGCGCGCGTAAACGGTGGGGCCAATCGGCTGCGCGATAACGGCTTTGCCGGATTTGTGGGCCAGGTCAACGACGGCTTTGAAAGCCTCGTTGGTCAGTCCGCGCCGGATGTTGATGTAGTCCGCGCCGTCGGCAATCGCGCCGCGCGCGATGCTCGTCGCTTGCTCGGTTGATAGCATTCCGCGCGGGCCTTCACGCGCAAAAGCGACTCTTCCGGGCTGAGTCGGCGCGAGAACGCTGTCCACCGGCACGAACAAGCGCGGGCCGGTCAAACGACCTTTTGCAATTGCGTCGCGCTGCACCACCTGATAAAGATTGCGACCGGCGATGTCGAAGGCTGTGGTCACGCCGTGCGCTAAAAGCAATTCGGCGAGAAAGCCGGAATAGTGAAGATGCGCGTCAATCAGGCCGGGCAGAATGAATTTGCCGTCGGCGTTAATCACGGTCGCGCCTGCGGGAATCGCAGATCGCCCTTTTTGCGAAACCGATTCGATTTTGTTGCCGCGAATCACAATCACGGAGTTCGGGATGGGCGCGCCGCCATTGCCGTCAATCAGCGTTCCGCCTTCGATGACGAGGGGCGGCGGCACCGGTAATTGAGCATTGGCGCGCAGCGAGATCAAAGTACTTTGCAACAGCAGCGCGGCTGCGAGTACTCGCGCTGCGTAGTATTTGACGCTGGAACGACAGGTTCGGGAAATGTTCATATGATGTCCTTTTCTTGGTGGGAGAAACGGGTTTTAATCGCCGAAAAGATTCGGCTGAATTTTGGCTGCCGCGAAAATGCGGTCGCGCGACGCGGTAATTTCTGAAGTCAGCTTGGGAATATCGGCGTCCAGCAGATGCCCTTTCCACTTGCGGATTTTGCCGGCCACGATCACCGTCTCGACATTGCTGCGATCCATCAAAGTCACGACCGCGCCGGGCACATTGTTGAGCGGCGCGACGTTGAGCGCGGTCGCGTCGAGCAGGATAAGGTCGGCTTCTTTGCCGGGCGTTAGCGAGCCGATTTTGTCGCTTAGCCAAAGGTCTGCGGCTCCGTTGCGGGTGGCGAGACCGATGACATCGCGCGCGGTGAGAAGAGCGGGACGCGGCTCGCCTTTCATGGCGGCTTCGTTGACGACCATGCGTTGCAGCGTGAAGGCTCCGCGCATTTGCGTGAAGAAATCCGCCGTCATGGTGCATTCGACATCCGAGCTGAGCGAAGGCGCAATGCCCAGCGACAGCGACTTGAGAATCGAGGGCATTCCGTGACGCATCGTCATTTCAATCGGCACCGAAAGCGAAACTTTCGCCCCCGAATCGGCGGTGATTTTCCACGACGCGTCGTCAATTCCGGTCATGTGAATCAGCAGCGTGTCTCGACCGAGTTGCCCGCCCTGAGCTAATCCGGCGAAAACTTCCGCCATCGCCGGCACGACATGAGTGGCGATGGGAAGACCCTGCCGACGCGCGAGTTTCCAAGTATCGAGTACTCCGGAGCCGAAGATTTCGGCGCCCACGACCATCGTCATCAGTTGGTCTTTCGAGGCGAAATGCCGACTTTGAATGCGGCGCAGTTCGGCGGGAAACATTTTGTTGGCCCGACTTTCGGAATACGAAAAAGCCACGCGCTGCCCCGAATTGCGGAGCGCCTGCAAAGCGGCGTCGGTGTGCTGGGGCGAGTGATGAATCTGCGAGATGTCGTGCACCGTCGTGACGCCCGCATCGAGCTGGCTGAGACTTCCCAGCAGTTCCGACAGATAAACGTCCTGCGGCTGATAAACCGGAGCCAGTTTTCCCAGCACGGTGTCCATGTAATTGACTCTGCCGTCCGGCCCGCCGTCGCTGCCCAGCAGCGCGTTGGAAAGCGAGCTGCGAAGCGCGGTTTCAAACAAATGGTGATGGGTGTCTATGAAGCCGGGCATCACGATTCGTCCCCGCGCGTCAATGACTTCGGCACTTCCGGCGTTGATGTTCGGACGGACGGCGAGAATCTTCCTGCCTTCAATCAGCACATCGGCACGGGCAAAATCGCCGACTTTCGCGTCCATGCTGAGTACTGCGCCGCCGCGAATCAGATAGCGTTTGCCGTCGCGCCCGCTGTTGCGCGGCAGAGCCGCATTTGCCGTCGCCGCTGGTGCCGCGAATAACGGCGATTTCGACGAAGCCAGCGCCACTGCGGCAACGCCGACTCCCGCAGCGTTCTTCAAAAAATCGCGGCGCGACACGCTATGATTCTGCGGCTGACCGTCTTCACAAAGTTTGCACATATTGTTTTTTCCTGCGACGACTTCAGCCGACGAAAAGCGGTTTCTAAACTGGGCATCAATACCTCCAGCGTAAGTCATGGTTCCTTCATGAATCTAACTGGGTCTGCCTATAAACACAATCTTTCTAACGCTAGAGGCAAACAGATAACCTTTCGGTTGCTGCCTCCGCCAAAATTTGAAGCAGCCCAACGATCGAGCTGAACCGCAATGCCGTCTTGCGCCGCCGTGCGGTTAGCGACAGGCGTTGTCGGTTCCAGCGACCTTGTTATCCCGCAGCGTTCTAGAGATTTTAAAATATACTAAAAAATTATATGTTACGCTGTCGGCGATAACTATTTATTATACGGAAACTTTCCGTCTATTCCTGGAAAATAGGGTTGATATCCAGACAAATATCCGCTGAAAGCCTGATGCATCGGTGATATTTTCCGGATATCATCTTAAATTAGCATGATATCCAGAAAGTTTCTGGATATCACCCCAAATCGGGATATTATCTGGAACTAAAATTTTAACGACAACAACCCTCCCCTAAACAGATCTCAAATGGGTTTTATAGGGAAGCCGCGTAGCAAGACTGCGATAAAATCCAGTGGAGTTCTTTGGCCATATTCAGTTTTTAATAAAAATAGAGCGATCGAAAAATCTCGATCGGCAGATCGATTTAATCGTTGCTGAGGATTAGATTAGAGCCAATCAACTGACTTCCACGATCTAGAATTTAGCTAAATTCGATCGACATAATTCGGCTCAAGGCGACCCGAAAGTACCCAAGTTATCAGATGATGGAGGTTATCTAGATCGATATTGCGATGGCGGTAATGGCGATCGTGTCGATCGACCGTCCAGCGATTGAGATCGATCCCACCGAGATCGTTATTTTTAAGAGGTTTTATGAAAAAAGTTTTAGCGATTATTTTGGGTGGTGGTGCAGGCACCAGGTTGTATCCCCTGACGAAACTGCGGGCAAAACCAGCCGTGCCGCTGGCAGGTAAATATCGACTGATCGATATCCCAGTAAGTAACTGCATCAATTCCGAGATTTTCAAAATCTATGTCCTGACGCAATTTAATTCAGCTTCGCTCAATCGTCATTTAGCTCGCGCTTACAATTTTTCGGGATTTAGCGATGGATTCGTTGAAGTCCTCGCGGCTCAACAAACTAAGGATAACACCGACTGGTTCCAGGGTACTGCAGATGCCGTGCGTCAGTATTTATCCCTGATTCAAGAATGGGATATAGACAATGTGATCATTCTTTCTGGCGATCACCTGTATCGGATGGACTATCGACTATTTGTCGATCGTCATCGCGAGACTAATGCAGACATCACGCTGTCGGTGGTACCCATCAGCGAGAAAAATGCGTCTGAATTTGGACTGATGAAAATCGATCCCGCTGGGCGCGTGGTTGAATTTAGTGAGAAACCTAAGGGTGAAGAGCTAAAGAAAATGCGTGTAGACACTTCCAAATTGGGTCTGAACGCCGAACAAGCCGCCGAGAAGCCATATATTGCCTCAATGGGAATTTATGTGTTCAAGAAGCAGGTACTCGTAGATTTACTCCAAAAATCGCTACAGCAAACTGACTTTGGGAAAGAAATTATCCCTGGTGCTGCGGCAA
Organism: Chamaesiphon sp.; assembly: GCA_965246715.1. GTDB lineage: Bacteria > Cyanobacteriota > Cyanobacteriia > Cyanobacteriales > Chamaesiphonaceae > Chamaesiphon. The sequence continues at coordinate 8,796 of CBDFFH010000023.1, read as the reverse complement.
CTCATAATATTCAAGCGTATCTGTTTGATGATTACTGGGAGGATATTGGAACGATCGAGTCGTTCTACGATGCGAATCTAGCGCTGACTCAGCAACCCACGCCCCCATTTAGCTTCTACGACGAACAAGCGCCGATTTATACTCGCTCTCGTTACCTCCCGCCCACAAAATTATTAGATGCTCAAGTAACTGAATCGATGATTGGTGAAGGTTGCATCATTAAAAAATGTCGGATTCACCACTCCGTCTTGGGTGTACGAACGCGAATTATGGAAGGTTGCACGATCGAGGATACGCTGATTATGGGTGCTGACTTCTACGAACCTGCCCCCGAACGTCAAACTCAAGTCGAAACGGGTGGGATTCCGATCGGGATTGGTGCAAATAGTACCATTCGTCGTGCGATCGTCGATAAAAATGCCCGGATTGGTTCTAATGTGATGATTATCAACAAGGAAGGAGTTGAAGAAGCCCAACGAGAAGATGAAGGTTTCTACATCCGCAGTGGTATTATTGTAATTCTCAAAAATGCGACGATTGCGAATGGCACGATTATCTAAATCTAAAATTTTAATTCTAGGCTCAAGTTGAAATAATAGCAGGAAAGAGAGTTAGATCGAATTGCATTTCTACCTCTCTTTCCTGGTTATTTAAGAGATGTTCAGGCGGCTTCTAATGGTGCCATTGTCAATCCAGCACGACGTAACTGCTCGTGATATAGTTCGGCTTGCTCTTGTGGCCCTAACCACACGATCGCGCTACCTTCAAAGTGGACTTGATTGGTTAAATTCCAAGCCTGCTCTTCATTCATACCAGGAATATAAGTCATCAAACAATAATGAACGTGTTCGAAGGTATTAACATCATCATCTAGGACAATGACTTTAAAGTTTGGATAAGGCTTGGCAATTGTTTGACTGGACTTTTCAGTCGTTGAAACCATATCTAAAAATTATGAATTATGAATTATGAATTATGAAGTGGGACTTTAAACAGTTGCGATCGATCGACCATTTTTACTACTAATATTTAATCCCTTGGCGAGTACCCATACAGCAGGGCTATTTCATTATTTCATCCTGGGCATTATTTAGGATCTGTAGGGGTAGGTTTATGCAAGTATCCTGCGATATTTACAAGTAATCTTTCAACAAAACCTACCCTCATCACTAGAACAAAACAGCCCCCATCCCCTACAGTATATTCATAATTTACTTCCACTCTTGCCAATTATTATTAAAAATTGAAGTATTGGGGAAAGAAGTAGGATTGTTGCTAGATTCTAGACGTTTGCGTAATTCGAGAATTGGGGGTGAAGGGTTGGGGAGAGATTCGACCATTTGAGCGGGGGTGATGTTTCGATCGAGTGCAAAAGCAGCGGTATTGCCCGCAGCGGCACCAGCAGACCACTCAAACGAGTGGACGCGGTAAGCAGCAGCAGCGATGTGACTGGTAGCGATACTTTTGCCGACTACTAACATATTATCGATCTTTTGAGGAATCATTGCTCGGAGCGGAATCTGGAAGGGATAAGCTTGTCCGCCACCAATCCGTTCGCCATCCCGTTCCCTATTATGCGGTGATTCAGGCGGAGTGTTTTGCATACAGGGATGAAAATCGATCGCGTAGTGTCCGATCCCTACTGTGTCGGCATACATAGTCGCCCGTTTTCTGGTAATCTTGTTACCCTGGGAGCGATCGCGAGCGGTCAGCACGTTCCAGGCTTTTACACCTGCTAAAGTCGCCTTAAGCCGCCGATATTTGGCTGCGGGTAGTTCGGGCATTTTGCTGGAATCCAGCAGGTTGTTGCGGCTGATATCTACTTCTGAGATGGTAAAACCATCTTTATAACCATAGGTAGGTCTGCCGACGATCCTGCGTCCTTCGCGAATATAGGGATATTTAGATAAACCGTGAGCGGTGCCCATCGGCGCATCTAAGCCTGTAACATAGCGTTGATTAGGATTGGGCGTTTTTACCCAGTGCTGTTGTGAGTTGGGATTGGGGTTAGCCAGCGCATCGGTAGTCCCGGCAACTAGCCAGTAATAGAAGCCCAGGGCGTTTTCTTCACCTTTGCGGAGGGTATCCGTGCGTAAGCCACCCATCCAGCCACCTGGTTGCAACTGATTAGTAGCTTGCAATTGCGATCGATCGAGAATTAAATTATCTTGGGAGCTACCGGGACGATAATCATTACCCCACGTCCAGTTTTGCATCGAGATATCGCCAGGAGCGGGAGCGGTGTAATTAATCCCCCCAAATTTGCTGGCTTTGCCATTATTTGGACTCCAAATCCGCCGATAAGTGTAAACTAGGCCAAAATCTGCCAGGCGGCTGAGTTCGTAGCTATAGTAGGGCGCGTATTGTTGATAAAAAGGTGGGGGGTTTTGAGGTTGCGGTGTTGCTGTTGTTTCCATCGCAAATGGATAGGTGAACCCTTGAGTGCAGTAAGGATCGCCTGTGGTAGTTGCCGCCGAGGGTTCCTCCGCAGAGCGAGGATCGCTGCCCAAACGGTAGGGAACATCGGCTAAGCCAATTAGTTCGCCAGTCTCTGTGGCATCGACAACATACCAATCGGCTGGTTTAGAGGCTTTCTGTTTTGGTGTTTTATAAGTTGAGACGAAGATGATTTTTTGCTTCTGAAATCGTGGCGAGTCTGCGTAACTATAGGCATCTTCGATCGATTTAGATAGGGGTTCGCTATTAATCGGCGGAGTTCCAGGTTGGGGTTGATGTTGAATTGCTACCACCCCATTAATTTGCTGTCCCCCACCTCTTTGGGCAGTAATTAAGTCTTTGACGACGGTATTGGGATACCAGTGTAATTTTCCTTTACCCTTGCGCTCGGCAGTCTGGAGCATCCCAAACAATATTTTATGACCATCTTTGGGTAAGAAACAAGCTTCGCTGACCCAGCATTTACCAGGATTTAATGTGCCGTAGTAGTTTTCTAGTTGCTGACGAAATTCCAGATAGCCGCGCGGAAAATATTTTTTTGTCCGTTGGGTGGGGCGTTCGTCTAGTGCGGCGACACCTTGAGCTGTGAGTTGTCCGCCTACCCAGTCGGTAATGTCGGTCATACAGACTTGTTTACCAGCAAGCAGGCTTTCATAGGCAGTTGCAGCACCACTCAAACCACCGCCAGCGATGAAGATATCGCAGCCAATTATTTTTTGGTTAAACTTTTCTGGTTGGGGTGCGGTTGCTTGAGCGAGTAGACGATTGGCAGGTTGAGACGACGAGGTTCGATCGAGTGGATCCCGATGATGATTTAAATTTTGACGCTGCCGATCGACGCTCGATCGATCTAATCTTTGCCCTGCTTTACCCTGAGCCTGCTGATGACCGAACATCGCCGGATTATCGGCAGCTAAAGCAGGTAGAGCACCTAACTCGTTGGCAAATACTCCTACCTGGGGCAGGAAAATTAAGCCCAAACATAAAACAGTTAATGGTCTTTTAATCATGTAGATTGTCAAATAGGTAGCTGCGGGGTTTAAACAGTTAACAGCCAGTAATTATCGACGTAATAACCGATCGCTTTTAAAACAAGTTCGCTCTCTAGAATACCGCGAACCTACACACTCGCAAGATCGGCTAGTCTCGATCTCCAATCTGTAATCTGTTTCAAAGTACCTAAATCCCCGCGCCATCTAAGAATTGACGCACGATCTTATCATTTAAATTACAACGAGGTGGTAGTTCCAGTTCCTCGGCTGATGGCGTTTCGACTCCTTGAATAATCTCATTACAAACCCGTTCGGTTTGAACTTTTTGAACTTGTTGCTCTAAACTTTCAATTCGATCGACTAATGCGCGAATTACTTCTGCTTCGGTATCGGGTAAGCTACCATGTTCCAATGGCCCAACCCGCTCGCCCGCTCGATATAAAATCCGCCCGGGAATTCCTACTACCGTACAATCGCTCGGGACATCTCGCAATACCACCGAACCCGCACCAATGCGGACATTACTCCCGATTTGTAAATTGCCCAATACTTTAGCTCCCGCACCAACAACGACATTTTCGCCGAGGGTGGGGTGACGTTTGCCGCTTTCTTTACCCGTACCGCCTAAGGTTACACCCTGATAAATCAATGCATAATCGCCGATGATGGCGGTTTCTCCAATCACTACACCCATGCCATGATCGATAAATACCCCCTTCCCGATGGTCGCGCCTGGGTGAATTTCAATCCCTGTAAAAAATCTTGCCAGGTGAGAAATTAAGCGGGGGAAGAACGGAATCCGCGCTAAATAGAGCAAATGGGCAAATCGATGCAAAGATAATGCTTGCAAGCCAGGATAGCAGAACAGCACTTCGACCCAGTTACGTGCGGCGGGGTCGCGATCGAAGATGATCCGGAAGTCAGCAATAAGATTAGAAAGCACGGCAAGTGTTCCACTATCGTGAGGAGACTATTAAATATTTTAGCCGATATCGGTCGATCGATCCCAGTGAGGCTTACCGAATCGATGTTAATACTCGATCGATTCAGATTAAATCTGAGTCAACTAATTCGATCTACCTCAAAAGAAAGCTAAAAGCTAATCCCAATTTTGCCAGTAATCCCCCGCAACGAATGATAACCAATGCCAAGATTAACAGAATCAGACAGATTATAATCAACACCAGCACTAACAGCGGGAGTTACCTCTGTTGCATCGCTTTGCTTGTACAACTCATTGGTAACTTGAGACTGGACGATGCTAGATTTATTTTGGAAATATACACCGAGTCCCCCATAGATAGCTACAGATGGATTCAAATCAATATATCCTAAAATATCTCCCCCATATTGCTCGGATGTTTTCTTAATCCCTAAGTCGTTAGCGAAGGGAAAAAACTTAGGGGGAGCAAAATCATTGAGCGTACCGGGTAGAGCATCTGCATTAAAGATTGCCCCAAATTCTAACCCCAAATTATTCCATCTTATTCCTATTGCTGGAGCGACTTTACCATCTTTAAACCCTGTGGAAACAGAAAGCTTAGTATTATTTTTTGGTCGAGGAGGTTCAGTTTGACTCACCGGAGCGGGTGATGGTGACGATCGCCTTTCGATCGTACCATTGCTGGGAACGATCGAGGGATATCGGTCAAACTCATTGTAGGGATAATATCCATTGTAGGGATAGTATCCATTGTAGAAACGATTGCCTTTATTCTCTTCGCGGAGGCGATTAATTTCGGATTGAGCATCGCGGATTTTTTGGGGATCGTCACCAAAGTCCCGAACTTTGTTAATTTGCTCTGTCGCTTTTTGCTCCAAATTACCATCTCGGCTGTTGTTGCGGATGTCTTGGCGGAGTTGTTCTCCTTGTTTGAGAGTACTTTCTGCGTCTCGCTGCTGCTGGATTAGGCGCTCGCGCTCTGGATCTGCTTGAGCTAATTTAATTGATGGTTTGTCTAAAGCTCTCGCCATTGTGGGCAAGATCGGACTAAAGCTGACAATCATCAGACTGGTCATTCCCACGAGGATAGTTCGAATCTGCATCTGGTGTCCCTCTCAACTAAATAATTTAGATAATGTCGATCTTTTGGGTGAGAATTTTTGGTATATGCAACGATCGATTAAATTTAGCGAACACTTTCATCAGACATGCGATCGATTTCAGCTGAAAAATATTAGTTATCGTCTCCGCCAAATCTTAGCAAAGCTAGACATTCACGTCCCTACTTCCTAGGGCAGTGGTTTCGATTGTAACAACAACCGAGCTCATACTACTGAGATTGGCAGTCCGAACAGACTAAGCTGTCAAACATTTAAAACACTCTTTTTGTCCCCTACAACCCTTGCCATAAGTGATTCAGTTAAAAATTTAGATGTAAAACAGCTTATAAATTATCCGCTCTCCTATACATCCTGTTGGTAAATATTATACTATGGACGAAGTAAAAAAATATACTCAACATATCTATATTTTCAGCTCCAGACAAAATTAGAGGCAATTCTACCTAACAAACTCGATCGACCTCGTAAGGATCGAATTTAACGTCAGTAGATACGATCGGTATTAAGATGATATCCTTCAACAATTGTGAGCATAATAATATTGTTATTAAAATCAGAAAAAATCCTTTAAAAAATATGCGATATGCAATTTATCCATGCTTTCGCTGATGATAAAGATGTATGAAACATAGTCTTAAGAATTGGTCAATTATTGGCTCGCTCCAACTCGGAATAATTGTCGGTGGCTTTAGTCTTCCTAATCATATTGTTAACGGTGCTACATGGTATGCACCTATAATAGACTTTGGAAGAATTGCTTTGTTGTTCGGTTTCCCGCTTAGTGATGTATGTTTGTTACTAAAATTATTGACAATTGGAAAACGTAAAAAAACATACTTAAAGCAATTTATAGATATCGGTAATCATGTCGAATATGAATCGATCGATCCAATCTATTTTATAAATCTTACATCAAAACAGATAGACGCAATTGAACTTGCTTTTAAAAATAGTCGTAACGACTTAATTTTTGATGCAAGTTTTCCATTTAAATCACTTCAACATTATTTACAAGGAACAAACAGAAATGTCTAATCTCAAACAGCTTAGTTTTTCAACTTTAGTTGCAGTAGTTGCGACAAGTTCAACTGCTTGTTCCTCTGGTGCAATTTTCGGAGTTACAAGTTGGGAAACACTTAGTGCAGGTCAGGTTGCAGCAGTCTATCATGCTTCAGGTGGGGAAAAAGACAAAGTAGATATTTATTCTGGTAAATTTAACTATGGCCCATTTGATAAAGTTTTAATTTATTCAACTGGTCAACAGTTAGTAGACTATTCTTCAAGGATGGATCAGGGTAAAGCAATCGATCAATCAATTCACTTCGCCGCCCAAAATATAAAGGGCACAATTAATGTTCAGGTGATTATTACATTTGAACCAACTCAAGAATCTATTGGTACAGTTGCTAAAGTCTTAAGAGTTGATGAAGATCATTTTAAAGCTCAAAACTTATATGCTTCGACTCAAAATGCAATTATTCAAGTCGGTGCAGGTTTAGATCCTGCAACTTTCAACTCTAACCTCCCTGATGTTGCGGAAAAAGTAAAAGCAGCTCTCCAAAAAGAATATGGCAAAATGGTCCACATTCAAGAGGTGAGAATCACTGGCATTGCCGACTTCGGTAAATCCTTTAATGACCAATTAGCACAACAATCTGCCCTGAAAGCAGCAACCGCAAACGAAGCATCTAAGCTCAAACTAATCCAAGCAAAAAAAGCCACACTTGAAGCAGAAGCAATCAATATCAAAGCAATCGATCCTTTAGTTCGTGAATATCAACTCAAAGTCAAACGCTTAGAAATAGAAGCAACTCTTGCTGACAAAGGAATTAGTCCCTACGCGACAGGTGTTACCCTTTCTCCATCGTCCAAATAGACTGGCGCAACAGGTGAGAAGTTGAGCTATTGAAAATTAAAATTAGCTCGAATTCCCGGAGCATAAGCTTCGATAACTCGATGAGTCCGAGTACAAGTAATCAACAAATAATCACATTTAATACACTCAATCCGCTGAATCGATCGATCCAGTACATTTATGCGTTCACAATGACAATTGCCACAATTGGGACAGTGAATTCGCGTTACTTGCACTTGACTTATAGACATCACTTCGAGTTAAAGAATGTTCATTCAGTTGAAAGTTGACAGTTGACATCGAAGTGGATCGATCGCACTAAATGCACCCGCTCACGATCGCTGAAAGTTATTTTTTAGCTGGAGCCACAGCTACTTTCATCGTTACACTAGTGACACCTTTAATTTCTTTAGCAAGGGTTTGAATGCGATCGTATTGTGCTTTGGTAGGTACCGTACCAGCGATTGCCACAGCACCATCTTTGGCAGTCACACTTAACGCACTAGCAGGTAAATTAGCTTCTAATTTACTGCTTACTTCAGTAGCCAGATCTGTACCGGAACGATTACTCGCTTGACCGTTATTTGAGATATTATTACGCTGTTCTGTGGCCCGAATATTAGAGTCTAATTGTCTGCGGCGGGTATCGCTAGTTGCATCATCGTTGGCAGATTTATTAGCTTCAACCGAAGGCGTTTTAATCGTCTCAGTAGTCGAATCAGGTGCACTGGCACTAGTTTTAGCAACGGATTGACAACCCGTTGTAGCAATTAAGCAAGTGCCGAGGACAGCGAGCATAATTTTGTTTGTTAACATGATTGATTTCCTCTTTAAAGATAATGTGAAGTCGAGTTAGAGCTAGGTGTACTAGCAATGTTGTAAATTTGCCATTCGCGAATTCCCCGACGAGTTAGCATCTCGCCAACAGTCTGAAGCTGGCTATCGCTGCCTTCAATCACCACCAGATAGTAGCCCTGTTCGATTAAATCGCTGTATACTTGTGTCCGATCGTCGGGAATACCTAAACCAGCTAATGCACCCAGCAGACTGGCACCACCAGCACCGATGGCCGTTCCAGCTAGGGTCGTAGCCACAGTTGTAGCCAAAGAGCCTGCGAGTAAAATTGGCCCAACACCAGGGATCGCCAAGGTGCCTAACCCAACTAATAACCCTGTTATACCGCCGAGCGCACCACCAGTCACTGCACCAGCTACCGCACCTTCGTCTGCTTTATTATCGATACTGTTATGCACTTTTACGCCGGCAATTGTCTCTTCACGATCGGCATTACGTCCGACTAAAGAAATTTTCTCCATCGGAAAACCACTATCAGTCATTTCTAAGATCGCGCTCTCTGCCTCGGAACGGTTCGCAAAAACGCCTACTGCTCTTGAATCATATCTAGTATCCATAATCTTTCGTCCTGTT
>CBDFFH010000022.1:0-175403 GCA_965246715.1 Chamaesiphon sp. | reverse complement strand
TTGGTCGCTGTTTGCCAGATTAATAGATCCTATTCTACCCCGATCGATGTGCCGTCTGTCTCGATTCACTCTTTTAGACAAAGAACCCCATTATCTAAAATCGAGGGATACCTTATGGATATCCCTCGATCGACTGCTATGTTTAAAAGTGATTCTAAGCTGCGACAGCAGCAGGATAGACACTAATTTTTTTGCCGTTCTTGCCTTTACGTTCAAAGGTTACCACACCATCGACTAGTGCATAAATTGTGTAGTCTTTGCCCAGACCGACATTGTTACCAACATGGAAAGAAGAACCACGCTGACGAACGATAATGTTGCCAGCTTTAACTACTTCTCCACCGTATTTTTTAACACCCAATCTCTGGGCGTTAGAATCCCGTCCGTTTCTAGTACTACCTGTACCCTTCTTAGAAGCCATGATTACCTCGGATTATTAGAATTGTATCGATCTCGATTTTAGATGTTTAGTGACTAGCGGTGTGCTTATACCATTATTCCCCTGCGAGAAAAGCGATAGAAAGGCACGGCCATATCTAGTTACTGAGTTAACCTAATTTTCTATACAGCTGCTTCAGCTTTAGCAGCTTCCGCGATCGCTGCGCCATTGACGCTAATCGAATTTATCATCAACCGCGTCATTTCTTGACGGTGACCGCGTTTTTTGCGAGTTTTCTTTTTCGGTTGCATTTTGTAAACGATCACCTTTTTCGCTCGATAATGCCGGAGGATGGTTCCTTCAACGGTTACACCAGCGACTAGCGGCTGACCGATTTGAATGCTGCCGTCATTTTCTAATAAAAATACTTTATCGATCGTTACGGTGCTTTCTACATCACCTGGTAACAGTTCGATATCGTAAAAGCGACCTGGTTCGACCCGCATTTGCTTGCCACCAGTTTCGATAATTGCGTAAGTCATAAAATTTTAATGAGTTGAGATGCCGTACGGGTAGCCTCATGCTTGATGGTGAGACATTTATATGGTTATGACCCGATCCGAGCTTAGTTATAGACAGCCTCTTATTATCACCGATCGCAATGCTTTAGTCAACGCTTTAAAAACGATCGATCTGCATGTGTGCTGTTTCCGATAGCTGCCCAAACTCAGTGTATTTGCCCAATGCTGACATCACAATCCCATAAAAAGAAACGGCGATCGTCCCAAAAAAGATAATATTCATCAAGACTTGAGTTACAGAGCTACCGCCGATGATGGGCAGTAAAATGTATTGCAGTACGAGTCCACAAAGTGAGATTAAAATCCCAATCAAAATCGCTTGAAGAACATTAAACCGGATAAACCGACCGATCCGAGGATTATTAACTACGCCTAGATACAGTCCGATGAATAGCGCAAAGCCACCCAACGGCAGACTATAAATCAGCAGTAATGGGAATAACGGTTGATACAACTGTTGTACGATCGGAAATTGCTCGAATACAAATCTACCAAAAGAGTAGACATCCACGATCGGCAGTAAATAAGCTAAACTCCCGAAAAATCGGTCTGCTGGTGTCTGCGAACTCTGCCAACTCATCCGATCTGCTCCAATAATATGACTAAAAGGATCCTATTAACAGCATACCTTACTTACTTAGAGAGCACATTCCGAGGGAAATATTCAGCAGCAGCCTGCAATTTCTCAATATCTTCAGGACGGTTGTTTAATGCGTACAGATAGTTTGTCAGTGGATTGTTTGAAATATTGATGCCCGTCGAACCATACCGCGACTCCATCTCAATTCTCACTCCAGCGATCTCGTTCCATTTAGCAGGATTTGCACCAACGTTTAGACGGCAAGCATAGGTTGGGTCGGTTGCGGTAGCAGTCCCCACAGGCATTGATACTCCATCATCGACTCCGGCGGTCGTACAAGCAGAACCCGCTCCAGCTAAAAGTCCCGTTGGCTGGATTACTCGATCGTTTAAAGTAATTGCTGGAGTAACGGTAGCATCTACTTTATACGCTCTTGCCGAAACCTTGAACTTGGCAATTCCACTCATCAACGTCGGCGGAGTGGTACTGACACCTCCATCGGTAGCTAGAGTTAAATTATTGTTGGCATCCAGGTTGTAACGTCTTTCTTCAATTAGATATACAGGTGTGGGAGTAGTAGCATTATAATTGTATGCAACTGTATTGTTACAGTTAGACGAGATTGCTGTAACGATCAACTTATACTGTGCAGGATTGCTAGTATCCTCGCCAGTGTAGTTAAAGACACAAATGTTTCCGGCATTATCGGAAATGGCAACTAAAACTCGTTGGAGGGAAGTATTATTATTCATTGAGGCAGCCGCTGCCACACAGGAGTCTTGAGCGGGATCGTAGGTGAGATTGGGATCGCCTAATTCGCAACGATAATTCTTCGCCTGTAAAATTGGACTAGTTGAGACTAATGGATTGAGGAATGCGTTTGCGGGTGGAGCGGCAGTTGCAGCAGCCAGAGGATTGCAGGCACCTGGGCTTACTGTAGTATCGCCAACTACGATCCGCGTAACCGTTGTTGCAGTACCAGTGGGAACGTTAGCACACAAAGTAAGTGGGTTGGCAGTTAATGCCCGCCGCACGATCAGCGTAGAAGAGGCACTGGCAGCCACAACAGTACCAGATCGCTTGATCGGTAGAGTAGGAGTAGCATTTTGGCTGAGTACGATCGCGGGGAATGACGAATCTTGCCGGATAAACTCTCCAGCTTGCTTGACATCATTACCAATTAGCTCCAACACTGCGGAGATGCTCTGGCTAGAATCGATATTTTTTTTGTCTTTACTCAAGGCATCACTGGCTTGATTTAGTGCATTCAGAGTTAAACCACTAATGAGTAGCAAAATCGACAGCCCGATTATTAATTCGAGCATGGTAAAACCCTTATTGGAAATCTGTAAAAGTACCTTCAAGATCGTATACTTTGGTCGTGCCATCGTTTTTATAAACCTCAACTTTAAATTTTCGATAGTTCTCAGCACACACAGTAGGATCTGCTGGACTTGCTAGAGTTGCTGGCGGGCCAGCAGATGCGGGTGTAAACAACTTACCTTGGCAATAAGTAATTTTTGTTTGATACTGCCGCCCCATTGCCTTGGTAAGTAATTTTTCTGCCGCAGTAGGACTATTGATGTTTGCAGGCATTCGTACTGGGTTCACATTGCCAGCAGCTGGGTCATTTAAACCATCATTCTTGGGTAAGTTGGCGATCGATTGCGATCGAATATTATCAAATACTCTTTGGGCAACAATCAACGCACCCGTGCGCGTCTGACTGTTGGAGTTGTTGATTGTAGCGTATAAAAATAATGGCATTGCATAAGCGATACAAATTGCTAATGTTACCAATGCAATCGATGTCTCAAGAACACTAAACCCTTGCTCTGATATTTGTGGTTTTTCTTCGATTGGAGTTCGATTAAACTTTAATAGCATAACTACATATCTTTGATTTAATTTAAAATACAATGATGCTTGGTACTCAAAACTATCGACAAAGCCTCAATCGCACTTAATAATCCGGTAAAGAGTTATTGTTTATAACAGTGTTATTATTTTGAATTACCGGATTATTATTTTTGTCGTAAGTTGCAAATTCAACTGCACCTGCAAAAGTTACATTAAACAGTGCTATTTTTGCCCGATTGTTATCGTTATAATCTTTCAGAATAAATCTAGGTGGGGTGTTGGGTGGCGAAGTTTGGAGAATTCCACGATTGTCGAAGCAGATACCTGGCCCAGTAGACCAATCTAAATTATTATTGACAGTGACAGAAGGGAAGCCAGCAACCGGTACTGTCAGCGTCGTACTAGAAACATCTGTAATCCCGACACCTTTTGGTAGCGTCAGATCGAATTCTGAAGCTCTCGACCAGTTTGGACCATTAGAGACAGCACAATTATTAGCATATTCAACTACAAATTTATTGGCTCTTCCTTGTGGATTATCTTGCCCGACATAATCTGCCGAATTTGTATACATGGGTTTGATGCGATAGGCTCTATTACCAGAGATGGCTTTCGATCGCACTAAACTTAGCTGACTGGACATTTGTGATGTGGCAATCCGCAGGGGTTTATTGATTGTTAGAAAGGACGGTAGTGTTAATCCAATCAAAATAGACATAATGCTAAGTGAAATTAGCATTTCTAACAAGGTAAAACCTTGATAGTTATTTTGGGTTGGTCGAATCGCCACGATCGAGGACTCCTCAGTGAAGATAAAATAAGAATTGTCTATGCCACTGCTTTAGACTCTTAGTCCAATGCAGAGAGATTGCTACGACTAGTATGCCCAAGTCGGCGATCGAAACTACAAGTATCTAAATTAGATTGATAAATATAACTACGCATCTGGTTAACTCGATCGAGATAAATATTTAAAATATGAATCAATCCTAACTTGACGATCGGGCTTTCACTGTGACTTGGATCGCTAAGTAATTACACGGACGCTCTAATTTTAGAATGACTAAATTTTGGTGAATTTACGTACGGTTTAAACTTACAATAAAAATTGATATATCAATATTAAGAACGAATGTGATGGATCTCACTACCGAACATGAATATCGATGTCGAGCCAATCTCGATCTTTATAGTTCCCCAATTTGTGAAGGATTAGCTACTCAAGCTGCCGCCGATCGACATTTACGCATCGTTTCAGCTATTCCTACCCAACAAGCGATTCCCATTCGACTCTGTGAGGATGATTATCCCGCTTGGTTAAAACTCGACGATGTGACAGTCTTGGAATCGACAGCCGATATCTATCAACCCATCCAGATCGATCGGGATACGATTGCCGATCGAATTCCGCAGATTATTGCGTTCGCGCAGGCAGCGAGGCAAGTAGCCAATTGCTATCTATGGGGAGGGACGGTAGCACCGAATTATGATTGTTCTGGATTGATGCAGGCGGCATTTCAGTCCCAAGGGATTTGGTTACCTCGCGACTCATATCAGCAAGAAGCTTTTATCGAACAGGTTGCGATCTTGGAAATGTTACCAGGGGATCTGATCTTTTTTGGAACCCCCGAAAAAACCGACCATGTGGCGTTGCACTTAGGAAATTTGGAGTACATTCACAGCTCTGGCATCCAAATCGGCAGGAATGGGATCGGGATCGATGTTTTATCAGAGCGCGCGACAGATCCCGTCAGTCTTGCTTATTATGCTAAATTCCGCTGTTGTGGGCGCGTAATGTCTAGCTTTGGCAGTCGCGATCGCGCCGCAGCGGAGTAGTAAACTGATTACTGGTAACAATCATTGACTAAATCGCTCGCACATTGGTAAAGGAACGGATTAGAATCGATGGTATTAAGGATATGACTCTCTAGCAGCAAGGCAGTGATGATGACTAACGATAATAAGCTTCAAACACCTGCGACATTATCCGATCGGGAAGTAGAAATCATCGAACTGGTAACTGCTGGCTTGACGAATAAGGACATTGCCGATCGATTGGAAATTAGCAAACGCACGGTGGACAACCATGTCAGCAATATCCTTGAAAAAGCTGGTACTGGTGTCGATAATCGCGTGGCACTAGTCCGATGGGCACTCCAATGGGGCAAAGTGTGTATAGATGATATTAACTGCTGTGCTTTGCCCGAGCGGGAATAGGCGGGAGTATTATGTGTCGAGACAGTGCGGTAAGATCGGAAGCATACTGAGCAATCGTTCATCAGCGATTGCTGCCTAGCAACTTACTGTTTGATGGTTATTGGAGATCGGTTCTTAAATTGAAATAGTTATGGATTTTAATAATTTAGTTGCCCAGCTCAATGCTGGGGCGATTCTCCCAGAAGGGATCGTCATTATTACACTGTTAACAGTTCTAGTTGGAGACTTGATTTTTGGACGGACGGCTGCTCGCAACTTATCCTATATTGCGATCGGTGGTTTACTTCTGGCGATCGCGGCTCTAACCTTACAGTGGGATACTGCTAATCCAGTTGCCTTTATCGGTGCATTTAGTAGCGATCCGCTCAGTGTCGTATTTCGAGGGATCGTTGCCCTCGCTGCGGCGGTGACGATCTTGATGTCGATTAGTTATGTCGAACAAACAGGAACGGCATTGGCTGAGTTTGTCACGATTTTACTCACAGCGACATTAGGGGGGATGCTACTCTCTGGCGCGACAGAACTAGTGACGATTTTTGTGTCGTTGGAAACGCTGAGTATCTCATCCTATCTGATGACTGGTTACATGAAACGCGACCCGCGCTCTAATGAAGCAGCGTTAAAATACCTGTTGATCGGCGCTTCGAGTTCGGCAGTGTTTTTGTATGGTGTCTCCTTACTGTACGGATTATCCGGCGGCGAAACTACTCTAGCCGCGATCGCTGCCGGGATTGCCAAAGCTAATGGTAATCTATCATTGGGCTTAATCGTATCGCTGGTATTTGTCATCGCAGGAATTGCCTTTAAGATTTCGGCAGTACCGTTCCATCAATGGACTCCAGATGTATATGAAGGTTCGCCGACTCCAGTAGTTGCGTTCTTGTCTGTCGGTTCCAAAGCTGCTGGATTTGCGTTAGCAATTCGGTTGCTAGTTACAGCTTTCCCCCTAGTGAGTGCGGAATGGCACTTTATTTTTACCGCGTTAGCCGTTTTGAGCATGGTGCTGGGAAATATCGTGGCGCTGGCACAGACGAGCATGAAGCGAATGCTAGCATACTCATCGATCGCGCAAGCTGGCTTTGTGATGATCGGGATGATTATCGGTACCGAAACTGGTTATGCCAGTATGGTGTTTTATCTATTTGTCTACCTGTTTATGAACTTGGGTGGATTTGCCTGTGTGATTCTATTTGCATTGCGGACGGGTACCGATCGCATTAGCGATTATGCTGGTCTATATCAAAAAGATCCCTTCCTAACTCTGGCTTTAAGTATCTGCCTGCTATCGCTCGGTGGTATTCCCCCGCTAGCTGGTTTCTTTGGCAAAATCTATATCTTCTGGGCTGGCTGGAAAGCAGGGGCTTACGGTTTAGTACTGCTGGGACTGATTACTAGTGTGGTATCGATCTATTATTACATCCGCGTTGTCAAGATGATGGTTGTCAAAGAACCAAATGAGATGTCTGATGTAGTTAAGAACTATCCTGTCGTGAACTGGAATATTCCAGGAATGCGATCGCTCCAAGTGGCAATGGTAGTAACTCTTGTCATTACATCGGTTGCGGGTATTCTTTCCAATCCCTTATTTACTCTTGCCAATGACTCTGCTAGTAAAACTCCAATGCTACAAGCTAGTTTGACTCGGCAGGTAGCTAGTAAGTAGGGGATAGGGAATAGGGAATAGGGAACCGTGAACGGTAGATAATATTTATTAGTAGTTAATCCAAGTTGCTACCTACAACTCCAGCGGTTAAAACCGCTGCTCGGAGTGCAAAGTCCGGTTGTTGCCGCTCGCGGCAAAAGCCTGCCTTCGCGTACTGAATTTCTCAGTCCGCGAAGGCGGACTTTGCAACATTAGCCACGATTTCAATCGTAGGCGTTTCTAGGTAGCAACTTGGGTTAGTTAGCACTAATCTCGATCGTTCGATCTAAAATCTCTCATCATCCTCTAATCCCTACTCCCTCGAATGCGAATCGTCTTTTTCGGTACTCCTCAATTTGCTATTCCCACACTAGAGCAGCTTTTAGCCAATCCGCAATTTCAGGTGGTTGGGGTGGTAACTCAGCCGGATAAAGTGCGTGGGAGGGGAAATCAAGTTATCCCATCACCAATCGCCAAAATTGCCCAAGCTCATCAATTGCCAATTTTCCAACCCGATCGGATCAAAAAAGCGCCAGAAACGATCGCGGCATTACGTCAGCTCGCCGCCGATGTATTTGTCGTAATTGCCTACGGACAGATATTATCTCAAGAAATTCTCGATTTACCTAGATTGGCTTGTATCAATGTTCATGGCTCGCTCCTACCACAGTATCGTGGAGCCGCGCCCATTCAACGTTGTTTAACCGATGGGGTCAACACTACGGGTATTACTACCATGCTCATGGATGCAGGCATGGATACCGGAGCGATGTTACTCAAGTCAGAGACTCCCGTTAGCCTGTGGGACAATGCCGATTCTTTGGCAGTCAGGTTAGCCACGATCGGGGCGGATTTGTTAGTTGCGACTCTAGATGACTTCGATCGGATTACACCCATTCCCCAGGAGCATTCAGCGGCTACCTACGCACCACCGATTCAGAAATCAGAGTATACGATCGATTGGTCGCGATCGAGTATGACTATTCACGATCGGATTCGGGGCTTTTACCCCAATTGTGTGACGATATTTCGCACCCAACCACTCAAAATTCTAGCAACGTTACCGCTGACAGCCGCCGCTATGGATTTACCCCCAGAAATTCAGCAACTTCAGTCTGAGATCGATAGTCTAGATGTAAGTAATACCTCAATTGGTGCGGTTGTCAAAATTGCCAAAGGGTTAGGGCCGATCGTTAAAACTGGCTCAGGCTGTATCCTGCTCCGCGAAGTTCAACTTCCGAGCAAACGCCCTCAATCTGGAGCCGATCTAGTGAATGGAACTAGACTGGCTGTGGGCGAAGTTCTTGGCTAAGGAATAAGGATTTAATAATATGCAGATCTACCGTCGCCCCAAGCTTTGGTAGGGGCAATTCATGAATTGCCCCTACCAAAGGAGGAATTGCTACCTACCGATCGCCTGCGACTAAAGTCGCTGCTAATATTGCAAAGTCCGCCTTCGCGGACTAAGAAATTCAGTCCGCGAAGGCAGGCTTTTGCCGCGAGCGGCAACAACCGGACTTTGCACTCCGTTCGCGAAGCGTCTGCCTTGCAGATACGGCGGTTTCTAACCGCTGGGGTTGATAGATAGCGACTCACGTTATTTAGTTCTCATTCCTTAGCCCGCTCCGATGCCCAGAGGTCTTACGTTCGGCTACCTGTGACGATAAAAGTCACTCGAAAGGCAATATTAGTTGCATGATCGGCCATCCGTTCCAGGTGCCGGATCGTGAGCGCCATCAAAATTGTGGGTTCGACAGTGCCTTGAATATCGGTCTGACTGGCTAAAATCTGATAAATTTCATCGTATGCCCGATCGACATTATCGTCGAGTTTGTGAATGACTGGGCCAGCAGTGCCATCGAGATTGGCGAGGGCAATCAAACTGGATTCTAGCATCGCTCGGGCATTGTGAGACATCTGCTCGATCGCGGGCAAGCATGGATGTTCGGCATAGGGAAACAATTTGAGCGAAATATCTCCGATATCTTTGGCATAGTCCCCAATCCGCTCTAGATCTCGCACCATTTGCATAAAGGCACTGAGCAACCGTAAATCCTGCGCGACAGGGGAAGCGAGTGCCATCAGTTCGGCACATTCAAGTTCGATTTGGTGATAAAACCGATCGATTTTTCGATCGAGTAAGGGGATGCGATCGACGATTTCGATATCGCGCTGAAATAGCGATCGATGCGCCATCCGAAAGGACTCTTCGACTAGCGCACCCATCCGCAGCAGATCCTGCTCGATCCGGCGAGTACGAAACCTGAAAGGATTATTGGACTCATTCAAGGGATAAGAATAAGATGTAGTCACACTTAAAATTAATTATATTATGTAGACTTGGAACGACCAAATTTAAATAACTGGGCTTTCACTTATCTTAACGATTAAGGCGAGTTAATAAATGTATAAAAGACATCTGAAATCTTAATCTAATTTAATTTACCTGACGGCAAAAATATTTGAATCCAAGCTCCGCCTGTCTTTGGATGATTGTTCGCCGTAATTTTTCCTTCATGTGCGAGCGTAATTTGCCGGACGATGGCCAATCCCAATCCACTTCCGGTAGTTGCTGGGGTACCTTGGTTACCTGGTGAAGTTTGACTACCATCGCGTTTGCGGGAGAGATCGCCGCGATACAACCGATCGAAGATATAGGGGAGATCGTGCTGGCTAAAACCAGCACCATCATCGTAAAGATTAATTTCGATCCGATCGGCTGGTTCATCTCGATCTGGAGGGGTATCACCACAATCGACAAATCGAATATCGATCCAAATATGTCCGCGATCGGGACAATATTTAATACTATTATCGAATAAATTAATAAATACTTGAATAAATCTGGCGCGATCTATTTCTAAAACTAATTTTTCGGGACAATAGCAGATTAGCTCGATTTGACGTTGACTGGCGATCGGTTCTAGCACATGCCAAGCATCTTCGATCGCTTCGAAAATATCTACTTTTCCCAGGCGCAGATATTGAGCTGGTGCGGTTTCTAATTGACTCAGTTCTAAAAAATGTTGAACCAGCTCGATCAAGCGATTGGTTTCTTGCAACATTCGCTTAACCCAACGATTTAAATCGGGGGCAACCTTGGTTTCTAAGGTTTCAGCAACCAGCCGAATCGCAGTCAGGGGCGTGCGAATTTCGTGAGCGAGATCGGCTAACCAGCGCTCTCGTGCGGCTGCGGCTTCAACGTACAATTGTTGGCTTTCGATGAATACACCGATAGCGTCGTCCATCAAGGGAATACTATTTGCGGTCAGCCAAATCGATTGGGCATCTCCGGTTTCCTGATAGCCAAAGTAAAACTGCCAGGTTAATTTTTGGGACAACTGCGTCGATCGCGCTTTTTCGATCGAGCGATCGAGTTCGTAGGAACGGACTAATTCTAGCAATAATCTGGCTTGGCCTGGTACCCACTTATTGATGTGCAGTAGCTCGCAGGCGATGTGATTGCACCACAGTACCTGATTTTCAGCATCGAGTTGGAGATAACCGATTGGTGCTTCTTGGAGTACCGATTGCCAGCTAAATAATTGCTGTTCTAGGCGTTGTTGCTGCTGTAAAACGATATTTGCTTTGCGCCGTAATTGCGATACCATCGGTAACGAGACATCTTCGCGATCCTGGGATGCTTCCATTACAGCTAAAACTTGCCGTAATTGCCGCCGCAGCGATACTTCTCGCCAAAGATAACCACCGCTCGCACCTGCGAATAACCCAGCGATCGCAGCGATGTAGACATCTAGGGACATGAGCGAATGAGTAATGGGGTAGAGCGGAGCGGATCGAACTCACTAGCTATGTTTGCGATCCTAATTTTTTGCCAACTTTGCCATCACTATAACATCTATGACAAAAATCCCCATGCGTAAACAGTAACCATAACTGTGCTTTTTATCTCGATCGACCTGAAGCTAAAACCGATCTCGGGTAGGTATATACGCGAGAAATACACAAAAATTAGCCACCGATTGAATGCCTACGATTGAAATCGTGGCTAATGTTGCAAAGTCCGTCTAGGCGGACTGATATATTTAACGTGAGTTCGGGTTAAAGATGTCCACTTAATGACTCCTAGCTTCGTTTCTGAACCGCCCTCAAATGAATTAGTTGCTCATAGCAAAAGTTCTCTTCAGAGAACTGCCCAATTGATTAGTTCGTTTCAACGAACTTTTGCTATTAGCCCGTTGGCGTAGCCTTTCGGAACGAAACACTTATAGTTCAGGGCGGTGCTTGAACGGAGCAGAGCGATTTTCCTTATCCCGAACTCACGTTATTTAGTCCGCCTACGCGGACTTTGCACTACGAGCAGCGGTTTTAACCGCTTGAGTTATATAGTTACTTGTAAGTCCGTTTGAAGACATCCTGCTGGAGAAAGATCGCGCGTGGAGATAAAGGTGGCAAGAGACCATAGGAATTGAAATTGAGGTCGAAGTTAAAATTCCGCACTGGAATGTTGTAGTAAGTACCACCACCAAAATATTGACCGCTGTATTCGAGCGGTGCGCCCAAACTCACAAACGAGCCACTATAATTAAAGTTGTTACCACCTGCACCTGCTCCGCCCCAATCTTCTAGCATCCGCATGTAATTGTTAAGACCGCCACTGTAGCTACCCACCCCGCCAGGACAAGCAGCTCTACCTACGTTATTGCAGCTCCGTCTAGTCGCGGAGAGAAAGGCGGCATTAACCGCAGTTGGGCCAGTAACAGGATAGTTAGTATAATTACCACCGATATTGACTGACCCCGTTGCTGCACCCCCAGTTAAATTACCGCCAGGAATACCACAATCGATCTGACCCCTAGGTGTATTTAACAAATTAGCAGCCGAAATACCACTCAAGCATTGATTAGACAAAATTGAGATCGTATCGCCCATGATTGCAGCAGGTAGACGATATTGGTCGGGGCCACCACCAACCGCAGGGAGCTGTGGAGTACCATTCTGATTGAAATCGCCCTGAACATAGATAGCTTGATCCGTAACCAGTGTCATTGATGCAGGTAAGTAGTTCCCATTATTAAAAGCGAAGCCAAAAGGACTCTGTGCTGGATTTGGGTTGCTATTAGTTGGCGCTGGCTGCTGTGGATAGATCCGAGGATAGTCAACTGGGATTGTGTTACCAGTTAAACCATTTGGCCCGTCTAAATAATTTGTAACACCATCTGGGAATTTCCTGAAGATAGTATTATTCGCAAATGTATCGGTAGTAATGTCATTTGCTGCCGTTAATGCTGTCGTAGGTGCCGTACCCATCAGCCGATCGTTTACTGTCGCATGAAAGACTAGACCACCTTCTGTAGTGTCACTAGCACCCAATCCTAGAGCGCGAAGACCGATCGCCGCAGCAGGATTGCCGAAGATCGACGATGGAGTTGTCGTGTTTATTGGTGCTCGGACAAAGGCCAAACCACCTGTGGCACCGTTAACTAAAGCAGTCGAATTGTTCCCGTTATTGAAAGCTTGAGTCACACTCGCAGGATCGGGAGCATAAGAATTGGCCATTATTTGGTTGGTAGCTTCCACAAATATGCCGTCGCGATTCCAGACAGACAAACTCTTGATATTAGTCTGGAGCATGGTGATCCACCGCCGTTCCCGACCATCATAAAAACCACTACTGCGTGGATTTAGTGCGATGTTAACAGCAGGGTTATTGTGTTCGATCCTCTGAACTGGTGCGGGCAGGAACCAAGCACCTCTGAGTGCCGCGATTTGATTTGGAGATGCCGCTAGGAGTGCAATTTGATCGTTAGTAGGTACACCAGCAGCAATAAGCAAGTTCTGAAATGCTATCCTAAATGTGTTGAGATGACCGTCCACCATTGCAGTTGTGCTAACAACTGGGATAGTCGTGTTCACATCAACATTGTAAACAGCCGCATTAAATGGGATATTCAGCGTGTTGTAGTTGACGGGGGTAGGTGTAGAAACTAATGCAACCTGGAGGGCACGAAGAATTGCATTATTATTAGCTGTCGTACTTAAAACAGGCGCAACAGGATTGCCAAAAGCCGTTAGAGCTGCTACCTTACCCAAGGTTGTATCTTCAGTAGCTGGTAGGGTTCCACCTCCAGTTTGGTTGAGATCCGTCCGCACCAGTACTGGTTGGCGTAGACTTTGGAGTTGACCCTTGGTAAAGACATTACAATTGAGAGTACCAACATTCTGGCGAGTTGGGTCGATATAATTTGCAGCGGGGTCGCTACCTGCTGCGGGTGCGGTTTGACTACAAGCACCAGTAGCACCAGTCTGAATCGAAGTGAAGTTAAACGGAATAACGCTAGTGTCCCGAGTCCAAGTCGCAGCAGCTTTGCTAGTAACATCTCGATCTGGTACCATCTCTAGACGCAGATCGGCTTTACCAAAGTACTCACCAATTTTGTTACTAATATAATTACGCTTCCGCAAGAATCCAGCATCAGGAGTAGTTAAAGGCTGTACACCAACACTACCATCTCTAACCATCGTTCCAAAAGGGCTGACATTTACAGGCGTAGTGCTTACAGCATTACCAAATGAACTTGTAAAATAAGTAGCAGGAGGTGTTTGAAGAATTAGTGGAGGCGTGTAATTAGTAAGACCCAAATACGCAGCAGACTGAACATTATTGTAGATACTGCCACCACTGGTTACTGGGCTATTGAATACAATAGTGATCGGATTACCAGCCCCAGTAGGCTGGACATAGAGATTTCCATTAGTATGTACTCGCCCACTAAGAGTCATTCTGGAGGTGGAGTTCATCTCCAAATCTTCAGCATAGAATACAGCAAACTGAAACAGCGGTACGATCCTACTGGTAAAATTCATCTGCAAGACAGTTCTGGCATCGCTACCTTGAGCCGTGGTGGTGGGATTTAGGGGATCGACTTTAGCCGCAGTCGCGAAGACAGTATATTGATAATCGATCGAATTCAATCCCACAAAATTTCCGGCAGGAATCACAGTTGTCTGAACGTTAGTCGATCCTGGGGGATTGAATACCGTTCGATCGGCTACAAAAGTATAGCCAATATAACTTACATTGCTACTCGTTCCAGTTATCTGTGCGCTACCACCAAAATCTTGATTGGTATTACTTTTGTTTTGAAATTTACTATCATTTTTTGTATAGTTAAACTGAAAGTTCCGACACTCAAAATCGTTTGCTGTCGCCGGATTCGCTGTCGAAATAATCGGCTGGGCAAAACAGTTGACTACATTTACTGCTGGATTGGTTACTGCCCCACCTGGAGTCGCACCGGCTGGGGTCGCATAACCGATAAATTTTTGGCGTAGCTCGTTAGCGCGGCGATTGAGTCCCGACTCAGCTGTGTAGAAAGAATTCGAGCTATCGACATACGCATTTGTTGATGACTTGTTGAGATTGGTCATCGTCAGAAATGCACCCAGCATACTGAAGATCAAGATGGACAAAATCGACACTAGCATCATTGCATAACCTTCATCAGACTGAGCATCTTTACGTGCCAGATGTTGTGCTCGCAGGATGAGTTGCAGGAGTTGTCGATCGGTGGGATTTGGGTTCTTATTCATCGTCGGTTGCTCTGGGATGTAGTGAGATCGCTTTTGTGTAATGAAGATCGGCTAGAAAATTAACTAATTTAACGTGAGTTCGGGTTAAGGATTTGTGCTTAATCACTCCTAGCTTCGTTTTCGCACCGCCCTCAAATGAATTTGGGGCTAATAGCTAAAGTTCGTTGAAACGAACTAATCGATTTTGCAGTTCTCTTCAGAGAACTTTAGCTATTAGCCCGAACTTATAGTTCAGGGCGGGGCTTGAGCGGAGCAAATCAATTTTCCTTATCCCGAACTCACGTTAATTTATATAAAGCTGACAAATATGTGGGTAACTATTCGATCGCTACCTAGTCGAATCGATCGCCAGCGGTCGTCGAATAGCTACGCAGTCTCGATCGATCGATGGTAAATTTCATATCTTTAGCTTGCCCAAATTACGTAAAAATACCTCACCATCTTTGGCGAGCGATTTTTGCTACTCGTGCTGATGACCCTAAATATCCGCATTCTAACTAGGGAAATCTCGATCGACTGCGATCTCGATCGCAGCTAAATTTAGTCTCGATCGATATTGTCAATAGTTAAATGGCTGAGCTTAGCTATCGGTTATGAATGCATGGGGATAGTAATTTGGGGAGACTGGCGATCGTCGTTGGCGAAGCCTACCGCAAGATAATCCAGTTACGAGTTCCTCGATCCCCAGTCAGATCGTGCGGTTCCGATCTCGCGTGACGGCTCTATTGTGGGGGCGAGCGATCGAGACTGAGGCTACTCATGAGAGAATAAGAAGCGATGCTCTTTTCTTGCACCTGGTGCTGTGGCAAGCGCTAATTGCGAGTATAGCTGCACAGCTATCGGCTGACGATCGAGCTGTGGCGAGCGATTTCATTAGCTTAGCCGCTCCGCGCTAGCCTCGATCGACCAGTACCAGCTCGTCCGTTCGATTCAATGTCATCCACTTCAACTGTAATCAGTCACAAGGTATTTAAGTTATTATGCAAGTAGGCGACCGCGTTCGTGTCAAGACATCTGTAGTTATTTATCATCACCCTAAACATCGCGGTGTTGCTGTCGATATTCAAAACCAAGAGGGCACGATCGACAAAATAGCCACTGAATGGAAAGGTCGCCCTATCAGTGCCAATTTTCCCCTGATCGTCAAGTTCGACAACGATAAACTCAAAGCGCATCTGCGTGAGGATGAGTTGGAAGCAATTTAGAGGATAGAGATTAGGGGATCGGGAATTAGGCGTTGTAGAATTGTAGTATAAAAAACCCTCAAAAATAAGTAACGTGAGTTCGGGTTAAGAAGAGCCTAGAGACTGAAGTCTCTGCTCATGATGCAAAGTCCGCCTTCGCGGACTGGAATATTAGTCCGCGAAGGCGGACTTTGTATTAATAGCCACGATTTCAATCGTCGGCGGTACTAGAACGAAGCAAATATCCTTAACCCGAACTCACGTTACTTATTTTCAGAGGCAAACTCTGAAATAAATCATCCTAAATTCAGCAACGGCAGAAATTTCTTATTCTCATCCGCTCAGAGATGCCCTATCGGATAAGGTTGGTTCGCTCGTCCACCAACCGATAAAACCAAGCTTCAACAACATCGCCCCAAGCCGCTTGCGAAAATTTAGTTTCAGCAGCATGGCGACATGTTGCCCGATCGATCTCATCCAACCGACCGATCGCGGTAACTAGGGCATCGACACTATCGGGTTCGACTAAAAATCCGGTTTTACCATCCTCGATAATTTCTGCCGTACCGCCGCGCCGATAGGCAATCACTGGTACGCCACAGGCAAGACTCTCGATCGCGACGTTACCAAACGCTTCTACCCAGCGTGGGGTCATTAACATCCCTCGACAGGTACGGAGCGCTTGTTGCAATCGATCGGTAGACAGAAAGCCAAGATATTCGATCGGGGCATCAGGATAATCCCGTTGGATTTGCTCCCAGTAAGCGGTATCCTGAATTTTCCCCATGATTTTCAGCTCGATTCCGGTGCGTTGAGCGGCCGCGATCGCGTCTTCTAGGGCCTTTTCGGGGGAAATTCGACCCAACCATGCCAAACAGTTATCTGGGGTGCCACAGTACTCATATACAGCCGGATCGATACCGCTACCGCCGATCGGCAGACAAAGCTCGGCAAAGCTAAATGTCTCGGCTTGGGCGCGCGTACATACTGAGATCGTGCCAGGAAAATCGATCGCGACGCGTTCGATCGCTAAATCGACTGCGGCAATCTGAGCGCCCATACTGACGAAATGCGCGATCGGCGTTTGGAAAAAGGGTGTCAGATAAAATGGCAACCAGTCAAAGGCAGTATTAAAAATAATTTGATAGTCAGCTTGGATGTCTCTGGCTCTCGCCCACATATTCGCCAAGACTGGATCGCTGGGCATCATAATCGGTGCTGTCTGCCCCTGCGTTTGGGCCGTGATTTGGAGTTCGCCAGGGATTTGGATAATCGACAAATCACCCAACATCGAACCTGCTGGAGCGATAATATCGATCTCATGTCCGCGCGATCGCAGTTCTCGGGCTAAATTGGCGATCGTTAGTTCGACTCCGCCCCCTAAGCCAGAACCCAATGCACCAACTGGCGTAGATAAGATGAGGATTTTGAGTCGGGGCGATGAAGAATTTTTCAAAATGATGACCGAGTGCAGCGACGGTCTCGATTTTAGCAATTAATCCACTCGATTTATCGATCTCCGCTAATTCTGCCGTGTGTAAGCTGACAGGCATTCAAATCGATCGTTCGACAGTCGATTATTAAGCTCGCAAATAATCCTCAAATATTTACTATGACTAGCCACTGTCTTGATGCGCTAAACCCTCGGGGAACCCGAGGAGCGCGCATCGCTAGTGACTAGTCACTAAAACCATCAGCTAAAATCGATCTAGCTGTCGAACAACTTACCTAGTCTCGGGCATAACGAACCGCTCGCTTAAACATTCGTTTGGTATCGGTGTCGAATAAACTCCAGATGCCTAGTGTGCCTGAAAAAAAGAACACGATACTCGCGACATAAGCAATTGAGATAATTAGTGCCAGCCACCACGCCCAAACTTTGGATTGGCGCAGATGGGAAATTAAGACTTCAACGAGCATCCCACTACCAAAAATTCCTAGTGCCACCCCTAAACTACTAAATAGGGATTGCCAATCGATCGTGGCGAGATTGCCACTGCTAGCCGCAGTCAAAATTCCATATGGATCGCGCAGCAATAAAACCAGGAAAATATATAAATAAATAACTAAACTGACATTCCAATGTAGGCGTTGTTGCCGACCCCAGTAGACGATAATACTGACAATCCCCGCAACCGCGATCGTATCGAACCAAAAGTGTAAACTCGGATGTGGCGAAGGAATACTGCCACTATTGAATACAAACATTAACATTAACAAACAAATAGGTACGGATCGTAAGCTCCAGATTGCGACCAATAGTGAAATCGGAGTTGCCTTAGTTGCAAGCAGCATCAAGCTAAATTAATGAGTTTAATCTGAATCGTCGAGCGCGCTATTGATGAGCGCGATTGCTGGTGCGTTCGCGAAATATCCGCTGTGGAAGATCGAGTTGTGAAGATTCAACCGATCGATTGCCACACTTAGTAATAACAACAGTGCCAATAATTGACAGCGATCGTAATTACAATAGCGCGATAAATAAAGAAATTTACTTACCTATTTGCTATCATACCAAACACCATTGAAACGGAATCCGCCAAACGACTGACCTGCAGACCGACATAGTGCAATAGGATTTAGGTAGTGTCTTGTTGCCTGGAGATCGCGCTTGACACTCTAAACGAGCTTAATGCCATCATCTCCTGCCAATGTTCGGCTTAAACCGTACAAGTTTTGCTACAGTGAGATAGATGAAGACTGCAAGGGCATAGGAACGTAACACGATGGCAGGTAAACTTTTACTGGTAGATGACGAACCAGGATTGCGCGAAGCAGTCCAAGCTTATCTTGAAGATAGCGGGTACAACGTCCAAGTGGCAAGTAGTGCCAAGGATGCCTGGGAGCTATTGCAGCAGCAGTTGCCCGATCTAGTGATTACTGATGTGATGATGCCCCAGGTGGATGGATATCAGTTTCTCAAGCAAATGCGGGATGACGATCGATTTAAGGCAACTCCAGTAATTTTCCTGACGGCACGCGGCATGAAAGCCGATCGAATTTCTGGTTATCAAGCGGGTTGCGATGCTTATTTATCCAAACCATTCGATCCTGACGAACTGATCGCGATTGTCCAAAACCTGCTAGAACGTCGTACTGTCGCTGTCGCTGCTTCCCAAAATCCCGAAATGGAAGGGATTGCCAAGCAGATCGCAGCAGAATTGCGCGGAATGCTCAATCCTACCAGTGGTATTGTTAAAACTCCGCCACCAATTCGGATCGATCTGACTCCGCGCGAACAAAGCGTCCTAGATCTAGTCGCTGCAGGATTGATGAATAAGGAAATCGCCAAGCAACTCGAAACCAGCGTGCGCAATGTCGAAAAATATGTCAGTCGTCTGTTTGG
Organism: Chamaesiphon sp.; assembly: GCA_965246715.1. Taxonomy (GTDB): domain Bacteria; phylum Cyanobacteriota; class Cyanobacteriia; order Cyanobacteriales; family Chamaesiphonaceae; genus Chamaesiphon. The sequence goes on along the minus strand of CBDFFH010000022.1, from coordinate 156,060 downwards.
GAAAACAGGTACTAATAGTCGGACTGAATTAGTTCGCTATGCATTAGAGCATGGGTTAACCAATTAACATTAGTGCCTACCTACACTCAAAGCGGTTAAAACCGCTCCTCGTAATGCAAAGTCCGCCTACGCGGACTGGTGTTTTAGTCCGCGTAGGCAGGCTTTTGCCGCGAGCGGCAACAACCGGACTTTGCAACATTAGCCACGATTTGCGAAAAGTGCGGTCTTGGGCTTTGCCCAAGTAGAGCATCTTTTCAAGACACAATCGTTGGCATTCTAGTAAGTAGCAACTTGGGTTAATTAACATCAGTTCCTACCGGATGCTCTACCGCTCTAATCATGCCAAGTAAGCGAATCGTCTAAATCTCAGACTCTAATTCGGCAATTAGTCGATCGAGATCCCCCGTTTGCTCGGTTGGGGCATTGTGATTTGCAGTTGGTGAAATCTGCTGCAGGTGAGGATGTTCGATCGGTACAGGTACAGCTTCGATCTTCTTGGGTGGAGTTGTCGGGGGCTGAGTTGCTTCACCTAAAGGCTTCGCCGCTGCTAAGAGTGCAGGTGGTGGCGTTATCTCGGCGACAGGTTTGACTATATCCGATCGAACTGGCGGTTTATCCACCTCTGAGGTTTGTACCGAATTAGCTTGTTTGCTTGTCTGTTCTGGAAGCGGTTGCGGCTTGGCTGGTGGCGGTGGTGGTGGAGTGGGAATCGATCGATCGGGCTGAGGCTTGGCTGAGGCTGGTGGTGCTTGAGTTGGTGCTGATTTTGCTGGTGGAGTAGTTTGCGGAGCATCGCTTCGCGCAGATCGAGTTACCTCTTTAATCAAAGTAGAAGCATCGGGCGAGGGTTTAACTTCCAATCTAATCCAAGCTGCATCATCTTGCTCGATCGAGGTGTCTGGGATAATTCTGGTTGAAGGTGGCTTTGCTGGTACACTCGTAGCGATCTCTACCCGCACGGATTCATTGCTAGGTAGTGGTTTGGGCGTAGATTTAGCGGCTGGGGTAGCAGGTGGCGATTTTGGCTCGACTACTGGCTCAATGACTTGTGAAGCGGAGGTTGCTGCTGTTGTAGGGCGCGATATATCCGGCGATCCGCTCGTTTTTTTGGCGGCGGCTTTGTTACGAGTTGGATTTGCCTGCTTGGCATCGATACGTTCCGGAGTCTTAGTGATGGGTAGGGAAGTTTGCCAATCGATCGGGACTAATTGGCGGAGTTTGACAGTTTGCCATCCAAACCAACCTAGCAATGCGACACTAGCTGCTTGCCCGACTAAAATGCCACCCGTCAGCTCTGGCGCGTAAATCCACAGCACCAGCGCATAGAACAACCCCACTCCACCCCAGATGAAATCTGGCTTGCGATGAATTTCGGGGAAAAAGAAAGCGGCGATATACAAACCCGCGCTACCCCCACCTACCAATACAGCTAAGAGATATCCCAGCATTTTATAGAACGCTCCTACAACCCAACGGAATAAATTATAAATTATGAATTATGCGTTAACCCAAGTTGCTACCTATAACCAAAGCGGTTAGAAACCGCTCCTCAGAATGCAAAGTCCGGTTGTTGCCGCTCGCGGCAAAAGCCCGCCTACTCGGACTAATAAACCAGTCCGCCTACGCGGACTTTGGATTATTAGCCCCGATTTTAATCGTAGGCATTGCTAGGTAGCAACTTGGGTTACATAATTTAACTGGACGACACCAGATATTTAGGCAGTAGCGGCGACAGCTTCTACTCGCTCGGCTAATAACTCGATATCAGAGAAGTTAAACTCAGTAGTAGTGGGTTGTCCGTTTTCGACAGCCTCGATAATACGTTGGCTGAGGATTTGGAAACCGCCGACAGCTTGGTAGTTATCTTCAAAAACGATCTTGCCGCTTTTGATTTCGCCAGTTACTGGATCGGCATATACTGAATCGTAACGATGCGATAGATAACCGGCACCTGTATCGTGACTGCTAAAGGTATCGATCGTCACCATAATCCCATGAATATGGCGATGAACGTGGCAGACTTCATTATTCCGCAGTTTATAACGATCGCCTGCGGATTTGCCGCCCATGAGGATTTCTACGGCACCTGTGGCATCGGTTTCGCCATAGCTAAAGGTATTTTTACCGTGGGTTTCCGCAAAACTACGACGGACGCGGTGGATCGCGACTTCGCGCAGTTGGCCGATAATGGAGTTACAGGCTTCTTCATTATCGATGCCAGTTACTTCCGCACTCAGATTGGATTTGACGGAGACTTTACCAGTGAATATTTCATTTCCCTGTTTTAATTCGACTGTTGCCGTATAACCAGGGAAATTAGGCTCCCATGTATAACGATTTTCGTAAGCAGCCTGAAATAATTCCTGTGCCGATTTTGATTCTGTCATGTTGCCTAAGCGTGGTATTCGATCTTTAATCCTAGTTTAAAGACTTTTTAGTCAATTTTCGCCTTCAATGTCTCGGATAATGCTGAATCGTAAATTAAAATGACTAGTCCAGAATCCTCTAGATCGATCTCAGATCTCCAAAAAACCAGCGCCGCTTTTGCTGTCGAGCGCCAAGTATTAATCCCAGAGCTATCAATCGCGATCGATGATAAAGAGAAAATCGCGGCTGGATTACTACTATGTTTATCATTCCTAGTTGGTCGGACGATCGCTGATGTCAAAATCGAAGGACTCGATCGGATTTATCCCCCCGGACGCAATCAGGGTTTAATTGATTTTAAATTAGTCTGTCGGCTACCCACTAAAATTCAAGTGCATCTGGGAATTTGCATTTTAACCTCGTCAGATTTTGAAGTGGTGACTGAGGATTGTACTCGCCTATTAGTTTACAAGGATTTTGGACTCGATCGACTGTGCTTGCTCCGGCAACGCGACTTGATGACCAATGTGCAGCAGTTACCAACTTGTTTACCGAAGCTATTATCTAAGGACATCGGTGGTAATTTTGTCCCGCTCAAGCCGCGAGATGTGCTGACTATTCTCACGACGCTATCGGTATTTCAGCACAAGCAGCAACACGAAATAACAACTGAGTCGATCTCTGCCTATTTACAGCTGGAAGAGTTATTGACTAAAAATGAGCTAATTAAAAGTATTTCGATCGCCGCTCAGTTTTAGATAGCTTGGAAATTTACTAGCGATCGATTACTATTTTGGGACTGATATTAATACCGTTGCTTGCAAATGTATCGTCAGCATCGTTTTTAACAATAATTCAGAACGCAGGTGACTACATACCATGCTGATAATTCATTGCATCGCAATTACGGTATTCTTGCCGCTATTAATAAAGACCTATTTAACGTCAGTTCGGGATAAGGATTGCCGCTCGATGACTCCTCGCTTCGTTTCCAGACCGCCCTCAAATGAATTAGTTGCTCATAGCAAAAGTTCGTTAAAACGAACTAATCAATTCGGCATTTCTCTTCAGAGAACTTGAGTTATTAGCCCGTTGGCGTAGCCTCTCGGAACGAGACACTTCCAGTTCAGGGCGGTGCTTAAGCGGAGCAAATCAATTTTCCTTATCCCGAACTGACGTTATTTACCATCAATTTTGACCGCTGCTAACCCATCCAGAAATTTGTAGGTGTTGTCAAATTTCGCCTCGGTTATTTCATAACCCTCAGCATCACCATAACTATACTTCTCGCCTTCTTGAACTATCACAACTTTATGTGTCTCACTAGCACTCTGCCGTGTGGAAGTCAGAACTTCTGCAATGTGGCTTGGTTGCGGTAACGATCGAGCTACAGCTGGCTGATAACAAGAATTGATGCCGTTAACAGTCAGACAGCAAATGAGAGAGACAAGCGAGTTAGTTTTCATGGCGTGATTCTCGGTTGGTGCAGCTTTAGCAAATATCTGTTGTGTTAGCTCTATTTTCCAAACGTCATGAAGATTTCGCTGTGACTTACGTCTGCTAGTTGACGTAATCTCGATGTCAATATTTACCCAATCGAATCCCGCTGCTGTTATCCACACATTAAATCGATCGATATCGATTCGAGCGGATCTCGTCGGAGTAGCCCTTATGGGCATCCAAACTGCCCCAATACTTCTCGGTTAAGAACTGCTAGCGACTGAAGTCGCCGCTAGTTAAGCCTAGTCCGCCTACGCGGACTAACTAGTTTTTAGATTAACCGAGAAGTATTACAAACTGCCCCACTACCCGCAGGTACATCGATAATGAATTCACATCTATAATGGTTACCCACAAAGGGCATCCCTACGGCATATCGAGCGAATCATCCCAGAAGGTGGTGCAATATTCAGCGATCTATAAGGATCTAGATAACTACTATCGAGCGACACCAAGTTAGAGAGGGCGTTGCTGAATTAATGTATGAAACGCACAAACAATTTTTGTAGGGGTAATGCCTCGTGCTTACCCCGCATCGATTCAGGGTACCCACAAGCGGCGTTTTTATTCGGGGGTTCCCCCCGAATAAAAAAACGACAAGACAGGAGCACCCCTACAAAAAATCATACCCATATTCAGCAACGCCTTAGAGAGTTAGATATTGTTGGTGTGAGTGTTATGACTGGGTAAGATAAGGAGCGATCGAAACATAATTACACAAACTAACTCAACGAATATCGCAACAGTAAACGATTTGCGATCGCAAATCGATGAAGGGATTAATAAATTTGAAAGTAATGGCAGTGCCTACTTTCGAGGGATTTGGGATCGCACCGATCGATAGTTTTTCCCAACCAACATTTCATAGCTTTTAATCAATCTTTCGCTTTGACACTGCGGGTTTCGAGCCAAATCGGGACGACAATTGCGGCGATCGCGATGACCAGTGCTAAGATAGCAAACTTACTTACCCATGCCAGCAGCTGTTCGAGCGAAAGGATGCGTCCGACAAAAAATGCTAACGTCGTCATCACCGATGCCCAGGTAATCGCACCGACGAAGTTGACTGCCATAAATTTACCAAACGGCATCTCGACAACACCTGCCATCGGACTAGTAAAAATACGGATAATGGCGATAAATCGCCCGAAAAAGACAGCTTTGATCGAATTATCGCTAAATTTAGTCTTGATCTCTTCTAATTGCAGTTCTTGGATGCGAAATACCTTGGCAAAAGCGAGCATGAATTTCCACCCACCATATTTACCAACAAAGTAACCACAGATCCCGCCCAAAAATGCGCCGACAGCAGCAGCTCCGAGCACGAACCAATAATTTAGTTCGCCACTCCCAGCCAAGAAGCCACCCACAATCGTAATCGTCTCTCCAGGCAATGGAATCCCCAGATTTTCTAATAAAATACCGACAAAGACCGCGAGATATCCGTATTGAGTTGCCAGTTCTTGGACTGTCTCTAGCGATAGGAATTCCATCTATACCTGACGTAATCTAACTTTACAATTCTAGTTTAACTGATGAGCGGGGGATCTAGGGAGTGTCGGAATACGCATTCTCGCAGAAACGGGTGAGCATAGAGGGAGAGAAAGATTATTATCCGTCCCTACACTGCCCACACTCACTGTGGAATTTACGGAGAAATGCCGTTTGACAAGATAGTCATTATCTCGGATATCAAATTTAAAAATGCAGGATATACCTGAAGTATTACCAGTATCAGTAATAAATATTCTTTAATTGTCGATCGCGATTTCTGGGTTAATTCTGGGCATTATACTTTTAGGGCTTAGAACCTATTTTTGGCTGTCATCGACACAATATTCTCAACTTTAATCAAATTATCTGCGCTAGGCGCTCGAATCGATCGCCGATCGATAGTTATTTTGGTTGGTGCGATGCTCCCGAAGTAAAATCACCAGTTTTCATTTTCAGTTAGTGACTGACTGAAATCCAAATTAGCGTCGATCGACTGACACTCAAGTAGATCGCATCCAGTATCCACAACACCATAAGTTACTAAATATGTCACTTTCTACTCGTCCTAGCCTCGGAGAATTCAGCAGTATTGTTTGTTTCAAATCAGTAATTACTGGTATGGAAGAAGCACTCGGCGAAAAAGCAACAGCGATCTCGTTGATTGCGGCTGGTCGCACTCGTGGTAAAAACCTCGCTATCGAGCTAGGTTTATCTGGTTCTACTGCCGACTTGAGTACCATCGCCACTAAGTTAAACGAAGCCGTCGGTAGTGCAGGTACTCGCCTCACTGCAGTGGATAAAATCGTCCAAGAAGGCGACACCATCAAAGTTTACTGTTCTGAGACTGTTTGTTCTGCTGGCGAACTTCCAGGTTCCAACCGCAAATGTACTTTTACGATGGGTGCTGTGTGGGGTGCATTAACTGAAATCACTGGCAAAAAACTGCGTGGTATGCATACTGAATCCGTTCTACGCGGTGGTACTCACGACGTATTTGAATTTACTCCCGTTGTCTAGATCTCGATCGATTTCAACTTCATTACTAACTTATCTAAATTAATCACAGCGAGGAAATTATGGGTGTCAGTGCAATTGGTGGAATTTTACAGAGCTTTGTTTCGGGTACTTCTGATGTCCAAGGTGCAGCATTGGTATCACCCGATGGCTTACCTTTAGCCTCTAGTCTCCCAGGTACTATGGATGAAGAACGGACTTCGGCGATGTCTGCGGCGATGCTCTCCCTTGGCGAGAGAATCGGTAAAGAATTAGCACGCGGTAACGTCGAGAAAGTCATGGTTGAAGGTGATGATGGCTACGGTATCCTCATGGGTTGTGGCGACGATGCCGTCTTACTAGTCTTGGCTAGTCATTCAGCGAAGCAAGGTTTGTTGATGTTAGACATCAAACGTACCGTTAACGAAATCAAAGCTGCATTAAATTAAATTAGTTGACCCATCCTTGGGACTTTCTAAAATGGATGCATGATGTGCTAGATAGCGATCGATAGTCGATAGATCTGTGATTTTTAATGGGTCGATCGACTATCCATGTTGACTTTTATCGAACTTTTCTGGCAAGCTTTGCCGCTTTAGTTTTAATATTTGTTCGCGTCCGATCTAGATTTTATATTGCTAGCAATGAATCGCAAATCGATTCGGTAGAGACGTTTTATTGGAGCGTCTCTACTCATCCTAAGCTTCTTGGCGATTGCTACAGATCGAGTATCGTTCGAGCTAAAGAGTAGATTTAAGCTTATTTATTATTTTGGAGGGCTAGATGGCACTTGCCGGATATTTGTCAGAATATTCATTGGCAGAAATTTTTAATTTCGTTCATGAAGGAAGTCGCAGTGGCTTATTGGAACTATCCCCAGATCCAAACGAAATTACCGCGCCGAATGAGCCACGCTATGTATGGTTTGTTGGTGGTCGGGTTGTAGCTGTCACCTCTAGACTAGACGGAAAAGGACTGCTAACGACCATCGGTCAACGCAAGTTTATCACGCCAAAATTTGTCGAACTATTGGAAACGCAGATTCAGCAAATCAAACAACCACTGGGGATTCATCTCAAATCTCGGGGTTTTTTGGATGCCGAGCAGCTTAAATTATTATTTAATGCTCAAACGATCGCGACCGTACAAAAACTGTTTGCAATTAAGAATAGACAGTTTCATTTCGATTCAACTAGATTACCAATAAATTCTGAATTGACTGGCATCAGTCTCACCGCTCAAGAAATGGGCATGTTGGGATTGCGCGTATTGAAAGATTGGAGCGGATTGACTACCAAGTTACCCAATCCCGATTATGCCATCCAAAAGCACTCTGCACAACAACCAGAGTTTAGACTCGTTCGCCAAGAATTACAGTTATGGAAATTAGCTGATGGCGAGACACCTTTATCACAATTAGCACTCCAAATGGATCTACCGATCGAATCCGTCCAACAGATTAGCTTTTGTTTGAGTTCGTTTAGATTGATTCGAGAAATACCGACCGAGCCAATGCAGTCAGTGAGTGCGGAAATAGCAGTACCAGTCTTAGAACCTGGATTTAAAAATTCACCCATATCTACTTCTTTCTTGGGCAATCTAAAGAATTTTCTTAAAAAAGGAACCAAGAAGTCTTCAACTTCAGCAACTAACTAAATTGCTATACATAGTATTAATTATTCTGCCAATTTGCAAGATAAGTTTGTAACCACCAGCTCTATCTCTGTCTCAACAATTTCATTGATTTTCCGCACAATAGGATCGATAAAATATGGAAATTATGCGTTTAGTGGTTACGGGAACGGTAGGGGCGGGAAAAAGTACATTTATTCGCTCTGCCAGTGAGATTGAAGTTGTCGATACCGATCGCAAAGCCACTGATGAGGTGGCAGGTATGAAGCAAAATACTACTGTATCGATGGATTTTGGGACGCTCCAATTTGGCGAAGATATGGCATTACATATCTATGGCACTCCCGGTCAGATTCGGTTCGATTTTATGTGGGAAATTTTGATCGAGCGCGCTCATGCTTATGTGTTACTAATTGCAGCACATCGACCGGGCGAATTTCATCACGCACGTCGAATTATGAATTTCATGAATCAGCGCTCGCACGTTCCGATGATTATCGGTATTACTCACGGTGATTGTGAAGGAGCTTGGGGAAATGAAGATATCGCCTTAGCATTAGGCTATCAAGAAAGCGCTCAGCGTCCACCGATCGTGTCGGTAAATGCCGATGAAGAAGAATCTGTCATCGATGCATTGGTCGCGCTCGTAGAGCATTATATGGCAAATACTAATGTTGAAGAAGTAGCAATTATTTGTTAGTTATTAATATCTAAGAATCTTACAGTTAGCAGTATGAAATTTTCTGGGTATTTATCAGAATATTCCTTGGCAGAAATTTTTAGCTTTATTTATGAAGGCAATCGGACTGGATTACTCACACTTTCTCCCGATCGAAATTTAGCTACAGTTCCCAGTAATAACCACGATTATTTATGGTTTGAAAGCGGTCGGATTGTGGCTGTTACTTCTGGAATAGACGGTAGCGAACTATTGACGAAGATCGAGCGGCGGAAATTAATGTCCCAAGCTGAAATTTATCCAGTGACAACCATCCTCGATCGTTTACCGCAACCACTAGGTATTTATTTGAAGTCGCAAGGATTGCTAGATGCCGCAGAGCTTAAGTTTTTGTTTAATTCTCAAACAATCTCACCAATCCATCGACTATTTGAACTCAAGAATAGCCGATTTCAGTTCGATCCCGGTCGCTCGCCAATTAATTCCGAGCTGACTGGCATCAGCGCCTCCGCCCAGGATTTAGGATTATTGTCCCTTAGATTACTGAAGGATTGGAGCGGATTGAGTGCCAAGTTGCCCGACCCACATTATGCAATTCAACGATGCAATTCGCAGCAACCTAATTTTGAACTCAATCGCCATGAGTTAGAGTTATGGAAGTTAGCTGATGGCAAAACACCATTAGTTAAATTGGCATTAAAAATGGCGCTATCGATCGAGATCGTTCGTCAAATCAGCTTTCGATTGAGTGTTTTTGGGACGATCCGTGAAATTCCGCCTCAGCCACTCCAACCGAGCGACTCGGCACTAATCTTGCCATCCATCGATCTCGACTCTAAACAGCGCCCTGTTTCTACTACATTTCTCAGTAATCTGAAAACGTTCCTCAAGAAAATGGTGTGATTTTAGCTGCACGCTAAATCCGATCGATTAGTGTATATGTAACCTAAGTTGCTACCTTATATAATGCCTGCGACTGAAGTCGCGGCTAATGCTGCAAAGTCCGCCTACGCGGACTAGATAGTTAGTCCGCGTAGGCAGGCTTTTGCCGCGAGCGGCAACAACCGGACTTTGCATTCCGAGGAGCGGTTTCTAACCGCTTTGCTTATAGGTAGCAACTTGGGCGCTCTAATAAGAACACCAGTCACTCCAACTCCCAGGATAGAGCTTCGATCGCGTGATGCCAGCAAGTTCTAGCGATAAGAGATTGACACAAGCTGTCACGCCCGAACCGCAATAGACGATCGGTTCCACATCTGGCGAAATTGTCGCCCACCGCTCGCGGTGTCGATCGACAGGTAACACGAATCCATCTGGTGTAGAAACAGCTTGCCAGGGATAATTGACCGCGCTGGGGATATGTCCGGCACGGGGATCGATCGGTTCGGTGTTACCTAAATAGCGATCGGGTTCCCGGGAGTCTACCAGCACATGCGCTGATGAATGCAGGAGCGATTTGACTGCGGCGATATCAACGATTCGCGCTGGCTGAGGTTGGGGCTGAAAATTGCCGCGTTCGGCTGGTGCTGGCAGCTCCGCAGTCACCGAATAACCCGCTTTTGCCCAATTGTCATAACCACCATCTAATACCGCCACGCGATCGTGTCCGTAATAACGCAACAACCACCACAAGCGTGCGGCAAAGGCAAAGCGCGAATCATCGTAAGCGATAACTAATGTTCGATCGTTAATCCCGATCGCGGCTAATTTGTCCCCGAAGACCCGAGCGTCAGGCAATGGGTGTCTACCGCCATGTTCGCGGACGGGACTAGACAGATCGCGATTTAAGTCCATGTAGTGTGCGCCGGGAATGTGGGCGGCTGCATACTGCTGTCGCCCGAGATCCGGATCTGCCAGTGCAAATCGACAATCTATGATTGCTAGTGCAACGGTAGGATCGCATAATCGATCGTGAAGCCATGCAGCGGTGACAATTGGGTTTGTAGGCATTGGTTTAGGAGTTTCGAGATTTGGACGTGCTGGGAGTATCTGGAGAGCAAAGCTACGTCGTCTTGAGCAAAACGCACGCTGAGAAGACCTTAGCGCGATTTTGGTCGCAAATTTGGCTTTGCGAATGTCGATGCCGAGTATATCTAACTCTTGGTTTGAACTACTCATCTCTAGTTTCTGTGTGCTAAAGAACCACTTCAACCGCAATTAGTGGCGATAAACTATCCTTATTAAATGCAGGTTTACCCGATCGACGAGCTGGCGACCGCTGATACTGTCCAGTTTTGACTGGTACCACTGTCTAGACTCAGGTGATTCGATCTACACTAACGGGCTTAGTGTCCCTAGGGGCAATCCGAATTTCCCTTTGCCTTTTGCTGTTGACAAGCGATCGCAGATTTTACTCTTTGACCTTCCTTTGGGATACAAGGGGCAGTTCATACCATAATTCAGCAACGCCGTTAATTAGTTATGGTAAATGGAGGATCTCTCCTTCTTCATTGCCAACCCCTAACTCCTATTCCCTCAATGAAAGTCTCTGACCTCCGCAAAAATTATACTCAAGCTGGACTACTAGAGACAGATGTTGTCGCCAATCCGATCGAGCAATTTAGTTTATGGTTCGAGCAAGCTGTGGCGGCCAATTTATTAGAACCCAATGCGATGACAGTCGCAACCGTGACAGCTGAGGGCAAACCCTCAGCGCGGATTGTTTTGCTGAAGCAATTTGACGCGCGTGGATTTGTCTTTTATACCAACTACAACAGCCAAAAAGGTCTCGAACTCCAAGCTTGTCCCCATGCCGCGCTGGTGTTTCTGTGGGGCGATTTAGAACGTCAAGTGCGGATCGAGGGCAAAATCGAGCTAGTCGCCGAATCAGAGGCCACAGAATACTTTCACAGCCGCCCAGCCAGCAGTCAACTGGGAGCGTGGGCTTCCGAGCAAAGTTCGATTATTCCCGATCGCTCCGTGCTAGAAACCAAGCTCCAAGCATTAGCAACCGAATATCACGATCGAGAAATTCCCAAACCCTCACATTGGGGCGGCGTGCGCGTCATTCCGCAGAAAATCGAGTTTTGGCAAGGTCGTCCCAGTCGGCTCCACGACAGATTACGCTATCAATTAGTTGCTGGGGAATGGCAGATCGATCGATTGGCACCTTAGTCATAATTGGCGTTGCTGAGTCCAGGTATAAAAAAAATGTCGGCAGAAGTAAGCGCTATCTCCCTCTGAGTCATTTCTCGATCGAGCAACATCTCATCAACGAAGATCGCAATTAAATTCTGTAATGACTACGAGCTGGGAGTGGCTAATTTCTCCATAATTAATTAATAATTAACATCACAATTATTTGCAAAAGTTAAATAATTCAGCAATATATCAACAAATATCGATCTATTCCTTACGATCGGGATAAGTTATTTTAGGGAAAAAGATGGAATCAATCCAACAACAGATTACAACCCTGACCCAAAAAGTCGATCGGATTTATCAAGTAATCGATCGCTTACACGACCATCTCTCGCAGCTAGAACCTCAACCGAGCAATCGAGAGGGAGCCATGCATCAAAATGGAGGCTTGGCTCCCTCTCGATTGCTCGATCGTGATGATATTCAACGCCTGCGGCAAGCTGGCAGCAAGTATCGCAATAGTGGATATGCCGATCTTCCTGGTGGTTCGAGCTATCGTCAGGATACATCTGAGTGGATTGTCTCCCAACAAGATGTTCTCATCGATAGCAGCGGGATGGAGATCGGGCACCATCAGATCGAGCGGCAAGATTTATCGCCACAGATCCAAATCCAAAGATTGACCGCACAATTGACTGCTGCTTATAATCGGATCGCTGCGCTAGAAGAACAACTGTTAGCTAAACGCTGGAAATAAGCGACTATGACACGCACTCGCTGCGAAATTGGGTTTGAGCGTGTCCATCGCTAGTAAAATTAGTAACTAAATACTGCAAATTGACAACGATCTCGATCGCTGCAACATCCCCTTGTGAATGGTTAAATCGATAGTATAATTATTTACTTAGATCGTACTGATATTAATGGGCATAATAAACTGACACATTCTTTCTTACAATTATTGCTAAAGGAAGTCAGCTGTAATCATACAGGACACTTTGATAGTTTGGCCTCGACCGCAGTAACATCCGATCGGGAATTTGAGAAAGTTGGTTAGTCAAAATCTATAAATATCATACAAGATTGGGAACCAAATGAACAAACAAATCTTAGTTACTGGCGGTGCTGGTTACATCGGTTCGCACACGCTTAAACAATTGGGTGAAGCTGGTTATGAGATTGTTGTATATGACAATTTATCGACGGGAATTACTAGCAATCTAACTTATGGGAAGCTAGTTTTAGGCGATCTAGCCGATCGATCGCAGTTAGCGCGCGTCTTTGCCGAACATAATTTTGATGCAGTATTGCACTTTGCGGCAAGTATTTCTGTCCCAGACTCGATCGTGCAACCGCTAGCTTACTATAGCAACAACACTGCTAATACGCTCAACCTACTGCATTGCTGTCAGGAATTTGAAGTCAATAAACTAATCTTCTCCAGTACTGCGGCTGTCTATGGGCAACCAGAAACTAATCCAATTACCGAAGAAACCGTACCCCAGCCGCTCAATCCTTATGGCAGTTCCAAGCTGATGAGCGAGCGCTTGATTCGCGATTATGCCGTAGCCTCGAATCTGAGATATGTAATTCTGCGCTACTTTAATGTGGCTGGTGCTGAAGTTAGCGGTAAGCTGGGACAATCGGGCAAAAAAGCCAGTCACCTGATCAAAGTTGCTTGCGATGCAGCTTTAGGTCGCCGTCTGGATGTAAGTATCTTTGGGACTGATTTCGATACTCCAGATGGGACGGGGATTAGGGATTACATCCATGTTGACGACCTCGCTAGGGCGCACGTTGACGCATTAGCTTATCTCAATAGCGACAGTCCGAGTCAGATTTTAAATTGTGGCTACGGACAGGGCTACAGCGTTCGCGAAGTCATCGAAAAAGTCAAAGAAATCTCTGGAGTAGATTTTACCGTTATCGAAGCCGAACGCCGCGCTGGCGACCCTGCTTGTGTAATTTCTGCGGCCGATCGCATTACCAAAGTACTCAATTGGCAACCTCGATATAATAACCTCGATCTCATCGTGCGGACGGCTTTAGACTGGGAGAAAAAATTAAGTTCCAACTCGAATTCAGTTTTACAATCGATCGGGAAAAGCTAGATCGATCGCCGCTACTAAGTTAGTATAACGACAGATCCCGACTTCTCTAAAGAAGTCGGGATTTTACAATAATCTTGTTTTAAAAAAACTCAACAAAAGTAACTTGTTAGCTAACGTGAGTTCGGGATAAGGAAAATCGATCTGCTCCGTTCAAGCACCGCCCTGAACTATAAGTTCGGGCTAATAGCAAAAGTTCGTTTCAACGAACTAATCAATTGGGCAGTTCTCTTCAGAGAACTTTTGCTATGAGCAACTAATTCATTTGAGGGCGGTTCAGAAACGAAGCTAGGAGTCATTAAGTGGACATCTTTAAGCCGAACTGACGTTAGCTAACGTCAGTTCGGCTTAAGGATATTGGCTCCGCATTAGCACCGCACTCGATTGTGTCTTGTTGCGCTTTTTACGTCGGGAAACCCGACGAGCGCGCACCGCAAATCGGTGCTAGTAGTGCGAAGTCCGCGAAGGCGGACTGAATATCTTAGTCCGCGAAGCGAAAAGTGCGGTCTTGGGTTTTCCCCAAGACCGCACTTTTTCAAGACAGGCGGACTTCGCATCATGAGCCGAGACTTCAGTCTCCAGGCTCCTCTTATCCCGAACTCAGGTTAGATAGATTAGTGTAAGTCTAACTCGGCTAGAGCCAACCCAAACATTTATTTCTTTGCATACCATTTATTACGCCATTGAGTCATCATGTCGATCTCTTTCTGTTGAGAGGTGATGACACTTTTTGCAAACTTCTGCATTTCGGGACGTTGAGATTTTTGGAGAGCATCTTTTGCCATAGTTACCGCTCCTTGATGATGAGGAATCATGGCATCGAGAAATCTTTTGTCGAATTGGGCATCTGCTTTACCTAGTGACATATTCATTTGCATCATTTCTTTATGTTCCGCTGTCATCGGCATTTCGTGCTTCATTGCGGTATGCCACATGACTGGGAGATCTGATGATTGGGGATACCATTGTTTCCGCCACTGTTGCATCTGCGTAATTTCTTGCTGTTGGTCGGAGATGATACTTTTTGCTAGTTTAATTAGTTCGGGACGTTTAGATTTTGCAAGTACTTCTTGAGCCATGACTAGAGCACCTTGATGGTGCGGAATCATACTATCCACAAAGCGCAAATCGTAGTTAGCATCGGCAGGCCCAACATCCATATTATGAGTCATACCGCCGCTCTGTTTCATCATCCCGTTATGATTCATCTCGCCATGATTCATCCCGCCATGATTCATGCCCCCTTGCTCTTTGGCAATTGAGGTACTCATATCCATCGGCGATCGAGAATTAGCAACACTGTAGATACCCAGGCTAAATACGGCAGTAGCAACGGTGGTGATGGCAAATAACTGAGTTTTAGGATTTATCATAAGGTTGGGAAGATCGAGGTATTTCCGATCGGGGTAATCTCTAACTGAGGAATATTCTTTAGCATAGCGCCGTAATGTGAAAACCAGATGAAATTTTATTTTTTAGCTATTTCACCTGCTTTTATCTGATTATATGATAATAGATATTATTAGGAATATTATTTATATTTTCCGCAGAGGTATCCGATGAACGCAATCGATTTAGCTCGTCAACAACAGATTAAAGTCTACCGCATATCCACGCCCGAGCATGAGTGTCCCTGGGGATTGCGAGCGGTAAAATTGCTGCAAGACAACCATATCCCATTTGAAGATCTTAAATTACGATCGCGAGCTGAAGTAGATGAATTTAAGGCAAAATACCAAGTTGCAACTACGCCACAAGTTTTCTTTGGTGCCGAACGGGTGGGCGGTTATACCGATTTAGCAGCGCGATTTGGGGTTGCGATCGAATAGCCAGACGTTAGCCGATCTTCCAGTTGTGGTACTGGAATATTTATCTTTTGATATTTGCCGAACTCGCGATCGAGTTGGGATGTTTCACATATATAGTACCAAACGATTGTATTTTTTACTAATATCATTGTTTTGCCGATCTCGATTCAGTGGCTTGGTAACGAGCGATTTATTATCTTTAATTAAAGCTGAATATATCGCGATCGATTCAATTACTACAGAATTGACAACAGCTTCGACAGATAGTTTTTTTATTAGGGTTGATGTTCGTGACTCATATCCGTGTAAGGATGGACGTGACTGAACTGTGAATGCAAATGTGAATGTTGATGCGAGCCTTCCTGAGGATCGATATCCGTTAGATGTTCGTGATGATGGTCGGTGTGATGGTGATGCGGATGAACATGCCAGAAGTCTGCATGAGTGTGAGCGAATCGATCGGGTGTCAATAAAAAATGCCCGATCGCGAGTAACGCCAATCCGACTAACCCACCATATAGAAAAGTTTGTCCTGTAAAGGTGCTACCCAGCCAGCCAGCCAACGGATAAGCTCCCGCCCACCACAAATGACTCCACGCAAAATGCGCTCCGTAAACACGCCCCTGGAGGTCTGTCGGGGTTCGATCGGCAATTAACGTCTGCAGCGATAGGTTAATTAAACTTTGCCCGAATCCGGCGATCGACCAGAGTAAAATCAAAGGTACCAAACCGATGTAGTTGGCGGGGAGCAATGCCAACGTAATCAGCAAGCCACCACCGAGGAGAGTCGCGATTTTCGATCGAAATTGGGGATAAGTACCGAGGGCAAGTGTGCCACAGGTAGCCCCCAAACCGAAACCCATCATCACCCAACCGTATTCTGCCGCTGTCTGATGTAGCGTACCTTGCACGTAGCCGACAGTATTGACTAAAATCTGAGCACCAGCGATCGCTGCTACCAATTGCATTACCAAACCATACCGAATCGGCGCATCCGTCCACGATCTTACCGTTCCAGCTCGAACATCCGTCCAGCTCCTTCCTACCGAATCATCTTCAGCTGTCCGATCTACACGTAAAGTGCCAGGGAGCAGCGCAATCAGGAGCGCTGCAATCAGAAAGCTCGCACCATCCCAGAAAAATAGCTCTCTAGCACCGATAAATAAGGCTAGTACTCCAGCCATCCCCGGCCCAAATACGCCCAAAATCTGATATGTGGTACTAGATAACCCGATCGCTGCTGGATAATCTGTTTTACCCATTACCAATGGAATCGTTGCTTGATAAGTGGGAGTGAAAAAGGCATTAAAAATATTTAATCCCAACACTAGCACGTACAGCTGCCACACTTGGCTTACCCAAGGCAGCAAACAAACTAGCAACATCCGCCCTAAATGCGTCAACATCAGGATCGGCTTGCGATCGAATCTGTCCGCAATTACCCCCGCGAAGGGGGAAAGGACGACAAATGTGAGCACCCGTAACGTCAATGCAGTGGCAAGGACTATCGGCGAAGATTTCCCCGCTAATTCAAATGCTAATAATGCCAAACCCAGCCAAGTTAGGGCATCACCCAAGAGACTAATTGTTTGCGCTGCATACAACTGTCGGAAAATCGGATTATTTAGGCTGGTAAATAAGTTAGCTATTTTCACTGGCAAACTCACTAATATTGATGTTGCTGGATTTAGCGCGCCCTAATCTTTTAAACTAAGGGTAGCTCGAAGCAAAGAAAATCGATCGAATATCGCGCTGTGACTAATTGAAAAAAAATTTAAATGATAAGTTCGTTTCCAGTTATTTATTCGGATGATTTTCTCCGGCATCAAACGGGTGTATTTCATCCCGAAAAGCCCGAACGCTTGACTGCGATAAAATCGGCATTAACCAAGTCTGGATGGGCGAATCGGCTCGATTGGCGATCGCCAACTCCAGTCACAGCCAGAGATCCACTAGCTTGGATCGCCAAGATTCACGATCTTAAGTATATCGAAGAAGTCCGCACGATCGCGACAAATGGTGGTGGCTCGATCGATCCCGATACTCTTGTCTCACCGCAAACTTACGATGTTGCCTTACTCGCCGTCAATGCTTGGCTCGATGGGGTAGAAACAGTGATGGCGACAGGCGAACCCGCATTTGTCTTGGCACGTCCGCCAGGGCACCATGCGGATACGTATGGGGGGATGGGGTTTTGTATCTTTAGTAATGCGGCGATTGCGGCTAGATATGCCCTCGCACATGGTGCGACACGGGTAGCGATCCTCGATTGGGATGTCCATCATGGTAATGGCACCCAGGAAATAATCGCGAAAAATCCCCAGATTGCCTACTGTTCGCTACATGAGTTTCCCCATTATCCAGGGACGGGACGCGCCGAAGATACTGGCGAATATGAGAATATTCTGAATTTACCGATGACTGCTGGAAGTACGATCGCAGAATATCGCCCGTTATTTGAATCGAAAGTCATGCCGTTCTTGCAAGCGTTCGATCCCGATTTATTAATCGTCAGCGCAGGGTACGATGCAAATTATGACGATCCGTTAGCGAATATCTGTTTGCAACCGGAAGACTTTGGCATCTTTACCGATTATTGTTTGCAATTAACACGGAAGATTGTATTTGGATTAGAAGGTGGATACGATTTTGATTCCTTGGGGAGATCTGTCGTTGCGACGATCGAGCAATGCTTGAGTACTTAGCACCGTTTGGTGAAGTCCAAACTTCTTTTAAAATTAGTTCCGAAGTTAGAGAGGTCAATGTCTATTTTAAACCAGAGCGATCGATTCAACCGATCTCTGAATTATGATTAGATATTTACTAAGGCTTGAGAAACATATTTATTTACCAAGTTAATTAACTCTGTTGGCGTAAACGGCTTATTAATATAGTCATTAGCACCAATCATTTTTGATTTGAGTCGATCGAAAAAACCGTCGCGACTGCTGACCATAATAATTGGTGTATGTTTGAAATTTGGCGAGCGGCGCAGCAGTTGGCAAAGTTCATAGCCATTAATTTCTGGCATGTTAATGTCCATCAAAATCAGCATCGGATGTCTGCGGATCAGTTTAGTCATCGCCTGAGCGGGTTTTAGGAAACTGATTACTTCATATCCTTGCGATTCCAAAGTTAGCCTAACGCTATTTTGGATCGTCTGACTGTCATCGATACAGGCAATTAACGGGCGGACTTCATCTTGTTTGCTACCATAACTAGAAATCTGAGCACTGCGGTTTTGGATCAATGGTAGTAACATCTCGCTCAGCCGTTGAACATCGATATTTAATTGACTTGCCGTACTATATAAGCAGAGATTTTGGGTGAGTGCGGCTTGGTAAGACTCGATCGCCT
Source organism: Chamaesiphon sp. (assembly GCA_965246715.1). Classification (GTDB taxonomy): domain Bacteria; phylum Cyanobacteriota; class Cyanobacteriia; order Cyanobacteriales; family Chamaesiphonaceae; genus Chamaesiphon. The sequence continues at coordinate 137,041 of CBDFFH010000022.1, read as the reverse complement.
TAGTGCTTTGTAACTGTTGCCATAAGAGCTGATACAAACTATCAATATTAGATAGATATACTCTCACCAATGGTGATGTGACATGCGGGCGAATTTTTTGCCATTTCCAGATCAGCTTTTTAACTGGGTTAATTATTTGTTGAGCTGAAGCTGATAAAATCAGCACATCTAAGTTAGCATCGAGATTGAATTCCATCTCAGCATTGCCAATCGCCATAATATGGACGAAAGCTTCTTGCGTACTCGTAAAAGCTAATTGACGAACTTCTTGAAGCGATAATTTACCCGATTGCCACTGATGACAGATAAATTGATAATCAGATTGACCGATAGTAAATTCGCTTAATTTAAAGTCAGGATGATGATGTTTTGTTAAGTAAATTAACCGCTCTCTTTGGCCTAATGTACTAGTTGCAAAATGGATCTTACCATTGCCAAAGTAAGCTTCCCAAGCCAGTGAAGCATCAAGGGAGTCTCTTACAATCAACTGTCCCGATAGTTCTTGTTGGATGATATCTTTTAATGCTTCAACAACTCTAGTCATCATTGGTATAGATATATTTTAACTAATCCGATCGAGAGCGCACATTTGGGCATGATGATGCTCGATGGCGCTTGCCAACATTCACTTACTGTGGGTGGAAGCATAGAGAGGAGAACGCTTTTATCTGGCTGAATGGGTGGTGAGACGCTCGACAGTTGCGTCTGAACGCTGTCTTTAGGAAGGCAGAAATACACGTAAATTTTTACGGAGACAGATTATCTGTCTCCTGTATTTAATATGCCCAAGAGAATGGCGATCTAAACACTAATTCGATCGGTGTCAGACAAGGTAGAAGCGCCGTACGGAAAAATTCTCACTCGATCGCAATCGAGTTGTTAGCTACACATTATTGGTGAAGATTGGAAACATGTTGAGATCGCCCGCAGTCAAGACTAGTAATGATAAGTGGTAACTAAAGTTTCGCAAATGACTAGAATTCATAAGATCTGGCTCGACATGCAGCAACGCAAGCGGAGCGCTTCTCAACAGTATTTAGCTATTTCCAATTGGTTCGACTCATTGGCACTGACAGCCTCTGGAGCACACCTCCGACAGGCGGCTGTGGCTCGCACCGATCGCCAACCAGCTTTGGCAATCTTATTGGTAACTGGTTGGATCGTCCTGGCTGGCATAGCTCCCGCGATCGCCCAAGAGCGCAAGCCAGCACGGACGCTGACAGCTAGCGGCCGAGGGATCGTTTCCATTCCGACAACACTCAGTCTAGTCCGCCTGGCGATCGAAGTTCAAGCAAAAACGCCGACGAACGCTCAGCAAGAAGCGGCTAAGCGCTCGTCGCGGGTGGTGGAGTATTTAAAAACCCAACAGGTTGAAAAACTGCAAACAACAGGTATCAATCTCAATCCCACCTATATTTATCCCCCCAAGGGTACGCCACAAATTACTGGCTATACCGCCACCAATAGCATTAGTTTTCGGGTGACAACCGATCGAGCGGGTGCGATCCTGGATGCTGCTGTCAAAAGTGGCGCGACGCGGATCGATAGTGTCAGCTTCGTCGCAGCAGATCGCGCGATCGCTAATGCCCAAATTCAAGCACTCAAACAAGCTACTCAAGATGCTCAACGTCAAGCCGATGCAGTGCTAGAAACTCTCAATCTGAAACGTAAAGAAGTCATCGGCATTCAAATTAATAGCAACTCCACTCCTATGCCACTCCCAATGGTAAGTCAAGGTACATTTACTAAGATGGCCGATGCCCAATCCACTACACCGATCGTTGGTGGGGAACAGCAAGTAGAAGCTGCTGTGACACTGGATATTGGGTATTAGTGCAGCGGTGCAGATCTGGAGGGTAGGCATCGATCGCCCTCCGAGCTTTCCCCTTTCACCCTAATTTCAGCACCACCAGAATTTATTCAAGATCGAGGTTGACTTCGCCTGAAATAAATGGGTTACTCGGCGTACTAGGGGCGATGCCATCGATCGAGATTAACGCTTCCATGACGGACTTGACAATTGGTGCGGCAACATTACTCCCAAAAGCTCTGTCACCAGGCTTTTTGGGTTCGTCTACAGCAGCCAACACCACATAATGATGTTCTGCATCTACAGGTAAAATACCAACAAAACTGGTGATTTTTTCCTTACCATAGCCACCTTTAATCGCTTTCTGAGAGGTTCCGGTTTTGCCAGCAATCCGATAACCTGGAATTTGGGCTTTGTCTCCAGAACCTCTGGTAACAACAGTTTCCATCATTTCGAGGACAGTTTTGGCGATCTTTGGCGTAAAAATTTGACTGGGTTCGGGATGGGTCGGTTTGTCTGTGCGTACTCCCGCACTATCATACAATCCGTCAACCACATAAGGCGTGACTAATTTACCCCCATTGGCAAGACTACCGATTAGGGTTGTCAGTTGAATTGGGGTAATCGAAATCCCCTGTCCGAAAGCAGTATTCGCCGGATAAATCGGGTCGCGCACGAACTCTTTGCGACTGACAAGCGAGCCTCGGGATTCTGAGGGAAGATCGATGCCGGATTTTTGGCCTAGCCCGATGCGCTGCAACCAATTATAAAAAATATCTGGCTTCAACCGTTGCATCATTTTGACCATCCCTACGTTGCTGGAACGTTGTAAGACTTGGGCGACATCGATTAGACCATTTTGATTGAGATCGGCATTGCGAATCGGCTTGTGGTTGACCACAATCAGACCGCCATCATAAAATGTGCTCGTTGGCTCGATCATCCCATTTTCTAAGGCGATCGCAACGGCGATCGGCTTGAAGGTCGATCCAGGTTCGTAAATATCCCAGACCGCCCAATTCTGTAGCAAACTCAGCGACTTTTCCGATCCGACGAGCTTGGCATATCGTGCGAGAGATTTAGCGACATTATTGGGATCGTAGGTGGGTTCGACCACTAGCGAACGGATCGCACCTGTCTCTGCTTCCATAATGATGACCGTACCTCTTTGGGCGTGCCATTCGTCCATTTTGAGACGGAGAGCTTGTCTGGCAGCGCGTTGGAGGCGGAGATCGATCGTCAGCTTGAGATTGAGGTCGTCGGTATGTAAAAAATCTGGCGTGACACCATCGGGTAAAATTGCACCCTTGGCGGTCTGTGTCAGCTTAAATTCCCTAACTTTACGTTTTAATAGCAGCGATTGGCTATATTCTACTCCAGCTCTGGCAATTCGCTCGCCATCGAGATAGCCCAATACCTCCGCTGCCATATTATCTTGGGGATAAAGGCGGGTGTAGTCGCTCTCACCTTGGCTCAGCTCCAGACCATCGACTTTTAAGGCACGAATCCGACTGGCGATATCTTCCCGCAGCCCCTTACCTAGCGCAACTCCCGTTTGCTGATGTTGAAATTTGGCGATTAAGGTAGCTGGCTCGACACCCAAGATGGGTGCTAGTCGCCCAGCCAGATCTGTTGGCAATACTTTCTTGATTTTAGTTTCAGTTTTTTTGCCCGGACGTTTGATGCGCTCTAATTCGCTAAATTGGATGGGATGAGCATAGAGCGTATAACTGGGCCGATCGATCGCCAGTTGATTGCCAGATCGATCGACGATCGTCCGGCGAGGGACAAAGGGTCGCTCGATCGTACTCTGTTGCATGCGCGCTCGTTGCTGTAAGTTTGGTGCATCAATGACTTGCAACCAGATCAGTCTCGCGACCAAACCCAGCGCCCCTAACCCCAAAACGATCCAGATGGTAATTAACCGATGCTTCACCAGAGCGCGATCGGTCGATCGATCTCGAAGCGCTGATTGCCGCTGTTTTCGGAAATCGCTTGCCGATCGTGTCGATCGCACTCCAAATTGCTGTGATTTCCGGCGGGTATCGCTCATTTAACTAATAGCTTAGTAATCAAAGGCACAGAAATGTTTATTATTCGATCGTATCTTAACGGAAATGTAACATTTAAATCGATCGCGCTGCAAAGATCGGTTAGGATTTAACTACACTGCTGTCCGGCACTTCTAAAAACATATGTTTAAAATCTAGATAAATCAATATTATTATTAATTTAGATTTGCCCGCCAGTTTAGTCTAGATCTAACTAAGTCCATCATTAGCTCATTTTCTGTTATTTACTATACATCGGCTTTACTTAGTCGATTGTTGGGTATCTATTCAGATAACGGATATCTAAGCTATTGTTAATTACAATACTCATCAAAACTAGTTGTTATTAATGAAACAGCAAAGTAGTTCGATCGTAACTCTAGCACTGATATTAGCATCTGGCGGCACTAGCCTCAATGCTAGCGCCCAAACGGCTGCCGATAATTTCCCATTGCCTACATCTGTGGCTGCTGGCACCAAAGTGCAAATTGATGGTTCTAGCAGTATGCAAGCTGTCAATCAAGGCCTCAAAGAGCGGTTTCAAAAGCAATTTCCAGGTGCTGATGTCACCATACCGACACAGTATCAGGGCAGCGACAGCGGCATTAAAGCAGTTGAAACAAACAAAGCCGATCTGGCAGGGATCGGCCGTCCGCTTACCAAAACCGAAAAAGCTCAAGGTCTAGCGGCGAAGACAATCGGTAGATCCAAGATCGCGATTATTGTCAAAGACACTAACCCGTATAAAGGCAATCTCACCCTCAAAGATTTTGCCAAGATTTATCGGGGTGAAGTAACAGATTGGTCGCAGTTGCCTAGTGCCAATGGTGCTAAGGGCAAAATCAAAGTGATCGATCGACCTGAGACTAGTGATACGCGGCGTGCGTTTGCTAATTACCCAGTATTTCAAAATGGTAAGCTTAGAACTGGGAGTAATGCCCAAAAACTGACTGAAGACTCTACTCAAGCAGTCGTCGATAAATTAGGCGAGGATGGGATCGGGTATGCACCCGCCGACCAAATCAAAAATATTCCCGGAATTAGAGCCGTTACGCTTCATAGCACCCAACCGGACAATCCTAAATATCCCTTCTCTCAGCCGCTTGCTTACGCCTACAAAAATCAAGGCGGCAAAGTTAGCGATGGCGCTAAGGCATTTCTCGGATATGTCAGCGATACCTCCGGTCAAACAGCAGTCAAAGAAGCGATCGCGGCTGGAGCTGTAGCCACAACGCCTAACACTACAACAACTACCACCACTGGAACTGAAGCGACTAGCACCACACCTCCTACCACTGGAGCTGGAACTAGCACCACTGGAACTACTGGTACCGAGACTACGGGAACCATTCCAACGACTACTCCCAGTAGCGAACCGGCTGCTACGACCACGACCACGACCAACACCACTACCACCGCCGGAAAAGGTGGATTCCCGTGGTGGATCTTACCTTTATTGGCGATCGGCGGTGGATTGTTATGGCTATTGGGACGGAAGAAACCCACCGAAGAGCCACCTCGATCGGCAGTAACAACCACTCCCGAACAACCACCAGGACTCAAACCACTGTATCCACCACCACCATCGCGGACATCTCGAGGTGATGGTTTGTCCGGCGACTTATCTGGCGACTTATCTTCAGGATTGGGTGGCTTCCGGCCGGCAGACGATCTGCGATCGGGTGACTTACGATCGGGCGATCTGTCCGGTACTTTACCGCCACGACCCAATTTAAATACCCCCAACGTTAATTTTAATGGCGTAGTCGATTCGGTTAAAGACAAAGCCAACGATATCAACCTCGCAGGTGGAGCGGCGATCGCCGGTGGAGCCGCAGCCGCAGCTGCAATCGGTAAAGGCATGTTCGACCGTGCGAACGAGCCAGTAGGCGAACTGCACCCGCCAGAAATCGCAACTCCAGACCTCTCCAACCCACTCGAAGGGTTGACGGATAAATCTTCTAACCTCCTCCCAAATCTCGATCTCAAGAATCCATTAGATGGCGTTCGGGATAAAGTCGGCGATGCGATCGCCGATGGTGGTGCAAATGCCGCTGCACTCGGTGGTGCAGCGCTAGCAGGTGGCGCAGCCTTAGCTGGGGGTGCTGGGAACGCAGTTGGTAATCTCTTTGGCGGTTACGACCAGCCAGAGTCAGCCGATCTGAGCCTCGAAACACCCGACGATGCGGATCTGTTGGCTGGTGGCATCCAAAGCCAGCCTGAAGAGCTAATTCCCGACGGCAATGTCGATTTTTCTTCATTTGAAGGTATTGGCGATCTGCTCCCCGAGGGTACTTCAAACAATCCTTTAGATAAAGTTGGCGACTTCTTTAAAGATGGTGGTGCAGCCGCTACTGCTGCAGGCGGTGCCGCGATCGCTGGGGGTGCTGCCTTGGCAGGCGGTGCGGGTCAATCAGTCAGCAACTTCTTCGGCGGTCAAACAGCAGAAGATATCTCGGAAGGACTCTGGTTGGAAGAACCAGGCGATAGTGCCAACCCAGACCCATTCAATCTGTCAAATCCGCTCGACTCAGTTAAAGACAAAGCTGGCGAACTCCAGGACAAAGCTGCGGATTTAATGCCTGAAGGCATCAACTTCGACCTTGATAGTGACCCCTTCGGCGATTTAACCGACAAAGCTGGGGACTTCTTTACAGGTAGTGGAGCCGCAGTCGGCGCAGCTGGAGCCGCAACGATCGCTGGTGGTGCCGCATTGTTTGGTGGCAACAAATCAGAGATCTCAGAGTTAGAATCACGCAATCCCGAACTGGATACCTTCGATCGCGATTTAGAAGCGATCGATTTCGACAGTTTAGACGACGATCCATTTGCTGGTTTATCGGATTTACTCGGTGAAGAAACAGGGGATATCGAAAAAGACAATCAAAAGCCCGATCCAAGCGGCTTTTTTGACACGCTAACCGAAAAATCTACTGGTTTTCTCGATGATGCCAAAGGGATGGGCGGTGCCGCTTTAGCAGGTGGTGGTGCGGCATTAGCTGGTGGCGCAGCTGCAGCAGCCGGAGCCGGACAAGCATTCCAATCTTTCTTCGCAGGGATAGATCCGGCAGCAGTCGATCGCAGTGGCGAACTTTCTGGCAATCTTTATAGCGAAGGTCAAATTACCCTAGTTTCTGCCAATCCAACTCAAGCTTATACGCATTGGGAAATCCCCGTACGGCTCAAACGGCAATTGCGGGAACAGGGCGGTCAAAAGTTGGTAGTGCGTCTTTATGATGTTACTGATGTCGATCCAAATGTCGAGTTACCGACAACTTTTCAAGAGTTTGAATGTAATGATTCGGCATGGGATTTAGAATTACCGATCGCCCAGAGCGAACGGCGTTATCTAACCGAAATCGGTTATGTAACTGGCACTGGTAGCTGGTTAATGCTGGCTCGTTCTGCGCCATTATGGATCCGCACCAATCCTAGCTAGTAACTAGTTATTTATTGTTAGCAAAAAGCAGCAACTTATCGATGATAAGTTGCTGCTTTTTTGTCGCTCGATCGAGCGAATATTAAATTGAAATTTATACTTTTACCATCCATAATTAGCTGGTGTTAATGTCGATCTCATAATCCATCTACTAGTTCTCCAAATTACACATATCAGTGATTCAAATCTTTACGGTATTGCTCGATTGCTAGCATGTCTTGTACAGTAGGTGACAAGACCACAGCATGAGGCAATTTTTTATGCACCAAATCGATGCTCGGGCAGAAAATTTATTACAACCAATTGTTGGCGAATCAACAGTCAAAGGTCGATCGTTGTTGCCGACAAAAGCTGCGATCGTGGGGATTCTAGAAACAGTCCAAGATATCATTGTCGTCTCTCTCTGCATCGGCTTATTTAGCGTGATGACGATTCAAATTCGGGCGATGTTTTTTTCGCTGTTACCGCCTTCACACTTTCGTGATGTAACTGCGGATATCCTCTACCTACTGATTTTAGTTGAATTATTTCGACTGCTAATTATCTATCTCCAGGAACAACGAGTTTCGGTGGGAGTGGCGGTAGAAGTCGCGATCGTTTCAGTATTACGCGAGATTATTGTTAATAACATTCTCGAAGTTCAGTGGAGTCAAATCTTAGCTACTTGTGCGTTCTTGCTGGTGATGGCGGTGTTACTCGTAGTGCGAGTTTGGCTCCCGCCAACTTTCGACGGCATCGATCCCGAACACCGCCAAGTGCGTCAACGTCAAATTGAGTTACAGGAGAAGATGCGACATTAGATATTGGGAGTTGTGGATTATTTAATTACTACTTGCTAATATTTAGTATTTATCGATCGAATAAAGTATACTAGCCATTAGCCTAATCTTCAGGATTCAAAAATTCAGGACGGACGGATTGATTTTGAGCTAATAAATCTCGAACATCCGTCCATTTTTCTACCTCGATCGAGTCGATTAAATTATCCAATCGATCTCGATAACTAAGTAGCGATCGTAATAAAGCATCGCGATTGTATTGGGCCATCATCATTCCCATTTCGGGGTTACCCGCACCCACCCGACTGGTATCTTTAAAACCCGTGCTGGCAAATTTCTTGGCTAAGTTGAGAATCTGCGGATCTGGTTCGTCCAGACAAGCACCGAGCAAACTGGCACTTACCATCACTGGTAAATGCGAAATCCAGGCTACCGCGAGATCGTGTTCCGCAGGAGTCGCATGATACAGAATGCAATCTAACGAGCGTACCAACTCAGCTACACGTTCTAACGCCGCCACCTGCGTTGTGGCGATCGGGGTTAAAACATAAGGTCGCTGTGCAAATAACCGCTTCTCAAAGGCCGCAATCCCACTTTCAGAGTTACCCGCCATCGGGTGTCCACCGACAAAATTTGCCCACAGCGCTGTAGCCGGATCGACGATCGCGCCTTTGACCGAACCGGCATCGGTGATAATTGTCTCGGGATGCAGATGGGGCATCAGTCGTTCGATCGTTGGCAAAATCGCCCCGATCGGCGTACAAATAAAGATAATTTCGGTATCTTTTAGACTAGCGAGATCGCAGCTAGCTCGATCGCAAATTCCTTCCCGTTCGGCAATTTCGCAAGTAGTCGTCTGTAAACTTACTCCGATTACTCGATGCCCCAGTTGGCGAAAATCCCATCCTAGAGATGCGCCGATCAATCCAATTCCGACAATGCCAATTTCCACTATTATTTCTTATTTGTTATTACTAATAAAGTCGGTAGTCTTTGACTACTACCATCGCTCCCGCTCGATCGCTGCCTTGTGTTCGGAAAATATTTAGAAAATATAAATAAGCACTAGTAAAAAAGCGCCCTAGACTTGTTAATCTGGATAAAATTCTTAGATCTAAACAGCTATCTAGGAAGTCATGACTCAATCCTACACTACAGAATTGACAGTAGAACAGCATAAATTGCTAGCATCACTATCGACAAGTACGCTTGCATTAAAACGCTGGAGATGTTATTCGACAGTCGATCGGTCGCTCTCAGAATCTGCTTGACAAGTGTGTTCGAGCCTCAAGTTGACACCACTGCCATCAGGGGCATCCCGACACAATTAACCGGTAGGCAGGGTTATTGTGTACAAGCAAATAAAAATCTGCCAGCACCAAGAGGATCGGAAATTACCTTTGCCAGCCCAGTTTTAGCCCAATGTGGATGAAGAAATCCCATTACTGTCACATCGACTACTACTTATGCATGAGACTCGCTGAGTCAATTAGCCTAAATATCGTCAGCCCTCTGTGTATTCCCAAAAAACGCATGTTAAATTTTTAACAGTCACCCCTAAGTGACATTGTATCTAGTCAGGAATATACAGTTCACCTGTAGATCGGCACAATATGTTTGAATCATCCCACGATCGAATCAGTCGATCTTCAACTTCTGAAATCATCACTCCCTCCAGTAATATCCGCTTATCACCAGAGCGGGAAATGAGCCTGGGGATGGTTCTGACTAGCTTACGCAAGTATTGGTATGTAACGGCGATCGTCAGCTCGCTATTGATGGCAGGAATCGCTTATAAAACATTTAAAGAACCTAAGATCTATAAGTCTTCAGTCCAGATTGCGATCGAGTTGAAAAATTCGACATCGATCGCTGAAAAAATCAGCGTTGTAGCAGGTGGAACTGGCGCTGGGATAGGCGACGATCGCAGTACGACACTGGATACGATCGTCCAAAAATTGAAGAGTAAAACGATCGTTCAAAAAGCGATCGATACGATCCCCGATCCCAATTTGCGTTCCTCGGTAGATACGGTCGTACAAAATCTTACGATTCAAACCGGACAAACTACCAATACTTTAACGATTACTTATACAGATACCAATCCTCAACGAATCGTCGCCAATCTTAATGCCTTAAGTAATATTTATATCGATTACGGGATTAAAACTAAAAAAGCCAGAACCGATAATTCGATCGGCTTTATCGAGTCGCAGATCCCCAAATCGCGGCAAAGGCTCAAAACTGCCTCTAAACAGCTCGAAGGTTTTCGGCGCAGTTATCGGTTTATCGATCCCGAAAGCTCCGCTAAAGGGCTAGCAGAATATCGTCAAGAAGTATTAAAATCTTTGAACGAAAATAGAGTCAAGTATAAAGAGACGCTCAAACAAGACGAGCAGCTCAAAAAACAATTAACTAAAGTTGGCTTGACTGCAAATAATACTTTGAGTACGACGATGTTGACTCAAGATACCGCCTATCAAGAGTTATTCAAAAAACTTAACGAACTGGAACTACTATACAGTCAAGAAAAACTCCGACTGACTGACAATAGTCCAAGTTTGATAAGTGTTAGGGAAAAACGCGATGAAGTGCTAGCACTTCTTAAAAATAGAGCGCAGCAAGTTCTCAAACGCGATGTATCGAATACCGATTTAACCAATGGTGGTATTGCTAATTTTGGTAACAGTCTCGCCCAAAATCTCGCCAATAAGCAAGCAGATATCGAAACGCTTTTAACTGCTCAAACCGCTCAATATCAGGGTTTGGAAAAGGTTTATCAGGAAATCGAAACCCAAATCGCCCAATTGCCCAGCCTGCAACAACAATATACCGAATTGCAACGGCAATATACGATGTCCTCTCAAGAGTTGAATGCCTTTCTTCAAAAGTTGCAAGAGTTAAAAATTGCGGATGCCGAGCAAGTCGTACCGTGGACTTTACTCGACCCGCCAGAATTACCTCACATCCCAATTTTCCCAAATGTCAGCCAACAATTATTATTGGGTGCTTTAGGTAGTTTGGTACTGGGGATCGGTGCGGCAGTTGGATTAAATAAACTCAGAAATAGTCAAAATAATCGGATCGACAATCCAGATACTCTCAAAGCAATGACCGGGATGCCGATCTTAACTCTGGTACCCAAAATGGCCGATCTAGAGCAGCTCGCATTACGTGGGGGCAATGATGTCCTCCCAGCGACAACGAGCAACACTAAGAACTACTCTTACTGGAGCTTCCTCGAATCGTTGCGGATGCTAGTACTCGATATCGGACTAGTTAGTGATACTGAAGATCGATGTGGCAAAGTATTGGCAATGACTTCGGCAGTACCGAAGGAAGGTAAATCAACGATTAGTTTTCATACTAGTATCACCTTAGCCGAACTCGGCTATCGCGTCTTATTAGTCGATCTAGATCTACATAAATCCACGATTCCAAAATTGTGCCATAACTCAGAGTTATTTAAATCTGTAGATTGTGCGGATGAGATGGGATTGACTAATGCTATCGTCAATGGATTTGACTATAAAGATCTTATCAAGAAGAGTTCTAAATTTAATTTAGATGTGTTGTTTTCTGGCCCGATGCTGGTGAACTCCATTTCGTTAATTAATTCTCAACAATTCAAACGACAGATCGATCGCTGGCGCAACGATTATGACTATGTGATCTTCGACACGCCACCGATCGTCGGAGTTAGCGATACTCGCTTGATTGCCACTTTGGTAGATGGGTTGGTTTATATCGTTAGTCTGAATGTCGCACAACGCCAGACGATCGATCGAGCAATCGATATTATTTCATCGATTCAAACTCCAGTCTTAGGATTGGTAATCAATCGCGTAGAAACCGAGCATTCTGGATATCAAGAGCACTACCAATACTATCAAGAATCTAATCAAAAATATGCAATCGATCGTCAAAAACATCAATTGATTTAGCAGTTAAACATTGAATTGAAAATAGCCCGCAATGGTGGCGGATTAAAAATTGAATCTCGTCACCTTACTTTGTCAATCGCTTTAATCATTTTAAAATCGGCTCGCTCCTGTACTCGTCGCTAGCCGATCGAGTAAAACTCATCAATCAATCGATACTATCATTAGTAAATCATGAGAATAGTTCACCTAGCTAAATATCATTCGCCGCTCTACGGTGGGATGGAAAGTCATGTCGAAACATTAGCTCAAAAGCAAGCTAAATTAGGTGCGGATGTTTGTATTATTTGTGTAAATAGTTTTAACGATGAGGCCCAACTTTCGCAGCACACTAAAACAGAAATTACCTTTAACGATCGAGTACAAGTAATCAAAGTTGGGAGAATTGCTTCATTCTTAAAGTTAGATTTTTGCCCGTCATTATTTTTCTATATTCGATACTTTGCTAAGTTCTCTGATACGATTTTTCACGTTCATACTCCCAATCCCACAATGTTACTTGCATTGATGCTGACGGGGAAGATTCGCCGGAACTTAGTGATTACCCACCATAGCGATGCGATCCGGCAAAAAGTGCTCAAGTACTTGTTTCGGCCGATCGAACATCTCATTTATAGCCAAGCAAAAATTATCTTGACTACCAGTAAAGCATACCAAAAAGGCTCGAAATTTTTACGACTTTACCGTCAGAAATTGAATGTATTGCCGCTCGGGTTAGAGCTATCGACCTTTACCAATCCCCCACAAAGTACACTCGATCGAGCGCAGCAATTAAAAGCCGAACATGGGGATGTTATTTGGCTGGCAGTAGGGCGAATGGTCTATTACAAATCTTTCCATATTGCGATCGCCGCACTGCAACACGTCCCAGGCAAACTATTAATCGTCGGTACTGGGCCATTAATGGACGATTTACAAAAAACTGCCTACGAATTAAATGTCGCAGATCGGGTAGTGTGGCTGGGCAAAACTAGCGATGTGGAATTGGTTGCCGCCTATCATGCTGCGACAGCGTTATGGTTTCCCTCGAACGTTCGCAGTGAAGCCTTTGGAATGGTGCAAGTAGAGGCGATGGCCAGCGGTTGTCCCGCGATCAATTGTGATATTTCCGGGAGTGGCGTGCCGTGGGTATGTCGACACGAGCGAGAGGGTTTGACGGTAAAGATCGATAACCCACGGGCTTTTGGCGAAGCGGCGCGGCGGTTACTCGAAGAGGAAGGACTCCGCGAACGCCTCGCTCGAGGCGCGAGACTCCGGGCAGAGAAGTTTAGCGATTCGATGATGGCACAGCGGAGTTTAGCGATCTACCAGCGGTTTGCCAAGGAACGCCAACTCGGACAAACGGCAAGTTTGATGGCATCCAGCGAGTTAGAAATTTCCGGAGACTTTACCCCCTAAATGGAAACCGCAATCACGCTCCGACACGAGATATTATGTTGACCTCATCCGAACTCATAACTAAAAACCAAGCTGATGTTCATACTCATCACCCGACAATACGGTTGGAATTTCTAGATGGAGTCCGGGGCTTTTCGGCACTGTATGTCACTTTCTATCATTTTTTATTTTGGCATCGATCGTTAGAGACTTTGCCATTGCCAATTAAGGTCGCATCTAATCTACTGCGATTCGGGCACGCATCGGTCAGTATTTTTATCGTTGTTTCCGGTTTGAGTTTGATGTTAGGCGTACTTGCCAATCCTCAGCTCAAAATTCGGGGCGGGTTTAAAGGCTATATCCTGCGGCGGGCAAAACGAATTATGCCACCTTATTATGCTGCACTGGCTGGCTCGCTAATTTTTCTGTGGATCGGACAGCAATTTTTCTCCGCAGCTACAGCTACTGATGTTGCCAGCGGTTTGCGTGCTGATACGATCGTCTCTCACCTGCTGTTGATTCACAATCTCAATCCAGCCTGGAGTAATAGCATCAACTTCACGCACTGGAGTGTCGCCACCGAATGGCAGATCTATTTCCTGCTGCCATTAGTCTTTGTGCCGCTCTATCGTAAATTTGGTGCCTTCATCATGGTCTCTATAGGAATTGGGCTAGGAATAGTTCCAGCATTTTTTGGGTGGGGCAAAGATGTCTATGTCGCTTGCCCGTGGTACATCGGCCTGTTTGCGATCGGGATGCAAGGGGCGATTTGGGCACACCAGATCCTCAAACATCCGCGCAGAAGTTATCACCGCCTCATTTCTCGCTTATTTACCATTGCATTGGTGGTGACGATCGTTTCGTTCCGCATCGGTGGCGATGGACAGTTATTAGATCGCGTACCATTACTATTTGCTTACGTGCTCCAAAGTGGTAAAGATGATGGTGTTGGCGGGATGGTACTGGCATTTTTACTGTATCTGACCTCGGTGCAGGCGAGCAGTAAAGGAACGAAGTGGGGGAACTGGATGCTGGCTTGTTTGAGCGGGAAAATAGCAAAGTTCTTAGCTAGTTTTTCATATAGCTTGTATTTGACTCATGCCATTATCGTCTCGTGCTGGTCGCTGCTCGTGGAGCCGAATTTATCGATCGATCTCACTGCTCAGTGGTTGGTACGTGCTGGGATCGTATTACCGTTGACAATCGGTTTCGCTTATGTTTTTTATCTCTTGTTTGAGGCTCCAACGCTGCGAGTCAAGCAGAAAGCCTAGATGGGGAGGGAATAAGGGATAGGGAATAGGGAATAGCGATTCGCACACTCTGTTGTTTTCCGACGGTTTAGTGAATTAATACAGGCGGAACTTTAGACGACAAAAATACTAAAAAAGACTATATTTTTACTTTTACAAAAGGTCTAATCATGAAAGTTCTACATGTATATGCCGGAAATTTATTTGGCGGGATCGAGACGCTACTGGTGACACTAGCTCGCCAACGGCATCTCTGCCCAGAGATGGAGCCGCAATTTGCTTTATGTTTTGAGGGCAGATTATCTCAGGAGTTAGCGACTACTGGTGTTAAAATCCATCAGCTTGGAGGGGTGAAGCTCAGTAATCCGTGGCAAGCATTTCAAGCCAGAGCGCAGCTCAAGCGTGTCATTCGGCAAGAATCGATCGATTTAGTCATTTGCCATGCCTGTTGGCCGCAGGCGATTTTTGGTAGCACGGTCAAACAGATGGGCATACCACTTATCTTTTGGTGTCATGATATCCCGACTGGGCAAAGCACGATCGAGCGATTGGCTAAATTCACGCGACCAGACTTAGTAATTGCGAATAGTCGGTATACCCAACAGCATTTGAATTGCCTGTATCCGAATATCCCCGATCGCGTTATCTACTGCCCGGTTACACCGATCGAGCGCGCTCATCCCCAGCAGGTGCGGCAACAAGTCCGACAGCAACTAGGAACGGCAGTAGATACAACGGTTATCGTTCAAGTATCGCGGCTGGAAAGCTGGAAAGGACATAATTTGGCGATTGCTGCATTAGCCCAGATACAAGACCTCCCAAATTGGGAATACTGGATTGTAGGAGGAATACAGCGCGATAGCGAGCGCGAATATTCCGATCGATTGCAGCACCAAGTCCAAGAACTGGGTTTGGAACGGCGGGTGCGATTTTTAGGCGAACGTCAAGATGTCCCAGATTTACTCGTAGCGGCCGATATTTTTTGTCAGCCCAACTTGAGTGCCGAACCGTTTGGGATTGCTTTTATTGAAGCTTTATCTGCGGGATTGCCCGTAGTAACGGTGGCAATCGGCGGTGGTGGTGAGATCGTGACACCTGAGTGTGGCTATGCCGTCGAGCCAGGGAATATCGGCGAAATTGCCTCATCACTCCGGGAATTAGTCCAGCAGCCAGCTAAATGTCAACAGTTTAGGACATCGGCAATTGCCAGAGCTACAGAATTATGTGAGCCACGCCAACAAATATTTGTATTGAAAGAGGCGATCGATCTCGCTCGTGGGGTATGTCATGTCTAGAAACTTACTCGATAATCCAACTATGAAAACTCAATTAAAAACAGACAGAGCATTAATCAGTGCTGGGCAAAGCAACGTTGCAATTTATCGATCGGTTGCTAATTTAATTAGCGACTACTCTGGCAATGTAGTAGATGTTGGTTGCGGCCAAGGTAATTTTCTTAACTTCCTGGATTTATCTAAACAGCAGTATATCGGTGCTGACATCGTTCGCTATCCAGAATTTCCGCAAGATTGTAGATTTATCGAGTCCGATTTAGATACTTGTACGATTAAGTTACCAGATAATTATGCCGATGTTGTTTGTTCGATCGAAACGATCGAGCATTTAGAAAACCCGCGCACTTTTATGCGGGAATTAGTGAGAATTACTGCACCTGGTGGGACGATTGTCGTTACCACTCCCAATCAATTAAGTTTGCTAAGTAAGTTGAATTTGGTATTTAAAAACCAGTTTAATGCCTTCCAAGAAACTCCAGGCTGCTATCCCGCACATATTACGGCCTTACTCGAAATCGATTTGCAGCGAATTGCCGCTGAATGTCAGCTCTCGGACATTCAAATTCATTATACCGATTCGGGGAGGATACCTGGCAGCGATCGGAATTGGCCGCATTTTCTGGGCTGCAAAGGTAGACTTTTTAGCGATAACGTAATTTTATCAGCTACAAAAAAATAATTTTTTTTATTGGAAACTAAATTTTACCCAAGCAAATATTACAACACCTGTATCTATCTAATCAATCATTCATTTATCATCGGAGATATCTATGTTGAACGCTATTACTGAAGGAAAATATTACCAGAAGCAATTTGGTTGCGATAGCAATATTATTGCTTGGAGTCACAGATCTCGGTTTGAGGCAGCTCTGCGCTTGATTGGCTCGCAGCAGAAATTACTGGACTATGGTTGTGGCGACGGCACCTTTCTCTCGATGGCTGCAAATCAGTTATCTTCTGGCTACGGAGCAGATATTGCAGCAGATCAAGTCAAAGACTGTCAGACTCGCTTTGCCGATCTCCAGAATATTCGCTTTTCCACCATTTCCGAAATCGCCGATTCCGCTCATGTAGCGTCTTACGATGTCGTCACCTGTATGGAAGCACTCGAACATTGTACGGATCCAATAGTGGAAATCGTACTCAAAGACTTAGCTCGACTCGTCGCTGCTGATGGACGGGTAATTATTAGCGTGCCGATCGAAATTGGGCCAACGTTCCTGTTGAAGTTATTTCTCCGCAAGCTTGCTGCTTTGCGGGGTTTGAGCGATTACCGCTACTATGAATCCTATTCACTATCAAATGCCATCAAGATGATTTGTGCTGGAGAGAATACCATAGTAGACCGTCCGGTATATGGCGAACCAGATGAGCCTTCTCACTCCCATTATGGTTTCAACTGGCGGGCGATGCGCGAGCGAGTCCGGGAGCATTTGACCGTCGAGCAAACAATCTTCTCCCCGTTACCCTGGTCGGGTGGCTGGTTTAGTAGTCAAGTGTGGTTTATCTGCAAGCCATTCGATCGACGATAATGCAGTCAAAAAATGTATCTTGGAGATGACCCCGATTACTAATTTAGGTTGATATGTTCTTTGGACTCAAACGAGATGAATGGAACTGGGCGCATAACTTTATGCTGTTGCAGTTTATTTTACAGCTCTTGCTGCTAGTTCCTGGGATCGGGGCGCTTCGCACGGTACTGCGGATCGGTTGTTTTGGTCTGAGTCTTTATCTTTTAGCCACGACCAAAGAGCGAGGGATCGACTATCCAGTTAAATGGATGGCTTATGGAGTTATGGCAATTTTATGCTTATCATTTTGCTTTAATTTTCAGAACAATTCAATTTTTGCTGCCTTGGGTCAAATTGCAATGTATTTAGCAATTCTTGGACCGTTATTTTGGGCGACTAAATTACCGATGTCTGCCGCGGGATTTCGCAATTTACTCGCACTAGTTTGGGTGTTTCAATCGGTTAGTGTCTTATTTGGGTTGCTGCAAATCTATTTTCCCGGACAGTTTCAATTTCAACTATCATCGGTAATTGAAAATAGCACCTACGGTGGCGAAAATCTCAAAATAGTCCTCCAAAACGGTACGTCGGTATTTCGTCCGTCAGGATTGACTGATTCGCCAGGTGGAGCCGCATTAGCCGGATTTTATGCTGTCTTACTGGGACTGGCATTCTTTTTAGAAGGCAAAAATAAGTACGTGGCCGGATTAGGGATCCTGAGTACTTTTATCGGCTTTTTCTGCATCTATATGTCGCAGGTTCGGAATATTTTGATCGTTACTTGCTTGTGTATTGGATGTTTGTTATTCGTGCTATCGGTCAGCCGCAATTTTAAGCGCGCGATAACGTTAGTTGCGACGCTCCAGCCATTGATTTTGGGTACGTTTGGCTGGGCGGTTGCTGTAGGCGGTGCGGGGACACTCGATCGGATAACTTCGCTATTTTCTGGCAGTGCCGACCAAGTTTATCACGAGAATAGAGGACGGTTTTTAGAAGATACCATCAATATATTAGTGCCCAAGTATCCTTGGGGTGCTGGGTTAGGGCGCTGGGGAATGATGTATGGTTATTTTGGCAAGAATGGCAATCCGTTTACCGACCCGATTTGGGTAGAAATTCAGTGGACTGGCTGGCTATTAGATGGTGGGATCCCATTGATAATTGCCTACAGTGGTGCATTATTTTCAGCTTGCTATTATGCCTTCAAAATTGCTTGCCAACAGCGGATGGATGGTTTGTCTTTTTGGGGTGCGGTCATCTTTGCATATAATATCGGAATCGTGATGATTACATTTAATTATCCAGTATTTATCTCGCAGACAGGTATGGAGTTCTGGTTGCTCAATGCCACAATTTTTGTAGCTGCAAATTCCCAACAACAGCAAATATATGTGGATTGAGTTAGTCTATGACACTTGCTAGCCTGCAGAAACTTGAGTGAGTAGCTCGGCTACTAGCTCAGCAACCGCTCTGAGGCTATGTCGCTCGTACCATCGATAAGCGTTGCTCGAGAGTTTCTGGGCTGTCTGGAGATCGATCGACTTATCAGATCGCACCACCCAATAATCTCGATCGATTTCGACACCATCTAAGTTATCGCCGAGATTAGCTCGATCGAATACCGATAGCAGTTGATGGCTGGAGTAAGCCGCAAAAATCGTGGACTTGGCAATAAATGGAATCGGGTAGTTGATAAAACCCACCCGCGCCTGACTAAAAATTTCAGAAATTTCGGTGGCGGGTAGAATACCCATTGCATTTACCTTAACACCTGGAATCGATCGCACTATTTCTGTCGAACTATGACCGATATCATAGATTTCGCTAATCTCTAATTGCTGACATACTGTTGTGAGTTGTTCGAGAGAATTAGTATAAATAGACTTGCGAAAGCCACTATTACCAAAAGTAACCAACCAGGGTTTGCGTTCGCTCAGCGGTCTAGGCTCGTTACTCTCTCCCACCGTTGAAAATACTGGTAAAGCTGCAATTCTATCACGATGCTTGGTACTCAAACCCACGATTAAATTGATAAATCTTTGATTGCTAGTCATGACGACATCGGCAAGTTCGATTAAATATTTGGCAATCTGGCGTTGCAGCGGTGATGTCCAAAACTGACTATTCCAAGGTCGACGATCGCTGGCATATACCTCATGAAACATCACCATCAGTCGTCGAGATGGTTTAGCTTGCCGCCATTTAGTTAAGGCAGCTACCAACCACAACGGACAACCACGTTTAGCATAACCATAACCAACATAGTGGAGAAATAAAGTGTCTATGTCATCACAGCGATCGAGGATATCTAATAGTGAATCTCGCGATCTTGTCATTAGTTGAACCGAGCCTAAAGCTCCTGGCTGAGACTCGATCGGCTGTAACGGATCGCAAGCAATAAATTTAGTTGAAATCCCATGCTGCGCGGCTAAAGCATCCGATAACAAACAGGCATAATCGCCAACTCCATCTACAACAGGTGGAAGCCTGGGTACGATCGACAAAATTGTTGACATCAGTTTCTGGAGATTAGGGTAATTGAGTAAACGATCGAAACTTTAATATGAATAGTCTACATAAAATCTTGGTATTTGCCACTAAAGGCGAAAATACTAATGATGAGTCGAGGATCTTAGCTTTATTAGATAATTTTAAAATTACCAGATTTGCGTTTGATGCGCGCCTCAAAATCCGTAGTTGCTGGCAATTAATTAAATCTGGTTTTAGCGATCGACCCTCACTAATCGTGATGGAAGGAACTGGAGTCGCAGGCGGACTGGCTTGTTTGATATTGCGCTGGTCGCTAAACATCCCCTATGTAGTCAGCAGTGGCGATGCCGTCGCGCCGTTTATTGCGATGAAATCAAACCATCTCGTTGGCTACTTCGCGCAATTGTACGAGCAACTATTATGTCGCTATTGTGCGGGATTTATCGGCTGGACACCTTATTTAGTCGGTCGGGCGCTGACCTTTGGTGCGCCGAGGGGGGTGACTGCAGCGGGATGGTCGCCCAAAAATTATAGTGTGGAGGAATTCGATCGCTTTAGGCAGCAGACCCGCGCACGATTGGGCATTCCCCCACAGGCGATCGTCTATGGGATCGTCGGCTCGCTCAGTTGGGTCGAAAAACTTCAGTATTGCTATGGAGTCGAGCTAGTCAGCGCCAGACAAAAAATCGATCGGAGTGCGGATATCTATGTAATTATCGTCGGCGACGGTACGGGGATGCAGCATTTACAAACATTGGCGGCAGATCTCTTGGGTACCAAAATTATCCTCACGGGTAATATTCTCAACGATCGCGTATTTGAATATCTGGCGGCGATGGATGTCGCCAGCCTGCCTCAGAGTGTCGATGGTGTCGGCAGTTTTCGGTACACCACCAAGGTGAGCGAATATTTAGCCGCCAAATTACCGATCGCGATCGGGCAAGTACCGATGACTTACGATTTATTGTCTGGTTGGTCGTGGTGTCTGGCGGGTAATAATCCTTGGGATGAGCGCTATATTACCGAGCTAGCTGACTTGATGGCAACGCTGACTCCCACCGAAATTATCGCCAAACAGCAATACATTCCGACCGAAATCGCTGAATTTAATCTCGAAGATCAGCGCGAAAAAGTTACTAGATTTATTGGGGATATTTTGAGATGACTACTCAATTTTCGATCGTTACAGCAACAAATTATTAGCGAAATCGCCGAATTTAATCTCGAAGATCGACACGAAAAAGTTACTAAATTGATTAAGGATATTTTAAGATGACTACTCAATTCTCGATCGTTACTGGCGATTTCGTGCCCACTGGTGGCATGGATCGCGCCAACTATGCGTTGGCCGACTATATCGCCCGTCAAGGTTATCCGCTCGATCTCGTCGCCCATCGCGTCGATCCAGCACTGGCAGATCGATCGACTGTCACCGTCCATCAGGTGCCAAAACCGTTGAATTCCTATTTTTTAGGTGCGCCTCGCTTGGCGAGCGCAGGTGTTAAAATCGGCGATCGATTCAGCAGCAACCCCGACGCATACACGATTGCCAACGGCGGTAATTGTCCGTATCCAGATATCAACTGGGTACATTACGTTCACGCTGCCTATCAACCCGACAGTCGCATGGGCATCGCTGCCAAATTAAAACAACAATTAGATCGCCAACTGTCACTCCGCACCGAACGTGTCGCCCTCCAAGGTGCGAGAATCGCAATCGCCAACTCGCTCCTGACCCAAAATCACCTCATCGATTTACTCGATCTCGAACCGAGTAAAGTCAAGACAATTTATTATGGCATCGACTCCACTGTGTTCTATCCTGCCGCCGCTGCCGAACGCGAACAATTGCGATTGGAATATGGCTGGGATCTAGATCGCCCGATCGTCACTTTTATCGGTGCTTTAGGCGATCGACGCAAAGGTTTCGATACGTTATTTGGGGCGTGGCAACAACTCTGTACAGATCCCAATTGGAATGCCAATCTGGTCGTCATCGGTGTCGGTGCCGAACTCCCACTGTGGCAACAACGCGCCCAAGCTGAGGGTTTGAGCGATCGGATTGAGTTTATGGGCTTTCGCCGCGATGTACCCTCGATTCTCCGCGCGGCGGATTGCTTGGTAGCACCAACGCGTTACGAGGCATATGGATTGGGAGTACACGAAGCTTTATGTTGCGGTCTTCCGGCGCTGACCACAGCGACGGCTGGAGTCGCCGAACGCTACTCGACCCAACTGCAAGATCTGCTCCTCCCAGATGCCAATAATGTTGAAGATCTCGTCAAACGGTTGTATGGATGGCAACAGCAGTATCCCTACTATTGCCAACAGGCGATCGATCTCTCAACTTCGTTGCGTCGTCATACTTGGGACGATATGGCACGCGATATTATTGAGGCGATCGTCGAGTAGTCAGGCGAATGATTCGCAGTTATATACCCACAGTATGTCTAGTGTTAAGATAAAGTTTGTGTTAAGAGATCGATGAAACTAACCGTAATCGTCCATGAAGCGATCGAAGGTGGGTATTGGGCAGAAGTACCCGCGATCCCAGGCTGTGCAACTGAAGGTGATAGCTGGGATGAATTGATATCCAATCTACATGAAGCGATTCTCCTTTGGGAGAGGCTTTGCCAACGAAGGTTGTTTATCGATCGATCCTAGCCAACTAGCAGTTGATGATAAATCTCAAGTCTTAGAACTGGCGATATAAAATCGATGTCAGGTAAAGACTTAGCTAAGCTATTAGAAGCTAACGGCTGGGATTTATGTCGGATTCAAGGTAGTCATCACATTTACGGCAAAGCGGGAAACCCCTCTAGGATTTCCGTTTCTATTCATCGGAACCAAGACCTGAAAATAGGATTGCTACGCAATTTACTCAAAACAGCAGAATTATTATCCTTAGTAGAAGGCAAATCCAGCGCTAATGATGAAATCTATCTTGAAAGTGAGATCGACCCATCTACGAGTAGCAGAAAGAATAGATGAAGATGTCTCAAAAGAAGTCGAAGAATAATCTTCGCTACATAACCCCAGTTGCTACCTACCAGAATGCCAACGATTGAAATCGTGGCTAATTCTGCAAAGTTCGGTTGTTGCCGCTGTGAGTGTAGGTAACGTGAGTTCGGGATAAGGAAAATCGATCTGCTCCGTTCAAGCACCGCCCTGAACTATAAGTTCGGGCTAATAGCAAAAGTTCTCTCAAGAGAACTGCCCAATTGATTAGTTCGTTGAAACGAACTTTTGCTATTAGCCCCGCTTGGTGGAACGCACGCTGAGGGAACCTCAGCGCGATTCCATCCGCAAATTCATTTGAGGGCGGTTCAGAAACGAAGCTAGGAGTCATTAAGTGGACATCTTTAACCCGAACTCACGTTAGGTAGCAACTTGGGTTGTATAGATCTTGTATAGATGATGACAGGCGATCGTTTAAGGTCAAACGAGTAAGGATAGAGAAGTCGCTCCGAAAGAGTTTGAGGGGGAACTCCGATCGAATAGAACTCTCAGCAGGTAGATGCGCTTGCTCTAACTCCAGCAACCCGACCCAAGCAACCGATTTTACGTCAGAGCGAGATTTGGTAATACATTCTGGGAACTCTAATCATATAGAACTCTCAGCATGTAGATGCGCTTGGCCTAACTCCAGTCATGAAACTCGGCATTGTTTGCGACTATTTAGAAGAGGGCTGGATGAGCATGGATATCTGCGCCCAGATGTTGCACGATCGCGCCTTGAAGATCGCCGATCTCGACATCCAAACCATGCAGATCCGTCCGCCGTTTCAGTGGCGATTGAAACACTTACAGAAATATATTCCCCAGTATTTTAATGGCGATCGTTTTCTCAATCGCTTTGTCGATTATCCCCAGTATTTAAGATCGCACTCGCCAGATTACGATCTGTTCCATGTTGCCGATCACTCATACGCCCATCTCATCAATGGTTTGCCAGCGGATAGAACGGGAGTTTATTGTCATGATGCGGATGCCTTTCGATCGATCCTCGCACCCGAGCGCGAACCGCGCTCGTGGGCATTTCGCCACATGTCGCAGCATATTTTGACAGGGCTACAAAAAGCAGCGATCGTGTTCCATCCAACTCAAGAAATCGGTCGTCAGCTCGCACATTATCAGCTTGTCGATCCGGCGCTGCTGGTCGTTGCGCCGCCGGGAGTATCGCCAGAATATCAGTCCCAGGCGTTACCTGCCGAGCCGAAGATCTTAGCACTACAGCACCGGTTGCAGGGCAAACCATTTATCTTACATGTGGGTAGCTGCATTCCCCGCAAGCGGATCGATGTGTTGCTAGCTACATTTGCCGCACTCCGCGCCGAATTGCCTCAATTGCAGTTAGTCAAAGTTGGGGGGAAATGGACGGACGCACAGCAGCAACAGATCGATAAATTGGCACTAGCAGAATCGATCGTGCATCTGACCGATCTCCAGAACTCAACGATCGCCCAACTGCACCAGCAGGCTGCAATCGTGCTAATGACTAGCGATGCCGAGGGCTTTGGGATGCCCATCATCGAAGCCTTGGCTTGTGGGGCGATCGTCTTAGCCAGTGATATTCCCGTGATGCGCGAAGTGGGCGACGATGCCGTTGTTTATTGTCCGGTGGGCGATATCGAGACTTGGATCGAGCGCACGCTCGCCGCGATAACTACTCCCGATCGCGCCCCAGCCATCGATCGCCGACTGGCCGTAGCGGCGCGTTACACCTGGGAAAATTACGCTAGAACCATTATGGCCGCCTATGCCCAACTCGCAGCAGGAAAATTTTAAATGTGTGGAATTGCTGGATTAATTGGAATCGATCGCGACATCCAAGTTAGAGTAGCCGACAAGATGCTGGCGGCAATGTCCCACCGGGGGCCAGACGCTAGTGGCAAGATCGTGTTAGAAAATGGCTCTGTGACACTGCTACACGCGCGCTTGGCGATTATCGACCTGTCACCAGCAGGCAACCAGCCAATGCGCGATCGCGACGATCTCGACCCCAATTGGGTCGTATTTAATGGTGAAATCTACAACTACCGAGATTTACAAGCAGATCTCATCGATACGCCGTGGGCTTGTCGCACCCAATCCGATACGGAAACGATCCTCAATGGCTTTAGAGTGTGGGGAGCGGATTGTGTCGAGCGGTTGCAGGGAATGTTTGCCTGGTGTTTGGCAGATACCGCTAACCAAGAAATTTGGCTCTGTCGCGATCGCTTGGGCATCAAACCGTTATATTTATACCGTCCGGCGAGTGGCGGACTGATTTTCGCCTCAGAAATTCGGACGATCTTGGCAGCGGGAGCCGATCTCGTCCTACCCGATCTCGATCGCGGGGCGGTAGAGACATTTTTAGCACAGGGTGCAGTTTGTGGCGATCTCAATATCATTCATGGCATCACGCAATTATCGCCTGGATCGCTGCTAAAACTCGACTGGACTGGTCGCGAAAGATCGCAACGTCAATATTTTCAGTTGGAGCGCCAAGGTACCGCGCCCAGTCTCTCTGCGCCCACTCGCGATCGAGTCGTGGCAGAAGTGGCTCAAGTGTTGCGCGAATCCGTCGCTCGTCACCTCTTGGCTGACGTACCGATCGGGGTATTTTTATCGGGGGGGATTGACTCCACCGCGATTGCCACTCTAGCTACTGAAATCGCCCAAGATAAAATTAAAACTATTTCGATCGGGTTTGACGTACCCGCTTTTGATGAAACCGAGCAAGCCGCTGCCACCGCGCGATCGCTGGGTACCGAACATCTGAAGATCTCGCTTTCAGGTGCGGAGATCGTCCGAGATTTTGATGAGATTCTCGCGGCAATGGATAGTCCGACTGTCGATGGTTTCAACACCTTTGTTGTCGCCCGCGCGACGCATAAATTGGGGATTAAAGTGGCTCTGAGTGGGTTGGGTGGCGACGAGTTATTCGGTGGCTATGCTAGTTTCCGCGATCTGCCGCGCTTGCTGCAGTTGCGCCGATCTTTGGCACCATTAGCGCCGATTGCCGCCGGGATGTTTGCCGCGCTAAAGGAGATCGTCCCCAGTCGGGGCATTCCCAAACTAGCCGCAGCGTGGCGATTGCCCGATCGGGTACCCGATCTCTACTACTTGCGCCGTCAATTATTCACGATCCAGGAACGTCGCCAACTCCACGCACTCCCACCCGATTTCCATGCCGCACATGGTATTCCGCACTCATTGTCCGATCGATTACTCGCGGCAACTAATGGTCAGGAGACTTTCAATCAAATCTCCCAGCTCGAATTGAGTTTCTACATGCGATATATGCTGCTGCGCGATGCTGATGTCTTTAGCATGAAATCCGGATTGGAACTGCGGGTACCCTTGCTCGACGATCGATTGATTGCTACCGTATTACCCTTGGCGGCCGCACTCAAACTCGATCGCGCTCGACTGAAACCTTTATTAGTAGATGCCGTGGGCACGGATCTAATCCACCACATCGCCCGCCAACCCAAACGCGGATTTCAATTTCCCTGGGCGGTATGGTTGCGCGGCGATCTCGCCCCTCGGATCGATCGAGTCTTAACCGATAGGACGCTGTGGCTCGCACTCGGATTCGAGCCGAATGCCGTGCGATCGCTTTGGCACAAATTTCAACAAGGAGATCGTCGCATTTCACCATTACAAATTTTGGGATTGGTAATTTTTGCTGATTATTGTCAACGTCATCGCCTGGAATTACCGGATGCGCGATCGCGCGAGCTGAAATTAAGTTTGATGTCCACCTAATCTTGCAATCTCGCGATCGCCTTGTGGTAATGAAAATACTTTACGTCAATCCTTCCAGTCAGCTCGGTGGTGCCGAACGCAGTCTAATCGATGTTATTTGTGCCGTCCGCGATCGAGATCCAGCGATCGAGATAATCGTCTTAATTACTGCTGCTGATGGCCCACTCGTCACTGAATTAATCGCGATCGGGGTGAAGGTTATCTTATTAGAATTACCAAAGAAAATCGCCCAATTGGGTGATAGTGACTTAAAAGGTCGTGTTAACAAGATAGTCAGTCTGTTCGCCATTGCCAGCAAGCTATCGGGAGTAGCTGAATTTGGTCGATACTGGCAAAATTTACGGCGGACTGTTACCGCAATCGCCCCAGATATCATTCATTCCAACGGTCTGAAGACTCACTTATTAGTAGCTAGTTTGGGTACTAATATGCCGATTATCTGGCATCTGCGAGACTTCATCGGTTCGCGAGCGCTGAGCGACAAATTACTAAAATTATTTGTCGGCAAAGTTACTGTTGCCGTCGCAATTTCTGAAGCAATCGCCCGCGATTGGCAAGCAGTTTTTCCCCAGCTAACGATCGAGACGATCTATAATGCGATCGATATCGATAAATATCAGCCACAAACCACAACATCAGGTTCTAGCGCTGTAAAAATTGGCTTAATTGCCACCTATTCACTCTGGAAAGGACACGATATTTTTATTCAGGCGATCGGCCAGATTGCGAAGCAATGTCCCGAACTGAAATCGACTGTCAAATTTTATATTATCGGTGGAGCGATTTATGAAACGGATCGATCCCAACATTCGCGGACATCATTACAACAATTAGCGCGCGATCTCGATGTCGAAGATTGGTTAGAGTTTATCGATTTTCAGCGCGATATCGTCTCTAGTTATAATATGTTAGATATCGTTGTTCATGCCAGTACTAAACCCGAACCCTTTGGACGCACGATCGTCGAAGCGATGGCTTGTGAAAAAGCTGTCATCGTTGCCAAAGCTGGTGGAGCGGCGGAATTATTTACCGAAGGACTAGAGGCGATCGGCGTTCCTCCTGGCAATCCGGTAGCTTTAGCCACTGCAATCCGAGAGTTAATCGCATCACCCGATCTCCGAATTGCGCTTGGTAAAGCCGGACGAATTACGGTAAAAAATAAATTTCAACGCGATCGATTGGGCGCGGAAATAATCTCGCTCTATCGTAAGATCGATCGGCGGTCATCTGCATATTAAACAAGCTAGTGTCCACCCTACTGGGCCGACTGCTCTCATGATTTTCTGCCTTAGTTTTTCTTTCTCAAACAGCTCAAGGAATGTTAGATCGAGTAATCGACCCAGCTTTATTAAAGCCAGATTTTAGTAGTGGGTTTGAATTCAACTCTCTGAGCTTGCTTGACAATCGACTAGAAGATTAGATATGGATAGAATTTTTACTCCAGAAAATCTTATCTCACTATTCCAAGCAATCGATCGGGAAGAATTAGACTTGATTTTAGTTGGTGGTCAGGCAATTAATATCTGGGCGAGTTATTATGCTAGCCGAGTTCCAGCATTGACAGAGCGGGTTTGAGTGTTTGGTACCGTTATGGGATTGAAATTAATTTGGCCATCCCTACGGGAGTGGAGATAAATATTGCCGATCCAAAGTGGAATACATTTCAGGAGATTAGATTGCCTCAGATTGAGAAGGAGACTATTAAAAAAAGAGAGAAATATTCAGATATTCAACGAAGTATAGAAGCAAGAATAGTGGGTGGTGTGGATTTGGGGGTGATAGCTATCGATAAACAACAATCGTACTAATGAGCGAGAATTGTAAATATCTGCTTGAGATCGATCGACCAATTACAATCTCTTCGATCGCAATTAGAAAATACCTAAGCGATCGAACTCCTAAATATAATCGATCGAGTCAAAGCGATCGAATTAACTGCGATCGAGTGGCTTAAATCGAGTGATAGAAAAAGCCAAAGTCGTTGCTCCGTAACGATTTAAATTGGTGGGCATTGCCCACCATACTGGGACGACACGACTAAAAACGTGGGTAAAGCGATCGCTCAAAATATTACCAATTGTATTTTTCAGAGTTCTGAATGCCCACAGTTTTAGTCGTGTCGTTCCACTACTTTTCTTTCCATCCCTTAGTTGCACATCGCGTCACCCTACTAAAGTTAACTCGTAAATCTTGAATATGCTCAATCCAATTCAAAAATTATCCAGTTCGATTAAATTGTTAATCGTTGGGGCGATCGCTATCGGTATTTTCGATAGCTATAAGTATTTTTTCTTATCACAACTAGGTATTGCTTCTAAAGAACCATTTGCCACAATGGCTCGCAGTCGAGATCCTAAAATTATCAAAGAATATCTCGATCGGGGTTTCGATCTTAATGCTAGGAATGACGATGGCTATACTTTACTGAATATGGCTGTGTATGCTTATAAACAAGACTCAAATGAGGTAGTCGATTTATTAATTGAGCGAGACATTCTCTCTGGGATCTATGCCTAGTCTTTTGTTGAGGATCTCGACTATGCCGATTTCATCTACCAATCCCGCCACGATGCCCAGATGGTCTAGATTTTCTACGCTAATTACTGAATTGATGATGACCTCTTTCCACTCTGGCTTGGGTTGAGCTTCTATTTTAATTCTTTGACGACCTATTCAACTAGCGGAATGTAGGTTTGAACATAGCAACTCCTCGCTTGGTGTGTTCAGTTGCGGGCAAAACTACCCCACAAAGAAAGAGCTACACCTAACCATTGTTGATTTTGGGCAGGGCATCGCCAATAACGTTCGATCTCTACCTCAAAATCGATCGTTAGATTCAGCCCAAGCCCTAGAATGGGCGTTTCAAACTGGAAACAGTACCGCAATCAAAACCATTAGCAGAGGGATCGGACTGAGTACAGTCGATTCCGTTATGGAACAATATGCCGCCAGCTTCTAGACTATGACGATCGATCTCAATGTTGAAGCGGAGGTAATTGATATTGTTTTCGATCGCCCACAGCAATCAGATATCTTTCTCGTTGATACGAACGTGTGGGTTTGGCAAATCTACCCTAACGCCAAAAATTCATCAAAATTTATTTGACAAGCAAGTCCCTATAGGAGCTGAAATGCTGAAACCTCTGATGTGAGTGGATTCCTTATTTGACTGGAAAATCCCTGACAACTATTTTTACTATTCGAGCAGGTTCATTCAAGAGATGAAATAGGGTGAGAACTTCCCGCCGCATCGATTTCAGCATATTACCATCGTTTGAGTTATAAGCTGAGCCTAACTGACGATCGGGTAATTCATAACTCCTCTTATCCCGCTAAGTTCCTGGTCGTTTGAACTTGGCTGGAGACTGGAATGCCTCTACGGGTTCGTTTACGAGTGCTTCGCGCATGAAGTTGCGCCAGATTGGTGCGGCAAAGGTACCACCCGTTACACCTTGACCGAGCGGCGTAAAGTCATCTTTGCCGATCCACACAGCGGCAGCTAGCTGGGGCACGTAGCCCACAAACCAGACATCGCGTTCGGAAGAGGTGGTTCCGGTTTTTCCGGCGACCGGACGACCGAGTGCGGCCTCTTTACCAGTACCACCGTTGACGACTGATTGGAGTGCGCTATTGATTTGAGCGGTAGCCCAGGGGTTGAGTACTTGTTCTGGCTTGGGCGTATTATCTAAGAGGATATTGCCATCGCTATCGGTGACACGCAAGATCGTAGTAGTTTCTGATTGCCAACCGTTGCTGGCAAAGGTGGCAAAGGCACTTGCCATTTCGATCGGGGTAATCCCCACCGCCCCTAATGGTAGCGATACGACGGGTTCGATCGGACTTTTAATTCCCAGCATCCGACAGGTTTGGATGACTTTATCTAGTCCGACTTCTTTCCCCATTTTCACGGCGGGGACGTTCGCTGAGACCATCAGGGCATTCCGAATGCTCATCGGGCCAGAATAACCGCCGCCATAGTTGCGCGGTGCATAGTAGCCATTACCATCGCGATACCGGACGGGTGAGTCGTAGACTGTAGATTCGGGGGTAAATTTACCCGTGGCAAAGGCGGTGTAATAAACAAACGGTTTGAACGACGAACCGGGTTGACGGTTGGCGTAAATGGCGCGGTTGAAGCTACTTTTTTTGTAATCGACCCCACCCACCATCGCTTTGACAAAATGCGTGCGCGGATCGATCGCAACTAGCGCAATCTGATATTTATTGCGTCCCAACCGCTCGTATGCATTTTGAATATTCTTTTCAGCGGCGATTTGGAAGTTATAGTCGATCGTGGTCTGAATTCGCATCCCGCCTTTACGGACGGTTTCCCTGCCGAAACGTTGATTGAGTTCTTCGATCGCAGCATCGGTCACAAACGGTAATTTGCTCGTCTGCCAAGTTTTAATTTTACCGAGCTTGATTTTATAATCTCTGGCTTTTTTCTCCTCTTCGATCGTAATCCAGTTCAGCTCGCGTAATCTCGTCAGCACCTCACCTTGACGTTTCTTTGCTGCTTTCATATTGACAAAGGGACTGTATCGCTCGGGTGCAGCAATCGCTCCAGCCATCATTGCGCCCTCAGCAAGGTTGAGTTCGGATGCATGTTTGCCAAAATAGCTCTGAGAGGCAGTTTCGACCCCATAGTTATTGTGACCCCAATAGACTTGATTGAGGTACATTTCGAGGATTTCGTCTTTGCGGAAAATCTGCTCGAGCCGAATAGAGAGGACGGCTTCAGCTAATTTCCGACTGAATTGGCGTTTTTGGGAGAGGAATAAGTTCTTGATCAACTGCATCGTGATCGTCGAACCACCTTCGCTCACGCCACCCTTCTTAAAATTCGCGGCCACCGCCCGCCCTACGCCAGTCAGGTTGACACCTTGATGGTAGTAAAAATGGCTATCTTCGATCGCTAGTAACGAACGTTTTAAATATGGTGAAATCCGATTGAGCGGGACAACTTCGCGATTGGCTTCATCGTGGAGGCTGGCAAGTTCGACACCGTTGACATCATAAATATAAGTTGTTTCCGTCGGTGCGTAACTGCGGAGGACGCGCACGTCAGGCAAGTTGCGGAAGCTAATCGCTAGCCCCACCAATCCCCCAGCCACGATCGAACTAACCAACATCGTGACACCCAGCATCGTGCCGCCAGCAATTTGGCCGATGCCGCCAAAAAAATTACCTTTCTTTGGCGGGCGATCGTTTGGCTTGAGTTTGGGGTTGGGTTTCTTTTTGTTTACAGCTCTAGAAGACACTAGTAAGGCTCCGCAGAATGATGGATGATTAATGATGAGTGCTGGTTGTAAACCGAGCCGTTCATCGCAGTTAAATCGTTAGTGGACTTGCCATCGATCGGTTGGGATCTTTTGCTCTCAATAATTTAGGAACTATACTGAATTTACATCTCGTTGGCGTAGTCTCTCTCGATCGCATCGCTCGAACTAGGGCAAAGTGTAAGATTGGCAAGCTAGTCGATAACGGGGATTCTAAAGATGATAAGTCGCGATTGCCACAGTGTAAATCTCGATTTAATTAATTGGGGATCGATCGACATCAATGCAATCGTAGACGATCGACAGCACCTTTAGGTCGATTGGTAGCTCAAAATGTTAACGACAGTTAAAAAGCGTGTAAAAATATTTCAGTTTCTGTAGTAACTATAATAAGCTTAACCTGCGACTATTTTCAGATCCCGTTTGATTTTCATCCTATGACTGCGAGTGTATCCGTGCCTACATCAGATCGGTTCGATTGGTTATTTCGGGGCATAACTGAGATTTTTCCCCATCAGCCCAATTCTACCGATCCGGCTGAAAATCTAGCCCAGCGGCTAGCGACAACCAATCGACCGTTGCGAGTCAAGCTCGGCATCGATCCGACTGGCGCAGATATCCATCTAGGTCATAGTATTCCCCTGCGGAAGCTCAGATCTTTCCAAGATGCCGGACATACTGCGGTATTAATCATCGGCGACTTTACCGCTCGGATCGGCGATCCGACGGGCAAATCGGAAGTCCGCAAGCAATTAACCGTGGAACAGGTGACGGCTAATGCCCAAGCATACCTCGATCGCGTGCGACCGATCCTAGATTTCGATACACCCGGACGATTGGAAGTTCGCTACAATTCCGAATGGCTATCCCCGCTCGATCTCGGCGAAACGCTCGAATTGCTCTCGACGATGACAGTGGGACAGATGCTTGCCAAAGAAGGCTTTGCACTCCGGTATGCCAAAGAAACCCCGATCTTCATCCACGAATTTCTCTACCCCCTCATGCAAGGCTATGATTCAGTTGCAATCAAAGCCGATGTCGAACTCGGCGGTACCGATCAGAAATTCAATCTTGTCGTCGGACGCGATCTCCAAAAGCATTTCGGACTAACGCCGCAATTTGGACTGTTGATGCCGATCTTGCTCGGTACCGATGGCGTGCAAAAGATGTCCAAATCGCTGAATAATTATGTCGGGATGGGCGAAGATCCGCTGAGTATGTACTCTAAGCTCGAGAAAACGCCCGATAGCCTCATCAAAGATTATTCTACTCTGCTGACTGACTTACCACTCGATCGACTGCCGGAGAACCCCAGAGAGGCACAGAAACTCCTCGCGCTAGAGGTAGTCACCCAGTACCACGGACGGGAACAAGCATTACAAGCCCAAGCCGATGCGATCGCGTTGATTACCAAACCTGGTAAAAATGCTGGTGGCGAGAGTATTCCCGAATTTTCGATCGGCTCTGTCAATTTTCCCACGAAGATGTTCCAAATTCTGGCGGCGAGCGGATTGTGTACGGGTAGCAATGATGCCAAACGCCAGATTCAGGGTGGTGCGGTGAAGTTGGATGGGGTAGCAATTAGTGATATCGAAACTGCCTATGATGATGCTGGGCAATTAGTCGGGAAGGTATTGCAGGTTGGGAAAAAACGGTTTAAAAAGTTAGTTAGCTAGGGGGTTAGTATCTAGATATCGACCCGCTCGCACCCTAAAAGCCCGCACTCCTGACTAACGGAGGAATACGAGCTTTTAATTTTAGCGACGACAAGGTTAGTTAACGTGAGTGCGGGATAAGGAAAATTGATTTGCTCCGTTCAAGCACCGCCCTGAACTATAAGTGTCTTGTTCCGAGAGGCTTTGCCAACGGGCTAATAGCAAAAGTTCGTTTCAACGAACTAATCAATTGGGCAGTTCTCTGAAGAGAACTTTTGGGCGTTGCTGAATTAATGTATGAAACGCACAAACAATTTTTGTAGGGGTAATGCCTCGTGCTTACCCCGCATCGATTCAGGGTACCCACAAGCGGCGTTTTTATTCGGGGGTTCCCCCCGAATAAAAAAACGACAAGACAGGAGCACCCCTACAAAAATTATACCCATATTCAGCAACGCCAACTTTTGATATTAGTTGCTCTAAGCCAGTTATAGAGTATGGTGTTTTGGCAGTTTTAGCTCAAAAATTCACCGAGAGAATAGTTATTGTCTGGGGGAAACCTGGACTTTGCCATTTGGTAAGAACACGACATTGTACTGAGCCAATGCTTCTTGGGAAATCGCCGCTTGGGGATCGAACTTGACTGATTCAGGCAGGGGGGTTTTAGCCTGATTCGTCGTAGCGACTGGATCTGGGGGTTCGTAGTCGGTAATTACTCCAGCTTTTGTGACCGCGACGCGGTAGTTGAGATTTTGAGGATAAGTGGCTTTTTGCGTGATGGCTGACTGCTGCAATTGAGTTTGTAGTTGTTGTGCTAATGTAGTTGTTAATTGTGGATCGGCGATCTGCTTGCCAAGACTCATCGTCCCCTGCGAGGTAGCTATCGGCTCGATTGCTAAGCTGCCAGTCGGGTTGAATACCACCTTGAACTTCCCGCGCGCGCGCTCTGGATCGATACTAGGAGTAGTAATTTTAGATAATGGCGTGAGATTTAAAGTCGCTAAAGCGACTTGCCCGATCGGTTCGTAATCGACAAGCCGACCATCTCGATCGACACCGATGTTAACAGCTAGCGGTTGGGTGATGCGGGCGCGATTCTGCCAATTTAGATCGAGATCGCGACGCAATTTGCGTTCGAGGAAGCCGAGCTAGGTTGCTTCGACAATCTGACCTGTTTTGGCAGGGATGGCGCTGGTGGGTGATGGGGTAGTAGTTGCAGCAGGTTGTGGTGTCGGCTTGGTGTTAGCTGGTACTGGTGCTGTTGCTGGTGGCGTTCCTGAAGGTTTTGTAGTGCTGGGTGCAACGATCGGCGCGGGGGTGCCGAGTTGTGGTTTTGAAACTTTGGGAGCGGGTAAGGCATAGCCAATGAGACTGGCGACTACCAAGCTAGCGAGTCCCAATCCGATCGGTGTTGCCTGTGCGGAAATTGGTTGCGCGATCGCCTTTGTAACTGGGCGCAGCGGGATCGTCAGATCTGGTAACGTGCGTCGATCCGCGAGAAACTGATCGATCGCTTCTAATAGGTCGAATAGCTCAATAGTAGATAGCTTGACTTCTGCAGTACCATCAGCGGTAGGATTAGTACTAGGGTCGAGCTTGGCTTGCAGATAATGTGTATTTTCGCGATCGCCTTTAGTCAAAGATACTAAACTATCGGTCACTGATGTCGGGGGTACGGGATGATGTATTCCACTCAATAATTCTTGCGCATAGTTGCTAACTGTCGATACCAAACTAGTCAAGAACTCTCTACCGCCCAACAGCGGTTGTTCGCGACCGACAAAGTGACATTCGGCATTAAATAAACTAGACATTACCGGACGAGAATCGGGGATGCCACTGGCGGAGTTGCCATCACTCAACCCGTCGAGAACAAGGGTACAGTTCGGCAAACTATACTGACGGCGAATAGTCATAGTGATGTAGTTCCATAAAATTTAGTAGACACACTGCGATTATATCAAGTAGTGGCTAATGACTAAGTTGAGTTTCCCGATCGGGCTGAATGCTATCCCGATCGTTAGTTTACCCATCCACCAGATCCAGATCGTGGTAGCTGTTAAGTTCTAGTTGCTAAATAGGCTTCGAGATGACTCAGCTCGATCTTCATTTGTTCGACGAAAGGAGCGGGATCGGCAGTAACGCGATCGCGGGCGAGTTGTTCGATTTGCTTGGCAAGGGAGGTAATCCCGATCGCGCCGAGATTGGCACTGGCACCTTTAATATAATGTGCTTCATGCGCGATGCCGCTCGCATCGCGATCGACAATCGCTTTGCTGAGATCTTCGATGTGAATCTTGACATCTTCAGCCAACATTGTGAGTAATTCCAGTTCAAATTCGGGATCGTCTTCTGAAACTTGGTGAAGTTGTTCCCAGTCGATGTCGATCTGATTGTTCATTAAGGTAGATGTTGCGATAACAGAGTGAATGAGCCGTGTTAACTATTTTATCCGGTAGATATCTAATTCCGCTCTTTTTACTTGCGAAAAAATCTGTCACTGGTTGACGAGTTGGGAGATCCCGAGCGTGGCAAGCAGCGCCAACGATTTAGCTCGATCGATTTTACGGCAACAGCATTAGATTTAGGGTGGTATGTGTTTTATGCTGAAGATATCTATGTTCGGTTTGTTATGTTCCAAACGACCCGCCGCCGTTTGGCGATTTGGTATACCATCGTCACGGCGATTGTGTTGCTAGTATTTGCCAGCGGCATGTATATTTACGTGCGCAGTACACTGATCGAACGCATCGATGATACCTTAAATCATGTCGTTGAAGTAGTCAGTCGGTCGATCGCGATCGACAAAATCGATAACCATTCGGCACCAGCTCGATTTGAGATTAATGTCGCGGCCAGTTTTCAAGATGACTCCGATCGATTGGAAGACGATCGGATCGATTTAGAATTGTTTTCCCTCAGTGGAAAATTGCTCTGGTCTACGCTCCGCGAACCTCTCGGAATCCCAGTTTGGGTCAATCTTGCTGGCGAGACTGTCCGCGCGCACAACGACCTCATTCTCCGACAAATCACTGCCCCAGTCACATCCCACGGCCAATTAATCGGCTTTTTGCGTGTCAGCCATCCGTGGTTTGAAGTAACTAAACCGACTGAATTACTGATCGTCGATCTGACAATTGGCACTTCACTAGTTATTGCCAGCGTCGCTGCGATCGGCTGGTTTTTATCAGGGATTGCGATCGAACCCGTCAAGGCATCGTACCAACAACTCAAACAGTTTACCGCTGACGCTTCCCACGAACTCCGCAACCCGATCGCAATAATTCAAACTAACGTCCAAGTCGCCCTCGCTGAAGAACCACTCCCACCACTCCAACGCCAACAACTTCAGACGATCGAACGCTTGACCCGCCGATTGGGGCGATTAGTTGACGATCTGTTGTTTTTAGCACGGCAAGATAGTAATTCACTCGCGCCGCAATTTAGTCCGCTGCCTTTGGATGCCTTACTCATGGAAACGATCGAGGAACAACAATCGGCTGCTACCGATAAGGGGATTAAACTTACGCTAGAAATTATCGATCTGCCGCCTGCGCTCATACACCCAGAAAACGGCGAACTCGATGTATTTAATATCAATGGAGATTGGGATCGCTTGGTGCGGCTATTTACCAATTTACTGACTAACGCAATTCAATATACACCCGTGCAGCCCCCTGGAGCAGATCGTCCAGCAGAGATTATCGTCCGACTCGAACAACTGCTGCGCCAAAACTCCCCTATCTGCAAGTGCAAGTTCGAGACCCTGGGATCGGTATTCCCGATCCCGCACTACCATATTTATTCGATCGGTTTTATCGGGTAGATCCAGCTCGGACAGCGGGGACTTCGGACGTGAGTAGCGGATCTGGCTTGGGTTTGGCGATTGTCAGATCGATCGTCGCCAGTCATCAGGGTGAAATCGCGATCGATAGTCAAATTAATGTGGGTACCACTGTAACGATTACTTTCAAAAAGTCTGTCATCAGTTCCACATAAACTTCAACTCGACGCTCGCCTGCACTAGCAAATCTTAGCGGCGCTATTTGTCAGTTACTAATTGCTGTCGATCGCTAGATAAATCTCGCGAATATCTTGAGGTAAAGTAGCTTTCAGTTGCTGATAACCTGTCTCGAGATAAGTCGGAATTGCAGTTGGCGAAATCGTCTCGCCTTCCCCTTGCAGATAAGCCGAGATCCGCTGCTCGTTCCACTTGAGGTTTTGAGTCATGACAACGATTAGTCGCGATAGTGGCGGAATCCGATCGAGTCCACGTTCGAGATAGCACCATAATGGTGGCGGTGCATCGCTAAGACAATAACGGATCTGTGCGGGAAAAGGCACTTCGATCTGGTCGATCGTATTACCAGTAATATCGATCAGCCAGTTTTGCCAATTAGTGACCTCAGCATCTGACGATAACTGTACGCGGTGCAGTTCGTGAAAAATCTGTCGCCAGGCGATCGCAAATAGGTATTCAACTTGGATCGGTGATTCGGCGGCATGTTGGACGACACTATAAACGATCGAGCCGTAGCGACAAAACAAGGCTGTGAAAAATTTGCCTTGGTCGGGATGTAACTGATGTAAGCTCACTAATTCTCGATCGCTATACTTAGCTAGAGACTCGACAATTTGGTGATGGGATTCGGCTAGGGTCGGGATTAACAACATCGATAAAAGATCGCTGGTTGATGCATTGTAGATCCTACATCGATTTGGGGTCATGTTAGGCGATCGGGATTAGGGGCTGGGAATGTTCTTGGGATTGGCGAGGCTTAATTAGGGGGTGAGGCGGATATTTCTGGGCTGACTTTGGAGCGAGCTAGGGATATATTTAAGTTACCGACTATTCCCAAATTTTAAATTTATTTATATGCAAACTACTTCTGCTCCGCAACGAATGCGTAACTTTGCGATCGCGACGATGGCGATCGTGTTGGTAGTTGCACTCGCTTTGGGCGTTCGTACCCAAAACTCTGGTACGAGCTTAGCGGCTCAGGCGGCACAGGCTCAACCGATCGATATCGCCCTAAGTAATGGCAAGCCAACACTGATGGAATTTTATGCAAATTGGTGTACCAGTTGTCAGGCAATGGCCGCAGATTTGGCAGCAGTCAAATCAGAATTTGGCGATCGAGTCAACTTCTCAATGCTCAATGTGGACAATACTAAATGGCTCCCAGAAGTCACCAAATACCGCGTTGATGGGATTCCACATTTTGTCTTTTTCGATCGCCAGGGGCAGGTGCTAGCGCAAGCGATCGGCGAACAACCCCGCCAGATTTTAGCAGCCAAGCTCTCAGCGTTAGCAACGGGGGAAACCTTGTCTACCAGTTCGGAAACAGGGGAAGTTTCCGCATTCACGCCTAAAGTTACTCCTAACAGCAACAAAAGCCCTAAAACCGATCCTCGCGCTCATGGAGCTTAATTATTAGCTACTTTTCGATCGTAAGGATAAGGATATCGATAGAACACTTACCTAATAAGTAGGTAAGTGGGATTATTTATTGAATAGATAATCCCTGAAACCCATTCGGTGGGCACTGCCTACCCTACATTTCTTTAGAGCTAAAAAAGGGGTTAGTCATAATGGATTGCTAGACGACAGAGATGTGTTGAACACATTGCAGTTTAAATATGGATTTCCCTTCTAATTTTTATTCTATTATTTCAATACAATACTAAATTCATGAATACCAGTAGTGTAAATCTTTGCGTAGATATAACATTAGGAATTACAGGATTTTTACTGTTATTAATTTACTTCATAAACACTGAAGAATATGCTGTATTTCAGCTCGCATATTACTACTATTTAATTGCAGCCATGTCTATAATTACAAAATATGCTCTAACTGAAAATGTATCAGCTAATGATTTATATGTTATTCATTTTACAACAGCATTTCTAGCCGTAGTTCCTTTTTGTTTAAAAGAAATCAAAGGTTCTCCTCCAGATAACATATTAGATAATGCTCAAAAGACTTACATATATTTTTGGACTGTGCTGTTTACACTAGTTGGAATTGCAATAAATACATTAGTTTTAATAAGCGGAGGCTTAATAGGTTTAAATATATGTAATAATCATTTAATCAGCCAGTAGGGTGGGCATTGCCCACAGCTCAAATGTATGCGGAGCAAGCTTTCCAGCGCACATGTTTCTCGATCGAATTTAGTAGATGTAGATGTAGGGTGGGTAAACTTATATCGATCGAGGATCGATACTAATTTTTTGCACACCAACTCTTATCGATCGCTATCTGATTGAAGCTCGATCGTGACGGGGATTCGATCGCTACTTGCCGATAGTTATGCCCCAGAAATAATCTCTAATCGCGGCTGCATCGGTATTAACTTGAATTTTTCTACCCCAGGAATAGATATCAAAATTGACTCTAGTGCGCTTCTTTTTCACAACTTGAGTTGATGGCTCGATCGAGATATTTCCTAAAATTGTGACCCAATGGTTGGGATAGATCCGATGAAATCGCGATGCCAGCAAGGAATTATTCCCCAATAATCCTTGCGAATTGATCAGTGCAAACGCGACACCACCAGAATTGATGATATTATTTGCCTCCTGAAGAGCGCGAAATTCATTCCAGAGTGGTGTGGGATAAGATTTAGCAACAGAGTATCCCAGTAACTCGCGCACCCAGCCGCTCATTTCCCAGGGTTTAGTCATACCACCAAATTCGCGGACGAGTCTTGGTGCTTTGGGATGCACGGGAACGACCATATTCGCACAGTCTCGTAGCGTCGCTAGGATCATCCAATCAGCTTGTGCCATGCGGAGATTGCCATAGCTGCGGCACAACCGCCCCGCTGCCACAATTTTTTTGGTAAAACCATCAAAGCTGCCATGTTCGTATAGACTTTGGCAGATATCGATATAGCGATGTGGTTGTTTGCGAATCAGCTCGAATACTACCGCCGCAGGGCCACAAAATGGCTGTTCGCCCTGTTGAATTTGAAAGGGATCGGCGATGCGATCGCGCAGATCGTTGACGATCTGTTGTTTGTCTAAATGATTCCAGACTCCTGTTTGCGGCGACATCGCAAATCTGGCAAGCCGTTCGGTAAGGCTCGGATCGATTACTGCCGTTGGATCGATGTCGCTGCGCATAAATTGATTCGGACTCGATGGGAATGAGTAAGTGGCTCATTATCATGTTACTCGGATTATTGCGAAAATTCATTAGCTTGGCACTGCACGGGCACTAACTTAAGTTGCTAGTTAGCATCAGTTCGGGTTAAGGATATTGGCTCCGCACCAGTAGCCGAGACTTCAGTCTCCATGCTCCTCTTATCCCGAACTCACGTTAGTTAGCATCAGTTCGGGATCTGACTTGCCGATCGTCAAACAAACTAACTTAGCAGAAGTACTAACATAGAGATAATCCCGATCGTGTAGCGTCGCCTTTGCCGCATGGCTGAATGCGGACTTTCGATATTGCCGTCCCATTCGTCGAAGGCAAAAATATCCGCCGATATTATGCTCGCTGCGCGTATATGTAAGCTTTGTGCGTACCAACGCCAACGCCAGGTTGTTAACAGCACATCAAACCGATTAACACCAACATGAATAAATCGATCTCCATTGCATCTGCTAGCTTGCTAACGATTTTAGCTAGTCTTGTCACTGTTTCCGCCCGATCGCAGCAGCCCCAGCCAACCACGAGTCCACAAGCAACACCCAGTCTACCAACTGGCAGTAATATCATCGGCAAGTTTCAATGCGGCAGCAAGACTACGGCAACGGGAGAAATCTCGCTCAGAGCCAATGGTTACTATACTGCCAAAGATGAAAATGGTAAATATCAAGCGATCGACCAAGGATATCGCTTTCTGAGCAGTGGGTTACGCGGACAGTCACTCATCAAGTACCGCAAAAATATGTATTTAATCGATACCAAAAATGAAGCGAAAGCATCAGCTATTATCGCCAACAACAGTAGTACAGAAACATTGGCTTGTTCTTCCACCACCCGCAATTATTAACACGATCGAGTATTCAGATTGAGAAATTACGAGCGTTGCTGAATGCAAGTACGATCGGCGATCTAAACATCGCTGAAAACATCGGTAGATACTGTCTTGAGAGTCAAGAGAGAAGAGAAAGAAAATTCGGGTCAAAAGGTTGTTGAGATTTCAGCACACCAAAGACCTGGCGCAGAAGTTTGTGCATAGCAGCACCAATCATCGCCATTTTCGACTTACCTTTAGCCAACAGACGGTCGCAAAAAACCTGAATCAAGGGATGATCGCGACGAGCAACAATCGCAGGCAGATAGAGAGCCTTTCTCAAACGAGCGTTACCGATCTTAGACAAACGGGGTTTGCCATGAACAGAGGAACCAGAAGAAAACTCATGCGGGGTCAAACCCGCAAAAGCAGCAAGCTGGTCGGCACTGTCAAAGGTAGCCACATCGCGAATTTCGGCTAGTATTACCGTTGCAGTAGCGGCGGCAATACCTGGCATCGAAATCAGTAAATCTCGTTGAGCTTTAAGAGTGGGGGATCGATCGAAATGGTCGCGAATCAGTTGTTGAGTCGCAGCAACTTGTTGCTTGAGGAAGTCAATATGTGCGGCGATCGCCTCGACTAAAATTGGGTCAACCGTTTCGAGTCGATTCTGCTCTTGTTGCTGCATGGCAGTCAAACTATCCCAGCGATGAACCAAAGCTTGAAGTTGTTCGACTTCGATCGCTGGAGGAGTCCAGGGTGCTGGGCGTAATGCCGCGCCAAATCTGGCAATCACTTTTGCATCCGCACGATCGGTTTTCGTCCGACTTAATTCACTTCGTCCAAATGCTTTTGGACGGGATGGATTAACGATACTTACGATGTATCCTGCTGCAACTAGAAATCTGGCTAGGGCATTTCCGTAAATGCTAGTTGCTTCCATGCAGCCATGTAGTTTGGTTACTCCTTGGCTGTTTAGCCACTCCTGTAATTGCTCAAACCCTTCTGGGGTATTCGCAAATACCTTGCTTTTGATTTTGTCTTTGCCGTTGTTTTTGAGTAAGGCTACGTCAAATTTGGCTTTGCTGATGTCGATACCGAGTATGTCTAACTCTTCGTTTGAATTACTCATGGCCAGTTCCTATCTGCTAATGGACTGCTTCAACAGCAATTAGTGGCGATAAACTATCCTTGTAAATGCAGGTTTACCCGTTTGGGACGACCTCTGATACTGTCCAGCTTTGACTGGTTCCACTGTTTAGGTTAAGGTAATTCGATCTACTTAACGGGCTTGGTGTCCCTAGGGGCAATCCGAATTTCCCTTTCCCTTTTGCTGTTGATGCTCGGTCTTACGATTTTACTCTTTGACCTTCCTTTAGGATACAAGGGGTAATGCCTCGTGCTTACCCCGCATCGATTCAGGGTACCCACAAGCGGCGTTTTTATTCGGGGGTTCCCCCCGAATAAAAAAACGACAAGACAGGAGCACCCCTACAAAAAATCATACCCATATTCAGCAACGCC
Organism: Chamaesiphon sp.; assembly: GCA_965246715.1. GTDB lineage: Bacteria > Cyanobacteriota > Cyanobacteriia > Cyanobacteriales > Chamaesiphonaceae > Chamaesiphon. Next base: position 93,916 of record CBDFFH010000022.1, on the reverse strand, counting down.
CAATTTCTCACTAAATAAAATCGTCGCTAGCTCAAATTTATTATCTACTAACCGAACGAAATTGCGAACGCCTTCAATAAAAAATAGTCCCGAGGCATCGCGATAGGCACGATCTTTGGAAAGTCTGTGAGCCTGAGCTAGTCTCGCCTCAACGTCTAGCACCGAATGGTCGAAACACTTAGATCCGACCATCCTCCTTAGCAGCACGAGTGCTGTCTACTAATAAAACTGAAAATATCATCAACACGATCGCAGGCATGATACTGCGGACTAGAACTCGAATGTCGCCTAGCATAGCATATCTCGATCGGCTACGGTAGCTGCTAAGCGATCGATAAGTTAGTCCAGTTTAACGACCTGAGTGCTTAACCGTGCGTTTAAGCCAGATCCCACAACCCAGGGTGACGAGCGTACCCAAGAGTGTTGATGGTTCGGGGACAGACTGAGCTGGGAGTGACGAGGATGTAATTTGGTAAATCGCGCCTTTACCCAAACCAGCCGAGCTAAACAGCGAGCCAGATCCAGCTGCGATATCTACAGTAAACAGCGTGTCTTGAGTGGATAATAAGTTGGTAAAGTGACCGAAATCGCCACCAGGATACTTACTGCTGAGAAAATGAAAATAGCGCCCAGTATCGAGATCGTAGTAAACTAATGGGTTTTCGCGATCGTCGCCCGATTGATATCCGAACCGACCGAAAAAGCCCACAAAAGCACCATTATTCGTTCCTGTCGGAAAGTTTTTGGGTGCAAATGAGATCGACGCAACCCCTTCACTATCAGAATCTGGCGGTGGGTTTGTCAGTGGCTGAAAAGTGGCCAGGGGGTCGATCCAATTTGGGTCGGTTTTGCTAACGATTCGATCGTTCCCATCGATATACACGCCGGGGTTATCGTATTTTTCACTATAATTGGGAAACCCAAAGTTTTTGATATCGCCACTAGCAAGCTGAGCGGTGGTTAATCGATTTAGTTCGTCTGCTGTCAGGGCATTATTAGCATTTGTCAAACCATCGATGCCATTGTCACCAATATACAAAGCGCCTGTCATGCGATCGAATTCCAGCGCCGCTGCATTCCGCAATCCACTCGCAACTTGCACGGGGTTGGCAATAGTTAAATTCGACGTACCAATAGTAATCGGCAGTTTATAAATAGAATCACCATTGAGAGTTGCCGCAACATTAAAAATTCCGCTATTGACAGTGACAGTTCCTGGAGTAGTTATTTGATTATTTCCAGCCGAGCCGACATTAAAGAATAGCTCATATTGTTGTCCTGCAGTTTGACGAACTGCTAAAGCCGATGAGGGATGGATGTATGAAGCAGGATAAGCGAAGTCGAGCGAACCTTTTAAAGCCAAAGAATCAGCGCTGAAATCGGTGCCCTGTTGGAACACGGAAATGCGATATTTACTGGGTAAGTCGCTGGCGACAAATAAGTAGTTGTCGATCGATCGAATTGCGGTAATCCCACCAGGTAAATTATTCCCAGCTCTCGATCCGTCATACAAAACCGTTTTACTATCGGCAACACCATCGCCGTTAGTATCTTGAAAGCGCACGAGTTGACCTTTTGCTTGCGGATCGAAGTAGCCATTCCCCTGACTGGTGCCGACTAACAGCGAACCATCGCTGAGTTGTGCGATCCCATTAGGAAAATCCAAACCCGTAGCAAACGGCGTAATATTAAACTGGCTTTGAATACTCGGATCGATTCCCAAGCTAGAAGCACGAGCGGCTTCGCCGGATAAACTCAATGCTAGCGAGCAGCCAACAATCCCCGTCACGATCGGTAGGTTTTTCATTTAGCACCTAATATAAGTTTGGTCGACACGATCGCATCCAATCGGTTCGGATCTGACACCCGCTATATCATACTGCGATCGGTACTATTTATTGTAGTGAAGATCGCAGATTTACATTTTCCGAATAATATCGATTTTTCTTTCGGAAAAACTCTACCTTATTGCTACCAAATAGCTGGTGGGCAATAGCGATCGTCTCTAGTTAATATTTAATAGGTATAGTAGTTGTAGAGACTGATATGACTGTTGTTATCAAAAATGGCTAGTTGGATGTGATCTTCTGTCGTGTGGTTTGCGAAAATATATGACGATCGCGATCGAATCATCCAGATTTTAATAGTTAAACCAATTGTAAGTATCAGCCTAAAATATTTATGCGATCGACTATTTCTATTCCAGCACTATCCTTACTCAGCCAATATCAGCAAGTTCGACAAGTTAGCGAAAGTATCTGTAAACCCCTAGAAAGCGAGGATTATGTCATCCAAAGTATGCCGGATGTGAGTCCTCCCAAATGGCATCTGGCGCACACCACCTGGTTTTTTGAAACCTTTTTGCTCGTACCGCATTTACCGAGATATACGGTCTTTCATCCCCAGTTTGGCTACTTATTTAATTCCTATTATGAGGCGATCGGCGATCGACATCCACGTCATCACAGAGGATTGCTCTCGCGTCCGACGGTAACGGAAGTATATAGTTACCGCGAGCATGTCGATCGATCGATGGCAATATTACTTGCTAACACAGCTGAAGAGCCACACATCGCTTCGCTAGTTACGCTGGGATTGCACCACGAACAGCAGCATCAAGAATTACTGCTGACGGATATCAAACATATTCTGGCACTAAATCCGCTTCATCCAGTGTATCGCTCCGATTTAACCCGCTCACAACATGCTCCCAGCAGCACTCATCAATGGTTGGAATATGCTGGTGGAGTGTATGAGATCGGGTATCAAGGTAATGAATTTGCTTTCGATAATGAGTCGCCACGCCACAAAACCTATCTGCAAGACTATCGATTAGGCAGTCGGTTGGTGACTAATGGCGAGTATTTGGAATTTATTGAAGCTGGGGGCTACCAGCAATCGAAATATTGGCTAGCTGAGGGCTGGGCGACGCTACAAAGCCTGCAATGGCAAGCTCCGTTTTATTGGGAGGAAATCGATGGCCAGTGGTGGGTGATGACACTTGGAGGCTTGAGAAAATTAGCTGAAAACGAACCCGTCTGTCATGTGAGCTTTTTTGAGGCGGATGCTTATGCGAGTTGGTGCGGTAAGCGGCTCCCGACGGAAGCTGAATGGGAAGTTGCGGTGGCTGACGAACCAATGTCGGGAAATTTTCTCGATCGAGATAGCCTACATCCAGCACCTGCGATCGATCGAAACCATCAATTTTTTGGGGATGTATGGGAATGGACGCAGAGTGCCTATTTGCCCTACCCTGGATTTGAGATTGCCGACGGCGCGATCGGGGAATATAACGGCAAGTTTATGTGCAATCAAATGGTGTTACGCGGCGGTTCCTGCGTCACTTCGCACTTGCATATTCGATCGACTTATCGGAATTTTTTCCCCACTGCGGCACGGTGGCAATTTACTGGAATTCGATTGGCAAGTTAATTTAGATGACAGAACAGCTCCAAATTGGCATCGATATCGGTGGAACGAAAATGCTGATGGTGGCTGTGGGGAAGGATGGTATCCAAGCGCGTCAGCAAATAGCTACAGGTAAGCAGTTTTCTGGACGTGATGCAGAAATCGCGATCGAGGAATTCGTGCGATCGATACCAATTCCCTGTCAGAGTATCGGGATTGCCATACCAGGATTAGTCGATGCGAGCGGGATGACGATCGCTTGTGATGTACTACCACAGCTTGTCGGTTGGGCACCATCACTAACGTTACAATCGATTTGCCCAGTGTGCGTCCTCAATGATGCCGAAGCCGCACTAGTTCGGGTAGTTGCCGATTTACAGCCCAAGTCTGTAGCGATTGTGGTAATGGTAGGTACCGGAATCGGTGCAGCCATCTGTGTGGACGAACGAGTGTTGCGGGGGACTAATGGCTGGGCGGGGGAATTAGGGAGTATTCCGATCGCTAGTAATGGCGCTACACTCGATTCGCAAGCCAGCGGTGCGGCAATCTTACAGCAGTTGGGGCTGGATGCCGATCGATTGCCATCGCTAATTGCCGCTAAAGATCCGATTGTGCTGGAGACAATCGATCGCGCTGGATCTGCTTTGGGATTGGGTTTGGCGACATTAATTAATCTCTTCAATCCAGAAGCGCTCGAACTATCCGGCGGTACGTTACGCTACCGAGGTTATCTCGATGCTGCATTAGCAAGCGCCCAACAGTGTACTCTTCCCGATCTCTGGGCAGCTTGTACCGTTCGAGTCAGTCCTCATGGTGGCGATTTGGTGGCTTTGGGTGCGGCACATTCGGCACGGCAATCGAACCTCCGAGCTTAGTCGGCGATCGATCGCAACAGCACGAATTAGATTTTATGGCGTTGCTGAATTCAGGGTTGATTTATTTTAGAGACAAACACGCCAAATTGGCGTTGCTGAATATGGGTATGATTTTTTGTAGGGGTGCCCCTTGTGAGTACCCTGAATCGATGCGGGGTAAGCACGAGGCATTACCCCTACAAAAATTGTTTGTGCGTTTCATACATTAATTCAGCAACGCCCACGCCAAATTTAGGGTAGGGGCAATTCATGAATTGCCCCTACCTTAAATAACGATGAATATTTCATTCTCCAATTCAAGCCGGTTTTACCTGTTTCTGGATCTCCGTTCGCCGCGATCGGTATTTACCTCTCGATCGTTATTAGTAGTACGCTCGCGATATTGTCGATCGACACTACTATCGCGCTGAGGAGCTGAGGTACTCCGATCGTTATTGCGATCGTTGCGTTCCCACCGAGTTTCGCTCGTTGTAACCTGTTGGATCGATCCGTTGTCGGTATTATTGCGATTATTGTCGGTTCGATTGTAATTCGGCTTAACTTCTGGAATATTGCGATCTTCATTAGTGACGTTATCGATCCGTTCGGAGCGCGGCTTAATCTGTTGAATCGATCGATTATTATTAGAAGTTATCGAATTCTCGCCGCGCTCGGATCTTTGTTCGCGCTGTCGATCGGTTTGAGTTTCGATGATATTTGTTTGACGAATTTGTTCGATCCGATCGCTGCTACGCTGAATAGTTTGATTATTAATAGTTACCGTTCGAGAATTAGTTTCAGTCCGATTCGATCGCGGTTTCACCTGTTGAGTGGTTTGGGTATTGATAATTACTGTTTGGCGATCGCCATTCCGCCGTTCGGATACTGGATTGACTTGAATCGTTGGGCTAGTGTTAATGATGACAGTCGGTTGCTGATAATAACTGTCGATATAAATCTGATTATTAACGATCGCACGATCGTAATAAACAACCCGATTGCGATGATAATAACCGCCAAAATACCAAGGATTGAAGATGAATAAGGTTGTATAGTAATTTGGCGTGGCAATTAGCGTACTATAATCTTTATTAGCATAGTGAGGATTGAGGGAAACAGCTAGATCGAAGTCGGCTAAACCTGCTTGATGTTGACCCATTGCATACCTCAGCGCACCGCGATTGTAATAAGCGGCAGCATACTTTCGATCGATAGAGATCGCCATAGTGTAGTCAGCAATTGCCCCATGCTTGTCGCCCAACTCTGCCCGAACGACTGCCCTACTGTAGTAAGCTTCTGCATATCTAGGATCGATGGCGATCGCCAGATTGTAGTCAGCTAGAGCTGCCCTTCGTTCCCCCAATTCGTATTTAGTCGCACCGCGATTGAAATAGGCAGCAGCAAATTTTGGATTGATACTAATTGCTTTCGTATAGTCTTCGATCGCACTTTTTTTATTACCAAGTTCGTATTTAGTCGCACCTCGATTGTTATATGCTCGGTCGAAGCGTGGATTAAGAAAAATTGCTCGATCGAAGTCTGCAATTGCCCCGTTACGATCGCCTAGTGCCGATTTGACAACTCCGCGATTCATATAAGCTAAAGCATATCCAGAGTTGAGTTGAATTGCTTGGTTATAGTCAGCCAACGCACCCTGTCGATCGCCATTGTTAAATTTATTTACCCCAGCCGAAAGAAATCGCTCGGCTGCCGCTAGATTGGCACCCGGTTCTGCGGCAATACTATAAGGCTGAATTAAGGCAATCGTTGCAATACCTAGAAAAGCCGGGAGTAATCTATTCATAATGGCCGATTTATTTTAATTTAGTTATCATTGGCTCCTCCCGATCGATATTCGCTTACGATCGATTGGCGTAAGTTTATCGATCGCGTCTACCCGCGAACGCGAGGGCTGGTTATCGTCCCTCATTTGATGGATACAGCCAGGGCACACTACATTCCTGACAAGTCGATCGAATCCCCTCCCCAAAACCATAAACCAAGTTAAGATCGAGATAAGTTCGCGCGACTGGTGCCCACAGAATATTGTGACAACTACCTTTTCTCGAAATTCAGCCAAAGAGTTTTTAAATAGTTCGATCGATCGACGGTTGCAGTGGCTGGAAGAAGTTGGATTGCTACGGTATGCGAAGCTATTGACTCAGCTGACATCAAGCGAGGGTAATATTAGCTGTGTCGAGCGGTTTTTGAGCTATCCCGATCGCATGAAGTTTCCGCAATTAATGGGTGTGGATTTGACAGGACTGAGGTTGGATGGCGTGAATTTTATTCGGGCTAATCTGACGGATGCCAATCTCACAAAATGCTGTTTTCAGGATGCCGATCTGATTTTTGGGAATTTTAGTCGGGCAAATTTGAGTGCGGCAGATTTGCGTGGGGCGACATTAAATGAGACGATTTGGACGAATGCGATCGTCAGTAGATGTGACTTTCGAGACTCGATCGGCTTAACGCCCGTACAGGTGAGCGATTTACGATCGAGAGGTGCAATCTTTAAGGAATAAGAATTAAATAGCTTACAATTCCTCCTTTGGTAGGGGTAAGCGTAGCTCTGCATCTTATTAAATACTCATTACTAAGTAGTTTATTTTAATGTGAATAGACGAGCCGTTGTCAAAAAAATGATAAGTTTTTGATTGCAAACTTTTGATTGAATTTTAATAATTTAATAATTAGTCTCTTGTCTCTACCGAGCGAGATCGGTAGGCTCCTTAGTTACTTTAAATACTACTTGTTGAGTTTGCTAGTCAAGCTGCAAGCGAACTCAGTCGCTCTAGCCTTAAGCCTTCTATCTGAAGAGATAGAGGGGTTGTATCTCTTTGGATAGATATAGTTGTCATCGATTTTTGTTAAGCTCTGTTTACAAGCTTAATGACTTGTAACTAACTTTAGAAATCGAACGGAGATCTAACACATGGGAGCTAACAATCCCAACTTGGGTGATATCGCATTAAACAAAGTTGTCGAAGCTGGCATTAGTAGCCAACTAGATACTGTCGAAAAAATTGATGTCGATCTCCGCACTAATCCCATTGACTTAATTCAAGGAAAAGTTGATTCGATCGAGATTTCCGGACAGGGCTTGGTGGTAAAGCAAGACCTCCGGATGGAAACATTAAAAATCAGTGCCGATGAGGTCTCGATTAATCCACTCAGCGCTGTATTTGGAAATATCGAACTCACCCATCCCACCGCAGCGGAAGCCCAAATTATTTTGACTGAAGCAGATATCAATCGCGCCTTTGGCTGTGACTATATCCAATCCAAGTTACGTGGTTTGCAGATGGATATGGATGGTGAGCGAGTTACTGTCGATGTGCAACAAGCAACATTAGATCTGCCTGGTGAAAATAAGTTTGTCATCGCTGCAACTTTTTTGCTAAGAGAGCAAGATGAGGTAAAAAGATTTTCGGCAACTGCAATCCCGCAGATTCATGAGAATGGCAATCGGATCTCATTGGAAATTTTAGCGGCTGAGGGTCAAGGTTTGACACTCAAGTTAGTAATGGTGATTTTCGAACAGCTGACTGCTTTACTAGACTTGCGAAACTTCAACATCCCAGGTGTATCGCTCCAACTGCACAAACTCGAAGCGCAGCAAGGTAGACTGGCAATTCATGCTAAAACTCAAATTTCGCAAATTCCTACGTTGTAAATTGAAAGCTGCGATACCACAAATAGCTAGAGCCAATGGGCAATTTCAGCGATCGAGAGAACTCATTAGCTAGTTAAAAAGTGTAGGATTGCTGAGTGTTTGGTCAATTTCTGCCGATCGATGTCAAAATGGTTCAAATAAAGATTTATACGTCCCTTTGTCAAGTGATGAACATGCTCGATAACCTACAGGCAGCTTTTGCTAGTAACCAAGTCCTCAAAGTCATCAGTGGGTTGAATAATTTCGATCGCGATCGCGTTGCTGCGGTAGTAAGATCTGCCGATCGTGGTGGTGCGACTTTCATTGATATTGCTGCCGATCCTAACTTAGTGCGGATGGCACGTCAACTCACCAGTCTTCCCATTTGTGTTTCCGCTGTCGAACCCCAATTATTTGTCGCCGCCGTCGAAGCTGGCGCAGATCTCATCGAAATCGGTAACTTCGATAGTTTTTACGCTCAAGGCATCCGCTTTGAAGCCGATGCAGTTTTAGCCCTAACTCAAGCTACCCGCGCGTTACTGCCCGATATTACTTTATCGGTCACCGTTCCACATATTCTTACTCTAGATAAACAGGTAGAATTAGCCCAGGCACTGGTTGCTGCAGGTGCGGACATCATTCAAACCGAAGGTGGTACTAGTAGTACCCCCATCCATCCTGGCACGCTCGGCCTAATCGAAAAAGCAGCACCTACGCTAGCGGCGGCTTATGAGATCTCCCGTGCGGTAATCGTTCCCGTCCTCTGCGCTTCCGGTTTATCGAGCGTAACTGCACCACTAGCCATTTCGGCTGGCGCAGCGGGAATCGGTGTCGGTTCGGCAATTAACAAGCTCAACGATGAGTTAGCGATGATTGCGGTAGTTCGCAGCTTGGTAGAAGCTTTGGCTACCAGCCGCAACACTGTAAGAATCTAGGCTAAATATTTAATAGCCAACATTAAACAGGTAATAGCTAATCGACTAGCTATTACCCGTTTCTAATTTACTTTTTCATACTTCTCAAACGCTTACTTCTTCAGGGTTTGATACAACTTATTTATCCCTTGAAATATTTTTGATTTTTTTGACTTGTCACTGATGGCACTCTCTGGATAATACGTCATTACGCCTGAAGGCTGTGTATCGACTGTATTTACAACTAAACCCAACACGGGAACTTTTGATATTGCCAATGTTTGCAATGAATTCTGCAAGACTCCTCGAGCGACTTTACCAAGCCTAGCGACCATTAATAGTCCATCTGTTTGCGGAATTAATAAGAGTGAATCTGCAAAATTGAGAGGAACGGTATCATAAATAACCAAGTCAAAATTTCGTTTGCAATCGAGGATCAGTGCCTGCATTTTTTGCGAACTTAAAATACTCGTGGGATCTAGAGCAATGGAACCAGCTAGGAGCACATACAAATTTTCTTGCTCGGGCAAGAGTCGCACTGTTTCCATTAACGTAGCATTGCCAGCAATAATATCAGTCAAGCCACCAGGGATATGATGGAGATCCGGTCGATCGATAAGATTTTGTAAACTTGGTTTGCGAAGGTCGGTATTGACTAGTAATACGCGCTGACCCATTGCCGCAGCAGCTTGAGCTAGTTGGAGCGCTACAGTCGTTTTCCCTTCATCCGGTATCGACGAGCTAATGACTATCGATCGAATTGGTGTATCTGGATTGAGGAGTCGTAGTTGCGAATTTAGGGCGCGGAACGACTCGATAAATGGTGAAAATCGATAGCAATTTCGCGTATTCGGATTACCATCTTCCAAGAGCGCACCACTTGTTTCGTTGATTTCCTTAGGAACCTCGCGATCTACAAGATCGTTTTCGCGGGGTGGGATCGCGCCCAAGATCGCCAGATTGAGTTCTTCGCGCAGATCTTGGAGCGTATAAATCACATCGTTGCTCCGCTCGACGATCAGGGCTGCGCCAACCCCCAATAGCAAACCAGCTAACCCACCTAATACCACACTGTTCGCTAAACTAGAAGCTGATATCCGAGCGACGGCAGGAGGTGAGATTAGCTCCCACGGCACCTCTTGACGGGCGGCATCGATCGTTAATTCTTCGCGTTTTTGCAAGAATTTACTCTGCTGTTCCGTAATAATTTTTAATTGTCGTTGGAGATTTTCATATTGACGAGTGACGACTGGTAATTGACTCGCTTGACTGGATAAAGTTTGACTGGCGATGTTTAGGCCATTGAGTTTAGCTTCTAGTACCTGCACCTGAGTTGCAGCTCCAATAAACTGCTTGCTCAGATCTTGCCGCAGGGCATTTTGATAAGGAAGTTTCTGTCCGTTGGTGACGCTCTGAGCTAGCTTGTTACCTAGCGCCTCATCAGCTTTTTGTTGCAGCAATGGTAACAATTTTTGTCTTTTTTCGCGCAGCGTGACGATCCGAGGATGCTCGTCTGTCAATTGTGCCGACTGACTCTGTAACTCCACATCCAGCTCTTGAAGTTGCTTGAGCAATTGTTGATATCCTGGAGCATCGCTCAGCACGGAAGCAGCTTCGGCACCTTTGGGCAGCAGTTGTAATTGCTGTTCGAGCGATCGATAGAGTTGTTTGGTTTTGGCTAGCTCTACTTGAGTTGTCTGTTGCTCCTTTTGAATGGCACTCTGTTGTTCGCCCAGTTGAGTTCCCAATGTGTTGGGATCGATAAACTGATGTTTCTCCCGAAAGCTTTGAAGCTCTGTCTCTAGCTTGCGGACTTGATCTTGAACTTTAGGCAGTTGGGTTTCTACAAATTTAACAGCTCGCCGCACATTGGTTTGCCGTTCGCTCAAGCTATATTGAATATAGGCATTGGCAACCAGATTTAGTACCTGCTTGGCTTCCTTCTCAGAAGCAGAGCGATAGCGAACTTCCAGAATTTTTGTTTCTGCTGGCTCTTTCTGGCGAGCGATCTTGAGCGCATCCCGCAATGTTGTGGATGATGTTTTTGGATAAGTAGACTTGAGTTGTCCCGCGACTGGCCCGAGAATTTTATCGCTCAGGAGCAGCTGAATTTGAGTTGGATAATCCAGGGTAGTTTTGGAGAATTGGGCGCTGCCGAGATCTTGTTCTTCTACTGTAGTCCGATCGCCTTTAAGTGAAGACACTACTTGTGATTCAGCAGTAACGGGTTCGATCAGTATTTTGAAGCTGCCTTCGTATGCAGGCATGCGGCTACGATGCCAAGCAACTGCTGCACCGATCGTCAAAACATTCACGAGCACCACAATCCACAACCGTCGTTGGATCGCTTTGGCAATTTGACCTAGCTTCAAACCGCCTTCGTCCCCACCGTTATCTACGGTAACAATGGTATTTAGAGCTGGGGAAGATGCTTTAGGGTTTTTGCGTGCTAACTGGCCACTGGGAGTTGTGGTTAATTCTTGACTAGAATTGTCGCTCATCGCTCGCTCGCCCTACAACTTAATATTAAGCTCTGATATTTCCCATTCAATTGATGGAAACTATAACGTTTAGTTTGTTTTTCACATAGCTTGGCGATCGCATAGCGACGATGCATTGGCCGTCGGGAACTTAACTTTACGCTTTGTTAAAACCAACTATTATTATATCAACCGACCGAAAATACGACCTCAGCATAATGTCTAATTTGCTTCTCTAATCTTAACGCGCTCTACGAATTTACAAGCGAGGATTTGTCTACTTTTTTACATTACGGATCGACTCTGAATAAAAATTTAAGTACAGCGCTGTAATTTGTGTTTGTGAAAATCGACCGCAGTCATACTTCTGTTCACAAATATCTACAGTTAAAGCAAGATCGATCGAGTGCGCTAGATTACTAATTGGATCTCCCGCCAAGTCAAAATAACTGCAATTACCGGAACCAATTTCTCTGAATATAGGGATGTCAGAACAAACAATCTTACATGAAAAATAGAGGGCTTCTACTAGCGGCAGACAGAATCCTTCTACAGATGAAGGAATTATCATCAAATCGCAGTTTTGATAGAGCCAACAAAGTTCATTATCGTTAATTGCTGAGAGCATTATTACTGAGTTTACCAAAGAAAGTTTCTGGAGCGACTGAAGTAAATTGTCTGTTTCAGGGCCAAAACTACCGACGATAATCGCTCTAGTTTTCTCATTAACTTTGCCTTCTTGCCTCAGCAAAGCGAAAGCTTCGATCGCCAACTCAAAATTCTTATTTTTGCGATGTTGGCCGACGCAGAGGATAAATGGACTATCAACTTCATCCTGTAATGCTTGTGGTCGGGTTACTTGAACCCGATCGAAATCGACAAAGTTATAAATTACTTGTGCTTGCTTACGTAGATAAATACCGGGAAAATAGTGTTTTAAATCGTCCAAAGTTGTCTGAGAAACACATGCCAATGCATCACTATTCCAGATGCATTGTTGTAGAAATAGTCGATTAAAAAAAGCTTGCTTGTATCCAAAATTCTCAGGAATCTTGTAAGGATAAAGATCGTGAATGGTAGCAACTATCGGGCAAGAAAATAGCGACCTAAAAAATGGCAATGGGAAGGATAAGTGAACCAGATCGGGATGAAGATTTTTGACTAATTTGGGCAAAAAAAACAAGAACCACCTATTTCTTGAAATGGATGTATTGTTGATATCAATGCCTAATACTTTGATTTTTTTTTGATTTGATAAAAAAATAGTTTGAAAGTAATGCTGTTGCCATATGCCAGTCACCAAAGTTATTTGGGTGATTTCATCTGATTGGGCCAGACATCTAGCCAGATTAACTGCATGTCGGCAAACTCCGGTAGGCTCTGTCGGTCTATGTAACGCAACAATAACAATATGCATGGCACTAGGAACAGCGATAGTAATTAATAAATATGTTTATGGTCTGTACTCTTGCTATCTAACTTAAATGCATACACATGATTATAGTACTAATATAACACACGTCGCGATGTGAAACTTTCATCCAAATTGCTTAACTAGGTAACGAAAACATCCCACTTTTTAAAATTCTTAAAGATAAAATAATCTCGACCGTTGAATAGCACAACGACTAGTTCTTAATACTTTATATTGAGCTTTTCTAAAAGTAAATCTAAACAATCAACGATTCGTAACATCTTTTCGATCGGATAGTTGATATGTTTTATCTACAAGCTGAAACACTACACTACCAATGTCGCGAAATGTCCATAACTATAGATGATTGCTACCATTTCTGTACCAAGAGTGGTGCTTTCGGTTGTCCGAGCTTAATGTCGATCGCGATCGGTCTGACGATTGCTGCTGCAATAGGAATTGTGCTATTGGGACTGTCCATTATTAACATTCATCCCTTTTTAGCAAAGAACGATCCTGTCGCCACAGAGATATTAGTTGTGGAAGGATGGCTTCCAGACTATGCGATCGAAGCGGCGATGGTCGAGTTTCAAACAGGTAGCTACAAAACCCTGATTACAGTTGGCGCGCCCGTGCCGAGGGGATTTCATTTGTCAGAGTACAAAACTTTTGCGGAGGTGGCCGCTGCCACACTAGTAGCGCGCGGATTTAACCCCAGCCAACTTCAGATCGTCTCTACCAACAATGCACCAGAATGCCGGACGCAAAACGCGGCAATGGCACTCAAAGACTATTGGGCAGCGACCGAGCAGCCAATTCGATCGCTAAATGTGTTTACCCTCGGCCCCCATGCGCGCCGCACCTGGATCGTCTTTCGGCGGGTATTTACCGCTCCAACCACAGTCGGCATTATTGCCACCCAGGTCTTAGCCTACGAGCCTAGCCGCTGGTGGCAGTCCAGCGAAGGGGTGCGAACGACAGTTGGTGAGTCGATTGCTTATTTATATCGACGGTGGTGGGGATGATGATTCAGCTGCTGGTTTTCTAGCAATACACATAATCGATTGCGCTGCCGCTGGAGTATTAGGATTAATACCCGACATTTGCTGGAGCAGACGCAATCTCGCAGGCAATTTACCTATATTTCCATCCAATACATCTGCGCCAACATCATGATTGTGGGGATAGAGTTTCAGCTGGAATCCTAAAGGCTCTAAAACCTGATAATAAAGATCGGGGCTAATCCCATCACCTGGCTCGCGATTGTGCGCCTCGCACGGAATTCTGAGTTTGCGGTATTCCGTTGTCAGATAATGCGGACTTCTAATCAATCGATAGATAGTGAAACGGTGTTTTCTCATAAATGCGGCAATACCTTTAAAGTGCATCGCCGTTATCTGAGGATCTAGATCTGTCACGAGCATTCCTCCAGGACGCAGAATACGTGCGGCTTCAGACAAGACTTTTGCCATATCATCACAGTGATGTAATGTGGCACTAGCGATCGCCACATCAGCAAAACCGTCAATGAATGGAAGGTGTTGAGCATCTGCCCAAACAGGGGTATATCCTACCTGTTTGGCCATTTGCAATGCACCGTAAGAAATATCAACCCCAATTAATACTTTGGGCGATCCGCCGACAGTTGCATAAAAATTTCCTGGGCCGCAACCGATATCAACTACTACCTTGCCATCCAGACTACCAATTGCCGCCTGCCAACGCGATCGAAAGGTCTCATTACGATGAGAGTTTTCAAAGTATTCCGGCCCCCAAACTGGGTGGCCGAAAAATTCACTATTAGCTTTCATTGCCACTGTCATCTCACCGATGTTGGTGGTAAATATACCCACATCATCTAGTTTTACTGTCGTACTATCTTCTAGATACGAGCTAATTTCTGAAGTGATTGGCAAGGAACTTTGCATTATTTATCCTCCAATTATCAATACTAAATATTTACAACATTCAAGCTATCTGAAATCTCAATTATTACTAAATAATCCTACAATTTGGCTTTGTAAAAATCAGTATAGCTTCATACAAATCTGTCTATATCAGTTTATCGAAAAGCCAGGTCGAGCATGCCTGAGTACGATCCAACTAATTTCAGAGTTCTTGGCTATCGATTTGTTAATAATAATTGATTCCAAAAGCTTTCAATACTATGATTCGATACTACCACAAATTACAGATCTCAAACTAGTCGCTCCGAAAAACATCAAAAAAGTTAATATATCTAGTGACTAAATAGATATCAAAATCTATAGCGACCCGATTTGAGTTCCTGCTAACAAAATCGATCGGCGGGATAGCTTAGCTTTATACCCGTTCTCTAAGGTTTAAGTTTTTCAGCTATGATTGATATAGATTGAAATACAGATAAATGCTATTTTAAAAATTGATAAAACCTTTGCTTAATTTTGAGCTAAGTCAGATTGACAAATCTAATATTTTAGTTGGCTGTCTGAAGACGTTGCTCTTGCCAACGTAAGCCAATCAGCATCGACATGGTTAACATAAAGCCAGGTTCTTCCATTTGAGTAAGAAAGAAGCCATAAATAAAAATTGTTAACAGCAGAAACCTACAAAAATCATCGACACAGAAGTAATGCCAGACTAAAAACCCCAAATATAAGTAAGCCAAAATGCCTAACCAACCCTGATCTCCCCAAATTCCAGCCCAGCTAAATAGTGGCACATACAGAGTGGTTGACCAAGCAATCCAATTATGATTGATAAAATACCACATTTCATCATATAGAGGATGCTTTGTGCCCCCAATTAATGACAGGATACTCCACATGTCATTAATCGTCCAACCGCCCAGCCGACCAAGCGTATGCCCAGGCCCTAACCCAAACAACCAATTGAGCGGGGAACGATAGTAGGTAAGAACGCGACGGATACCCTCCGTTTTGACATCTAAGCCACCCCCAGCCTCACTATTATTAATGTCGCTTCGATTCATCCACTGAGTGTAAGCTTCAAAACCTGCGATGTTATGAATCAACCACCAAAAAGCACCAAGTGCTAATCCAAAACAAGATAGGTATATTGCAATCTTCTTAATGTTTTGGATCTTACTCGAAGCAAGTACAATCCAAGCCAATCCACTGACAAGAATTACCTGTTTCGTATCGGCAATTTGAATTTGATAGATAGTCCCTATCAGCCCCAGTATCCTCATCCATAAAGAAACTTGTTTTTGATACAAGAAGCAATATATAAACACACTAACTGAGACGGCAGCAGAAATATAGCCGCCAGCCCCCGATATAAAGAACACTCCTTGCACCCCATCTGTTGCATCGTAAGGAGCTGCGCTAATCCGTCCAGTAACCAAGAGAAATTTTTGGGCGATTGCTAAAACTAGATTAATTATCGACGAGATAATCAACCAACGCCTTAACTTATTCAGACTTTCTATTGGGAAATCTACACAAGTTATTGCCATGATAAACATAAAAGGCTCTCCCAGCATCATAAAGTTAATGATGACATTAGGTATTCCAGCATTATTGACGATCGCACTAATAACCATCACAACCAGAAATATTCCCAGGGCAACAAGCATCGACCATATGCATGAGGTTTGATGGCGGTCTTTCGTGCGAGTTGTTGACATCACAATTGCAAGCAATAAAGGCACGATCGCAAAATGTAAAAAGTTTAAAATAGATGGAGCGCGGGTAATAGAACAAAAGATTCGCGAATAGAATGTTGTCGCAAAGGCAATAAAAATAAGTGTTGAATTTTTAACAAATCCTTTTTTTTGCTTTAAAAATATTGTACTTGATCTAGTCATGTTTGTACGATGATATAGTTGCTCGATTTAGCTGGTGACAAGCAGAGGTTGTCTATGAAGATTGATGATTTCTAAAATTTAGCTAAATGTCATTTCCGATGATATCTGTACCCATCAATAAAGATGAGATCTGCCGTTCGTATATTTGTGCATATAACTTGCCTTGGGCATCCCAAGTAAATATTTCTCTAGCGCGTTGTTCTCCAGCCTTGCCCATTTCAATACACAGATCTACGTCTTGAGCCAGTCGGCACATTGCAGTTGCGATATCAGCGATACTTTGGTGTGGATTGAGTGCTGGAATTAGAAAACCTGTTTTTGCCGTAACCTGAACTGCAGGTCCGCCTAAATCCAGACAAATAACTGGGCGACCCGCTGCCATTGCTTCCAAGCAAACTAATCCGCCAGAGTCATGCAAACTGGGGTGAACTAAAACGGAACTCTCTCCGAGCTTCACCAATACCTCTTCCCTCGGCAGATGTCCTAAAAACTTGACTCGATCTTTGATGCCTAACTCATGAACCAGAGCTTGCAGGCGGGGCAATTCTGCCCCTTCGCCTAAAATCAAATACTCTGCATCGGTCAGTTGAGTGTGGGCAAAGGCTTGTAATCCCAAGTGGAGTCCTTTCCAATGGAGCAAGCGAGCGATGCTGATAAACCGAGTTGGGCAAGCGTTTGGTGGCGGACACTGCGCGAGTCGATCGAATTCTGGTTCGGACAGATTGCATTGAGATAGCACTCGCACTTGCGTTGCACCCATTTCCCTGATTCGCCGAGCGGTATCTGCTGTCGTCGCAAAAGCGATCGCACTACGACGAGCGGTCATTCGCGCGAAGGGATCTTGTTCTCCAATCCAACGCCATACAGAGCGGAGAGTTTCATAAGCTCGATTTTTGAAGTTGAAGTCTTGCCAATAGGTTAGCGGTGCAGATTCGCCACCGCCTACTGGCCCCCACACAAACGGGATCGGCAGTAAGCAAAGAAAACTCGGACTTGAGTGTCTCACAAATGTGACGTGATGAGTCAGATCGAAATCAATCTCTCGATGAAGCTGTTTGGCAACAAAGTAAGCCTGAATTTGCCACAGGTAGTAGTGAAGTTGCATACCACCAGACTGCCCCCACCGTCGGCTATCCTGCCAAAAAGGTAGGGTAAAGTAAACAAAATGAAGGTTATCGATCGGATTGCGTGCTAGCTCTGCTTCAATGATTTCCTGGCTCTCATCGGGGCGAGTCAATACCCAAACTTGATGATACCTGGCGACTTCTCGGACTACATTCCAGCCGACACCAGGCTCAGATCCTTGACCCGGTTCGCAGGAATACGCTGACAGCAGAACTTTCATAGCTACACTTCTCTGAATTTATATTCCTAACTAGGCTTAAAAATAAAGTTACATACATAAGTTTTACTTAAAGAAGTCAGACCTTGATAATTATTGATATCTTGGTGTTTCTCTTTAGAGAATTCGCTTAAACTTCTCAGTTCGCCATCGAACAAGAAAAAACCGTCATAACCTAAGGCCATGATTTTAGAGAATATTTCAGTGATATCCTTATCGGCATGATGCTTTTGCTCGATTTCCACAAGTATTACTGGACGTTGTTTGGTAATTAAGTCGATCGCCCCATCAATTACTGTTTCCTCATGTCCTTCAACATCAATTTTGATAAATCCGACGTTAGTATGTCCGCAGTCATCCAACCGCTGGAGTGGTACGTCAAAAGTTTGGAGATTTTCGCTAGAATTTTGCAGTTGCAGACTACCTAGTTGATCGTAAGCAAAAGTATTGACGATCGGAATTGCTAGCTGAGCCACTCCCGCTCGATCGGATATTGCAACTGGATAAATACTCACATTAGATTTAGTAAATGCTTTAGTCAAAAATTTTGCCAACTCGGGGTTGGGTTCGTAGGCAAAAACTTGTTGGGAAAGTTTAGAGAGAAAATAAGTATAGGATCCCTTATTCGCGCCGATATCGATACTATTTCTTTGCGGATCCACTAGATCGTCGAGTAATTTGAGTTCTGGTTCGCCAGATTTATAATTGGTATCAGCAATCAGTCGAATCGTCACTGACGGCGGCAGTAACCGCCTAATTGTATTTTTGATAAACATTGGTTTTGTGGATAGTGAATAGTGGATGAATAGTTGATAGTGGATAATTTCCTTTTTCACCTTTGCCCCTTTCTCCTGTACTCCCAACATTCCCTCACCTCTTAGTCGCGATCGTCCGCTCGTAGACTTGAGCTACCAGCTCGGCGTTACTTTCCCAGGTAAATGTTTTGACTCGTTCCAAACCGCGCTTGACTAGTTGTTGATAAAATTGTGGTTCGTGGTAAAGCCGGATGGCAGCGGCAGCTATTTCATCAGCACTGGTGGGTGCGACTAAAACGCCAGCATCGCCCACGACTTCTGGCATCGCTGACGCGTTTGACGTAATCGCTGGCGTACCACAAGCCATAGCTTCCAATAGTGTAATCCCAAAACCTTCATACAATGATGGTGCGACTAAAATATCGGCAGCATTGTATAACCGTACGAGCGTCGATTTATCGGGTTTACCGAAATGACGGACAATCGATTCGAGTCCTCGATCTTGGATGAACTGCTGTTGTGTGGCGGTGAAATCAGCTCCGGCTTTCCAGAAGGAGATCGGGAGTTGCTTGTCTTTTAAAATCGCGATCGCTTGCAGGATCGTGTCGATATTCTTCCGAGGATGGTTAGATCCCACATTCAATAGGCACAGTGTTTCGGCAGAAATTTCCTGTTGCTGACGAAATACCATACTCTCAGTTGTAGGTAAAGCCTGAAATATGGCTTCTACCGCATTGGGAATGACTGTAATATGGATGGGATCGATCTTCAAGATTTCGGTTGTATCCTCAGCTGTGGCCGTAGACACTGAAATAATATGGGCTGCATTCTGCATCCCGTTGACCGAATATACCCACGCCCATTTACTGATGATTGGTAGTTGCACCGAGCCTTGCAAATTATCAGGAAAAAAATAGTTAGCCAGATCGTGACAGGTGATGAGGATGGAGCTGCCAGAATTTTTGAGCCAATAAGCGATATGACCGTCGCAGGGTTCGACAATATGATAAATATCTGCTTTCTGCTGTCGGACTGCTTGAGGATATTTCCAGAACCGTTCGTAGTATTTTTGAATTCGTAGTGACATAGAAGAACTACCTCGATCGAACGATCGAGGTGCCAATTCAATAATTTCCCATTCCGGTCGAACTTTTCTCAGTCCGGCAATTAGATTGTCAGTGTAGATATCCAAGCTAAATTCTGCCATTGTTCGAGCGATTGCTACGCGCATTATTTTAAGCTAACGTTCGTTAATTTCTATATTAGTTTTCAACCTGATGCGGATAATCCAAAATCGAGATGTGATTGATTGAGTTAGAATTATTTTAGCTGTTACTTCATAGAATCCAAGCTTCACCGCCATCCAAAGTATCAATTTCTAGATTATTTTGAACAAGGCATTGAAATACTCTAATCTGCCATTTTTATCATTATGATGCAGATCGTATAGTGAAAAATTCTCAAAATTATAAACAGAAAGAAACTGCTTTAAATCATAAAAATTAGTGTGTTGTTTGTCATCAAAAATTATTGATGCTTCTGACAAAATATTTAATATTTTACCTTGGTTTAAAAGGCTTTTTGCACCCTCCAGTACTTCGATGTCATAACCTTCTGTATCTGTTTTTAAGATGTGAATTGTATCGATAAAATTATCCGAACAAAACTTATCTAGAGTTTTAACTGTGATAATATCTACATGCTGAGTTTCTAAAATTATTTGCTCAGCAAGCTGTGCCGTTTGACAAAGCGGATTCTCAATTCTCGGTAGCTCCAATGTTTTTTCGTTGTTTCCCAATCCTATCTGATGAGATTCAATAGATTGTATTTTTGATGTATTTTCTTTAAGACGGTTAAAGATGACTGGGAATGGTTCAAATGCATATATTTTTGCATTTGGAAAATTAAGTGCAAACCAAATTGAAGATTGCCCGATGTTAGCTCCTACATCAAAAATTACTAAATCTTTACTAGGATCTAATTCTAGAAAATTCTCCCGATCGTATGGAAATTTACAGTATGGAGATCTTAATAATCGAATACCCAATCTTTGTAGAGATCGATTAATTTTATTTTTTCTGATATCGTCCATAGTTGGTATCCAATTTATGTGCTAAACATTAACTAATCTTGAATTATTAAAACTCATTAAAATCAAAATCCAATCACAGCGACCGCCAAAATAGATACAGAGTCTTATTCCTTTTTTAATCTCTCGATTAGTTTAAGTAGGTAACTCCAGTCAACATTTATATCCGACTCTCGAAAATTGATGTCCATATAACCCAGTTGTCCTCCAACACAATAATAATCTAGCCCCAGTTGATTTGCCAATATGGCATAACACCATGGAGCAAAACTAGGATGAAAAAATTCGACAATTTTAGTACCTTTTTGGCACCACATAGTGTTAGCCATACCAGCACCATGTATGCCAATAACTATTTTGGCACTTGCAAAGGTTTCGATTTGTGTTTTTATAGAAGCGCGCGCAGCATCGAAAAAATCGACTCCAATTTCTCTCAATCTCTCTCTCACATTTTCGGTAAGCCCCACCGCCTTTCGATAGCCACGAAGACGCTCAACAAAAATAATTTTTTCACTTGGCCTAATTTCAAAAGGTATAAAATAGTTTCGGGTAATATCAATTAATTGAGGCGGTGCGCAAAGAAACCACATTATGTCCTTTTCGCGAAAATAAAGTTTGGAATTAGACACCACACGAAAACAAGATTTTTTTGAATCTATTAATTGGTTCTCGTTACAACCGATTAGCTTCAAGTATTCAAACATAAACCTAGGTGGATTAGGTAAAACAAATTTTGCATTTAACCATTCATCATGTGTAATTATTGATTTTATGAGGCATAATTCTGGTAATAGCTGTAAAACAAAATCTCCATATGTAAGAAATCGTTGTGGCCAGTTTGCTATGATTGTGCCAGATATTTTATTTTTGTTTTTGAGATACCCTTGAAGGTATCCAAATATATTGTAATATTGCTGAAATCCAGTGTTGATAATTTCATTTTCAATACAAATACCGCCAGAAGGCAAGATAGATAAGTTTCGGCGATTCAATGCTGATATTTCAAAAAGAATTGAATCAGGATAAGTAATTTCCGACCCAAATGATATTTTCTCCTCATTAATTTTTAGTGAGTCTAGTTTAAAAGAATCTGTTTTATAAAGCTGATCTAAAAATGGAAGTAATCTCGTCTCATTTTTATCAAGAGAAACACAAAATGCAGAAGAAGAATTTAGCAACAGAGATTTCAATTTTTCTTTTAAGTATAAAGGTAGAGAGTATTGCATTGTCGTTTTTGTATTATTTCTTAGTTTTTAGCAATGTGTCGATATTAGTTTTTGCCACAGTCCTATCGATCTTTCTGCGATTTTTTCATGTGAATAGTATTGACGTGCACGCAGTAAACAATAGGATCCTACGTGTTGATTCCAGCCTGGTTCGCGAATCATTCGCTCTAATATTGCCGTTAGTCCCTTAGCATCTTCCTCCTTAAAGATGAGATCCGATCTACCAATAACGTTAGGGATCTCCCCACAATCAGAACCAATAACCGGCACTCCCATGGCCATTGCTTCAATTAGCACATGACCAAATTGCTCCCTCCAGTTGGAAGTCGATCGAGAGGGAAGCACCAGCACGTCAAATTTGCTAATCGCTTCAGGGGCTTGTTGATGTCGAATGGCTTTTTCCCAGGTAATTCGGTCAGCAATCTGCTCAACTTCTGCTGCCTGTTTTAGAGCTTCATTAGCACTTCCCGAACCACAAACAGTAATCCGGAAGGTTAATCCTCGTTCCTTTAGGTATCGTGCGGCGGCAAATAGGGTATCGACACCTTTTTCAGGCACTAAACGACCTAAGAAGCCAATATTAAATTCAGATTGCCGATCTCGGGGTTGAGGGGCAAAAAACTGAGTATCGACACCCATTTGGGGCATTACTTCCAGTAGCCCGCGATAGCCCCACTGACGTAAGATGTTTGCTCCATCCTGATTGCCAGGAATGAGCGCGCGAGCGGTATTTAGCACAAACTGACAGGTCAACTGGCGCAGCCTGGGTAACTGGCGTTCGATATTTTCCCACCCAAAAACAATGAGTGGCGTCCCTGTTATTCTGCTCCAGATGGCTAGTTGAAAAGCTACTAGGGAGAATACTTCTGCTTCTACTTGAATGATATCGGGTTGAAATTCTCTCACTACCTGTCCCAGTACCCAAGGTGTATAGAAATAAGCTCCACCGCGTCCGCTGCCGATCGCAGGAGCTTGATAGACTTGAATGCGGGGATAAGGTGTCTCGACAGGCATCTGGCGATTCCACTCTGCCGCCTGCCAGTTGTTGGGCACTAGCAAACCGACATCGACTCGATCGGTTGCGGCGATCGCGTCTAGTTTACCCTGATTGATACCCACAACATAGGCATGACTGACAAACAATACCCTCAATTTCTGACCTGCATGGGCTAGCAGTCGTTCGGTTTGCACGGATTTATCTACAGCGTTCATTTTTTCTTCCTCAACTACTCACTAAAGTACGAATTTTTTCGATAGTCCAATCGATCCCTTTGGGTCGAAATTGGGGAGCGTACAACCATGTCATTGCTGGACGTGCCAAAGTTAATGGCATTAATCCCACCCAAACAAACCAAATACTGTAGATGAGACATTTTTGCCAGTTGAATATGGAATATTTCCACAACGATCGGATGCCCCGATACATCAAAACCAATGTCCGATCCGATTTAACTGGATGATGGTCGGGATCGAGTCTGAGTGAGATAATCCGCGACCAGATCCGACCGATCGATCGTTGTTCCAAGTCTAGGGGGATTTGATGTCCCAATTCTTGGGCTTTTTGTTCGAGCAGGGCATAATTTTGGAGATCGTGGCGGACGAACCGCGCGAACCGTTCGCCCGTGACGGTCGCCAGTGCCCATTGATTGCTGTCATGAATACGATAAATGCCCAATGGCTCTTCAATCGCAGCAATTTTCCCATAAAAGGGAATCAGGGTAGATAAATAATCATCTGCGGTCAATTTATAGGCATCAGGAATCGGAAAAATTGGCTCTATTGCCTTTCGATTGAGTGCGTTTCCACTAGTGGGAGTACTTGCATACCCCCCAAACTCCAACAATATTCGCCAGACTTCTCCTGTTGATAATAATTGACCGCCTTGAGGAACAGAATAGCCGAGTGACTGACCACTAGCACCTACAACAGTCAGGCGATAATGAACTTTGGCAAGAGCGGGATTCCAAACCGAGACAATTTGCTCGACTGCCTGTGGCAACAAAAAATCATCTGAATCCAAGAAGATAACAATCTCGCCTTTGCTGCGGGCAAATCCACTGTTAAAAGCGGCTGCTTGTTTGCCGTTTGCTTGGAGAATCGCACAAATCCGATCTCCATATCCAGCGATGATCTCACGGGATCTATCTGTAGATCCGTCATCCACAACGATAACTTCGGTATGAGGATAAGTTTGATTGACAGCACTATCAATTGACTCTGTCAGGAAACGATCGTAGTTGTAATTATTAATAATGATGCTAACCAACATATTATTCATACTCAAAATAGCTTGCGGCTCGATCTAAAACTATTTTCTTTATCCTAAAAATCGATATTTTAATGCTTGACTATAATAGTAAAGAGCTGACAGTGCTTTTCCTTGTTTAAAAAATTGATTGCCAGCCCATTTACAGTTATAAGCACAGATTTTTTGATAATCAGCTACAATCTCAGTGAAAAAAGGACTTTGGTAAATATGTTCCGATACGAATAATGTCTCTAGCGCATTTTGCAGGCCGCGAGTTGAAGTGCCGCTACCACAATGAATCCGATATTCAGTCAAACGTTCTGGCTCATAAAAAACATCCATCCCACTACCGACCAGGCAAGAACTTAGGAAGAAATCATAGGCACCGCCTATCCGATCCGAATACACTGACCAATCAATCGCTGATTTCCGAAAAACTGCTGATGAGGCAAGCGGAATCGATTTCTGGAAAATTAACTGTTGCGGTCGTTCGACCAAGCCTCGCCCAAGCTGACTTCTACCAAATCTAGTTGTTTGCTCTTCGGTTTTTGCCAACATTCGATCGCCATTACTATCCATCAGCCAGTGATCGCTAAAAGCCAAGCAAATGTTTGAATTTGATAACATTACTGGCACTAATTTTTCTAAAAAATCTGGTAACCAGCGATCGTCATCATCTAGTTTAGTTAGCAAATCGGCGCGAGCTGATTGAAAGCCACTAAAATTATTCATGGCAATTCCCAAATTTTGGGGATTGGCTCGATAAGTAATCCGCGAGTCTCCATAGCTACGACAAAGAGCGGCGATTTTTGGTTCGGCACTATCATCGCAAATAACGATCTCAAAATTGGTAAAAGTTTGCACCAGCGCACTCTCGATCGCTTCCTTGAGATAATCGATGCGCTTGTAGGCTGGCATGATAATTGAAACTGCTGGCAATGAATCATTCATAAGTTCGCTCTGGTTCTAAATTCTATATAAATGTCAAGGTAATTTATCGATTTAATTACTTTGTCGATTACTAGAGTAAAAATTATTAGTCATGCTGGTTTCGCCTCTAAATTTATTGCAAATTAATTAACTAGTTATTGCCATTTCTAATGCCTCCCTAGTGCTAATTTTATCGAATGTCATTAAGGCTTGAGCTACAACTTGATCCATGTTGTAATATTTATAAGTCGCCAGTCTGCCGACGAAATGTACATCAGGAGTGGCATCGGCAAGTTCTTTATACTGTTTGTAAAGTTCCGCATTTTCCAGACGCGGAATTGGATAGTAAGGATCGCCTTCAGCTTGAGGAAACTCGTAAACAATGCTGGTTTTGTGATGATGCTGTCCGGTCAGGTATTTAAACTCAGTGACGCGAGTATAGAGATGCTCGTTGGGATAATTAATCACGGGTGCAGATTGGAAGACAGGTCGATCGTGAGTTTCGTGTTTGAATTCGAGCGATCGATAGGGCAACTTTCCAAAGCGATAATCGAAAAAGTCATCTACTGGCCCGGTATAAATCATTTCTTGATAAGGAATGACCTGTTGAATTTCTCGATAATCAGTGTTGAGCATCACCTTGATATTCGGGTGTGCGAGCATATTCTCAAACATAGGCGTAAAGCCATGTAGAGGCATTGACTGATATGTATCGGTAAAATAACGATCGTCGCGATTGATACGGGTGGGAACGCGTGCAGTGACAGATCGATCGAGTTCTGAGGGATCTATGCCCCATTGTTTGCGTGTATAGTTGCGGAAAAACTTTTTATATAATTCTTGTCCGACTTTACTAACTACCACGTCCTCTGAGGTCAAAATTTTGTCTCGCGGTTCGGCAACCGATGCCAAAAACTCTTCTACCTCGAATGCTGTTAGATTCAGTCCATAGAGTTGATTGATCGTATTTAAGTTAATCGGAATCGGTACGAGCTGACCGTCTACACTAGCCAGGACGCGGTGCTCGTAGTGTCGCCACTCGGTAAATAGCGATAAATACTCAAAGACATCGCGAGAATTTGTATGAAAAATATGCGGGCCGTATTTATGAATTAGCACGCCATCATTGTTGTATCGATCGTAAGCATTGCCGCCGATATGGTTGCGACGATCGACAATTAATACTTTTTTGTTTAATTGACTTGTCAACCGTTCTGCTAAAACGCTCCCAGCAAACCCAGCCCCAACAATCAGATAATCAAACACGATCGGATTCTCCAAATTCAAACTATCGTTTGTAATAAGTCTTTAACCGTACTACCTGCTACCAACCAATTGAGCCGAGATTGATATTCATTAAAACTAGAAATAGCTAACTCGTTGTACTCTTCATAATTAGAAAATAATTTAAGAACGTAGTCACGATATTCAGCTATCCCTTCACCTGTATCGAAAAGTTTTCCATTAATATTATCTTTAATGACTGTGGGAATACCGCCAACTTTGGCTGATAGGCAAGGTACGCCAAAAGAGCCAGCTTCGCAAAAAACAATCCCATAGCATTCAGCTTGCGATGGCATAATCAGAAAATGAGATTCTGTCAGTAATCGATCTAGTTCAGCTCTACCTGATGCCGTCGATTTGCTAATTATACCGAGTGTTTTGACATATGGAACTACAGCTGCATCTATGTGTGGAGAACAGCCGATAGCTGTTAATTCTGTCTCTAGACCAATATCATTTAATGTTTTGGTCAACGCGACAGCAATATCGCCACCTTTTCGCACCCAGTCATAACCAATAAACAGGAGCTTACACTTGTTAGCCGGACGAGAATCGATCGCCTCCTTGATTTCATCAAAAGTCCGGTGCTGTTCTATGTTGGCGCCAAAAGGTACTACCTTGACTTTTGATGGATCTGCTTGATAATAGTTAATTGCTGACTGAGCCGCCCAATCGGATGCGTAAATTGCTAATTTACATTTGTCTAGCGCTAATTTCTCCATTAAGTGACCGTGTTGAATGCTTTCTTCACAAAGATCTGTAAACTGAGGGTAAAAATCCAGCAGGTTTTCAAAGGTGGCATCAGCCCAAAATACAATTGGTTGTTTACATTCTAGCTGAGAAATTGGTGCGATAGTGGCACTGAACACTACATCTACTTCTGCTTTTTTTAACTCGCATTCGACTCGATTGGCGTAATTTTTTAAAATTAGTGGATCTAAGGGTTTTAAATATTTTCCAGGTGAAAATATTTCGTGATAGTATTTTTTGAATTTACAGATTATCTGCGAGTCTAAATTTTGTTTGAGAGAACCGATATACTCTAATGATA
The DNA here is from genome assembly GCA_965246715.1 of Chamaesiphon sp. Taxonomy (GTDB): domain Bacteria; phylum Cyanobacteriota; class Cyanobacteriia; order Cyanobacteriales; family Chamaesiphonaceae; genus Chamaesiphon. Next base: position 66,458 of record CBDFFH010000022.1, on the reverse strand, counting down.
GTGACTGCTGTTCGAGCGATCTGGGAATGTAATAGCCAGTACCAGCCCAGTTATCAGAGCTGTTCAAATCTCGTGCATTGAAAGTTGTTACGTAAGCAATTTTCACAAGTATTTCATTTAAATTATGTTGTTTAATATTTAATTTTAATCGATCAACTGCCAAGAATAACTTCCTGATAACTTCCCGATCTAATTACGTTCCCTCGCTCGATTTGGTAAATACAATCGCAATGTTCGATCGTCGAGAGTCGATGTGCGATGATGATAATCGTATTGTTACCACTCAACGCTTTCGTTGCCTCTGTGACTAGATGTTCTGTTTCATTATCTAATGCTGCTGTAGCTTCATCAAAAACGAGAATTTCTCGCTGATGGTACAGTACGCGCGCAATTCCTACTCTTTGCCGTTGTCCTCCAGATAGCAGGATGCCTCGTTCGCCAACCATAGTATGAATGCCATTGGGTAATTGTTCGACGACATCTGTTAACTGAGACATCTCGATCGCTTTTTGAAGTCTGGATCGATCGATCAAACGGTCGGGAACGCCAAAGGCGATATTTCGCTCTAATGTGTCATCAATCAAGAAAATTGTTTGCGGCACATATCCTAAAATATTTTGCCAAGCTCTCAGGTTTTGATAGACTGAAACCCCATCAACTTTGATATCTCCATATTGTGGATAAAACAAGCCTAAAATGACATCTACTAGTGTCGTTTTGCCAGATCCAGACTTACCAATGATACCGATAGATTGACCTTTTTTAATTGTTAATGAAATATCATCTAAGGCTTTTTGCTGAGCATTGGGATATGCAAAAATAAGATTTTCAATCGAGATGTAACGCTTGAAAGGCATTAGCTCTAATTTTGTAGCGAGCTTTTGCTCGTTTGTTCGCTCTTTATAGCCATCATTATTAATGAGATGTTCTTTTTCTAGGTTCTGGATGTCGAAATATAATTTATCTACTGCAAAAGTATTGGATCTAATAATATTTACTGCTGAAACTAAATTTCCAGTTGCTGGCAGTAAGCGGAGAGATGCCAGGGCAAAAATCCCCAAAACAGCACTGAGATTTTGTTTTTCTCGATCTATATAAATAAATAAGATTGCAAAAACAACCAAAAATGCGATAGTAAATACTTCAAGTGCATAACGAGGTAAATTTCCATAGCTCTGGAGTAGACTTGTATTTACAGCAAATTTTTTTGATTGTTCCTCCATTTGCTGTTGGAAATAAGATTCACAACCAATGACTCGAACCTCTTTCAATCCACCCAAACTATGGTGGAGAATACGAATCATTTCGCCCGCAGATTGCCATCCATCTTTACTCCATCGAGTTAATCGCTGTTTCATCCATTTGACCAGACCCAGCATCACGAGTAAGAGCATCGTAATAAGAATCAATGCGATGACGTTAGTTTTAACTAACAGTAGCATTAATGCTACTGAAACTAGGGCATTGGAGATTGATGTCAACATAGCCATAATGACACCGATACAGACATTGTCCGTAGTTGCTGTGATATCGTGAATTAGTGATGAAGAATTAATATTCAAATGAAAACTATATGGCGCTGATAAATAAGCTTTCATTAACTTACAAGACAGCTCACCTTTTAAGTTATATCCGAATTGAAAAATTGCTTTTTGAGCGCAAAAACTCAAAAATGATTTTACACAGAAAGCTACAATTACTACTAAGCCTAGCATAAGCAAGAATTGCTCTCTCGAATTGAAATTTAATTTTGTGTAAATTATATTCAACCAGAGATTACTATTTATTAAATCTGGATTAGTTGCAATTGCGATAAAAGGACCGATAATTCCAGTTCCGAAAATTTCTAAAATAGAAATAAACAGGAAGACACAAATCATTAAAACTAACTGTTTGTGCCGATTTCTTGTAATGTACAAAAGCTTAGATATTAATCCGATCATTTATTTATTTCTTGAATTGCTAAATTTATTCCTCTGAAATGTGCATCCCTAAATCGACGTTCTCTTCGAGATAAAAACCATCGTCGAACATGATTTAATATTTTTGCCTTCCAAGAATAGCTTGGTGCAATTTTGCCTCGAAAAGTGTCTAAAATTATTGAAGAGTAAGTTAGACCTTCTATCAGCATCAAAAGATAGTCTTCTTGCAACCGATTGGCGGGAATAATATGGGTCAATTTTAATGCTGTAAATAGTCCAGTACCCAGGCCTATATCACAAGCAGTTAATACCAAGTCTTTATCTCCTCCGGCCAAAAGTGATTTACCTTTACGATCTAACTTAACGCGATTGGGATCTTTTTCAATTGATTCGGCATACTTCTGTCCGACAACCTTACGAACACACAAACCAGCGCCCCAAGGCTTAGTGTCATCTCCATCTACTAAATTAGACCATTTATCTAGAGCGAACTCTCGAATTGCCAAGTTACCCCAAAAGGGTTTTGTCCACTCTGGGGGGTGTTCTTCAAATTCAGGTAAAATTTGTCCACCCCAAGCTCCCAGAATTGTCCATTGACTACTGATTTGTAAGGCGATTTCTAGGTAATCTGCATTCAAAACATTGTCATCATCCACAAAAACTAAAATTTCACTCTGAGATTCTTGAATTCCTCTTAGCCGAGCTGGAGTCAGTCCCAGTCGATCTTCTCGAATGTGACGAGCATTGGGATGCCAGAATAAACTAATCCAATCATACAGTGGCTCATCACTCGCATTATCAATCAGAAGTAACTCCCATTGCTCTAAAGACAAAGTCTGAGATTTTAGAGCGGTTACTACTCTTGTGATATATTCAGGTTTGGGATTATGAGTACAAATGATAACACTTAGATTGAGCTTCATTTTAGTTATTCCACCAGCGAAATGAGTAGTAACGAGAGCGAAACCATTCGGGTAATAATAGATTAATGGGATTATTCTTCAGACCATACTGTTTGAGAAACCGAATCCAGAAATGCAACCGATAAAGTGTAGGCATTGCTGGTAAATATGGCTGAAGCATTTTTCCGTATTCCATGTGTGACTTATGAATCACTGGTAAGTATACATCTGGTTCATCTAAGAACATCTCATCTAACAACACGGGGTTTGTAACGCTCCTGGAAGTATTCATTGCATTACAGTAAATATCATTCAAATAACATTTCCATCCATTTCCCCAATGGGTGTTGGCTATCTTTTCTCTAGTTTTTTCTCCAAGCGATAGTCTATGTTCCTCATCCTCAATTAGGCGAGATAAGATAGCCGTATAGCTTTCCAAATCTGTTACGCGAATGAGGTTTCCACTTAACCCCGGCATATCAGCACCAAAAATACCACAGACATCAGAGGGATAGGGAAAGCGGCTCACCAATGGATTACCAAAGCTGCCAGCCTCTAGCAGTGACGTATTTGAGACAAACGGGAATGAATCTACATAAATATCAGCGGCTTGATAAAAAACTGCGGTTTCTTCAGTTTGTCTAAGGACTCTAATCCTTCCCTGAGTTTGTTGAATAGCTGCAATCCAATCTTCATCGCTATTATTACCTGCGCCGATAATAATCAACATGGCTTGCTCATGTTGTTTTAGTAATGGAAGATGGAATTCAGCAAAGTTAACACCGTCAATTGTTCGGTACTTATCAGCTCGGGCAATCGATAGAAGTACGATAGTAGTAGGATCGATACCAAGTTGTTGCTTGGCATCTGCACGAGAGAGCTGTCTATGAAGTGGTTCTAAAATAGTTGGCAGAAGCATATTGCGCATTGTTTCAATACCCCTACGTTCTTTTGATAAATTCATACCAGATTCACGTAGATTAGCAACGACATCAATAATACTAGTTCCCAGCCAAAAACAATGATCTCCATGATTTGTATAAATAATTGGAGTTAATTTATCCTTATAGGCAAGGGCAATGATTGGAACTACATCATGTTCCCATGCATGCAAAACAATGATATCAGCTCCTGTTGCACATTCCCGTAGTGCCTTTGCTCGGTTGATAATCGTATGATTTTTTTCATTTAATACATATATTTTTCCTTGTCTATTTAAAACAGCCTCTCGAAGGTTTTTAGGCACTTTGTCAGGAGATTGCTTTGTCAAAGCAACTGAATGGTAATTTTTATCGTCTTGCTCGATCCAGCGTCGCATTAATCGAGGAATTCCACTAAACACAGAAACATTAGTGGTAATATGCAGTATCTGCTTGGGTTTTCCATCAAGTATAAGGCTGTAATTCTTATGAGAAAACAATGACTTTGGTATAGCTTTACGACCAATTTCAAGAAGAATTTGTTCGAGTTCTGGACTGGTGAAAAATCCACCATGATTATATTGAGCATACCTAGCCGCAATTTCTCCATGTGCAGCTGCTACTTCATAATTTCCTTTTTGTAACCAGCTTTTTGCCTGTGTAACTAGGCTGTGAAATAATTCAAAGTTTTGTGGAATAATGCGTTCACCATCCTCTTTCCAAAGCCTCAGTATATCGTTTGTTAATTTATTACTCATAATACTTAACTATTCATAGACTAAATTAGATAAAGCTGTTGTGTGAACGTTAGCCGTTGTAAAAAAACAACATATATAGCTCTGAGATGTAGCTGCTAGCCCCGATCTAGTGATACTCATCCAGGTAGTTCTGTCAGTCTTTTGTTGATGGTATTTTGCACTATTAGCCCAAATTTACATAGACTTTTCCATACCTTTTTCGTCAAACGGTAATACCAGCATTTGGAGTTTGAGGGACTGCTCCCATATCTTTGAGAACATTAACCGCAATTTGCTGAACCCGATTATTCGCTTGATACCCTGGTACTCCATAGCTATCTAGTCCCCACACCCACTGAATAGATCCAGTGGAGAAGACTTTCGCGCCACTAGCTGCTGTGTAACGCACAGCACTCGAAATAGTTGTACTAGTTCCAGGAGGCAGAAGTGGTGTCGAGCCTTGTGGTTGTACTGGTGATTGAGATAAAACAACAAGACCACTAGGTGTCAAGCCGTTGTTGAGCAATCCATCCCATTCATAGCCCACTAAGCCTGGCAGTCTATCTCCATTTTGGAGTCCAGTATTCGCATAGTAAGGATCGGCGGCATTGCTGACCACGTAGTCAAAGCCACTGTAAAAATTATTAGTACCCTTATCTCCAATGTACCCAACTCCCAATAAGGCATTCTCTGGTCGATTGACTTCAGGGCTACGAAACAGCGTAGTTGCGGCCGTGGGATTGGTTGCGGCAATCGGGTCGAGTGAAGAACTAATCCCAATCCCAGAAGTATCTTTGTAGACGGTCATCACGCGGTTAGCTTGTCCTGTACTGGAAGGGTCGAACCTCACTTGCCAATAGCCAGTATTCGCTGAGAAGAAGGCCAAGTTGGTACCATTGTCTCGCGCTGTTTCGACGTTATCGCGCTGTGACTTCGACCAATACTCATCGTGACCAACCGAGAGATAGGTCTTCTGGGCATACAATTGTAAGGGATTGTTACTTACATCTAGATTAGTGTAGTAGGAAACATCATAACCTTGGGATTCCAGCCAGCGAGTCATGTTATATTCCCATGCCAATGTATTGTTGAATTGCTCTGAGGCAGTAGAGTTATTGTATTGGAATGGTCGATCGAATGATACTTGGTAAGCACGTTGTCCGCCCGTACTGTTGAAATCATACACACTATAACCACCATAGTTGTTATAGGCTGCCGCTGTAGTAATGGCATCTTGGAACCCTATATCACTAGGACGATTATCATCCCGCAACGTAAATTGGATGTAATTTTGCTTACCCGTTGTACTGTCCGTCAACTTAGCAAAGTAAAGCCCACTAGTCCAGTCATTACCAGTTTGCAATGTGTAAGAAGTATTCCAGTTGTACTCGACTAATTTAGTGTTTGGATCGGTTGTCGGACCTGCTTGAGCCACACCATTCAGCCCAGTTGCACTGGTGACAAGCCGACCGCCCGCACCACCATAGTAGCCCAACCGATACACGTCGATCTGGTACTGTCCAGCTTGGGCAAGGGAGACTTTAAAATTAATTGATTGTCCTTTATTGATGCTTGTCGCGTCTCCATAACCGACAATTTCAGTGGTTGCCTGACCAATACTCGGAATCGCCCAATCTATTGTTCCAGCTTTTTGGTTTTCTAGGACGATCGCATTTTGAGCTGCAACCGTAACCCCTGAGCTGGTGACGTTTTCACTGCTACCCAGAGCATCAATATAGCTTGCCAACACCCGTATTTGTTGTCCTAATAGTGCCGTGGTTAGGGTTAGTGATTTGGATGTTGCTCCAGCAACATTGCTCCAGGTACTGTTGACAAATTGCTGCCACTGATAGTTGATGGTGCCTCCAGACAGCCCATCGATATCCAAAACCGTTTCGTCTAGATCGTGTCCAATTGTCGCACTACCCTTGAGGATGACCGTACCTACATCATTGACGTTGACGACCGCAGCCGTAGCTTTACTGATGGGATTTTCACTACTGCCAAGAGCATCAGTATAGGACGCTGTCACCCGCACTTGCTGATTCACTTGGGCTTGAGCGAGGGTGAAGGTGGAGTTAGTGGCACCTGTAATATTCGTCCAGGTGGTGCCGTTAGTACTTTGTTGCCATTGATAATTGATGGTAACTCCAGTCAATCCACTAGTATCGGCGACAGTTGCAGTTAAGGTTTGATTTTGAGTGGGGGTACCAGTGAGTGAGATGGTGCCATTAGGTGGCAAACTATTATTACTCGGCGTAAAGACAATATCGCGGAAATAGTTGCTGTTTTGATAGGATTGAGTGGGGAAAGTGCTGGGTGTCTCGTTATAGACCCCGTTACTCCCATCAGCAATTGCACTGATGTCCCCATTGGTAATGGTCGTCGCAATGCCATTATTGGTCGTGACATAATATTGATTGGCGTTAACTGAGACGACATAGTTGGTATTCGCGGCAATGGTTAACGGCGTTGCTAATGTCTGCTGTTGCCATCCCGCTGCGGTTTCGTTGGCGAAGGTGACACTAGCGAGTTCTTGCCCCGTACTCGACCAAATTTTCCCGATATGAGTGCCAGTCTCGCTGGCGGCTTTGTAGTACCGAATGGCGTTAATTTGGCCGCTCTTGGCACTTTGAAATTCCATCCCCAACTCGTAATCTCCGTTACTGCCCGTCCCATCTGTTAAGTTGGTTCGGACTGGGGTTTGAGTCGTGAACAGTGTTTCAGTAGCGGCAGCGGTGGTAATTGCGCTTGTCGCTGGACTGAGAATGTTTTCATTACCACCTAAAGCATCAGTGTAGATAGCATTGATGCGCACTTGGTTGCCGACTTGTGCTTGTGCGAGGGTAAATATCTGACTAGTTGCTCCACCAATCACCGTCCAGGTCGTACCATTAGTACTTTGCTGCCATTGATATGTGGGTGTGACTCCAGTTAATCCATCTACATCGGTGACGTTGGCACTGAGCGTTTGTCCGACTGCTGTTGTCCCGGCAATGGCGACTATTCCCAGGTCGTTGACGTTGACGACCGCAGCTGTGGCTGGACTAATCGGATTTTCACTGCTACCTAGTGGGTCGGTATAGGAAGCTGTGGCTCGCACTTGGTTGCTAACTTGGGCTTGCGTTAGGGTAAATGCCTGACTGGTTGCTCCGGTAATATTCGTCCAAGTCGTACCGTTAGTACTTTGTTGCCATTGGTAGGCCGGGGTGACTCCACTCAAACCATCACTATCGGAAATCGTTGCGGTTAAGATTTGATTTTGAGTTGGAGTGCCACTCAGTGAGATCGTCCCATTTGCGGCTGGGGCGTTAACGGGCGTAAAGACAATATCGCGGAAATAGTTGCTGTTTTGATAGGATTGAGTGGGGAAAGTGCTGGGTGTCTCGTTATAGACCCCGTTACTCCCATCAGCAATTGCACTGATGTCCCCATTGGTAATGGTCGTCGCAATGCCATTATTGGTCGTGACATAATATTGATTGGCGTTAACTGAGACGACATAGTTGGTATTCGCGGCAATGGTTAACGGCGTTGCTAATGTCTGCTGTTGCCATCCCGCTGCGGTTTCGTTGGCGAAGGTGACACTAGCGAGTTCTTGCCCCGTACTCGACCAAATTTTCCCGATATGAGTGCCAGTCTCGCTGGCGGCTTTGTAGTACCGAATGGCGTTAATTTGGCCGCTCTTGGCACTTTGAAATTCCATCCCCAACTCGTAATCTCCGTTACTGCCCGTCCCATCTGTTAAGTTGGTTCGGACTGGGGTTTGAGTCGTGAACAGTGTTTCAGTAGCGGCAGCGGTGGTAATTGCGCTTGTCGCTGGACTGAGAATGTTTTCATTACCACCTAAAGCATCAGTGTAGACAGCATTGATGCGCACTTGGTTGCCGACTTGTGCTTGTGCGAGGGTAAATATCTGACTAGTTGCTCCACCAATCACCGTCCAGGTCGTACCATTAGTACTTTGCTGCCATTGATATGTGGGTGTGACTCCAGTTAATCCATCTACATCGGTGACGTTGGCACTGAGCGTTTGTCCGACTGCTGTTGTCCCGGCAATGGCGACTATTCCCAGGTCGTTGACGTTGACGACCGCAGCTGTGGCTGGACTAATCGGATTTTCACTGCTACCTAGTGGGTCGGTATAGGAAGCTGTGGCTCGCACTTGGTTGCTAACTTGGGCTTGCGTTAGGGTAAATGCCTGACTGGTTGCTCCGGTAATATTCGTCCAAGTCGTACCGTTAGTACTTTGTTGCCATTGGTAGGCCGGGGTGACTCCACTCAAACCATCACTATCGGAAATCGTTGCGGTTAAGATTTGATTTTGAGTTGGAGTGCCACTCAGTGAGATCGTCCCATTTGCGGCTGGGGCGTTAACGGGCGTAAAGACAATATCGCGGAAATAGTTGCTGTTTTGATAGGATTGAGTGGGGAAAGTGCTGGGTGTCTCGTTATAGACCCCGTTACTCCCATCAGCAATTGCACTGATGTCCCCATTGGTAATGGTCGTCGCAATGCCATTATTGGTCGTGACATAATATTGATTGGCGTTAACTGAGACGACATAGTTGGTATTCGCGGCAATGGTTAACGGCGTTGCTAATGTCTGCTGTTGCCATCCCGCTGCGGTTTCGTTGGCGAAGGTGACACTAGCGAGTTCTTGCCCCGTACTCGACCAAATTTTCCCGATATGAGTGCCAGTCTCGCTGGCGGCTTTGTAGTACCGAATGGCGTTAATTTGGCCGCTCTTGGCACTTTGAAATTCCATCCCCAACTCGTAATCTCCGTTACTGCCCGTCCCATCTGTTAAGTTGGTTCGGACTGGGGTTTGAGTCGTGAACAGACTAGGTAAAATTCCCTGGTAAGAATTCATCAAGAAATCTGTAAAAGGCGTAGCCGTCTCAATCTTGCCTGTGGCATACTCCAGCGTCCAATTGCCACCTTTGGCTGCATTGCCTGTAGTATCTATAGATGCTGCAACATCGGCCCCAGTTACATTACCGATCTTATTGATGAAGGTTTGCCCAGATTCTCCCGCAGCAACATTACAGCCGTAAATCAGGATATCTGCTTCTGAAGTGAGGGCTGTTTTCCATTGCTGGAGAGCGTTAGTATATTGTGATAGAGAGTTTGCGTTGAGCGAATTGTTTCCTAATTGTAGATTGGCGACACTGCCGTGGGAGATAATATCGATGCCTGACAATCCCTGATAGTTTTTGAGGGCTTCAGTGATTTGGGCAATCCCATCTCGGGTGGGGTCGAGGAGAATTTTGACATCCGATGTGAGGTTTGCCATGACTGTCATTGCATCATCAATATTGGAATCGACAAATGCAATTGTGTGCGGACTGATTAAGTTGCGCCCAGAAATTGCTGGCAATTCTAGGGGATTTGTGAATTGCTGTGGTGTTAGTAGCGATTCAATTGTCTGGTTCACAAAATAATTGTCTGAGTTCATGACACTTTCTATGTTGTTTTCAATAGGTGTATAGTCTAACGATCGCCTCTTTCTAAAAAGATGTTACTAATGGCAATAGAAAAATCTCCAGCTAAGAAACATACTTTATCAGTAAACATAAATATTGCTGCTGAACACGATCCACAGAAGACTGCTAAATTGAATTATCTTCAAAGCTAGAGCGGGAATACAGCTCGACTGACATAAATCAAATAATGCTCGTAACACAAGCAGTTACATTTGAAGAATTAATTTAACTTGAGGGCAGTGCCATAATTGTTTATTTAGTATCTTTCTGATAGCATATAGCTTATTGTGGTATTAAAGTCATTTAAATGTAAATACGTAGAACGACGTAAAAAAATACGTAAAACGACGTAAAAAAACATAGCTCTGTGGAGATTAGCCGATCGATTAACGAGATCGACAAGTAATTAGGCTTAATCAATCGAACAGAGGGAGCAGCGATGAATTATCTTTACATTTGATTCTGTTTAACCCACAGAGCGAGCTGTTGTTCGGCAATTGCTTTCCCTATTTCTAGTGAAGAAGTTGCTGCTGGCGAAGGCACGTTACAAACGTGGATTGAATTTTGGGTTTTGACGATCGAAAAATCGTCCGTCAGTCGTCCATCATTCATCAAGTCTTGCACTCTCACCCCAGCATGGCTAGGAATGAGATCCTCTAGTTCGATAATTTTTTCAACTTTTGTATCGAGATAAAGATCGACACCCAAAAGTTCGATCGAGTCGGCATATTTTTGACAGGATTGCTGATAATCATAGATGTAACTTCCTGAATTTAGATCGATAGATTTTTTAAGGGACTCACAACGCGATCGAGATCGCCGTCGGTCATATGATGAAACAGTGGGAGTAAAATACAATGATCTTGCGCTCGTTCGCTGTCAATCAATCGATCGCAGCTTCCCGGCTGACAGCTACATCCTGCCCTAACAGCGCCACAAGACCACTTTTGATGTTGATAAGCAGGTTCGCGATGGGTACACATAATGCCGCGTCGGGTAGCAATGCCTAGATCGAGCATTTCCTGCATCACTCGTACTTGGTCGTATTTATCAGTCAGTCTGATACAAAAACTCTGCCAGTTACTGCGCGCCCAATCTGGCTCCGTAGGTAATTTAAAGCCTTCGACATCTGCCAACATTTCCTGATATTGCCGTGCCAAATAGCGGCGGCGTTCGACAATTTCCGGCAAGCGTTTGAGTTGTTCGCGTCCGACGGCAGCTTGAATGTCCGTCATCCGGTAGTTGTAGCCCAAAACGGGGTAAGACTCAAAAATTACTTGTTTGGAGCCATGACGGACGGTATCGGCGACGCTCATGCCATGCTGCCGCAACAGTCGAAACTGCCGATCCCATTCCGGATTATTGGTCGTTAACATGCCACCATCGCCAGTCGAAATCACCTTGCGGGGATGGAACGAGAAACAAGCAATATCGCCATGCGGCTGGCCAATTTTTTGCCACTCATTATCCCAAAAAATTTCACTACCGATCGCACAAGCTGCATCTTCGATGACAGGTAAATTGTACTGGCGTGCGATCGCTAAAATCGCTCTCAGATCGCAAGGCATCCCAATTTGATGGACTACCAAAATCGCGCGCGTGCGATCGCTAATCGCATCAGCAATTAAAACTGGATTAATGTTGTAGGATTGCGGATCGATGTCTACAAATACGGGAACAGCCCCACAATAACGGATGCTATTGGCAGTCGCAATATAAGAATGACTGACTGTAATCACCTCATCGTCAGGCTGCACGCCCACTGCCAACAGTGCCAAGTGCAGGGCTGTCGTACAATTCGAGACGGCGCAAGCATGTTCTGCGCCTACATAAGCAGCAAACTCTCGCTCGAAGGCCGCTACTTCTGGCCCTTGCGTCACCCAGCCGGACATGATGGCACGACTTGCGGCTTTAGCTTCAGCTTCACCCATCCAGGGTTTGGCGATCGGAATATTTTGCATTTTTCTTGTCTGAATTTTTTAATCTAAATAAAGCTCGTCACAGATGTTTGCGGGCAAGCACGTATAGATGACCATTCATCGGGACACCTGGTACGCGTCTAAAAATACGTGTACACAAACGATCCGCATATCTTAGAAATCGAAAAAAAAGATTCACAGGAAGAGATCTTCGTGGCTGAAGTCCAAGGATTTGACCTAGGGCATTTGGAGTATAAAGTAAATCATTAAAATCATCATCATGTTGTGGGCTTAAGAAATCCAGCTCGTATATGATACTTGCAAATATTTTTTCTATTACTCCCCAAGATTCAGATATTTTAATGCGTTCAATATTAAAATCAAAGCGTGAAAGCAAACAACTCATTGCTTCTTTTGTGAATAAACTTATATGACAGGGTGCTGTGTAAGGAGCCTCAGCATATTTGGGCAATAAAAGACCGAGTAGATTGTCAACTGCAGGGGTAGAAATAAGTAAGCAACCCCCAGGATTAACCATTTTGACTACCTGTTCGAGGAAAATATCTGGTCTTGGAATATGTTCTAACACTTCTAAAAGTACGACACAATCATATGATTTATGTTGCAAATCTTTTGGTGATGATACAATTTTTAAACCATAATATCGATCGGCAATCGTGATGCTTTTTTGATTTAGTTCGAGAGCTTCAACATTCGCAAAGTTGAACTCATCGCGTAAAATCGATGCAAAAGTGCCTGGGCCACATCCGTAATCGAGGATTTTAAGAGATTCATCGGTTCCCAGCCAAATTGCGAGTTCGCGCATTATGTTAGTACCAATGCTAATACTAAAACGGTTTCCAAGAGCTATTTGATTTTCTTCAAGTTGTCTGTAGTTACAATAGAAAGAACTATTGTAAAAATCACTAAGCGTTTTATCTGACGGCACTGGATTGGCAAATCTAAAACCACAGCTTCGACAGCGACTATATGGGATATGTTTAATTGTTGAGAACATAGCCAAAGAATTCTGATGACAGGCAGGACATCGATCGAGCTTTTGCCATGATTCGATCTCTCGGACAAGATCTGCATTCATTTTCTTAAGAGTTGGTGCCGTGCTATCATAGTTTGTCTTTGTATTGATTTTTTTTTCAGCCATTGCTTGATTCCTCTGTTTGTTTTTGTTCTTTCCACCAACCAACCAGTCGCTGTAGTCCTTCTTCTAGCGATACCTCTGCCTCAAATCCCAGCAACTGCCTAGCTTTAGTCACATCAGCAAGCCTCCGAGCAACCGGATTCACTTTTCGCTCTGGCCCATATTCTGGCTGAAGATCCGACCCCATTACTTTCGTCAAACCAGCCGCTAAGTCGTTCAAGCTACTTTCGACACTACTGGCAATATTAAAGACTTCATCAGTTACATCGGCTTTAGCTGCCAAGATATTTGCTCTAGCAATGTCCTCAATATAGATAAAGTCCATCGTCTGCTTACCGTCGCCAAAAATCAGTGGCGGTTGACCCGCAATGATGCGATCCATCCACCGAATCAAGACCTCCGTGTAAACACCATAAATATCCATGCGGGGGCCATAAACATTGAAGTAACGCAACGCAACATAATCTAGCCCGTACATATCGTAGAAGCTGCGTAATAATGCCTCGTTGAAAATCTTGGTCGCACCGTAGAGGGTGCGGTTATTGTAAGGATGATGGGACTCAGTAGTCGGAAATGCTTCGGCCATCCCGTAGATCGAAGCGGAAGAAGCAGCAACTACTTTCTTGACCTTGGCTTTGACAGCAGCTTCCAAGACGTTATAAGTACCATCGGCCATGACTTCTAGTGCCAGCCGAGGTTCTGCGGCACATTGGGTAATCCTAATTGCAGCTTGATGAAAGACAATATCTACGCCATCCATCACTTTATCCAGAATTGTTAGATCGCGGATATCGCCTTCGACAACTTTGACACAGCCGTGTTCTTTGGCCCATGCCAGGTTAGATATTTGGCCGCGTGTAAAATTGTCGAGGACGATAATTTCAGCAACTTCTTCTTTGACCAACAGATCGGCAATATGCGAACCAACCAGACCCGCTCCACCTGTAACTAATACACGACTATTTTTCATGTTGTTGTAATTTACTAATTGTTTTTTCTAGAATTTGGATGCGAGCGAGTAGATCGGCAGTGCTCAAGCCTAAAGTGCTTTTAATCGATTTAATGACATTCGCGGCTGCGGTTCTTGCCGATCCGATCGATTGGACTTCTAAAATCCGCAACACTCCATCACCCGTAAGCACATCAATATAACCTTCTGCTTTGGATCTACCGATGACTCGACCGGGAATGCGCCCGACATAATCGGGGGGATGTTCGATCGGTTTTGCCTGCCAGATCGCTAATTTTTCACCCTGAAAGTAGGTATAGGCACCCGGAAAAGGAGATACTAACGATCGAATCAAACAGTCAATTTTTCTCGTAGAATCCGACCAATTAATCTCCCCATCTTCAGGCAGACGAGTACAACCATAAGTTGCTTCAGCGTTAGGTTGCGGTCTGCCCCGGTCGCCATTTAATGCTTTGACAACTGTCGAGCCTAATTGCTGTTGTTGAATTTCATTTAGGCTGGCATATAGATCGGCAACGGTATCATCACCGCGAATGGGAATCAACTGCTGAAACAGAATATTCCCTTCATCCAACTCGGGCGAAATTTCATGAATAGAGATGGCTGCACATGGTTCGTCATTTATGATTGCCCAGTTGACATTAGCTCGACCCCGATATTGCGGTAATGGAGAATAATGGACATTAATAAATTTCGATAGTTCGATTGTGGCTGACGGCAAGATTTGGTTGTAAGAAGACACCACCACGCAGTCTGGCTGCAATTTTAAAACTAAAGATTTAATCGCTGCTTGAGAACAATCGGCGAAAATGGGAATATTTTCCGTTCGCGCTAGCGTGACAACTGGATCGTCGAGATCTGAGGCATCTACATCTCTCACTATTGCACGGACATGGCAATGAGAAATTAGAGATTTAAGTGCTGTTAAGGTGGTCGTACCCAAGCCAATTAGGATTACATTCACTATTTCCCCACCTCCGTTACAACAATTGCACGAATTGCAGCTCTGGTCGATCGAGCGGCGATGACTGTCTCCACACAACTTCAGCAGCTTTAAGTCCGCCTGTTTGCAGGCGAATAATTGGCTCTGGGCCGACTGCGGAGGGCAAAATCCCCATATGTCCTGGTTTCGGTTCGAGTTCGGGGCACAGTGGGATGTGATGGGATGATAACGCCGCTCGATCGATGTCACCCCAGTACTGAGCGACGATCGCACCTGGCCAATGTTTGGCGATCGTCGCTGCATCTGTGGCAGTGATTACTTGATCGAGTTGGGGTTGCAAAGCCACGAGAATGGCATCATAAGTTTTGTTTGTCGGTGCGGTAGCCAGACTCTCCACCGTATCGACAGTTGCACCTGTGATCGCTAAACCGCGTTCGATAAAATCGCGAAAGGGATTATCGCACAACAATAAAACATTGCTAGTGTAAACAGAAATCCCCGCATCTAGAAACAGTTTCACTGCCATAATTCCCAAAAAGGAAAACACATCGACAGCGGAATGTCGTTCGTTGACACCTACGACCTGAATACCTCGCTGGCGACAAGCGAGCAGATCTACATCCGCCGCTCGAAACTCCCACGCCTCATACATCAAGCCGATCGTCGCGGTAGATTTCATCCAGCCGATCGTTTGTGCATCCAGTGGACGAACATGTCCGCTGTTGGCGATGATGTCTGCTTGGGCGACAATTTCTGGAGATTTTTCAGTAATAATTTCAATCTTTGCACTCACACCTGTCAGCTCGGCAAGTTCTAGAGTCTGGGCTTTGACATGCTCCACCGTACCATATGGGCTACTGCGGGCGATCGCGAAGACTTTTTCGGCTCCGGCCATGGCTGCGAGAACGGGTGTGACCGCGTAGGCACCTGTCGCAGCTTCCGTCAGCACGATCGCCGATTGCAGTTGGAGGTTGCAGCGATCGATCGATTGCTGCATCAGAGCGACCAGACGTTTGGGGTTTAATCCAGGACGGAGATCGTGCATTATGCTGCTACTCCTCGAACACTGCCACACACTGCTGCGGTTACGGTTTTAATCTGGTCGATCGTGAGTTCGGGATACAAGGGGATCGAAAGTTCTTCACTGGCTACCAATTCCGATTGTGGGAAATCTCCTAGTTTATAGCCTAGATCCGCATATGATTTTTGCAAGTGGACGGGAATCGGATAATGAATGCCTGTGTGAATTTCACGCTCTTGCAAGCTTTGTTGCAGTGCATCCCGTTGTGGAGATCGAATCGCATAAATATGGTAAACATGACGGTTATGTGGCATTGTTGTGGGAAGTATCAAACCAGAATCAGCTAACAGATGGTGATAATGAGCCGCACATGCGATTCTAGCTTCCGTCCAGGCTTCGATATATTGCATCTTCACCCGTAAAATTGCCCCTTGGATGCCATCCATCCGATAGTTGTAGCCCTTGAGATCGTGGTGATAGCGGCTGGTTTGACCCCAGTCGCGCAACATCCGCATCGATCGATCGAATTCCGGATTGTTGGTAACTGCCATCCCGCCTTCTCCGTAGGCACCAAGGTTTTTGCCGGGATAAAAGCTAAAGCATCCAATATCGCCGATACTCCCGACTCTGCGTCCTTTATACTCGGCTCCATGTGCTTGAGCGGCATCTTCGATAACGATGAGGTTATGACGGCGGGCGATGACTAAAATCGGATCCATATCTGCGGGTTGTCCGTACAAATGGACGGGCAGAATGGCTTTAGTTTTGGGAGTAATCGCTGCTTCGATCTGGGTCACATCGATCGTGTAAGTTAGCGGATCGATATCGACAAACACGGGTGTGGCTCCCGTGTAACAAATGGCGGCTGTAGTTGCCACAAAAGTCATCGGGATGGTAATGACTTCATCCCCCGCACCAATCCCTGCTGCTAATAATGCTAAATGCAGCGCGCTGGTGCCTGTATTTAGTGCAATACCAAAATCAGCTTGGCAGTAGTTAGCAAACTCTACTTCTAGGGCTGAAACTTCATTGCCGAGGATAAATTGCGTACTATCTAAAACTTTTAAAACAGCCGTATCGATTTCGTCCTTGATGCTCAGATACTGCGATTTTAGATCGACAAATGGAATCATGCTGACACCTGTGCTATATTCAATTTCACCAACTGTCCTTGCTGTCTCGTCGATCGATCTACGGACACCTCCGCTAAATCTAAATTGACCAACCGTCCTTTCTGTTTCATCGATCGATCTGCTGCTTCGAGGATCTTGACAATTCGCAGTCCGGCTTCACCGTCGCTAATCGGGCGTTTTCCGGTGCGAATGCACTCCAAAAAATGCTCCCCTTCTGTCCGCAGAGCTTCAGTAATATTCAATTTGGGCGACCACATATCACCGGTACGATAACCGATCAGTTTTTGGTAACGACTTTCAGCATCATTACCATTGACTGTAATTCCTTTGTCATAGACTTTAATCTTTTCACTCGGATCTAAGTCATCAAATACGATCATTTTTTGAGAGCCACCAATTAGCGTCCGTCTAATTTTGACAGGAGCTAACCAATTCACATGGATGTGTGCGATTAAGTTATTCTCAAAAAACAGCGTCAAGTAAGCAATATTTTCGGTACCATTGGGTATGTGACTGATTCCTGTTGCCGATACTGCATAGGGTTTTGCTGGCAAAACATAGTCCATAATCGACAGATCGTGAACTGCTAGATCCCAAAGGACATTGACATCATGTTGAAATAGCCCTAGATTGACGCGGACGGAATCATAGTAATAAATATCTCCTAGTTGCTTGGTTGAGACTAATTCTGACATTTTCTGGACTGCGCCAGTATAGACAAACGTATAATCTACCATCAGCACTCGATTTTGACGCTTGGCTTCAAAGATCAATTCGATCGATTGTTCGGAAGTCATGGTCATCGGCTTTTCAACCATTACATGCTTACCTGCCTGTAACGCTGCCAATGCCAGCTTATAGTGTGAGGAGACTGGGGTAGCGATCGCGACTGCATCGATCTCCGGATCGTCGAATATGTCTTGACAGTTAGTCGTGACTTGAATTGCGGGATAGCGTGCTTGTGCTTTTGCCAAAAGTTCTGGACTCAAGTCACTGACGGTTTTTACCCGTGCGCCCAGAAGTTCGCCAAAGTTTCTAACTAGATTCGGTCCCCAGTAGCCATAGCCAATCACACCAATATTAATAATGTCACTTACCATATGATTAAGTAGGTCAGCCTAAAATTGAATTTAATTGAATCTAGAAAATAAGTCAGTCTACAAGCACGATCGAGAATTAGTACTAATTTACCATCTGCAAAAAGTGGGATGGCGATCGATCGGACCCAGGCACTTTTCGATCTAAAATCCGGACTATTCCGACGATCGATCTCGCACGTCCCCGACTACTCGCGCTGGCACACCAGCGACGATGGCATAGTCCGTCACATCATGCGTGACTACTGCCCCAGCACCAATTAAGGCATATTCGCCAATTGTAATTCCTGCCAAAATGGTGGCATTACTGCCGATCGAAGCACCACGCTTGACGCGAGTTTCGATAACTTTCCAGTCAGCATCTGTTTGAATGCTGCCATCGGTATTGGTCGCTCGCGGGTAAAGATCGTTAGTAAACATCACTCCATGCCCGATAAATACTTCATCTTCGATGACTACCCCTTCACACAAAAAGCTGTGAGATGAGATTTTACATAATTTCCCGATCGTGGCATTTTTTTGAATTTCCACAAACGCACCGATTTTGGTATCGTCATCGATCTGACAACCATAGAGGTTTACTAGTTGTGGATGAAAAATCTTGACGTTTTTACCCAATCGGACATCTTCATTGACTGGCATTTATCGATCTACCTGTGGTGAATAAACTCATAAGCCGCTAGTTGCGATCGGCTTAATACGATCCATTTCCATTGATTACTACCGAGATTGTTTGGAGCAAAATATGGATGTCGAGAAAGAGAGACCATTGTCGGATATACATGCTGTCCCAATGATAAAGTTGCTCTACGTCAAGACTAGAACGTCCCTTAATTTGCCACAAACCTGTAATTCCAGGGAAAACATCATGCCGAAACAACACGTCTGCGGGAAGTTGTGATGCATCACGTAATGCAAGTGGGCGCGGGCCTACTATACTCATTTCTCCCTTGATGACATTGATGATTTGTGGTAATTCATCTAAGCTGTAGCGGCGCAGAAACCGACCGATGCTGGTGCAGCGCGGATCGATTTTGAGCTTAAATAGAACCCCACCCTTAGCCTGATTTTTTGATTCCAATGTCTGCTGGAGATCGCTGGCAGTGGCGATCATCGTCCGAAATTTCCACATGCGGAACTGTATCCCTTTCAAGCCAATCCGGTACTGCTTATGGAAAATTGGCCCAGGAGAATCGAGTTTGATCGACACAGCAATTATCACAAAAACAGGTAACAAAAGTATCAAACACATCAAGGAAACTACCAAATCCAAACAGCGTTTGATCGAGAATTCAAAATATTTCCCCTCTAAAGTTCTGATGTCTTTCGCATGAGCTTCGATGGGGATATCGATAGCAGTATCAGTAGCAAAACAATCTTGCTTGTTTGATTCCATTTGTCAAAATTTCTTCTTGGATGTTAGATTTTAATATCGATCGTCAATCTTTATATAGTTCCCAATAGATGTAACTCAAGGCTTGTATTAATTGTGTATGATTATAGTCATATACAGTTTGTATTATTTTTATATCTACTGTCATCGGTTGTTTGACTGAAATAATTTATCGACTTAGACGCACATCTCTGCTTCAGCGTGGCTCTCCAATCTGCTCTTATAGACTATCGATACTTTATGGCTACTAAAAACACTAGCAATTGCTATACAGAAGATTACGTATATTGGCTTAATTCACTATCGCCTAAAGTGTGATACTTATTGTTACAAAGCTTAATGTAAATCGGTTTAATTGGCTATTACGGCAGTGTATTGGTGTGGAATTTAGCAGTGACTAATATTTTTTACTTTCTAATTTTAATTAATACTGAAGAGACGATCGAGGACTAAGTAACAATATTAATTTTCTGTAGCAAAACATACTTTACGCAGAAATCGACCTAAGAAGCTCTCTCGCCCAAAATTTTCGCTGACAGAACGGGTCTCAGTCGAAGGTTAAATATCTGGTAGCACCCACTGGATCGCGATTGGTACTTAAAAGAAGCAAACCGACAGCAAATTTCGGATCGATTGCTGGAACTGTAAATCAGCAACCTCATTGTTTAACGTTGGGAATAGATCGACTGCGGTTTCGCTGACTTGCCAACGGTTACTAGCTGCGGTCAGTGGTTGTTGTGGATAATGGTGGGTCTGAGCGAATGTTTGATTGTAAGCTGGCTCTGAAATTGTAGATGAGACAAGATCGATATCGAGTTTGTCGAACATACGTTACTCCTATTGCCGGTATCGTGTTTGGATTAAAGTACAGCAAGCTTGCTCTGCTGTTATTTCTTTGTAGTTGTAAATGAGATATACCATTTCTGCGACTCCAATTCCTGAAGTCTTAGCGATCGGTAATACATTGCAAATTGGTGGTACTAAATTAGTCGATCGAGTGGGCTGTACTACATTTGGGGGATACTAATTAGCCTAATTTGACAAATAACAATAAACTGTATCGCAGTCTACAATCCCCGTTCGAGAGTAAAGATCGCCAGTTCGAGGTACCAATCTTCCGATCGACCTGGATATTGCTCTTGGAGGTGTTCGAGCGAGCGTTGGGCGATCGCCCAATGTCCGCCAACGAGTGCGAGCAAGCGTTGGCGCAAAACTTCAGTCTGCGACTGACTCTTAGCAGCCGTAGGTGGAGAAGATTTTGGTCGGGAGTGTTGAACTTTGTTTAAGTTAGCTAGAGTTTCTTGATATTTGGTCAGATTATGGCTTTCGAGATAGATATTGGCGGCTAGCTGATAATCCTCGATCGCCCGTTGAAATTCTTCAAGTTTGCTATAAATTTGGGCGCGTTGGAGATAAGCTGTAGGTTCGCGCGGATCGATCGAGATTGCTTGACTAAAATCAGCGATCGCTTCGACATAATTATTTAGGCTGACACGAACGTTCCCGCGTGCTAGGTAGCTAAACAGATCGTGCGGATCGAAAGCCAAAGCGCGATCGAAATCCAAGAGCGCGCCAGTATAATCGCCCATTTGACTACGTAATTTACCGCGACTGCGATAAGCTACTGGTGATTCTGGATTGAGTTTAATCGCATGATTTAAGTCAGCCAGCGCAGCCGAGAGATCGCCTTGTTTGAGATAGAGTATCCCCCGACAGCAATAGGAGCGCACGTCGTCGGGACTATTGAGCACCGCCCAATCGGCATCCTGAATCGCCCCCCGCAGATCTCCCCGTTCGCCGCGCTCCAAAACTTGGGTATAAAACTGTTCGACTGTGACAAATGGTGTGAGCGCAGTCGAGATCGCTGGGGGCGAATTATCGATTGGCTTTGGTTGCATCGATTGGGCGATTTCCAGACACTGACGACTGCGTTCGAGATCGTGCTGGGCTAGATACAAATTAGCAGCTATTTTGTAAGCCGCGATCGCCTCGGAATACTGCGCGAGCTTGCGACAGACCATTCCTTTGAGTTGATATCCGAGTGGATAATCTCTGCCAAAATTAATGGCCCGATCGATATCAGTGAGGGCACCAGGAAAGTTTTTGAGTGTCAATCTCGCTAGCGCGCGGGCATAGTAACAATCTTTATGCTGGGCATCGTGTGTCAGTGCCGTAGTATAGTCAGCCACCGCGCTCAAGATATCGCCGAGGTCAAAGTGTGCCAACCCGCGCCGATAGTAAACTTCACCCCATTCTGGTGTGGCGATCGCTGCTAGATCGAAATCCTCGATCGCGCCCCGAAAATCTTGAGCTTTGGCTTTGGCTAATCCTTGCTGATAATAGTCTTGCGTCATAATCCGCTAGCAGCCGAGGTTAAAAGAGTTTTTTAGTGGCTAGTTAATGAGTTAAGAGATCGAATCATTTCACCTTGGTGACAACATGGCAGTAATTAAAATTGCTGCCACCCAAAACTAAGATAATGGTCGCTCGATTCGATCGCCACTGTTTGCTGACACTACCCACCCAAATATTCTATCGACTATTCACGATCCAACACTAGCTAATAGCCACTAGCCACTAGTCACTATTTTCCCTACTTCACCTCGCCATCAAACAAACTCATCCACAGTCTTTGCGTACCCAATGTTCCAGTACAAAAGAGCAGCTTGCTCAGCAGCGAAATCGCCAACTCATTTAACTTGTCATCATCCTGATAAATGCTCACCTTGGCGCGGCGGGGATTCATCCGACTGCGAAAATGGGCGCGGAAACGGTCTAAATATTCTGACAGACGAAAATTATACTCAGGGGGAATTTGCTTCTCGCTGAGCTGCTGCTGAACGAGCAGCAGTTGCCGGATCGTGACAGCCAGGCGACTTGCCAAGCGACAGCCGATCGCACTGAGGGCTTTGGCTTCGGCGATCGATAAAATTCGCCGCGTATGCGCTCGCCGCATCGGATTGGTCGATCTCATCCGCCACAGGACGATCCGATTTTTAATGATATCGTTGAGGTCTAATTCTTTGGCAAGATCGAGCATATGTTCCGAACTGCCCGACTCTAAAGCTTCGATCGCGAGCAAGAGCAAATCGAGTTCGACTTTAGTTCGGCGCGGACAACCAGCTCCAGCAATTGCTGGATTTGGCAAACTCTCCAGGATACCTAGGAGCGGTTCGGACATGGGACCATTAATCAGCGATGCACTCATATTACGAAAATCGATCGACTAGTATAGAAGCGGGGTTGAACTCTCAAGAGATCTAGACTCAATTTCGTGGCAAAATTGTTGCAATATTAGCTAGTTGGTTTTTATCGGTACGTCCACCAACCTCAGAGGGTGTCTGAAAAGTCCCAGATTTGGTAGCCTAGCGATTGAAATCGCGGCTACAGGTACAAAACCTTAGTCTGCGGAGCGGCGAGCGCTCTGGAGGTTTCCTCCAGGTTTAGCGCGCCAAGACAGGCAGACTTTACAGCGATGGCGGCGGTTTTAACCGCTAGCAGCTTTTCCGATATCCTCTCAGCATACCCGACCTTCGGTTACTAACTACCAATAGCTTGATTGACAATTCACCACTAACAATTGACTATCGATCTTTATCTACCCCTAATTTATCACTACAAGTAATGGATCTTAAAACTCTCATTCGCGATATTCCAGACTTTCCCAAACCCGGAATCCTGTTTCGCGATATTACTACCCTCCTACGCGATCCAAAGGGGTTACAATACTCGATCGATGCACTGGCGGAACAAGTTGGTGCGCTCGATCCCGAATATATTGTGGGAATGGAGTCGCGGGGATTTATCTTTGGTGCGGCACTGGCTTACAAATTAGGGATTGGCTTTATTCCCGTCCGCAAACCAGGTAAACTCCCAGCCGACGTGCATACTGTCGAGTATGCGTTGGAATATGGCACCGACAAGCTCGAAATTCATCGCGATGCAGTCGTCCCCAACAGTCGCGTGGCGATCGTCGATGACTTGATTGCAACTGGCGGCACAGCAGTAGCAACGGCTCAATTAATCCAAGAAGTAGGCGGTAAGCTAGTTGGATGTGCCTTTGCGATCGAACTCGACGCTCTTAACGGTCGATCGCGGCTACCCAATGTCCCAATTATTTCATTAGTACATTACTAGAACCGATCGACTGTAACGGGGCGTATCGAGTTCGATCGCGGTTATTTCAGCTTAGTATATCGAGCAGAAACTACCCGGACATTCCCTGATACGCCACTAACCACATAAAAAGTTTCGCCTCTGCGAAATACCAACTTCACAGGGGTGCCTTTGATATCGTCGGGAACGATCGCCATGCACTCACCGCGATTGAGTTTGGCAACGGGTTTGAAGGTGGGATAATCGCGAACGTAGGTAGCATCATTCGCGATCGAGCAAGCAAATTGCGGGACGTTCGGATTTGATTCTTGCGCTGTGACTGGAGCCGTAGAAATTCCGACTAGCGATATTATCGTAATTAGTTGACCGATCGATTTTTTCATGGTGCATTATAGACTCTGTACCTATCTACAAGGTAACTAACATCTTTTCAGGAATATTAAGTAATAATTTATACACCATTGGTCTACAGATCGTAGTTGAAATTGCCGCATTGGCGATCGCCAAAATGGCAGCATTGCGCCTCAATTAACCATTTGTTACCATCGATGTCGCCCAAACGATCGCAGGGGACTGGATTGTCATCGAATGTAACGATGCTCAGGAGAGTGGTTATGGGGCTGTTTCTCCGTTTGGATTGTGGCAAAATATAATTAGGGTGGAACGGCAACTGGGAAACTCGCGTCGCGATCTCTAAACCCTCGATCGCTGCCACCATTCGGTTAGTACGGTACCGAACACAATTCCGCGATAACAGTCGATCGGTTAAACTAGGTGGAGCAGATTTTTACTAATACAAGCATTTTTTATGAATAACGCCGCCATCGCGCCCCTGCTGATCGTAAGTATTTCAAACTTCCTAAATATTTACTTAGTAATTATTTTCGTGCGGCTACTATTGACATGGTTTCCCAATGTTGACTGGATGCAGCAAATAGTCGGCGTGCTCAGTCCCGTTACCGACCCTTACCTTAATTTATTCCGGTTCGTCCCACCCATCGGATCGATCGATTTGTCCCCAATTATCGCAATCTTTGCGTTGCAATTTGCCATGCAGGCATTGACATCACTCGCTCCAGCATTATTAGGATATTAAGGGACAATTTTTGATTACCTCATAAATAACGTGACAACCGCAACGCTAATTTACATTCTCCTCTTAGTGCTGAATTTAGTTGGAGTCGTTGGGGCAGTAATTCCGATCGTACCCGGCCCCAGCTTGATTCTCGGCGCATCGGTTATCGCTGGAGTTCTCTATCATTGGGATAATGCGATGGTGACGATCGTGGTCTCTAGTATCGTCCTCGTCATGTGTTTCACGATCGAGCAGTTAGCGGGCATCTGGGGCGCACAAAAAGCCGGAGCCAGTCATTGGGGTCAAATCGGTTCGATCGTCGGTTTATTCCTCGGATTCTTTGGGATGCTGCCAGCTTTACCCTTTGGTGGCCCCTTAGTTGGACTATTTTTTGGGCCGTTTATCGGTGCGGTCGTCGGCGAGCTATGCTATCCCCGGAAAGTACCGCTCGTCGATCGATTTTCAATTTCGTTCAAAGCCGGAGTAGGCATCGTTGCTGGCTCGGTTATCGGACTGATCCTGCAAGGTTTACTATCGCTGATTGCCGCGATCGTGTTTGTCGTCACGACCTGGCATTTAGGGATGCCAATTTCAAATCCTTAATCGATCGAGTTTTCAGACTTATTTACACCTAGCTTCTTTCTCATCCGCAATGCTGCTGTACCACCGATGAGGGTGCCGACGATCGTAAATGGTTCGGGGACTGCGGTAGGAGTTGTGTTATTGACATTGAGAATATCGACAGCATATGCCGAAGTCCTCCCAAAAAAGCTGGTACCAGTGTTAAACCCATCCGAGAAATTGCCACCTGGATAGGCACCATTAGCATAGTTACCCTGCACTGATAGGATAGCGCGGTAGCTCCCCGCATCCAACTTTTGCACCAGATTGAAATCTAGCCCGATGTCATCATCCCGATCGAGAATATAGGCACCAGTCGTCTCATCGAACAGCGTCAATACTGGGTCGAAACCACCAGAGGCGATCGTGTTACCCTGAGCATTGGTACCGCCGCCCCAGCCATAGGATCTAATCGTGACTGTCGAGGTGCCATCTGCTGTAAAGAAGAACGATTGGATCGTATCGGGATTGGTGCCAAAGCTACCAGGGTAGTAGACATTAGCTGCTTGGGTGGGAGCAGTAACGACGAGGGCGATACTCGTGGTGGTGACAACGCCGAGGAGCATGGAGATCGTGAGATTTTTCATGGTTCTAAATTTCGGTTGTGTAAGTTTTAATTCGATCGTTTACTGCTTGTGCTGGAGGCTAGATCCCCGACTTCTCAAAGAAGTCGGGAATCTATTGTTACTCGCGCTAACCAACTATGGAGGACATCATCAAGAAACTGCTGCTGCTGAGAATGGGATTGCCAACTAGTTGAGCGATGCGGACTTGATTTGCACCGCCGATACCATCGACATCAAAGAATAATGCACCGGATTGGTTGTTGTAGATGAACCGCTGACTCGAAGTTGTGGCTGACGAACCAAGGGTGAAGCGGGATGGATCGAGGGCTGCACCGATCGCGCTATCGTTACCAAACACCGCATTACCACCAAAACCAGACCGATCGATCCCAATGAGATCGCTACCATTGCCAAAGTCGAAGATTTTATCGATGCCTTCACTGGTGTTCTTAAAAGCAAAGATATCGTTGCCCGTACCGCCAGTAATCAGATCGACTCCAACACCACCAAAGATGATGTCATTACCCGCACCGCCATCGATGGTGTCGTTACCCGTACCGCCATCGATGATGTCATCTCCCGCTGTGCCGACTAACTTGTCTGCACCAGGTGTACCGACGATCGGGGGATTAGCAATCGGGACATCATCATTGACGATCGTCCCCGTGCCGAAATTGTTGGCTAGAGTCGCATTGAGGACACCACTGAGATTGAGTTTGAATGTTTCATTGGCTTCGATCGTGGTATCGCCAATGACTCCGACATTCACCACTTTGGCAAGTTCGCCAGGATTGAAGGTGACTGTACCGTTCGTGGCGGTGTAATCGCTGCCAGCAGTGGCACTACCATCGGCGGTGGTGTATTGCACCGATATAGTTTGGGTACTGGGGTTGCTGAGGGTGATGTTGAAGCCAAAATTAGTGATGCCACTATTGCCTTCATTTTGGGAAATGTTGTCGATCGCTAGCGTTGGTTGGGTGTCGTTGTCGAATAGCGACAGAGTGCCAAATGTATTGGAGTCGAGTTTATATCCCGTACCGATCTTGAGTGTCAGGATGACTGACTCGGTACCTTCGGAGATGTTGTCATCGATCGGGTCGATCGTTACTTTAGTCTGGGTTGCACCAGCGGCAAAGGTGGCTTTACCAGTGAGGTTTTGATAATCAACGCCATTAGTGGCGGTACCGCTGAGGGTGTAATCGATCGTCAGTGCTTGGCTGGTACTATTGGTACGGGTGAGGGTAAATTCTCCTGGTGTTGCTGGTTCGGCGGCATTGGTAGGATTGACATTGACAGCAATCCGTGATATAGGAGTGACGTTGAAGCTGCGGGTTTGTCCGGCGAGGTTGACAGTACCATCGGTTACGCCATAAGTGAGGTTGACTGCACCGTTGAAGTTGGCAGTGGGAGTGAATTGGTAGGTGCCGTTGTTGTTATTTACCAAGGTGCCGTTGGTAGCAACTAGGTTGGTGACGGAGAGGATATCCCCAGTATCGACATCGCTGAAACCTGTCAGGAGATCGACTGTATTAATCGCGATCGCTGTATCTTCGAGGGTATCGGCTAATATTTTCGTCGGTGCGCCTGTGGGTGCGTCATTGACGGGGGTGACATTGAAACTGCGGGTTTGTCCGGCGAGGGTGGCGATGCCATCGGTTACGCCGTAGGTGAGGTTGACGGCACCGTTGAAGTTGGCGGTGGGGGTGAATTTATAGGTACCGTTGTTGTTATTGACGAGGGTGCCATTGGTGGCAATTAGGTTGGCAACGGAGAGGGAATCGCCATTGGGGTCGCTAAAACCTGTGAGGAGATCGATCGCATTAATCGTAATCGCGGTATCTTCAAGGGTATTAGCTAATATTTTCGTCGGCGCACCTACGGGCGGTTGGTTGACAGCGGCAATAACTTGAGTGGTGGCATCTGCGCTGGCGGGGGCAGATTCGGTATTATTGGCGTTATCTACGCCGATACTGTAGAAGGCATAGGTACGTCCTGCTTGTCCGGTGTAGGTACCGGAGGTGTCGGTGGTATTAGTTTTCCACAAGGTATACCCACCGCCATCTACAGCAACAAAGATATTGTACGAGGCGATGCCACTCTCATTATCGCTACCGCCCCAGGAGACGTTAAAGCTGTTGGAGTTGGTGGCTGATAAGGCGTTGACGCTACTAGTTGGGAGGGTTTTGTCGATGGTATTGAAGACAGCGGTAGTTTGCACTGCTGCGCCACCATTGAAGGAAATGCTCGCTTGCGCGTCGATACGGGTGTTGGTGATGCCGCCAAGTTTGGGCTGGATCGTATAGCCGACGGTGCCGACACCCGATCCATTACCATTGTCGGGTGGTAAGAAACCTTTGGCGGCAATATTTACAGGTAAACCACTCGCTGGATCGATCGCATTGAACGTCCAAGTGATGGTGCGGGTGGTGGTATCTAGATCGGCAGTAATATCTACAAATACGCCCTGGGTACTTTGGAGATCGAGGCGTTGGCTGAAACTTTTGGCACCTGTTGGGACGGTGACGGTGGTAGTGCCAATGACGATGTTACTAAAGCTAAAGGTGTCGAGATTGAGGTCGGTGTCGAGTTGCTGGGTAACAGCGACTTTACCGACTGGAATAGTGCCTGCTGCTGCGGTATTGGTAAACCGGATTGTATTGGGTAGAAATTCATTCGCACCGACCCAGAATTGGCTGCCAGCACCATCGGGGTTGATAGAGCTATTGGGTGCATTGACGGTGACTTGTCGTTGCGCGGCTTTGTAGGTATCTAGATAGCCAGGATCGTTAGTGACGACTAGATCGAAGATGGCATTTTCGAGCAGGTTGGGGTCGGTGATGCCAGCAGATCTGGCTGTTGCTTCGGCGGCGGCTCGTTGGGCGGGGGTGATGACGACTGGGACGGTTGGGGTGGTGTCTGTGAATGTCGTCGTGCTGGTGCCAGGAGCGTAGGTAAAGAGGGAGGTCGCTTGGGTGATGCGCCAGCTATTGGCGTAGAGTTGCTCGTCGGTGATGTTATTGCCGATGACGGTACCATCACGGAGGGCAATGTCATCGTTACTATTGTTGTTATTATTGCCGAGGAGTCCCGCAACTTTACCCAGACGATTATCGGCTAAACCGACACCGATATCGAGATAACTGACATTGTTGTCGATTTGAATCAGGTCGTTGTTGGCGGTGTAGATGTTGTATCGTTTGCCTTCTCGCGCAATCACCAGATTTGTACCGACGGCGAAGAGGGATTTGTCGGGGATGTCAGTGGCGGTGCCATTGAGGATGACTTGGTTTTGTCCGGCATCAAATTCAACTTTTTGTCCGCCGGATTGAAAAGCAATCGCGGTATTGACGGATGCACCACTAGAGACTTTTGTCTGGCGGACTTGGATTTCGAGGTCGTCGGTGGTGGATTTGACGAGGGTGAATTCGCCAACACCTTGGAAGTTGTAGTAGTTGCCGTCTAAGGTTGTGAAGTGAGGATCGCCTTTGGAGCCGCTATCAGGTTTGGGCGGCTCTTCCGCCGCCAATTCCAACGTTGTAGTTGTAATAATTACTACTGGGGCTGCCACTGTCACTGTCACTGTCACTACCGGTAGCAAATATAATAAAACTCCAAATGCTATCAAGTATAGAAATATGTCTATTCCATCTGGATCTATAGGGTCAGGAATACGTTCAGGTGGAGGTGTAGTTATAGGTGTAGTTGTAGGTGTAGGACTAGGTGTAGGACTAGGTGGAGGCGTAGGATTAGGAACTGGGACTGGCGAGGTTGGTCCGATCTCCAATCCTGATGGATCGATCGAATTAACAGGATTATTGCCTACATACCGACTTAAATTCGTATCACCACCATTTAGTCCGATCGGGTCGTTATTTGTAAACCGTCCCAGGTTAGGATCGTAGAACCGTGCCCGCATGAAGTCGAGTCCATTGCTTTCGTTGGTGACTCCATATTGACCGACATATTCAAACGGATTGGTGACAGTTTCAACCTTGCTTAAGGATTCGCCAAAGGGTAAGTAACTGTAGCGGTTCGCATAAGAGCCATCAGTAGCAGTCACACCGACGATCGATCCGAGTGCATCGGCATCATAGTAATTGCTATTACCACCATTTACTCGACTGACTAAACCAATCCCGTAATTATAATCGGCGACTAAATTACCAGCGTTGTTGTATTCACCAACGATATTCCCCAATCCAGTCGGATCTACCAGATAATCCGTGCGTTGACCGTTCTCGATGGTAGCGGTACGATTGCCTAAACCATCATATTTATAGTCCCAAGTGCCTGTAGGCGAAACCACTTTAACTAAGCGATTTTCTACGTCATAGGTATAGTTGGAAGTCTGTCCGCCTTCAATCTTGCTAGTTAAGTTACCATCGGTATCGTAGGTGTAGACCGCATTACCGACGTTGGTATACTCATTGAGATTGTTGCTGGTATAGTTGGTGGCGGTACCGTTGTCAGTAACTGCGGTACGATTGCCAGCAGCATCGTATTGATAGCGAATGGTACGATTGGCGGGCGTAGTCACCGCAATCAATTGACCATTTGCGTCGTAACTATACTGGAAGATTCCCTCCAGTGTAGTCATAGTGCTTCGCAGACCTAAATTGTCATAGGTGTAGACATAACTAGAGTTGACGGTATTGGTAGCCGTGTAGTTGACCAGTTTGGTTACTTGACTCTGTTTATCGTACTCATAGGTGGTGTAGGTGCCATTACCATTAGTTTCTTTGGTGAGGCGACCGAGGGGATCGTAGTCATAGCTGATAATGCTTTGACCAGTGGCATTGGTTAAGGTTTTGAGACGACCGACGGTATCGTAGCTATAGTTGACCGTGTTGCCATCTTGTCCGACGAGCTTGGTACGTTGACCGTCTGTATTGTAAGTGTACTGGAGCGATCGACCATTCGGGTAGGCGATATTAGTCAATCGATCTCCAGTATCGTATTGCATAGTAATCGTACCGCTGGTATCGGTAACGCCAGTCAGATTGCCTTTGGTGTCATAACCATAGCTGATGCTCGATCCATCGGGATATTTTTTCTGGGTTACTTGCCCATCCTTGTTGTAGGTAAACTGGAGCGTATTACCACGTCGGTTGACGGAACTGATAACATTTCCTACCGCATCCACACCAATCTGGGCGGTACTACCATCGGCGTATGTGAGTTTGCTTAGATTACTTTTCGCATCATAGCTGTAGCCAATGCCATTACCTTTGGCATCGGTAAAACCAGTCAGTCGATTGGAGGTCGGATCGTAAGTAAAATTAGTATTTTGACCGAGTAAATCGATCTGTTTAGTTAAGTTGCTGGATTTATCAAAACTGGCAGTACTTTTCCCACCATTTGGCAGGGTGACACTCAGCGGATTTCCAGCCACGTCATAGCGGAATAAGGAATTTTGGTTATCTACGCCGCGTAATTGTCCGACGGAACCAATATCGTCTAGTAAGAATGTGCGAACGGTACCTAAACTATCGGTAACGGTGACACCACCAGTACTGTCGTAACTGTAGGTCAGCGATTCTGCACCACCATTACTCGCTGCTTGGCTGAGGCGACCTTGGCTGTCGTATTGAAAGCTGCGCTGATAGCCTAGAGCAGAAGTTACCGAGAGGAGTGAATATTTGGTCGCGGCAACACTGCCTGTATCGTAGGTGTAAGTAGTCGTGCCTTTTGGTGTGGTCACAAATAGGAGGTTTTCACCAGTGCCATCGTAACTGTAGCTGCTAATTTGTCCGGTGGAGTCGGTAATCTGCGAGATCCGGCTCTGAGCATTGTAAGCAAGGCTCAAACTATCACCATTGGTATGAACTAGCTTGGTGAGGAGACTACCTGTATATTGGAGCGAGATCCGATTGCCGTTGGGGTCTTCAAAAGAGTTCAGTTTGCCATCAGTTCCATATGACAACAAATTGCCAGTGGTTTCCTTGAGCCGATATTGACCAGCCGTGACGGTTAAAGTCGCACCACCGACTTCTAGATAAGTACCATCAGTTTGTCGCTCGAACAATCGCTGGAGATTTCCCGCTCCCCGAATTACGACATTACCTTGGGCATTGGTAGTAGCACGTTGTTCCCATTGGTTCGTCCACCCCCGTCCTAATGTCCCGACATTGTAACGTTCTGTTAAAGATTGGTAAAATGTTCGATCGAATGACAAAGACAAGCCTGGGGTCGCATCAGCTACGTCTTTAGTGGTGACTAGGCTATTATTGACTAGGGCATTGTTGGCTTGATTCCATTCATAGAAAAATAAGCGCGTCAAGTCATTGGTCGGTTGTCCCAGTTGGCTGAGATAATTGGCATTTTCAGCCATGACCGATTGAAACTGTCCGACTGTCGTGCCAAAAGTAGTCGTGAGCCGAGTCCACAACTCATCCCAAGCCGTTGAATCAATAAAACTATAATCTGCACGAGCTTGGGTTTTAATAGTCGCCCAGTCGATAATTTCATTAGCTGGGACTTGCTCCACCGCCAAGGAAATTACCCCAGTGCCATTAGGCGTATATTTGAAGGAAGTTTCACCACTTTCGCCAGCAGATAAAATCGCGGCTGGGCCATTACTGCTCTTGCCCACAAATGAGTGCAGCAGTTTCAGTAGTGAAGAACTAGTGGTATTGTCTGTACCAAAATTAATTTGAGCATTCGTTGCGGTGAGACGAAATAGTGGAGCAACTACGTCCGTTTGACCGATGTTGGTATATTTGAGCGTAGCAATACCCGATGCGTTGTAGCTAAAGCTGGTTTGAATACTGCCAATATCCCCATTAGTAACGGTAAAAGAATTATTAGCAACAGTGGTGTTGGCATCATTTTTGGCACTAATTGCATAACTTCCAGTGGCTAATCCTTGGAGGTCGAAGGTTGCCCAGATTTCATTTTCGCTAACCCAATAGACCTTGCTAGGTGTTTTTGTGCCACCACTGCCGTCTACC
The DNA here is from genome assembly GCA_965246715.1 of Chamaesiphon sp. GTDB lineage: Bacteria > Cyanobacteriota > Cyanobacteriia > Cyanobacteriales > Chamaesiphonaceae > Chamaesiphon. Next base: position 33,528 of record CBDFFH010000022.1, on the reverse strand, counting down.
AGCCCGATCTGAGTGTTAGGCGAGAAGTTTTCGCCAGCAATGACCATTGTGGTCGAACCCTTGTTGCTGCCCGTTGTACCCTTGGGAAATCCGGTAATTACGGGACGACTATAGAAGTCGAGAATCGTTGAGCCACTCAGGTTGGCGATATTTTCGATATAGCCATTACCTGCTTTATTCCCTGTGGTATTGGCAAAGAAATTCTTAATCGTTAAGTCGTTAGCAGCGTTAAAAACACCATCTTGATTGAGATCGATAATTAGGTTTTTGCCATCGCGAGATAAGTTGGCTGTGGTAAAATTCGCACCTACGCCGAGATCGATCGAATCATTGGCACCGAAGGAGTCATCAACAATAGTACCTGCTCCGAGGGTTCGATCGATCAGATAAAGATCGTTCCCATCTCCACCGATTAAAGTATTTGCCCCACTCCCACCATCGAGTATGTCGTCTCCTGCTCCACCATTGAGAGTATCATTACCATTGCCACCAATCAAAATATCGTTGTTATTACCACCGCGAATGTCATCGTTATACTTTGTCCCAGTGATATTAAACTTCTCGATGCTGGTGTAAGCCATGCGATCGAAACTAGCGTCACCGCCACCTTTGTAAGCAATAAAGCCCCCATTACCATTGGCGAGGTCAAAAGTCCCAAAGTATCGAATTCCCTGCGTCCCACCAGAATTATCATTAGCTGAATAGTCAACAACGAGGGTATCAGTTCCAGTCCCCCCATCAACCGTGTCACTGCCACTACCCGCATTGAGCAGATCGTCCCCAGCCCCACCGCTCAAATTGTCATTCAGTCCTCCACCAACGAAGGTATCATTGCCACTACCACCAGTTGCCGTGAGTGCTTCAATACTATTAATCGTCGTGCCATAGTTAGTGGTGCCAGCAATAATATCGATCGAGTTATTCCCGCTACTGCTAGAGAGGTCAATTATCGCTAGATCGTTGCCAGCACCACCATCGAGATTGTCGATGCCACCAAAGCCCGAAAGAGTATCATTACCATTGCCACCAATTAAAATATCGTTGTTATTACCACCGCGAATGTCATCGTTATACTTTGTCCCAGTGATATTAAACTTCTCGATGCTGGTGTAAGCCATGCGATCGAAACTAGCGTCACCGCCACCTTTGTAAGCAATAAAGCCCCCATTACCATTGGCGAGGTCAAAAGTCCCAAAGTATCGAATTCCCTGCGTCCCACCAGAATTATCATTAGCTGAATAGTCAACAACGAGGGTATCAGTTCCAGTCCCCCCATCAACCGTGTCACTGCCACTACCCGCATTGAGCAGATCGTCCCCAGCCCCACCGCTCAAATTGTCATTCAGTCCTCCACCAACGAAGGTATCATTGCCACTACCACCAGTTGCCGTGAGTGCTTCAATACTATTAATCGTCGTGCCATAGTTAGTGGTGCCAGCAATAATATCGATCGAGTTATTCCCGCTACTGCTAGAGAGGTCAATTATCGCTAGATCGTTGCCAGCACCACCATCGAGATTGTCGATGCCACCAAAGCCCGAAAGGGTATCATTGCCATTGCCACCAATTAAAATATCGTTGTTATTACCACCGCGAATATCATCGTTATACTTTGTCCCAGTGATATTAAACTTCTCGATGCTGGTAAAAGCCATGCGATCGAAACTAGCGTTAGCACTACCTTTATAGGCAATAAAGCCCCCATTGCCATTAGTGAGATCGAAAGTCCCAAAGTATTGAATTCCTTGTGTTCCACTAGAGTCATTAGCCGAATAGTCAACAACGAGGGTATCAGTTCCAGTACCACCTGAAATAGTATCGTTACCCAAACCACCATTAATAGTGTCGTTCCCAGCTAACCCATCGATCGAATCATTCACGATCGGCCCAAGGAGATTATTATCACCCTTGAGATCGTCATTACCAGGGGTACCATCAATCATCACACCCTGATACTCTGCCATCAAATTCGCTGTAAAAGCCAACTGCACAGGCTGCTTACTCGTCCTAACCCCCAACTCCCAATCAGCACCAAACGCTGCACTACCAGTCTTCGTCTCCGCCGCCGCCACACTTACGCCCAAAAGCTCACTCAATCGATAGACGAGGGATACACCTCTGTCGCCCTGACCGACTTCACAACCATAAATTACCAACTCCGCACCAGGAGCCAATCTTTCCGACCATTGCTGCAATTCTAGACTATATTTAGCGATCGATTCAACACTTAAATCCGCACTCCCCAACTGAATCCGACCAGCACTACCGTGGGAAACGAGATGAATAGTCCTAATCGCTCGTCGTGTCGCCAATACCGCCGCAATTTGCCGCACCCCGTCCTGGGTAGGCTCTAGCAAACAGACCTCCATGTCTGGCAATACGCCTGCTGCTAAGATTTCATAATCGGCTAACTGTCGATCGATAAATACGATTTGAGTCGATTTTGCGAGTACGCTCGTTAGCGTAGCCTCCGCTGTGCGGAATCGAGTGGTATGACTAGTCAGATGTGTGTGTGAGTACATAATTTCTCGTTTTTTGGGCGATCGATTAATAACATTTGTTAGTCAAATGGCGGATATTAACTACTAGAATCTACGCCATTTATATTGCAAATGTAATTTTAATTACTAGCTGTAGCTATAACAAAATATACCTTGTACACAGAAAAGACAATACGTCCAGGGACGTATTTATGTGGAAGTTTTAGCGGTCGAATTTTTGCAAAGCTTTATTGACAGCATCGATGCGACTATTTGCATCGAGTTTCCCGAAAATATGCTCTAAATGTTTCTTAACAGTTTTGACACCGATCGTGAGCTGCTGCGAGATTTGGGGATTGGTTTTTCCTACTGCTACCAATGCCAAAACCTCAGCTTCGCGCTTACTTAAGCCAATTGACTGAAAATGTTCGATCGGTGAAAACTTCAGTGATTTTTCATCACAGATGAGTAAATGCTGCTCGGCTGCAAAATCGCACAACAAATCGATCTTTAATTTACGACCGTTTTTCTCGATCGTCAAAGGCTGAATCGGTACGATAATCGCTGACTTTTGTACTCTCAGTTGCTGTTTTACCCAACTATCGATCGGATCGGGTAAACAATTAGAATTCATCCATTCGCCATCAAAATATCGATCGAGCAAATTACCTGCGGCTGTAGAAACGATCGCGACTTCTCCATCGATCGTTAGCAAGATTATATTTAATTTGTCGAATAATTGAGTTTGTTTTTTTAATTTCGTATATTGTTGAGAATTATAATATGCAACTTTGATGTGTGGAGCTAAAATAGTGAGAACTGATAGATCGCGTTCTGTAAAAGAGCGTCGATCGCGGTGAAATCCGATCGACAAATGTCCGAGCGTTTCATTTTGATAATAAGCGATCGGATCGGCTACAGTTGCTGAGAGTAAAGGTCGCTCTTCGATATTGAGCGAACCATCTACCAAAGATTTCAGTCGATCGATTAAAACTTCCTCAAAGGATGAGATTACACCATCATTGCGACGGGAATCGCTTACCATAAATCCCAATTGGTCGCGCATTCCATAATGCGAAAATAAGGTTTCATATAAACCTTCGCGATCGACAAACTCGCGATCGCTGATAAAATTTGAGATCTTATTTGGTGCGGGATTGCCAGTAGCTAAATAGTTTTGAAGTGCTGGGTTATCGCGGAGATATTCGGGAGTAGCAATATCTGCCCAGCTATTCTTCATCGTCCCCGCCATCATTGTTACTTGAGTAGTAAAGCTACAACAAAAAGATTCTTCGGAGCTAATTAGATCTTCTAATAGCATCATTATCCACTCTGGAAACTCTGATAAAGTGCGGAGTGAATAAATCTGCTGAATACAAGTATTAACTAATTGTAGATCCTGACTATTTAGTTTTTCCACATCGATCGATCTCTAAATATTGTTAGCTTAGGATGCCGTTTTGAAGCTTTTTCAATTATGGCGTGCCCCTCCTCGAAGCTTGCGCGCCGTCTTCGGCGGTCGATAAAAAGTCATAATTTCGATCGAGGAGGGGCACTCAAGCACTAGTGTCGATCGAATTGAACACCAGTTTACGCCATCACAGCACTAGGTATTTATACAGGCTGAAAGGTCTGGGTGGGAAGTGTCCGCCTAGCTAGGCTGCATAATTTTTGATGGTATATGGAGTCTAATTTTTACATGTTGCGGGGTCGAATTCGACTCTGTATGAGTACAGAACATGTCTGTTTTTATCTGCGTCTGGGCGATTTCTGTCCGAAGTAGTTGCGTCTGAGAATCCAGCAGTAGTAGCAACCTCTAGCAACTTTGTATTCTTTAATATTGTTGGATCTCCATCAACATATGGCTTCTCATTCTCAGGCAGATTTGAAGTATCATTACCCAAGATATCTGCATCTTGACCTGGAACTATTTTGTCAAGAGCAACCATTAACACGATAAAAGGAGGTTGTTTGACTTTGCTGCATGGTATTCCTGCTGGATATTGTTGTAATATTCTTTTCGTCGGATAAGCTTTTAGGTCGGGATATTTAGTGTAATAGTCTCTCAGTCGTGCGGTAGCTGCTTGGTCATAGGCACCAAAAGGCTTTGTTCCACCACCGCTAGGAGAACCATTGTTTTGTTGATTCGATGGCAACTGAGTAGTTGCGGAACCAGCTGGTTTGGTCGTTGGTGTTGTTACTGGTTGTTGACTTGTTTTCGGCGGAGTAGTCGGCGGCGTATTTGAGGAGGTCTGTCCGCCGCCATCATCATCTGTATTTGGGTCGGCTGTAGCTTGTGGTTTGGTAGGAGTCGGCGCTTTAGTTGCTGGCTTAGGTGATGTTGTGGGTTTAATCGATGGCGTAACTATTGGCTTGGGCGATGCCTTACTAGTCTCGCCTTTTTTAGTAGGGGGTTTGCTGGGCTTGGGACTAGGAGTGTTAAAAATCTCGGGATCGAAGATGCCACCTGATGCTGGTGCTTTAGTTGGCTGATTCTTACTGCCTTTGGGCGTGTTAGTTGCGGTCTTTTTCGGTGGGGTACGAATTGGTGATGCGGGAATCGTTGTTGAGTATTTGGGAGCGGTAGGAGCGACAGGGGTACTGGGTTTGTAGACAGGCGGTAAGACTGGTTGTGCTGGAGTTGGTGTCGGGATCGGTTCTGGTGCTTGGGGAATGCGTTGAAGTTCGTTGGGAGTGAGTTCTACGACTTTGACGGTGCCAGGGTCGGCTTTTATGCCTTCAGGTTGTGCCTTGGTAAGAATCGGCAATAAATAAGCGCCGACCGCCGCATGTAGCGCGATCGAAGCCATAAGCGTTACCGTCAGAGGATCGCGGAGGATGTCTAGAAAATTATTGCGGGGGTAAGATCGAACCATATCACTATAAAACGCTACCGATCGGACATCAGGGATAAATAACTCAAAACCTAAATTGCAATGCGATCGCTACAGTTAAACTAAAATCCTCGATCGCTATTCTACCCTTGAGTGTTCCCCAACCTACGTTTACTAATCGGAGTTTATCGCTAAATTTTAGTGGAGCACCCGCTCCAAAACTCGATCGATTCTTTCGTATACCCAACCTAATTCTGCCTCCTCGATACAATAGGGCAGCATCAGATACAATACATTACCCAGGGGACGGAGTAAAAGCCCACACTCGATCGCTTGATGCCGAATTTCCATGCCGACACGATTGAGATATCCCGGTCGATCTCGATTGATAATATCGACAGCAGCGATCGTTCCCATCGTCCGCAATCTACTTAATTGGGGATACTTGTCGGCTAGCGGCGCTAGATACTGGCGATGCCGTGTTTCCATCTGGCAGTTAGCTTCTCGATCGCTGATATTTACATCGTCATTAAATGACTTGCGCCAACTTTGCTGCCTGAGTCGCGATCGCGGCGACAATTTTCGGGAATAATTCTTAAGATCTGATTATTTTTTAAAAATACTTCACTGATGCGAGATGCGGCGGAGCTAACGTGCAGTTCGGTAACAAGGCTAACAGGCAGCAACACCGCTGTTACTTTCATAACATTCGAGCGATTATCATAAAAGTTTACAAAACTTGACCGCACCGCCTAAATTAAGCGAAACTTACGTATAATGCCAGTAGCGACTAAAACAAATAATAACTTTTCTAAAGTGGCGAGCGCTGGGATCTTGCTGGCGATCGGCAATCACCACCAACCACTAACCCAACGCTAGATTCCGAACAGATCCGATCGACATAAACTGGAGGGCTTACAGACCGATGAGCATGGAGACGCTAGAGTTTATCATCTATCCAGATGGACGAGTACAGGAAAAAGTCACTGGTGTAGTGGGTCAAGCTTGTACTGTCGTAACGGCAGCGATCGAATCCGAGCTAGGTCGTGTAGTCAGCCAGGAACAAACTGCGGAATATTTCGCGCAAACTGCCGAATTAACGCCAACTGTTGCCGATCGAGTTACCTGGTAACCGTTATTTAGTAACGATCTCGCATCGACCGTCCTTGAAGTCCATCATCTCTATCCCCATCACCACCCATGTCACACTTTAGCAACATCAAAACTAAGATCCGCAACATCGACTCCCTGACGGCAGCACTCACCGATCTAGGCATCGATTGGAAAACAGGAGCGCAGCCAGTACGTGGCTACAAGGGCGATAGCCGCACCGCCGCAGTCACGATCGCGCAGGAAAATGGCTACGATATCGGCTTTAGTCGCAACGAAGATAACGAATACGAACTAATCGCCGATCTGCAATTCTGGCAACAAAACTGGTCGGTCGATCGATTTATCAGTCAAGTTACCCAGCGCTACGCTTATCATACCGTCGTCACAGCAGCTACCAAACAAGGTTTTCAGGTCGCCGAAGAAGTCGATCGCCAAGATGGGTCGATTAAGCTCGTCGTCCAACGGTGGAGTGCGTAGTCGATGGCAGACTTTACCCCACCATTAGATCGCAACCAATCTGGCTTAGAGCCAGAACTTGGTGGCTTACTGCGCGATGCTGGAGATCGATCGGGTTTCGAGCCAGAATTAGGTGGGGTATGGCGGCAACAGGGCGTATATGTGGATGAGATGACTTGTATCGGTTGTCGCCACTGCGCTCATGTCGCCCGAAATACATTTTTCATCGAGCCGGATTATGGTAGAGCTAGAGTAGTTCGTCAAGACGGCGATGTCGAAGATACGATCCAAGAAGCGATCGATACCTGCCCAGTCAACTGCATTCAGTGGGTAGACTATACCGAGTTGAAAAAATTAGAAGCAGAACGCCAATATCAGGAGATTCCCACCGCTGGCTTTTTAGTAGATCATGCCACCGTTGCTGCCAGAATCCGCCGTCGCAAACTCAAGAAGGCAACCTAATTAGCGTGAGAGTTTGGATCGAGAAGAGCCTAGAGACTGAAGTCTCTGCTCATGATGCGAAGTCCGCCTTCGCGGACTAGTTAATCATTCCCTGAAGGCAGGCTGTTGCCGCTCGCGGCAACAGCCTGCCTTCGCAACACCAGCTACGATTTCAATCGTTGGCCGTACTAGAACGAAGCGAATATTCTTAACCCGAACTGACGTTATTTAGATTCAGCATCCCGCCCGAGCAGCCACACCTGGACTCAGCGCTGATGCGAATGACAACGATCGCAATTACCACAACGCCAAGCGGCGGACTGCGGCTGACAGCCGAAGGCAGTTAATAAATATGCCCAGCGACAGCCTGGATGTTTGATATAGACCTCAACTTGTCGATCGAGTAACTGTTGCTGCGATCGAAGAGATTGCCAATTTGGTGACCGATCTGGAGCGCTCCGACGATATTCAAACGGAGTCTCCCAGACCAATTCGCCGATACTGTGCAACAGTGATAAGGCGACTGCCGCTTGCGGAAATTTTCGTTCGATTTCAGCAATATTACCCCGAACTGGTAATTGCTTGGCTAATGCCGTGGCTGCCTCGTACGATCGATCGACCTGCTGGGTAAAAAATTTGTGTCGTTGGCGATCTTCAGGATAGAGTAACCCCGTCGGTTCGCAGGTTAACAATAATGCGGCCGCAGGTTTGCCATCGCGACCCGCGCGACCGATTTCTTGGAGATACTCCGCTAATAAAACGGGTGGTTGAAAATGCGCGATCCAGCGTACCTCAGCCTTATTAATCCCCATCCCAAACGCACAAGTACAGATGGCATATTGCAGCTTGCCGCTAGACCAATCTCCCTCGATCCGCCGACGCGCTTGGGGACTCAATCCAGCATGATAAGCTGCCGTCCGATCGCCACTGGCGATCGCTAAATCGGCCAATTCTTCGCTAGTTTGACGGGTACGGACGTATACCAGTCCTGATTGACGCGGATATTGCTGAATGAAGTTGGTTAATGCTGTCCGTCTCGCGCGTGGTGTCCATACCGATTTTACGGCTAAGTGGAGATTTGGGCGGTGAGGATCGAGGATGAATTTAGCTGGCTGTTCGAGTTGCAAGACGCGGGCGATCGTTTGCTGGGAGATCGGGTCGGCTGTCGCTGTAAAGGCCGCGATCGAGATTTTGGTACCAATCGACTTAGTTTGAATTAAGGCGGTGCGAATCGCCCCCAAGCGCCGATAGGTGGGACGAAAAGTTTCGCCCCAATGGACCAGACAGTGGGCTTCATCGAGAATCAGTCGATCGATCTGAAGTGCAGGAGCGCAGAGTCTCATCCACACTGGCTGCGTCAGCAGTGTTTCAGGCGAGACGTACAACAATCGCAATTGGCAATTTTCTAATGCTTGTAGTGTCTGTTTGCGTTGGGTGGCGGGAAGTTCGCTATGGAGTAGACCAGCAGGTAAGCCTCTGGCAGTGAGTTCCCGCACTTGGTTTTCCATCAAGGCGACTAATGGTGAGATTACCAGCGTAACTCCAGTACTGAGTAGTGCTGGCAATTGAAAGCAGAGGGACTTACCGCCACCTGTAGGCATGACAATCAGGGCATCCCGCTGTACGAGTAGGCACTCAACAATCTCTGCTTGGGGCGATCGAAATTCATCGTACCCCCAAATTTGTTTTAATGTTTGTTTAATCCGATCCATCAGTTCTATATGCCATTATCGAAGTCCAGTCGATCGATGTGTATCGATAAGTTTTTGAAAAGACAACAGAGCTTGGTCGTAGCGTTTACCTGCGATCTCAGGTAGATCGTCATGTCCGGCATCTTTCACCCACAGAGATATTTTCGGCTCTGAAGCAACTTCATAGAGTTTCCGACCGTGTTGAATCGGAATCGTTCGATCGATCCCACCGTGCATCACCAGGACGGGACAATGGACTTTTTGCAGTTTATCGAGGTTCGTAAACTTATCGAAAGGCAGCAAGGGGAAGGGCAAAACAACGCGAAAGGCAGATGTAAACGTACTCTCTAAAATCAAGCCAGCCGTGGCATGTCGAGTTACTACTTCTGTTGCGGAGCCGCCACCGATCGATCGACCATAGACGATAATTTGTTGAGGTGAAATTTTGAGTTGTTGAGTTAAGTATGTATAAGCAGCCTCAGCATCTCGATAAGCATTCTGTTCGCCAGGAGTACCAGTACTGGTGCCATAACCGCGATAGTCATAAGCAAAAACACTAAATCCTAACCCCTGCAATCGATCGAGCATCGGACGAGCATCGCCTAAGTCTTCGGCATTTCCGTGGATGTAGAGGATTGTATATTTGGCTCGATTGTTGGGCAAATATATCGCTGAAATCTGCTCGGATTCGGTGACAGGAATTTTCCGAATATCTTTGGTATCTTTGTAGCTCACTGGCTGAGGTAAAAACATCATGCTGTCGGCTCGAAAAAAGATGTAAATCCCAAAGCAAGTATAGATAAATAAGAGCAATCTCATAACTCTTTTCCACTTGAATTCTTTGGCGGACAGTTTTCGAGAAGGTAAATGACGCATGAAAATTAACCTGGAAGTTTCGATCGCTCAACTATGTCATTGTTCCCAAAATCTGCGATGTAGAGTTCCTGGCGGTTATGGTGCTATGTACAAAAATTAAGGGGTACCCTTCCAAGGATACCCCAACTGATTTGTTAAGCGATCGGGTAATCCAGTTTGTGCCTGATTATTTGGTGCCTAAAAGTTCTACACGATCGCGATCGGATAATTTCCAGACATTGCCATCGAGAGCCATTTGCTCGATCGCCGTAGCCAGCCGCAAGGCTTTGAGTGCCTGCTCGCCACCGACAGAAGGTTCGCTGCCGCACCTAACACAGTTAACAAAATGCTCTAATTCGGCATAGAGCGGTTCGATATTTTTGACGTAGACTTTTTCAATCAGACCATCTTGACGGTACAAGCCTTGGTGGTACTCATTGAGTAAATCGGCGTTGTGGCGATGGATTAAAATTTCATTGCTGAGGAAATTGGCTTCCGTCAGCGATTGACGACAATGCGCGGCGATGCGACGCATCTTGCGGTGAGTGACTTTACTCGCCGTCAGGGTGGCGACGACACCATTAGCAAATCCTAAAGTTGCGGTAACGTAATCCAAATATTTGGATTCGGCACAGCGGCTACCGCTGGCGGTAAGACCGACTACGGGCGCACCAGCGAGTTCGAGTAATAAATCGATATCGTGGATCATCAGATCTAACACTACAGACACATCGTTAGCACGATTGGAGTAGGGACTCATCCGGTGTGCTTCGAGGGCCAACACCTTCTCGGTTTTGAGTACCTGACTGAGTTCTTGAAAAACGGGATTGAAGCGTTCGATATGTCCGACTTGGAGAATGCACTGAGATTCAGCAGCAGCATTGACTAGAGCTTCAGCTTCCGCGATCGTCGCTGCGATCGGTTTTTCGATCAAGACGTGAATTCCAGCTTGCAGACAAGCAATCCCGACTTCATAGTGCAAGCGAGTGGGCACAGCAATACACACAGCATCGACTTGAGAGATCAGATCGCGATAGTCTTCATAAAATCTAGCCTTGTACTTACTCGCGGCTTCTAAACCGTTTTCGACATTAACATCGGCAATGCCAACTAGCTTGATATTCTTGAGCAAGCTCAATACTCTAGCGTGGTGTTGTCCCATATTGCCGATCCCGATCAGCCCTACTCTAAGTGGTTGAGGCGAACCCGATTGCATCTCGATCTGTGACTGTCTGGCTGACATGCTATTTTTCACTCTAAAATGTACTCCTCCACCATGAATTCAGTTATCAGCGATCGGTTATCGATCGAGTTGGTACTGGGGCTTGCGTTGCCCAACATCAGCTCTTAACTAACAGAAGGGAAGCTTAACCGAGCGGTTGAAAAATGTTTCGCCTACCATTGGTATGAATAACAGCTCGCTGTTGACTGGTCGATCTATCTGTGACGATCGCGATCCGATCTTCGCATATTATTAATTGTAAAGAACAGAAAAGTTTTGTTTATGTTCCTAAAGATGGAATTTTTCTCATTTGCGTACCGATCGTCACAAAGATAAACAGCTCCAGGACGATCGGGAAAAGTTACAATATAAGCTCATTAATTTTTTTTCGATTCCTATCTTTTAGTCATTGTGAAAGCAGTCGTTCTCCTCTCAGGTGGTTTAGATTCGTCGACAGTGCTGTACCTGGCAAAAAGTGAAGGTCACAGTTGTTATGCCCTCTCGTTTGATTACCAGCAACGCCATCGGCGCGAACTGCAAGCTGCGAGCGAGATTGCGACTGCTGGTGGCGCGATCGCCCATCAGGTAGTCAGTTTCGATCTGAGTTTGTGGGGTGGCTCCGCACTGACAGATCGTGAGATCGATCTGCCGCAACACCGCGCTCCCAATGCAATGTCAGAATCGATTCCGATTACCTATGTTCCCGCCCGCAACACGATCTTTTTGAGTTTTGCCCTGGCATATGCCGAGGCGATCGGTGCCGATCGGGTCTATATTGGCGTTAATGCACTGGATTATTCTGGCTATCCCGACTGTCGCCCCGACTACATCGAGGCGATGCGCTCGGTGTATCGACTCGGCACCAAACAAGGGCGAGAAGGCGAACCGATCGAGATTGTGACACCGCTGATCGATCTCAAAAAGACCGAAATTATCCAGCTTGGCGATCGGTTGGGCGTACCCTGGGCAAAAACTTGGTCTTGCTACTCAGGCGATCCAGTCCCCTGTGGGGTCTGTGATTCTTGTCTGCTCCGAGCGGCAGCTTTTAGCGAACTCGATCGGCAAGATCCAGCGATTTCTTGAGCAGTGGTTGGGAAGTATGGGGAGAGCAGGAATTTGGGGAGCAAGAGTTAGTCAGAGACGCAGATCTCACCCATCCGGACACATGTGTCCTGCCGCTTTTGCTAAGGCAAACGCTTCGCGAACGCGGCACCCTGTCTTGAAAAGGTGCTCCACTTGGGGAAACCCCAAGACCTACTGGTCGGCTAGCCGACCAAATGCACTTTTCGCTCACAGGAGGGGATTTTAATCACTAGCCACTAGCCCCTATCCTCACTACCTTGCAATCGAACCCGATCGATTCTGGGGCCAGCAGTAGAAACCACCGTTAACTTCCAGTCCCCATAATTCAAGAATTCCCCAGCTTGCGGAAAATGTTGCAATTTGTTAAGCAAAAATCCAGCGAGCGTTTGGTAATCATCAGCCAAGGGGAGGGCGATCCCCAGTTGGGAGTTGAGATCTTCGAGATTGATTTGTGCTTGGATCAAAAATGTACCGTCAGCAAGTTTTTGGAGTAATTGTGTTGGTCGCTCGGAGGTTACTTTGAGTCCAGTCATCGCCGCGATCGCATCTTGGCGGGTAATCAAGCCAGCAGTATTGCCAAATTCATCAACCACGATCGTCATATGCGTATCGGATTTCTGCATCTGACTGAGGACGATGCTAGCTGGAGTGGATTCGATGACAAATTCTACGGGTTGAATCCAATCACCGATCGGGATTTGTCCGGCGGCTTTGCCCTGAGCGAGCATGGGGACGAAATCTTTGAATGAAACTACGCCCACAATCCGATTGAGAGAGTCATCGGTGACGGGATAGCGGGAATAGCCAGTCGTGGTGACTTTAATTAGCAGTGTTTGACAAGTGGCAGAGCGGGGAATGGTCGCGATTTGGGTGTTTGGTACCATGATCGCTGTTGCCAAGACTCCAGCAAATTCAAATACTTTGTTTAATAACTCCCGTTGCTCTAGCACCAGTCCACTCGATTCGCGTTCGGTGGTAACGATCGTTTGTAGCTCTTTGAATGTCATCCGACTGTAGTAATCGCTGCGATCCTTGATTCCCAACAACCGCAAACACAGACGCGTCGAGCGATCGAGTACCCAGATCAACGGACTGAAAATTCGCGCGATCGCTAAACTGGGAGTACCTAAAAATCGGGCAATTTGTTCGGCATAAATCAGCGCGATCGATTTGGGAATCAGTTCGCCAAACACAATTTGGAGATAGGCTAACAGCACGAATGTCAGTGCAGTTGCTAGCGAGTGCGCTAATGGCAGATTTACTAAGCGCTCGGTAAAAATTTGGGCGATCGCGCGTTCGCCGATCCAACCGAGGGTCAAACTTGAAAGGGTAATCCCTAGCTGAGTGGTAGATAGCAACCGCTCGATGCTACGCTGTAAATCTTGCACTTTTCTGGCAAGATCGTCCCCAGATGCGACTAATTGGGCGATACGCGATCGCCGCACCGAAAAGATCGCAAACTCCGTAGTCACGAAAAAGGCATTAATCAGGATCAACCCAAATACTACTAGAAGTCGCCTCCCAATTTCTGTATTGCCTAGTAGTGGCGGATAGTCACTCATTGCTGGGGATAGGGGGAAATGTGAGTAGAGGAAGAGAGTGTAAATTAGTTAGTGAGATGCAAAGATCTTACCCACCCCGCCGCTTTGCGGCACCCCTCCCTGGAGGGGATTTCGATCGCTAGCCACTAGCCACTAGCCACTAGCCACTAGCTACTAGTCACTAGTCACTATCCCCTATTTAACAGGCAACCCAGAGATTTCCAGTTGCAGTTTTTTATCTGTATCTGTCAATTGTAACGAGACAGTTTTGACTTTATCGAGAGCATTTTTGGGAATTGTGACTATAACCTTGGCTTCTTTGCCATTGGCAAGTAGACTACTGGGTAAGCCAGTCGTAGTTGCATTCAAGGTTTGAGCGCGATCGTTAGTGACACTAACCGTACTTTGACCGAAATTGACTGATTGACTGCCGCGATTGACTAGGGTGACTTCATATTTGACATTCGCACTTTTGGCATCGATCGACTTAACAGCAATCTCAATCCCTTGATCTTCTCTGACGATCGGCAGTGTGACTACAGGGATGCCAGCTTGAGGATCGTTTTTGACGGCTTTTTCAAAAATTTGTGCTTGTTTTTTAGCCTCTTTAGCCTGCTGGGCATCTTTTTTCGGCTCTTCAATACCAATTTGTTTTTTGACATTAGCAATCAATTCTTGCTCTTGCAATAACTCCAAACCTTTGGTTTTGAGATTTTGAGCGTTGCCACCTTTGGTATTATTAGGACGAATATCTGGCTGGGTAACACCTTTGAGTGCCTCGTGTCCTGAGATAAAGCCCAGCACACCACTCATAATTCCAGCGGCCAGCATAAAAAATAATAAGATGCTAGTCAGTAGTAACGTGCGATCGTTTTTGATACTTTTTTTCATAAGGAATGGAAAATATGGGAATAGAGGAAAGATGTTAGTTATCCCGGAAGGTGGGCTGTTTCCAACACTTAGATTCTCACCTCATCGATATTTATAATTAGTTACTGGCTTATCTAATACTTCTTCCCTAAACCCTCTTGCCGTTTCTTGCGTTCTTCTAGGGCGTGTCCGAGCAGATAGCAGAACATGGCAACATTGATAATAAAGATGCTGCATTTGAGCAGCGAGACTTTGTGAAAAATTTCAACTATTTCGACTGGAATTGTGATGCCGACGATTCCTACTACTAAGATCGTGGCCCAGGCTTTTTGGTTCCATAAGCCGATCGCTTCTAAACCGCTCACCGCAGCATAGATAAGCGCAATGAGCGCCCCCAGTTGCATTTTGGTAGTCGATACACTCAATACCTGAGTCAGTCCAGCCTTGATAAGTTCTTGCCTGCCAGTAGTCATGTACTCTTCAGCAAAGGTAAACAAGTCGTCGTACTTTTTAGATGTTAGAAATAAGCCGATCGCTACAGCAGTCAATAATCCAGCCGTAAAACATTTGTAAATTACAATCGCAACTAGCGCACGCGGACGGTGTTGAAGTTCGGACATCGCGGTGAAAGTGATAAATAGGGCAAAGCGATCGACAACAATAGTTTACCCTCAATTGTCTGATTCCCATCGATTCACCCCCGTCTAAGTACCCATAATTATGCTTCAATAGTAGAATCAGAGGGAGTTAGCAATTTTTCAAACGGGCGCGATCGTCCATCATTTTTTTATCAGGTTATAGTCACATCATGAGTTTAGATACCAAAATCGAGGTCGATTCTAGCACCCATAGCCGCCGTGCTTGGCCGGGATTAATTGAAACTTACCGAGCGTATCTACCAGTGACTGCGACTACTCCAGTCGTCACCCTGCACGAAGGCAATACTCCCTTGATTCCCGTCCCAACGATCGCCGCAGAAATCGGACGTGGGGTAAAGGTTTATATTAAATACGATGGTCTCAATCCCACAGGCAGCTTCAAAGATCGGGGGATGACGATGGCAATCACCAAAGCGAAGGAGGCTGGTGCAAAAGCAGTGATCTGTGCCAGTACTGGCAACACTTCCGCTGCTGCTGCCGCCTATGCCATGCGGGGGGGAATGCGCTGTTACGTTTTGATTCCCGATGGTTATGTTGCTTTGGGTAAGTTAGCACAAGCCTTGCTTTACGGTGCAGAGGTATTGGCAATTAAAGGGAATTTTGACGATGCATTGGCGATCGTTCGGCAGATGGCCGAAAATTACCCGATTACGCTAGTAAATTCAGTCAATCCCTACCGCTTAGAAGGTCAAAAAACAGCCGCATTCGAGCTAGTCGATGCTTTAGGTGACGCACCGGATTGGTTGTGCATTCCCGTCGGTAATGGTGGGAACATTACCGCCTACTGGATGGGCTTCAATCAGTATTATCAAGATGGCAAATGTCAGCAGTTGCCCCAAATGATGGGATTTCAAGCAGCAGGAGCCGCACCCCTGGTGCATGGCGAACTGGTGAAAAACCCCGAAACGTTAGCAACTGCAATCCGGATTGGTAATCCCGCTAATTGGGAAAAAGCTGTAGCAGCTAAGAACCAGAGTCATGGCGAATTTAATGCTGTTACCGATACCGAAATTATTGCCGCTTATCGGTGGTTGGGTAGTAAAGAAGGTATCTTCTGCGAACCAGCAAGTGCGGCTTCGGTTGCGGGGTTGCTCAAAGTCAAAGATCGCGTCCCCAATAATGCTACTGTCGTCTGTGTCTTGACTGGTAACGGCCTTAAAGATCCCGATACGGCAATTAAAAATAGCATCAATCCGTTCCAACAGGGAATCGCAGCCAACCTAGACACAGTAGCCACGGCCATGGGATTTTAGCGCTAGGTATTTCCTTGTAAATAAATATTAGCAAATTTGATGACGCTCGCGTTTCTATTCTTTAGAAATAGCGAGTATTTTTTGTGGCGCTATAAGTACATCAAAAAATGGATTTTAGATCGGATATTACTTACCGAACTGTTACTACTATTATCGGTAATTTTACCGATTGCCAACATTCTAAATCAACAGATTTACTTAATTAATTTTTAATTTTGCCCGAACCGGTCGCTCGGAGGTTGCAACCACGAGAAGCGATCGCCAACCCATCATCCATGGGGATCGGCAAGTTGTTTGGCAGTTTCACGAGTCTTTCCATTCCGATCTGTTGTGGCTTTAGAATCGACAATCGGTTATTTTACAGCTATTTTCGATCCATAAAATAAAGCTAGATCTGTTTCTGTAAACAGATCTAGCTCAAAATAATATTAGATATTTAAATCTGTGCAAATCGATCGATTATGCAGCTAATTCTTTCTCGGTTGGCGTGCCCGCCCGATCGATTAAATTCAATACATCACCCTGTGGCAAACTCAGTTCGCTCGTAGGTGCTAATAGATTGAGAAATCGATCGGCGATATCATCTTGTCGTCCCAAGAAAAACTGCTCCCAAGTGGCTTGAGTTGGGGCAACATGACTGTGAACTTTACAAGCAGGGGATTTAGCATTATTCCCAGCTAGTTCGCGTTTGACAGTGAATTGGAAGACACAGAGACTATTAAACCGGACATCTTTAGCGCGTGCGGGAATTGAATTAGCGATCGCGTGGCATTTAGTTACTTCATTGACTAATTGTTGCCAATGCGAGCTAAAACTTGCTTGGTTGGCACCTTTGGCGACATACGCTAATCCGATTTCATGTAAGGGTTGATTTTGGTCGTCTAGTAGCAAGACTTCATAACATTGAGCGGTGCCATATTGCTCGCGGTTGCTGTAGAGTTGCTTGTTGTATTGTCCAGCGACGACTAAGCGACCTTCTTGACGAGAATTTTGACGATCGAAGGCAAATAATGGCGAGCGGGGTACTACCAACATGCGTGGCGATTGAATTAATAATCCGCGTTCTTTACCGCCGCTGTTGTATTCATAAACGATCGTTTGCGACGCGTCGATTTCGCGCCAGCCTGCTTTAGCCATTTCTGTTTCGGTGATGAAATAACCGCACTCACTAGCACCATTTTCACCCCGCAAGGCTTGGATGCGGGGTAGGCGGGCATTTGGATTGACGTATTCGGGTGCGGCAAAGCGATCGCGAGTGGTGGTTTGAATATTCGGCAGTTCTACTGTGGTTGGGGCTGCACTCAGATCGATCGTTTGGGGAGGATGTTCTTTGATAGCCATGATTTTAGGGGAAGTCTTAGATTTATTCGTTGTTAGTACAAGTATATCATGTATTTACAAAATAGTACTGACGTTCTGAAGAAAATTTAAAAATCGGCGATCGGCACTTGCGGAAAGAAAATTGGTAGGTTATCGCTGGCAACAGTGTAAATTTCAGGCAGGCGATTGGTGCTACTGGGAACGTGGTGGGAATAATTACAATAATTGACTCCGTTAGCTGCGATCCACATGCAAACCTTTCTCCAACAGCTACTGGCAACCCTAAACCAACCTCAAGCTACTGAAGCGCAACTACACAGCGCTGTTGGTAAATTTTATAATTCGCTGAGCATCGCTAGCGATCGTGAAATCCAGACTGCCGTGGCAATGTTGGCGACCACGCTCGATCTCGATCCCTTGAATCATGCCGGTCAAGCGGCAATGGTGATTGGCGCACTGATCCACCAAGGGCACGATCCGACACCCGCGATCGAGCCATTAATCGATCGCTTAGACTATCTATTGACGATGTGCGGTCGCATGGTTACTGCCGTGGAACTAGAACTGGACAAAACCGCTGGCACGATCGATCGGGAAGAAGAAAATCTATTCGAGCGAACTTTGAGTTCGCTCGCACCCACTAGACAAATTGAAATGGATGCATGGCGAGCATTGGCAGAGTTCTTTTATTTACCGGGTGTAGAGTTATTCTGTAGCAGTCCCGCCGCACGCATAGCTGGACGATACCTCCGAGATTTAACCAAACCGATCGCGCATTATCATTGTGGCGCTCATTGGCTCGATCGCATTTTATCAGTCCTATTTGACGAGCCAATTTTGGTCATCGAGCCGAGTACACAGTTAGGATTTCAAGGGAAAATGTCTGGCATCGGCGACAATTTTCAACTGCATACACTCTTAATGGATGTATTCCCTCACAAACAACCTTGGAATATTCGGCGGCGCGTCGAGCGCCAAGCGGTAGAGATCGCGCTGGGGAAAGGCTCACAGTCTGACGATAAGGCGATCGTCGGTGCATGGAATTTATATAATTGGCAAGCTGTTGGTGCCGATGTAAAATTGCCCGATGCTAACGATCGCAGCAGCAGTCAATATTGGATCTGGGGCGAAGGCTGTCCCGAAGATATCCCAGTTTTTTCCGGTTTTCGCACGATTTTATTAGGCGCGCCTAGTTATAACCGTAGCTTTGGGTCGCACCGCGCTTTTGCCAGTCTGCCCGCGCAAATTACTTGCGATCGGCTTTTAACTCGCGAGGAAGTGGGTGCGTGGTTGACAATGATGGCAGCATCTACCTAATTACCTGCGACTGATCTATCCAATCCGAGTGCTAATCTGTGGATAAATGCCAGATCGATCGAAAAAAAGCCGAGGAGAAAACCTCGACTAACTGCTAAACCGGATAAATTAAATCGGGTAATCTAGAAGAAATTAGACAGCTTCGATATTTTTTTCACCAGTCCGAATCCGGACGACTTGATCGACGGGACTGACAAAAATCTTGCCATCACCGATTTCACCTGTGCGAGCAGCAGAAATTATTTTATCTACTACCATATCCACTTGACTGTCTTCTACCACGACTTCGACTTTGAGCTTCTGGAGAAACTCGACGGTATATTCCGAGCCGCGATAACGTTCGGTTTGGCCTTTTTGCCTCCCAAAACCTCTAACTTCCGATACAGTCATCCCGACAATACCAGCATTGACGAGCGCAATTTTGACTTCATCTAGTTTAAACGGACGGATGATTGCTGCGATCTTTTTCAACTCTAATTGCTCCTAAGCGCGTGTTTATATGCTCTTTTTGACCATGCCAACTTGACATTTTGTATCATTGTTGGACTAGTCAAACATGTAACTTTAGATACAAAATAACAGTATGACAGTTTCTCTAGGCATAGATTTTGGCACATCTGGCGCGAGATTAGTGGCGATCGATACCGATCGTAACGTGCTCTGGTGGGGAACTAGAGCCGTGCCGGATGGTGAATGGCGCGAGACGCTATTTGCCCTGATTCAAGCAGTGCCGATCTCGATTAAATCGCGAGTAACGCGGCTGGCGATCGATGGCACATCTTCGACCGTACTCTTGTGCGATGCCCAGGGGCAGCTCGTGGGTATACCATTGGCCTACAATGATAGTCGCGCAGTGGCTGTATTGGATCGAGTCAGATCGATCGCCCCAGTCGATTGTCCGGTGATTGCTGCTACATCTAGTTTAGCGAAATTATTCTGGTTAGCAGAGCGAGCCGAGTTCGATCGCGCGCGGTACTTACTGCATCAAGCCGATTGGTTGGCAGCCCAGCTACATGGCAAATTGGGCTGGAGTGACTATCATAATGCGCTCAAACTGGGCTACGATGTCGAACTGCTGCGATACCCAGATTGGTTAGAACGACACCCATATCGCCCATTATTACCGCAAGTCTTGAAACCAGGATCGTCGATCGGGACGATTTTACCGCAAGTAGCCAGAGAATTAGGTTTAGGGGCTGAGTGTGTTATCTGTGCTGGAACTACGGATAGTATTGCCGCTTTTCTCGCTAGTGGGGTCGATACTCCAGGCCAAGCGGTCACATCACTGGGTTCGACATTGGTTATCAAGTTACTCAGTTATACGCGGATCGATGCTTCTAAATATGGAATTTACAGCCATCGTTTAGGCGATTTGTGGTTGGTAGGTGGAGCTTCGAATACTGGTGGCGCAGTATTAAAGCATTTCTTTACCGATGCAGAATTGGTTGCATACAGCCAGGAAATCGATCCAGATCGACCTAGCAATCTCGATTATTACCCATTGTTGACTCCAGGCGAACGCTTCCCGATTAACGATCCTAATTTAGCACCACGACTTACACCCCGACCCGCTCTGCCCGCTGATTTTTTATATGGGTTGCTCAGCGGTATCGCCAAAATCGAAGCTCGTGGCTATCAACTCTTAGCCGAATTGGGAGCGACATCACTAACTGCCGTCTCCACCGGTGGCGGTGGTGCCCAAAATCATGTATGGACAAAAATTCGCCACCAACAGCTACAGGTGCCAGTTGCGCCAGCAGTACATCTAGATGCGGCTTATGGCACGGCATTATTGGCTCAAGCGGGAATCTAACGCTAGGTCACGCCCCATAGCAACTGTCAGCAAATTTGGCTAGAATTTTAGTAGCGCTCGTAAAATAAAAAACTTTTAAGCAGCAAAGGCTTACAGTCGCCAATCTCGGTTTGGCAGCAATCACGTTGCTGACCGATCGAGATTGGCAAAACTACAGCAGTGCGATCGATCCAGAGGGACTATGGTGATGAATGTCAATCCTCAACTAATGACAGCGGTGGAACAGCTCGGTTATCGAGTGACGACTGGAGATGTGGTGACACATACTGGCATCCATTTAGAGCAGGCTCGATCGGGATTGCTGGATTTAGCCAATCGTACTGGCGGACACATGCAAGTGACCGATACTGGTGAAGTCATCTATGCTTTACCGCAAGATTTTCGGCAAGTTTTATTGCGAAATAATCTGCGGCTGCAAGTTAAGGCATGGCTCGATCGAATTTGGCAAGTAGTATTTTATGCGATCCGGATTTCCTTTGGGATCTTCTTGATTGCTTCGATTTCGATCGTTTACCTGACAATTTTGGCAATTACATTAGCCGCATTATTTAGTAACGATGGGAATGGTGACTGTGGCGACGGTGGGGGTGTGTGTGTCTTAGATATTTTCAACTGGGGTGGCACTAGTACTAGTTATAGTAATTCTGGTACGCCGAATTCTACTGAATTAGCCAACCGCGTACCAATTCGAGAAAAAACTCAACGAAAACGACTGAATTTTCTCGAAGCGGTATTTTCAGTATTGTTTGGGGATGGCAATCCCAATGCCGATCTCGAACAGCGACGGTGGCGATACATTGGCAATCTTATCCATCGTCAGCAAGGAGTCGCTATCGGCGAACAAATCGCTCCATATCTAGACGATCTCGGACAGGGTTACGATCGCGAATACGAAAACTATATGTTACCCGTATTGACAAAGTTTAATGGGATTCCCGAAGTTAGTCCGACGGGGCAATTGGTCTATCATTTTCCCGATCTTCAAACTACCTTAAAAGATGACCCAAGAGATTTCACGCGATCGCCTCAAATTCTACGAGAGCGAAGATGGAAGTTTAGTAAAGCCACACCTACCCAAAAAAGTTGGGCGATCGGTTTATTTGCTGCCAATTTAGTTGGTATTATCATCCTGGCACTCATGTTAGCCGGATCTGGTAGTGGGGCGATCGGTGCTGCAATGACAGTATTGGCTGTCTACGGGATTGGATTGGTGGCAATTCCTTCCGTCCGGTATTTCTGGGTGAAATATAATGATGCGCAAGTCCGCCGCCGCAATCTATCGCGACATCAGCAGGCGAGTTTGTTACAGCAAGAAGATGTAGTTCGGGAGAAATTGGACTACGCCAAACAGTTTGCCAAACAACATAAAATTACCGATCGAGATATTATCTACACGACGGAAGAAGATGCCTTAGAACAAGAGTTCAAGCGACTAGAATGAAATTCAATGGATATTATGCTAGCTCGCGGTTAAACACTAGCTAGCTACCACCGTTCGGCCTTCAGGAATCAGTTATTTACAACTGTATCTATAAATTTAGTGTAATTAAGAGATTAATCTTTAGATGGAAGACTTACAACAGCGCAAACTTTTATCGGCAGTGTGTCATGGATCGATTTTCTTCAGCTCCACACTCTTGTCAGTAGCAATACCGATCGTGATTTTATTTGTCACGCAAGATTCAGTGGTCAAACATAATGCGAGAGAATCTCTCAATTTCCATATTAATATTTATCTTTATGCCATTATTTGTCTCCCACTCATTTTAGTGTTTATTGGGATTCCCTTATTAATTTTGGTAGGTATTTTCAGTTTGATAATGCCGGTAATTGCGATCGTGCGAGTTTTAGAAGACTCGAACACAGCATACAGTTATCCATTTATTTTTCGCGTGATTTAAGTCGGTTCAGTCACATGGTGCGAGCGGGCTGGATCGGAGGTCTTCAGTACGATACCACGCACCCACTCTCAGCCACCTCCGAAGATCTTCAATCCAAATTAGAACGCCTACTAGTATCACGTCGCCAGTGGTATGCTCAAGCTGATGTGCATCTACCGATTACTCGCGAACTGACTTCTGGCGCAATTGTCGATCGCATCTTAGAAGGCACAGTAAACTTTAGATAGGCCGAAGTTGATTTCAAGGAGAGAACGATGAATGAAATGACATTACAGTGGCAAGAAGCAGATCATAATTTTAATCATAAAATCTCCGATCGCCAACCTAGTAAGAATCCAGGCACTATTCGGATTGGACGAGATCCAGCTTTGTGCGATATTGTCGTGACAAATCCAACTGTATCTGCACTACATATAGAGATTTTCTTCTCTCCCGATCGACATTGCTTTTGCGTGCGAAGTTTAAGAAGTAATAATCCGCCAATTGTAGATGGACAACGACTAGAGCAAGAGGATGTAAAGCTAGAACTCAATAGTAGTATTTGCTTGGGACAAATACAGATGAAGGTTGTAAATATCTCTCTCCCTATTGCAGCAACACAACTTTTCGAGCCTGTTTCCGAGGTGGAAAATCAATTAGAGAATAAAGTTCAGCAGTTAGGGTCGTCTCCGCTCCCCAGTGTTAACAATCTTCCATCTATTCCGCCTGCCAAACAAAATAATTTTCTAAAAACTGCATTCACTATCCCAGCCTTAGGAATACTTGTTTATTTTGGAGTTGCGATACTAGGGCCGCTTTTACCTTTGATAATTATTGTTTGGATTTGGCAAAACAATTCTGTTTTTACTAAGAACAAGAAGATGATAATAATTATTACTGGAGTAATTTTTGGTTTAGAGCTACTGATGTCTCTTCGATTTGGTTGGAGTGGAAGCTGGTGGTTTAACTTAATCGGCATCGGACTTTTGGTGGCTGCTCTGCCAAGTGAGAACGGCAAAATCTCTCTCAAGCCAAGCTCGACAAATTTTTGATAGCACTTTAACTTAATTATTTTAATAAATTATTAGTGATATACAATATGTTATCAAAGCCGATACTCATTTCTGCTTGTGTTTTTAGTTTGCTGTTTGGCCTGTCAGTAAGAGGTGTTAACAATCCCAAGGTTACTAAATCTCCAGTCAAAGCAGAGACAGGAAATATAGGATCGGCTCCAGTACAAGTTACCGACAATCAGACAGATGTACGACCGACACCTCAAGTTCAGATGAGAAATACAGGCTCGAGTCAAGTACCAGCATCACTTATAGGGGAGTGGATTCACAAAAATAAATCAGATGTAAATCCTGATGATGAATACCGTATTTATCCTAGTGGTAAATTAACGAGAGTTTTCACGAAAGCTCATGAGACTAGTGGCGTACATCAAACTTGTGGACTAATAGATAACATTGAGGTACATGCTCTTTTTACCGTCAGTGAATCGAATATAAGTATGATGTATAAAAATGTTACCAAAGAATTACAAAGTACTTGTGGAATGGCTCCAGGTGCTGTACATGTTGAACATTTAACATATTCGGGATCACTTAATTATTCGATGGCCTTACAAAATAATGGGCAAACACTCATACTTACACCAGGTAATGGAAATAATATAGATAACTCAGTTAAGACTTATCAAAAAACCTCCACGCAGCTTGTTGAATAAACTTAGTGATGTGTAGTTAAGTTCAGCAGTTCGCATAAGGTAATCGTTTAATTATCACGATCGAATTCTCCAAATTCTCTTTTAGCAATAGTCAAGAAGTTGTGCGAGGGTGGGCAGTGCCAGCCCTTTCAACATGTATAAATACCTAGTGCTGTGATGGCGTAAACTGGTGTTCAATTCGTTCGCAAAGCGTACCGGAGGTAATCGATAGTACTGATTGAGTGCCCCTCCTCGAAGCTTGCGTGCCGTCTTCGGCGGTCGAATTATGACTTTTTTATCGATTTATGACTTTTTTATCGATCGAGGAGGGGCACGCCATAATTGAAAAAGCTTCAAAGTGGCACCTTATATCGATCGAGAAAATAGTACTATTGTTCACGTTGAAAGGGCTGGCACTGCCCACCCTACTGGGACGACTGGACTAAAATTGTGGGCATTTAGAACTCTGAAAAATACAATTAGTAATATTTTGAGCGATCTTTTTACACACATTTTTAGTCCTGTCAAGCCACTACCTTTCTCAAGCCAAGCTCAACTAATTTTTAATAGCACTTCAACTTAATTATTTTAATAAATTATTAGTGATGTACAATATGTTATCAAAGCCAATACTCATTTCTGCTTGTGTTTTTAGTTTGCTATTCGGCATGTCAGTAAGAGGTGTTAATCATCGTAGGGCTGCAAAATCTCCAGTCAAAGTAGAGACAGGAAGTACAGCATCAGCTCCAGTACAAGTTACCGACAATCAGAAAGATGTCCAATCTACGCCTCAAGTTCAAACGGGAAATACAGCATCAAGTCCAGTACCAGCATCACTTATAGGGAAATGGGAGCATAGAAATCCATCAGATGTAAGTGCTGATGATACATACTATTTTTACCCTAGTGGTAGATTACTAAGAATTTTCTCGAAAGCTCGTGAGACTGGTAGCGTGTATCAAACCTGTGCATTGATAGATCAATTTAATATAGGTGCTCGTTTTACGGTCAGTGAATCTAATGTAAACATAATATATAAAACTAGTAACAAAGAATTATTAACTACTTGTGGGATGGCTCCAGGTGCTATAAAGGTTGAAAATAAATCATATTCGGGGCAAAATTTAAATTATTCGATGGCTTTACAAAATAATGGTCGAATACTCGTACTTACACCAGGTAATGGAAATAATATGGATAACTCAGTTAAGACTTATCAAAAATCTTCCGATTCGATTACTGATGATGGGACTTGGTAAGGGGGAGTCAAATAAAGCGATTTGCATAAGGAAATCGCTTTATTACAGCATTATGCTCAGGCGGCTAGCGTAGGTTTCGACTTTTCAGACATCCTCTAACGTCTTAGCAATTTCTGCCGCAGCCGACTGACAAATAAATCGAACTCGGGTAACTTCAACTGACTGGCAATCAGCGAAAATACTACTAAACCAATTCCACCCGCAATAACTACTTGTAAGATCGATGTCACCATGTTTGTTGCTGGCACCAATTTTTGCCACCCAAAACTGACACCCCAAGTTGCCAAACCCGTAACGACACTAGCCGCAGCCAATCCAAATAGTGGGGTAAAACTCCCCCAAGGTAGACCATTTAACCGTCGATCGAGCGACCATAATAATGCGATACAAGAGATAACATTTACACAAACTGTCGCGAGTACCAATCCAGGTGCGCCGAGTGGTTTCCACAGCAGGAAATCAAACAGGGCATTGAGAAAGATATTGACGACGCTGATTTTAAATGGGGTACCGCCATCGCCGAGGGCATAAAATACCCGCACCAATACATCGCGTCCCAGATAGACAAACATCCCCAAACTCGAAGCCAGTAACACCGAACCGACCAATTGCGAGTCTGCGGATTTAAAAGCACCGCGTTGGTAAATAACTTGGACGATCGGTTGTGATAGTGCAATCATAATCGCACTCAACGGTAGCATCGTCACCCCAGTCAGCAATAACCCTTGCCGAATCCGATCTTTTAATTCCACCCAATCTTTGGGATCTGCCAGCCGCGAGAAAATCGGCAATAGCGGCACCAAAATCATCGTCGAGATAATCCCTAATGGTGTTTGGACTAAGAGATTGGAATACAGCATTGCCGGGGCAGCACCAGGGATAAAGGAAGCAAAGTACATCGCCGTAAAGAGATTGATGTACAACATCCCCGAAGATAATGTTGCTGGCCCCATCACCGCCAGCGTCTCCTTCACACCCGGTCGCCACCAATCAAATCGCAACCGCAATGTCCCCAATTTCGCTTTCCACTGGGCGTAAACTTGCACCAACCATTGCAGAATCGCACCGAGTAAAGTCGTCCAGGCGAGAAATTTACCACCCAAAATTGCATACTCTGGTAAAGAGATATTCGCGCCGAGTTGGATTGCTAAAATTCCCAATCCGACGATCGTGGTAATATTCGACAAGATCGGGCTAATCGCTGGCAGCCAATACATATCAGCGGCATTGAGCGTCCCAAAACCGATGCCGATAAAGCCCGACAAAACCGCCATGAAGGACATGATTTGCAGTTGATCGATCGCACTAGTTCGCACGGCGATGCCTCTCTCGATCGCGGCTTCTAGGCTTAGTCCTCTAGCCGTGGCGGTTTCTAAGGTAACATGAGTCAAACCAGGGGCGGAAATATCGATAATATTACCCGCACATAAAATCAATAGCATTGTCACCACCAACAAAATACCACCGACCATTGTGGTCATGGTTTCGACCAGCGGAGCCACATCTGACTGATTCTTTTGTTTGGAAATGCTACTGACGATCGCACTATGAAATGGCCCGTTAATCCCACCCAGCAGAATAAATAGAAAGCTCGGAATGGTATATGCATAGTTGTAAGCTTCGACAGTGGCTCCCACGCCAAAAGCTGCCGCAATTGCCATCTGTCGCAGCAATCCGGAAATTTTACTCAGGAGGGTAGCTACTGCCACGATTCCGGCAATTCTACCCATCGATTGGGCTGGTTTCTGACTTTCTGCCACAGTTATTTAGAGATGCTGAATGGATGATTCAGGTTAACTCTAGCAGAATTTAGCCAACGCAGTAGGGCAAGAGATTAGGGATTAGGGTTGAGCTTCAGCAACGATGCGACGGAACGTCAGGCTGATCCGACCTTCGGTGACATTGGCGCGTTTGATGGCGTGACTCCAAAATTCTTGGGTGCGCTGGCTCATATATAGTAACGAACCATGTGGTAGGAAATAGCTCAGGCGTTGGTCGTAATCGGCTTTCGATCGAAATGACAGTTTGCGTTCGGTACCCAAAGAGATAATGATAATCTGCGTCCCAGGTTCGAGGTTGTCGATCTCATCGGAATGGAAGCCCATTTTGGAGCGTCCATCTAAATAGTAGTTAATCAAACAACTATTCGGCTCGAATCCTAATGTTTCTTTCAATTTGCTACAAAGCGGCACGAGAAGCGGATGCATCGGCTTATTTTCATAGCTCACGCCAGAGTAGTCGTAGGATAGACCGTAGCAGGCTGTTTGTCTGGCACTCATCCGTAAATCCCAGTCGATGCGATCGCATAGTTGGGTATAAAGGTTGGTGGCGGCTGTGGGAGGGAGAAATCCTGGAATAATCGTAACTTCTGGCTCGGTCATTTTGTGCTGTGTTCGAGGTCTTTTTTTAACGCAGAGGACGCAAAGAAGGCGCAAAGTACGCAGAGAGTTTGCTGGTACTATTTTTGGCTATTCATTAATGGAGTTAGATCCAAATAGTCCCCAATCGAGTCGGCTAATCGATCGAATATTTCATCCCGTTGACTGGCATAGTCTAGCACTTCAATTGTGAGCGGGGACAGCTGTTTGCGGGTACGGATCTGATTGAGCCAGTTGCGCCGCCATTTGCCGTTATCGAAGATGCCGTGTAAGTAGGTACCCCAGATGCTGAGATCGCGATCGACGATACCTAATGTATCGTCGGTAAATAATCGATCGTAGTTAGCGATTTTAGCTCCGTCTGAGTGCCATTCAGTAATTCCTTGATGAATTTCGTATCCCGCGATCGAGATGTCTTGGTGGGGATATTTAGTAGTAGTAGTGCGCTGTCTGGTGGTTTTAATTTCGGTAATGGTTGTCGCGATCGGCAAGAGATTTAAACCTGAATATTCTCCAGCAACCCCTTCGATCCCGGTCGGATCGGAAACGATCGCACCTAACATTTGGAAGCCACCACAGATGCCCATGACTACTCCACCATTAGCATGAAATATCGATATGGCAGTTGCAATTCCCGTTTGTTGCAGCCAATTTAGATCGGCAATCGTAGTTTTCGATCCGGGTAAGATTAGCACATCGCAACCACTTAATTCGGCTGGTTTGGTAATGTATTTCAAATTCACTGACGGTTCGCCATCGAGCGGATCGAAATCGGTAAAGTTAGAAATTCGGGGAAATTTAATTATACCAATCGTAGTTTCAGCATTCGGCTTGTGCGATCGACGTTCGAGTAAATCTAACGAATCCTCCGCTGGAAATACTTGGTCTAACATCGGTATCACCGCAATGACCGGAATCCCCGTCCGTTCTTCCAGCCAGATAATTCCCGACTCTAATAGCGATCGCTGACCGCGAAATTTGTTGATAATAAATCCTTTAATTAGAGCGCGTTCTTCAGGTTCTAATAATTCTAAAGTACCGACGATATGGGCAAATACACCGCCGCGATCGATATCGGCAACCAAGACAGTATTTGCTTGTAAATAACTCGCCACCCGCATATTCGTCAAATCGCGATGTTTGAGATTGATTTCTGCCGGACTGCCCGCACCTTCGCAGACGATGTAGTCAAATTCCCCAGCTAATTTATCCAAGCAATTAGTAATTGCCGCCCAGCCGCGATCGAAATAATCCCGATAATAATCCGCCGCCTGAACTCGCCCCACAGCCTCACCCATCATAATTACCTGCGAAGTCATATCCCCCTGCGGTTTGAGCAAGATCGGATTCATCTCCACCCTCGGCTCGATTTTCGCCGCCCAAGCCTGGACCGCCTGAGCGTGACCCATTTCTTTACCATCGGCAGTAATATAGGCATTCAGAGCCATATTCTGCCCTTTGAATGGGGTGACATTGAAGCCTCGGCGGACGAGCAACCGACAGATAGCAGCGGTAATCAACGATTTACCTGCGTGGGAGGTGGTACCCACAACCATGATGGAGTCGGTCATTTGATTTTGGATTTTGGATTTTAGATTGCTGACTCGATCGAAAGTATTCTCGATCGATCCTACACACTACCTGCAGCAAGAGTAAATAATTTAGTCAGACGTTTTGGATTTAATCACAGTAGTTGTGGCAGACTTGATGAGTAACTGCTCCAACCAGATTACCTGTCAAAGTAGAGACACCGACAGCGAATAGAATAACTATGTCACTGAAGCTGTTTCCGGCTTCAGAAATATAGGGTTTGGTATGCAACAAGACATAGTAAATATGGCTATTCAACACATAACTCTGTAGCTCTGAATGCCAAATGAGCGATTTGTGTGGGGGAGTAGCATTACCGTCCTCATCCTTATCGTCTGCTTTTTGGAATATAGCTTGTTCGCTTGTTTCAGTGTGGATTTCATCATTTTCCGTGCCTGGGTTGTAGCCAGGATATGGAATCGAAATAGTATCAAGATTCTTGATATGTTCGCTTCTAAAGTTCTCGGCACGGAGATCTCGCAGTACAGTAGAGGCATCGGGGAGATCGCGGTAAGGTGATGCGGGTACACAGATGAAAGGATAAATCTTACAAGTACGGGCACCATAATAGCAAACAGCACGTGGAAGTTTTGTAAGAAATTCAGTGTCTTTGTTTACGTCAGAATTAACAGAGAGCTGTGATTCAAAAAAAGCGATCGAGTCCTTCAGTACGATTCTTTCCCCAAGTGGATAGTCTTCATGTGGAGTATCGAAGTCAAGAATTTTCGGTTTGGCTGGCATTTTTCATCTCAGTATTTATTAGTGAATATTAATTTTGTAGGGTGGGCACTGCCCACGGCATCAACCACGAAGCTAACGAAAAGAATTCAAGCGGCTTTAAAACTCGATCGCTAAGACAAGCATTTTGCTAATCCACAAAACGATCGAGTTTCATGATATTCGATCGACACAAACACCCGATCGAGTATTTTTAGTACTGCCCGTGGATGGCTACCAGTCAAGTTTGTGCACCGATTATTTGCTCTAACCGATCGGTTTCCGCTTGCGACTCTTCAAGTAATCGATCCCAATCATCAGGGGGATGACCTATTTCCAGCATTCTTTGGAAAACTAAATAGGCATCTGTCTTACTCTCGTATGCTCGTTTAGAGTTTTCATCATTCACCCAGGCAAAGACAATAATTTTGCTCTGTTGATGATATCGAAAAAATAGTCGATACTGCTGAAAAAATTTAGCTCTAAACCAGTGCTTATAATTATCGCCAAGTGTCGATCCCTGCCGATACTCGCTGCGGGTGGGATCTTGAGGAATAACATCGAATGCTAACGTTGAGATCGCAGCTAGGCGTTTTGTGCCATTCTTTTGTTTATATTCGTTCGGATACTTTTCACGTAAACGTTCCACTTGCAGTAAAAGCGCTTCAACCCGATCGAGGAAGAGCGCATGAGCAAATATATTCCAATCATTAATTACTATCGGACTTACAGCCAAACCTATTCATCCTCATCCGTAAGTGGTGCATCGAGATCGACATCGACTCCATCGACTAGAGATCGAATGCGCTCTACTAAATCAGGTGTAATCGCCATTACATGTTGAGGATTTTGTTCGATGTCTCTGGCGATAAAATTCAAGAATTTACCCAGGATCGGATCGCTCTCCGGCTCTTGTGCGCGCGAGATTGTTACCTTGCCATCAGGCTCAATGGTGTAGGCGATGCGATCGCGTTTATTCAAACCCAGCGCCTTGCGAATGGGATCGGGAACTGTAGTTTGGTAACGATCGGTTAGTGTAGACTCTGAGATTTGAGCCATCATCGCCTTTAAACTTTTTTAACAAATGCTATCTAAAGAGTAATGCAATTGCATTGTCATGTCAAGGGTCGAGTTGATGGTCGATATCGGATCGAGGATGGCTCTATATAATTGACAACTCCGTAGATTCACCCTCGACAGATCGGGTCGATCGAGACTGTAATAATTATAGAACCCATTTGAGATCTTTTTAGGCAGTGGCTAGTCGCTTGAGCATCAGTCGAATAAAACAGAGCTTGAGCTTGGCATTGGAACGTTTTAGTGTGCGGTCAAAATTTTTGACTAAACTTTTACATCGCTCTACCCAAGCATTTGAACGTTCAATCACCCATCTAGAGCGAACAGGCACAAATCCAGATTGACCGTTAGCGGCTTTCTCAGCCTTGGATGGCTTGGCTGAAAGCTCAAATTGAATCTTAGTCATAATCTCAGGGTAAATCACCTCCAGTGCTTGAGTCAGTTTGTCAGGGTGATAACCGTTATCTAACAAGATCGTAGTTTTAGGCAAATCAGCAGGTTTCGATTTGAAGTAATCAATGTTGTACGTGAGCATTTCAATCAAACCTTGGTCGTCAGCTACGTTAGCCCTAGTACAGTGAGTGAAGAAAGGGAAGCCTAGTATGTCTACCGCTAGATGTCTTTTGATGCCGTTGGTGCATTTGTAAAAACAAAACCCTTTCGATTCAATACTTGCATTACAAGTATTTTTTACCGCTTGAGAGTCAATCATGATGAGGGTTGTCCATTCTGGTTTTTTTTGACTTGTTCGCGTGCTTTCATATGTAGCTTTGCCATGATTCGAGCGATCGTGCCGTCTTCACACCAGTTCTGATAGTGTCAGAAGACAGTTGAATATGGTGGTAGATCTCTGGGTAAGTCCTGCCAATTACAACCGTTCTTGAGCTGATAAAATATGCCATTTAGGAGTTGTCTTTTTGTCCACAGCGGTGGTCGAGTTTTCTTTTTCTGGGGCAGTAGTGGCTCGATTATTTCCCACTCTTTGTCTGTCAAGTCACTTGAATACCCCATTTCCTACCCCAATCTACTCAAATTTAACTACTCTGCCCTGATTCTATGCGATCGCCAAAAAGATCTCAAATGGGTTCTATAGTGATGCTAGCTAGCAGAGAATTTCATCATCCGACTGTACTCGATCGACGCAGCAACAAACCCGTTCGATCCTTCAGACAAGATCTCATCAGCACTGCTAAATTTTCCGGATTATTCATTACTGTTGTTGTAATTATTTATATCTGTCAGCGGCTAGCCAGGATTTCGCTATTTGCCTTTGTAGCGGTAGCTGGCTGAATCTTGGGATAAATACCAAAATCCAAAATCCAAAATCATCTAAGATTGCCCCTTCAACCTCCCACCTAAATTATGATGCCCACTGCTAAAACCAATCGTTTCCTCCAAGACTTAGATCGCGTCGCGCGAGTACGCTACGAAGTTGCTAACTGTCTCCAGCAGATGGCAACCAATCTCCAGCAGGCAGAGACAGCGGCGAAAAGTGGCTCTGGTGAAATGGGATTCGATCGAGATTTAGCAGATCTGACTAAAGCGGGTCAAAATTTACAACAAGGTGTCTTCCGCCTGATGGTATTGGGTGACATGAAACGGGGCAAAAGTACGTTTCTCAATGCCTTGATTGGTGAAAATGTCTTACCCAGCGATGTCAATCCTTGTACCGCTTTGCTGACGGTATTGCGCTATGGTACGGAGAAAAAAGTTACGATTCATTTTAAAGGCGATCGACGACCCGAAGAACTGGATTTCGCTAGCTTTAAAACGAAATACACGATCGATCCATCCGAAGCTAAGCGGCTAGAAGAAAGCAACAAACCCGCTTTTCCCGATGTAGACTACGCTGTCGTCGAGTACCCGCTCGAATTACTATCCAAAGGCATCGAAATCATCGATAGTCCCGGATTGAACGATACCGAAGCGCGGAACGAATTGTCGCTCGGCTATCTAAATAACTGTCACGCC